>NZ_PHHE01000001.1:1200000-2400000 GCF_002813455.1 Pseudomonas baetica | reverse complement strand
CTTACGAGCAGCAAGCTGCTTCGAGCCTGGACATGGTCGTTGCCGGTACTTCCGACGCCGTGCTGATGGTTGAATCGGAAGCCAAAGAGCTGACCGAAGACCAGATGCTGGGCGCAGTACTGTTTGCTCACGACGAATTCCAGGTGGTGATCAACGCCGTCAAAGAACTGGCCGCTGAAGCTGCCAAGCCAACCTGGAACTGGGCTCCACAGCCTGAAGCCACCGAGCTGCTGGGTGCTATCCGTGCCGAGTTCGGCGACGCGATCTCCCAGGCTTACACCATCACCATCAAGGCCGACCGTTACGCTCGCCTGGGTGAGTTGAAGGATCAAGTGGTTGCCAAGCTGTCCGGCGAAGAAGGCCAGCCGACTTCCGCTGAAGTCAAAGCTGCTTTCGGCGAAATCGAATACCGCACCGTTCGCGAAAACATCGTAAACGGCAAGCCACGTATCGACGGCCGCGACACCAAAACCGTACGTCCGCTGAACATCGAAGTCGGCGTTCTGCCGAAGACCCACGGTTCGGCGCTGTTCACCCGTGGCGAAACCCAGGCTCTGGTCGTCGCGACGCTGGGCACCGCCCGTGACGCACAGCTGCTGGACACCCTGGAAGGCGAGAAAAAAGACCCGTTCATGCTGCACTACAACTTCCCTCCGTTCTCGGTGGGCGAGTGTGGTCGCATGGGTGGTGCTGGTCGTCGTGAAATCGGTCACGGCCGTCTGGCCCGTCGCTCGGTTTCGGCCATGCTGCCTGCCGCTGACGTGTTCCCGTACACCATCCGTGTGGTTTCGGAAATCACCGAATCCAACGGTTCGAGCTCGATGGCTTCCGTTTGCGGCGCTTCCCTGGCCCTGATGGACGCTGGTGTGCCGATGAAGGCGCCGGTTGCCGGTATCGCCATGGGTCTGGTTAAGGAAGGCGAGAAATTCGCAGTCCTGACCGACATCCTCGGTGACGAAGACCACCTGGGCGACATGGACTTCAAAGTAGCCGGTACTGCCAAAGGCGTTACCGCACTGCAGATGGACATCAAGATCAAGGGCATCACCGAAGAGATCATGGAAATCGCTCTGGGCCAAGCCCTGGAAGCGCGCCTGAACATCCTCGGTCAGATGAACCAGATCATCGGCCAGTCGCGTACCGAACTGTCGGCCAACGCTCCGACCATGATCGCGATGAAGATCGACACCGACAAAATCCGTGACGTTATCGGTAAAGGTGGCGCGACCATCCGTGCGATCTGCGAAGAAACCAAGGCTTCGATCGACATCGAAGACGACGGTTCGATCAAGATCTTCGGCGAAACCAAGGAAGCTGCAGAAGCTGCTCGTCAGCGCGTTCTGGGTATCACCGCTGAAGCCGAGATCGGCAAGATCTACGTGGGCAAGGTTGAGCGCATCGTCGACTTCGGCGCATTCGTCAACATCCTGCCGGGCAAGGACGGTCTGGTGCACATCTCGATGCTGAGCGACGCTCGCGTTGAGAAAGTGACCGACATCCTGAAAGAAGGCCAGGAAGTGGAAGTGCTGGTACTGGACGTGGACAACCGCGGCCGTATCAAGCTGTCCATCAAAGACGTGGCAGCGGCCAAGGCTTCGGGCGTTTAATCAGCCCAAAGCGTTAGCGCAATAAAAATGCCCCTCCGTGAAAACGGCGGGGCATTTTTTTGTCTGGCATAAGATCAAAAGATCTCAGCCTGCGGCAGCTCCTACACAAACGGTGTGATAACCAGATCGTGCAGGCGCTGCAGCAGGCTGCGATCTTTGCTTTTGTGAAAACCGGTGCTAGGTTTAGCCCACTGCCCGTGTAGCTCAGCCGGTAGAGCAGCGCACTCGTAACGCGAAGGTCGCAGGTTCGATTCCTGTCTCGGGCACCAGTAAAATAAGGGCTTCACGGCTACTGATCAGTTGTTAAGAATGCTTGTGACAGCAGGGTGACAGCATTCCGCTCGATAACGTGGTGCGGAAAGGGCGGATTCGCAATAAGCCGACTCCGATCAAGCAAGGACGAAGTAGGAGCCAGGTCATGGCGAGTTACCCGCAGCGAGTCTGGGAAAACATCATTCCGCTGTCTGTAGGCAAGACGCTGCCAGAGGCCTTCGAGGAGTGGTCTTTTAAGGACGTGGTGAGGGATCACGAACACCCGACTGAGACGTGTGAGCTTTGTGATCAGGAGTCGCTACGCTATCAGTTTGAGATTCGAAACGCGCTCACAGGCCACGCGCTTTGGGTGGGTTCTCAGTGCATCCTCAGATTCGGTGTTTCGGTATTTGAAGCGGGCCGAAAACTCTCCGCAAAGGACACACAGAAAAAGCTGGATCGATTGACGCAGAAGATGCGCGACGATGCTTGCTTGCGATCGCTGCAGAAGCTCGCCGACGCAGAGGGCGGCTCAATACTCGCTAACGCACTTCGCTACTATCAAGGCCATGGGTACCTTTCTCCGAAATTCGCCTTCGTGGTTCTGTGGAGGCTGAAGGAGAACGACGTTGTAGTGGTCAACTAATCCCGGACACGACGTTAAGTTTTTTCTCGGCCTGAGCTGGGGCCAGTCCGTTGTTGAATTGGTGCGGTCTAATCCAGTTGTACCGATGCATCAGGTAATGACTGATGTCGCGGTGCGCTTCTTGAGCTGTCATGTAGCCCACGGTCGGTATCCATTCAGTTTTCAAGCTGCGAAACACACGCTCCATCGGCGCGTTATCCCAGCAGTTTCCACGACGGCTCATGCTTTGGCGCATGCGGTAACGCCAGAGCCGTTGGCGAAACTGGCGACTGCCATATTGCGAGCCCTGATCCGAGTGAAACAGAAGCCCTTGAGGCCTGCCACGCTGTTCGTAAGCCATGTCCAACGCCTTGATGACCAGATCCGCATCCGGCTTGTTCGACAGCGCCCAGCCCACCACTCGGCGCGCGTAAAGATCCATAACGACAGCCAGGTAATGCCATTTCCCTTGAGCCCAGATGTAGGTGATGTCGCCACACCAGACCTGATTCGGCGCCGGCACATCAAACTCTCGATTCAATATGTTCGGAATGTCAGGCCGCTCAACCGTCGCTTGTTTGTAGGCATGTGATCCAGGTTGTTTACTGACCAACTCCAGTTCCCGCATCAGGCCTCGCACCTTGAACCGCCCAATTTGCTCGCCGTCTTCCTGCATCATCGACACGATGCTGCGGCTACCGGCGGCGCTTCGACTTTGCGTAAACAGTTCGTTAACCAGGCTGCGCAACCGAAGCCGCTCAACGTCTGGAGTTCGGCGCCTGAGACGATGGGCGTAGTAACACGAACGAGTGACGTCAAAGACTGCGCAAAGCCAATCAACCGGCTCTTGGGGGCTCAGTTGATCAATCAGCGCGTGCGCTCGTGCTCTTCCGACATCAAGAGCGCGGTAGCCTTTTTTAAAATGGATTTCTCCCGCTCAAGTCGAGCGATTCGAGCTTCCAATTCCTGGATTTTCTGTTGCTCTGGCGTCAGCGCTTTACTCTGCGGAGTAACGCCAGTGCGCTCCTGCTGAAGCTGATTAACCCAGCGGCGCAACGCGGACTCAACCACACCAAGCGAGCGGCTGGCTTCGATATGGCTATAGCCTTGATCGAGCACGAGGCCTGCGGCCTCGCGTTTGAATTCAGCGGAAAAAGAACGACGTTGTTTGGTCATCAGACACCTCTATCTGGCGAGCATTCTCGCCTAAATGGGTGTCCGGTTTCATTAGACCACTACAGGTAAACATAAAACGGTATGAAAGATAGCAGTGCGAATAAGATTGTCGCTGCCATGAACGTCGACACCTCATTCAAGTACGCCAAGCGTCGATCATTGTTCAGCGTATTCGTAGTTGCTCCGGTGACATATTGATTGTAAATGAATATAGACATCTGTTTTTCTGTCTCTTCCACTCCGTCTTCGAACTCTGCGTAGAGCTTGAGCATCTCGCCTCTATACGCTTCAATCTCTTCCAGCGTGGATAGGGTTTTGTCGAATACTCGGAGATTCCAGGCTTTCCAAAAATTCCATACTCCTACGGCTAGGCATATGCAGGCGTACCAATAGAAAATCCAAAAAAACACAGCAACGCCGCCGGTAGACGTTATGGGGGCCTTGTCGAGCATGTAGGAAAAAAAGCTAAGCAGTGCGACCAATATCGCAAGAGGAAGGCTCAGCCGCGCAATGAGTTTTTCTTTCCTTTCCAGCTCGTAGTAGTAAACCTTTTCAGCGAAACCGAATCGCTCCTTGTCATCCATTTGGCCAGAGTCCATTTTAATTATTGAATGATTACATAGAGATGGCCGAGAAAACCTAGCTGGGATCCTGGTTGTCATACCGGAACGTCCGTGACAGGTGGCAGCAAAAACGACTATACGGTTCTGTTTTGGCGGACTCAACCTGACTTGATTGCAAAATATGCTGGGCCTGCCCCGTACTCAATGAATAAAAAATACATTCGTAACGCGAAGGTCGCAGGTTCGATTCCTGTCTCGGGCACCACCGTTTTCCTCACTCCCGCTCATTGCCATGCGGATTTATGTTCCGCAGGTCAGCTTTTTGTGGGAGAGATGTAAAGACCCGTGTAATTCGTCATGCAAACGTCCTATATTCGGTGCCTGCATGAGCATCGCTTAGCAGTTTTCAGATGATCCCGAATGGTTCCGAAGGCCGGGCTAACCGCGTCAGAGAGATCCTTGATGATCCAGATCCATCTTCCATTCTTACGATCAGCGAGAACGCCATGACCGAATTAACTCAAGAGCAACGCCACGAAGAAGCGCTTAAGAAATACATCCTGGACGTACCGGATCTGAAAGAAGAGATCAAGGACCTGAGTCCCGATGATCAGAAAGACCAGATCCAGTGGGCGTTCGAAGATGAAGCCGAGGCCCAGGGCTTGCAGCCGTGGGAGCTGACGCTCAAGTACACGAGCACTCCTGAAGAATTCGAGGCGCAGCGTCTCGTATTGCATAAAGAGGCCGCCGAAGTACTGGGCGTCGAGTGGGACGAGTACTGCGAGATGAACAATCTGGTGGTCTGAAACAAAAACGCCAGCCTCAACCAGGCTGGCGTTTTTTATTGCGTGCAGTCTTCAGAGACTGAGGCGCATCGACAGATCCACCGCCTTCACATCCTTGGTCATCGCACCAATCGAGATGTAATCCACACCCGTCTCGGCGATTGGCAGCAGTGTGCTTTCGTTGATGCCGCCGCTTGCCTCCAGTTTCGCCTTGCCGCCGTTGAGGCGTACGGCTTCGCGCATGTCGTCCAGGCTCAGTTCGTCGAGCATGATGATGTCGGCGCTGGCCGCCAACGCTTCTTTCAACTCATCCAGGCTTTCCACTTCGATTTCCACCGGCTTGCCCGGGGCGATCTTGTGGGCGGCGGCGATGGCTTGTGCAATGCCACCACTGGCCGCGATGTGGTTTTCCTTGATCAGGAAGGCGTCGTACAGGCCGATGCGATGGTTGTGGCAGCCGCCGCAAGTCACCGCGTATTTCTGCGCCAGACGCAGGCCCGGCAGGGTCTTGCGCGTATCCAACAGCTTGACCTGCGTTTCGCCGACGAAATCCGCCAGGTACTGCGCGCGGGTCGCCACGCCCGAAAGCAATTGCAGGAAGTTCAGCGCGCTACGTTCACCGGTCAGCAACGAGCGGGCCGGGCCTTCCAGATGAAACAGCGGTTGATTGGGTTTGACCCGCTCGCCATCGATCACCTGCCAATGCACCGCGACCCGCGGATCGAGCTGACGAAACACCGCATCGACCCACGCAGTGCCGCAGATGATGGCGTCGTCGCGGGTAATGATAGTGGCTTTGGCCAGACGTTCGGCCGGGATCAGTTGCGCGGTGATGTCGCCGCTGCCGATGTCTTCGAGCAACGCACGGCGCACGTTGGCTTCGATTTCGGCGGTCAAATCGGCGAGACGTAGATTCGGCATAACGGGCTCCACAAACAAAGTGATTCGATTATAGGGGCATGGCGCGAGCCAACCCAAGGTGAGAACACGCGTGCTTGACTGCATCTGGTCGATTTTCTTTGAGCAAACCCCGTACAGACGTGGTCACTGAGAGGGGACAGGCATAGGGGAAACCCTGACGACTATGGCGCCGGGTACAAGTTATGAAAGATAATTCGCCTTGCATTTGACGTCATAGCTTTGACGTCCTGATTGAACTTGTGGGAGCGAGCCTGCTCGCGAATACATTCTTTCAGTGACATTGCTGCGGCTGACACACCGCTATCGCGAGCAGGCTCGCTCCCACAGGGATCCGGGTTGGCTTGACCGAACGAATCACCGCTTCAGGAGGCTTGGATGCACAACGACGGGAAAGTAGTGCCTTTGCACAAGGCCGCTACCGATCAGGCGAATCACTCGCCGCTCGCCCGCCTGCCTGTGATTCTGCTTCAGGTTCGCGACAAGGCTGCCCAGCAACTGCGTCACGGTTTGCAGGAGCTGTTCGATAACGCCGATGACACCCTGTTTGAAATGGCCGACCGGGCGCGCAACGACGTCGAACAGAACATCTTTTTCGAAGCCATGCGCGACTTGCGCCTCAAGCGCAAAAACATCGAACGGGGCTTTCTCGAACTGTTCTTCGATGCCTTTGTCGGCCTCACCCAATACGATCCCGTGCACAACACGCTGCCACTTCCGTTGATGCACGAAGACTCGGCACCGCGCACGGATGACATGGAGCGTAATGTCGCGGTGGAGACCATGGTCGGCCGCGTACTCAAACGTGACGGCTTTGCCCTCGATCAACTGACCGCGCGCCTCAACGCATTGCTTGGCAATACCCTGGACGATCAATGCAATCCGCTCGGCCCGGCGCTGCTCTGTGAGTTCTTCTTGCAGGCCGGTCGCAACCTCGGTGTAGAGATCAAGGTCAAGTTGATCCTGCTCAAACTGTTCGAGCGCTATGTGCTGGCCGACACCGAGCAGTTGTATGCCGAAGCCAATCAGTTGCTCAGTGCCACCGGCGTGCTACCTGAACTGAAACCGGCTCTTGCACGCCGCGCGATCGATCGCGCGGTGGCCAACGTAAATAGCGAGGAAAGCGACGATCCGCCGCCAGCAGACGAAGGCGTGCAGGAAGTCTTCGCCGCGTTGCAGGAGTTGCTGTTGCACGTGCGCGGCAGCGTCGCGCCGACTCTGGAACCGAGCGCCGCTACACAGCCGATCACCACCCGCGACCTGCTGCGCCTGCTCTCGCACTTGCAACAATATGTGCCGGCGCTGGCGTCGCATGACGACTTCGATCTGCGCAATCAGCTTGAGCAACTGCTGACGCGGGTCAGCGTCAAAAGTGGCAAGTCGCGGATCGTTGGTGGGGCTGACGAAGACGTGATCAACCTGATCGCCATGGTCTTCGACTGCATCCTTGAAGACCGCAATGTGCCGGACTCGCTCAAGGCGCTGATCGCCCGCTTGCAAATCCCGATGCTCAAAGTGGCGGTGCTCGACAAGAGCTTCTTCAGTCGCAGCAGCCATCCGGCGCGGCGGCTGCTCAACGAAATTGCCGAAGCGGCGATGGGTTGGGGCGATTGTGATGGCGAGGCGCGCGACAGCCTGTATCTGCGCATCGAGCAGGTGGTGCAGCGCCTGCTCACCGATTTTGACGATGATCCGGCGATTTTTTCCGAATTGCTCGCAGACTTTCTTGCTTTCACCAGTGATGAGCGTCGGCGCAGTGAATTGCTCGAGCAGCGTCTGCGCGATGCCGAAGAAGGGCGGGCGAAAACCGAGTTAGCTCGTCGGCGAGTCGAACTGGCGTTGAATCAAGTCCTGCTGGGCAAAGTCCTGCCGCCGTCGGTGGTAGCGTTTGTGCAGGACGCCTGGAGCAAGGTGCTGCTGCTCACCTGCCTCAAGCATGGCGATAAGTCCGCCGAGTGGCAGGCCGATGCGCACACCCTGGAGCAACTGATCTGGAGTGTGCAGCGCCATGATGATGCTGACGCCGGCATGCGTCTGCTGGCACTGGTGCCGGGGTTGCTGAAGTCGTTGCGTGACGGCTTGAGCCGTTCGGCATTCGATCCGTTTGCCACCAGCGAATTTTTCAGCGAGCTGGAAGCGCTGCATGTGCGTGTGCTTGAGCCGCGCACGGCGGCTGATCAAGCGGCGCCGGCACTGATCGAGGTCTCGCGGCAGATCCTTTTGCAAACCGCTGACGAGGCCACGATGGCGCTGACCTCGGGGCGCCTGTCTCAGGACGCCGCCGGTCTGCAACAGGTTGATCAATTGCGCGTGGGCGGTTGGGTGGCGTTTCAGGAAGACGAGGACAACACCCTGCGCTGCAAGCTCGCAGCGATCATCGAAGCCACCGGTAAGTACGTGTTTGTCGACCGTACCGGGATGAAAGTGCTGGAACGCAGCCGCATCGAACTGGCGCTCGAATTCCAGCGTGGTGCGGTGCGCGCGCTGGACGACACCTTGTTGTTCGACCGTGCGCTGGAGTCGGTGCTGGGCAATCTGCGGCGACTCAATCGCGCCAAGTGATCGCGCGCCGGGGGCCGATCACGGCATACTGGGCGCCAACACAGTTCGCGTTGAAGGAATCGGTATGCAGTTGGATCCCGCTAGCGGGTGGTGTCAGGGGGTGCAGGTCTGCCCATCGCCCAACTTCAATGAACGCCCTGCGGGCGAAATTTCCCTGTTGGTGATCCACAACATCAGCCTGCCACCGGCGCAGTTCGCCACCGGCAAGGTGCAGGATTTTTTCCAGAATCGCCTGGATGTCACCGAACATCCCTACTTTGCAGGGATTGCCGACCTACGGGTCTCGGCGCATTTTCTGATCGAACGTGACGGCAAGGTCACCCAGTTTGTCTCCTGTCTTGAGCGGGCGTGGCATGCGGGCGTGTCGATGTTCGAGGGGCGCGAAACCTGTAACGATTTTTCCGTGGGCATCGAGCTTGAAGGCACCGATGATCTGCCGTTCACCGACGCGCAGTATCAGGCGCTGACCGTGCTGACCCGCCAGTTGCAAAGCGCATTTGCGGCCATCACCGGCGCACGTATTTGCGGACACAGCGACATTGCACCCGGGCGCAAGACCGATCCTGGCCCGGCATTCGACTGGGCGCGTTACCGCGCAGCCCTGGCACAAGAGGAAGGACAATGAGTTTTCTGGTGTTACTGCTGGCGCTGTGGATCGAGAAGTTCTCGGCCCTGCGTCACCGTGTTCAACGCGATGGCGGATGGATCCGCGAACTGAACAAACTCGAAAGCAGCGAGCGTCTGGCCAAACAGCCATGGCTGGTGCTGACGATTCTGGTGCTGTTTCCGGTGGCGCTGCTCGCGCTGTTGCTGGTGGTGCTGGAGCCGGTGGCGTACGGCTTGCTCGCGTTGCCAGTGCATCTGCTGGTGGTGATTTACAGCCTGGGGCGCGGTGATTTGCTCGGCGGTCTCGGGCCGTTCCGTGATGCCTGGCGGCGTGAGGATCTGCAAGCGGCGGCCCACGTGGCCAAGCGTGATCTGGATATCTGTGCCGACAGCGGCGAGCAATTGCTCGACCGGGTACAGGGGCATCTGTTGTGGCAGGCCTATCAGAGTTTCTTCGCGGTGATCTTCTGGTATTTCCTGCTCGGTCCGGTGGCGGCGTTGGCTTATCGCTTGCTGGCGCTGGCCGAAGAGCATGGGCACAACCCGGCGCTGGTCGAGCGTGCCGCGCAGTTGCGCCATGCCTTCGACTGGGTGCCGGTGCGTCTGTTGGCGGCAAGTTTCGCGTTGGTCGGCAATTTTGTGGCGGTCAGCCGGGTGATGTTGCATGAGTTGCTGAACTGGAACATCAGCGCCGCGCAATTGATCAACAAGGTTGGATTGGCCGCAGGGGAGATCCCGCCTCCTGCGGTTGGCCCGGAAGGCATCAACACCCTCGATTGCCTGTGGGAACTGCTGCTGCGCGCAGCGGTGCTGTGGTATGCCGGGTTTGCCTTGTGGACCGTATTGATTCACTGATGTAAAGCAAGATCAAAAGATCGCAGCCTGCGGCAGCACCTACACTGGGATCGAGTTTTTCCTGTAGGCGCCGCCGCAGGCTGCGATCTTTTTTGCCGTTAACCTTAAGTTACAAAGCCTCCCTCCGATTTGCGCTATACAGAGATGGCGCCCGATAGTGGCTATCTGCTGTCTCTGCGCGCCTGCCAATAAAAACAAGAAAAACCAAGGGAGACTTCCAGTGAAGAGCTTGCTCTATCCCGCCGTCTCGCTGATGAACCGTCTGAGCTTCGGCATGAAGTTCAGCCTGATCAGCGTGCTGTTTCTGGTGCCGATGCTGGTGACCAATTTCTATCTGGTGCGCGACTCTTATCGCGAATTCCAGGGCACCCGGATCGAACTGCAAAGCCTCGATCTGCTGGGCAGTAGCCTGAGCCTGCGCCGGGATCTGGAGACCCTGAACAATCTGGTGCAGATCGACGTCACCCTCGGCCAGTCCGGCAAGGCCGGTAACGTCGAAGCGCAGATCACCACCCTTGAACAAGCCGTTTTGGCGCGCCTGCAAGGGCTCACGGCAATGACCGACGATCCCGAGCAGATCAAGGTGTTTGACGGCAAACGCGATGAAATGATTGCCGCGTTCAAAGCCCAGCAAGCGGAAAACTCCCTGCAAAGCAAAAGTGCCTTGATCGGCAAATTGCTGGCCAGTGCGCAGATATTCAGCCAGATCATCACCAGTCAGGCGGGGCTGAGCCGCGACAACCAGAGCGATATCCGCCAACTCAGCGAACTGGTCACGCTGATTACGCCGACCGTCACGCAAACCCTTGGCGAAGGCCGGGCCATGGGCTCGTATTCGTTGGGTCAGGGCTTTCTCAACAGTTCGTCAAGCACCCGTTTTGATGAGTTGCTGGTGCAGATCGAAAAGCTCCAGGCCGAGTACGGCTTGAAACTGCAGGACGCGCTGGGCTCCAGCACGGCCGCGCGTGAAACCCTCAGCGCTCCGGCCGAGGCCAGCAAGGTGTCGCTGAAACAGGCCAGTGAATTGTTCGAAGAACAAGTGGTGATAGCCGATACCCTTGATGCACCGTGGCAGGCGTTTTACGACCAGGTGACCGGACTTATCGACAAAACCTGGCAGCTCAACGAAGCCACCCTGAAATTCCTCGACACCCAATTGCAGCAGCGTCTGGCGCAGAACCGCACGCACATGGTCTTGCAGGCTGTGGCGTTGTCGGTGGTGTTTGTGCTGATTTTTTATCTCTACGGCGGTTTCTACGCCTCGACCCGCACCACACTCAAACGCCTGGGCGCGATGATGGACAAGGTCGCGGCCGGTGACATGACCGTTACCTTCAAAGCGAACAGCCGCGATGAACTGGGCGAATTGGGCGAAGTGTTCAACGGCACGGTGCGCAAGATTCACGACTTGATCGAGCGGGTAGGGCACACCGTCGGCGAGGTCGAGCGTCAGGCCGGGCAAGTTGAAAACGTTTCTGCGCAAAGCAATCAGGCGGTCGCCGGACAGCGCACGCAGATCGAGCAGGTGGCGACGGCGATGAATCAGATGTCGGCGACTTCACTGGAGGTAGCGCGCAGTGCAGCGGCGGCGGTGAGCAGCGCGCACAGCGTGAACGACGAGACCATCAATGGTCGTGGCCTGGTGGAATCGCAGCAAGGCAGTATTGCCGCCCTGGCCAGCGAGATCGATCAGTCGGTGCTGGTGATCAATCAACTGGCCAGTGACAGCCAGTCGATCACCCGCGTGCTGGAAGTGATCAAGAGCATCGCCGAGCAGACCAACCTGCTGGCGCTCAACGCCGCGATAGAAGCCGCCCGAGCCGGCGAGCAGGGGCGCGGTTTTGCGGTGGTGGCGGACGAAGTACGCACCCTGGCCAAACGCACGCAGCAATCGACCGAAGAGATAGAGCAGATGATCGCCAAGCTGCACGGCGGCGTCGGCGCGGCGGTGAAGGCCATGGGCGTCAGCCATCAGATGGCCAACGGCACGGTCGGCCAGTCGGAAAAGGTCCAGCAGGCGTTGGAAAACATCCTCGGCGCTGTAGGCATGATCGTCGATCAGAACCAGCAGATTGCCGCTGCGGTGGAGCAGCAAACCGCGGTGGCCCATGACATCGATCAGAATATCGTCGAGATCAACCGCGCCGGTGAGCGCACGGCGCAAGGTGCGCATCAGACTGAAGATGCCAGCCGGGCGCTGTCTGCGCAGGTGGTGGAACTCAAACAATTGATCAGCGCGTTTCGCGTCTGAGGCACGGGCGAAAAACTGTGGGAGCGAGCCTGCTCGCGAATGCAATCTGCCAGTGACATCTTCGTCACCTGACACACCGCTTTCGCGAGCAGGCTCGCTCCCACAAGGTTTTTTTACCAGCCAAACACTTCACAGCTGTTGGCAGTGCTGGCGGTAGCCAGTTGTTCAGGGCTGATCTTCATTAACTCGGCCAGCGCCTCGCAGATCGCCGGCAAGTGCGCCGGGCTGTTGCGCTGACCGGGAAACATCGCGGGCGCCATGTCCGGGGAATCGGTTTCCAGCACAATCGAATCCAGTGGCAAATCCGCCAGCACCCGATGCATGCGCAACGCCTGCGGCCAGGTCGGCGCGCCACCCAGACCGAGTTTGAAACCCAGCTTGATGTACTCGCGCGCTTCTTCACGGCTACCGGCAAAGGCATGGATGATCCCGGCTCGCTTCAGACGAAAACGCTTGAGCGTGGCAATGACCGCCGCGTGACTGCGGCGCACATGAATCAGCGCCGGTAATTCAAAGTCCGCCGCCAGCTGCAGTTGTGCGTCGAACAGCGCCTGTTGGCGCGCGCGGTCGAGGGTTTCGATGAAGTAGTCCAGACCAATCTCACCCACCGCGCACAACTGCCGATGACCGCGCAATCGCGTCAGCCAGTCACCGAGCGCCAGCACATCTTCGGGGCGATGCTGATCGAGATACACCGGATGCAAACCGAACGCTGCGTACAAGTCAGCATCGCTTTGCACCAGATCCCATACCCGCTGCCAATTACCCTCATAGACTCCCAGTACCACCATCCGCCGCACTCCGAGGGCGCGGCTTTCGGCCAACAACGCCGAGCGGTCGGCGTCGAAGTCGGGGAAGTCGAGGTGGGTGTGGCTGTCGATCAGCTCCACGGTTCAGTCCCGGTGAATACGCTGCTTGAAGGTACGGGCAATCGCTTGCACGCCGGGCTTGTATTCCGATTGCTCGACGGCGGCCAGTGCCAGTTCCAGCGCCTTGTCGGCGATCAACTGGTGCTGCTGGGCCATGGCGTTGACCGGCAATGGTAGGAAGTCGAGCAATTGCGTGTCGCCGAATGTGCCGAGGCGCAACGGGCGGGATTTGAGCGGGAAGTCATGCAGGGCGTCGAACACGCCCTGCAGCAGCACGTAGGAAGTTGTTACCAGCGCATCCGGCAAATGGCCGAGGCGTTGCAGGAGTTCTTCCATCAATTGCCTGCCGCATTCGCGGCTGAAGGATTCGGCGTGTTCGACCAGCACTTCGCCTTTGAAATCGACCAGGGCCTGTTTGAACCCGGCGGCACGTTCCTGGCTGATGCTCAGTTCTGGACGGGCGCCAAGCAATACGATCTGTTTGAGCTGCGGATCGAGCAGGCTCTGGGTCAGGTGCAGACTGGCCTCGCGGTCGTCGCTGATCACCGAACAGAAATGCTCGGGTTCCATGACCCGGTCGATGGCGATGATCGGCAGCCCCTTGGCCTGCAACTGGCGGTAGCTGTCATCCCCGGCCGGCAGGCAACTGGCGACGATCAGCGCATCGCAGCGGCGCGCCTTGAACAGTTGCAACAACTGGCGCTCGCTGTCCGGCGCATCGTCGGAGCTGGCGATCAGCAGTTGATAGCCGCGTGCTCGCGCGCCTTGTTCCAGTAGTTTGGCGATCCGCGCGTAACTGGGGTTTTCCAGATCCGGCAGGATAAAGCCCAGCGTGCGGGTATGCCGACTGCGCAACCCGGCCGCTTGTGGATTGGGCGTGAAGCCGTGCTGCTCGACCACCGCGCGCACCCGCTCGACGGTCGCGTTGCTGATGCGTTGCTGTTCGGCCTTGCCGTTGATGACGTAGCTGGCGGTGGTCACGGACACTCCGGCCAACCGCGCGATATCACTGAGTTTCAACCCGGGATTTCCTTGTTATTTCGAGCATGCGCCGAGATTTTCGCCAATCCTACCCGATTCGGGCAGACGACCATTGTCGCAACGCATCCGACAAGTTGGACTTCAAGGATGCGACATTATCGAGTAACGTGCCGATCAATCTAGATTAAACGTTTCAGCAGGCGTATTTTCTACGTTTTAGACGCTTTTGGCCGGTCCTGCCGTGAAACCGCCAAAACTGCCCCTGAAAAGGAAGCTGACAAGCGCCTAAGCTGCAACCATCCAAAACAATACCTGGCACCTTCATGTGCCAAAAAGGAGATCGCATGCTCGAGCTCACTATAGAGCAGATATCCATGGGCCAATCGGCTGTGGATAAACCCGCTGCCCTGCAATTACTCGCCAATCATCTGGTCGCCGATGGATTGGTCGCCGACGGATACCTGGCCGGACTGCAGGCCCGGGAAGCCCAGGGCTCGACCTTTCTTGGTCAAGGTATTGCCATCCCCCACGGTACCCCCGAAACCCGCGATCAGGTGTTCGCCACTGGCGTGCGCCTGATGCAGTTTCCCGAGGGTGTCGATTGGGGCGATGGCCAGATCGTTTATCTGGCTATCGGCATTGCGGCCAAATCCGACGAACACCTGCGCCTGTTGCAACTGCTGACCCGGGCCCTCGGCGAGACCGATCTGGGCCAGGCCCTGCGTCGCGCCAGTTCGCCCGAAGCACTGTTGAAGTTGCTGCAAGGCGCGCCGCAGGAATTGGCGCTGGACGCACAGATGATCGGCCTCGGTGTTGCTGCCGACGATTTCGAAGAGTTGGTTTGGCGGGGGGCGCGTCTGCTGCGTCAGGCCGATTGCGTGAGCAACGGTTTTGCTGGCGTGTTGCAGCAAGTCGAAGCGCTGCCGTTGGGCGATGGTCTGTGGTGGCTACACAGCGAGCAAACCGTGAAGCGTCCGGGGCTGGCCTTCGTCACCCCGGACAAACCAATACGCTATCTCGGTCAACCGCTGAGCGGTCTGTTCTGCCTGGCCAGCCTCGGCGAAGCGCATCAGGCCTTGCTTGAGCGGCTGTGCGCGTTGTTGATCGAAGGTCGCGGCCATGAACTGGGCCGCGCCACCAGCAGCCGTAAAGTCCTTGAAGTGCTGGGGGGCGAGTTGCCTGCCGACTGGCCGAGCGCACGCATCGCCTTGGCCAACGCCCACGGTCTGCACGCACGCCCGGCGAAGATCCTGGCGCAACTGGCGAAGAGTTTTGATGGCGAAATCCGTGTGCGCATCGTCGACGGTCAGGACAGCGCCGTATCGGTGAAGAGCTTGAGCAAACTGCTCAGCCTCGGCGCTCGTCGTGGTCAGGTGCTGGAGTTGATCGCCGAACCGAGCATTGCTGCCGACGCATTGCCGGCTTTGCTCGCCGCCATCGAAGAAGGCCTCGGTGAAGAGGTCGAGCCGCTGCCCGCCGTGAGTCAGCAACGCGAAGTCATCGCCGATATCGCCGAAGTCGTCATCGCCCCGACGTCCGGTACTCAGTTGCAAGCGATTCCCGCGGCACCGGGCATCGCCGTCGGCCCGGCGCACATTCAAGTGCAGCAAACCATCGAATACCCGCTGCGTGGTGAGTCCGCCGCGATCGAACGCGAGCGTCTCAAGCAAGCGCTGAGCGATGTGCGCAGCGACATTCAAGGCTTGATCGAACGCAGCAAAGCCAAAGCCATCCGCGAGATTTTCATCACCCATCAGGAGATGCTCGACGACCCGGAACTGACCGACGAAGTCGACACGCGCCTCAAGCAAGGCGAAAGCGCTGAAGCGGCGTGGATGGCAGTGATCGAAGCTGCGGCCAAGCAACAGGAATCGCTGCAGGACGCGTTGCTCGCCGAACGGGCGGCGGATCTGCGCGACATTGGTCGCCGTGTCTTGGCGCAATTGTGCGGCGTGCAGACGCCGAACGAGCCTGAGCAACCGTACATTCTGGTGATGGACGAAGTCGGCCCGTCCGACGTGGCGCGGCTCGATCCGGCGCGAGTAGCGGGGATTCTCACCGCACGCGGCGGCGCCACCGCGCACAGCGCCATCGTCGCCCGTGCCCTCGGTATTCCCGCGCTGGTCGGTGCAGGTGCGGCGGTGTTGCTGCTCAAACCAGGCACGCCGTTGCTGCTCGACGGTCAACGCGGTCGTCTGCATGTCGACGCCGATGCTGCGACCCTGCAACGCGCCAGCGAAGAACGCGACACCCGCGAACAACGCCTCAAGGCTGCTGCCGAACAACGCCATCAACCGGCGCACACCACCGACGGCCACGCCGTGGAAGTGTTCGCCAACATTGGCGAAAGCGCTGGCGTCATCAGCGCGGTAGAGCAGGGCGCCGAAGGCATCGGTCTGTTGCGCACCGAACTGATTTTCATGGCCCACCCGCAAGCGCCGGATGAAGCCACTCAGGAAGCCGAATACCGCCGCGTTCTCGACGGCCTCGCCGGTCGACCGCTGGTGGTGCGTACGCTGGATGTCGGCGGCGACAAGCCGCTGCCGTATTGGCCGATCGCCAAGGAAGAAAACCCGTTCCTCGGCGTGCGCGGCATTCGCCTGACCTTGCAGCGTCCGCAGATCATGGAAGCGCAATTGCGCGCCTTGCTGCGTTCGGCGGACAACCGTCCGCTGCGGATCATGTTCCCGATGGTCGGCAGCGTTGAAGAGTGGCGTCAGGCTCGCGACATGACCGAGCGCTTGCGCCTGGAAATCCCGGTTGCCGATCTGCAACTGGGGATCATGATCGAAGTGCCGTCCGCCGCGTTGCTCGCGCCGGTCTTGGCCATGGAAGTCGACTTCTTCAGCGTCGGCACCAACGACCTGACCCAATACACCCTGGCCATCGACCGTGGTCACCCGACGCTGTCGGCCCAGGCTGACGGCTTGCACCCGGCGGTGCTGCAACTGATCGACATCACCGTGCGTGCGGCCCATGCCCATGGCAAATGGGTCGGCGTGTGCGGCGAACTGGCGGCCGATCCGTTGGCGGTGCCGGTGCTGGTTGGCCTCGGCGTCGATGAGCTGAGCGTGTCCGGTCGCAGCATTGCCGAGGTCAAGGCGCGCATCCGCGAACTCAGCCTGACCCAGGCGCAAACCCTTGCTCAACAAGCCCTCACCGTGGGCAGCGCCAACGAAGTGCGTGCATTAGTGGAGGCCCTGTAATGGCCAAGATTCTCACCCTGACCCTCAACCCGGCGCTGGACCTCACGGTCGAGCTGCCAGTGTTGGCTGCCGGTCAGGTCAACCGCAGCGACGAGATGCACACCCACGCCGCCGGCAAAGGCGTGAACGTCGCGCAGGTGCTGGCCGACCTTGGCCACCAACTGACGGTCAGCGGCTTTCTCGGCGAAGACAATCTGCAAGCGTTCGAGACCCTGTTCGCCAAGCGCGGTTTTGTCGATGCGTTTGTCCGTGTGCCGGGCGAGACGCGCAGCAATATCAAAGTCGCCGAGCGCGATGGCCGTATCACTGACATCAACGGCCCGGGGCCGGTGGTCGATGCTGCGGCGCAGCAGGCTTTGCTCGATCGTCTGGTGCAGATCGCGCCGGGGCACGACGCGGTGGTGGTCGCCGGCAGTCTGCCGCGCGGCGTGACTGCACAGTGGTTGCGTGAGCTGATCGAACGGCTCAACTCCCTCGGCCTGAAAGTCGCCCTCGACTCCAGCGGTGAAGCGTTGCGCCAAGCGCTGAAGGCTGGCCCGTGGCTGATCAAACCGAACACTGAAGAACTGGCTGATGCGCTCGGTTGCGAGGTGGTCTCCCACGCCGCCGAGGCGCAGGCAGCGGCGCAGTTGCACGCTCAAGGCATCGAGCACGTGGTGATCTCCCACGGCGCTGACGGCGTGAACTGGTTCAGCGTCGGCTCGGCGCTGCATGCTTCACCGCCGAAGGTCAGCGTCGCCAGTACCGTCGGTGCCGGTGACTCGCTATTGGCCGGCATGCTTCATGGGTTGCTCAGTGCCGATACGCCTGAGCAAACTTTGCGCACTGCCACGGCGATTGCCGCGATGGCGGTGACCCAGATCGGTTTTGGCATCAACGACGCCGCGCAACTGGCGCAGCTCGAACAGGGTGTGCGCGTGCGCCCCCTGACAGAACAATAAGAGGGTTTGTCATGAAGTTAGCCATTGTTACGGCTTGCCCGAACGGCATGGTCACCAGTGTGCTGTGCGCCCGCTTGCTCGATGCGGCGGCCCAGCGTCAGGGTTGGAGTACCAGCGTCGAAGTGGTCGATGCGGCGCATCCGGAACGTGAATTGTCGGCAGCGACCATCGAAGCGGCGGAGTGGGTGTTGCTGGTCGCCACCGGTAACGTCGACATGACGCGTTTCGTCGGCAAACGGCTCTTCCAGATTGCCCCGGCGCAGGCCCTGCAAGATGTCGAAGCGGTGTTGCGCCGTGGTGCTGAAGAAGCCGAAGTTTATGTCGCTAGCGCAGCCGCCCCGGCTGCCGTTGAGCAGCGTGCGCCGCGCATCGTCGCCATCACCGCCTGCCCGACCGGTGTTGCTCACACCTTCATGGCGGCGGAGGCTTTGCAGCAAACGGCCAAGCGTCTGGGCTATGAATTGCAGGTCGAAACGCAAGGCTCGGTCGGCGCGAAAACTCCGCTGAGCGCGACCGCGATTGCCGAGGCTGACGTGGTGCTGCTGGCGGCGGATATCGACGTCGCTACCGAGCGATTCGCCGGCAAGAAAATCTACCGCTGCGGCACTGGCATTGCATTGAAGCAATCCGAAGCCACGCTGAAAAAAGCCCTCGCCGAAGGTCAGCAGGAAAGCGCTGCCAGCGACGGCAAGGCACCGGCCAAATCGGAGAAAACCGGGGTCTACAAACACCTGCTGACCGGCGTTTCGTACATGTTGCCGATGGTGGTGGCGGGTGGTCTGATGATCGCGTTGTCGTTCGTCTTCGGCATCACCGCGTTCAAAGAGGAAGGCACGCTGGCGGCAGCGCTGATGCAGATCGGCGGCGAAACCGCGTTCAAGTTGATGGTGCCGCTGCTGGCCGGGTACATCGCCTATTCGATTGCCGACCGTCCGGGCCTGGCGCCGGGGATGATCGGCGGTTTGCTGGCGAGTACCTTGGGCGCCGGGTTTATCGGCGGGATTGTTGCCGGTTTTATCGCCGGTTATGCGGCCAAGGCCATCAGTCGATATGTTGCGTTGCCGCAAAGTCTTGAAGCGCTGAAACCGATTCTGATCATCCCGTTGTTCGCCAGCCTGTTCACCGGTCTGGTGATGATTTACGTGGTCGGCAAACCGGTGGCGGGCATGCTCGCCGCGCTCACGCAGTTTCTCGACAGCATGGGCACCACCAACGCGATCCTGCTGGGGATCGTGCTCGGCGGCATGATGTGCGTCGACCTCGGCGGGCCGATCAACAAAGCCGCGTATGCGTTCTCGGTGGGGCTACTGGCCTCGCAGAGTTACGCGCCGATGGCCGCGACCATGGCGGCGGGGATGGTGCCCCCGATTGGTCTGGGCATCGCCACGTTCATCGCCCGGCGCAAGTTTGCCCAAACTGAGCGCGAGGCCGGCAAGGCTGCCTTCGTGCTGGGGCTGTGCTTTATCTCCGAGGGGGCGATTCCGTTTGCCGCGAAAGACCCGTTGCGAGTGATTCCGGCGAGTATCGCTGGCGGTGCGTTGACCGGTGCGCTGTCGATGTACTTCGGCTGCAAACTGATGGCGCCGCACGGTGGCTTGTTTGTACTGGCGATCCCGAATGCGATCAATCATGCGCTGCTGTATCTGCTGGCGATTGTGGCGGGGAGTCTGCTGACGGCGGTGGTGTACGCGACAGTCAAACGGCCTGAAACCGTCGAGCTGGCAATGGAACCCGCCAAGGCCTGACACCAATCCCCTGTGGGAGCGAGCCTGCTCGCGAATGCAATCTGCCAGCGACATGTATGTTGACTGGCACACCGCTTTCGCGAGCAGGCTCGCTCCCACAATGGTTAGTGGTGTCATGGCGAGTTCATATAGGCGTGCTTTAGTTTTCCTTTTTTCAGGGAGAACAGCATGAGCGATTTCAATGTGGGTCGCCGGCGTGTCATGCAAGTGGTCGGCGCCGGGCTGCTGATGCCGAGCCTGGCACCGGCGGTGATTGCGTCGGTCAAGGATCGTCCGCAACTCACCGATGGCGTGCAGTCCGGCGACCTGCAAGGCGACCGCGCGATGATCTGGAGCCGCAGCGATCGTCCGGCGCGGATGGTGGTCGAGTGGGACACCCGCAGCCAGTTTCGCAATCCACGCCGGGTTGTCTCGGCGCTGGCCGATGCCCACAGCGATTTCACCGCCCGCGTTGAACTCAGCGGGCTGCCCGCCGATCAGGCGATTTTCTATCGCGTGTACTTCAAGGACGCCCGCACTGGCGTCGCCAGCGAACCGTGGCTTGGCCACTTGCGCAGTGCGCCGACAGCGCGGCGCAATATTCGCTTCGTCTGGAGTGGCGACACCGTCGGCCAGGGCTTCGGCATCAACCCGGACATCGGCGGCATGCGCATCTACGAAGCCATGCGCCTGCGCCTGCCGGACTTCTTTATCCACAGCGGCGACACCATCTACGCCGACGGTCCTGTGCCGGCTCAGCTGACCACCGAAAACGGTCGGATATGGCGCAACATCACCACCGAAGCCAAGAGCAAAGTCGCCCAGACCCTCGACGACTATCGCGGCAACTACCGCTACAACCTGATGGACGAAAACATCCGCCGCTTCAATGCCGAAGTGCCGCAGATCTGGCAGTGGGACGACCATGAAGTGGTCAACAACTGGTCGCCCGGCAAGCAACTCGACGAGCGTTATCAGGAGAAAGATATCCACACCCTCGTCGGGCGTGCACGCAAGGCCTGGCTGGAGTATTCGCCGATGCGTCTGCAGGCTGCCGACGGTGGCGGGCGGATCTATCGCAAGATCAGTTATGGGCCGATGCTCGATGTGTTTGTGCTCGACATGCGCAGTTATCGCGGGGCCAACGATGACAATCTCGGGGCGGCTAAACCATTTTTGGGGCGCGAGCAACTGGACTGGCTCAAGCGTGGCTTGAAGAAATCGAAAGCCCAGTGGAAGGTGATCGCCGCCGACATGCCGATTGGTCTTGGTGTGCCTGATGGCGAGGTGAGTCCGGGCGTGGCGCGATGGGAAGCAGTGGCCAACGGCGATCCGGGGCCGGCGCAGGGCCGTGAGCTGGAAATCGCTGAATTGCTTGGTTATCTGCGGGCGCAACAGGTGCGCAATTTTGTCTTTCTGACGGCAGACGTGCATTACTGCGCGGCGCATCACTACCACCCGGATCGTGCGGCGTTTCAGGATTTTGAACCGTTCTGGGAGTTCGTCGCGGGGCCGTTGAATGCCGGGAGTTTTGGGCCTAATCCGCTGGATAAGACGTTTGGGCCTGAGGTGGTATTCGAGAAGGCGCCGCCGGCACAGAACACTTCACCGTTTGCCGGGTTTCAGTTTTTTGGCGAGGTCAATATTGAAGGGCAGAGTGGGGAGATGAGTGTGGTGTTGCGGGATTTGAATGGGGTGGCGGTGTTTGAGCGGAAGTTGCAGCCCGTTTGATCAGCGTATCCCCTGTGGGAGCGAGCCTGCTCGCGAAAGCGGAGTTACAGCCAACATCAATGTTGAGTGTTAAATCGCCTTCGCGAGCAGGCTCGCTCCCACAGTGGGGAATGTGTGGGGTCAGTAAACGTCCCTGCGGTATCGGCCCTGTTCGATCAGACGTTCAACGTCGGCGGCGCCGAGGATGTCGTTGAGCACCTGATCCACGCCTGATGCCATCCCCTGCAAACTGCCGCAGATATAGATGACAGCACCGTCGGCCAGCCATTTCTTCAACTCTTCAGCCGACTCACGCAACCGATCCTGCACATAAATCTTCTCGGCCTGATCCCGCGAAAACGCCAGATCCAGCCGCTCCAGATCGCCGTTGATCAACCACTCTTCCAGCTCCGCTCGGCACAAGTAATCGTGTTCTCGATTGCGTTCGCCAAACAGCAACCACTGGCGTTGCTGACCGTCGGCAATCCGCGCCTTGAGCAAGCTGCGTAACCCGGCCAGCCCTGTGCCGTTGCCCAGCAGAATCATCGGCACCGGCTCGTTCGGCAGGTGGAAACCGCTGTTTCGGCGCACGCGCAAACTGATGCTGCCACCCACCGGCGCATGTTCGGTCAACCAGCCGGAGCCAATTCCGAGGCTGCCGTCGCTGTGCTGCTCCTGGCGCACGATCAACTCCAGCAAGCCGTCGGCGGCTATCGAGGCGATCGAGTATTCGCGCATGGCCAGTGGCACCATGGCATCGACCAGTGCCTGCGCGTGCAGGCCCACCAGATGCGCACGATGTTCGGGCAGTTGGCGCGAGGCCAGTGCCACTTCAAGCGGCTCTTCGAGGCCGTTGATTTTCACCATTGTCTCGCCACGAATACCGAGGCCGTCGAGGAAGTGCTCGATGACCCAAGGGCAGTTGCGCGGCAGCACTTCCACCAGATCGCCGGCCAGCCAACTGCTGGTACTCGGTGCGCTGAGGCCCAGCAGATAAACCGGCGCACCGCTGCTGTCCGGGTTCATCAGTTCACGGCGCACCAGCGTCCAGTTGTCGTAGCTCGGCGCCTGCCAGGTGTCGACCGGTGCTTGCCCGGTGAGCAGGCCCAGTTGGGTTTGCCAATGGCTCAGCGCGTACGGATCGCCGCTGTCGACTTCCACCGGGGCAAACAGGGTTTTGCCGCCGTGTTCGCCCAGCCACTGATGCAGGCGTTTGGCGAAGCCGCAGAAGTGCTGATACTGACGATCACCGAGTCCAAGTACTGCGTAGTTCAAATTGTCGAACGTCGAGGCTTTGCCCAGCACTTTGCGCTCGAAACCTCGGGCACTGTCCGGTGCTTCGCCGTCGCCGAAGGTGCTGACCACGAACAGCGCATTGGTTGAGTCACGCAGATCCTGCTCGCTGACACTGGCCAGCGGCTGCACCTTCACCGGCAACCCGGCGGCCTGCAACTGGCCGGCAGTCTGCCAGGCCAGTTGTTCGGCGAATCCACTCTGGCTGGCGAAACCGATCAGCCACGCCGGAGCATCGCCGGCCGGTTGTTCGAGACCTTTGCGTGCGTCCTTGATCTGCTTTTTCTTGCGGCGACGATCCAGATACAACAGCCAACCGGTGATGAAGAACAGCGGCATGCACACCGCCGCGAGGGTGATGATGATCCGTCCGACCAGACCGAAATAGCTGCCGACGTGCAACGCATAAATGCTGGTCAGCAGTTGTGCCTTGAAGCTTTTATCGGCGTAGCGGTCGACGCGTTTGACGATGCCGGTGGCCGGGTCGAGGGTGATCTGGTTCAACGCGCGATCATGCGGAGAGCTGTCGAGCAGGTAGAACACCGTCGCCGGTTGACCGGCCACGGCCGGCATGCGGATGTTGTAAGCGGACAGGCCTGGGCCGGCGGCGCTGTAGATGCTGCTCCACATCGCGGCATAGTCGGCGGTCGGCGCCGGACCTTGCGGCGCATGTCCGCGACCACCGCGTACGCGTTCGTTTTGCGGGGCGTCGGAAAGTAGTTTGGTCAGGCCCTTGTTGTACCACTCGTACGACCAGGACAGCCCGGTCAACGCCAGTAGCAGATACACCAACAGGCACCAGGTGCCGGCCACAGAGTGCAGGTCCCAATTGAAGGCGCGGCCCTTTTTCTTCCAGTCGAGGGTCAGCCACACGCGCCAGCTGTTCCAATGGCGCGGCCAGCGCAGGTACAGCCCGGAGAGGCAGAAAAACACCAGGATCAGCGTGCAGGCGCCGGTGATGTTGCGCCCGGTGTCGCCCATGGCGAGGAAGCGGTGCAGTTGCAACATCAGCCCAAAGAAATCCTGGCCGACGGCGTTGCCCATGAACTCGCCGGTATACGGATCGAAGTAGCGCATTTCGCCGCGACGTTCACCCTTGGGTGGGGTGAAGAATACTTTCGCCGCGTGGCCGCTTTCGGTCTCCACCGACAGCATCGAGACTTTCTTGCCCGAGGTGGCTTCGATGTGCTCCACCAGTTCGACCGGAGGCAGGACGCCGGCGACTTGTTTCTCCACCTGCAACACCGAGGGATTCAGCGCCCGCAGGATCTCGTCCTGGAACGAATAGGCCGCGCCGGTGATGCCCATCAAGGCCAGCACCAGGCCGGCAGTGATGCCAAAAAACCAGTGCAACTGGAACAGGGTTTTCTTCAACACGTCACTCGCCGTCCGTTCGGAAATTGTCATCACGGCGCGCATTATGCCGTGGGTTATCGAGAGCTTCTTTGATTACGCACAAAAGCCCCGTTCAATTGAATGAACGGGGCCAAGCCTTGCGGCGCATACCTTGTGGGAGCGAGCCTGCTCGCGAAGGCGTCGTGTCAGTCAGCCTCTACTTGACTGACCCACCGCTTTCGCGAGCAGGCTCGCTCCCACAGGTTTCCGCATCGGTCAGAAGTGGAAATTGGTGCTCAACAGCGCCGTACGGCCCGCCGCCTGGTTGGCGAAGTGGGTCGAGAAGGCTTTGTCGTAATAGGTTTCGTTAGTCAGGTTTTGCACGTTGAGTTGCAGGTCGACGTTTTTGCTCAGCTTGTAAGCCGCCATCGCGTCGTAACGTACGTACGAATCGACCATGGTGGTGTTGGCCACGTTGCCGAACACGTCGTCGACGTAGAACGCACCGCCACCGAGGGTCAGCTTCGGCGTGACCTGATAAGTGGTCCACAGGCTGGCGCTGTTTTTCGGTGTGTTCGGCAGTTCGTTGCCATCGTTGGCGCGACCCAGTGGACCGCCATCGACCTGTTCGCTGTCCATGTAGGCGTAGCCGGCGAACACTTGCCATTTGTCGGTGATCTTGCCGCTGGCCGACAGTTCGATACCTTGCACGCGGGTCTTGCCGGCGTTCTCGTACGAAGTGGTGTCGACTTGCACACGGGCGTTTTCTTTCTCGGTGCGGAAGATGTCAGCGGTCAGCGACAGGCGGTCGTTGAGCAGATCCCACTTGGTGCCGATCTCGTAGTTCTTGGTGGTTTCCGGCTCCATGTCGCTGCTCAGCAAGTTGCCGCTGCGATCCGGGGTACCGCCCAACGGGTTGCCTTCCTGGCCCTCACCGAGGGTGTTGCCCGGCGGGGTAGCGGAGGTTGCGTAAGAGGCGTAGATGCTGCCGTTTTCTGCCGGTTTGTAGACCACGCCGAACTGGCCGGTGACGAACTCGCTGGTGTCATCGCCCTTGGACGTGGTGGCGCCGGCAGCGGTGTAGGTCTTGTACTCGGTGTCGAAGTGGTCGTAACGCAGGCCCATGTTCACCAGCCACTGCTCGGACAATTCCAGGGTGTCGAACACGTACAGCGCGTAAGTGTTGGCCTCGGTGTCGGTGCCGGCGTAGTTGCGCGAGATCGCGCCGTTCCACGGATCGTTCGGGTTCGGGTTCGACAGCGAGGTGCAGTTGTAGCCGCTCGACGCGCCGATCATCGACGGTGTGCAGTTGGTGGTCGCGGCGCTGGTGCGCGGCGTGGTGTCGGTGTTGACGTTATACGAAGACTTCTGGCTTTGCTCGCGGGTGTATTCGACGCCCGTGGAGAAGCTGTTCTTGAAGCCGGCGACGTAGAAATTGCCGAACAGGTCGGTCTGGTTGGTGGTGGTCTCGGTGTTGCTCACGCGAGTATTGGCACGACGCCAGACGCTGCCGTTGTTGACGTTGCCTTTGCTGTCGTCCGGCTGGGTCAGGATGTAATCCTGCATGCTGGTGCCGTGACGCAGGGTGTTCTTGATCGTCAGCGAGTCGCTCAGATCATGCTCGATGGCGAAGGTGGCGGTGTCGGTGCGGCCCTTGCGGAAGTCGCGATCCAGACCGTAGAAATTGCTGTGGTCACCGCCGGCGTACGGCTTGTCCGGATTGGACTTGGTGCGTGCTGCCGAGCCACCGGTCGGGATGGTGTACGGGATGCCCGCATCCGGGGTGTCATTGCTTTCGAGGTGGTAGTAATCGAGGTTGACGCGGGTGTCGGTGCCCAGGCCGAACGCCAGCGACGGCGCGATGCCCCAGCGGTCGTAATCGACTTTGTCACGACCGGCGACGTTGCTCTCGTGGCTCATCAGATTCAGACGGCCGGCAGCGGTGTCGCTGAACTGGTAGTTGCCGTCGAGGGTGTAGCGCTGAGTCTGGTCGGAGCCCCAGGTGAAGCCGCCATCGAACGAGTTACCCAGATGCGCTTTTTTGCTCACCAGGTTGATGCTGCCGCCCGCCGCGCCGCGACCACCGATAGCGGAGTTCGGGCCCTTGCTGACTTCGATGTTTTCGACGGCGAAGATTTCGCGGCTCTGCGAACCGGTGTCACGCACGCCGTCAAGGTAAGTGTCGCCCTGGGCGTCGAAACCGCGGATGAACGGACGGTCGCCCTGCGGGTTGCCGCCTTCACCGGCACCGAAAGTGATGCCCGGCACGGTGCGCAGCGCGTCCTGCATGTTCAGGGCGCCGGTGTCCTTGAGGACTTGTTGCGGAATAACGGTCACCGAGCGCGGCGTGTCGACCAGCGGCGCGGTGTACTTGGGTGAGGAGGCTTTTTCGACCTGATAGGAGGTCGCGTCCTGGGCTTCGCCAGTGATCGACGTGGCGTCCAGGGCAATGGCATTGCCGGCAGCTTTGCTGTCGGTCTTTTCAGCGGCGAACACCATGTGGCCAGCGGAGCCGGCGGTGATAGCCACACCGATTGCAGAGGCGAGCAGACGTGGTGAACTGACCGGTACTTGTGTGTGTTGACGTGCCATTTTTATTCCCCTCCCCAAGGATTTGAGGTCGCGGAATATAGGGTAAACAGGTATTCGTATCAATTGCGAAGCATTGTTATTCGCACTGAATTTACATTCTTTACAATTTGCCCTTACGGTTTTTACTGATTCATTCGTCGTGGGCGTTTTACACGGTCAATAAGAATCAATACCATTGCCGCCTCTTTGCCATCAGGTGACATTGCCATGCTGCTGCACATCCCCGGTCTGTTCGAAAAAGACGAAGTGCAGCGCATCCGCGAGGCGCTTGAACAGGCCGATTGGGCGGATGGCAAGATCACCGCCGGCTATCAATCGGCCAAGGCCAAACACAATCTGCAACTGCCCGAAGGTCATCCGCTGGCCAAGGAAATCGGCGCAGCGATGCTCGAACGGTTGTGGAAAAATCCGCTGTTCATGTCTGCCGCACTGCCACACAAAGTATTCCCGCCTTTGGTGAACTGCTACACGGCGGGCGGCAGTTTTGATTTCCACATCGATAACGCCGTACGCCAACCCAAGGGCAGCATCGAGCGGGTGCGTACCGATTTGTCGGCGACGTTGTTCTTCAGTGAGCCTGAGGACTACGACGGCGGCGAACTGGAGATCCAGGACACCTTCGGCACCCAACAAGTGAAACTGCCCGCCGGCGACATGGTGCTGTACCCCGGCACCAGCCTGCACAAGGTCAACGCGGTCACGCGCGGCGCACGTTATGCGTCGTTTTTCTGGACGCAAAGTCTGGTGCGCGAAGACAGTCAGCGTGCCTTGCTGTTCGAGATGGACGGGGCGATCCAGCAGCTCACGCAGGATATGCCGGATCACCCGTCGCTGATCCGCCTCACCGGCACGTATCACAACCTGCTGCGCCGCTGGGTCGAGGTATGAGTTTCCAACTGCGTCGCGAGGAAGTCCTGGACGCCGCCGGGCTGGCGGCGATGCTCGAACAAAGCCCGGCCCGCGCCGCGCAGGCGATTTTGCTGGCGGCGGGCGAGGGTGAGCTAGAAGCGCAGGCGTTGCTGGGGCAGATCCTGCTCGATGGCCGGGGCATTGCGCAGGATCAGGCGCTGGCGTTGCGCTGGTTCGGCATCGCTGCGGGGCGAGGTCATCTGATGGCGCGCAATATGCTCGGGCGTTGTCACGAGCACGGCTGGGGTTGTGTCGCTGATGCCGGGGTTGCGGCGCAACATTATCGAATGGCCGCCGAGGCAGGGCTGGACTGGGCGATGTACAACCTGGCCAATCTGCTGGCGACCGGGTGCGGTGTGATGGTCGATCATCCACACGCACTGGCGTTGTATCAACGCGCCGCCGAAGTCGGGCATGCGAAATCGATGAATCTGCTCGGGCGTTATCTGGAAGAAGGGCAGGTCTGCGCGGTCGATACAACGGCGGCTCGCGAGTGGTATCGACGTTCGGCCGAGGGCGGCGACTTTCGCGGGCAGTTCAGTTATGCGGCGATATTGGCGGATGAGGGGCGAGTAGAAGAAGCACTCGGCTGGCTGCGCAAGGCACTGGACGGGGGGAATGTGAACTTTTTGCGGGTCGCCAGTGAGTCATTGCTGAACGCGCAACATTCACAGATTCGCGCACTTTCGCAAGCTTACCGAATTCGTCTGGATGAGTTGACTGGCGCGTAAGGGTAAGTAAGTTTATTAACTGACTTTTTATTTGATTTATGTTGAGTGTTGTATTCAAAGTGCATGCGTGTGTTCTTTTTTTGTCTTGAATTCTCATGGTTTTGAACTTGCTGGTTGTTATCAGGTTGCTCTAGTGTCTGTGCGGTGATGGCTAAAAACAAAGTGGTTTCTGAAATCAACTGGCCTCGCTAAAACTCAATGAAATAACGCTCTAAAAGACAAGGAGTCTTTATGGAAATCAGGATGGATGACAAGGTTTTAGAAACGGCGATCAAGGCGCCTAAACTATTTGTCGATGCCTCAATTGGCGAAGGTGATGAATACAATCGCGATACCGGTCTGCAATTAACCAAAGAGCAGATTATCAGTCTAAGAAAGTATGAAGTTCTTGGGCTTTCACTGCCTGTCAGGTTGCAGGATATTATCGAGTATTTGAACTACGGCGCCGGTGATGCTGGTGGCGTAGGCCTGAAGCCCGCGGACTTCCTGCGTACCTTCGGCATGACGTACGACCACGCCAAACGCTGGTCGCCGTTGCGCGAGCAAATCATGCTCACGGGAACCGACCTGAAGATTTTCGCAGGTAGCATCATCCGCACGGGTAAAGGCATCGTCGAGATCTATGAAGACCTGAAAGCCTCGAGGTACCTGGAAGAACACGATATCGATACGCCGGAACAGTACCTGGAACTCAAGCGCCAGATTCCGAACCTTCCCGATCTCGCGTTGCCGGCCGGCGATGTTCCGGAGATCAAGGCGTACCTTGGCGACATGCTCGGCAAAGTCCGGCAGTGCCATCAGAAAGCCGAACGGGTCCGGGCGGAGCTGGACAGCTTTGGCATTGATATGCGCGAGAAAATCCTGCCGGAGATCAAGCTGCGTCTGGAGTTCGTCTCGAGGAATACCTACCAGGCGGACATTCAGGATCTGCAGGGCGAGATCGACCAGCGTTCGAAGGAGATCGATGACCTCAATAAGCAGTACGACCAACTGGTTCAGGAAGCGATCAAGTCCGCAGCGACCTTAAACATCGGTGGGTTGATTCTTGGTATCTACCAGGGCGTGAAAGCAGAAAAAATCCGCAAGGAACGAAACAGGCTTAAAGAGGCGCAGCGGGCGGCCAACCAGACGATGGCCAGCAAGAACCAGACCCTGAGTTCGTTGAACAAAGTGCGCGATGACTTACAGAACCTCAGCTATGTAACGATCGAAGCTGAAGTGGCCACCCAAAACCTGATGTTGGTATGGAATGCACTCAGTACTTATGTCGGCGCCTCTATCAAAGAAGTTGATTTGCTGCAAGAAGCAACATCGTTGAGACGGTTCAAAAACCAGATTCTCGCCATCATTGATCCATGGGAGCAAATTAAATCGAGTTCGGATCAATTGCTGGGTGTGTTCGCAGCAGCTGATAAAGAGTATGGAAATAACTTTGCGGTGTTCAGGAGCAAGACAGTCATGCTATCGGCCTATAACAGTTCCATTTATCCTGATGTCAATATGACTGCCTTGCGTAACCATGCGATTGCAGTCCAGGAAAGCAATACCACCGCGCAAATGCTGTTTGAGCAGTTCAATTATCTGCCGGGCACTGTCCGCACCATGAAAGAACTAGCTGTTGCTATCCAAAAAACAACGTTTGATGTGCGTAACCAATCGCAGAACGATGTCATCTATCTGGAACGTGCGCAGGCCCGGATGAAGGCGTATCAAGCTGAACTGGCTTATCCAGAAGATGCGGACGAAGTTCGGGAGGATATGGAGATCGAACTGAAGAATATCTTCAAAAAAATCGCCGAACGTTCGGAAGATCTGAAGATTACCCGCAATGGCTTGAGCACCGCTTATGACCGGGCCGCTTCGCAGGAATGGATTGCGGCACTGCAACAGGATCGAGACCTTACGTATTCGCTGCAAATCAAAATTGAAGAAAAATTGACCGCGTTGGAAGCGGAGATAAAGTCGGTGGCCGAAGGCATCGACTTGATCGCCAAGGCCGGCGTAGAAAAGATCGGCGAGGAAGCGCAATTATCCCTCGACAGTCTGAAAGCTCTGGGGATGGCGCCGCCGCAGGTCGCAGTTGCTCTGTTGGCCATCGACACCCTGAAAAAAATCGTCACCGGTATTGGCGAGTCGATTTCTTTCATGAACATGTTGGCGGGCTACAACAGGCTCAAGGATAAAGCGGGTGATTTGCGAGCACAGGTAAAAAAATACGCAAACGACATCGCCCAGACGGAGGGGAAGATTCAACTGGTCAACGTTCTCGACCAACTGAACGACGGCCGCTGGAACTATGTGAATGAGTTTTCCAATCTGGTTGCCGGGGTTGAATCGTTCTGCCCGCATTTCAGGCAGGACAAGTCGCAACCGGTCGAAGAGCGAGCGGCAGCCGCGATTGTACGAATTGCCGACGTCGTCAAGTATCTGAAAACTATTCAACAGTGAGGCGTCGGGGCGGTGGGCTACGCGCCCATCGCCTCCTGAAAATTCATGAATATACTTGCCTATGAATTCTCCGCCGCGCAACGGCGCGTGATGGATCGCTACACCGCGTTCCTCGGTACGCTTGAACCCACCTTTACCCGTATTGCCGGTTTACTTGCGCTCCAGGTATCCCGTGGTCACAGACCGGCGGCATTGGCCGCTGATTCGCGCCTGAACAATGCCCCATTCAATGAGCGCTATTTACTGAATTTCTGGGGGCGAACCGAGGAAGCCCGGCGACTGTGCAGCCGTTACATTGAGGATCTCACGACGTTTGCCCGCGAAACCCGGGAAATAACCAGTCGTACCTCAAGAAGTGAGCCCATCAGTCAGGTGGATTTCAAGTTGTACAGTTTGTCGCGGTCGCCGACCTGGAAGTTGTTTCCCCCAACGAATTTGCCTCAGCTGATTCACGAATTGACGCTTCGATTTTATGAACTTAGCGCAGAGATACGGCAACTGAAGTACACCATCGCCGAGGTGCATGACGAGGCGTTCGGGCTTAAATCGGTGTTTTTCAGGGCAATGGATCATCGCGCCTGCCAGTGTCATACCCAGCCGACAGTTGTCCAGGCGCTATTTCGCGAAGCTTTTAGTACGCCGGTTTGGGACGTTGCCTACACTTCAGCAGATCCTGCCGTGCGGGCCGCAGAATACAAGAGCGGTGTTGCCGAGTTGTTTAACGAAATAGCCTCCGTGAGCTCGCAAGCCAGCGTATTTCTCGAGGAAGCAGCATTGCGCATAGACGCTGCCATCGATGAGTTGTTACGAGCAGAGCGTGTGTCGAAACTCGGAGAGCTGAATTTCCAGCTGACTGCTGCGAAAGAGGGCGCTGACGAGTTCATGGCGATGGTCAGCCACTTTGAGACATGGTTGCGCAAATAAAAAAGGCCCATAGATGGGCCTTTTCATTTCCAGCGGTCGTTACACGTAAAACGACTTCAGCGGCGGAAAGCCATTGAACTCCACCGCGCTGTAACTGGTGGTGTACGCACCGGTCGACAACCAGTACAGACGATCACCGATCGCCAGGTTCAGCGGCAGACCGTACTTGTAGTTCTCGTACATGATGTCGGCGCTGTCGCAAGTCGGGCCGGCGATGACCACTTCTTCCATCTCGCCTTTCTTCTCGGTCCAGATCGGGAACTTGATCGCCTCGTCCATGGTTTCGATCAGGCCGGAGAACTTGCCCACATCGGTATATACCCAACGCTCGACGGCGGTGCGCGATTTACGTGCAACCAATACCACTTCGCTGACCAGGATGCCGGCGTTGGCGATCAGCGAACGGCCCGGCTCCAGAATAATTTCCGGCAGGTCATCACCGAAGTCTTCTTTCAGGAAGCGAATGATTTCTTCGGCGTAGGTTTCCAGGCTGTTGGTGCGGGTGATGTAGTTGGCCGGGAAGCCGCCGCCCATGTTGATCAGCTTCAGGTGAATGCCGTCTTCTTCTTTCAGGCGCTCGAAGATCACTTTGACCTTGGCAATCGCCGCATCCCAAACGCTGATGTCGCGCTGTTGCGAACCGACGTGGAAGGAGATGCCGTAAGGCACCAGGCCGAGGTCGCGAGCTAGGATCAGCAGGTCCATGGCCATGTCGGTCTGGCAGCCGAATTTGCGCGACAGTGGCCAGTCGGCCGTGGTCGAGCCTTCGGTGAGGATGCGCACATACACTTTCGAGCCCGGTGCAGCCTTGGCGATGTTGCGCAGGTCGGCTTCGGAGTCGGTGGAGAACAGACGCACGCCCTTCTCATAGAAATAGCGGATGTCCTTGGATTTCTTGATGGTGTTGCCGTAGCTGATACGGTCGGCGCTGACGCCGCGATCCATCACTTTGTCCAGCTCATAGATCGAGGCGATGTCGAAGCTCGAACCTTTCTCTTTGAGCAGGTCGATGATCTCGACGGCCGGGTTGGCCTTGACCGCGTAGTAGACCTTGGCGAATTCGAAACCGGCGCGCAGGTCATCGTAGGCCTGGCTGATCATCGCGGTGTCGATCACCACGAACGGGGTTTCTTGCTTGTCGGCGAACGCCTTCATTTTGTCAAAAGTGGCGCGCGCGAAATAGTCTTCGACCTGGATCGACATACTTGGGACTCCTAGTGGCAAACGTCGTTAATCAATGGGTGCGAGGGTGTGTCATCAATGAATTCGCGAGTGCGTTGAGTCTGAGCGCGTGCCAGGCAAGGCGCAGGCCGCCGCTAATGGTCACTCCCTTCGCAAGGCCTGCAACGCAGCATGGCGCGCGCTCAGGCTCAACCCGAAGGGCCGGGCCCGCTTTTGCGCAGGGCTGCGTTGCTCGTCCCTTATTTGGAACAACCAAACTGCGGGCCTCGCGCCTTGCCCTGCGCAAAAGCGGACTCCGGCGCACTCGTGAATTCATTGATGACACACCCTCCTGAACGTCCTCCGTATCCCCACTTTGGTTCGCCTACTTCCCAAGGCATGTCGCCGAAAGCAAAAAGGCCATGGGATGTGCAGCTTTCCCTTGGCCTTGCTGTCTCGTCGTCAGTACTTGAGCCGGATGGATCGTTTCCAGCATGGACGTTCGGCGCGAACTTTAGGGCGTGAGGGGCGTGAGATCAACTAAAAATGTCGCGTTTTTGCACGCTTCTGACGTGCGTAACCGATATCACTCTTTGTAGCCGACCGAGATGACGGGCAGATGTTCCCGGGAAATTTTCAAGTGTTAAACATACCTGCACGTTCGACGCTTTTATGCGCTAAGTCGTGGGTAAGTGTGATAGCGGCAACATCGGCGACGTTGGCGGCGAGAGGAGGGTGTGGAGGGGGTTTTGGTTGTCTCAGAAGCGTTTGCCGGTGTGTTCTCCGATTGGCGTGTGTTGAGATTCTTTTCCAGCTGACGAATGAGGAAAAAATCACGCAGACCCTGTGGGAGCGAGCCTGCTCGCGAAGGCATTTTCCCAGCCAACATCATCGTTGACTGATATTGCGCTTTCGCGAGCAGGCTCGCTCCCACAGGTTTCGTGTTTTACGCGACTACCGCTTCAGCCGGCGAGACGATGCTGGTCTTCATGCCCCGCGAACGCCCCGAGCTCAGATAAGCCGCAATCGACTCCTGCGTCACCTCACCGAGGAACACCCGCTCGGCATCCATCACCGGCAACCACGAGCGGTTGAACTCGTACATGCGCGACAGCAGGATGCGCAGATGCTCGTCGTACGCCGCCGTCGCGTTGAACTCGCGAAGGTACTGCGCGCAGGTGCCGGTCTGGCGGTGCAGATCGCGACGGCGCACGTAACCCAGCGCCTTGTTCTCGGCACAGGTAACCACGACATAACGACGGTCATGCTCGTCCATCAATTCCAGCGCATCGGCCACCGGGGTTTCCGGGCTCACCGACGGCGCGTTGTCCGCCGCGTCTTCAGCCTTGACCAACAGCAAGCGTTTGAGCGTGCTGTCCTGACCGACGAAGTTGCTCACGAAGTCGTCCGCCGGATGCGCGAGCAGGGTGTCCGGGTGGTCGATCTGCAGCAGCTTGCCAGCACGGAAGATCGCGATCTTGTCGCCGAGCTTGATCGCTTCGTCGATGTCGTGGCTGACCATGATCACGGTCTTGTTCAGCGCGCGCTGCATCTCGAAGAACTCGTTCTGGATCATCTCGCGGTTGATCGGGTCGACCGCGCCGAACGGTTCGTCCATCAACAACAGCGGCGCGTCGGCCGCCAGTGCGCGGATCACGCCGATGCGCTGTTGCTGGCCGCCGGACAATTCACGCGGATAACGATGCAGATACTGCTTGGGCTCAAGCTTGATCATGCTCATCAGTTCGCGGGCGCGGTCGTGGCATTTCTGTTTGTCCCAACCGAGCAGTTTCGGCACGACGACGATGTTCTCTTCGATGGTCATGTTCGGGAACAGACCGATCTGCTGGATCACATAGCCGATGTTGCGACGCAGGGTTACTTCGTCGAGGTCGGTGGTGTCTTCGCCGTTGATCAGGATCTTGCCCGAGGTCGGTTTGATCAGGCGGTTGATCATTTTCAGCGTGGTGCTTTTACCGCAACCCGATGGCCCGAGGAACACACAGATTTCGCCTTCATTGACGGTCAGGCTCACCGAGTCCACGGCTTTGACATCTTTGCCGTTGCTTTGGAAGGTCTTGCTGAGGTTTTGAAGTTCGATCATTTGAGGAGTCCTTTTGGAGTCAGCGAACGTTGCAGCCACTGCAGGAAGAGGTCGGCGAAGATCGCCAGAAGACTGACCAGCAGCGCGCCGACGATGAGCATCGACATGTCACTGCGGCTGATGGAGGCGAGGATCAACACACCGAGGCCGCCGGCGCCGATGGTCGCGGCGATGGTCATCACACCGATGTTCATCACCACGGCGGTACGCACACCGGCGAGGATCACCGGCACGGCGATCGGCAACTCGACCATGCGCAGGCGCTGGCCGAAGGTCATGCCGATACCGCGCGCGGCTTCACGGATGCCCGGCTCTACGCCGGTCAGGGCCAAGTAAGTGTTGCGCATGATCGGCAGCAGTGAATACAGAAACACAGCGGTGATCGCCGGCATCGGGCCGAGGCCCTGACCGAACTTGGAGTAGAACGGCAACAGCAAGCCAAACAGGGCAATCGACGGCACGGTCAGCAGCACCGTGGCGCTGGCTTGCAATGGACCGGCGAGAGTCGGAAATCGCGTCATCAGAATGCCCAATGGCACGCCAACGACAATCGCCAGGGTCACGGCGATGCCGACGAGGGTGATGTGCTGCCAGGTCAGGTGCATCACCTGCTGCCAGTCGAGGTGGGAAAAGGCGTTCAGAAATTCCATGACTTTTCCTCCTTAGTTAAGTGGGTGCTGGCGCAGGAAATCGGCGGCCACTTTCGAAGGGCTTTCGTGATCGACGTCGACCCGCGCGTTGAGCTGGCGCATGGTTTCGTCATCGAACAGTTCGGCCAGCGGCTTGAGCTGCTCGGCGAGTTGCGGGTGGGCATCGAGGTAGGCCTGACGCACCACGGGAGCTGCGGTGTAGTCGGGGAAGTAATGCTTGTCGTCTTCCAGCAGTTTCAGGCCGAAGGCGTTGAGACGACCGTCGGTGGTGTAGACCAGACCGGCAAACACCTGGCCGTTGCGCAACGCGGTGTAAACCAGGCCCGCGTCCATCTGGCGGATGTTCTTGCGGGTCAGGTTCATGTCGTAGAGATCGACCATGCCGATCAGGCCGTCGGAGCGGTTGGCAAACTCGGTGTCCAGCGCCACCAGGTGATTGGTCTTGGCTTCGGCGCGCAGCACTTCGTTCAACTGGCTGATGTTGTTGATCTGCGGGTACTCCTCGGCGACTTTTTTCGGCAGCGCGAGGGCGTAGGTGTTGCTGAATTTCGATGGCGTGAGCCACACCAGGCCTTTCTTCGCGTCGAGTTCTTTGACCCGGGCGTAGGACTGGGCGCTGTCGAGTTTTTCGGTTACATGGTTGTAAGCCACCAAGGAGACGCCGGTGTATTCCCAGAGCATGTCCAGTTGCCCGCTTTCGTGGGCGCTGCGGGCCAGGTTGCTGCCCAGACCACCGGTCACCTGCGCGTCGTAGCCTTTGCTGCGCAAGTATTGCGAGGTGATTTCTGCGAGCAGGGTTTGCTCGGTGAACACCCGGGCGCCGATGCGGATAACCGGTTTTTCTGCGGCTTGCGCCAATCCTGCGAACAGCAGGGCGCAGCCTAAGATCAAGCTAAATCGTTTCATATTCATTCCTTCGCAAAAGCCTTAAGACGGGCGCAAACCACGTTCCAGCCAGAGGCGGCTGGCGAGGGTGACGACGCCATCGAGCAGCAAGGCCAGCAGCGCGGTGCATGCGGCGCCGAGCAGCAGTTGCGGCTGATTGTTCAGGGCGATGCCAGGGAAGATCAGGCTGCCAAGGCTGTTGGCGCCGATCAGGAAGGCCAGCGGCGCGGTGCCGACGTTGATTGCCAGCGCGACACGTACGCCACCGACGATGATCGGCACCGCGTTGGGCAATTCGACTTGCCACAGCACTTGGCGCGGCGTCATGCCGATGCCGACGGCGGCTTCTTTAAGCGAACCCTGAACGTTTTTCAGGCCTTCGTAGGTGTTGCGCACGATGGGCAACAGGGAAGCGAGGAACAAAGCGAAGATCGCCGGACCACTGCCGATGCCCAGAATCCCCAGGGCAATCGCCAGTACAGCCAGCGGTGGCACGGTGTTGCCGATATTGAAGATCTGCATGAAGCGTTCAGCGCGGCCGACCATGGTCGGGCGACTGAGAAAGATACCGGCGGGGATGCCCACGACAAGGGCGGTCAGCATTGAAGCGAGGACGAGAATCAGATGAGCTTGCAGGTAAAACAACAAATCGTCGCGGTAGTGTTCGATCGTGTTGATGCCGATCCAGTGGACCAGCAGGGCCAGGAGCGCGATGACCACCGCACCTCCCATCAGCCCTTTGCCATAGCGGATAGCCACAGGCGGACTCCTTTTTTATAGTCGGCGAACGCTGTCCCGTGTTCAGTGGCCGGGGTGGTCAATTTTGTTAGCCCAACTTCGGCGCCATAAGCTCATATCCTGCGTTGCTGTTCCTCGCCATAGCGGGCTATGACTCGTCACAGCGCCTTGGCTATGAACTTCTGGCATCCGAATTTGAGCCAACAAAATTGACCACCCCGGCCACATGCCATGCCTGGCTGCCGGGAAATAAACGTTCGCGAGAAGCAGCTCCCTCAGCACCGGCAAAAAGCGGTCTGAAAGCGAGCCATGAGCGCAGCCTCGTCAGGCTAACTTGCTGATTTTTCAGCCCCTGACGAAATGTCGTAACAGGGGATGGACGTCTCCGTGCTTTAAAAGGTTCCCATCTGAGGCAGCATTTGGCCACCCTTAATGTGCTCAACGGTTCGGTTATTGCACTGACTTGGGCTATAATCGCGGCCCTTTTTTGAATCACCGCCAGGCGATTTCCCATGACCAACCAGGCCGCCGAAGTCGCGAAACGCCGCACTTTCGCCATTATTTCCCACCCCGATGCCGGTAAAACCACGATCACCGAAAAGCTCCTGTTGATGGGCAAGGCGATTGCGGTGGCCGGTACGGTGAAATCCCGTAAATCCGACCGCCATGCGACATCCGACTGGATGGAGATGGAGAAACAGCGGGGTATTTCCATTACCACGTCGGTCATGCAGTTCCCGTATCGCGACCACATGGTCAACCTGCTCGACACCCCGGGCCACGAAGACTTCTCCGAAGATACCTACCGCACCCTGACGGCGGTGGACTCGGCATTGATGGTCCTCGACGGCGGTAAAGGTGTCGAGCCACGTACGATTGCGCTGATGGACGTCTGCCGTCTGCGTGACACGCCGATCGTCAGCTTCATCAACAAACTCGACCGAGACATCCGCGACCCGATCGAACTGCTCGACGAGATCGAAGCCGTTCTGAAGATCAAGGCGGCGCCGATCACCTGGCCGATCGGTTGCTACCGCGACTTCAAAGGCGTGTATCACCTGGCCGACGACTACATCATTGTCTACACCGCCGGTCACGGTCACGAACGCACCGAAACCAAGATCATCGAGAAGCTCGACTCCGACGAAGCGCGCGCGCATCTGGGCGACGAGTACGAGCGCTTCATCGAACAGCTTGAGCTGGTGCAGGGTGCCTGCCACGAGTTCAACCAGCAGGAATTCCTCGACGGTCAACTGACCCCGGTGTTCTTCGGTACTGCTTTGGGCAACTTCGGTGTTGACCACGTATTGGACGCCGTCGTTGATTGGGCGCCACGTCCGCTGGCCCGTGTTGCCAACGAGCGTACCGTTGAGCCGGTCGAAGAGAAGTTCTCGGGCTTCATCTTCAAGATCCAGGCGAACATGGACCCGAAACACCGCGACCGCATCGCTTTCATGCGTATCTGCTCGGGCAAGTACGAGAAAGGCATGAAGATGCGCCACGTGCGTACCGGCAAGGACGTGCGCATCGGCGACGCCCTGACGTTCTTCTCTTCCGAGCGTGAGCAACTGGAAGAGGCGTATGCCGGCGACATTATCGGTCTGCACAACCACGGCACGATCCAGATCGGTGACACCTTTACCGAAGGCGAAGTCCTCGGTTTCACCGGTATCCCGCACTTCGCCCCGGAACTGTTCCGTCGCGTGCGTCTGCGTGATCCGCTGAAATCCAAGCAACTGCGTCAGGGCCTGCAGCAGTTGGCTGAAGAGGGCGCGACTCAGGTGTTCTTCCCGGAGCGCAGCAACGACATCATTCTCGGTGCCGTTGGTGTGCTGCAGTTCGATGTGGTCGCCAGTCGTTTGAAAGAGGAATACAAGGTTGAGTGCTCGTATGAGCCGATCACCGTGTATTCCGCGCGCTGGATCGAATGCAGCGACAAGAAGAAGCTTGAGGAGTTTTCCAACAAGGCTGTGGAAAACCTGGCAGTCGATGGCGGTGGTCACCTGACTTATCTTGCGCCGACGCGGGTTAACCTAGCGTTGATGGAAGAGCGTTGGCCGGATGTGAAATTCCGGGCGACGCGTGAGCATCACTAAGCGCTGAGCTGTTTTGTCCAAAGCCCCTGAGGTGTAAGCCTTGGGGGTTTTTTGTTTGTTTGGTTTTGTGTGTATATCCGTTTCTGCGGGGGGTGCGGCTGGCGGTTTCGCCCTTACGGCCATCCCTTTCAAGGTCTTTTAGTTTTGGCAGCCTTGATTACTCTGTCCGTTGAAACATGCGCATGCACCGCCGTGCCTTGGACCCATGTCTTGGGCTTAGGCACTTTGGGGCCACGGGGGCTTTTCGCAACTTGTTTGGGTTGGATGTTGCTGGCCAGCTCTAGTAAGCGCTGGGCCAGTTTTTCCAGAGGAATGACGGGAAGATATTCCGAAGGCAGCGCAATCTGCATTCCCTCATAACCACTCCTGACCTGAACCGCCAAGTGATAGATCGAGGCTTCCCAGCCGTCAGGCTGGGTATCCCGGTGAGCTTGCTCGACGCTTCGTTTGAGGACGGCCAGGACGTTGTAGGCCAACACCGCAGTGGCGAACCCGAGTAAGGCAGCCTTTGGGCTGCCAAGAGTTTCGATTTCACTTTCCAGGATCGCTTCCAGTCGCTGGAACATGCCTTCAATGCTCCAGCGACGGCGATAGAGTTGCGCGATCTGCTGTGCGCTGACGCTTTGGGGTAGATTGCTCCAGAACATCAAGCTGCTGTCACCCGAGTCTGTTGGCGAATGAAGCGTCAGTTCGACACGCCGACATTGGTAACCGCCTCTGACCTGGATGATCTGCTCACGCACAGTGCCTGTTTCCACAGGCACGGGTTCTTGCCACTCACCCTCTTGAATCAGGCGTGGATGTTTGGCTTGCTGACGAATGACAAAGGATGTCTGGACCTGCTCACAAGCCTCCATGACCGGGAGCGTGCAATAGAGTCGATCAGCCAGCCACACTTGGCCTGGCTCGGCATTGGCCAGTAGAGGCAGCACGCAAACACGCTCGCTTGCGTAGGCATCCTCACACGCCTGAAGGTCGATGACCTGATCGAGATCGGGGTCGTAAACAACCACCGAAAAGCCAGGACGAGCGGCGCCTCGCTCATGGCGTAGAGCGCCCAGACGTTTCTCAGTGGAAGCCAAATGATTGCCGTCCACCACTCGAAGCTGCCAGCCCGGCAACGTTTTGGTGCAGCCCAGCTCCTTGATGGTCGGAGTCAGACGTTGCGCACAACCTGTGACCAGAGCGCGTAACAGCGCAGGTTCAGTACGACTGATCTTGTCGTAGAGGGCAGCCAAACTGACAGGAAGATCTTCCAGTTGCCGCGCGGCGGCGTGCAGGGATGGCTTCAAGCCCAATGAAACAAGGGACATCAGCTTGATGATGGTCGAGAACAGTAGCTCACGAGAATACTGCCGTTGCCGATGCTCTTCGAAGACCTGATCAATCCACTCAGGCGCAATGGCCTGCTCCAGCGCCAATTTGGCCATGACACTGGCAGGTGCTTTTTTCTCGAAACGCGCTAGAACATCGGCCCACATCGTTCGGGTCCTCCTGTAGTGGTCAACTAATCCCGGACACGACGTTAAGTTTTTTCTCGGCCTGAGCTGGGGCCAGTCCGTTGTTGAATTGGTGCGGTCTAATCCAGTTGTACCGATGCATCAGGTAATGACTGATGTCGCGGTGCGCTTCTTGAGCTGTCATGTAGCCCACGGTCGGTATCCATTCAGTTTTCAAGCTGCGAAACACACGCTCCATCGGCGCGTTATCCCAGCAGTTTCCACGACGGCTCATGCTTTGGCGCATGCGGTAACGCCAGAGCCGTTGGCGAAACTGGCGACTGCCATATTGCGAGCCCTGATCCGAGTGAAACAGAAGCCCTTGAGGCCTGCCACGCTGTTCGTAAGCCATGTCCAACGCCTTGATGACCAGATCCGCATCCGGCTTGTTCGACAGCGCCCAGCCCACCACTCGGCGCGCGTAAAGATCCATAACGACAGCCAGGTAATGCCATTTCCCTTGAGCCCAGATGTAGGTGATGTCGCCACACCAGACCTGATTCGGCGCCGGCACATCAAACTCTCGATTCAATATGTTCGGAATGTCAGGCCGCTCAACCGTCGCTTGTTTGTAGGCATGTGATCCAGGTTGTTTACTGACCAACTCCAGTTCCCGCATCAGGCCTCGCACCTTGAACCGCCCAATTTGCTCGCCGTCTTCCTGCATCATCGACACGATGCTGCGGCTACCGGCGGCGCTTCGACTTTGCGTAAACAGTTCGTTAACCAGGCTGCGCAACCGAAGCCGCTCAACGTCTGGAGTTCGGCGCCTGAGACGATGGGCGTAGTAACACGAACGAGTGACGTCAAAGACTGCGCAAAGCCAATCAACCGGCTCTTGGGGGCTCAGTTGATCAATCAGCGCGTGCGCTCGTGCTCTTCCGACATCAAGAGCGCGGTAGCCTTTTTTAAAATGGATTTCTCCCGCTCAAGTCGAGCGATTCGAGCTTCCAATTCCTGGATTTTCTGTTGCTCTGGCGTCAGCGCTTTACTCTGCGGAGTAACGCCAGTGCGCTCCTGCTGAAGCTGATTAACCCAGCGGCGCAACGCGGACTCAACCACACCAAGCGAGCGGCTGGCTTCGATATGGCTATAGCCTTGATCGAGCACGAGGCCTGCGGCCTCGCGTTTGAATTCAGCGGAAAAAGAACGACGTTGTTTGGTCATCAGACACCTCTATCTGGCGAGCATTCTCGCCTAAATGGGTGTCCGGTTTCATTAGACCACTACACCAGCTCAGCCTTCGGCAGCTCCTGCTGGGGTTGTAGGGGGGTTCCGATTTTGTGGTTTCAGGCGTTCAGAGGCGCGACAACTGGCGTGTTGACCGTTACTGTTCCGGTTCACTTAGGCGGCTTCAAGAGGTCAATGGAATGACGAGTCGGCTGACTCACCTGCTGCGGCTGGACGGCTATTTTGGCGTGATGGCCTGGGTGCTTGCGGCGTTGCTGTTCATCAATCGCTTGAGCAGCATGGTCAAGCTGTTCATGGCGCTGTACCTGCGTCAGGAGTTGGGGCTGGCGATTGAAGCCGTCGGCTGGTTGCTGTCCGGTTACGGTGCGGGGCTGCTGGTCGGTTCGATGGTCGGCGGCTTGCTCAGCGACCGGTTTCCCACGGCGCGGCTCACGGCGATTCTGTTTTTCCTCTCGGCGTGGACCCTGTTGTCATTGGGGGTTGTCACTGAGGTGCCGTGGCTCGCGGCATTGCTGGTTTTGAGCGGCATTCTCGATGGGGCGATCAGGACTCTGCATCAGCGCTTGATCATGGAGTATTGCGAGGTTGCGCAACGTGCCCGCGCGCAGGCCTTGAGCCGGGTTGCGCGAAACCTCGGGATGGCTGCCGCCGGCATTGCCGGCGGGGTGCTGGCGCAGGTGGATTTTCGCTGGGTGTTCTTTGCCAGTGCGGCGCTGACGCTGCTGGCCTTGCTGTGGTTTGTCCGCACAACCTGGCGTCGACCGGTGCTGATCGCCGTCGAGACACCTGAAGCCGATGCCGGTTCAGGCTTGCCGTATCGCGACAAACCCTTCCTCTGGTTGCTGGCGGCAACGGTGGTGCTCGGCATTGCCTTCGACACGGTCTACAGCACGCTGGGCAACTACCTGCGTGATTACTATCGCCTGAGTACCGAGGCCATCGGCTGGCAGTTCGGGATCAATGCCTTGCTGGTGGTGATGTTGCAGATTCCGCTGGCCCATTGGGGCGAGCGCTGGAGCGCGCGTACGCAATTGGTGGCTGGCAGCGTATTGCTGGCTTGCGGCCTCGGCATGTTGCCGCTGGGCAGTGGCTTGTTTTACGTGTGTCTTTCGACAGTGATCTGGACGTTGGGCGAGGCGCTGTTCATGCCGCCGCTGAATGTGCGGGTCATGCAGCATGCGCAGGGTGGGAAAAGCGGGCAATACTTTGGTCTGTTCTTCATGAGCTGGAGCGCGAGCGCGCTGTTGTCGCCGGTGCTGAGCGGTCAGTTGTATGGCCAGGTCGGCGGGCACAGTGTGTGGCTGATGAGTGCGTTTCTGGCGCTGACAGCCACTCCACTGATCTATATGGCCACGCGCCCCGGCAAGTAGGCGAGCAACGGCGTTTCGCTTAGCTGATCCGGTTATGCCTGTTATTCGAAACCGGTCTGTCAGGCAACGGCATTTCTGCACGCTCATTAGCGTCCTATCTGGTGAACCCGGCTGATCGGAACTAGATTTCATTCAGCGCCGGATCGGCCTTGTTTCACCTGCACAGGATGGAATCGATCATGAAAAACAGGTTGCTACGCGTTTTGCTGCTGTTGAAAGTGATGGTGATGCTGTCCCTCGGTACCGCGACGGCCTGGGCCGAGTGCGAGGATCATGATTCCCAGGCGTTCAACGGGAAGGTCGGGCATAGCGCATTGATGCTCGCCAAGTCCAGCTCCGAGGCTGGCGATCAGGGGCAGGGCGGCAGTGCCGATGATGATGATGACTCGACCACCGATGAGCCGGACACTGATGATCCGGACGATGAAGGCGACAGCCAGACGTAAATCGCCGGCAACAGAAAACCCCTTGCGCCCCGACTGATGCGCAATCGGAGTGGAAGGGGTTGGGTTAACCCTTTGGATTCAGCTCAATTCCGTTGTGGGAGGGGGCTTGCTCCCGAATGCGATGTATCAGTCGACTTTTACAATGACTGGCCTACCGGATTCGGGAGCAAGCCCCCTCCCACATTTGCGGATTTGCTTACGCCGCGCCGTCGAGAAACTGCTCCGCGTAGTGGCAGGCCACCTGCCGATTGTCGAGATGGCGCAGGGCCGGCTCTTCCGTGCTGCAACGCTCGGTGGCATACGGGCAGCGTTTGTGGAATGCGCAGCCAGGCGGCGGGTTCAGCGGGTTGGGCAGTTCGCCGACGATTTTGATCTTCGGTTTGTTCGGGTCCGGGTGAATGGTCGGGGTCGCTGACAGCAACGCCTGGGTGTACGGGTGCAGAGGACGCTCGTAGATGGCGTCTTTCGGGCCCATTTCCACCGGGCGACCGAGGTACATCACCATCACGTCATCGGCCACGTGTTGCACCACCGCCAGGTTGTGCGAGATGAACACGTAGGCCGTGTTGAACTCCTGCTGCAGATCCATGAACAGGTTCAGCACCTGCGCCTGAATCGACACGTCCAGCGCCGAAGTTGGTTCGTCCGCCACCAGCACTTTCGGTTGCAGCATCATCGCCCGAGCCAGCGCAATACGCTGGCGCTGACCACCGGAGAACATGTGCGGATAACGCTGGTAGTGCTCGGGACGCAAGCCGACCTGTTTCATCATCGCCTGGACTTTTTCGCGGCGCTCGGCGGCGGAAAGGTTGGTGTTGATCAGCAGCGGCTCACCGAGTTGATCACCGACTTTCTGCCGTGGGTTCAACGAGGCATAAGGGCTCTGGAACACCATCTGCACGTCTTTACGCAGTTGCTTGCGCTGGGCCTTGTCGGCGCCGGCCACTTCCTGGCCGGCGATTTTCAAGGAACCGGACGACGGCTCTTCAATCAGGGTCAGGGCGCGGGCGAGGGTGGACTTGCCGCAGCCCGACTCGCCGACCACCGCGAGGGTCTTGCCGGCTTCCAGTTCGAACGACACGCCGTTGAGGGCGCGCACGGTCGCGTGGCCCTTGAACAGGCCACGGGAGACTTCGTAGTGACGGGTCAGGTCGCGGGCGGTAAGTACGACGGCCATTACGCCACCTCCTGGTTCAGCGGGTAGAAGCAGCGGGCGAGGCTGTGGCTTTTCGGATCAAGGGTCGGACGTTGGGTGCGGCAGCTGTCTTGCACGTACGGGCAGCGCGGCGACAGCAGGCAACCCTGCGGGCGGTCGTAACGGCCCGGGACGATGCCCGGCAGCGTCGCCAGACGCTCGGCGCCCTGGCTGTGTTCCGGAATCGCCTTGAGCAGCGCTTCGCTGTACGGGTGCGCCGGGATGTCGAACAGTTGTGGCACCTGACCGACTTCAACGGCTTGACCGGCGTACATCACGCACACGCGCTGGGCGGTTTCGGCCACGACCGCGAGGTCGTGGGTGATCAGCACCAGGCCCATGTTCTGTTCTTTCTGCAACGCCAGCAGCAGATCCATGATCTGTGCCTGAATGGTTACGTCGAGTGCCGTGGTCGGCTCATCGGCAATCAGCAGTTTCGGCTCGCCGGCAATCGCCATGGCGATCGCAACACGCTGGCTCATACCGCCGGACAGTTGATGCGGGTAGGCGTCCATACGGCTGGCGGCGCCCGGGATTTCGACTTTTTCCAGCAGTTCGATGGCGCGTTTGCGCGCTTGCTTGCCAGACATTTTCAGGTGCAGGCGCAGCACTTCTTCGATCTGGAAACCGACGGTGTAGCTCGGGTTGAGCGCGGTCATCGGGTCCTGGAACACCATCGACAGGTCTTTGCCGACGATTTGCCGACGCTGACGATTGCTCAGTTTGAGCATGTCTTTGCCGTCGAAGCTGAGCGAGTCGGCGGTGACGATACCGGGATGCTCGATCAGCCCCATCAGCGCCATCATGGTCACCGATTTTCCCGACCCGGATTCGCCAACGATCGCCAGTACTTCGCCTTTGTCGACTTTCAGGTCGAGGCCATCGACAACGGGCGTAGCGGTTTTGTCGCCGAAGCGCACGTTGAGATTCTTGATTTCTAGCAGTGACATGGGAATCTCCTCAGGCGGCGTTCTTGAGTTTCGGGTCGAGCGCATCGCGCAGACCGTCGCCCATCAGGTTGATTGCCAGCACGCTGAGCAAAATGGTCAGACCCGGCAGGCTCACCACCCACCAGGCGCGTTCGATGTAGTCGCGGGCCGAGGCCAGCATGGTGCCCCACTCAGGGGTTGGCGGTTGCACGCCAAGGCCGAGGAAGCCCAGTGCGGCGGCATCGAGAATCGCCGAAGAGAAACTCAGGGTGGCCTGAACGATCAGCGGTGCCATGCAGTTCGGCAGCACGGTGATGAACATCAGGCGTGGCAGACCGGCACCGGCCAGGCGCGCGGCGGTCACGTAGTCGCGGTTCAGTTCGCCCATGACGGCGGCACGGGTCAGACGCACGTAGGACGGCAGGGACACCACAGCAATCGCAATCACGGTGTTGATCAGGCCAGGGCCGAGGATGGCGACAATCGCCACAGCCAGCAGCAGGGACGGCAGGGCCAGCATGATGTCCATCAGACGCATGATGGTCGGGCCAATCATTTTCGGGAAGAAACCGGCGAACAGACCGAGCAGGATCCCCGGAATCAGCGACATCACCACCGACGACAAGCCGATCAGCAGCGACAGCCGCGAACCCTGAATCAGACGTGACAGCAAGTCGCGACCCAGTTCATCGGTGCCGAGCAAAAATTGCATCTGCCCGCCTTCCAGCCACGCCGGTGGCGTCAGCAGGAAGTCACGGTATTGCTCGCTCGGATTGTGCGGCGCGACCCAAGGGGCGAACAGCGCGCAGAAAATCACCAGCAACATGAACAGCAGGCCGGCAACGGCACCTTTGTTCTTGGAGAAGGCTTGCCAGAATTCTTTGTACGGGGACGGATACAGCAGGCTTTGATCGACTGCTACCGCTGGAGTTGGAGTGGTCATGGTCATGATCTCAGCGCTGATGACGGATGCGTGGGTTGGCAAAGCCGTAGAGGATGTCCACTACGAAGTTGACCAGAATCACCAGGCAGGCGATTAACAGGATGCCGTTTTGCACCACCGGGTAGTCCCGGGCGCCGATGGCTTCGATCAGCCATTTGCCGATGCCGGGCCAGGAGAAAATGGTTTCGGTCAGAACGGCACCGGCCAGCAGCGTGCCGACTTGCAGGCCGACCACGGTGAGAACCGGAATAAGTGCGTTACGCAGACCGTGGACGAACACCACGCGTGACGGCGACAGGCCTTTGGCCTTGGCGGTGCGGATGTAGTCTTCGCGCAGTACTTCGAGCATCGACGAACGGGTCATCCGCGCGATCACCGCCAGCGGAATGGTACCGAGCACGATGGCCGGCAGAATCAGGTGATGCAGGGCGTCGAAGAAGGCGCCGACGTCATCGGCCAGCAGCGTGTCGATCAGCATGAAACCGGTGCGCGGCTCGATGTCGTACAGCAGGTCGATCCGCCCGGACACCGGCGTCCAGCCGAGGCTCACCGAGAAGAACATGATCAGGATCAGGCCCCACCAGAAGATCGGCATCGAATACCCCGCCAGGGAGATGCCCATCACCCCGTGGTCGAACAGCGATCCTCGTTTGAGTGCCGCGATCACCCCGGCCAGAAGGCCCAGAATGCCGGCGAACAGCAGGGCGGCCATGGACAGTTCCAGGGTCGCCGGGAAGAGGGAGGTGAACTCGGTCCAGACGCTCTCACGGGTACGCAGGGATTCGCCGAGATCGCCGTGGGCCAGTTTGCCGATGTAGTCCAGATACTGGGCATACAGCGGTTTGTTCAGACCAAGGCGTTCCATTGCCTGAGCGTGCATTTCGGGGTCGACCCGACGTTCGCCCATCATCACTTCCACGGGGTCGCCAGGGATCATGCGAATCAACGCGAAAGTCAGCAGGGTGATGCCGAAAAACGTGGGGATCAACAACCCCAGTCGGCGGGCAATAAAACTAAACATCTTGTGTGGTACCTCATCAGCCGGTTAGGCGTGCCCGGTGTCCCTGGGTTCAGGGGCACCGGGAGTTTCTTATCTACTTCACCTGGGTAGTGGCGAAGTTATTAGTTGTCAGAGGGCTGATGTGGTAGCCCTCTACGTTGTTACGCATTGCGGTAAACATGCGGGTGTGGGCCATGCTGATCCACGGTTGATCCTGATTAAACAGGACCTGAGCCTGCTCGTAGAGTTTCGCGCGTTCGGCCGGATCTACTTTAGCCCGTGCTTCGTCGAGCAGTGCCTGGAATTTCTCGTTGCACCAGCGCGCGTAGTTTTCGCCGTTCTTGGCGGCTTCGCAACTGAGCATAGGCGTCAGGAAGTTATCCGGGTCGCCGTTGTCGCCCGCCCATCCGGCCGACACCATGTCGTGCTCGCCGGCCTTGGCGCGCTTGAGCATCTCGCCCCATTCCATCACGCGGATGTCGATCTTGATCCCGACTTTCGCCAGGTCAGCCTGCATCATCTGTGCGCCGAGCATCGGGTTGGGGTTGGTCGGGCCGCCGCCGTTACGGGTAAACAGGGTAAACACGGTGCCTTCCGGAACCCCGGCTTCCTTGAGCAGCTTGCGGGCGGCGTCGAGGTCACGTGGCGGGTTCTTCAGGTCGTGGTTGTAACCCAGCAGGGTCGGCGGGTACGGGTTGACCGCGACCGAAGCGTTGCCTTTGCCGAACAGCGCGTTGACGTAGGCTTCCTTGTCGAAAGCGATGTCGATCGCTTTGCGCACGCGCACGTCGCTCATGTACTTGTGCTGAGTGTTCATGGCGATATAGGACACGGTCATCGCGTCCAGTTCTTCGACTTTCAGGTTGCTGTCTTTCTTGATGCTCGGGATGTCATCCGGTTTCGGATACAGCGCGATCTGGCACTCGTTGGCCTTGAGCTTTTGCAGGCGCACGTTGTTGTCGGTGGCGATTGCCAGAATCAACGCGTCGGCCGGTGGCTTGCCACGGAAATAGTCCGGGTTGGCCTTGAAGCGCACCTGGGCGTCCTTGGCGTAGCGCTGGAAGATGAACGGGCCGGTGCCGACTGGCTTGTTGTTCAGGTCGCCAGTCTTGTTGGCCTTGAGCAACTGATCGGCGTATTCGGCGGAGTAGATCGCCGTGAACGGCATGGCCACGTCGGCGAGGAACGGCGCTTCGCGGCGGGTCAGGGTGAACTTGACCGTGTTGTCGTCGATTTTCTCGACGTTTTTCAGCAGTTCCTTGAAGCCCATGCTTTCAAAGTACGGGAAGCCCACGCTCGACAGTTTGTGCCACGGGTGATTCGGGTCCAGCTGACGCTGGAAGCTCCAGAGCACGTCGTCGGCATTCATGTCGCGGGTCGGCTTGAAGTATTCGGTGGTGTGAAACTTGACGCCTTTGCGCAGGTGGAACGTGTACGTCAGACCGTCATCGCTGATTTCCCAGGAGTCGGCCAGCGCCGGTACCACTTCGGTGGTGCCTGGCTTGAAGTCCACCAGTCGATTGAAGATGGTTTCGGCCACCGCATCGGCAGTGACTGCAGTTGTGTACTGGACCATGTCGAAGCCTTCCGGACTGGCTTCGGTGCAGACCACCAAGGGTTTGGCCGAGACGCCGATGGCGGCGCTCAACAACGCGGCAGCGACGGCCGCACGTAGGGGAAGCATTTTCATCGATCACCCTCTGCAATCGGTTGAAGACAAAAAACCGAACGGCCGACTCATCATGAGTCAGCCGTCGGTTGGCGTTTTTTACAGGATGTTGAATGGAATGGTGGTTACCAGACGGAACTCGTTGATGCTGCCGTCGGACTGGAACTCGCTCGCACGGTGCGCGGTGTAAGTGCCGCGAATGGTGGTGGCTTTCAGCGGACCGCTCTGTACTGCATAGGTCGCACCGATGCCGTATTCATAGTGGTGCTCGCCATCCTGTTCCTGGATGCCGTCGTAGCCTTTTTTGGCCACGCCTTTATTGCCGTCGTAATGAGTACCGTCGATACCCCAGCCGCGAGCCTGATAGATGTTGAACTTCAGGCCTGGCACACCGTATTCGGCCATGTTGATGGCGTAGGAAACCTGGAAGGACTTCTCGTTCGGGCCGTTGAAGTCCGACAGCAGGGAGTTGGCCAGGTAGATGCCGTTGGTTTCGTGCAGGTAGTCGAAGTACTCGTTACCGTTCACTTGCTGGTACGAGAACGTCAGGTTGTGCGCCTGGTGGGTCAGGCCGAACGACAGTGAGTAGGTGTCGTTGTCGATGTCGCCCAGCAGCTTTTTGCCTTCGTCGACGGTTTTGTAGTAGTTCAGGCCGGTGGTCAGGGCGAGGACATTGCTGTCACCCAGCTCATGAGTGGCGCCGAAGTAGTACTGGTTCCACAGGTCTTCAACCTGAGTGCCCCACAGGCTGGTTTTCAGGCTGGCCAGTGGCTGGTAGCTGATACCGGCGGTGTTGACCTTGTCGGATTCAACACGGCCGTTGGCGTATTCCGCGCGGAATTTTTGCAGGCTTTGTTCAGAACGCGGCGATACGCGATCGAACGTGGCCAGGTCGAAGGACAGGTTGTTCAGTTCTTTACTGTGCAGGGCAACACCTTCGAAGCTCGAAGGCAGCGCACGGTTGCCTATCACGTCGACTTGCGGGCTGCTGAAACCCATGCGTCCGGCGGTCAGCGTGGTGTTGGAAACGCGCGCCTTAATGTTGGCCAGGCCCACTTTGCTCCACTGATCGACGGCCTCACCGTTGTTCTTGTGAGTCAGGGTACGGTTGTTACCGGAGCCGTCGCCGGTCTTTGGTGCGCCACCATTGCCCGATGCCAGATTTTTGCGGTCACGCTCCAGCGCTACAGCGTTGTACGCTGCCACTTCGGTGCTGATACCGACGGTGCCCTCGGTGAAGCCAGAGTTGTACTTGACGATGGTGCCCTGAACCCAGTTGATCCGGCGGTCGGTTTCGGCCAGCGAACCATTCTTTTTATAGGCGAATTTACCGTCGCGTTTCAGTTGTTCGTTAGCGTACCAGTTACGGGTCGTACCGGTGATTGACTGTCCTTCGACGAAGCCGGTCGCTTCAGCCTGGGCGCTCTTGGTGTTGACGGTCACCGGAGTGAACGCCTGGCTTTGGGTTTCCGCATAAGCCGTGGCGGTGATGCTGCTGATGGCCAGGGCCAGTATCGCGGTGCTGCTCAGTTTCATGGGTGAAGCTCCTTTACTTTCTTTTTATGCCGGCTTTTTTGGGTTGGCCGGTTATTGGTTTAGAACTTATTCACACATCGCAAACGTTTGCCAAAAGCCGGATTGGCGAATTTAGGCAAAGCGCTTGCGTGAGGGGGATAGACGGTCCCCCTCAGCGTTGCGGCTAATCGGTTGGGTTAATCGATACTGACACCCGAGAACACGTTGCGGCCGAAGGGGCTCACCTTGAACCCTTCAACCCGGGTGCTTAACGGCTGGTTGACCGTCGAGTGGGCGACAGGCGTGATCGGCACTTGCTGTTTAAGCAACTGCTGGGCCTGTTTGTAGAGCGTGGTGCGCTGGTCGCGGTCGGTGACGACTTTGGCTTCTTTGATGAGCTTGTCGTAAGCCGGATCGCACCACATGGAATAGTTGTTGCCGCCAATGGCGTCGCAGCTGTACAGCGTGCCCAGCCAGTTGTCCGGATCACCGTTGTCACCGGTCCAGCCGATCAGGCTGATGTCATGCTCGCCGTTCTTGGTGCGCTTGATGTACTCGCCCCATTCGTAGCTGACGATTTTTACTTTCAGACCGATTTTCGCCCAGTCAGCCTGGAGCATCTCGGCCATCAGTTTGGCGTTCGGGTTGTACGGACGCTGCACCGGCATCGCCCACAGGGTGATCTCGGTGCCTTCTTTCACGCCGGCAGCCTTGAGCAGCTCTTTGGCTTTTTCCGGGTTGTAGGCGGCGTCTTTGATGCTGTCGTCGTAGGACCACTGGGTCGGCGGCATGGCGTTGACGGCCAGTTGGCCGGCGCCTTGATAAACAGCGTTGAGAATCCCTTGTTTATTCACCGCCATGTCCAGCGCCTGACGCACTTCGAGCTGGTCGAACGGTTTGTGGCGGACGTTGTAAGCGATGTAACCGAGGTTGAAGCCCGGTTTGGAGATCAGTTGCAGCTTGGGATCGGTCTTCAGTGCTTCAACATCGGCAGGGCGCGGATGCAGGGTGATCTGGCATTCGCCGGCCTTGAGTTTTTGCACGCGCACCGAGGCGTCGGTGTTGATCGCGAAGATCAGGTTCTTCAGCTTGACCCGGCTCGGATCCCAGTAGTGCGGGTTACCGGTGTAACGGATGTTCGAGTCTTTCTGATAGCTCTTGAACACGAACGGCCCGGTACCGATCGGCTTTTGGTTGATGTCGCTCGGTTTGCCTTCGGCCAGCAGCTTGTCGGCGTATTCGGCGGACAGGATGGCGGCGAAGCTCATGGCGATGTTCTGGATGAACGCAGCGTCGACGCTGTTGAGTGTGAACTCCACGGTCAGCGGCCCGGTCTTTTCGACCTTGGCGATGTTCTTGTTCAGGCTCATCCCGTTGAAATAGGGGAATTCGGTCGGATAAGCCTTACGGAACGGCTGCTGTGCATCAAGCATGCGATTAAACGTAAACAGCACGTCGTCGGCGTTGAAATCGCGGGTTGGCTTGAAGTACGGCGTTGTATGAAATTTCACACCTTCACGCAGGTGAAAGGTGTACTTGAGACCATCCTCGGAAATATCCCACTTGGTCGCCAGACCAGGTACGACATTGGTCGCGCCTTTTTCGAATTCGACCAGACGGTTGTAAAGCGGCTCGGCGGCGTCGTTATCGGTGGCCGTCGTGTATTGCGCAGTATCAAAACCTGCCGGGCTGCCCTCGGAGCAGAACACCAGACTGTTGCTGGCGGCGTGGCTGGCGGACGTGGCGGCCAACAGGCCGGCGCCCAGCAATGCGGAAAAAACCAAGGTATGGCGCATGACGCTCCCTCTTTTTGTAGTGTTGTTTCGATGCGCCGCGATCCCGTCCAGGGACGTTGAGGCTGCATCGAGCTCAAACCAGTACGCACAGCAAAACCGATAGCCCGCACAGTCACTGGTCAGAACCCGACGGTAGGGGCCGTGGGTCTGGCAGTAAATGCGCTGAGTCCTAAAGACTCGTAGGAAAAGGCAACACGTCCTGTATCACGCTGGTAAAGCGTGACGGAAACGGATGTAGGCAAATTCCTAGCTAGTCGGCAGAAAAAACAGCGGCGACGCTGAAAACGTCGCCGCTGTGGTTTTTTATTTGCTGACGCTGACGCCGTAGAAGGAGTTCAAGCCGAATGGGCTGATCTTGAAGTCCTGCACGTTGGCGCGCATGGGTTGATACACCGTCGAGTGAGCGATAGGTGTCATAGGGACTGCATCTTTGAGGACGTGTTGCGCCTGTTTGTACAGTTCGGTGCGCTTGCCCTGGTCGGTGGTGCGCTTGGCTTCTTTGACGAGGCCGTCGAACTTCTTGTCGCACCACTTGGAGAAGTTGTTGCCGCTGAGCGAGTCGCAACCAAACAACACGTTCAGCCAGTTGTCCGGATCACCATTGTCACCGCTCCAGCCAATGATCATGGCCTGGTTCTCGCCACCTTTGGAGCGCTTGATGTACTCGCCCCATTCATAGCTGGTGATCTTCACTTTCAAGCCGATCTTGGCCCAGTCGGACTGGAGCATTTCAGCCATCAGCTTGGCGTTCGGGTTGTACGGACGCTGTACCGGCATCGCCCACAGAACGATCTCGGTGCCTTCCTTGACGCCGGCTTCCTTGAGCAGCTGCTTGGCTTTCTCAGGATCGTACTTGGCGTCCTTGATGGTGGTGTCGTAAGACCACTGGGTCGGCGGCATGGCGTTGACGGCCAGTTGGCCCGCGCCCTGGTAAACCGAATCGATGATCTGCGGCTTGTTGACGGCCATGTCCAGCGCCTGACGAACGCGCAGGTCAGCCAGAGGGTTTTTCTCGTCGCTGCCTTTGACCTTGTCCATCACGTTGTAAGCGATGTAGCCCAGGTTGAAACCAGCCTGGTCAGGCATCTTCAGCGATTTGTCTTCTTTGAGCGCTTTCAGGTCGGCCGGACGTGGGAACAGGGTGACCTGGCACTCGTTCTTTTTCAGCTTCTGAATACGTACCGACGGGTCGGTGGTGATGGCGAAGATCAGGTTGTCGATCTTCACGTCATCAGGCTTCCAGTACTCTTTGTTCCCGGTGAAGCGGATGTTGGAGTCTTTCTGGTAGCTCTTGAACACGAACGGACCAGTGCCGACCGGTTTCTGGTTGATGTCGGCAGGCTTGCCTTCTTTCAACAGTTGCGCTGCGTATTCGGCGGACTGCACCGACGCGAAGCTCATGGCCATGTTCTGGATGAACGCGGCATCCACTTCTTTGAGAGTGAACTTGACGGTGTGGTCGTCGACTTTATCGATCTTGGTGATGTTGGTATCCATCCCCATGTCGGTGAAGTACGGGAATTCGGTCGGGTACGCCTTACGGAACGGGTCATCCTTGTTAATCATGCGATTAAAGGTGAACAGCACGTCGTCGGCGTTGAACTCACGAGTCGGCTTGAAATACGGGGTGGTGTGGAACTTGACGCCTTCGCGCAGGTGGAAGGTGTACGTCAGGCCATCTTCGGAAATGTCCCACTTGGTCGCCAGACCAGGAATCACGGCGGTGCCGCCGCGCTCAAACTGGGTCAGACGGTTGAACATGGTTTCGGCTGAGGCGTCGAAGTCGGTTCCGGTGGTGTACTGGCCCGGATCAAAACCGGCCGGGCTCCCTTCGGAGCAAAACACCAGGTTAGTCGCAGCGGATGCGAAAGGTGCGGAGGCTAACAAGCCTGCGCCGACTAAAAACGGAATGACCGCGTGTTTAAGCATGTTGGCCTCATGATTTGTTGTCATTTTTTGATTTGAGGTACGACCTCGTGAGTCGTGCCTGCGGATACTTATGCAGGCGCCATACCCAATGCAAGATCCACAGCGGTCGGCGGCCTCAAACGGTGGCACGAACGTACCTTAATGTCGCATCTGTATAACTTCTGACGCATTTGACCGTTTGCGGGTGGTTTTTACGGTGCAAATGAAGCCCCAAAACGGTGCGTCGGTCACGTTGTGCGCGCCGCCTTGGGGCTTGGTGTTACTTATTTATACCCACGCCATAGAACGGGGTTAAACCGAAGGGGCTGATACGGAAGTCCGTGACCTCTTTACGCAGTGGCTGGAACACCGTGGAGTTGGCAATCGGCGTGATCGGCACCTGCTGTTTAAGGATCAGTTGCGCCTGTTGATACAGTTTTACCCGCTGCGTCTTGTCGGTTGACACCTTGGCCTGTTGCACCAGTCTGTCGTAGGCCGGATCGCACCATTTGGCGTAGTTGCTGCCCTTGACTGCTGCGCAGCTGTACAGCACGCCAAGCCAGTTGTCCGGGTCGCCGTTGTCGCCGGTCCAGCCGTAGATCATCGCGTCGTGTTCGCCGTTCTTGGCGCGCTTGATGTACTCGCCCCACTCATAGCTGACGATGTTGGCCTTGATGCCGATCTTCTCCCAATCCTGCTGGATCATCTGCGCCGACATCCGCGCATTCGGGTTCGAGGCGCGCTGCACGGTCATTGCCCAGAGATTGATGGTTGTACCGGGTGCAACTCCTGCTTCTTTCAGTAGCGCCTTGGCTTTCGCCGGGTCGTGCGGCGCGTCTTTGATGTTCGGGTCGAAAGACCATTGCGCGGGTGGCAAGGCGTTCTGGGCCAACTGGCCGGCGCTTTGATAAACGGCTTTGATGATCGCCGGTTTGTCGATGGCCATGTCCAGGGCCTGGCGCACCTTGAGTTGATCCAACGGCGGATGGGTGGTGTTGTACGCGAGGAAACCGAGGTTGAAACCGGCCTGCTTGAGCACGCGCAGGTTCGGGTCTTTTTCCATGACTTCGATGTCGGCCGGGCGCGGGTAACCGCTGACCTGGCATTCGCCGGTCTTGAGTTTTTGCAGGCGTACGGCGGCGTCCGGGGTGATCGAGAAGATCAGGTTGTCGATTTTTACATCTTCGGGTTTCCAGTAGGCCTTGTTGGCGGCGTAGCGGATTTGTGAATCCTTTTGATAGCGCTTGAACACGAACGGGCCGGTGCCGATCGGTTTCTGGTTGAGGTCGGCGGCTTTGCCTTCCTTCAACAGTTGCGCGGCGTATTCGGCCGACTGCACGGAGGCGAAGCTCATGGCGAGGTTTTGCACGAAGGCGGCGTCGACGTTGTTGAGGTTGAAGCGCACGGTTTGCTCGTCGAGTTTTTCGACCGATTTGATCGTGGTGTTCAGGCCCATGTCGGTGAAGTACGGGGACTCGGCGGGGTAGGCCTTACGGAAGGCGTTCTCCGGGTCGAGCAGGCGCTGGAAGGTGAAGAGCACGTCGTCGGCGTTGAAGTCGCGGGTTGGGGTGAAGTATTGCGTGGTGTGGAATTTCACGCCTTGGCGCAGGTGGAAGGTGTATTGGCGTCCGTCGTTGGAGACGTCCCATTTGGTTGCCAGGCCGGGTTCGATGTCGGTGCCGCCGCGCTGGAATTGGGTGAGGCGGTTGAAGACGGTTTCGGCGGAGGCGTCGAAGTCGGTACCGCTGGTGTATTGGCTGGGGTCGAAGCCTGCGGGGCTGGCTTCGGAGCAGTAGACCAGGGTTGTGGCTGCGTTTGCTATCGGGGTGGTTGTGGCCAGGGCCAGGGAGATCAAGAGCGGTTTGAGGGTGGATCTTGGCATGGAGTCCCCGGGGGTATGGAGGTGGTTTTGGGTTGAGATTAGCGGGGAATTGTGGGGTTTCGGAAATATCGTTTTTCTTGGGGAAGTTTCTATCTCGGTATATGTGGCGGCTTTTGTTGGGTACATATCCGTTGCTGCGGTAACGGCTACTTAGGGTTTCGCCCTTACGGCCATCCCTTTCAAGGTCTTAGGTAAAATCCCCTGATACTTCAGCCAGGAGGACCCGAACGATGTGGGCCGATGTTCTAGCGCGTTTCGAGAAAAAAGCACCTGCCAGTGTCATGGCCAAATTGGCGCTGGAGCAGGCCGTTGCGCCTGAGTGGATTGATCAGGTCTTCGAAGAGCATCGGCAACGGCAGTATTCTCGTGAGCTACTGTTCTCGACGAGAGTGTCAGATTTTTTGTGTGCGGGCCGGTAATGGCCTGCCGTCAGGCAGGCCGGGTTTTACCAGGTCGGCCTGATAAATCGATCTCCGTACAGAATCGCAAATTGGTTCATCGCACTCTTCCAGTCATGAGCCGCCGAGCCCCAGTTTGCCGTGATGTTACGCAGCCCAAGCCAGATCAGCTTGGTCGCTGCGTCATCCGTCGGGAAGTGGCCCCGGGTCTTGATGATCTTGCGTAGCTGAGCGTTGATGCTTTCGATAGCGTTGGTCGTATAGATCACTTTTCGAATGGCAGGCGGGAAGACAAAGAATGGAATCACTCGATCCCAGGCTCGTCTCCAGGCCGCCACCACCGTTGGGTATTGCTTACCCCAAGGGCCATTTTCAAAGGCATCCAGTGCTTCCTCAGCCGCTTCTGCGTTGATGGCTTGATAGATCGGTTTTAGCGCCTTGGCCAGCTCACGGCGCTTGTCCCACGCCGCGTAATCGAGGCTGTTGCGGATCAAGTGGACGATGCATGTTTGCAGCGTTGTTGCCGGAAATACTGCGCTTAGCGCCTCTGGCATGCCTTTGAGACCGTCAGTCACGGCGATCAGCACGTCCTCTACGCCGCGGGTCTTGAGGTCGTTGAAGACCTTCATCCAGAACTTCGCACCCTCGGTGTTTTCGATCCAGATACCAAGAATATCGCGCGTTCCATCGGGTAAAACACCCAGCGCCAAGTAAATCGCCTTGTTGCGGACAAGGCCTTCTTCTCGGATCTTGACCCGCAGCGCATCGAAGAAAATGACTGGGTACATCGGCTCAAGCGGTCGCTGTTGCCACGCACCAATTTCCTCCATCACCTCGTGCGTGACTGAGCTGATGAAGTCATGGGAAACGTCCGTCCCGTATTGCTCAGAGAGGAAAGCGCGGATTTCTCGAACGGTCATGCCTCGGGCATACATGGCGATGATCTTGTCATCAAAACCGGTGTAACGCCGCTCATGCTTGGGGATCAGAATGGGGGCAAAACTGCCATCCCGATCACGGGGAATCTCCAGCCGCAGCGGGCCATCCCCCGTCAAAATCGTCTTGCCCGTTTTGCCATTGCGCTGGTTGGTTTCATCCTCTGGGCGCTGCGCGCCCGGCGGATACCCCAGGTGGTGACCGAGCTCGGCACTCAATGCTCGCTCAATCAAGGCCTTCTTGAAGGCCGCAGAAGCGTCTTCAATAGCCTCTGCGGTAATCAGCCCCTCACCGAACTCTTCGAGCAGCTCCTTGGGGATTTTTGGTAGGTCACGCAGGGGTTTCTTTTTGGTTGGCATACATGCACCTCTTACTCATGTTATGCCCGAACACAAAATTTCTGACACCCCCTTCTCGACCATCATCAAGCTGATGTCCCTTGTTTCATTGGGCTTGAAGCCATCCCTGCACGCCGCCGCGCGGCAACTGGAAGATCTTCCTGTCAGTTTGGCTGCCCTCTACGACAAGATCAGTCGTACCGAACCTGCGCTGTTACGCGCTCTGGTCACAGGTTGTGCGCAACGTCTGACTCCGACCATCAAGGAGCTGGGCTGCACCAAAACTAAAAGACCTTGAAAGGGATGGCCCTTACGGCGACTCACTTTTTTACAAGCGCCAAAAAAAGTAAGCAAAAAACGCTTGCCCCGGCGTTCGGCCCGCTCGCTGGGGCTCGGGGTTCCTTCGTTACGGGATTGATCCGGGCGCATCGCTTCCGGTTTGCTTCGCTGCACCTCCTCCCGCTGTGTTTGGCTTCGCCAAACGGTCGCTGCGCTCCCACGCCCGGATCAAGCCCTTCACTCAGCCTTCCGACGTCGCCCGTGGATCAAGATCAAAAGCTGCAGCCGAGCTAACGCTCATTGTGTTGAGTGGGCCGGCATGCGCCGCGTGCGGGTTGTACTTGTCTCCTCTGTAGGAGCTGCCGAAGGCTCGGGCCGCGATCGGACGATCTTTTGATCTGGCTTTCGCTGTCTTGTGGGAGCTGGCTTGCCAGCGATGGCGGCCTGACAGCCGGCCAATGTCTGGCAGGTGTACTCGGTTGAAACTGTGGGAGCGGGCTTGCTCGCGAAGAGGCCCATACAGTCACCCGATTACTTTGCTGTGTTTAGAGGTGTGTGAAATCACCAGAACCTTCCCACAAGGTTTTCAGGTTGTCCGTCGGACGTGCGCTCTCTAGGCTTGGGTTGTCGCAGAAGACTCTGCGATCGGGAGGTGAGATTCCCGGTTATTGAATTTGGAAACCTGCGAAAGCCGCTCCATAATCGCCGCCAGTTCATGCTGTCGGCAGTTCTTTATGGCGGCTATGTACGGGCGGACTTCGGTTCGGCCGGGTTGGTTTCCTTACCGGTAATCTCACTCCGTACATAGTTGCCACCTCGTTTCTCGAGTGAGATCGGAAATGAATGGCGTCATTCGTAAGGAAATGCTCTATGGATAAATTGATCCCCGACCCACCCCTCGAAACCCCACTCGAAGAAGCCCACCGCGCCGAAGACCTCGCCCGAAACCGCGAAGCCATCAAACGCGCCCTCGATTTCTATCTCTGTCCCCAACCCAAGAAACCGCGCCAACCCAGCACGATGTTCATGGTTTGCCCCAACGTCGACACTGAAAGCCTGCTCGCTCACGCTTGTGAATCACTGGCCTCGGCCAGTGCCGCAGCCAGCAACTTCGCCAACGAGTTGGGCGGCGCGCAGCGCAATACGGTGCTGGGGATTCAGCAGATCGTCATGCTGGCCGAACTGGCGGTGAGCCGGGCGCTGGATCGGGTTGATCCGCAAACCTGATCCCCAGGGCTACTGCGTCATCGTTCTTCGCGAGCAGGAGTACGCATTCCAACTGTGGGAGCGAGCCTGCTCGCGATGGCGACAGCCCAAGCACCACAAATCCCAAGCACAAAAAAAACCGGCGATCATTGTCTGATCGCCGGTTTGTCATTCAACCCACATTACATCACTGCATCAGCACTTCAATCGAGCCATCAGCAGTCATGCTTACCTGACTGGTACCCGCTTCGACTTCAGGTGTCACCGGCGCGGAATCCATGCCGGCAGCTTTCATCATCATCGGGGCGCGCAGGTACTGTTGTGGGTAGCCGTTGCTGTTGAGGTTCAGGTTGACGATTTTGTAGCCCTTGCCGCCGAGTGCGTCGGTGGCCAGTTGGGCGCGGGCCTTGAAGGCGGTGACGGCTTCTTTGAGCAATTGGTCTTCGCTGGCTTTGCGGGTCGGGTCGGCGATGGCGAAGTCCATGCCGCCCATTTTCAGCTCGCCCAGCAATTCGCCGGTGAGTTTGGACAGGGCGGCGAAGTCGGCGCTTTCCAGGCGCAGTTCGGCGCGTTCACGCCAGCCGGTGATTTTCTGGCCCTTGGTGTCGTAGATCGGGTAGCTGTTGCGGCTGCCCTGGCGCAGGATGATGTCTTTGACTTGCTTGGCCTGGGCCAGTGCCTTGTTCATGGTGGTGCTGACGTCGGCGGCGAGTTTGGCCGGGTCGGTGTTTTGCTCTTCGGTGTAGAGGGTCACGATCATCAGGTCGCGGGCCACTTCCTGGCTGACTTCGGCGCGCAGGGCAATCTGGTTGTAGTGCAGCTCATCGGCAGCCAGGGCCGGAAGGCTGGCGACGCTGCCGACGGTCAGGGCGAGAAGGGCGGCGCTGCGGCGAAATGTGTGCATGAAGGCTCCTTGATGAGGGCGCAGGTGTTGGTTCGGGCCTGCGTGAAACCATCTGACTCTAGCTTTTATGATCCGGTTCGCCCAGTTACAACTTCTATACAGATGGCCGGGGCTGCTGCGCAGCCCTTCGCGAGCAGGCTCGCTCCCACCTTTGAAATGCGTTCCCCTGTGGGAGCGAGCCTGCTCGCGAAGGCGCTCTTATAGCCGCCGCAAATATTTTCGCCATGTGGTCGTTTGCCGCACTTTCGCCTCTGGAGGCCGCGGCTTGGTTATACTCCGTGCGATCCGCCTGGAGCGCTCATCAGGAGAGCTCATGCTCGCCCCCGTACAACTGACTTCCGCCACTCGCCAGAACCTCTGGCGGCTGACTTTCATCCGCACACTGGTGCTCGCCGCGCAGGCCGGTTCCGTAGGCCTTGCCTATTGGCTGGAGCTGTTGCCGTTGCCGTGGGTGCAACTGGCGATGACCCTCGGCTGCTCGATACTGCTTTGCGTGTTCACCGCGGTGCGCCTGCGTACCTCGTGGCCGGTGACCGAGCTCGAATACGCCCTGCAACTGGCCTGTGATCTGGTGATCCACAGCGCCCTGTTGTATTTCTCCGGCGGTTCGACCAATCCCTTCGTTTCCTACTATCTGGTGCCGCTGACCATTGCTGCGGTGACGCTGCCATGGCGCTATTCGGTGATCCTGTCCGGCATCGCGCTGGCCTTGTACACCGTGATGCTGACACGGTTCTACCCGCTGGAAACCCTGCCGGTGGCCCGCGAGAATCTGCAGGTCTATGGCATGTGGCTGAGCTTCGCCCTGGCGGCAGCGGTGATCACGTTCTTCGCTGCGCGTATGGCTGAAGAGTTGCGCCGTCAGGAAGAATTGCGCGCGATTCGCCGTGAAGAAGGCCTGCGTGACCAGCAATTGCTGGCCGTCGCCACGCAAGCCGCCGGTGCCGCCCATGAACTGGGTACGCCGCTGGCGACCATGAGTGTGCTGCTCAAAGAGATGCAGCAGGATCATCCGGATCCGATGCTGCAGGACGATCTGAAGGTGCTGCAGGATCAGGTCAAGTTGTGCAAAGAGACCTTGCAACAACTGGTGCGCGCCGCCGAAGCCAACCGGCGTCTGGCGGTGGAGATGCAGGACGTCACGGTCTGGCTCGACGAAGCGCTGAACCGCTGGCACTTGATGCGCCCGGAAGCCAGTTATCGCTTCCACCGTCTCGGCCAAGGCACGGTACCGCGTATGGCACCGCCGCCGGATCTGACTCAGGCGCTGTTGAACCTGTTGAACAATGCCGCCGATGCCTGCCCGGAAAACCTGAAAGTGACGCTGGATTGGGACGCGGAAACCGTGACCATCAGCATTCGCGATCACGGCGCCGGTGTGCCGCTGGCCATCGCCGAACAGATCGGCAAACCGTTTTTTACCACCAAGGGCAAAGGTTTCGGCCTGGGCCTGTTTTTGAGCAAGGCCAGCGTGACACGCGCCGGCGGCTCAGTGAAACTCTATAGTCATGAGGAAGGCGGCACGCTCACCGAGCTGCGTCTGCCCCATGGCGCCCGAGGAGACCAACATGAGTGACGAAATCCAAGTCGAAGGCGAAGAACTGCCGCATTTGCTGCTGGTCGACGACGACGCAACGTTTACCCGAGTCATGGCGCGCGCCATGGCCCGCCGCGGCTTTCGCGTGAGTACCGCAGGTTCCGCCGAAGAGGGCCTGACCATCGCCCAGGCTGATCTGCCGGACTACGCCGCGCTGGACCTGAAAATGGACGGCGACTCCGGCCTGGTGCTGCTGCCGAAGTTGCTGGAGCTGGACCCGGAAATGCGCGTGGTGATCCTCACCGGTTATTCGAGCATTGCCACTGCGGTCGAAGCGATCAAGCGCGGTGCCTGCAACTACCTGTGCAAACCGGCCGATGCCGACGACGTGCTGGCCGCGCTGCTCTCCGAGCACGCCGACCTCGACAGTCTGGTGCCGGAAAACCCGATGTCGGTTGACCGCTTGCAGTGGGAACACATTCAGCGTGTGCTCACCGAGCACGAAGGCAATATCTCCGCCACTGCCCGCGCTCTGGGCATGCACCGCCGCACGCTGCAGCGCAAACTGCAGAAGCGCCCGGTTCGTCGCTGAACCTGCGCTGAACGACTATCGCCAGCCCTCGCGATAAAACGCACCGATCATCTATGATCGGTGCGTGTCTGTTCTTTTCTATATCGAGCCTTTTCCATGAATCAGAACGCTGAATATTCCGCGGTCAACGATGCTGTGCGCGGGCAGTTTTTTCGCAAAGTGTGGGCGATGATCACGCCTTATTGGCGCAGCGAAGAGAAGGGCAAGGCCTGGACGCTATTGATTGCGGTGATCGCCCTGTCGTTGCTCAGTGTGGGCATCTCGGTGTGGTTCAACACCTGGTACAAGGATTTTTACAACGCCCTGCAAAAGAAGGATGAAGCGGCGTTCTGGCGCTTGATTCTGTATTTCTGCGGCATTGCGGCGGTGGCCATTGTCGGTGCGGTGTATCGGCTCTACTTGACGCAGATGCTGACCATTCGCTGGCGTGCCTGGCTCACTGAAAAGCATTTCTCGCGTTGGCTTGCCGACAAGAATTACTACCACCTGGAACAGGGCGGTTACACCGATAACCCGGATCAGCGGATTTCCGAAGATCTCAATAACTTCACCTCCAACACCCTCGAGCTGGGCATCGGGCTGCTGCGCAATATCGTCAGTCTGGTGTCGTTCTCGATTATTCTGTGGGGCGTTTCGGGCAGTATTGAAGTGTACGGCGTCACCATTCCCGGCTACATGTTCTGGTGTGTGCTGGTTTATGCGGTGGTGGGCAGTTGGCTGACGCATTTGATCGGTCGTCGCTTGATCGGTCTGAATAACCAGCAACAACGTTTCGAAGCCGACCTGCGTTTTTCCATGGTGCGAATTCGCGAGAATGCCGAAAGCATCGCGTTGTACAACGGCGAACCAAACGAGAATCGCCGCTTGAGCGCCCGCTTCGGTAATGTCTGGCACAACTTCTGGGACATCATGAAAGTGTCCAAGCGCCTGACGTTCTTTACCGCCGGTTACAGTCAGGCGGCCATCATCTTTCCGTTTATCGTGGCTTCGCCGCGTTACCTGTCCGGCAAGATCGAGCTCGGTGAGCTGATGCAGATCAGCTCGGCATTCGGCAACGTTCAGGAAAGCTTCAGCTGGTTCATCAATGCTTACCAGAGCCTCGCTTCCTGGCGCGCTACCTGTGATCGTCTGCTGAGCTTCCGTCAGGCCATGACCGATAACGAAGAGCGTGCCCCGGCCATCGGTGTGCAGAATCAGGGCAGCGAGTTGAAAGTGGATAACCTCGGACTGGATCTGGCCGACGGTCGTCATCTGCTGACCAACGCCGACATGACCGTCGAACCGGGCGAGCGCGTCATGCTCAGCGGCCGATCCGGCAGTGGCAAGTCGACGCTGTTGCGGGCAATGGGGCATTTGTGGCCGGCGGGGCACGGCAACATTCGCCTGCCGGCGGCGCGTTATCTGTTTCTGCCGCAGAAACCGTATCTGCCAATCGGCACACTGCGCGAGGCGCTGAGTTATCCACAATCGGCGGACACCTATTCCCCTGAACGCTACGAGCAAGTGCTGCAAACCTGCCGTTTGCCGCACTTGGTGGCACGGCTGGATGAAGCCAATCACTGGCAGCGCATGCTGTCGCCGGGTGAACAGCAACGGTTGGCCTTTGCCCGCGCGCTGCTCTACGCACCGCAATGGCTGTACATGGACGAAGCCACGTCGGCGATGGATGAGGAAGACGAAGCGACGCTGTATCAGGCGCTGATTGATCAGATACCGGGGTTGAGCATCGTCAGCGTCGGCCATCGCAGCAGTCTGAAGCGCTTCCATCCACGGCATGTACGAATCGACAGCGGCCATTTGGTTGAGCAAGCCGTGACCGCGTGATCCCACACGCATCCCCTGTAGGAGCTGCCGCAGGCTGCGATCTTTTGACTTTGATTTTCTGAAACAAGATCAAAAGATCGCAGCCTGCGGCAGCTCCTACAGGGCCGATGTGAGTCGACCGGTGATCGTACAACCCGCTTGAGCTATGATGCCCGCAAGCCGAATTTTCGAGACAAGATGCACACCATGGAAAATCTGATCGACACCCCGCGCCTTCCGCGCAAGCGCCGCAGCCTGGCTCAGGAACTGGTCACGGTGCTCAGCGAGCAGATCCGCGATGGCCTGCTCAAGCGCGGCGACAAACTGCCCACTGAGTCGGCGATCATGCAAGCCCATGGCGTCAGCCGCACCGTGGTGCGTGAGGCGATTTCCCGTTTGCAGGCCGCCGGCCAAGTGGAAACCCGCCACGGCATCGGCACTTTCGTACTCGATACGCCGAGCCCCAGCGGCTTTCGCATCGACCCGGCCACCGTCGTCACCCTGCGTGACGTGTTGGCCATTCTCGAGTTACGCATCAGCCTTGAAGTGGAGTCTGCCGGCCTCGCCGCGCAACGCCGCAGCCCCGAGCAACTGGCGACCATGCGCGCCGCCCTCGATGCGCTGAACGACAGCGTTGCCCACGCCAGCGACGCTGTCGCCTCGGACTTCGCGTTCCACCTGGAAATCGCCTTGTCCACCGGCAACCGCTACTTCACCGACATCATGACGCACCTGGGCACCAGCATCATTCCGCGCACGCGGCTGAATTCCGCACGCCTGGCCCATGACGATCAGCAGCACTACATGAATCGTCTGAGCCGCGAGCACGAAGAAATCTACGAGGCCATCGCCCGTCAGGATTCCGATGCGGCGCGTGCGGCCATGCGTCTGCACCTGACCAACAGCCGTGAAAGACTGCGCCAGGCCCATGAAGAGGCGCAGGCGCAGGGTTGAACGTTCAGTTAGTTTTTAAGCTCGATTGGCGTTTGAAATGAAGCTGCTTGATTGCCATTTGCATGCTTGACGGAGTACTGCAGTACAGCGCTCTTTTTAGCATCGAGCATTTTTTCAAACGGCGCTTTCGGGATTTTAAAGAGAATAGGCTTTTCGATAGTTGCAGAGGACAGGACTTCCTTTCCTTCCCATTCATTGATGCCGTCTGAGTTACTCACTGTCAGTGTAATCGCGTCGCCTTTGGCTGCGCCTGGGTACACTGGTACTTCCCCATGGGCAGGATCAACCAGGTTATGAACGTAGAGAACACCATCGTTCGCTTCTATGAGCAAAGGGGCGGGCAGCATTGTTATCGCGAAGCTTTTATTTGTCATGTTCAAGATCCTTTTGGTTGTCAAAACGAGCTGATATCGGCTCGACCTGATTAACATCCGGATCGCGAAAGCAAAGCACCTGTAAGAAATACCAGTCCCGACGAACGGTCGAGTCTTGTGAAAGGCGCGCCCGACCAACAGGCGCGTCAGGAATCAGGCCTCGATACGCAGCATCAGCGGCGCTGAACACGGCTCCATGCTGGATTCATCCTGAAATTTGTAGCGCAGTTCGATTTCCGTGTTCAGGTACGCCTTCAGTACTTCTTTCGGAATCTGCAGTTCAATGCCCGTGAGTTTTTCCATTTCATCCTCGGCGTCATCCCAGGTGCCGGTCTGCACTTCTTCGCCTGCCCATTCGGGCTCTTCGGGGTCGTCGCCAAGAATCGCGTAGACGCTCCAGTTCGCCGCAAAATCACTGGAGTCCGGGACCTGAACGATCAGGTCATCGCTCAGTGCCGAGAGGTTTACGATGGCTTTTTCAGGCGAATGAGGCAGAAATGGCGGGAGTGTGGGTGCGGCAAAATTCATGAGGGTTCGCGCTCCGTGCGAGGTGAGCCGTGATTCATTCACGGCGGTTTTGCACGGTAAGAGACTTTCGCAGGAGAGGTTTTAAACTGTTCATTTCCAGCTGTTTCAAAGACCCCGTGTAGGCGCTGCCTGTGGCAGCTCTACACGGGGAGGGTGGTGTCAGTGACGGGAAAGGATTGAGTGGTCGACCCTTACGGTGAGGGGGCCGGCGGCGGCTTTGGTATCAAAGGTCGCGTAACCTTGCGCATCCACTGTCGCCCTGGCGATCGGCAGGCCTTTGGCCAACAACTCCAGCGGCGCGCCTTTCAGCGATTGGCCCGAGGCCAGTTCCAGTTTCAGTTTGATCGTCATGGTGATTCTCCTTAATTGACGTTGCCGGTCGGTTGGTAGTCCTTGAGCAGCAGATAGGTACTCCAGCCCCACCAGTCGTCGACGGTCGCGGTGTCGTTGAGGTTGTTGACGTCCTTGCGCCGTAACACTTTGCTGCCCGCGGTGCGGAACAGTGGCGAGAAGTTATTCGCCAGATTCAACACCGCCGGCAGGTCCGGCAAACGCTGCAATGCGGCGAATGTGGACGGAGCAGGCAGGGTGCCGCTGAGGTAGGTGGCGAATACCTCATCTGCCGAAGCCTGCACCGCTTGATTGACCTGAGAGCGGTTGTCGGCATCGCTCGCCTCGAAGTAGCGCTTGTCTCCGTAAGCCCGCCACTGATCGCCATGGCCGTTGCGCACCTTGAGACCGAATTTGCTGTCCTCGTCGTGCATGAAACGGGTGATCAGCGAGCCTAGATCACTCGGCGTCACTACGGCTGCCAGTTCCTTGCGCGGTACTCGCAAGTGGCCGGAGGAAAACAGGTCGGTGAGGAAGTGGTCGGCGAATGCATTCATAGCGTAGGCGCGTTCCAGTTGCAGTTCATCGTGGTTGGCGCGAGCGGCGATGGCCGTTTGCAGGGCCGCGGTGTGTCCGGCGATGTAGGCCAGCTTCGCCCATTCGCCGAAATGGTCGGCGTTGTTCGCCGCCAGTTTCAGGTAACGCCCGAGCGGGAACAGGGCCGAGACGAAACTGCCGCCGCCGGTAATTTTGTTCCACTCTTCCGACAACGTATCTCCTAGTGCGTCGTACGCCTCGTGCGGTTGTTTACCGTCTTTGATGGCCTGTTTAACCGCGTCGATCTCCTTTTGCATGACCGCGAGAATCTGCGTGGCCTCGGCTCGTGCGGCAGGCAGGACGGCGAGAGAGTCGAAGGCCGCGTTGAAGCGTTGCAGGCGATCCACCGGTGTTGCGCCTTCACTGACCGGGCGCTCCGGTATTCCGTAGAAATCACCGCCCAGTGCGAGGATCTGGCCGTAGGTGAGCGCCAGGCCGTTCAGCAGATGCAGTGCCACGTTTTTCGCGAGGATCGGCTGGGCATTTTCGACAAAACGCAGCAGGGTGTTATCACCAATGGCTGTGTGTTCACCGCCCTCGAAGCGGGCCTGCGGTCTGCCTTTCAAGGCGTTACCGGGGAGGTCGGTGACCGGTTCGACATCGCTGTGAGCGTCGGCGATGTGCAGCACCAGCCGATTATCGGGGTTGATGGGGATGCCGGTTGCAGTGAACAGATCATCGAAACTGGCGATGACCGGTTGGGGTTTTTCCTGAGGTTTCGGGTGTAGACCGGACATTTCTTTCTCCTTGATATGTCGTCGGTAGATTCTGATTTAACTGTATGCATATACAGCTAAATGGATACTAGTCGAGAAATTTCCTACGTCAAGAAAGAATCTTGTCCGACAAAAAATGCTCGTCAGCGATGAAATGCAGTTGACGGTTATCTTTTAAGTTGTACGATGACCTACAACTTCAGCGAGCGCTGAACGATCCACTCACAAAAATATTGCTACCCAGGGTGTTCGAATAATGAATCCACAAGAACTGAAGTCCATCCTCTCTGCCGGCCTGCTGTCCTTCCCGGTGACCGATTTCAACGCGCAGGGCGATTTCAACCGCGCGGGCTACATCAAACGGCTGGAATGGCTGGCCCCGTATGGCGCTTCGGCATTGTTCGCAGCAGGTGGCACCGGTGAGTTCTTCTCCCTGGCCGCCAGCGAATACTCGGAAATCATCAAGACTGCCGTCGACACCTGCGAAACCAGCGTGCCGATCCTCGCCGGTGTCGGTGGTTCGACCCGCCAGGCCATCGAATACGCACAGGAAGCCGAGCGTCTGGGCGCCAAAGGCCTGTTGCTGCTGCCGCACTACCTGACTGAAGCCAGCCAGGACGGCGTTGCCGCTCACGTTGAAGCGGTATGCAAATCGGTCAAAATCGGCGTGGTTGTCTACAACCGTAATGTCTGCCGCCTGACCGCGCCGCTGCTGGAACGTCTGGCCGAGCGTTGCCCGAACCTGATCGGTTATAAGGACGGTCTGGGTGATATCGAGTTGATGGTGTCGATCCGTCGCCGCCTCGGTGATCGCTTCAGCTACCTGGGTGGTCTGCCGACCGCCGAAGTCTACGCCGCTGCCTACAAGGCGCTGGGCGTGCCGGTCTACTCCTCGGCGGTGTTCAACTTCATTCCGAAAACCGCGATGGACTTCTATCACGCCATCGCCCGCGAAGATCACGCCACCGTCGGCAAGATCATCGACGATTTCTTCCTGCCGTACCTGGACATCCGCAACCGCAAGGCCGGTTACGCCGTGAGCATCGTCAAGGCAGGCGCGAAAATCGCCGGCTATGACGCAGGCCCGGTGCGTGCGCCGCTGACCGATCTGACCGGCGAAGAGTACGAAATGCTCGCCGCGCTGATCGACAAGCAAGGTGCGCAGTAACACCCGATAAAAAGCGAGGCCGCTGAGCAATCAGCGGCTTTTTGCGTGAAGGCTTTGAGATTTGAGGGCTGCCCCTGTGACAACTGCAAAACGCTACGACAACTACATCAACGGTGAATGGGTCGCCGGCGCCGATTACTCGGCCAACATCAACCCGTCCGAATTGAGCGACACCATTGGCGATTACGCCAAGGCTGATCTGACGCAAGTCAACGCCGCCATCGACGCTGCCCGCGCAGCGTTCCCGGCGTGGTCGACTTCGGGCATTCAGGCCCGTCACGATTCGCTGGATAAAGTCGGCACGGAAATCCTCGCCCGTCGCGAGGAGCTCGGCACCCTGCTGGCCCGGGAAGAGGGCAAGACCCTGCCCGAAGCCATCGGCGAAGTGACCCGCGCCGGCAACATCTTCAAGTTTTTCGCCGGTGAATGCCTGCGTCTGTCCGGCGACTACGTGCCGTCGGTGCGCCCGGGCGTCAACGTTGAAGTGACCCGCGAAGCACTGGGTGTGGTCGGTCTGATCACCCCGTGGAATTTCCCGATTGCCATTCCGTCGTGGAAAATCGCCCCGGCCCTGGCCTACGGCAACTGCGTGGTATTGAAACCTGCCGATCTGGTACCGGGCTGCGCCTGGGCGCTGGCCGAAATCATCTCCCGTGCAGGCTTCCCGGCCGGTGTGTTCAACCTGGTGATGGGCAGCGGTCGTGTGGTAGGCGAAGCTCTGGTCAACAGCCCGAAAGTCGATGGCATCAGCTTCACCGGCTCCGTCGGTGTCGGTCGGCAGATCGCGGTCAATTGCGTCTCGCGTCAGGCCAAGGTTCAGCTGGAAATGGGCGGCAAGAACCCGCAGATCATTCTCGACGACGCCGACCTCAAGCAAGCGGTCGAGCTGTCGGTGCAGAGCGCGTTCTACTCCACCGGTCAGCGTTGCACGGCGTCGAGCCGGTTGATTGTCACTGCCGGAATTCATGACAAGTTCGTTGAGGCCATGGCCGAACGCATGAAGTCGATCAAGGTCGGCCACGCGCTGAAATCCGGCACCGACATCGGCCCGGTGGTTTCGCAAGCGCAGCTTGAGCAGGACATGAAGTACATCGACATCGGTCAGTCCGAAGGTGCGCGTCTGGTCAGCGGCGGCGGTCTGGTGACCTGCGACACCGAAGGTTACTTCCTTGCGCCAACCCTGTTTGCCGACAGTGAAGCGTCGATGCGCATCAGCCGCGAAGAGATTTTCGGCCCGGTGGCGAACATCGTCCGCGTCGCCGATTACGACGCCGCGCTGGCGATGGCCAACGACACCGAGTTTGGTCTGTCGGCCGGTATCGCCACCACGTCGCTGAAGTACGCCAACCACTTCAAGCGCCATTCCCAGGCCGGGATGGTGATGGTCAACCTGCCGACAGCGGGCGTGGATTACCACGTTCCGTTCGGTGGCCGTAAGGGTTCGTCCTATGGATCACGTGAGCAAGGACGTTATGCGCAAGAGTTCTACACGGTGGTGAAAACCGCCTACGTCGGTTCCTGATCCACGCAATACCCCTGTAGGAGCTGCCGCAGGCTGCGATCTTTTGATCTTGATTCTCTGGCGTCTCGGATGACGCCGAAGATCAAAAGATCGCAGCCTGCGGCAGCTCCTACAGGGAACCCGGAACACCGGGAAACACAACAGATTCACCCGCGCATAAAAATAATCAGTGGGAGTACATCTACATGCAATCGACTCAAAAGCCGACTCACGTCCGCTATTTGATCCTGCTCATGCTGTTTCTGGTGACCACGATCAACTACGCCGACCGCGCCACCATCGCGATCGCCGGTTCCAGCCTGCAAAAAGACCTGGGCATCGACGCAGTCACCCTCGGCTACATCTTCTCCGCATTCGGTTGGGCCTACGTGGCCGGGCAAATCCCCGGTGGCTGGCTGCTCGATCGCTTCGGCTCGAAAAAAGTCTACGCCCTGAGCATTTTCACCTGGTCGCTGTTCACCGTGCTGCAAGGCTTTGTCGGTGAATTCGGCATGTCCACGGCGATTGTTGCGCTGTTCATGCTGCGCTTTCTGGTCGGCCTGGCTGAAGCGCCGTCCTTCCCTGGCAACGCGCGCATTGTTGCCGCCTGGTTCCCGACCGCCGAACGCGGCACTGCGTCGGCGATCTTCAACTCGGCGCAATACTTTGCCACTGTGTTGTTTGCACCGCTGATGGGCTGGATCGTGTATTCCTTCGGTTGGGAGCACGTGTTCATCGTCATGGGTATCCTCGGCATCGTGTTCTCGCTGGTCTGGCTGAAAGTGATCTACAGCCCGCGTGAACATCCACGCATCAACGACGCCGAGTTCAAGCACATCGCCGACAACGGCGGCATGGTCGACATGGATCAGAAGGGTAAAAAGTCCGACGGTCCGAAGTGGGATTACATCCGTCAGTTGCTGACCAATCGCATGATGCTTGGCGTGTATCTGGGCCAGTACTGCATCAACGGCATCACTTACTTCTTCCTGACCTGGTTCCCGGTGTATCTGGTGCAAGAGCGTGGCATGACCATTCTCAAGGCCGGTTTCATCGCGTCGTTGCCGGCGATCTGCGGCTTCATCGGTGGTGTGCTTGGCGGGGTGATTTCCGATTACCTGCTGCGCAAGGGCCACTCGCTGACCTTCGCCCGCAAAGCGCCGATCATCGCCGGCCTGCTGGTGTCCAGCAGCATCGTGGCCTGCAACTATGTTGATGTTGAATGGATGGTCGTGGGCTTCATGGCTCTGGCATTCTTCGGCAAAGGCGTTGGCGCACTGGGTTGGGCAGTGGTTTCCGACACCTCGCCTAAACAGATCGCCGGTCTGAGCGGTGGCCTGTTCAACACCTTCGGCAACATCGCGTCGATCACCACGCCGATCGTGATTGGCTACATCATCAGCTCCACCGGTTCGTTCAAATGGGCGCTGGTGTTCGTCGGTGCCAATGCACTGGTGGCGGTGTTCAGCTACTTGGTCATCGTTGGCCCGATCAAACGTGTGGTACTCAAAGAGCCGCCAACCAACGGCGGTGTTGAAGCCAGCGGTAAATTGTCTCAAGCGCATTCCTGAGGAGCGGCGTCATGCAGTTGATTGAACATTCCGACTCGCCGCGCTACATCCGCCTGCACGAGCGGGACAATGTCGTGGTTGTGGTCAACGACCAAGGCGTACCGGCCGGCACTGAATTCGCCGATGGCCTGGTGACGCTGGATTTCGTGCCGCAGAGCCATAAGGTCACCCTCGAGGATATTCCCGAGGGCGGCCCGGTGATTCGTTACGGCCAGATCATCGGTTATGCCTTGCAGCCGATCCGCCGGGGCAGTTGGGTCAAGGAAGATCAACTGCGCATGCCGACCGCGCCACCGCTGGACAGCTTGCCGCTGTCCACCGAGGTGCCGGACGCCCAGGCGCCACTGGAAGGTTTCACCTTCGAGGGTTACCGCAACGCCGACGGCACCGTCGGTACGCGCAACATTCTCGGCATCACCACCACCGTGCAATGCGTGACCGGCGTGCTCGATCACGCGGTGAAACGCATCAAGGAAGAACTGCTGCCGAAGTACTCGCACGTCGATGACGTCGTGGCGCTGACCCACAGTTACGGCTGTGGCGTGGCGATTACCGCCACCGACGCCTACATCCCGATTCGCACGGTGCGCAATCTGGCGCGCAACCCGAACCTGGGTGGCGAGGCACTGGTGATCAGTCTGGGTTGTGAGAAATTGCAGGCCGGCCAGGTGATGCACGAGGACGATACTTCGGTGGATCTCAGCGAGCCGTGGCTGTATCGCTTGCAGGATTCCAGTCACGGTTTCACCGAAATGATCGAGCAGATCATGGCACTGGCCGAAGTCCGTTTGAAGAAGCTTGATCAGCGCCGCCGGGAAACCGTGCCGGCGTCCGAGCTGATCCTCGGCATGCAGTGCGGCGGTAGCGATGCGTTTTCCGGCATCACCGCCAACCCGGCGCTGGGTTATGCCTCGGACTTGCTGTTGCGGGCGGGGGCGACGGTGATGTTTTCCGAGGTCACCGAAGTGCGCGATGCGATCTATCTGCTGACCTCCCGCGCCCAGACCAAAACCGTCGCCGAGGAACTGGTGCGCGAGATGGACTGGTACGACCGTTATCTGGCCAAGGGCGAAGCGGATCGCAGCGCCAACACTACGCCGGGCAACAAGAAGGGCGGGTTGTCGAACATCGTCGAGAAGTCGCTGGGTTCGATCGTCAAATCCGGCAGCAGCGCGATCAATGGCGTGCTGGGCCCGGGCGAGCGCTTCAAGCAGAAAGGTTTGATCTTCTGTGCGACGCCAGCGAGTGATTTTGTCTGCGGCACGTTGCAGTTGGCGGCAGGGATGAACCTGCACGTGTTCACCACCGGGCGGCACGCCTTATGGGCTTGCGATGGCGCCGGTAGTGAAAGTCTCGACGCGTACCGAGTTGGCGCAGCGCTGGCCTGACTTGATCGACATCGACGCCGGGCGGATTGCCACCGGCCGGGCGACCATCGAGGAGTTGGGTTGGGAGTTGTTCCACTACTACCTGGACGTGGCGAGCGGCAAGCAGCAGACGTGGGCGGAGAAGCACAAGCTGCATAACGACATTACGTTGTTTAATCCGGCGCCGATTACCTGAGGCCGGGTTATCGTTCTTCGCGAGCAGGCTCGCTCCCACATTCGATCGCGTTCTGTCTGTGCGAATGCGATCGAATGTGGGAGCGAGCCTGCTCGCGAAGGCGATCCCACAGACGCCGGAGGTCTTGTGGCTTATCATTAGCCCCCTGACGACGCTCACCCAAGGCTCCCCGGCATGCTGGCAATCTTCCTCGAAACCCTGAACATCACCGCGCCGGTGTTTGCCATGCTGTTTCTCGGTGTGCTGCTCAAGCGCATCGACTGGATCAACGACAACTTCATCCACACGGCCTCGTCGCTGGTGTTCAACGTCACCATGCCGGCGCTGCTGTTCCTCGGCATCCTGCATGCTGATCTGCACGCCGCCCTGCAACCGGCGCTGCTGATCTACTTTTCCTTGGCCACGTTGGTGAGCTTCGCCGTTGCTTGGGGCTGGGCGATTCTCAAGTGTCCGCGCGAAGATCGCGGCATCTACACCCAAGGCGCGTTTCGCGGCAACAACGGGGTGATCGGCCTGGCACTGGCCGCGAGCATGTACGGCGACTACGGGATTTCCCTCGGGGCGATTCTCGCGGCGCTGGTGATCCTGTTCTACAACACGCTCTCGACCATTGTGCTGGCGGTGTACAGCCCGGTGATCAAGTCTGATCCGTGGAGCATCTGCAAAAGCGTGTTCAGCAATCCGCTGATCATCAGCGTGATCGCGGCGGCGCCGTTTGCCTATTTCAAGATCGGCCTGCCGGGGTGGCTGGAAACCTCCGGCCAGTATCTGGCGCAAACCACTTTGCCGCTGGCGCTGATCTGTATCGGCGGCACCTTGTCGCTGGCGGCGCTGCGCAAGAGCGGCAAGATGGCGCTCAGCTCCAGTCTGGTTAAGATGATCGGTCTGCCGGTGCTGGCGACGCTCGGTGCGTGGCTATGCGGTTTTCGCGGGGCGGAGTTGGGGATTCTGTTTCTGTACTTCGGCAGCCCGACGGCGGCGGCCAGTTTTGTCATGGCCCGGGCGGCGCAGGGCAATCATGAATTGGCGGCGGCGATTATCGTGTTGACCACGTTGATGGCGGCGATTACCACCAACGTCGGGATCTTTCTGTTGCAGTGGGGTGGGTGGATCTAGCCTGAAGCTTGGGTTGTTCTTTCAGGCCTCTTCGCGAGCAGGCTCGCTCCCACATTTGAAACGCATTCCAATGTGGGAGCGAGCCTGCTCGCGAAAGCGATTTCGCAAACGCTGAATTACTCAGGCTTCTGGTAGGTATCGATCACTTCCTGCGCCGCGCGAAACGCATCGATCGCCGCCGGCACACCCGCATACACCGCGCAATGCAGCAGCGCCTCGCGAATCTCATCCACCGTGCAGCCGTTGTTCAGAGCGCCACGCACATGCCCCCTCAACTCTTGCGGGCACTTCAACGCCGTCAGTGCAGCAAGCGTAATCAGGCTGCGGGTTTTCAGCGGCAGGCCTTCGCGATTCCACACGCCACCCCAGGCGTGTTCATTGACGAAGTCCTGCAACGGCTGGCTGAACGCGGTGGCGTTGCCCAGCGCCCGATCAACAAACGCATCGCCCATTACCTCACGGCGGACTTCAACCCCGGACTTCTTCGATTCGGTCATGGCACATCCTTTTTGTGGTGTTGGCGGCGCCAGGCGATGACTGACGTGAACAGCAGAAACGTCAGCAGCGCCGGCAAGACATAAAACAGCATCAGCCGCTCGAGTTTGCCGGCCAGTGGCAAGCCGGTGGTGAACGACACCACGTGCAGCCCGTACGCCAGATACAAACCAAGCAACAGCAGACCTTCGGCACGGGTCACGCGGTAGCCGGAATAGAACACCGGCAGGCACAACGCGGCGACGCCGAGCATCACCGGCAAGTCGAAATCCAGCGCATTGGGTGAGACCGACAGTGGTGTCGGCGCGATCAGTGCGGTGATGCCCAGCACGCCAAGCAGGTTGAACAGGTTGGCGCCGATCACGTTACCCACGGCGATATCCCGTTGCCCGCGCAAGGCCGCGATCAGCGACGTGGCGAGCTCCGGCAGGGAAGTGCCGACGGCCACCACAGTCAGGCCAATGACCCGCTCGGAAAACCCGAGATCGGTCGCCACTACAACGGCAGCGCTCAGCAGCAGGTGCCCGGCGAACACCAGCATGGCCAGACCGACGACGATCATCAGCGAACTGCCGATCCAGGACGTCTGCGTTGCTTCGCCGTGTTCCGAGTGTGGTCGTGTCGAATGCCGTGACTGGCGCAGCAGCAAACCCAGGTACAGCGCCAGTGCGCCCAGTAGCAGGATGCCGTCGATACGACCGATTTCCTCATTCCAGGCCAGAACGAACACCAGCAGGCAGGCGCCGATCATCAGTGGAATGTCGAGGCGCACCAGTTGCCGCGACACGCGCAGCGGAATGATCAGCGCCGACAAACCGAGGGTCACGAGGATGTTGAAGATGCTGCTGCCGACCACGCTGCCGACCGCGATGTCCGGGTTGTGGGCCATTGCGGCTTGCAGACTCACCGCCATCTGCGGTGCGCTGCTGCCAAGGGCAACGATGGTCAGGCCGATGATCAGTGGTCGCACATTCAGTCGCGCGGCCAGACGCACCGCCGCCCGCACCATCAGTTCTGCCCCAAGGATCAGCAGGCACAGCCCGGCAAGCAGTTCGATCACGCTGATCAACGGTAAATCGGTTAGTCCGAAAATGGTCGGCGCTCCATCAATCGTCGAGGGCCTGCACGCGAACCCGTGCGGTACCGCTGCTGAGCATACCGAGTTGTTCGGCCGCTTCGCGTGAAACATCGATCAAGCGGCCACGGGTGTGCGGGCCGCGATCATTGATACGCACGACGCAGGATTTGTCGTTTTTCAGATTGGTGACCTTCACCCGTGTACCGAACGGCAACTGGCGATGGGCAGCGGTCAGGGCATGCTGGTTGAACGCTTCGCCACTGGCGGTGCGTTTACCGTGGTGTCTGGCTCCGTAATAGGAGGCGACGCCGCTCTGGTCGTAACCGTGCGGGTCGATGATGTCGGTGCTGGCGCAACCGGCCAGTAGAGAGAGCAGGGCGCAGGCGCCGAGCAGACGTTTCATTCGAAAGCTCCCAAATAACAATGTGGGAGCGAGCCTGCTCGCGAAGAGGCCGTCACATTCAATATCTCTATTGGACGTCATGACGCTTTCGCGAGCAGGCTCGCTCCCACAGGGAATAGAGCCAGGCTTTGGATCTGGCTCCATTGTGATCAGCCTTCGAGCTTGCTTTTCAGCAGTTCGTTCACTTGCTGCGGGTTGGCCTTGCCCTTGGAGGCTTTCATGGCCTGACCGACGAAGAAGCCGAACATCTTGCCGCGTTTGGCTTCGTCAGCCGCACGATACTGTTCAACTTGCTCGGCGTTGGCCGCAAGCATTTCGTCCAGCACCGCGGAGATCGCGCCGCTGTCGGTCACTTGCTTGAGGCCACGCTTTTCGATGATCTCGTCGGCGCTGCCTTCGCCGTTGGCCATCGCTTCGAACACCACCTTGGCGATCTTGCCGGAGATGGTGTTGTCCTTGATGCGCTGCAGCATGCCGCCCAACAGTTCAGCGGAAACCGGCGACTCGTCGATGTCCAGGCCTTGCTTGTTGAGCAGGCTGCCCAACTCGACCATGACCCAGTTCGCTGCCAGTTTGGCGTCGCCACCAATGGCTGCGACTTTCTCGAAGTAATCCGCCTGCTCACGGCTGGTGGCCAGCACGTTGGCGTCGTAGGCCGACAGACCAAACTGGCTCTGGAAGCGTTCGCGTTTTTGCGGTGGCAGTTCCGGCAGGGTGGCGCGCACCTCACCGAGGAACGACTCTTCGATGACCACCGGCAGCAGGTCCGGATCGGGGAAGTAACGGTAGTCGTTGGCTTCCTCTTTCGAACGCATCGGACGGGTTTCGTCCTTGTTCGGATCGTAAAGACGGGTCTGCTGGATCACTTTGCCGCCGTCTTCGATCAGCTCGATCTGACGCTGGATCTCGGAGTTGATCGCCTTCTCGATGAAGCGGAACGAGTTGACGTTCTTGATCTCGCAACGCGTGCCGAACTCAACCTGGCCTTTCGGACGGATCGACACGTTGCAGTCGCAACGCAACGAACCTTCGGCCATGTTGCCGTCGCAGATGCCCAGATAACGCACCAGCGCGTGGATCGCCTTGACGTAAGCCACGGCTTCCTTGGCGCTGCGCATGTCCGGCTCGGAGACGATTTCCAGCAGCGGCGTGCCAGCACGGTTCAGGTCGATGCCGGTGGCACCGTTGAATTCTTCGTGCAGGCTCTTGCCGGCGTCTTCTTCCAGGTGTGCGCGGGTGATGCCGACACGTTTGACGGTGCCGTCTTCCAGCGCGATGTCCAGGTGGCCTTTGCCAACGATCGGCAATTCCATCTGGCTGATCTGGTAGCCCTTCGGCAGGTCCGGGTAGAAGTAGTTTTTACGCGCGAACACGTTGTGCTGACCGATCTCGGCATCAATCGCCAGACCGAACATCACCGCCATCCGCACGGCTTCCTGGTTCAGCACGGGCAATACGCCCGGCATGCCCAGGTCGATCAGGCTGGCCTGGGTGTTCGGCTCGGAACCGAAGGTGGTGGAACTACCGGAAAAGATTTTCGACCGGGTAGTGAGCTGAGTGTGAATCTCCAGCCCGATCACGACTTCCCATTGCATGTGTGTCTCCTCAGAAGCCGGTTGGGGTGCGGGTGTGCCAGTCAGTGTTTAACTGATACTGGTGGGCAACGTTCAACAGGCGACCTTCCTGGAAATACGGCGCGAGTAACTGCACGCCGACCGGCAGACCGTCGACAAAACCGGCCGGCATCGACAGGCCCGGCAGGCCCGCGAGGTTGGCGGTGATGGTGTAGACGTCTTCCAGATAGGCAGCGACCGGGTCGCTGTTCTTGGCGCCGAGTTTCCAGGCCGGGTTCGGCGTGGTCGGGCCGAGGATGATGTCGACTTCATTAAAGGCAGCCATGAAATCGTTCTTCACCAGGCGACGGATCTTCTGCGCTTTCAGGTAGTAGGCGTCGTAGTAACCGGCGGACAGTGCGTAGGCACCGACCATGATCCGGCGCTGTACTTCAGGCCCGAAGCCTTCGCCACGGGAGCGCTTGTACAGGTCGATCAGGTCTTTCGGCTGCTCGCAACGATGGCCGAAACGCACGCCGTCGAAACGCGACAGGTTCGAAGAAGCTTCGGCCGGGGCGATTACGTAGTACGCCGGAATCGCGTGCTGCATGTTCGGCAGGCTGATTTCCTTGATCACCGCACCGAGCTTCTGCAGCTCTTTGATGCTGTTCTGGATCAGCTCGGCAATGCGCGGGTCGAGACCGGCGCTGAAGTATTCCTTCGGCACACCGATGCGCAGGCCTTGCAGCGATTCGTTGAGGCTCGCCGAGTAATCAGGCACAGGTTCGTCGATGCTGGTGGAGTCGTTCTGATCGAAGCCGGCCATACCTTGCAACAAAATTGCGCAGTCTTCGGCAGTGCGTGCCAACGGGCCGCCCTGATCGAGGCTGGAGGCGTAAGCGATCATGCCCCAGCGCGAAACACGACCGTACGTCGGTTTCAGGCCGGTGAGGTTGGTGAACGCCGCCGGCTGACGGATCGAACCACCGGTGTCAGTGGCGGTGGCCGCTGGCAACAGACGAGCGGCAACGGCGGCTGCCGAACCACCGGACGAACCGCCCGGCACGTGTTCCAGGTTCCACGGGTTTTTTACGGCGCCGTACCAGCTCGACTCGTTGGCCGAACCCATGGCGAATTCGTCCATGTTGGTCTTGCCCAGAGTCACGGCACCGGCAGCAGCCAGTTTCGCGACCACGGTGGCGTCGTATGGCGCTTTAAAGTTGTCGAGCATCTTCGAGCCGCAGCTGGTGCGGATGCCTTGGGTGCAGAACAGGTCTTTGTGAGCGATCGGCGCGCCGAGCAGGGCGCCGCTCTCACCGTTGGCCCGGCGCACGTCGGCGGCTTTCGCCTGCTCGAGGGCCAGCTCTTGGGTGAGGCTGATGAAACTGTTGAGCTGCGGATCGAGCTGGGTAATACGCGCCAGCAGGACTTTGGTCAGCTCTTCGGAGGAGAACTTTTTATCGGCGAGACCGCGGGCGATCTCGGCCAGAGTCATTTGATGCATTACAGGCTCTTTCCCTTTAGTCGATGACTTTCGGAACCAGATACAGGCCGTTTTCGACCGCTGGTGCGATGGACTGATAGGCCTCGCGATGATTGGTCTCGGTCACAACGTCGGCGCGCAGGCGCTGACTGGCTTCCAGCGGGTGGGCCAGAGGCTCGATACCGTCGGTATTAACAGCCTGCATTTCGTCGACAAGCCCGAGAATGCTGTTGAGGGCGGAAGTAATGTGCGGAAGATCGGCATCATTGAGGCCAAGGCAGGCCAGATGAGCGATTTTTTCCACGTCGGAGCGTTCTAGCGCCATCGGGATTCTCCAGTGGAAAACAGAACGGACGGCGTCCGTGTGTTAGATTGTCGGAACACTACCGCACTTCTACGGTCATAAGGCCGCGATTGTGGGGCTTGGTGCACAGAAAAGCGGCCAATTTAACATATTGGCGCCTTGCCCAAAATCCCTGTCGTTGTTAGAGTTTGCCGCACTTTTTTACCCACGCGTTGCCTAGGGTCCCTTTCCCATGTTCAAGAAACTGCGTGGCATGTTTTCCAGCGATCTTTCCATTGACCTGGGCACTGCCAACACCCTTATTTACGTGCGCGAGCGCGGTATCGTCCTGAATGAGCCATCGGTTGTGGCCATTCGGACACACGGTAACCAGAAAAGTGTCGTTGCTGTCGGCACCGAGGCCAAGCGCATGCTCGGCCGCACGCCGGGCAATATTGCTGCCATTCGTCCGATGAAGGACGGCGTGATTGCCGACTTCAGCGTCTGCGAAAAGATGCTGCAATACTTTATCAACAAGGTTCACGAAAACAGCTTTCTGCAGCCTAGCCCTCGTGTGCTGATCTGCGTTCCATGCAAATCCACCCAGGTTGAGCGTCGTGCCATCCGCGAATCGGCCCTTGGTGCCGGTGCCCGTGAGGTGTTCCTGATCGAAGAGCCAATGGCTGCCGCGATCGGTGCCGGCCTGCCGGTAGAAGAAGCGCGCGGTTCGATGGTCGTCGATATCGGTGGTGGTACTACCGAAATCGCGCTGATCTCCCTGAACGGTGTGGTTTACGCCGAGTCCGTGCGCGTTGGCGGCGACCGCTTCGACGAAGCGATCATCACCTACGTGCGTCGGAACTACGGCAGCCTGATCGGTGAATCCACCGCTGAGCGCATCAAGCAGGAAATCGGTACGGCCTACCCGGGCGGCGAAGTTCGCGAAGTCGACGTTCGCGGTCGCAACCTGGCCGAAGGCGTGCCACGCGCATTCACCCTGAACTCCAACGAAGTGCTGGAAGCTCTGCAAGAGTCCCTGGCCACTATCGTTCAGGCCGTGAAAAGCGCGCTGGAGCAATCGCCGCCGGAACTGGCTTCCGACATCGCCGAGCGTGGCCTGGTGCTGACCGGTGGTGGCGCGCTGCTGCGTGACCTCGACAAGTTGCTGGCACAGGAAACCGGTCTGCCGGTGATCGTTGCCGAAGATCCGCTGACTTGCGTTGCTCGCGGCGGTGGCCGTGCATTGGAAATGATGGATAAGCACACCATGGACCTGCTTTCGAGCGAATAACTCGCCGAATGCAATACGTGGGTGAGCGCACAGGCAGCACTTTGCAGTGCTGCCTGTTGGCGTTTATCTTCTGTCAGTCTTCATCCAGGCCGGTTTGATGCCGTATGAATAAACAGAACATTTGCCTGGGAGGAGCGGCTTATTAAACCGCTTTTCGCCAAGGGCCCTTCGTTGGGCGTGCGCCTGTTGGTGCTGGCCGTGCTGTCGGTCGCGCTGATGGTGGTCGATGCCCGCTTCGACCTGCTCAAGCCCGCTCGCAAACAAGCGTCGCTGGTGCTGATGGACGCCTACTGGATCACCGACCTGCCCGGACGGCTGTGGGACGGTATCGCCAGCCAGTTCGGCAGTCGCACCGAGCTGGTCGCCGAAAACGAAAAACTCAAGACCGAGAACCTGCTGTTGCAGGGGCGCATGCAGAAGCTTGCCGCCCTTACCGAGCAGAACGTTCGGCTGCGCGAGTTGCTCAATTCCTCCGCGTTGGTCAATGAGAAGGTCGAAGTGGCCGAGCTGATCGGCATGGACCCCAATCCCTTCACGCATCGCATCATCATCAATAAAGGTGAGCGTGATGGCGTGGTCCTCGGTCAGCCGGTGCTTGATGCGCGCGGTCTGATGGGGCAAGTGGTCGAGTTGATGCCGTACACCTCCCGTGTACTGCTGCTGACCGACTCCACCCACAGCATTCCTGTGCAAGTGAACCGTAACGGTCTGCGGGCGATCGCCAGCGGTACCGGTAACCCGGAGCGCCTGGAATTGCGTCACGTAGCCGACACGGCGGATATCAAGGAAGGCGATCTGCTGGTCAGCTCTGGCCTCGGCCAGCGTTTTCCAGCCGGCTATCCTGTGGCGACGGTCAAGGAAGTGATTCACGACTCCGGCCAGCCCTTTGCAATCGTCCGCGCCGTGCCGACCGCCGCATTGAACCGTAGTCGTTACCTGTTGCTGGTGTTCAGTGACTCGCGCACCGCCGAGGAACGCGCCAACGACGCCGCGCAGGCTCAAGAAGCTCTGGATGCTCATGGTGGCGGCCCGATGCAGCCGGTCAACGTTTCGAGACCGTTGGTCATGCCTGCGCCTGCCGCAACGCCGACGGCCGAACCGGTACCGGCCGCCACAGCGCCCGCCGCGACGCCGGTCAAACCTGGCGCGAGCAAACCGCCTGCCACTGCACCGACAGCGACAAAGCCTCCGGCCTCTGCGCCAGCAGCCAGCAAGCCACCCGCCAAGCCGCCGGTCACGGCGCCAGCCACCACTGGGGGACGAGAATAATGGTCGGTGTAAAAGCCTCTCGAAATGGCTGGATGGTCTGGCTGACGTTTGTTATCGGCCTGTTGCTCAGTGTCTCGCCGTTACCGATTTTCATGGAAATACTGCGCCCGCTATGGCTGGCCTTGCTGCTGACGTTCTGGGCGTTATACATGCCGCAAACGGTCGGTATGGTCACGGCGTTTTGCCTGGGTCTGGCCGAAGACGTGCTGCAAGGCGATCTGTTTGGGCAAAACGCGCTTATCCTCACGCTGATCACGTTCCTGGTGCTGTCATTGCAGCAGCGCCTGCGTATGTTCCCGATGTGGCAGCAGTGTCTGGTGATCCTGGTGATCTTCGGTCTCGCGCAACTGGTGCAGCTGTGGCTCAGTGCCTTGACCGGCAACCGTCAGCCGACCCTGGCGCTGGTGCTGCCGGCACTGGTCAGCGCCTTGCTCTGGCCTTGGGTCAGCTTCGCCCTGCGTGGATTGCGCCGCCGCTACAAAATCAATTGATCCGGTGAAGCAGGGCACTGAACAGGGAGATGTTTTGATGAAGCCGCTTTACCTCGCCTCCGGGTCGCCGCGTCGACGTGAGTTACTCACGCAGATCGGCGTTCCGTTCTCCGCCATCAGCGCGGACATCGATGAAACCCCGTTACCCGAAGAATCGCCAGCGGCCTATGTCGAACGCCTTGCACATGGCAAGGCTGAGGCCGGGCAGCGCGCGGTCGTTTCCGAGCAGGCATTCTGTGTACTGGGGGCCGATACCGCTGTGGTACTCGACGGCAAAATTCTTGGTAAACCGGTGGACGCCACCGATGCATGCGCCATGCTGATGATGTTGTCTGGCAAGGAGCACGAAGTGCTGACTGCCATCGCAGTGCTTGAAAGTGAGCGGTGCGAGTCGCGGGTGGTGCGCAGTCTGGTGCGGTTCCGGCCGATCAGTCGCGAAGAAGCCCAGGCCTACTGGGCCAGTGGCGAGCCCCGGGACAAGGCCGGTGGCTACGGCATTCAGGGCCTCGGGGCGGTGTTTGTCGCGGGGCTCAACGGCAGCTATTCGGCGGTGGTCGGGTTACCTTTGTGCGAAACCGCAGAACTGCTGAGCGATTTCGGCATACCCTGTTGGCAAAACCTGAACGCGCAATGAGCGTCGTACGAACAAGATGCGGCCATTATCGTGAACATGCCTGAACGAGATCCTGCCATGAGTGAAGAGATTCTGATCAACATCACGCCGATGGAGTCGCGCGTGGCGGTGGTCGAAAACGGTGTGCTGCAAGAAGTCCACGTCGAGCGCACGCAAAAACGCGGGATCGTCGGCAACATTTATAAAGGCAAGATTGTCCGGGTGCTGCCGGGTATGCAAGCGGCGTTCGTCGATATCGGCCTGGACCGTGCAGCGTTCATTCATGCCTCGGAAATTTCCCTGCGTGAGGGGCCGGCAGTGGAGAGCATCAGCGCGCTGGCTCATGAAGGCCAGAGCCTGGTGGTGCAAGTCACCAAGGACCCGATCGGCTCCAAAGGCGCGCGATTGACCACGCAATTGTCGATCCCGTCGCGCTATCTGGTGTACATGCCGCGCACGGCCCATGTCGGCATTTCCCTGAAAATCGAAGACGAAGCCGAGCGCGAACGCCTCAAGCAAGTGGTCAGCGATTGTGTGGCCAAAGAAGGCATCAAAGAAGCGGGTGGTTTTATTCTGCGGACCGCCGCCGAAGGCGCCGGGGCTGATGAAATCCTCATGGACATCCGCTACCTGCGACGCCTGTGGGATCAAATCAACGAACAAATCAAGACCATCGGTGCGCCGAGTGTTATCTATGAAGATCTGGGTCTGGCCTTGCGCACATTGCGTGATCTGGTCAGCCCTAAGATCGAGAAGATCCGCATCGATTCTCGGGAAACCTTTCAGAAAACCACACAGTTCGTCGCCGAACTGATGCCGGAAATCGCTGATCGTCTGGAACACTACCCGGGCGAACGGCCTATTTTCGATCTGTACGGGGTTGAAGACGAAATCCAGAAAGCGCTGGAGCGCAAAGTACCGCTGAAGTCCGGCGGCTATCTGGTGGTCGATCCGGCGGAAGCCATGACCACCATCGACGTCAACACCGGAGCATTCGTCGGCCATCGCAATCTCGAAGAAACCATCTTCAAGACCAACCTGGAAGCGGCCACCGCGATTGCCCGGCAGATGCGCCTGCGCAATCTGGGCGGGATCATCATCATCGACTTCATCGACATGGAAGATGAAGAGCACCAGCGTCAAGTGCTGCGAACCCTCGAGAAACAACTGGAGCGCGATCACGCCAAGACCAACATCATCGGGATTACCGAGTTGGGTCTGGTGCAGATGACCCGCAAACGCACCCGCGAAAGCCTTGAGCAAGTGCTGTGCGAACCGTGCAGCAGCTGTCAGGGGCGCGGCAAACTGAAGACTGCGGAAACCATCTGTTACGAGATTTTCCGCGAGATCCTGCGTGAGGCCCGGGCCTATCAGGCCGAGGGTTATCGCGTGCTGGCGAACCAGAAAGTGGTCGATCGGCTGCTTGATGAAGAGTCCGGTAACGTCGCCGAGCTTGAAGGGTTTATCGGTCGCACCATACGCTTCCAGGTGGAAACCATGTATTCCCAGGAACAATATGACGTGGTGCTGCTCTGAACCCCTGCATCACCTTATTTCCACCGCGGCTGGCCTCAGCTTTTCGCAGTATTTTTGCCATGGGAGCCAACTGACATGGACCGTCTGACACGCATTTTGGCCGCTATTACCCGCTGGGGGCTGGGCTTGTGCGCGTTGGTTCTGGTGTTGATGGCGTTGTACGTCAGTCTGGGCCGTGAACTGACGCCGCTAGTGGCCGAATACCGCGCCGACATCGAAGACAAGGCCAGTGCCGCCCTCGGCATGCCGTTGCAGATCGGCGAGCTGGAAGGTAACTGGAGCGGATTCGCGCCGATCCTGCTCGCCCATGATGTGATGGTCGGCGACGGTGCCAATGCCTTGCGTCTTGATCGGGTGCGTGCGGTGCCGGATCTGTGGGCCAGCCTGTTGGCCCGCCAGGTGCGTATCGCCCATCTGGAACTCAACGGGCTGAAAATCAGCCTCAAGGAAGCCGAGGACGGCAGTTGGGTGCTGGAAGGCTTGCCGGTGCAGAAGGATCAACCGTTCGATCCGGAGCAACTGTTCAATCGCTCTCAAATGATTCAGCAACTGTCGGTGCTCGACAGTCAGGTGACCTTGCAGCCGCTCGATCACCCGCCGATGACCCTCACCTACGTCGGCCTCAATCTGAAAACCGGTGCCAGCCGTCAGCGTCTCGATGCCCGTCTGACCTTGCCTGATGGCCAACCGGTTGCGTTGAACTTGCGCACGCGAATCCGCCCCGGCCAGTGGCAGGACAGCACAGTGGAAGGCTACGCCAGCCTGCCGCAAAGCGACTGGTCGAAGTGGCTGCCGGAGCGCTTGACCCGGCAATGGAATTTCTCCGAGATCAAGGCCGGCGGCGAGCTCTGGGTGAACTGGGCTCAAGGCACTTTGCAAAGTGCGGCGCTGCGTTTGAACGCGCCGCAAGTGACCGGCGCCTACGCCGAACGCAAGCCGATCCAGATCAACAATCTGGCACTCAATGCTTACTACGAAAATAACGCCCAAGGTGCGACCGTCACGCTCGATTCGCTGGCGATGAACTTCGGCGAAACCCGTTGGGAGTCGCACGTCCAGGTGCAGCAGACGCGGGCCTCTGACAAGGTCGATGAGCTCTGGCACTTGCAGGCGGATCGTCTCGATCTGACGCCGATCACCCCGTTACTCAATGCGTTGGGGCCGTTGCCGCAAGGTTTCGCCACGGTGGTCGAGCGCCTGAAAGTGACGGGCGGGCTGCGCAAAGTGTTGCTGGATTTCCGCCCGAACGCTACTGACGGCACTAAATTCGGTTTTGCCGCGAACCTCGACAGCGTCGGTTTCGATGCCTATCACGGCGCTCCGGCGGCGCGAAATGTCAGCGGCAGTCTCAGTGGCAATCTCGACGGTGGCGAGTTGCGCATGGACAGCAAGGATTTTGTCCTGCACCTCGATCCGATTTTCGCCAAGCCATGGCAGTACATTCAGGCCAACGCGCGGTTGACCTGGAAGCTTGATAAAGATGGTTTCACCCTGATTGCGCCCTATCTGAAAGTGCTGGGCGAAGAGGGCAAGATTGCCGGTGATTTCCTGATCCGCCTGCACTTCGACCACAGCCAGGAAGACTACATGGACCTGCGGGTCGGTCTGGTCGAAGGCGATGGTCGCTACACCGCCAAGTACTTGCCCGAAGTCCTCAGTCCAGCCCTCGATGAGTGGTTACGCACCGCAATCCTCAAGGGGGCGGTGGATCAGGGCTTCTTCCAGTACCAGGGTTCGCTGAGCAAGAACGCCGGGGAGGCCGGTCGCAGCATCAGCCTGTTTTTCAAGGTGCACGATGCCGAACTGGCCTTCCAGCCGGGCTGGCCGCATGTGAGCAATGTCAGCGGTGATGTGTTCATCGAAGGCAGCGGGGTGCGGATCTGGGCTAACAAGGGCAAGTTGCTCGACACTCAGGTCAGCGACGTTTTCGTCAATATTCCCCATGTGCCTGCCGGTCAGCATACCCACATGTATCTCGATGGCGCGTTTGCCGGTGGGCTGGGCGATGGCTTGAAGATTCTTCAGGATGCGCCGATCGGCACCGGTGAAACCTTCGCAGGTTGGGAAGGCGCGGGCGATCTGCAAGGCAAGTTGAAACTGGATATTCCGTTGGACAAGGGCGGCGACCAGCCAAAAATTCTGGTCGACTTCAAGACCGCCAATGCACGACTGAAACTGGCTGAGCCGAAGCTGGAACTGACCCAACTCAAGGGGGACTTCCGTTTCGACAGCACCAAGGGGCTCAGCGGGCAGAACATCAGCGCGCGGGCGTTCGACAAACCGGTGACTGCGCAAATCTTCGCCGACGGCAGTGCCAACAAGCTCAAGACCCGGGTCGCCGCGTCGGGACAGGTCGAGGTGAAAAAGCTCACCGACTGGCTGGGCGTCACCCAGCCGTTGCCGGTGTCCGGGACGATTGCGTACCAGCTACAACTGAATCTTGATGGTGCGGACAGCCAATTGATGGTCAGTTCCGGCATGAAGGGCGTCGCAGTGGATCTGCCAGCACCGTTTGGCATGGCGGCGGATGTCGGGCGTGACACGGTGTTCCGCATGACGCTGCAAGGGCAAGAGCGACGTTACTGGGTCAATTACGACCAACTGGCGAACTTCACGTTTGCCGCGCCGCCGACCAATTTTGCCGACGGTCGTGGCGAGTTGTTCCTCGGTGCTGGCGAAGCCGTGCTGCCCGCTGGCAAAGGTCTGCGGATCCGCGGTGTGCTGTCGGAGCTGGATGTCGCACCGTGGCAGGATCTGGCCAACAAGTATGTCGGGCAGGATCCGGGCGGCAATGCCAAACAACTGCTCAGTGGTGCTGACTTCAAGGTGGGTAAACTGACCGCGTTCGGCACTACTCTGGATCAGGCGGCCGTGCAGTTGAACCGCAAGCCCGCAGCCTGGACCCTGGCGCTCGATAGTCAACAGGCCAAAGGCACCGCCAATCTGCCGGACGCCAAAGGCGTGCCGATTGCGGTCAATCTGCAATACGTGCGCTTGCCTGCGCCGGATCCGACGGTGCAGGCGGACGAGAATGCACCCGATCCACTGGCATCGGTTGATCCGACGAAAATTCCGGCGCTGGATATCACCATCAATCAACTGTTCCAGGGGCAGGATCTGGTTGGCGGCTGGTCGCTGAAGATTCGTCCGACTGCCAAAGGCATCGCCTTGAACAACCTGGATCTAGGGCTCAAAGGCATTCTGTTGCAGGGCAATGGTGGCTGGGAAGGCTCGCCGGGATCCACCAGCAGTTGGTACAAGGGGCGGATTGGCGGCAAGAACCTCGCCGATGTGCTCAAGGGCTGGGGCTTTGCCCCGAGCGTGACCAGCGAAGAGTTCCACATGGACGTCGACGGCCGCTGGCCGGGCTCACCGGCGTGGCTGGCGACCAAGCGTTTCTCCGGCACACTTGATGCGTCACTGAACAAGGGCCAGTTTGTCGAAGTGGAGGGCGGTGCGCAGGCGTTGCGCGTATTCGGTTTGCTCAACTTCAACTCGATTGGCCGTCGCCTGCGTCTGGATTTCTCCGACCTGTTCGGCAAAGGCCTGAGTTACGACCGGGTCAAAGGCCTGTTGGTGGCCAACCATGGCGTCTACAACACTCGCGAACCGATTCGCCTCACCGGGCCGTCGAGCAACATTGAGTTGAACGGTAAGCTGGATCTGGTCGGCGATCAGGTTGATGCCAAATTGCTGGTTACCTTGCCGGTGACCAACAACCTGCCAATTGCCGCGCTGATCGTCGGTGCGCCGGCGGTCGGCGGTGCCCTGTTCCTGATCGACAAGCTGATCGGTGACCGCGTGGCACGCTTTGCCAGTGTTAAATACACGGTAAAAGGCCCGTGGAAAGAGCCGAAAATCACTTTCGACAAGCCTTTTTGAGTAGCATGATCCTATCCCCCATGCAGGAGCGGCCATGTCTTTAGCGGTGATTCAAATGGTCAGCCAGAGTGACGTGCTGGCCAATCTGGCCCAGGCCCGACGCCTGCTTGAGCAGGCCGCGGCCGGTGGCGCGAAGCTGGCGGTACTGCCGGAAAACTTCGCCGCCATGGGCCGTCGCGACATCGCCGACATCGGCCGTGCCGAAGCAATGGGCGAAGGCCCGATCCTGCCGTGGTTGAAACAGACCACCCGCGACCTCAAGTTATGGATAGTGGCCGGCACGTTGCCGTTGCCGCCCGTCGATCAACCGGAGGCCAAGTCCCATGCTTGTTCGCTACTGGTCAATGATCAGGGCGAAACCGTTGCACGCTATGACAAGCTGCACCTGTTTGATGTGGACGTGGCGGACAATCGCGGGCGTTACCGCGAATCCGATGACTATGCTTATGGCGGTGGCGTGGTGGTTGCAGATACACCGGTTGGCAAAGTCGGTCTGACCGTGTGTTACGACCTGCGCTTCCCGGAGCTGTACAGCGAATTGCGCGCTGCCGGTGCCGAGTTGATTACCGCACCGTCAGCCTTCACCGCGGTGACCGGTGCGGCGCATTGGGATGTGCTGATACGCGCGCGGGCCATCGAGACTCAGTGTTATGTGCTCGCGGCTGCGCAGGGCGGGATCCATCCGGGACCGCGGGAAACCTTTGGGCATGCGGCGATTGTCGACCCGTGGGGCCGCGTGCTGACCAGTCAGGATCAAGGCGAGGCGGTGTTGTTGGCCGAACGCGATAGCGATGAACAGGCGTCCATCAGGACGCGAATGCCGGTGACGCGTCATCGGCGGTTTTTCTCGCAGGGCGCACAGCGACCTGCTTCAGAACATGAATTTAAGGCGTAAACCTATGAGCGAGTTGTTGTCCTCAGTCAGTGATCACCTGTTGGCGCCCGGCGGCGTGACGATCGAGAGCCTGCAAGGCGTGCTCGGCGACCTGGCCGGCCCGGGCATCGATGCTGCCGACCTGTATTTCCAGGGCCAGATCTCCGAGTCCTGGGCGCTGGAAGACGGCATCGTCAAGGAAGGCAGCTTCAACCTCGACCAGGGGGTCGGCGTGCGTGCGCAGTCCGGTGAGAAAACCGGTTTCGCCTACAGCAACGCGATCACTCTTGAAGCCCTCGGCGCTGCGGCGCGCGCGGCCCGTTCGATCTCCCGCGCCGGGCAAAACGGTACGGTGCAGGCGTTCAGCACTCAGGACGTCGCCCAGTTGTATGCGCCGGACAATCCACTGGAAGTGCTGACGCGTGCCGAGAAAGTCGAGTTGCTCAAGCGCATCGACGTCGCCACTCGCGCTCTCGATCCGCGTATCCAGCAAGTCAGTGTGAGCATGGCCGGGGTCTGGGAGCGGATTCTGGTGGCGTCCACCGACGGTGGCCTGGCTGCCGATGTGCGTCCGCTGGTGCGCTTCAACGTCAGTGTGATCGTCGAGCAGAACGGTCGTCGCGAGCGCGGCGGCCATGGCGGCGGCGGGCGTACCGACTACCGTTATTTCCTCGCTGAAGACCGTGCCATGGGGTATGCCCGTGAAGCACTGCGTCAAGCGCTGGTGAACCTTGAAGCGATTCCAGCGCCGGCCGGTACTTTGCCGGTGGTATTGGGTTCGGGCTGGTCTGGCGTGCTGCTGCACGAAGCGGTCGGCCACGGTCTGGAAGGCGACTTCAACCGCAAGGGCAGTTCCGCCTACAGTGGGCGTATGGGCGAAATGGTCGCGTCCAAGCTCTGCACCATTGTCGATGACGGCACCCTGAGCGGTCGTCGCGGCTCGCTAAGCGTCGACGACGAAGGCACCCCGACCGAATGCACCACGCTGATCGAAAATGGCGTACTCAAGGGCTACATGCAGGACAAGCTCAACGCGCGCCTGATGGGCGTGGCCCGCACCGGCAACGGTCGTCGCGAATCATACGCGCACCTGCCGATGCCACGGATGACCAACACCTACATGCTTGGCGGCGAAAGCGATCCGGCGGAAATCATTGCGTCGGTGAAGAAAGGTATCTACTGCGCCAACCTCGGCGGCGGTCAGGTCGACATTACCAGCGGCAAGTTCGTGTTCTCCACCAGCGAGGCTTATTTGATCGAGGACGGCAAGATCACCGCACCGGTCAAAGGCGCAACGTTGATCGGCAACGGTCCCGAGGCGATGAGCCGGGTGTCGATGGTCGGTAACGATCTGGCGCTGGACAGCGGTGTGGGCACGTGCGGCAAGGATGGGCAGTCGGTGCCGGTGGGTGTTGGCCAGCCGACGCTGAAAATCGATGCGATCACCGTGGGGGGGACGGGCGCATAAACAAACGTGTAGGAGCTGCCGAAGGCTGCGATCTTTTGACTTTGATTGTTAAAACAAGATCAAAAGATCGCAGCTTGCGGCAGCCCCTACAGGGGCGAGGTATCAACGCAGACCGCGTTGAGTCTCGTCCAGCTCACGGATGTACTTGAAGATCTTGCGGCTCGAGGCAGGAGGTTTGTTTTGCGCAACCTCGTGCTGAGCCTGACGGATCAGGGAACGCAGTTGCTGGCGATCGGCGTCCGGGTACTCGACGACGAATTTCTCCAGCACGGCGTCGTCGCCCGCGATCAGGCGATCACGCCAGCGTTCGAGATTGTGGAAACGCTCGTTGTACTGACGAGTCGAGGCATCGAGTTGATCGAGCAGCGTCAGAATCGCGTCAGTGTCCTGATCGCGCATCAGTTTGCCGATGAACTGCAAGTGCCGCTTACGCGCGATGTTCGCGGTGTGTTTGGGCGCATCGGCCAAGGCACGGCGCATGGCGTCGGTCAGCGGCAGTTTTGCGATCAAGTCGGGCTTGAGTGTTGTAAGGCGCTCGCCAAGGTCAACCAGAGCATGCAGCTCGCGTTTGACCTGAGATTTGCTTTTTTCTCCCGTATCGAGGGAGTCGTCGTAAGAATCAACCATGGTGGCAGTCCGCAAAGAAACGCCGCCATGATAACCAGTCGGGGGCCGCTTGTCCGGCCCGGTCGCTCGATGGCCCCAGCCGAAAGCAGAATTTGAGTGGAGAACAGCATGAGTGCAGTTGAAAGCGTCGGCCCGCAGGCATTGCCGGCACTGCAAGAGCAAGTCGAGCAGATCATTGCTGAAGCCAAGCGGCAGGGCGCCAGTGCTTGCGAAGTCGCGGTGTCGCTGGAGCAGGGCCTGTCGACTTCGGTGCGTCAGCGCGAGGTCGAAACGGTGGAGTTCAACCGTGATCAGGGCTTTGGCATCACGCTGTATGTCGGTCAGCGCAAAGGCTCGGCCAGCACGTCCGCCACCGGTCCCGATGCGATTCGCGAAACCGTTGCGGCGGCGCTGGCCATCGCTAAGCACACCTCTGAGGACGAAGCCTCGGGTCTGGCCGATGCGGCGTTGATGGCCAAGGACCTGCAGGATTTCGACCTGTTCCATGAGTGGGACATCACCCCGGAACAAGCCATCGAGAAGGCTTTGCTTTGCGAAGCGGCGGCTTTCGATACCGATGCGCGCATCAAGAACGCCGACGGCACCACGCTCAGTACCCACCAGGGCTGCCGTGTGTATGGCAACAGCCACGGTTTCATCGGCGGCTACGCATCGACCCGGCACAGCCTGAGCTGCGTGATGATCGCCGAGGCCGATGGCCAGATGCAGCGCGATTACTGGTATGACGTGAGCCGTCAGGGCACTTTGCTGGCGGATCCGGTGAGCATCGGTCAACGCGCTGCACAACGGGCGGCGAGCCGTCTGGGCGCGCGTCCGGTGCCGACTTGCGAAGTGCCGGTGCTGTTTTCCGCAGAGCTGGCAGGCGGTTTGTTCGGCAGCTTCCTGTCAGCTGTTTCCGGCGGTAGCCTGTATCGCAAATCTTCGTTCCTGGAAGGCACGCTGGGGCAGAAGCTGTTCCCGGAATGGCTGACCATCGACGAGCGTCCGCACTTGATGCGTGCCATGGGCAGTGCTTCGTATGACGGTGACGGTCTGGCGACTTACGCCAAACCGTTCGTCGAGAAGGGCGAGCTGGTCTCGTACATCCTTGGCACTTATTCCGGGCGCAAACTCGGCATGCCGAGCACCGCCAACGCCGGCGGTGTACACAACCTGTTTGTCACCCATGGCGATGAAGACCAGGCCGCTTTGTTGCGCCGTATGGGTCGTGGGCTGTTGGTGACCGAGCTGATGGGCCATGGTCTGAACATGGTCACCGGCGACTATTCGCGCGGGGCGGCGGGTTTCTGGGTCGAGAACGGCGAAATCCAGTTCGCGGTGCAGGAAGTGACCATCGCCGGCAACATGCGCGACATGTTCAAGCAGATCGTTGCGGTGGGGAATGATCTGGAGTTGCGCAGCAACATCCGCACCGGTTCGGTATTGATCGAACGGATGACCGTCGCGGGCAGCTAAGTCCCAGCGGTCAGACAAGAAAGGCGCGCCACCTCATCGGGTGGCGCGCCTTTTTTCTTGGCTCCACACAAAACCCTGTGGGAGCGAGCCTGCTCGCGAAAGCGATTTAACAGCCGACCACAGCGGCGACTGACGCGACGCCTTCGCGAGCCTGCTCGCTCCCACAATGGAGCCTGTGTAACCAGGCACTCTTGTTTTGCTTCTCATTATCATCTAATAATAAATCTCATTATCGGACAGGCCCCGAATCATGAGTTCTGCCTTGCACGAGCAGCCGTATCTCGAAAGCTGGCGCTGGATGAGTCGCCAGATCCGTTGCGCGATGGATCCCGACGAACCGCGCCTGATCGAACACTACTTGGCTGAAGGTCGGTATCTGGCCTGCTGTACGGCAACTTCCCCGTGGACGATCGCTGAAACCTCTTTCCGATTGCTGCTCGACACAGCCACCGACATTGCGTTGCCGTGGCACTGGCGCAGCCTCTGTCTCGATCAAGCCTGGCGCCCATTGCGTGAAATGGAGCGCCTGTCGCTGTGCAATTGCCGGCTCAAACGCTGGCAGCGTTACACCTGGCAACTGGCGACCTGCGAGTTGCAACCCTCGATTCCTCTTATTGAACTGGTGCAAGGATTTACTGATGACCAAGACTCGTATTGAGCGCGACAGCATGGGCGAACTGCAGGTGCCGGTGGACGCTCTCTACGGCGCGCAAACCCAGCGCGCAGTGGATAACTTTCCGATCAGCGGCAAGCCGATGCCGACGCAGTTCATCCGCGCGCTGATTCTCGCCAAGGCCGCTGCCGCCCGGGCCAACGTTGAACTCAACCAGATCAGCGCTGCCCAGGGCAAAGCCATCAGCGATGCCGCCCAAGGCTTGCTCGAAGGCGATTTCATGCGGCATTTCCCGGTGGATATCTTCCAGACCGGTTCCGGCACCAGCTCCAACATGAACGCCAACGAAGTGATCGCCACGTTGGCCAGCCGTCTTCTCGATGAGCCAGTCAATCCGAATGATCACGTCAATTGCGGCCAGAGCAGCAACGACATCATCCCGACCACCATCCACGTCAGTGCGGCGTTGGCCCTGCACGAACAGTTGCTGCCGGCGCTGCTGCATCTGGTGCAAGTCATCGAACAAAAGGCCGGGCAAGTTCATCACCACGTCAAAACCGGGCGCACGCACTTGATGGACGCGATGCCGGTGCGCATGAGCCAGGTACTCAACGGCTGGGCGCAACAACTCAAGGCCAACATCGGTCATCTCCAGGATCTTCTCCCAAGCCTGCAATCGCTGGCGCAGGGCGGCACGGCAGTCGGCACTGGCATCAATGCGCATCCTGAATTCGCCGCGCGTTTCAGCCGCCAGCTCAGCCAGCTCACCAGCGTGCAGTTCACCGAAGGCAAAGACCTGTTCGCGCTGATCGGCTCGCAGGACACGGCCGTTGCGGTCTCCGGGCAACTCAAGGCCATCGCTGTGTCGCTGATGAAAATCGCCAACGACCTGCGCTGGATGAACTCCGGTCCCTTGGCCGGTCTCGGCGAAATCGAGCTTGAGGCGCTGCAGCCGGGGTCGTCGATCATGCCGGGCAAGGTCAACCCGGTGATCCCGGAAGCGACCGCCATGGTCGCCGCCCAAGTGATCGGCAACGACTCGGTGATCACCATCGCCGGCCAGTCGGGCAATTTCGAATTGAACGTGATGTTGCCGATCATCGCGCAGAACCTGTTGAGCAGCATCGAACTGCTGGCCAACTCTAGCCGCCTGCTCGGCGACAAGGCCATCGCCAGCTTCAAGGTCAATGAGTCGCGGCTCAAGGAAGCGCTGTCGCGCAACCCGATTCTGGTCACCGCGCTCAACCCGATCATCGGTTACCAGAAAGCCGCCGAAATCGCCAAGCAGGCCTACAAGCAGGGCCGCCCTGTCATCGACGTCGCGCTGGAACACACCGACCTGTCGCGCAGCGAGCTGGAAGAGTTGCTCAACCCCGAGAAACTCACCGCTGGCGGCGTGTAATCTCCGCAACCGCTTTGGAGGCTCACCATGGAGCACTGGAAACGCACGATCGAACGGGCTAATCGCTGCTTCATGCTGGGCGAGCTGATCGACGCTCGTGAGGCTTACCTGCAAGCCCTGGCCCTGGCGCAAGTGTTGTTCGAACGCTGGGCGGATGCCGACGAAGCGGTGGCGGCCTGCGTCATCTCCCATCACAACCTGGCGGATCTGCACCTGCGCCTGAATCAGCCGGAGGAGAGCGCCGAATATCTCTGCGCCATCCACCAGCGGTTGTTGCAGACCATGCAGGACGAGCGTTTGCGCCTGGCGCTGCGCGAGGCGGCCTTGCGCCAAAGCAGCAAGACTTACGTCGAGTTATTGAATTTCATCGGCGAGCACGGCGAATACCCACGCACCCAGCGCCTGCTGCATCCGGATACCGGCAATGCACGTCGTGCGCCTGCCCCACATCACCATGGAGTCCATTGAAATGGCTTTTACCTTGCCTGCCTTGCCTTACGCCTACGATGCCCTGGAACCGCACATCGATGCGCAAACCATGGAAATCCACTACACCAAGCATCATCAGACTTATATCAACAATCTCAATGCAGCGGTAGAAGGCACTGAATACGCAGAGTGGCCAGTGGAAAAACTGGTCGCCAGCGTTCAGCAGTTGCCGCACAAGCTTCGCGCCGCGGTGATCAATCAGGGCGGCGGTCACGCCAATCATTCGCTGTTCTGGGAAGTGATGGTTCCAAGTGGCGGCGGCAAGCCGGACGGTGTGCTGGCCAAGGCAATCGACGAGCAACTGGGTGGTCTCGACAGTTTCAAAGAAGCATTCACCAAAGCTGCGCTGACCCGTTTCGGCAGCGGTTGGGCCTGGCTCAGTGTGACTCCGGACAAGAAGCTGATCGTAGAAAGCAGCGGCAATCAGGACAGCCCATTGATGAACGGCAACACGCCGATCCTCGGTCTCGACGTTTGGGAGCACGCTTATTACTTGCGCTACCAGAACCGTCGCCCGGAATACATCAACGCGTTTTACAACGTGATCAATTGGCCTGAAGTTGCTGCGCGCTATCAGGCTGCACTGGTTTAAGTCTTCTATAAAAACAATCCAAGGCAGACTATGGGCACTGAGACACTGGCGATCGGAAGTGGGCGTATGTTTCGTTACTCAGTGGGGGCGTTGTTGCTGTTGGCGGGCCTGACTTTGCTGGTCGCCCATGGCCTGGAATGGCTGGATCTGGAGCCCAGGCTGTCACGGGCATTGCAGGGGGGGGCGATCTGCGCCCTCGGCACGGCGCTTGGGGCGGTGCCGGTGCTGGTGATCCGGCGCATGCCGCAGGCACTCAGCGACACCTTGCTGGGTTTTGGAGCCGGGGTGATGCTGGCGGCGACGGCGTTTTCGCTGATCGTGCCGGGCATCGCCGCTGCTGAAAGCCTCGGCCTGACCCCTGGGCGGCCAGCGGTCTGATCTGTTTTGGCATCATGCTCGGGGCGTTCGGCCTCTACCTGGTCGATCGCAAGGTCTCTGGCGCCTCACCGGAGATGCTCGTCGGTACCGTCGAACATCCTGTGATTCCGCCGCGGATCTGGTTGTTCGTGTTTGCCATCATTGCTCATAACATCCCGGAAGGCATGGCCGTCGGCGTTTCGGCCGGCGGTGGCATGCCGGACGCTGACAGTCTGGCCATGGGTATCGCATTGCAGGATGTGCCGGAAGGTCTGGTGATCGCACTGGTGCTGGCCGGGGCGGGGATGTCGCGGGTCAAGGCGTTTCTGATCGGCGCGGCGTCAGGTCTGGTCGAGCCGGTGTTTGCGCTGTTGTGCGCGTGGCTGGTCAGTCTGGCGCAGGTGTTGTTGCCGTTAGGTCTGGCACTGGCGGCGGGGGCGATGCTGCTGGTGGTGACCCACGAAGTGATTCCCGAGTCGCGACGCAATGGTCATGACAAACTGGCCAGTCTTGGTCTGTTGATCGGGTTTTGTCTGATGATGGTGATGGATACGGCGTTGGGTTGAAGATCAAAAGATCGCAGCCTGCGGCAGCTCCTACGAGGGGATTGGTGCGACATGGGCTGCGACTTTTTGATTTTGGCTGTCAGCCACCTTCATCGAAGTAGTTGTTGATCAACGCCACCAACGCATCCAATGCTTCCTGCTCCTGATGGCCTTCGGTACTCAAATAGATTTTGGTGCCTTTGCCCGCAGCCAACATCATCATCGCCATGATGCTTTTACCATCGACCGTGGTCTCCGGCGTGCGGCCCACTCTGATCGTGCAATCCGGATATTGCCCCGCTACCCCGACAAACTTCGCCGACGCGCGGGCATGCAAACCCAGTTTATTGATGATTTCGATTTCCAGAGCAGGCATCGCGGTGTGAATCCTTTAAGTGAGGTCGCGGTGGCGAACCTGGACGTTCTTCAGGGTTTTCTGCAGGGCCTGACCCAGGCGTTCGGTCAGGTAGACGGAGCGGTGATGCCCGCCGGTGCAGCCAATGGCAATGGTGACGTAGGCGCGATTGCTGGCGGCGAAACGTGGCAGCCATTTGTGCAGGTAGGTGAAAATGTCCTGAAACATTTCTTCAACTTCCGGCTGTGCCGCCAGGTACTCCGCTACTGGCGCATCGAGGCCCGATTGCGCACGCAGTTCCGGCTTCCAGTAAGGATTAGGCAGGCAGCGCACATCGAATACCAGATCCGCATCGACCGGCATGCCCCGCTTGAAGCCGAACGATTCAACCAGAAACGCCGTTCCGGGCTCAGGCTGATTCAGCAAGCGCAGCTTGATGGTGTCACGCAACTGGTACAGGTTCAGATGGGTGGTGTTGATCTTCAGGTCGGCCAGATCGGCAATGGGGCCGAGCAGGGCGGTTTCATCATGGATCGCTTCGGCCAGCGAGCGATTGGCAGTGCTCAACGGATGGCGTCGGCGGGTTTCCGAGAAGCGCTTGAGCAGCGTTTCCTCATCGGCATCCAGATAAAGCACATCGCACTGGATATGGCGGCTGCGGACTTCTTCCAGCAGCTCGGGGAAGCGCGAGAGATGGCTGGGCAGGTTGCGCGCATCGATCGAAACTGCCACCAGCGGCTGGGTCAGTTCGGTATGAATCAGGGCGCGTTCGGCCAGTTCCGGCAGCAGGCCGGCCGGCAGGTTGTCGATGCAGTAGTAGCCGTTGTCTTCAAGGACATTCAGGGCAGTACTTTTGCCCGAGCCGGAACGGCCACTGACGATGATCAAGCGCATGAATTAATGCCCGCTTTGTTCGTCCACGACGACCTGATACAAGGCTTCGTTGCTCGAAGCACTACGCAATTTATCGCGCACGTCCTTGCGATCCAGCATGCTGGCGATCTGGCGCAGCAATTCCAGGTGCGCATCGGTCGCCGCTTCCGGCACCAGCAAGACGAACAACAGATCAACCGGAGCGCCGTCGATAGCGTCGAAGTCGATAGGGGCTTCAAGGTGCATCAAGGCGCTGACAGGCTCAGTGCATCCCTTCAGACGGCAGTGAGGAATGGCGATGCCGTTGCCGAAACCGGTGGAGCCGAGTTTCTCACGTGCGATCAGGGCCTCGAAGACATCCTGCATTTCCAGCGCCGGCACTTCGCGGGCGATGAGATTGGCAATTTGTTCGAGGGCTTTCTTTTTACTGCCGCCCGGCACGTTCACCAGGGAACGGCCGGGGGTCAGGATATTTTCAAGTCGGATCATGGAGTGGGGGGTTATCGACCGGTGGCGCCCTGGAGCAGGCTTTGGGTCTTTTCCTTATGCTTTTTGAGTTGTTTATCCAGCTTGTCGGTTAATAAGTCGATCGCCGCGTACATATCGGTATGTTCCGCGTTGGCGACGACTTCATTGCCGGGAATATGCAGCGTGGCTTCGATTTTCTGCTTCAGTTTTTCGACACACATCGTGACTTGCACGTTAGTGATCTTGTCGAAATGGCGCTCCAATCGTTCGAGTTTTTCGCCGATATAAGCGCGCAGAGGTTCGGTCACTTCCAGTTGGTGTCCACTGATGTTGACTTGCATACAGCTTCTCCTTCGTTGCCAGTGCATAAAGCGGCAGGCCGGATAGCCTGCCACTGGAACGCTGTAACGTGGCTTACATCAACCGCTTGCGTTCGCTCGAAGGCGCGATCCCGAGGGATTCGCGGTACTTGGCGACGGTGCGGCGAGCCACCTGAATGCCTTGTGCCTCCAGTAAACCAGCGATCTTGCTGTCACTCAACGGCTTTTTCTGATTTTCCGCGGCAACCAGTTTTTTGATGATCGCGCGGATCGCCGTGGACGAGCATTCGCCGCCTTCGGAGGTGCTGACGTGGCTGGAGAAAAAGTATTTCAATTCATAGATACCGCGCGGGGTATGCATGAATTTCTGCGTGGTCACCCGTGAAATCGTCGATTCGTGCATGCCAACGGCTTCGGCGATGTCATGCAGAACCAGAGGCTTCATCGCTTCGTCGCCGTACTCCAGGAAGCCGCGCTGATGCTCGACGATCTGCGTGGCCACTTTCATCAGGGTTTCGTTGCGGCTTTGCAGGCTCTTGATGAACCAGCGTGCTTCCTGCAACTGATTGCGCATGAAAGTGTTATCGGCGCTGGTATCGGCACGGCGCACGAAACCTGCGTACTGTGCGTTGACCCGCAGGCGTGGCACCGACTCCTGATTGAGCTCGACCAGCCAGCGTTCGTTGTCCTTGCGCACGATCACGTCAGGTACGACGTATTCAGCTTCAGTGGACTCGATTTGCGAGCCCGGACGCGGGTTGAGGCTCTGCACCAGTTCGATGACCTGCCGCAACTCGTCTTCCTTGAGCTTCATGCGGCGCATCAACTGGCTGTAATCGCGGCTGCCGAGCAGGTCGATGTAATCGCTGACCAGGCGTTTGGCTTCAGCCAGCCACGGGGTCTTGGCCGATAGCTGACGCAATTGCAGCCGCAGGCATTCGCTGAGGTTGCGGGCGCCGATGCCGGCCGGTTCGAATTGCTGGATGCGGTGCAGGACGGCTTCGATTTCGTCCAGTTCGATGTCCAGTTCCGGGTCGAACGCCTCAAGGATCTCGTCGAGTGTTTCGTCCAGGTAACCCTGATTGTTGATGCAATCGATCAGGGTCACGGCGATCAGGCGATCGGTGTCGGACATCGGCGCGAGGTTCAATTGCCACAGCAGGTGACTTTGCAGGCTTTCGCCGGCGGAAGTGCGGGTGGTGAAGTCCCACTCGTCGTCATCGCTGCTGGGCAGGCTGCTGGCGCTGGTCTGGTAGACGTCTTCCCAGGCAGTGTCGACCGGAAGCTCATTGGGGATGCGCTCGTTCCACTCGCCGTCCTCAAGGTTATCCACCGTCGGGGCGGCTTCCTGATAGGACGGTTCCTGAATCTCGGTGTTGGGCTTCTGTTCGGCGTTATCGGCCAGTGGATCGGAGTTGTCGAAGTCGTCGCCTTCTTCTTGGCGTTCGAGCATCGGATTGGATTCCAGAGCCTCCTGGATCTCCTGTTGCAGATCCAGGGTCGACAATTGGAGCAGGCGGATGGCCTGTTGCAGCTGCGGTGTCATCGTCAGCTGCTGGCCCATTCTCAAGACTAGCGATGGTTTCATGGCAGGGGCTTAACACCTTATTCGCCGGCGCGCATGCGCCATCCACTACAGGGCGCCGAAGCGCCAAACTTAAGCAAATTATATGCCTGAAACTGAAGTGTTTGCCTAGAGCGCTGTAACAATTAAAGCGTATTAAATTCTGCTTGAATCGATACAGCGCCCGGGCGGCTCTCCCGGCACCAATATGCTTACAGGCGGAATTCGTGGCCCAGATACACTTCCTTCACCAGGTCGTTGGCGAGGATGGTTGCGGAGTCACCTTCGGCGATCAGTTGACCGTCGTTGACGATGTAAGCGGTTTCGCAGATGTCCAGCGTCTCACGCACGTTGTGATCGGTGATCAGCACGCCGATGCCTTTGGCTTTGAGGTGGTGGATGATCTGCTTGATGTCGCCGACCGAAATCGGGTCGACACCGGCGAACGGTTCGTCGAGCAGAATGAATTTCGGTGCGGTGGCCAGGGCGCGGGCAATTTCCACCCGGCGGCGCTCGCCACCGGACAGGCTCATGCCGAGGTTGTCGCGGATGTGGCTGATGTGGAATTCCTGCAGCAGGCTTTCCAGCTCTTTGCGACGACCGGCCTTGTCGAGTTCCTGACGGGTCTCGAGGATGGCCATGATGTTGTCGGCCACCGACAGTTTGCGGAAGATCGACGCTTCTTGCGGCAGATAGCCGATACCGGCCTTGGCGCGGCCGTGCATCGGCTGATGGCTGACGTCCAGATCATCGATCAGCACGCGGCCCTGATCGGCCTGCACCAGGCCGACGATCATGTAGAAGCAGGTGGTCTTGCCGGCGCCGTTAGGGCCGAGCAGGCCGACGATCTGACCGCTGTCGATCGACAGGCTGACGTCACGCACGACCTGGCGGCTTTTATAGGCTTTGGCCAGGTGCTGAGCTTTCAGAGTTGCCATTACTGGGTTTTCTCGTCGGTTTTCTTCTTCGGCTGGATCACCATGTCGATGCGCGGACGCGCTTCGGTGACCTTGCTGCCGGTGGCGCGACCGGCGCTGGCCAGCTTCTTCACGGTGTCGTAGACGATTTTCTCGCCCTGGGTGGTGTTGTTGTCCTTGTCGACAACCTTGGCCTTGTCGATCAGCACGACGCGGTTTTGCGCAGCGTGGTACTGGATCGTCACGCCCCAGCCCTGAACGGGTTTGCTGTCGCCAGCGGTTTGCAGTTGCTCGAAGTAGGCGAGGTTGCCCACCGACGTCACGACGTCGATGTCACCGGCCGGGGTGCGGGTGATCGTCACCGTGTTGCCTTTAACGATCATCGAGCCCTGGGTGATGATCACATCGCCCTTATAGGTGGCAACGCCATTCTTGTCGTCCAGTTGGGCATCGTCGGCCTGAATGCGGATTGGCTGCGATTGATCGTTCGGCAGAGCCCAGGCGCTCACGCTTCCCAGTGCTGCGCCCAGACTGAGCAAAATAGGGAGGGTTTTAACGAGCCTCATACTGTCCTCTTACGTTCGATAGCAGGTGTATCCTGCTGTCCTTCAGGTACGCTTTCATTCCAACGCCAGTCGATACACCGCCAGCGCCGTCGATTCTAACGGGTTGCTCGGTCTGCGCATATTCCTGCTGCGGGAACACCGTCATGCGAGTGGAGGTGATCAAGGTGGCGCGGTTCTTTTCATCGGTGCGCTTGATGCGTACTGAATCGATCAGCTCGACTTCGGTGCCGCCGGAATTGACCTCACCGCGTTCGCTGGTCACGTGCCACGGGAAATCCGTTCCGCGGTACATGTTCAGGTCAGGTTTGGTCACCAGCGTGATGTCGGTCGCCTTGATGTGCTCGGCCTTGTCGGAGGTCATTTCATACTGCACTTTGCCGTCTGGCAGGTATTGCACGGTATGCGTGTTGGTTGCATACCAGTCGATAGGCGTCTCCACCGAGGTCACTGGCGGCTTGTCGAGAAAGCGTTCCGGGCTGATGTTCCAGTAGCCGACCGCCGCGAATATCGCAGCAATGCAGCCGAAAAGCAGGAAATTACGAAATTTTTTGCTAAACATGGTTTGGCTCACAGGTACGCGGCGTTGGCCGCATCGAGGCGGCCCTGGGCGCGCAGAATCAATTCGCAGAATTCGCGTGCAGCACCTTCGCCACCACGGGCCAGGGTGATGCCGTGGGCATGTTCGCGCACGAAGGCAGCAGCGTTGGCGACCGCCATGCCCAGACCGACCCGGCGAATCACCGGCAGGTCAGGCAGGTCGTCACCGAGGTAGGCGACCTGTTCATAGCTTAGGCCGAGTTGTTCAAGCAGGCCGTCCAGAACCACCAATTTGTCCTCGCGGCCCTGAAACAGGTGCGGGATGCCGAGGTTTTTCGCCCTGCGTTCTACCACCGGAGTCTTGCGACCGCTGATGATGGCGGTCTGTACCCCGGCGTTCATCAGCATTTTGATGCCCTGGCCGTCGAGGGTGTTGAAGGTCTTGAATTCGCTGCCGTCTTCGAGGAAGTACAGGCGCCCGTCGGTGAGGACTCCGTCAACGTCAAAAACCGCCAGTTTGATCGCTTTGCCGCGTTGCAGCAGATCGGTGTTCATTTACATGACTCCTGCGCGCAGCAGATCGGAGAGGTTGAAGGCGCCGATCGGGCGATCACCTTCGTCCACGACGACCAGTGCGTTGATTCGATGGTCTTCCATGATTTTCAGGGCTTCGGCCGCGAGCATTTCCGGGCGGGCAGTCTTGCCGTGTGCGGTCATCACCTGATCGATGGTGGCGGTGCGGATATCAATGCTGCGGTCGAGCGTACGGCGCAGATCGCCGTCAGTGAAGATCCCGGCGAGCTTGCCGTCGGCTTCGATGATGGCGGTCATGCCGAGGCCCTTGCGGGTCATTTCCATCAGCGCATCCTTGAGCAGGGTGCCGCGTTGTACCTGTGGCAACTCCTGTCCGGCGTGCATGACGTTTTCCACTTTCAGCAACAGGCGACGGCCAAGGGCACCGCCCGGGTGAGAGAAAGCGAAGTCTTCGGCGGTGAAGCCGCGCGCTTCCAGCAAGGCAACCGCCAGTGCGTCGCCCATCACCAGAGCGGCGGTGGTCGAAGAGGTCGGGGCCAGGTTCAGCGGGCAGGCTTCATGCTCGACGTGAACGTTGAGATTCACCTCAGCGGCCTTGGCCAGCGGCGAGGCGGGGTTGCCGGTGACGCTGATCAACTGGATGCCCAGACGTTTGATCAGTGGCAGCAGGGTGACGATTTCGTTGGTCGAGCCGGAATTGGACAGGGCCAGGATCACGTCGTCGCGAGTGATCATACCCATGTCGCCGTGACTGGCTTCGGCCGGATGAACGAAAAATGCCGGGGTGCCGGTGCTGGCCAGGGTGGCGGCAATCTTGTTGCCGACGTGCCCGGACTTGCCCATGCCGACCACGACCACACGGCCCTTGCTGGCCAGAATCATCTCGCAAGCGCGTACGAAATCGGCGTCGATATGGGGCAACAAGCCTTGTACGGCTTCCACTTCGAGGCGAATGGTGCGTTGTGCCGATTGAATCAGGTCACTGGATTGGCTCATGTCAGAAATCGTATAGCCCGATGAAAAAGGCGGCGATTATAGCGGTTAAGTTGAAAAGCCTCACGTAACATCGTCGTGCTTTGTCATTCCTCGTTACCAAAACTCCAAAAAACTGCCTGCACGCCTGTCATATCGCTGAAAGCGGCGGGGTTCAGGCTTGGGCGCTTGGCGTTTGCAGTGATATAGTTCGCCGCCAGTTCGGCCTGCCCGGGATGTACGTGCTTTTTAAATAAAGCCAGGCGTCCGAGTGAGAGGCTGCATCGCAAGGAGTTTAGATGAGTGCCGATAACGCCTACGCGGTCGAGCTGAAGGGAGTCTCCTTCAAGCGCGGTGCGCGCAGCATTTTCAATAACGTCGATATTCGCATCCCGCGCGGCAAGGTCACCGGCATAATGGGGCCTTCCGGGTGTGGCAAGACCACGCTGCTGCGGTTGATGGGCGCACAGTTGCGTCCCGACAGCGGCGAAGTCTGGGTCAACGGCCAGAACCTGCCGAAGCTGTCGCGCAGCGATCTGTTCGATGCGCGCAAGCACATGGGTGTGCTGTTCCAGAGCGGCGCGCTGTTCACCGATCTCGATGTCTTCGAGAACGTCGCTTTTCCCCTGCGCGTTCATACCGAGTTGCCGGAAGAAATGATCCGCGACATCGTCCTGCTCAAATTGCAGGCGGTGGGCCTGCGTGGCGCGATCGAGCTGATGCCCGATGAGCTGTCCGGCGGCATGAAGCGTCGCGTGGCCCTGGCCCGGGCAATTGCGCTCGATCCACAGATTCTCATGTACGACGAGCCGTTCGTCGGTCAAGACCCGATCGCCATGGGCGTGCTGGTGCGTTTGATTCGTCTGCTCAACGATGCGCTGGGGATCACCAGCATCGTGGTTTCTCACGATCTGGCCGAAACCGCGAGCATCGCCGACTACATCTATGTAGTGGGTGATGGTCAGGTACTGGGGCAGGGCACGCCGGATGAATTGATGAACTCGGACGAGCCGCGTATCCGTCAGTTCATGACCGGCAACCCCGATGGCCCGGTGCCGTACCATTTTCCAGCGACGGATTACCGCGCAGATCTTCTGGGGAAGCGCTGATGCGCAAAATGTCATTAATAGAACGCGTACGCCGGTTCGGCGAAGCGGCGATCGACGCCATTGCGGTGTTCGGTCGGGCAACGCTGTTCCTGTTTCACGCATTGCTCGGCCGCGGTGGTATCAGCGGCGGGTTTGGTTTGCTGGTCAAGCAACTGCATTCGGTCGGCGTCATGTCCCTGGTGATCATTGTGGTCTCCGGTATATTTATCGGCATGGTGCTGGCGCTGCAGGGGTTCAGCATTCTGTCGAGCTACGGTTCGGAGCAGGCGGTAGGGCAGATGGTTGCGCTGACGCTGTTGCGTGAGCTCGGGCCTGTGGTGACGGCGCTGCTGTTCGCCGGACGCGCCGGTTCGGCGCTGACGGCGGAAATCGGCAACATGAAATCCACCGAACAACTTTCCAGCCTGGAAATGATCGGCGTCGACCCGCTCAAGTACATTATTGCCCCGCGTCTGTGGGCCGGTTTCATTTCCCTGCCGGTGCTGGCGATGATTTTCAGCGTGGTGGGCATCTGGGGCGGTTCGTGGGTGGCTGTCGACTGGCTCGGAGTGTATGAAGGCTCCTACTGGGCGAACATGCAAAACAGCGTGAACTTCACCAGTGATGTGCTCAACGGAGTCATCAAAAGTATCGTTTTCGCCTTTGTCGTGACCTGGATCGCCGTATTCCAAGGGTATGACTGTGAGCCCACTTCCGAGGGGATCAGTCGTGCCACCACCAAGACCGTGGTGTTTGCCTCGCTGGCAGTGCTCGGCCTGGACTTTATTCTGACCGCTTTGATGTTTGGAGATTTCTGATGCAAAACCGCACCCTGGAAATCGGTGTCGGCCTGTTCCTGCTGGCAGGGATTCTGGCTTTGCTGCTGCTTGCTCTGCGGGTCAGTGGCCTGTCTCCGACTTCGACCACCGACACTTATAAACTTTACGCCTACTTCGACAATATCGCCGGTTTGACGGTCAGAGCCAAAGTGACCATGGCCGGTGTGACCATCGGCAAGGTCACGGCGATCGATCTGGATCGCGACAGCTTCACCGGTCGTGTGACCCTGCAAGTGGATAAAAAGGTCGACAATCTGCCGACTGACTCCACAGCGTCTATCCTGACGGCCGGTTTGCTCGGCGAGAAGTACATCGGTATCAGCGTGGGCGGCGAAGATGCCCGCCTCAAGGATGGCGGAACCATCCACGACACGCAGTCGTCACTGGTACTGGAAGACCTGATTGGTAAATTCCTGCTCAATACCGTTAGCAAAGACGCCAAATGAGGAGCTTTTGAATGATCTCTACCTTGCGACGTGGCCTGTTGGTGTTGCTCGCGACATTGCCGCTGATGGGTACCGCTGTGGCGGCACAGTCGGCGCACGATCTGATTCAGGACACCACGACCCGGATGCTCGCTGATCTGTCGGCCAATAAAGAGAAGTACAAGCAGGATCCGAACGACTTTTATGCTGCACTGAACACTATTGTTGGCCCGGTGGTGGATGCCGAAGGCATTTCCAAGAGCATCATGACGGTCAAGTACTCGCGCAAGGCAACACCTGCGCAGATGCAGACCTTCCAGGAAAACTTCAAGAAAGGCCTGTTCCAGTTCTACGGCAACGCCTTGCTTGAATACAACAATCAGGGCATCACCGTCGATCCTGCCAAGGATGAGTCGGGCGACCGCACCAGCGTCGGCATGACTGTTCGGGGCAGCAACGGCGCGATCTATCCTGTGCAATACACGCTGGAGAAGATCAACGGCGAGTGGAAACTGCGCAACGTGATCATCAACGGCATCAACATTGGCAAGTTGTTCCGTGATCAGTTCGCCGACGCGATGCAGCGTAACGGCAATGATCTGGACAAGACCATCAATAACTGGGCAGGTGAAGTGGCCAAGGCCAAGGAAACCACCGAGCAAGCTGCCGAGAAGCCAGCGCAATGAATGAGGCGGCAGTTCGTATGAGTGATGTCGACGAGCTATTGCTCAGCGGAGTGCTGGACTACCGCACAGGTCCCGACCTGCGCAAGGAAGGTCAGGCGCTGATCAAGTCCAGCAAGGCTTCCTCGCTGGTCATCGATTGCTCGGCCGTGAAGAAGTCCAGCAGCGTCGGCTTGTCGCTGCTGCTGTGCTTCATGCGGGATGCGCAAGCGGCCGGCAAGGCCGTCAGCATCCGCGCGATGCCCGAAGACATGCGCGAAATCGCTCAGGTCAGTGAACTGACTGAACTGTTGGCGCAATCCTGAACCCGCATCAATAAAGAAGCCCCCCGTCAGAGTCCTGCCATGCGGGGTTCGCAGGCGCGGGGCTTTTTTGTATGATGTCCGACCCGTGCGCACAGGGCGCCGATTGAGGTTGAGCATGCAGGCCGTAGAAGTGAAGAGCTTCCTTGAAGGAAAGCTGCCCGGAACGTTGGTAGAAGTTGAGGGCGAAGGCTGCAATTTCCAGCTGAACGTGATTAGCGATGAACTGGCGGCGTTGAGCCCGGTGAAGCGTCAGCAGCAGATCTATGCCCATTTGAACCCATGGATCACCGATGGCAGCATCCATGCGGTCACTATGAAATTTTTCAGCAGCGCGGCCTGGGCCGAGCGCACCTGAGCCTAAGGGCGTCGAGATTCTTATGGATAAATTGATTATTACCGGCGGCGTTCGTCTTGATGGCGAAATCCGCATCTCCGGGGCAAAGAACTCCGCCCTGCCGATCCTGGCTGCCACGTTGCTGTGCGATGGCCCGGTCACTGTCGGCAACCTGCCGCACCTGCACGACATCACCACCATGATCGAGCTGTTCGGTCGCATGGGCATTGAGCCTGTGATCGACGAGAAACTCAGCGTCGAAATTGACCCGCGCACCATCAAGACCCTGATCGCTCCGTACGAACTGGTGAAAACCATGCGTGCGTCGATCCTGGTACTGGGCCCGATGGTTGCCCGTTTCGGTGAAGCCGAAGTCGCATTGCCTGGCGGTTGCGCCATCGGTTCGCGTCCGGTTGACCTGCACATCCGTGGTCTTGAAGCCATGGGCGCGGTGATCGACGTCGAAGGCGGCTACATCAAGGCCAAGGCCCCTGAAGGCGGCCTGCGCGGTGCGCACTTCTTCTTCGATACCGTCAGTGTGACCGGTACCGAAAACATCATGATGGCTGCCGCTCTGGCCAAGGGCCGCAGCGTGCTGCAGAACGCCGCGCGCGAGCCTGAAGTGGTTGACCTGGCGAACTTCCTCAATGCCATGGGCGCCAAGGTTTCCGGTGCTGGCACCGACACCATCACCATTGATGGCGTCGAACGTCTGGGTTCGTGCTTCTACAAGGTCATGCCTGACCGTATCGAAACCGGTACCTACCTGGTGGCTGCTGCCGTTACCGGCGGTCGCGTCAAGGTCAAGGACACCGATCCGACCATTCTCGAAGCCGTTCTGGAGAAACTCCGTGAAGCCGGCGCAGAAATCACCAGCGGTGAAGACTGGATCGAGCTGAACATGCACGGCAAGCGTCCGAAAGCGGTCAACGTGCGCACTGCGCCGTATCCTGCATTCCCGACGGACATGCAGGCGCAGTTCATCTCGCTCAACGCCATCGCCGAAGGCACCGGTGCAGTGATCGAGACGATCTTCGAAAACCGTTTCATGCACGTGTATGAACTGCACCGCATGGGCGCCAAGATCCAGGTTGAAGGCAACACCGCCATCGTTACCGGTACTGAAGTCCTCAAGGGCGCGCCAGTGATGGCGACCGACCTGCGTGCTTCGGCCAGTCTGGTGATCTCGGCGCTGGTGGCCGAAGGCGATACCCTGATCGACCGCATCTACCACATCGACCGTGGTTATGAGTGCATCGAAGAAAAACTGCAGATGCTGGGCGCCAAGATCCGTCGCGTTCCGGGCTGATTGCTGCATCGGGACACAGGGACGTGTCCACTGAATTCGTTTCGAATCGAGGTTTTCATCCGTGAAAACCTCGATGTGTGTCCGGCGCCGATTGCGACCGGACATGAGTACCTTGATAAGGACTGACGTTTCCCATGTTGACCATCGCACTGTCCAAGGGCCGCATCCTTGACGACACCCTGCCGCTTCTCGCTGAAGCGGGCATCGTGCCGACCGAGAATCCGGACAAGAGCCGCAAGCTGATCATTCCCACGACGCAGGACGACGTACGCTTGCTGATCGTGCGCGCCACCGACGTGCCGACCTATGTCGAACATGGCGCGGCCGACCTCGGCGTGGCCGGTAAAGACGTGTTGATGGAATACACCGGCCAAGGCTTGTATGAGCCACTGGACCTGCAGATCGCCCAGTGCAAACTGATGACCGCCGGCAAGATCGGCGCGCCCGAGCCCAAGGGCCGTCTGCGCGTGGCGACCAAGTTCGTCAACGTCGCCAAGCGTTACTACGCCGAGCAGGGCCGTCAGGTCGATATCATCAAGCTCTACGGCTCGATGGAACTGGCACCGCTGATCGGTCTGGCCGACAAGATCATCGACGTGGTCGACACCGGCAACACCCTGCGCGCCAATGGCCTGGAACCTCAGGAACTGATCGCCACGATCAGCTCGCGCCTGGTGGTCAACAAGGCTTCGATGAAAATGCAACACGCCCGTATCCAGGCGTTGATCGATACCCTGCGCAACGCAGTGGAATCGCGACACCGCGGCTGATCTACCTGCGCGACCTTGAGTCGCGCCCGTCTATCCGCCTCATAGCCAGAATCTCAGGTGCCCAAGCGGAAACGACTGCTAAGTTAGGGCGCCTGAGTTTTTGCCATTCCTATGAGGCTCTCGCTATGACCGCACCGACTGCAATTCGCCGACTCAACGCTGCTGACCCGGATTTCGCGCATCATCTGGATCATCTGCTGAGCTGGGAAAGTGTGTCTGACGACTCGGTCAATCAGCGCGTGCTGGACATCATCAAGGCCGTTCGCGAGCGCGGTGACGCGGCCCTGGTCGAGTTCACCCAGAAGTTCGACGGCCTCGAAGTTGCCTCGATGGCTGACCTGATCCTGCCGCGCGAGCGTCTGGAACTGGCCCTGACCCGCATCACCGTGCCGCAGCGCGAAGCACTGGAAAAAGCCGCGGCCCGGGTGCGCAGCTACCACGAAAAGCAGAAGCAGGATTCCTGGAGCTACACCGAAGCCGACGGCACCGTGCTGGGCCAGAAGGTTACCCCGCTGGATCGCGCCGGCCTGTACGTGCCGGGCGGCAAGGCGTCGTACCCGTCGTCGGTGTTGATGAACGCCATTCCGGCCAAGGTTGCCGGTGTGACCGAAGTGGTCATGGTCGTGCCGACTCCGCGCGGTGAAATCAACGAACTGGTGCTGGCGGCGGCGTGCATTGCCGGCGTCGATCGGGTGTTCACCATCGGCGGCGCGCAAGCGGTAGCGGCTCTGGCCTATGGCACCGAAAGCGTGCCGAAAGTGGACAAGGTCGTTGGGCCGGGCAACATCTATGTCGCCACCGCCAAGCGCCACGTGTTCGGTCAGGTCGGCATCGACATGATCGCCGGTCCTTCGGAAATTCTCGTGGTGTGCGATGGCCAGACCGACCCCGACTGGATCGCCATGGACCTGTTCTCCCAAGCCGAGCACGACGAAGACGCCCAGGCGATTCTGGTCAGCCCCGACGCCGAGTTCCTCGACAAGGTCGCCGCGAGCATCGACAAACTGCTGCCGACCATGGATCGCGCAACCATCATCGAAACCTCGATCAATGGCCGCGGCGCGCTGATTCATGTGCGTGACATGGCCCAGGCTATTGAAGTCGCCAACCGCATTGCGCCGGAGCACCTGGAGCTGTCGGTCGCTGACCCGCAAGCCTGGCTGCCACAGATCCGCCACGCCGGCGCGATCTTCATGGGCCGTCACACTTCCGAAGCGCTGGGCGACTACTGCGCAGGCCCGAACCACGTGCTGCCGACTTCCGGCACGGCGCGTTTCTCCTCGCCGCTGGGCGTGTACGACTTCCAGAAACGTTCGTCGATCATCTTCTGCTCCGAGGCCGGCGCCTCCGAGCTGGGCAAGACCGCTTCGGTGCTGGCCCGTGGCGAATCGCTGAGTGCCCACGCGCGCAGCGCCGAATACCGCATCATTGACGACAAGCAGGGGAACTGAGCATGAGCAAATTCTGGAGCCCGTTCGTCAAGGATCTGGTGCCTTACGTGCCGGGCGAACAGCCGAAGCTGACCAAACTGGTCAAGCTCAACACCAACGAAAACCCGTACGGCCCATCGCCAAAAGCCTTGGCGGCGATGCAGACCGAGCTCAACGATAACCTGCGCCTGTACCCGGACCCGAACAGCGACCTGCTGAAAAATTCGGTTGCCCAGTACTACGGCGTGCAGAGCAATCAGGTGTTCCTCGGCAACGGTTCGGACGAAGTGCTCGCGCACATTTTCCACGGTTTGTTGCAACACGATCAGCCGATCCTGTTCCCGGACATCAGCTACAGCTTCTATCCGGTGTATTGCGGTTTGTACGGCATCAAGTTCGATGCGGTGCCACTGGATGCGCAGTTTCAGATCAACCCGGCGGACTATGCAAAGCCAAATGGCGGGATCATTTTCCCGAATCCGAACGCACCGACCGGTTGCCTGCTGGCGCTGGATGCGGTTGAGCGGATTCTCATCGCCAGCCCGAATTCGGTAGTGGTTGTGGATGAGGCTTACATCGATTTCGGTGGCGAGACGGCGATCAGTCTGGTGGATCGTTATCCGAACCTGCTGGTGACGCAGACCCTGTCCAAGTCCCGTTCGCTGGCTGGCTTGCGCGTCGGTCTGGCGGTCGGGCATCCGGACTTGATCGAGGCGCTGGAGCGGATCAAGAACAGCTTTAACTCTTATCCGATTGATCGATTGGCGAATGTCGGTGCGGCAGCGGCGTTCGAGGATCGCGAGTACTTCGACAAGACTTGCCGTCTGGTGATCGAGAGCCGTGAGTGGGTGGTTGCGCAGTTGCAGGCCAAGGGCTTTGAAGTGCTGCCGTCGGCGGCGAACTTCATCTTCGCCCGGCATCCGCAACACGATGCGGCAGGGTTGGCGGCCAAATTGCGCGAGCAGGGCGTGATCGTGCGGCACTTCAAGCAGGAACGGATTGCCCAGTTCCTGCGTATTTCGATTGGCACGCCGGAGCAGAATCAGGCGTTGATCGAAGGTCTGGGCGAGCTCTAAACCGCCTTCGCGAGCAAGCCCGCTCCCACCTTTAACCGCGTCTCTTCAGATGGAGCACGGTCATATGTGGGAGCGGGCTTGCTCGCGAATGGAGCGCCACCAATAGCAATGTCCTACTCGTGATGCGGCTCGCCGAGGAAGGTCAGCGAGGTGAACAAGCCGCGACTGTTAACGTCCGGGCTGTCCTTCACCGGCACCTCAACCTGCGCCGCAATCACATTCAGCCCTTCATTACGCACCAACACCTGCGCACGACCGTCCTTGTCGGTCTCGGTGCTCAGGGTATTCGGCGCACTGCGATAGTCACCGATCAACTTCACCCCCGCCGCCGGTTTGCCATCGAGCAACACGCGCACCGGCAATGACTTGCCCGGCCCGACCGTCAGCGGATCAACTTCCGGCAGAATCAGCAGTTTGATCTGATCGAGCTTGGGCAACTTCGCCCCGGGCTGATAAATCGCCAGGCTGTACTTGAAGGTCTCCGTCGCTTCGACCGCGCCCGGGACTTTGCTGCGTCCCTGGTTAATCCACTTCTTGTCAGCGGTTTGCGACCACATGCCGTTGTTCAGCGCCACAGCCATCACCGCCGGTGTTTTCAACGGTTTCAGGCGTGCGTGATCGGCCAGACGCTCGACGCTGACCGGGATCATTTTGCCGCCGGCATCATAGGCCCAGGCGCCGCTTATTTTCTGCGCCTTGAAGGCATTGTCCTCGGCGCCATGGCCGTAGATCACTTCGATGTTACCGCGTCGTTGTTCGGTCCACAGGCCATGGGCCGAGGCCTGAGTGGCGAACAGTGCGGCGATGATCAGCAGGGTTTTGCGGTAGTGCATGTTGACGTCCTTTTACAGGTTGAGTGTCAGGCTGACGGTGAAATTGCGCGGCTCGCCGGGGTTGACCCAGTAATTGCTGTAAGAGCGCTCATAGTATTTTTCGTCGAAGAGGTTGTTCAGGTTCAGGCCAACGGTGACGTTGTCGCTGGCCTTGTAATGGGCCAGCAGATCGACGGTGTGATAGGCCGGCATTTCAAAATCACCGCCGGCCTCACCGGAGCGATCGCCGACATAGGTGAAGGCCGCGCCGACGTCCGAGCCACGTAAATGACCATCCTGAAACTCGTACACACCGAGCAGGCTTCCGCTGCGTTTGGCCACGCCGAGGATACGGCTGCCGGTCGGGATCGCCGCGTCGCCCTTGGTCACTTCAGCGTCGATGTAGGCGAATGCGCCGATCACCCGTACTGCATCGGTTACTTGCCCGGTCACTTGCCAGTCGAAACCGCGACTGCGTGCCTTGCCCATGGCCCGGCTGGTGTCGGTGCCCGGGTCGAGGGCGAGGACGTTTTCCTTGTCGATGTGGAAGAAGGCGAGGGTACTGCTCAGGCGTTCGTCGAACAGTTCGTTCTTGATGCCGATTTCGTAACCGACGCCTTCTTCCGGATCGAAGGATTTGCCGGAGGCATCGAGGCCGTTGTTCGGTTTGAACGAGGTCGAGGCGTTGGCGAACAGGCCGGTGTTCGGCGTCAACTGATAGAGCAGGCCGGCGCGTTGGGTGAGGGCGTCGTGGGTCTGCTGGCTTTTGGCGTTGCGGGTGTGATCGTCGATGCGTTGATCAAAGTGCTCGAAGCGCGCGCCTATCATTCCGCGCAGTTTGTCGCTGAAGACGATTTGATCCTGCAGGTTCAGCGCATGGCTTTCGACGTGTTCGAAAAGGTCGGTACCGGAGCGGGCGCCGTTGGGTTTCGGTTGGCCGTAGATCGGCTTGTAGAGGTCGATCGCGTAAGGGCCACCAGCGATGGTGGTGACGCGCTCGTTCTTGCGGTAGTTCTCGTACTCGCTGCCGATCAGCAATTCGTGTTGCCACGGGCCGAGGTCGAACAGACCGCGCAATTCCAGTTGGGTGATGCTGTCGTGCCAGCGGGTGTCGCGCTCGCGATAGCGTCGGTTGAGCGTATGGCCATCGGCGTTCAGCGCCCGGCTCTCGGACGCGTCGCCCCAGAGTTTGCCTTCCTTGTAATGGCTGGCCAGACGCAGTTTCCAGGCGTCATTGAGGTGATGTTCGAGGGTGGCCTGAAGCAGATTGTTGTGGTTGTTGATGTTGCCGTCGTTGGGTTCGCCGAGGAAGGTCGAGCGCGAAACGCCGCTCCACTTGTTGTTCGGCGCGACGATGCCACGGTCGAACGTGGAGTTGTGGCGGACGATTTCGCTTTCCACCAGCAGCGATGTGTCGGGATTGAGTTGCCAACTGATCGAGGGCGCGACGAACACGCGCTGGCTGTCGACGTGATCGCGGAAGCTGTGGTTGTCCTCGACGGCGAGGTTGATCCGCGAGAGCACATCACCCTGTTCATCGAGTGGCGTGTTGACGTCCAGCGCGGTGCGATAGCGATCCCAACTGCCGGCGCTGGTTTGCAGGGTGGTAAAGGCTTCAGGTTGCGGTTTCTTGGTGACGATGTTCACCGTACCGCCCGGATCGCCTCGGCCATACAGGCTGGCGGCGGGGCCTTTGAGCACTTCGATGCGCTCGATGTTGGCGGCGTCGGGGGTGGCCGGGTAACCGCGATTGGCGCTGAAGCCGTCCTTGTAGAACTCCGAGGTGGTGAAGCCGCGCACGCTGTATTCGTAGAGGGTCAGACCGCCGAAGTTGTTCTGCTTCGAAACGCCGCCGGCAAAGTCCAGTGCGCGTTCGACGCTGGTACTGCCCAGATCCTTGAGCACGCTGGCGGGCACCACGCTGATGGCCTGGGGAATATCGCGGATCGCGGTGTCGGTTTTGGTGGCGCTGGACGAGCGGGTCGCGCGGTAGCCTTTGACGGGACCGGTGGCGGATTCGTAGTCGGAGGTGACGCTGATCGCTTCAAGTTCGAGCGGCTGCGGTTCTTCGGCGAAGGCCGGTTCACCCAGCAAGGCAAGGGGCAAACCCAGGGTCAGGCTGAACAGCGAGGCCTTTTTTCGAGACGACATGTTATGTTGTTCCAATGATTAAATTGAAACAATATAACATGCCTGTTGAGAATGTCTGTTATTCGCGCCGATGACGCGAATAAAGTCTTATTTTTCTTTTTCCTGCACCGGTGCGGGTGGTGGGCGCAGTCCGATTTCAGCCGTAAGCTTGATTTCCTTGCCGTTGCGCATTACCTGAATCGTTACTTTATCGGTCGGTTTGATCCGCGCCACCTGGTTCATCGAACGGCGGCCATCACCGGCCGGTTCGCCGTCGATGCTGAGGATCACGTCGCCCAGCTGCAGGCCGGCCTTCTGCGCCGGGCCATCGCGGAAAATCCCCGCCACGACAATCCCCGGCCGCCCGGACAAGCCAAACGACTCGGCCAGCTCCTGAGTCAGTGGCTGCACTTCGATGCCCAGCCAGCCACGAATCACCTGACCGTGCTCAATGATCGACTTCATCACTTCCATCGCCAGTTTCACCGGGATGGCAAAACCGATGCCTTGTGAACCGCCGGACTTGGAGAAGATCGCGGTGTTGATACCGGTGAGGTTGCCGTTGGCGTCGACCAGCGCACCACCAGAGTTGCCGGGGTTGATCGCTGCGTCGGTCTGGATGAAGTCTTCGTAGTTGTTCAAGCCCAGTTGATTGCGCCCGGTGGCGCTGATGATGCCCATGGTCACGGTCTGGCCGACGCCAAACGGGTTACCGATGGCAAGCGCGACGTCGCCGATACGGATGTTGTCGGAACGGCCGACAATGATTGCCGGAAGGGTTTTCAAGTCGATTTTCAGGACGGCGAGGTCGGTTTCCGGGTCGCTGCCGATCACTCGGGCGAGGGTTTCGCGGCCATCCTTGAGCGCCACGACAATCTGATCGGCGCCGCTGGTCACGTGGTTGTTGGTCAGGATGTAGCCTTCCGGGCTCATGATCACACCGGAGCCGAGGCTCGACTCCATGCGCTTCTGTTTCGGCGAGTTGTCGCCGAAGAAACGGCGGAACTGCGGGTCTTCAAACAGCGGATGAGCCGGTTTGTTGATGACTTTGGTGGTGTAGAGGTTGACCACCGACGGCGCGGCGATCGTCACCGCATCCGCATAGGACACCGGCCCCTGCTGCACGCTGGTGGTTTGCGGAGCCTGTTGCAGGTTGACGTCGAGGCTCGGTAGCCCGACCCACTGCGGGTAACGCTGAATAATCAACAGAGCGATCAGCACACCGGCCAACAGCGGCCAGCCGAAAAAACGTAGCGCCTTGAGCATTAAGCACGTCCTGGAAAAGTTGCAGGCGGGGTCAGACCGCCCATAATGTCGCGCATTATACGAGGCCGCGCGTGCCTCTGAACGGGATATTTAGGAGTCTTTCATGGCCGTCGCCCTCAGCACCCTCGTCGAAGAAGCCGACCGTTACCTTGGCAGTGCGAAAATTGCCGATTATTGCCCCAACGGCTTGCAGGTCGAGGGGCGTCCGCAGGTGATGCGCATCGTCAGCGGCGTGACCGCCAGCCAGGCCTTGCTTGACGCCGCTGTCGAAGCTGAAGCCGATCTGATACTGGTGCACCACGGTTATTTCTGGAAGGGTGAAAACCCGTGCGTCACCGGCATGAAGCAGCGCCGACTCAAGACCCTGCTCAAGCACGACATCAGTTTGCTCGCCTATCACCTGCCCTTGGATCTGCATCCGGACGTTGGCAACAACGTGCAGTTGGCCCGTCAACTGGACATCACCGTCGAAGGCCCTCTGGACCCGGACAACCTGAAAATCGTAGGTCTCGTCGGTTCGCTTAACGAGCCGATGACCCCGCGCGATTTTGCCCGCAAGGTCCAGGAAGTCATGGGTCGTGAGCCGCTATTGGTCGAAGGCAGCGCGATGATTCGCCGGGTCGGTTGGTGCACCGGAGGCGGTCAGGGTTATATCGATCACGGTGTGGCAGCGGGTGTCGATCTGTTTCTCAGCGGTGAGGCCTCCGAGCAGACGTTCCACAGCGCCCGGGAAAACGACATCAGCTTCATTGCCGCCGGCCATCACGCGACCGAGCGCTATGGCGTCCAGGCATTGGGCGATTACCTGGCGAAGCGCTTTGCCCTCGAGCACATCTTCATCGATTGCCCGAATCCGATCTGAGGTTAAACATCTCTCCAATGTGGGAGGGGGCTTGCTCCCGAATGCGGTGTGTCATTCGAAATCATCGTCGAATGACACACCGCATTCGGGAGCAAGCCCCCTCCCACAGGAAAAGCGGCTGTGCGCCCAAACGAGTGGGCATATTCATATACCCTTTCGATCTAGTTGGCGTCCTGATTAGAAGAGGTCGCTGTGCTAGGATTCCCCGCTCGAACACGGCCCGCTGGCCGTTCATAAGAAAGCTTTCGTGAGTAGCCATGGTCGACAAACTGACGCATCTGAAACAGCTGGAGGCGGAAAGCATCCACATCATCCGCGAGGTGGCCGCCGAGTTCGACAACCCGGTGATGCTGTACTCCATCGGTAAAGACTCCGCCGTGATGCTGCACCTGGCACGCAAGGCGTTCTTCCCGGGCAAACTGCCGTTTCCGGTGATGCACGTCGACACCCGGTGGAAATTCCAGGAGATGTACAAGTTCCGCGACAAGATGGTCGAAGAACTGGGCCTGGATCTGATCACCCATATCAACCCGGACGGCGTGGCGCAGAACATCAACCCGTTCACCCACGGCAGCGCCAAGCACACCGACATCATGAAGACCGAGGGCCTGAAGCAGGCACTCGACAAGCATGGTTTCGACGCAGCGTTCGGCGGTGCCCGCCGTGATGAAGAGAAATCCCGCGCCAAAGAGCGCGTGTACTCGTTCCGCGACAGCAAGCACCGCTGGGATCCGAAAAATCAGCGTCCAGAGCTGTGGAACGTCTACAACGGCAAGGTCAACAAGGGCGAATCCATTCGTGTGTTCCCGTTGTCGAACTGGACCGAACTGGACATCTGGCAGTACATCTACCTCGAAGGCATCCCGATTGTGCCGCTGTACTTCGCCGCCGAGCGCGAAGTGATCGAGAAGAACGGCACGCTGATCATGATCGACGACGAGCGCATCCTTGAGCATCTGTCCGATGAAGACAAAGCGCACATCGTCAAAAAGAAAGTGCGTTTCCGCACCCTTGGCTGCTACCCGTTGACGGGCGCGGTGGAGTCCGAGGCCGAAAGCCTGACGGACATCATTCAGGAAATGCTCCTGACGCGAACTTCCGAGCGCCAGGGCCGTGTCATCGACCACGATGGCGCCGGCTCCATGGAAGATAAAAAACGTCAAGGCTATTTCTAAGGGGCTGTCATGTCGCATCAATCTGATTTGATCAGCGAGGACATCCTCGCCTACCTGGGCCAGCACGAACGTAAAGAGCTGCTGCGCTTTTTGACCTGCGGTAACGTCGATGACGGCAAGAGCACCCTGATCGGGCGCCTGCTGCACGACTCCAAGATGATCTACGAAGATCACCTGGAAGCGATCACCCGCGACTCGAAGAAAGTCGGCACCACCGGCGAAGACATTGACCTGGCATTGCTGGTCGACGGCCTGCAGGCCGAGCGTGAGCAGGGCATCACCATCGATGTCGCCTACCGCTACTTCTCCACCGCCAAGCGCAAATTCATCATCGCCGACACCCCCGGCCATGAGCAGTACACCCGCAACATGGCCACCGGTGCGTCCACCTGTGACCTGGCGATCATTCTGGTCGATGCCCGTTACGGCGTGCAGACCCAGACCCGTCGCCACAGCTTTATCGCCTCGCTGCTTGGGATCAAACACATCGTTGTTGCCATCAACAAGATGGACTTGAAAGACTTCGATGAGGGCGTGTTCGAGTCGATCAAGGCCGACTACCTGAAGTTCGCCGAAGGCTTGAAGATGAAGCCGACCAGCATGCACTTCGTGCCGATGTCGGCTCTCAAGGGCGACAACGTGGTGAACAAATCCGAGCGCTCGCCTTGGTACACCGGCCAGTCGCTGATGGAAATCCTCGAGACCGTGGAAGTGGCGGGCGACCGCAATTTCACCGATCTGCGTTTCCCGGTGCAGTACGTCAACCGTCCGAACCTGAACTTCCGCGGTTTCGCCGGCACCCTGGCCAGTGGCATCGTCAAGAAGGGCGACGAAGTCGTGGTGTTGCCGTCGGGCAAGAGCAGCCGCGTGAAATCCATCGTCACCTTCGAAGGTGAACTGGAACACGCAGGCCCCGGTCAAGCGGTGACGCTGACCATGGAAGACGAAATCGACATCTCCCGTGGCGACCTGCTGGTGCATGCCGACAACGTGCCGCCGGTCACCGACAGCTTCGAAGCGATGCTGGTGTGGATGGCTGAAGAGCCGATGCTGCCGGGCAAGAAATACGACATCAAGCGCGCCACCAGTTACGTGCCGGGCTCGATTGCCAGCATCGTCAACAAGGTCGACGTGAATACCCTTGAAGAAGGCCCGGCGAGCGCGTTGCAGCTCAACGAAATCGGCAAGGTGAAGATCGCGCTCGATGCGCCGATCGCCCTCGACGGTTACGAGAGCAACCGCACCACCGGCGCATTTATCATCATCGACCGTTTGACCAACGGCACCGTCGGTGCCGGCATGATCGTCGCTCAGCCGCTGGCTCACGGCACGGCTTCGCACCACGGCAAACTGGCGCATGTTGCCACTGAAGAGCGCGCTCAGCGTTTCGGCCAGCAACCGGCCACTGTGTTGTTCAGCGGTCTGTCGGGCGCGGGTAAGAGCACGTTGGCGTATGCGGTCGAGCGCAAGTTGTTCGACATGGGCCGCGCAGTGTTTGTGCTCGATGGTCAGAATCTGCGTCACGACCTCAATAAAGGTCTGCCACAGGATCGCGCCGGCCGTACCGAGAACTGGCGCCGTGCTGCGCATGTTGCGCGTCAGTTCAACGAGGCGGGCCTGCTGACGCTGGCGGCATTCGTCGCGCCTAGCGCCGAAGGCCGCGAACAGGCCAAGGATCTGATTGGCAAGGATCGTCTGCTGACGGTTTATGTGCAGGCTTCGCCGACCGTGTGTGCCGAGCGTGATCCGCAAGGGTTGTATGCGGCGGGTGGCGATAACATTCCGGGCGAGTCTTTCCCGTACGATGTGCCGCTCAATGCCGATCTGGTGATCGACACCCAGTCGCTGACGCTGGAAGAAAGCGTCAAGCAAGTGCTGGATCTGCTGCGTAAACGTGGCGCGATCTAAGCACTGAAGCTGCGACAAGCTTCTAGCGGCAAGAAAAAGCCCGCCGATGAGCAATCATCGGCGGGCTTTTTTTTATTCGGGCATACGGCGATCAAAACTGTGGGAGCGAGCCTGCTCGCGAAAGCGTTATCTCATTCAACATCTTTGCAAGCTGATCCACCGCTTTCGCGAGCAGGCTCGCTCCCACAGGGGGTTAGTGTTTGGCTGGATATTCGCGGTGCATCTGTTCCAGCAGTGCATCCTTGTCCAGCCACAGCTGATTGATCCAGCCCTGGAACTGCAGGCGGTATTCGCCGTCCTGATCGTAATTCTTGCCAATGAATTGCTGGGGAATCTTCAGCTCTTCAAAGTGCACCACTACGTCCCGCACATTGCCGCACAGCAGGTCCCAGAATCCCGGACGCCCGGCCGGATAGTGGATGGTCACGTTGACGATCGATTCCAGCTGTTCGCCCATGGCATCGAGCACAAAGGCAATGCCGCCGGCCTTGGGCTTGAGCAGGTATTTGAACGGCGATTGCTGCTGGGCATGCTTGTCTTCAGTGAAGCGTGTGCCTTCGACGAAGTTGAAAATCCCCACCGGGTTGTCGCGAAATTTCGCGCAGGTCTTGCGGGTGGTTTCCAGGTCTTTGCCTTTCTTCTCTGGGTGCTTTGCCAGGTAGGCCTTGGAGTAGCGTTTCATGAACGGGAAGCCGAGTGCCCACCACGCCAGACCGATCACCGGCACCCAGATCAGCTCCTGCTTGAGGAAGAACTTCAGCGGCTGAATGCGCCGGTTGAGCACGTATTGCAGCACCAGAATATCGACCCAGCTCTGATGGTTGCTGGTGATCAGATACGAGTGTTTGTAGTCCAGACCCTGCAGGCCGCTGAGGTGCCAGCGGGTGCGGCGCACCAGGTTCATCCAGCCTTTGTTGTTGCTGATCCACGCTTCGTGGGTGTGGCTCATCAGCCAGAGCGATGCGCGTCGGGCGAGGCTGAATGGCAGCACTTTGATCAGCGCCACGCAGAACAGAAACGAGCAGAGCAGAATCGTGTTGAGCGCCAACAACAGTGAGGCGATCACGCCGCGCAGCGGTGCAGGTAGAAAATCCAGCATTTACACATCCATAGGTCGGTTGGCGGCTTGAATCGCGGTGAGGGCGATGGTGTAGACGATGTCATCGACTTGCGCGCCGCGCGGCAAGTCGTTCACCGGTTTACGCAGGCCTTGCAGCATCGGGCCGAGGCTGACGCAGTCGGCGCTGCGCTGCACGGCTTTGTGGGTGGTGTTGCCGGTGTTGAGGTCGGGGAACACGAACACGGTGGCGCGACCGGCCACCTGGCTGTTCGGAGCCAGTTGCCGGGCGACTTCCGCGTTGGCGGCGGCGTCGTATTGCAGTGGGCCATCGATCAGCAACGAGTGCTGTTGCTCGTGGGCGAGCAGGGTGGCTTCGCGGACTTTTTCGACTTCTTCACCTGTGGCCGATTCGCCGCTGGAGTAACTGATCATCGCCACGCGCGGGGTGATGCCGAACGCGGCCGCCGAGTCGGCGCTTTGCAGGGCGATCTCGGCCAGCTCCGATGCGCTTGGGTGCGGGTTCATCACGCAGTCGCCGTAGACCAGCACTTCTTCCGGGAACAGCATGAAGAACACCGACGACACCAGCGTGCAGCCTGGCGCCGTTTTAATCAGCTGCAAGGCCGGGCGAATGGTGTTGGCGGTGGTGTTGATCACACCCGAAACCAGCCCGTCGACTTCGTCCAGTGCGAGCATCATGGTGCCGATCACCACGGTGTCTTCCAGTTGCTGCTCGGCCATTGGCGCGTTGAGGCTTTTAGTCTTGCGCAGGGCGACCATCGGCTCGACGTAGCGCTCGCGGATCAGGTCCGGATCGAGGATTTCCAGGCCTGGCGGCAAGACGATGCCTTGCGCGCGGGCCACGGCTTCGACGTCCTCGGGTTTGGCCAGCAACACGCAACGGGCAATCCCGCGTTCCTGACAGATGGCCGCCGCCTGCACGGTGAACGGTTCGCTGCCTTCGGGCAGGACGATGCGTTTGTTCGCCGCCTGGGCGCGCTGGATCAATTGGTAACGGAACACCGCTGGCGACAGGCGCATTTCCCGTGGCGTGCCACAGCGTTGGTGCAGCCAGTTGGCGTCGAGATGGCTGGCGACAAAATCGGTGATGATCTCCGCGCGCTCGCGGTCGTCGATCGGGATTTCCTTGTTCAGGCCGTTGAGCAGGTTGGCGGTGTCGTAGGAGCCGGTGCTCACCGACAACACCGGCAGACCGGCCTGCAACGCGCCACGGCACAAGTCCATGATGCGCGGGTCGGGCAGGGTGTCGCTGGTCAGCAGCAGGCCGGCCAGCGGCACGCCGTTGATCGCCGCGAGGCTGACCGCGAGGATGATGTCGTCGCGATCGCCCGGCGTTACCACCAACACGCCAGGCTTGAGCAGCTCGACGGTGTTGCGCATGGTTCGCGCGCAGATAATGATTTTGGTCATGCGTCGGGTTTCGTAGTCGCCGGCATTGAGCACTTGCGCGCCCATCAAGTCGGCGACGTCGCGGGTGCGCGGCGCGTTGAGTTCCGGCTGGAACGGGATGCAGCCGAGCAGGCGGAAATCACCGCTGCGCAGAAGTGGCGAATGTTCCTTCAGGCGCGTGGCGAAGGCGTCCATGCTCTCGTCGGTCTTGACCTTGTTGAGGATCACGCCAAGGACTTTCGGGTCCTTCGGGCCTCCGAACAATTGCGCCTGCAACTCGACGCGGCCGGAGAGTTCGGCGAGCACTTCGTTTTCCGGCGCCGAGACCAGGATCACCTCGGCATCGAGGCTTTTGGCCAAATGCAGATTGACCCGCGCCGCGTAACTGGCGCTGCGGGTCGGCACCATGCCTTCAACCACCAGCACGTCTTTGCCGACAGCCGCTTGCTGATACAGGGTAATGATTTCTTCCAGCAACTCATCGAGCTGACCGTCGCCGAGCATCCGCTCGACATGGGCCAGGCCCAGCGGTTGCGGCGGTCTCAGGCCATGGGTACGTGCCACCAGTTCAGTGGAGCGCTCAGGCCCGGTGTCGCCCGGATGCGGCTGGGCAATCGGTTTGAAGAAGCCGACTTTCAGCCCGGCGCGCTCCAAAGTACGCACTAGCCCGAGGCTGATGGAGGTCAGGCCCACGCCAAAATCGGTGGGTGCGATAAAAAAAGTTTGCATGCGAATTCTCTAAGGGTGCATGGCAATGGCCGTCGCCTATAGCTGACGATCAGCCGAAATTCAGTCGCCAAGGTTATCGCTAACCGAGCCTTGTGCGCACCAACCGCAGGCAAAGGGTTGGCCTATTTTTTCAATACGTTGCCCCGGGTCCAATACCCACGCTCGCGATTGCCATGGCGGCTGGTGGCGCAGGTGTTGCGTGTGTCCACAGGAAAGCTCGGCCACCCAATGAGCGTCCTCGTCTTGATGCAAGCCTGTGATCGTTGAATCCCGTTTGTCCGGGTTGTGTTCGCTTTCGCGCGATTGCTTCGCTAAACTTGGCCTTTCTATATTCTTATGCAAAAGGTCTCGCCCCATGCTGATCGCCGCCAATAAGGCTGTCTCCATCGACTATACCCTGACCAACAACGCTGGTGAGGTCATCGACAGCTCCGCCGGCGGCGCTCCGCTGGTTTACCTGCAAGGCGCAGGCAACATCATCCCGGGCCTGGAAAAAGCCCTGGAAGGCAAAGCTGTTGGTGACGAACTGGAAGTCTCCGTTGAACCGGAAGACGCTTACGGCGAATACGCAGCCGAACTGGTCAGCACTCTGAGCCGCAGCATGTTCGAAGGCGTTGACGAGCTGGAAGTCGGCATGCAGTTCCACGCTTCGGCGCCGGACGGCCAAATGCAAATCGTCACCATCCGTGACCTGGACGGCGACGACGTCACTGTCGACGGCAACCACCCACTGGCCGGTCAGCGTCTGAACTTCAAAGTGAAGATCGTTGCTATCCGTGACGCCAGCCAGGAAGAAATCGCTCATGGTCACGTCCATGGCGAAGGTGGCCATCAGCACTGATTTTCTGCGCTAAGCTTTCGAGAACTGGAGAGGCGCCCGCGGGCGCCTTTTTAGTCCGCGGCTGTCCTTGGTGGTCTCGCCAAGTGGCTGTTTCGAGAAGAACACGGGAATCCTGGAGTACGTCATGAGTGCTTTTCACGACCTTAAGTTGACAGCCCTGGATGGTCAGGAGCTACCGCTGGCGCCCTTCAAGGGCCAAGTCGTGCTGGTGGTCAACGTCGCCTCCAAATGCGGCCTGACGCCTCAGTACGCAGCGCTGGAAAACCTTTATCAGCAATTCAAAGGCAAAGGCTTCAGCGTCCTGGGCCTGCCGTGCAACCAGTTTGCCGGCCAGGAACCTGGCAGCGAACAGGAAATTCAGGAATTCTGCAGCCTCAACTATGGCGTGACGTTCCCGTTGTCGAGCAAGCTCGAAGTCAACGGCCACGATCGTCATCAGCTCTACCGTCTGCTGGCGGGCGAGGGCGCGGAGTTTCCCGGTGATATCACCTGGAATTTCGAGAAGTTCCTGCTCGGCAAGGACGGCCGGGTGCTGGCGCGATTCTCGCCACGCACGGCGCCGGATGATCCGACCATTGTTCATGCGATTGAAAAAGCGCTGAGCTGAACATCAAGATCAAAAGATCGCAGCCTTCGGCAGCTCCTACATGAGATCAACTGTAGGAGCTGCCGAAGGCTGCGATCTTTTGCTTTCTGTCTTTTAATCCTTAATCACCCAAATCAATAGTGCTGTTCAATGGCTTCGTCGGCCCATATTATCGCCGTCATAAAGACATTCCTTGTGGAGCCTTCCAATGCCGGTTCAAGCCTTGTTCAAACCGTTCCACCTCGGTGCCCTCGAACTGCCGACCCGTGTGGTCATGGCGCCAATGACCCGTTCGTTTTCCCCGGGCGGCGTGCCGAACTCTAAAGTCATCGAGTACTACCGTCGTCGCGCGGCGGCGGGTGTGGGCCTGATCATCACCGAAGGCACCACCGTCGGCCACAAGGCCTCCAACGGCTACCCGAACGTGCCGCACTTCTACGGTGAGGCCGCGCTGGCCGGTTGGAAAAAAGTCGTTGATGCCGTACACGCCGAAGGCGGCAAGATCGTTCCGCAACTGTGGCACGTCGGCAGCGTGCGTCGTATCGGCACCGAGCCGGACGCCAGCGTGCCGGGGTACGGCCTGACGGAAAAACTCAAGGACGGTCAGGTCGTCGTGCACGGCATGACCAAACAGGACATTCAGGACGTTATCGCTGCGTTCGCTCAGGCCGCTAAAGACGCCAAAGCCATCGGCATGGATGGCGTCGAAATCCATGGTGCCCACGGCTACCTGGTCGACCAGTTCTTCTGGGAAGGCAGCAACCAGCGCACCGACGAATACGGCGGCAGCCTGGCCAATCGTTCGCGTTTCGCTATTGAGTTGATTCAAGCGGTGCGCGCAGCGGTCGGTGAGGGCTTCCCGATCATCTTCCGTTTCTCGCAGTGGAAGCAGCAGGATTACACCGCGCGTCTGGTGCAAACACCGGAGGCGCTGGGCGAGTTCCTCAAGCCGTTGTCCGAGGCCGGTGTGGATATTTTCCACTGTTCGACGCGGCGTTTCTGGGAGCCGGAGTTCGACGGCTCCGAGCTGAACCTGGCGGGCTGGACGCGCAAGCTCACCGGCAAACCGACCATCACTGTCGGCAGCGTCGGCCTGGATGGCGAGTTCCTGCAGTTCATGGTCAACACCGACAAGGTCGCGCAACCGGCCAGTCTGGAGAACCTGCTGGAGCGTCTGAATAAAGAGGAGTTTGATCTGGTGGCGGTGGGTCGCGCGCTGCTGGTCGATCCGGACTGGGCGCAGAAAGTGCGCGAAGGGCGTGAGCAGGACATTCTGCCGTTCAGCCGCGAGGCGTTGATGACGCTGGTTTAACGGGCGCCTTCATAGGCCCCTTCGCGAGCAAGCCCGCTCCCACAATTGAAATGCATTCCAATGTGGGAGCGGGCTTACTCGCGAAGACGGCTTAACGTCAGCGGTAATCAAGGCAATGTCTGTGCATCCGGGACAACCTGCTCCCCGACACAAGCCCCACGCAAATGACCTTCAAACTGCTCGATAATCGCCGCCCAGCCCTGGCGACTCGCATGCTGCCGCGCATTCAAGCGCACACAACGTAAAGTCTCATCTTCCTCCAGCAACCACGCCGCCGCATCGCAAAACGCTTCCTCATCTCCCGGCATCGCCAGCACGCCGTTGTATCCATGACGAATATGCTGCGCCGCCGCTGCCTGATCGTAAGCCACCACGCCAAGCCCCGACGCCAGTGCTTCGAGTACCACATTGCCGAAGGTTTCCGTCAGGCTCGGAAACAGAAACACATCACCCGATGCATAGTGCGCCGCCAAGGCTTCACCGCGTTGTGAGCCGCAGAAGATCGCCTCCGGCAGGTCCTTTTCCAGTGCCAGGCGTTGCGGCCCGTCACCGACCACGATCAGTTTCAGATTGCGCTGTGGATAAGTGCTGCGCAGTTTTTCAAAGCTGCGTTTGAGCAAGCCAAGGTTTTTCTCTGGTGCGAGCCTTCCTACGTGAATCACCGCAATATCCCGCTCGCCCAGTCCCCATTGCTCTCGAAGAGCGTTCAGTCGTTTGGCCGGGTGGAACAACTGGCTGTCGACACCTCGCGACAACAACGCCAAACGCTCGAAGTGCCTGCGCTCCAACTCCAGCCGTTGGCTGATGCTCGGCACCAGCGTCAGCGCTGAACGGTTGTGAAACCAGCGCAGGTAGTGGGTCAGCATCCGTGTCAGGAGACCGAGGCCGTACTGACTGGTGTACTGCTGGAAATTTGTGTGAAAACCACTGACCACTGAAATCCCCAGGCGCCGTGCCGCGCGCAATGCCGACAGGCCCAGCGGGCCTTCCGTGGCGATGTACAGCACATCCGGGCGCTGACGCTTCCAGCGTCGCAGCAATTTGTGCATTGACGACTGACCCCATTGCAGCCCCGGATAGCCCGGCAACGGCCAGCCCCGGCAAAGCAGCAAGGCATCGTCCTCACAGCGCTGTGGATCGTCGGCCTGGCGCGGGCGCACCAGTTCGACCCGATGCCCGCGCGCGCGCAAGCCGTCGCACAAGCGGCCAAGGGTATTGGCCACGCCGTTGATTTCCGGTGGGAAGGTTTCGCTGATCAGAGTGATGTGTAGAGCTGTCGTCATGGCCTCAGTGTCGGCTGAGGCCATGTCGTGCTTGTGACGTTCGGATGATGGATTTGTGACCGACTGTTTGAGACCGGCTCAGCGTTGAGTGACGAGGTTCTCCGCGCCGCGCTCACGCACCCAGAACAACGTCGCGCCAGCCACAGCCGCGGGCATCATCAGGATGTTGACCACAGGGATCAGCAACACCAGATAGACGATCCCGCCAAAGCTCATGCTCTGCCAGCGCTTCTCGCGCAGCCAGGCGAGCATCTCGTTCCAGCCCAGTTTGTGGTTGTCCGCCGGGTAGTCGATGTACTGGATTGCCATCATCCACACACCGAACAGCAGCCACAGCGGCGCGGCAACGATGTTCACCACCGGGATGAACGAGAGGATGAACAGGCCGATGGCACGCGGCAGGAAATAGCCGAGTTTGCGCATTTCCCGAGCGAGGGTGCGCGGGATCATCGCGACCAGTTCGCCCCAGCTGAACGCCGGGAAGTCATCGGTGCCGCGCACCACCACTTCGACTTTTTCCGCGAGGAAGCCGTTGAAGGGCGCTGCAATGATGTTGGCGAGCATGGTGAAGGTGAAAAACACCATCAACGCCACCAGTACCACGAACAGCGGCCACAGGATGTAACTGAGGAAATTCAGCCATTCGGGAAGCGATGGCATCAGCGTATCGACCCACAGGCTGAACTGGTGGCCGGCCAGATAGATCAATCCGACGAACAACACCAGGTTGATGGCCAGCGGCAGCAGCACAAACAATCGCAGGCTGGGGCTAAGGACCAGTTTGAGGCCTTCGCGCAGGTATTGCGGGCCGGACAGAACGGGTGCGGGCATAAGGTGCTCCGAGCAAGGGAAAACGCGCCGACCTTACCGGCTTTGCACTACGTGCGAAAGCGCGGCAGAGTGATCGACATCCACTGTAACAAAGACGTCCATCTCGTCAGTGTGTCGGCATAGAGACCACCTATGAGCTGGATTGTTAAACCGTATTTCCTTAATCTTGCCCCCCTCGATACGCTGCACCCAACTTTTTATAGGACTGTCGAGCTCAAGCCTTCCCCAAGGTTTTCCACGGTCCTTTTTTATTCCCGCCGGCAGTCCGGCGTTCCGCGCCAGTTTTTCGGCCCGGTCAACAGGAGCAGGTCATGTCTGAAGTCCGTCATTCGCGAGTGATTATTCTCGGTTCCGGCCCTGCCGGTTACAGCGCTGCGGTCTATGCCGCCCGTGCCAACCTCAAGCCACTGCTGATCACCGGCATGCAGGCTGGCGGTCAACTGACCACCACCACCGAAGTCGACAACTGGCCGGGCGATGTCCACGGCCTGACCGGCCCGGTACTGATGGAGCGCATGCGCGAGCACGCCGAGCGTTTTGAAACCGAGATCGTCTTTGATCACATCAACGCGGTGGACTTCGCTTCCAAGCCATACAGCCTGACCGGCGACAGCGCGACCTACACCTGCGACGCGCTGATCATCGCCACCGGCGCCAGCGCTCGTTACCTGGGCCTGCCGTCGGAAGAAGCGTTCATGGGCAAAGGCGTTTCCGCCTGCGCGACCTGCGACGGTTTCTTCTACCGTAACAAGCCTGTTGCAGTGGTTGGCGGCGGCAACACCGCTGTTGAAGAAGCGCTGTATCTGGCCAATATCGCCAGCACCGTGACCCTGATCCACCGTCGCGAAACCTTCCGCGCCGAGAAGATCCTGATCGACAAGCTCAACGCCCGTGTGGCCGAAGGCAAGATCATCCTCAAGTTGAACGCCAACCTCGACGAAGTACTGGGCGACAATATGGGCGTGACCGGTGCGCGTCTGAAGAACAACGACGGCAGCTTCGACGAGATCAAAGTCGACGGCGTGTTCATCGCCATCGGCCACACTCCGAACACCTCGCTGTTCGAAGGCCAGTTGACCCTCAAAGACGGTTATCTGGTCGTGCAGGGCGGCCGTGACGGCAACGCCACCGCAACCAGCGTCGAAGGCATCTTTGCCGCCGGTGACGTGGCTGACCACGTTTACCGCCAGGCCATCACCTCGGCCGGCGCCGGCTGCATGGCAGCACTGGACACCGAGCGCTATCTGGATGGTCTGCAGAACGCTTCGTTCTAAGATCGCAGGCATAAAAAAACCGGCCAGAGATTGGCTAATGCCGATCAGTTAAGCCCTTTTGCTTGACCTTTGGCCGCAAGAAATCAAAATCCGATGCCTGAATAGGCATCGGATTTTTTTATGCGTCTGGCTCGGGCACTGGAACTCACCCACAACTTCGTCTCGACTCCCAACTCCCTCGAAGGGTTGGACTCGTTGCTTGATCCATCTCTGGTCGAACAGGCATTGGAGCAGGCCGGTGTAGCCACTTTGCGCAGGCGACGCTTACCTTTGGAAATGATGCTTTGGTGCGTCATCTCCATGGCGTTTTTTCAACGCATGTCGGCGTGGGATGTGGTCAGTCGCATGAACATCATGCTGCCTGGGCAACGTCCGCTGGTCGCGCCCAGCGCCGTAGTCCAAGCCCGTCAGCGGCTGGGCAGCGAGGCCGTACGACAAGTCTTCGATCTGACTCAGAAAAGCTGGCATGAAGCGGCCAGTCATCCGACCTGGGCCGGGTTGCGCTTGCTGGGTGTCGACGGCGTCGTCTGGCGTACGCCCGATACACCGGAAAACCGTGCGCGTTACGACTCCGCCAGCAACCAGCATGGCGATACTGGTTTTCCTCAGGTGCGCATGGTTTGCCAAATGGAATTGACCAGTCACTTACTGATTGGCAGCGCGTTTGACGGCTATCGCAGCAACGAGATGAAACTGGCGGAGCAACTGATCGAAACCACCCCCGATCACTCGCTGACGCTGTTCGATCGCGGCTTTTATTCCTTGGGGTTGCTGCATCAATGGCAGCAAGCAGGCATCGAGCGACATTGGTTGATGCCGCTGAAAAAAGGCTCGCAGTACGAAGTGCTTCAGCGTTTGGGGCGCCACGATGCTGTGGTCTCGTTGAGTACTTCGCCGCAGGCCCGCAAGCAATGGCCTGGATTGCCGGAGCGCCTGACTGCGCGGCTTCTGAGCAAAACCGTCAAGGGCAAGGTTTGTCAGATACTGACGTCGATGGCCGACTCATTACGCTTCCCGTCCGACGAAATCGTCGATCTCTACAGCCAGCGATGGGAGATCGAGTTAGGGTTTAGAGAAATGAAGCAGACCCTGCTGAACAGCAGCTATACGCTGCGCAGCAAGACGCCCGAAATGATTGAGCAGGAACTGTGGGGCGTGTTGTTGGGCTACAACCTGTTGCGTTATCAGATGGTGGAGATGAGCCGCCATTGTCCAGGCATCCATCCATGCGAACTGAGCTTCACCGCGTGCACTTGGGCGATCTTGGGGTTTATCAACGGCGTTTCTGCGGATCGTTCGGGGAACATCCCCAAATATCTCGCAGAGTTGCATGCCTCAGCCCCGCATTATGTCCTGCCACATCGACGCGAGGAGCGCATTTATCCTCGGGCAATCAGGCTCAAATCGCCGAAGTATCCGATCAAAAACAAAAATGCCAGTCAGCTTAACTGACTGGCATTAGCCAGAGATTGGCCGGTTTTTTTGTGCCCGCGATTTCAGCTACGCCACATACCCAATGTGGGAGCGGGCTTGCTCGCGAAGGCGTCGTGTCAGGCACTATTTGTGGTGACTGACACACCGCTTTCGCGAGCAAGCCCGCTCCCACAGGGATTGTGTGTGGCTGGAGGAATCAGCGGCGGGTCAGGGGTTGCGCGGTGAATTTCACGCCGGCCAGGCCATGCTTGATCAGCGCCCGAATATTGCCGTGATCACTGCCCTCAGGCGTCGCCACCACGGAGCGGTAATGCTCGCCGAACGCCAGCAGCGCTTCTTCATCGCTCAGGCCTTCCAGCAGCGCCAGACCCAGGGTCTTGCACGAACCTTCGTTCTGCCCGGCAGCGTTTTCCACACCACCGTTGTTGAACGCCTGAGGCTGGTAGTCGTAACCGTTGGCGATGAAAGCCAGGGTGTCGGCGAAAACGTGTTCGCCGCTCTTGAGGCTGGCGCGCAGGGTGTTCAGATCACTCATTGGGTTTTCCTTTGGCGAACGCCGCTAGTTGTTCGGCGCTGGCTTCTTGCTGAAATCGGGCTTTCCACTCGGCGTACGGCATGCCGTAAACCACTTCGCGGGCGTCGTCGAGACTGACTTCGATCTGGCGCTCGTCGGCTTCGGCCTTGTACCACTTCGACAGGCAGTTGCGGCAGAACCCGGCGAGGTTCATCAGGTCGATGTTTTGCACGTCCTTGCGGCTGTCCAGATGGGCGACGAGCCGGCGGAAGGCGGCGGCTTCGAGTTCGAGGCGTTGTTGCTCGGTCATGATGGGCTCTGTGCAGTCAATTCGTGGCGCGGATGATAAAAGTCTGGCAACCAATGCGCCAGACACGCTCAGCGGCTGGCCGCGAGGGTAATCGACACCGACTCGGCAAAACGCAGCGCATGGGGCTTGTCGACTTCGACTTCGGCATACAGCACCGAGCCGTTGCTCATCACCAGATCGAGCAATTCCTGGGTCAGTCGTTCAAGCAGCGCAAAGCGGTTGCCCTCGACGTGGGCGATGATCGCCTTGGTGATGGTGCGGTAATTGAGTGCGTGGTCGATGTCGTTATCACGCACCGCTTCCTGCGCGGCGTACAGAATGGTGACGTTGATCAGCACATCCTGCTTGTTGAGGATCTCGTCCTCGTTGATCCCGATAAAGGTGCGCAAGCGCAGATCCTTGACCCGGATGCGCGCCATTCCCGGTTGAAGTTGTGACATTTATTTGCTCCGTCCAATCAATTGCAGGAACTCCTGGCGGGTGTTGCTCGAGTCGCGGAAGGCGCCAAGCATGACCGAGGTGTTCATGGTCGAATTCTGTTTCTCGACACCGCGCATCATCATGCACATGTGTCTGGCCTCGATGACGACCGCGACGCCAGCGGCATCGGTGACTTGCTGCACCGCGTCGGCGATCTGCCGGGTGAGGTTTTCCTGAATCTGCAGGCGCCGGGCGAACATGTCCACCAGTCGCGCGATCTTCGACAGCCCCAGCACCTTGCCTGTCGGAATATAAGCCACATGGGCCTTGCCGATGAAGGGCAGCAGGTGATGTTCGCACAATGAGTACAACTCGATGTCGGCGACGATGATCATCTCGTCGCTGTCCGAGGCAAACAGTGCGCCATTAACGATCTCATCGACGCTCTGCCCATAACCGTGACACAGGTATTGCATGGCCTTCGCCGCGCGCACCGGGGTGTCGAGCAACCCTTCACGGTCGGGATTTTCACCGAGGCCGATGAGGATCTCACGGTAGTTTTCGGGCAGGGAACGGGTCATGGAACATCCTCGCTGGCGGGGTTATTTGACGTGCCGTCCGCCGTTGACGGTCAGGGTAGTGCCGGTGACATACGGATTGTCGAGCAGATAGCGCAGGCTCTGATAGATCACTTCGCTGCCGGGCTCGATGCCCAGTGCGGATTTGGCCAGCGCCTTGGCGCGGTACGCCGCGTCGTCGTCGGGGTTGAACAATAGCAGGGCCGGCGCGATGCCGTTGACCTTGATTGCCGGCGCATAACGCGCTGCGAACGACAGGGTCAGGCTGTCGAGTCCGGCTTTGCTGGCGCAATAACCGATGTGCTTGCTGCTGCCTTTGCGAGTGACATCGTCGCTGATATGGATGATGTCGGCGGGCGTCGAGCGCTGCAGCAATTCGCCACAGTGCAGATTGATCAGATACGGCGCGAGCATGTGCAGGTTGAACATGCGCGTGAACGCTTCGGCTTCGCTGTCCGGAATTTCGGCCAGCCACTCGGAGGCGTTGTGCACGATGGCGCGCAGGCGGTCGGTGTGGGTTTTCAGTTCGTTGATGAAGGCGAGAATCCCGGCTTCGCTGGAGAAGTCCGCGAACAGGCCGACGGCGCCCAGATCTCGTAGCGTCTGTACGCCGGGGCGTTCGCTGCGGTAGGTGAAGATGACGCGATAGCCGTCCTCGAGTAACCGCTGCGCGCAATGCAGGCCGACACGCTGGCCAGCACCGGTGATGAGGATCGGGGCGGAGGAATCAGGCATGAACGGCTCGCATCGAGGTGGGAGCAAAAACTATAACAGCGACATGGCTTGCCCACCTATCGTCGGCTGTCCCCATTACTGTGGGAGCGAGCCTGCTCGCGAAAGCGCTGTCTCAGTCGACATCAATGTTGAAGGTCAGTCCGTATTCGCGAGCAGGCTCGCTCCCACACAGAGATCATCGATTCTGTGCGGAAGACGTCACTGGCAACTGGCGCACCGGCGTGCTGTTCAGCCAGTTCGCGAGCAACCGCGTCGACAGCGGAATAAAGAGGTAAACCATCAGCGGCGTCAGACACGCCGTGCTGATCAGCACCCGCGCCAACAGGCTCATGTCGGCGAGCAGCGGGCCGAGGACAAAATTGAACAGCAGCGACACCGGAAAGAACGCCAGCCAGATCGCCACAGCCTGTTTCCAGCGCGGCGGGCGTGCACCCACGGTACCTGCGCCGAACCAGCCTTCAATGCCGCTGACGCGATGCTCCTTGGGATGGGCAAACAGGTCAGAACCGCGGTCCAGCCAGGCGGTACGTGAAGCCGAGTGCTCCCACGCATGCAGCGTCTGTTCATCGACGAAGCGGAAAATGATCTGGAATTCGTTATCGCCGGGCGGCGGAGCCAGCACGCCGGAGCCGAGATACCCGGGGAAGTCAGTGGCCAGTTGCTCGCCTTCGCGCAGCCAGGCGATCAGATCCTGGTAGCGGCCATCGGCGACGCGACGGGCAACCATCAGCGTGACGGGGGAAGTAGACATTGTGTATCTCCGTATTTCGAGTGCGTCGCTCCGGGTAAGAGCTTTGCAGTACGAGGGCCGGGGTAGTGGCCCGCGTTTTTTAACAAGCAAGGATTATTCCTGATTTTCGCAATTAAACCAGAGACTTTCGTCGCAGATCATCGCTTGAACCCAAATGGTGCATCGGGGTTAGAATGGGATCCAAAATCCACTTGGACGTTGACCGCCCCATGCCTGTCATGACGGACGAAAGCCCTGCTTCGCAGGCAACCGTTGCGCTTGAGCGCGAAGATCTGTTTCCCATTCGCGAAGTCTCACGACTGACCGGCGTCAACCCGGTCACGCTGCGCGCATGGGAGCGGCGCTATGGTCTGATTGAGCCGACGCGCACCGAAAGTGGGCATCGCTTGTATTCGATGACCGATATCGATCGCGTTCGCAGCATCGTCGAGTGGATCGACCGAGGTGTCGCGGTCAGCAAGATCGGCAAGATCCTCGCTAAAACCGATCCGTTGAAAGTGTTGGCACACATCATTCCTGATGATCTGGTGCAGTCCGACTACCAGCAATGGCAGCACCAGTTGCAAAGAGCGGTCAGCGCCTTTGATGACGTTGAACTGGACCGGGTTTATGGTCAGATCTTCTCTTCGTATGCTTTGCCAGTGGTGTTTCAGGACATTCTGATGCCGCTCTGGCGGCAATTGCTGCAGCGTCAGGACGCCTTTGGGCAAACCAGCGAATGGCTGTTTCTCGATGGTTACCTGCGCACGCGGGTATTGCAGCGAATCATTGCGTTACGCGGCTCACAGACGCGCAAGATCATTGTCAGCGCCTTGGCCGGTCAGTGTCGTGAGCTGGAACTGCTGGTGGCGGCGTTGTTTCTCAGCACCAGTGAATCGGGGGTGCGGGTGCTGACCACCGGGCAGCCGTTCGATGAATTGACGCTGGTCTGCGAAAGGATCAAACCGCAGGCGCTGGTGCTGTTCTCCAACCATGCGCCGAGCCCGGAATTGCCACGGCGTTTGAACCGTTTGGCGTTGAGTCTGGATTGCCAGTTGTTGTTGGCGGGAGATGCGTCCGATCTGGCGCAGGAAAGCCTCAGCGGAACGTCGATCGGTTGCGTTGGTAATGAAGGGGCGACCATGCGTAAGCGTCTGATGCAGATACTGACGGGCAAACTCGATACCTGAGCGTCAGGTGTGCAGGGCAGGGTGGGTCAGGCGGTGTTGTTGCAGGATGAACTGGCGCAGACGCTCGGTTTCGTCCGCATCGGTCTGGCTCAATTCGTAAGCGTAGAAACCGCTTTCGGTTTCTCGTTCGAAATTGCCGCGCAGGGAAATCCGCTCATAACCTGAAGGGCTGAACCACAATGCGAAGTGCTTGGGTGGTTTGGTCTTGTTGCGCATTTCCAGCAGCACGCCTTTGTGCGAAACCTCGTGAACCCACATCGTGCCCGGTTGGCCTTTGGCGTTTTCCAGCGCCACCGGTTCTTCCAGGGTCAGTCGCCATGGGCGCACCATCGGCCCGTCTTCGAAAATGCTCGGTACGCCCAGGCGCAGATGCAGCGCATGAAACTCGTCTTCCACCAGATGCAGCGGAAAGGTCATCTGCTGATTTTCGAAGCTGGCCTGAATCGTCACTTGCTCGTGAGCCGCCAGACGCGTCAGCAAGTCACGGATCTGCGAACCACCATTAACCAGCAGACTCGACGTTGCATCCCGCACATTGAGCTGCGGGTTGTGCTGCATGGTCTGGATGAAATCCAGCTCATCCTGGGTCAGGAGGGCATCGCGCTGCATGATTAACTCGAAAGTAATAGTTACAAAGTCATTGGTGATTGTAGTTAATGACCGTTAGTTCGCTGTTTTGTTTGCGCCGTTCGTCGATTTCAGACCCGCCAGCTCTGTTTCCAGCGCGGCGACCCGGGCTTCCAGTTGCGCCACACGCTGCTGAGCCTTGACCTGAACGGTCACATCCTTTTGCACCCCGACGAAATACGTCTGGCCATCGGCGGCATTTTTTACCGTCGACAGCGACAGTTCATTCCAGAACGGTGTGCCGTCCTTGCGATAGTTACGCAGGATTTCCCGGCATGACCCGCCGTTGCGCAACACCTCGCGAATCCGCCCAAGGCTTGCCTGATCACGGTCACCGGCTTGCAGAAAACGACAGTCCTGGTAGAGGATTTCCTCACTGGAGTAGCCGGTCAGGCGTTCGAAGGCCGGGTTGACGTAAATCAGGATGGCATCCTGCTCGCCCTCTTGCTCTGCGACGACAACCCCATCGTTCGACGCGTTGATCACCATTTGCAGCAGGCTGGCGTTGATCATCCTTGATTACCTTCAGCATTGTTGTTGGCTGGCATTCTAGAAGAACCGTAGGCGCTGTCTACTGGCCATCGCTGCCAGTTGAGATCCAATCGCAGCTTAGCCTTGGGGACTGTTACTATCTGCGCTCTTTTTTTCAGTTTCAGGATCAGATTGATGAAAGTCGCCATTCTCTCCGGTTCGGTCTACGGCACCGCCGAAGAAGTCGCCCGCCACGCCCAGAACCTGCTGAAAGCCGCTGGCTTTGAAACCTTCTACAACTCACGCGCCAGCCTCGCCGATATCCAGTCCTTCGGACCTGAAGCGTTCCTTGCCGTGACGTCAACCACTGGCATGGGCGAGTTGCCGGACAACCTGCAACCGCTGTATTCGACTATCCGTGATCAATTGCCGGCAGCGTGGCGCGGTATGCCGGGTGCGGTGATTGCCTTGGGCGACGCCAGCTATGGCGATACGTTCTGCGGCGGTGGCGTGCAAATGCGTGAGCTGTTCTTCAGCGAACTGGGGCTGCGCGAGGTGCAGGACATGCTGCGTATCGACGCCAGCGAAAGCGTCACTCCGGAAACCGACGCCGAGCCATGGCTGGCGGATCTGATCGGCGCGCTCAAGGGCTGATCGGCCGCTCGCCCAACAGGGCCAGCCAGGCTTGCGCGGCTTTCGACAGGTAGGCGCCCTGACGCCAGATGAAGGCGATGTCCCAGCGTAAATAGTCCGGCGCGCGTAAGGTCAGGCGCACCACGCCAGGCCGTACCAGACCGCGCGCGACCACGCTGGGCAACAGCACCACGCCTTGCCCGGCCGCCACCAGCGCTGCGAGAAAATCCGCCTGACCGCTACGGCCGCCTTCCTTCGGCGTAAAGCCCAGTTGCTGACAGGCCTGGAGCAAGCGGTCGTTGAGCACAAAGCTGCGCTGATAGAGCAGGAACGGCGTGTCGGCCAGTTCTTCCAGCCCGATCTCACCCCGATCGGCCAGCGGATGATCCGCCGGCAGCAACGCATCAAGTTTCTCATCGCAAAATGGCTGGAAGTCGAACTGCGGATCTTTCGGCAGCAGACTGCCACCCAACTCCAGTTCGCCGCTCAACACCGCTTGTTCGATGTTGCGGCTGCCGCCTTCAAGCAACTGAATGCTGATATTCGGGTAGCGCCGCCGGTATTCGGCAAACAGCCCGGCGAACAGCGCATCACTGCCCAGCAGCGGCAAACCGAGGCGCAGTTCGCCACGGGCCAGATGACTGAGGTCGTCCAGCTCAACGAGCAACTCATTGCGCAAACGCAACATGCCTTCAGCGCGTTGCAATACCACGCTGCCAGCCGCCGTCAGGCGCAGCTGTGAGCCCAATCGTTCGAGTAATGGCGTGCCGAGGCTCTGCTCCAGCTGCGCGACTTGTTTGCTCACTGCCGACTGGCTGATGTGCAGGGTTTTCGCCGCTTGAGTGAACCCGCCCTGATGCATGACTTCGACAAAACTGCGCAGCTGTTTGAATTCCATTGGCCTGATTCCTTTTTGGAATGGCTGCGAGTCTAACAATTCGCTTCTGGGATGGCAGGCCGCTTCGTAAAATAAGCGCCTGTCAGGAGCCCATCATGAACGCCTCAAACCTCAAACATCTTTCCCGTCTGGTCGCCGAGCTCGCCGTGTTGCTCGGCCTCTACCTGCTCGGCTGCCAACTTGCCCTCTGGCTGACCCTGCCGATTCCCGGCGGGGTGATCGGCATGGCGCTGTTGCTGCTGGCGTTCGCTTTTGGCTGGGTCAAACCGGCAGCTCTGCAACTGGGGGCGGGCTTGTTGATGGCCGAGATGCTGTTGTTCTTTATTCCGGCGCTGATGAGTCTGCTCGACTACGGCGCGTTGTTGCGCAATGACGGCTGGCGGATTCTGCTGGTCATCGCCGCCAGCACGTTGATGGTGATGCTGGTGACCGCCTTCACCGTGGAAGTGGCCGTGCGCCTGAGGCGTTCCCATGAAGCTTGAACTGATGCCGATGTTCTGGCTTGCCTTCACCTTGCTGGCGTATCTGTTCAGCCGCTGGATTTATCGGCGTACCGGGCGTTACCTGTTGTCGCCGCTGATTCTGGTGCCGGCATTGCTGCTGGCACTCGCCGTGCCGCTGCACACCGCTTACGCCGAATACTCCAGCAACACTCATTGGTTGATGCTGGTACTCGGCCCGGTCACGGTCGCTTTCGCCGTGCCGATCTGGCAGCAGCGGCGTTTGTTGATGCGGCACTGGTCGGCATTGTTACTGGGCATGCTGGCCGGCAGTGCGGCATCGATCGCCACCTCGTTCGGTCTGGCCAAGGCGCTGGCGCTGGACAGTTCGGTGACGATGTCACTGGTGCCGCGCTCGATCACTACGCCGTTCGCCATGCCGCTGGCGCAGGACCTCGGTGGCGTGCCGGAACTGACGGCGGTGTTTGTGATGTTCACCGGGGTGTTCGGTGCAATGCTCGGCGGCGTGCTCTTGAAGTGGCTGCCGTTGCGCAGTGCCCTGGCGCGGGGCGCGCTGTTCGGTGTCGGCGCGCACGGTGCCGGGGTCAGTCGAGCCCATGAAGTGGGTGGCGAAGAAGGCTCGGTGGCGGGGCTGGTGATGGTGCTGACCGGTTTGCTCAATCTGTTCGCCGCGCCATTATTGGCGTCGTTGCTTTGACATGGATCCAAGGTGTTTACGTTGCTGACCCGCTCAGTCATCAAGCTGGCTGGCAATGCAACTACGCGATCGACTGCGCCTGACTAGACTGCTGACACGTACAAAACAATAAGAACGCAGAGGTGCATACAGTGAGCGTAGCCCCCGTCCAGTCGTCCCTTAATGTCAAAGACCAGGTCAGCGCCGCCGAGTGGCAGACCCGTGTCGATCTCGCCGCTTGTTATCGTCTGGTTGCCTTGCATGGCTGGGACGATCTGATCTTCACGCACATTTCCGCCAAGGTGCCGGGCACCGAAGATTTCCTGATCAATCCGTTCGGTCTGATGTTCCACGAGATCACCGCGTCGAGCCTGGTAAAAGTTGATCAGGCCGGCAACAAACTCATGGACAGTCCTTACGAAATCAACCCGGCCGGCTACACCATCCACAGCGCCGTGCATGAAGTGCGGCACGATGTCGTGTGTGTGCTGCATACGCACACCGCCTCGGGCGTGGCGGTGTCGGCGCAGAAGCAGGGTGTGTTGCCGATCAGTCAGCAGTCATTGTTCGTGCTATCGAGCCTGGCCTATCACGGCTATGAAGGCGTGGCGCTGAACCACGAAGAGAAGGCGCGCCTGCAGGCCGATCTGGGCGAGAACAATTTCCTCATGCTGCACAACCACGGCCTGCTGACCTGCGGCGGCACCATCGCCGACACCTTTCTGATGATGTTCACCTTCCAGCGCGCCTGCGACATCCAGGTGATGGCGCAGACCGGTGGCGCTGAACTCATCGCCATCGAACCGCAAATTCTGGCGGGCGCCAAGGCGATGATCGCCGGCGTCACTAAAAGCGCTCAGGGCATGGGCGGCGCGCTGGCCTGGCCCGCGCTGCTGCGCAAACTCGATAAACAAGACCCCGGATATAAACTCTAATGCCTCTTGCCGAGATTCCTCTGTGTGTCTGGCGTAAACGCAGCCAGACGTTTGTCTTTCGTGGCCAGCCGATCCGTTACTGGACAGCGGGGCAGGGTGAGCCGCTGCTGCTGATCCACGGCTTCCCGACCGCCAGTTGGGACTGGCATTACCTGTGGCAGCCACTGGCCCAGCGTTATCGGGTGATCGCTTGCGACATGCTCGGTTTCGGCGATTCGGCGAAACCGGTCAATCACCGCTACAGCCTACTGGAGCAAGCGGATTTGCAGCAGGCATTGCTCGCGCATGTGCAGGTCGAGCAACCGCTGCATATCCTCGCCCATGACTATGGCGATAGCGTCGCGCAGGAACTGCTCGCCCGGCATTACGAAAAGCAGATCGAGGTCGCCAGTTGTGTGTTCCTCAACGGTGGACTGTTCCCGGAAACCCATCGTCCGGTGTTGGTGCAAAAGCTGCTGCTCAGCCCATTGGGCTGGATGATCGGCCGGGCCTTTACCCGCGACGCGCTGGTGAAAAGCTTCCGCCAGATCTTCGGTCCGCAGACCCGCCCGAGTGAAAGTGAACTGGATGATTTCTGGAGCCTGGTCGACAGCAATCGCGGCCCACGGATCATGCATAAACTGATCAGCTACATTCCCCAGCGGCGGGTGCAGCGTGATCGTTGGGTGGCGGCAATGCAGCGCGGCGAAGTGCCGTTGCGGGTGATCGTTGGCGAAGTTGATCCGATCTCGGGTGCGCACATGGTCGAGCGTTATCGCCAGCTGATTGCCGATTCAGACACCGTGCTGTTGCCGGGCATTGGTCACTATCCGCAGACCGAGGCGCCGGTGCAGGTGCTTGAGCACTACCTGGCATTTCGTGATCGTTTTGCGCTGCTACCGCGCAAGGTCGCGTGTTCCTAACGATCTTTTGACTTTTGATTTTGCGCTGCACATCATCCCCCAGCCTTATCGCGCACCATTCAGCCCCAGCCGTGTTCGTTGTGACCGAAAGCCCCGTGCCTGACACTCGGAACAACTGTCCCTTGGCCTGCTGGAGTTGCCGCGATGAATGAGTCTGTGCGTTTCGAAGATAAAGTCGTGATTGTCACCGGAGCCGGTGGTGGCCTCGGACGGGCTCACGCACTGCTGTTCGCCAAGCAGGGTGCCAAAGTGCTGGTCAACGACCTCGGCGGCTCGACCCAGGGCGAGGGCTCCAACGCCTCCGCCGCCGACCGCGTGGTGGCGGAAATTCGCGAAGCCGGTGGCATCGCCGAAGCCAATCACGATTCGGTCACCGACGGCGACAAACTGGTGCAAAACGCCCTCGACGTCTTCGGTCGTGTCGATGTGGTGGTCAACAACGCCGGCATTCTGCGCGACAAGACCTTCCACAAAATGGACGATGCCGATTGGGATCTGGTGTACCGCGTCCACGTCGAAGGCGCCTACAAAGTCACCCGCGCCGCCTGGCCGCACCTGCGCGAGCAAAACTACGGCCGGGTGATCTTCACCGCCTCGACCTCGGGCATCTACGGCAACTTCGGCCAATCCAACTACGGCATGGCCAAGCTCGGTCTCTATGGCCTGACCCGCACGCTGGCCATCGAAGGGCGCAAGAACAACATCCTGGTCAACGCCATCGCGCCGACTGGCGGTACGCGTATGACCGAAGGCCTGATCCCGCCGCAAGTGTTCGAGCAACTGAAGCCGGAACTGGTCAGCCCGCTGGTGGTGTACCTGGCGAGCGAACAGTGCCAGGAGACTTCCGGGCTTTTCGAAGTCGGTGGCGGCTGGATGGGCAAGGTGCGTTGGGAGCGCAGTCTGGGCGCCGGGTTTGATCCGCGAGTGGGGTTTTCGCCGGAGGATGTGGCGGCGCATTGGCAGCAGATTTGTGATTTCGAAGGGGCGGCGCATCCGAAGGACAATATTGAGGCGCTGAAGGAGATGATGGCGAATTTGCAGAAGTATTCGCTTGAGTAGTTCGGCCACCCGACTGATGTAAATCGCAGTCGGGTAGTTTTTCTGTGTTTTATTCGTAGCGTTTGTCTGTCATGAATGCCGGCGGTTTCCAATTAGGACCTTTGATCGTTTTTCCATTTTCATCATAGGCCAATACCCCGTCTCTAAAGAGCGAGTTGTACGTGTCTACAAAGACAGCGTGGGGAACTTTGTCCTTTCGATATCTTGCATACATTTGATCGATGCGCATGGGGTGAAAAGCTAGTGCAAAGAGAGAAATAACATCTGCCACCGACTCGTTTTTTATAATTTTCTCGACAGTGCTCATTGGCCGAAACTCCTCAGGTCGTTTTGATATTCTCGTTCATCTTGAGCGTTCATTGCGTTGATTGCCTCTTCGTTGTAGAGCAAGGTCAATTCGCTGCCGAGTTTGTAGTCCTCTAGTGTCGCGGTATGCGCATTGTTCCATATCGGAGACTCATCAGAGGGGGATGAGTCATCGCTATAGCCAAAATTTCTGTATCGCTCAAGCTCTCTCAATTCGTGAGTGTAGTAGCGCAGATCAGTGTCAGTGGGATTCAAGTTCTCGTTCAAAATTCGTTCTAATCCTTGAATCATGATGTCGTTAGCATCTGATTGGTTGAACCTCGCTACATGTAGTTTCACTGCATTGATTCCAGCTTTTGTGATCGCCGCCGTGCGCCAATCCAGATCAAGTATTGGTCCACCAGACAGCTCTGGGTTGTAAATCCTACCGCTGTATTTACCTTTGACATAACCACCCGCGTACGGACTGCTAAACACCACATAAAGCGGCGCAATCCCCGAGTCATCCGGAAACACAATGATGAATCGTTCCCAGCCCTCGACCAGAATCGGATGCAGATCCAGACGCCCCTCAACCGGGACAATCGGTGCGCCGGAATATGCGGTCGACTCGGTTTCAACCATTGGCGATTCGGTCGAGCTGTTACCCGGAGAGATGGCGGGTGTCCAGGTCAGGAAGTCGGTTGGCGAATCCGGGAGCGCGGCCTCGTAAACATCATTCAGCAAGTCGTAAGCCGCATTCAGAACCAGCACGCTCGAGCGAATATGAAAGTCATCGGTTGAGGCGACGAATACTTCCGCGCCAGCGCCGAGTGGGCGGACGCCCAAGCCTACCGGCATCTCCAGCGTGCCTTGTCGGTCGGCTATATCGCGCAGTGTCTGCGCAGACTCCGACGACAACTCGGAAAATGGAACGCTGATGGCAAACCGCTCGCCGTTTCCCAGGCGTGACGGCATCAATAAAGCCGCGAAACCTATCAACACCGGGCTGCCGAACAGCGCGGCGCCAGATGCTTTTACGGTCAGTAAACCTGAGCGCAGTGCATTGAGAATTGCGGAAGACGTCGCCGGGGGAAGACGTATGGCTGTCGAAGCAAAGGAGAAATGCGGGCTGGTTGAAGCCACTACTCCTGACGCAGCATAAACACGTTGAATCTCTGGCGAATGGTGCCCCAGATTTTGAGCGTCAGCCTCAGTCGTAAAGTCCGGTTCAATGTCGTGCAGCCCAGGTTCATTTCCCAATTGCTGCTGGTTCTCTAATGTCGCCAGATGAGCTTGGCGTTTGGCTAAGGCGGTCGCGGTATCAAGGACTTTGTGGCGAAGTTCCATGCTCTTTTTATCTGCTTGAACCTGCTTTTGTATCGCCTCAATGCGCAGTTCCATTTCCGCTTGAAGGCGAGCCTGCTCAGCGGCGAACACCCGTGCGGCTGTTTCAGCGTTGGCTTGTGCTTCAGCCAATGCGATCCTCAATTGCGCAATCCGCTCTCTTTCCCGAGCTTCAGCATCGGCATTGATCCGCGCCACTTCAGCGGCCAGGCGAGCCTGTTCAGCATCCCGGCGTTGTTTCTCTGCGAGTGCGGCAAGCCTTGCCTGTTCCCGAGCCCGGACTTGTTCCTGCTCTCGGCGTGCTGCTTCGGCAAGTTCTCTCTGCCGTTGTTGTTCGGCTGCGATCCGCGCACGTTCTGCCGCCAATCGCTGGGCTTCTTGCGCAGCGGCAGCCGCTTGCGCCTGATCATTGGCCAGCACGGCGGACAGCCAGTTCTGCACGTTGATTTGCTGTTGATTGAGAAGCTGGACAGTCTGGTTTAACAGCCTCGCTTCATGGGCGGCCCGATAGGACTGACTCCATAGCTCTCGCACGGGCGGGCCTGCGCGGTTCGTTCGCCGGATAGCCGAGGCCTGATTCAGAAAATCATTGAAGTTTTTACCCAGCGGATCACTTCCAAAAAAACGATTGGCAATAGTGATCTGCTCGTGAAGTTGAGCGGACTTGTGTTGAATGAGGGTATTTCTTACATCCAGTTCGCGGACTATTGCTGCCGCGGGTGGTAGTGGACTGGTTGACCGTTCCAACCGTGTTGCAGCGAGTTCATTCTCAATGGATTGAGGCAATAAGATGGACTTGGCACTGAACTCCTGTTCCAGGGCGACTTGAGTTTCGTACATTAATTCGCGGGTTTTATGGGTGGCGCCTGCCGGCCCAAACATGCCGCTATAGGAATAGCCCTGATTGCTTTCCTTGAAGGGGTCGTAATGATCAGGGGCGGGTGCATTAATATGTGTTGCATCAAGTATCAAGGGTGGAGGTCTTTGCATATTCATGTCCTTTTGAATTACGTGGCAGCTCGCTGGAAAGTAGGCGCGGGCGATAGTGACTTCCGTGTCACCGGAGAATATTTGAGGTGTTTCAAGTTACATCAGAATTGCTGTTGCAAAATCCGAGAAGCTCGTAAGTAACAAGGCGTTGTTTTGAGAGGTTTTTCGCAGACTAATAACGAAGTGAGGAGGATTCTTCTGCGCAGCAGGAAAGGTCCGACGCTTTTCTCGGAGTGTTTTTACAGTTCGTAGGGATGCCTTTTTCAACAGCCATAAAAAAGGCCGCTGCAAACGCAGCGGCCAAGGTAAGACGTTGGATCAAGGAGCTACAAATCAACGTCAGTGAACACCGGGGCGATAAACCGAATCATCGATTCATCTGAAATCTGTCAGCAGTGACCTGAATTGCTCAGTAGCCAAGGCTGGGTGCTTTTCGACGTATCCCGTGAAAGCCCGTTCAGAATACGGATTTGAATCCGTAGGAAAAATACCGATTCCAGACATGCACTGTTACGGGGCATGTAACAGTTTGCCGCGCACCCCCTGCGCCATGCGCTGCGCTGCGCTGATGATCGACTATCCAGCCGACTCATGTCCCGCGCAAAGCCGCGTCTCGCAGGGGCGTTCATCCTTTCGAGCGACAACACAAATACCTCCTTGGTGCGCTTATCGACCCGGTCACCCGGCAGTAGGGTGGGGCCTTCTGTCACTCACCGGGGAAGACGCATGACAACGAAAACAATGCGCGCCATCTTCACACCGCAGGCGCTGGCAGCCGCGGTGGCTCTGGGTTGCTGTGCCCAGGCGCAAGCGGTTTCGTTCAACATCGGCGAAATCGAGGGTACGTTCGATTCGTCGCTGTCGGTCGGTGCGAGTTGGGGCATGCGTGATGCCGACAAGTCGCTGGTTGGCACGGTCAACGGTGGCACCGGGCAATCCTCGACCGGTGATGACGGGCGCCTGAACTTCAAGAAAGGCGAGACTTTCTCGAAAATCGTCAAAGGCATTCACGACCTTGAATTGAAGTACGGCGACACCGGTGTGTTCGTGCGCGGCAAGTATTGGTACGACTTCGAGCTCAAGGACGAAGACCGCGAGTTCAAACAGATCAGCGACAAGGGCCGCAAGGAAGGCGCCAAGTCGTCCGGCGCGCAGATTCTCGATGCATTCGTTTATCACAACTATTCCATCGCCGATCTGCCGGGCACGGTGCGCGCTGGCAAGCAAGTGGTGAGCTGGGGTGAAAGTACTTTCATCGGCAACTCGATCAACAGCATCAACCCGATCGACGTGTCGGCGTTCCGGCGCCCCGGCGCAGAGATCAAGGAAGGGCTGATTCCGGTCAACATGCTGTTCGGATCCCAAGGCCTGACGGATCAGTTGACCGTCGAAGGCTTCTATCAACTGGAGTGGGATCAGACCGTTCTCGACAACTGCGGTACGTTCTTCGGCGTCGATGTGGCGGCGGACGGTTGCAACAGCGGCTACACCGTCGGCAGCCCGGCGATTGCGCCGTTGGTGCCGTTGACCACAGCTTTTGGCCAAGGCATTCAGGTCACTCGCGAAGGCGTGGTGATCCCTCGTGGTGGCGACCGCGATGCGCGGGATTCCGGGCAGTGGGGCACGGCGTTGCGCTGGCTCGGTGACGACACCGAGTACGGCCTCTATTTCATGAATTACCACAGCCGCACGCCGACGGTGGGCACCACCACGGCAGGGCTTTCGACACTGGCGGCCTTGCCGGGCATGGTCGGCATCGCCAATGGCTTGGCGCCGGGCAGCGGTTCGGGCCTGGCGCAGAGCGTGATGCTCGGGCGTGGCCAGTATTACCTCGAATACCCGGAAGACATTCGTCTGTACGGCGCGAGTTTCTCCACCACGCTGCCCACCGGCACCGCGTGGACCGGCGAAATCAGCTACCGGCCAAACGCCCCGGTGCAGGTCAGCACCAACGACCTGACCCTGGCGTTGCTCAACCCGATTGCCGGTGGTGCGGCATCTCCGATCGCGACCAGTCCGGGCTCTGACAACAAGGGTTACCGGCGCAAAGAAGTCACGCAGATTCAGAGCACCCTCACGCACTTTTTCGATCAGGTCCTGGGCGCCGAACGCCTGACCGTTGTCGGTGAAGCGGCGGTGGTGCGGGTCGGCGGTCTGGAGTCACGGAGCAAGCTGCGTTATGGCCGCGATTCGGTGTACGGCCAATACGGTTTCGGCGGCGATACCGACGGCTTCGTCACCTCGACCTCATGGGGCTACCGCGCCCGGGCCATCCTCGACTACGCCAACGTGATCGGCGGCATCAATCTCAAACCCAACCTGTCGTGGTCGCATGACGTCGCCGGTTACGGCCCCAACGGCTTGTTCAACGAAGGCGCGAAAGCGATCAGCGTCGGCGTCGATGCCGACTACCGCAACACCTACACCGCGAGCCTCAGCTACACCGACTTTTTCGGCGGCGATTACAACGTCCTCGAAGACCGTGACTTCGTCGCCCTGAGCTTCGGCGTGAACTTCTGATCTGCCCGAGAAGGATGAAAGCAATGCGCAAAATGATTCTGCAATGCGGTGTGCTGGCCCTGAGTCTGCTGGCGGCCAACGTGATGGCCGCGGTATCTGCGGAGGAGGCCAACAAACTCGGCACCAGCCTGACGCCGCTCGGCGCCGAGAAGGCCGGCAACGCCGATGGCTCGATTCCGGCCTGGACCGGCGGCATCCCGAAAAACGCCGGGGCGGTGGACAGCAAAGGCTTCCTTGCCGACCCGTTCGCCAGTGAAAAACCGTTGTTCACCATCACCGCAGCCAACGTCGACCAGTACAAAAGCAAACTCTCCGACGGCCAGGTCGCGATGTTCAAACGCTACCCGCAAACCTACAAGATCCCGGTTTATCCGACCCACCGTACCGTCGCCGTGCCGCCGGAAATCTATGAGTCGGCCAAGCGCAGCGCGCTCAATGTCACCAGCATCAACGACGGCAACGGTCTGGCCAATTTCACCGGTAATCGCTATTACGCTTTCCCGATTCCGAAGAACGGCGTCGAAGTGTTGTGGAACCACATCACTCGTTACCACGGCGGCAATCTGCGCCGGATCATCACTCAGGTCACGCCGCAGACCAACGGCAGCTACACGCCGATCCGCTTCGAAGAAGAGATCGCCGTGCCGCAACTGATGAAGGATATCGATCCGGAAAAAGCCGCCAACGTGCTGACCTTCTTCAAGCAGTCGGTAACGGCCCCGGCGCGCCTGGCCGGCAACGTGCTGCTGGTGCACGAAACGCTTGATCAGGTGAAGGAACCGCGTCTGGCGTGGATCTACAACGCCGGTCAGCGCCGCGTTCGCCGTGCCCCGCAAGTGGCCTATGACGGGCCGGGCACCGCAGCCGATGGCCTGCGTACCTCGGACAACTTCGACATGTTCTCCGGCGCCCCGGATCGCTACGACTGGAAACTGGTCGGCAAGAAAGAAATGTACATTCCGTACAACAGCTACAAACTCGATTCGCCGAAGCTCAAGTACGACGACATCGTCAAGGCCGGCCACATCAACCAGGACCTGACCCGTTACGAATTGCACCGGGTCTGGGAGGTGATCGGCACGGTCAAGCCAAACGAGCGGCATATCTACGCCAAGCGCCACATGTACATCGACGAGGACAGCTGGCAAGTGGCGCTCGCCGACCACTATGACGGTCGCGGGCAACTGTGGCGTGTCGCTGAAGGCCACGCGCAGTACTACTACGATCACCAGGCTCAGGCCTACACCCTCGAAGCGCTCTACGACATCATCGCCGGCCGCTACATTGCCCTGGGCATGAAGAACGAAGAGAAGCACAGTTTCGAATTCGGCTTCGAAGCCAAGGCTGCCGATTACACGCCGTCGGCCCTGCGGGCAGAGGGCGTGCGGTAACGCTTTCGATACATAGGCTGAACAAAAGGCGACCGCATGGTCGCCTTTTTTATGGGTCTCGATCAGCGTGCTGAATATTCATCAACAAGTACTCGGGAGAGGTCTAGGGTTGCCGCATAACTATAAAAAGGCCCACTGTGATGACCGCTATGACTGCGTGTCTGGATCGTCCGGGATTTTTGCCCCGGCTGTCTTCCCATCACCAGCCGCGCCCGCGACTGAGCGCACCGTTGCTGGAGTCGCTGGCGCGGGTCAAGTTGCTCTGCGCCCCCGCTGGCAGCGGTAAAAGTGCGCTGCTCACAGAGTGCATGCTGCAGGCGCCTGCACATTGCGTGGTGCACTGGCTGCCCCTGGCAGGGGGCGCGTTGACTGTCAGTGAGTGTTGTCGGCGTCTGGCGCATTTGCTTGGGCTGGCCGACAGTGACGAAACGACGCTGTCCATGGCGTTGGCGCGTTGCGCGCAGCCGACCTGGTTGGTGCTCGACGATTATTGCCGTCAGCCCGATCCGGCGCTGGATGCGCTGCTTGATCGCTTGTTGGGGTTAAGTCATCCGGCGTTGACCTGGTGGATCGGCACCCGCCGGCGTCCTCACTGTAATTGGCCGCGTCTGCTGCTCGACGGCGAATTGTTTGAATGCGAAAGCGCGACGCTGGCGCTCACGCAGGCAGAGATTGCTCAGGCGCTCAGGCACTTGTCGCCTGATCAGGCGGTGCATGTCGCCGGGCGTATCGTCCAGCGCACCGGCGGCTGGTGTGCTGGCGTGCGCATGGCGCTGCTGCAAAAGTGCGACTGGGCGCAAGGCAACCCGCCACAGCAACGCGTCGACACGCTGCCCGATTATCTGCAACACGAACTGTTCGTCAATCTCTCGCCGGAGTTGGCCGAGGCATGGCGGGTGCTCGCGCATATGCCACAGTTCAACGTTGATCTTTGCGAACACTTGTTTGGGGCTGGCGAGGGCGGGCATTACTTGCGCGAGCTGCAATCGCGCGGTTGTTTTATCGAACCGTTGCGTGAGTCGGGCGAGTGGCTGCAGATTTTTCCACCGCTGGCGCAGGTCATGCGCGAGGAACACTGGCCGGCTGGGCGCTCATGGCATCGTCGGGCCTGCCAATGGTTTACCTCGGTGCAGGATTGGCGCAGCGCTTTTGAACACGCATTGCTGGCCGAAGAATACGAAGCAGCGGTCAGCCTTTTGCAGAACTTCAGTTTCGAGGATCTGTTTGAGGAGCAGACGGTCGTGTTGATGTTGCGCCTGCATGAGTTGCGCGGTGAAGAGCTGACACTGGCGACTCCGCAACTGGTCGGGTTGATGACGGCTGCACTGTTGTTTGCCGGACGTTTCGAACAAGCGGCGCAGTGCATGGCGCATCTGCGGCGGTTCCTGCCGCAACCCTCGGCACAGCAGGAGCGGCAGTTGATCGCGCGCTGGCAGGCGCAACAGGGTTGGCTGTTGCATTTACAAGGGCAAATGGCGCCGGCACGCGAACACTTCCAGCAAGCATTGGCGGAGCTTGCCGTCGACGCCTGGCCGGCGCGCTTGCTGTGTTTGTCGGCGCAGACCCAACAGGCGTTGCTATGTGGCGAACTGGAACAGGCTCACGCTATCAGCCGCGTGGCGCTGTGTCTGGCGCGGGCACAAGGATCGTTGCTGTTCGAGGGCCTGCTGGAGCTCGATCATGCGCAACTGCTGGAGCAGCGTGGCGCCCCGGCTCGCGCCGATCGTCTGCTCGCCGGTGTCGAACTATTACTCTGCCAGCGCGCGCAGCGGCCGGTACCACTGCTCGGGCGCATCGCTCTGCGTCGCGGTCGATTGGCATTGTGCATGGGACAGGATGAGGCGGCTGAAGCGTTGTTTGAGTCTGGCCGGGAAGCCTGCCTGAGCAGCCAGGACAAACGCGTGCTATACGGCTATCTGGGGCAGGCGCAGCTAGCGGCCAACCGCAGCGATTATGCACTGGCGTTCGAGCGACTGCGTGAGGCGGAACGAGTGATGCAACAAAGGCAGATTCCGGATACGGTTTATCGCGGTGTGCTGTTACAGGTCAGCAGTCAGTTCTGGCTGCAACAAGGGCGGGCTGAGTTGGCGCACGAGACGTTGACACGACTGCTGCGTCATTACCGTGGACCGCAGGCCCTTCAGGCGCCCCCCGCGACACTGGAGCTTATTGACCGTATCGAGTATTTGCTGGCCTGTGCCAGTGTGAAGTTACACGCGAACAACGACTGCCTGTCGCAGATCGAGCAGTCGTTGAAACAGGCGCAGGCCAGGGGCATGCTGAATCTGCAAACCGAATTACACCTGGTCATCGCGCAACTCGCCACATCGAGTGGCGATGTATCACTGGCGCAGCACGCCTTCCAGCAAGCGCAAGTTCTGGTGGAACGCTGTCAGTTGCATCAGGCCTTGCGTGAGTGGCGGCTGCGTCAGAAACACCCCATAGTAGCCCCGATGATACCGCAGGCAACTTCACGAGTTGATTCGGCGGATGAGTCGATACTCAGCCGTAGGGAACTCGAAGTGTTGAGCTTGATTGCCTGCGGTGAATCAAATCAGCAAATTGCCGAGCAACTGTATATTTCGCTACATACAGTAAAAACCCATGCAAGAAGAATCAACGGGAAACTCGGTGTCGCCCGTAGAACTCAAGCAGTCGCCAAGGCGAAATCGATCGGCCTGATTTAAAGTTGTTGCATGTTGGAAATTGAACGTGTTGCCATGTTTTTCATGATATTAAGAAAAGCTGCAATGTATATAGCTTGAAATGCAGCTGTTCTTCTTGTTTTTTGCAAAGGTCTCTATCTTGCGCTGAATCTTGAGGTGGCATGTCGCTGCCGAGAATCTGGACGGGAAAGGCGTAAAATGCAAAAAACATATAATAGTTTAATGCTCGGTTCTGAGGGTGATAAAGTCACTTGGACGGAGGAGTGGGATAAGGCGCTTCAGGCGCAGAAACACCTCTCTGTTATCGTCGATAAAATACCGACCGTGCGTTTCGTTGCCCGTCTGGCTTTGCAAAATGAATTGCAGCGGCGTAAGAAAGCGGTGGACCTTGATAAGGTGTATATCAATGTTATAAGTGATGATTATCAGATTGAACGGCGACCTTCTGGAACGCTTGTAGATGTGTTGATCTACTGCCTCGACACAAACACGGTGCCAAACTATTTGGGCGGCGAGGGCGATGGGGTTTATTACCTTCCGGATACCTTCAGTGATAAATTCAGGGTGGCAGGTTTCAGTATTGTCGATGTTGAAAGTGTCGTTACCGCAACCCTTGGGTCTTTTGAGGCCAGTCTTCGCTCGGAACTGAACAACTATTGGGCGGCTCCGGCGACAGATTCCTCTGGGCAGGCAGGGATGACCAATCAGCAGGAATTTAAAAAAGCCTACGCTCAGATGCTGGCAGCGGAACTATCGCTTGCCGTGATGACGATGGGTATCAGGGAGGCTCTGGCTAGTCGATATTCAGACCTGTTAAGCATGGACAGCGGCGATGGGGTTTATCGCGCGGTGGTGGTACCGGAACAGGAATATCTGACTGCTCGCGGCCCCAGTATCATTCTCGACAATGCGGCGCGCACGCATTCGCAGATGAATTTGCTCAATGACAATACCGACTATGTGTTGCATACCCCGGATAAAGGGTTCGAATTTTTTGCGAGCAATCTTCAATTGCATAAAGAGCTCCTCTCTCGTTTGGGCGTGTCTGATACCCAGGTCAAATATCCAAAAGTCACTCAAGGTGTTTTTTCACTCAGCGCCGGCGCTCATTTGCAAGGTCAGCTTGAAACACTTTCGATATTGATGCATGACCGTGGTCGCTCTGAACGCCCGTTAACTGAGCAGCTACAGGAAAATCAGAGTCTGTTTGTTTTGCTCAGTGATATAGAACTCCGTTTGACGCGGGTTTTTGATGCGCTGAGGCGCTTGGATTGGCCGCTCTGGTTGCTGAAGTCCACTCATGAGATTCAGCGTCGCTATATAGCGCTTGAAGACTCTAAGAATAATTACGATACAGAATATCAGGCAGTTTTTGATTCCTGTTTCTCGTTTCAGGAACATGTCAGGCGTGCGTTTTCCGATTGGACCAATAGTGCATTTGGTGAACCACTGGACTCTGAAAAAATTGAAGTGCATAGCCTCTACTCAATGCAGGTGGGTGGGCGCACTATTGAACAGGAAGATACCCGGACCCTGACGGAATTCATTGCTTTCGGCCTGCACGACGAAGGTTTCCGAGCAAAGCTGACGATCAAGGGCGCGCCTGTCGGCAGCAGGCTTTCTGTCGCAGCCCTTGAGCAATGGTTAGTCAACCGCAATATGCGGCTGCAGTTTACCGCTAATATACCGGCAGCTCCGTCACGCGAATTTCAGCAAGCCTATTGGAGTCACTTGTACAGCAAGATGGAGCTTGCGTTGTTCATCGCTCACCAGTCCGGATATTACTCTGATGCAGACGCCGAAATCATTCAACGCGCGATGGGCCGCGATCCATCGGTGTTTATCCGGGGTGTGAAGCTGGAGTACTTAGAGTCAGCCCTGAAGGACGTGATTGTTTTCAATGTGCGGGAAAGTCAGGCGTACTTTATATTTCTCAGAACATCTGCAGGAGCATTTGAGTTCATAAAGTTTGCAAACGCTTTCGACATGAAGAAATGGTTTGAGTCCTCTCTGGGCGCTGATCGTGACTATGCTGCGTCGTTGATAAGACCAGACGCTTTGCAGGATGCCGGAATTCTGCAGGGCGCAAACCGTGCACCGCTGCGCTATGAGTATAAAATCGGTACCCGACATGCTGAGTTGTTTAATGGCAGCATCGGAACACTATTCGATTATATAAACGTTGCTTATCAGAATGAGGTGGTCTGGCATAAGGCTATTGCCCCTAATCATTATGGGCAGTTGGGTGTCGAGGGACGCAGACGATATGCTCGGTTACATACGGAGTTAAGAGCGATTTCGACCATAGAAGCAAGGGAAAATGGTTTTCCTTCATTTGAAAAATTTACTTACGATGCAGTGAAGGAGGTACTTCAGCTAGAGCTTGGATCCCGTCAGGTAAATGTCAATATCGATCCGGATTTAATTATTGTGCAGGCTGAAAGCTTTCGTCGAAGCTTGACGGATCTTTTGATTGAAGGGCTTTCGTTTGAAACAAGCCATCCCAGTTTCGCAACAAAATTTGATCCGTACTATTACATGATCGGTGGACATCCGGAAATTAAAGAACTGGATATCCGGGACTTATCCCAGTTGTCGAAAACATTTCGTCCCGGCGATAGATATACAGAGATGCTCAAGGGTGAGTATCTGAAGCCAGACCGCCCGGATTACGCGTTCAGGCGAGCGGTCTACGCAAAAAAAATTCATTGCCAGATGCATTATGATGCAGTGTCCGGCTTTGTTGATGGGAAACTGTCAAATGGGCTTCTCATCGCGCTGCAAAGAATAATTGACCGTGTCGGTGAGGGGCGTGGTAATGAAAATGCTGTACATAGTATTTTAGATGAAGGTTTGTACAAACTTCACATCAATACGGGGTTGACCGATTTTAGTAGTCGTTTTGTCGAAGGGGCCTACATCTTTCGGATAAAGAACGGTAATGGGTTTCTTGATTTGATGTATACCCCCGATGCTCCGGACAGGGTTTCGTTTCGGGCGGTCAAAGATTTCTTTACCGGCATTCAATATCGTTTAAGTCCATTCAGAGAGTATTACTTGGATCGCCTTCAGTTGATCGACAAGGAAGTGGTTGATAAGTTTTTCAACACTACAATGGCAAAAGTTGATGCTCCTGCTCCGATCAAGCCCTATTACCCAGGCAGGGTGAGTGATCTACGAGAACTGCACACTGACAGAATTCGCCGTGTTTTGAACGATATCGACGAAAAAACTACCAGTTTGACGGAGGTCATTACCGGTCTGATCTATGAGAATGTGATCAGGGTGGCGAATATCGTCAGCATTCTGGTACCGCCCGTAGGGACTGTCGTGGTGGCGGTTCAGTTAATGAAAAGCCTTTATGACGGAGCGCACGCGTACCAGCGCGGTGATTACTCGGCAGCCTTGGGCCATGGCAAGGAGGCATTGATCGGCCTGTTCACCCTTGGCAAGGCGAGTGCGGCTGGCGGCGCCGCGAAGAAAGTCACAAGCGCTCAGCGAACGTTTCTCAGCATTGTCGGAGATGCGCGAACTGCCGCGCAGTTTGTTACCGAAACAATGGGGCTGAAAACGCCAGATCAACAGTTGATCGATTTCCTCAAGGAACTGATAGAAGATCAAGTCACGAGCCGTAGTAAGACATCAGTGCGTTGACCGCCCGATAAGCGGATGCGGCCAACAGCGTCAATCAGTTCGCCGCGTCGTAACCCATGCGCCAACTCACGGCCCGCGTCGCATCGAGCAATCGTTGCGCCGCCGGGCCGTTTTCGTCGGCGTGGAACAGTGAGGTCGGGCCGACAATGGTCAACACCGCAGCGATCTGCCCGACCGCATTGAACACCGGCGCTGACAACGCATCCACACCCGGCATCAGCAACCCGTGCACATGATGCAGGCCGCGTTCGCGGATCTGTTCGCACAAGCTGGCATAAGCCTTGCCATCGGCCAGCGGATGATCGGCAACGGCGATTTCCTGCTCACGCAATTCGTCGGTTTCCCGATGCGGCAGGTAGGCACTGAACACCAGGCCGGTCGAGGAACTGAGCAGCGGCAACACCGAACCCAGTTGCGTTACCACTGTCACCGCACGCACCGCCGGTTCGATGTGCACAACGGTCGCTCCCTGATTCCCCCACACCGCGAGAAAACAGGTTTCGTTGAGTTCGTCGCGCAACTCGGCCAGTGGCAGGGCGGCGACTTTCAGCACGTCCATACTGTTGAGTGCGGCCAGGCCCACGCGCAGCGCTTCACGACCGAGACCGTAATGGTTGGTGGCGGCGTTTTGCTCGGCAAAACCCGAGGCGATCAACGCCTGCAAATAGCGATGCACCTTACTCGCCGGCATCTGCACATGTTCGGCCAGACGCGACAGCGAAGTGGACGGCGACAACTCGGCCAGGGCCTTGAGGATGTCGGTGCCGACTTCGGCGGAGCGGACTTTCTGTTTGCCGTTACTGTCGCTGGTTTTTTCCATGGTGTTGCCGGGATCCGAAAACGAATGGGCGTCTTTATAGCTTGACGCTGGATGGCGAGCAAATTACGTTATGCGTAATCGAATTACGATAATAACAACCCCGGCGTGCCGAAACCTCTGAGCCAGAGCGATGGGCCATTGCCGACTCCCTGTTCAGGAGGCTCCATGAACCTCGATTCAACCGCGTCGACGCTGGCTTATCAGTCCGGTTTCGGCAACGAATTCAGCTCTGAAGCGTTGCCCGGCGCGCTGCCCGTTGGCCAGAACTCCCCGCAAAAAGCTCCCTACGGCCTTTACACCGAATTGTTCTCCGGTACCGCGTTCACCATGACCCGCAGTGAAGCGCGGCGTACCTGGATGTACCGGATCCAGCCGTCGGCCAACCACCCGGCGTTCGTCAAACTGGAGCGGCAACTGGCGGGCGGTCCGTTGGGTGAAGTGACCCCCAATCGCCTGCGCTGGAACCCGTTGGACATCCCGAGCGAGCCGACCGATTTCATCGACGGCCTGGTCAGCATGGCGGCTAACTGCGCTGCCGAAAAACCCGCCGGGATCAGCATCTACACCTACGCCGCCAACCGTTCGATGGAGCGCGTGTTCTTCAACGCCGACGGTGAGCTGCTGCTGGTGCCGCAACTCGGGCGGCTGCGTATTGCCACTGAATTGGGTGTGCTGGAAGTGGCGCCGCTGGAAATCGCCGTGTTGCCGCGCGGTCTGAAATTCCGTGTCGAGCTACTCGATCCTCAGGCTCGCGGTTACGTTGCCGAGAACCACGGCGCGCCGCTGCGTCTGCCGGATCTGGGGCCCATCGGCAGCAACGGTCTGGCCAATCCGCGTGACTTCCTGACCCCGGTCGCCGCCTACGAAAACCTGCAGCAGCCGACCACACTGGTACAGAAATTCCTCGGCCAGTTGTGGGGTAGCGAACTCAATCACTCACCGCTGAACGTGGTCGCCTGGCACGGCAACAACGTGCCTTACAAATATGACCTGCGCCGTTTCAACACCCTCGGCACGGTCAGTTTCGATCATCCGGACCCATCGATCTTCACCGTGCTGACGTCGCCGACCAGCGTGCACGGTCTGGCCAACCTCGACTTCGTGATCTTCCCGCCACGCTGGATGGTGGCGGAGAACACCTTCCGTCCGCCGTGGTTCCACCGCAATCTGATGAACGAATTCATGGGCCTGATTCAAGGCGAATACGACGCCAAGGCTGAAGGTTTCGTGCCCGGCGGCGCCTCGCTGCACAGCTGCATGAGCGCCCATGGCCCGGACGGTGAGACCTGCACCAAGGCGATCAACGCCGAGCTCAAACCTTCGAAAATCGACAACACCATGGCCTTCATGTTCGAGACCAGTCAGGTGTTGCGCCCGAGCCGTTTCGCCCTCGACTGCCCGCAACTGCAATCCACTTATGACGCCTGCTGGGCCACGCTGCCCGCCACGTTCGACCCGACCCGGAGATAACCCATGACTCAGACTTCCATCACCCGCAGTTGGGTCGCTTCGGCCAACGGCCACGCCGAATTCCCGTTGCAGAACCTGCCGTTGGGCGTGTTCAGCATTGAAGGCGGCGAGCCGCGTAGCGGTGTCGCCATCGGCGATCACATTTTCGATCTGCAAGTGGCGCTTGAGGCCGGTTTGTTCGACGGCGTTGCTCGCACAGCGGTTGAAGCCATGCACGGCGGACAACTGAACGCGTTCTTTGAACTGGGGCGCGAAGCCCGGGTTGCCTTGCGCGAGCGACTGCTGGAACTGTTCAGCGAAGGCAGCACCCTGCGCGGCAACATCGAAGCACAAGGCGCAAAACTGCTGCCATTGGCCGCCGATTGCCAGATGCATTTGCCGGCGCGCATCAGTGACTACACCGACTTCTACGTCGGCATCGAACACGCGCAAAACGTTGGCAAACTGTTCCGCCCGGACAACCCGTTGCTGCCGAACTACAAGTATGTACCGATCGGTTATCACGGTCGGGCTTCCACCGTTCGTGCGTCGGGCACTGACGTGCGTCGTCCGAAAGGCCAGACCCTGCCGGCCGGCGCGAGCGAGCCGACGTTCGGCCCGTGCGCACGTCTGGACTATGAGCTGGAACTGGGCATCTGGATCGGCCAGGGCAACGAGATGGGCGAGTCGATTGCGATTGGCGATGCCGCTGAACACATCGCCGGTTTCTGTCTTCTCAATGACTGGTCAGCCCGCGACATCCAGGCCTGGGAATACCAGCCATTGGGTCCGTTCCTGTCCAAAAGCTTCATCACCAGCGTTTCGCCATGGGTGGTCACGGCTGAAGCGCTGGAGCCATTCCGCACTGCACAGCCAGCACGTCCTGAAGGTGATCCGCAGCCGCTGCCGTATCTGTTCGACCAGCGCGATCAAGCTGCAGGCGCTTTCGACATCGAACTGGAAGTGCTGCTGCTCACCGAGGCGATGCGCGAACAGAACCTGCCAGCCCATCGCCTGACCCTGAGCAACACCCGCTACATGTACTGGACCGTAGCGCAGATGGTCGCGCACCACAGCGTCAACGGTTGCCAGTTGCAGGCCGGTGACCTGTTTGGTTCGGGCACCTTGTCCGGCCCTGAAAACGGTCAGTTCGGCAGCCTGCTGGAAATCACCGAGGGCGGTAAAAAGCCGATCGAACTGGCGTCCGGCGAAGTGCGTAAATTCCTTGAGGACGGTGACGAAATCATCCTGCGCGCTCGCTGCGCCCGCGACGGTTTTGCCTCCATCGGTTTCGGCGAATGCCGCGGCAAAGTGCTGGCGGCGCGCTGACAGGAGCGGCTTATGGATCTCTATACCTATTACCGTTCGACCTCGTCGTACCGGGTGCGGATCGCATTGGCGCTCAAGGGCCTCGATTATCAGGCGTTGCCGGTCAATCTGATCGCGCCGTCCGGTGGCGAGCATCGGCAAACGGCGTATCTGGCGATCAATCCGCAGGGGCGGGTGCCGGCCTTGCGTACTGACGAAGGCGAACTGTTGATCCAGTCGCCGGCGATCATCGAGTATCTGGAAGAACGTTATCCACAGATGCCGCTGTTGCCCGAAGACCTCGCTGCCCGCGCTCACGTGCGCGGCGTCGCGGCGGTGATCGGTTGCGATGTGCATCCGCTGCACAACGTCAGCGTGCTCAATCGCCTGCGTCAGTCGGGGTATGAAGAGCCGCAGGTGGTCGAGTGGATCAGCCACTGGATCAGCCAGGGACTGGCGACGGTGGAGCAGTTGATTGGTGAGAGCGGATTCTGTTTCGGTGAGTGGCCGTGCCTGGCGGATGTTTACCTGATCCCGCAGTTGTACGCGGCAGAGCGGTTCAATGTTTCGCTGGAGGCTTATCCACGGATCTGTCGCGTGGCGGCGTTGGCTGTCGAACATCCGGCGTTCATCAAGGCGCATCCGGCCAACCAGCCAGATATACCGTAATACTCCCTGTGGGAGCGAGCCTGCTCGCGAATGCTGAGTGTCAGCCACCCTTCATTTGCCTGACACACCGCATTCGCGAGCAGGCTCGCTCCCACAAGGTTCGGCGTTGATCCACGCAAAAAAAATCATAAAAACAAAACAGGTACCTTGCGATGCACAACCAGATTGCCAGCTTCCGGGCGGCACTCGACGCCCGTCCTGTGTCCCGCTATCAGTGGTTGCTTTTGATCCTGCTCGCCTTGTTGCTGGTCACCGATGGCTATGACGCCCAGGTGCTCGGCTATGTGGTGCCGGCACTGGCCCAGGATTGGGGTCTGGAAAAGTCAGCATTCGGGCCTGTGTTCAGCGCCAACCTGTTGGGCCTCACGATCGGTTCTCTCGTCGTCACGCCGCTGGCCGACCGCTTCGGTGTACGTCGCATCCTGCTCGCTTGCGTGCTGATCTACGCCAGCCTGACGGTGCTGATGGTGTTTGCCGACTCTCTGAATACGTTGATGGTCGCGCGCTTCATCTGCGGCATCGGTATGGGCGGCGCGATGCCCAGCGCCATGGCGTTGATGTCGGAATATTCGCCGCCGCGCCTGCGCACACTGATGGTGACACTGGCCGCGTGCGGCTTCTCCTTCGGCGGTGCAGCGGGTGGTTTTGTTGCCGCCGGGTTCATCGATCAATTCGGCTGGCAAGCGGTGTTTCTTGCCGGCGGCGTGACGCCGTTGCTGCTGTTTCCGTTTCTCTGGTGGATGCTGCCGGAATCGCTGCCGCGGTTGCTGCGTGATGCACCGCCGTACGCACGTCTGCGCAAAGTCACCGCGCGGATGCTGCCGGACTGGCAACCGCCGGCCGCTTATGTCGAGCAGAACGAGCGGGAGCAGGGCAGCAAGCTGACGGTAGTGGAGTTGTTCCGCAACGGTTATGCGCGCCCTACCTTGCTGATCTGGGCGACGTTTTTCGTCAGTCTGATCCTGTTGTATTTCATGATCAGCTGGCTGCCGTCGTTGCTGCTGGAAAGTGGCTTGAAACTCAACGAGGCCAATCTGGTGACGTCGATGTTTCTGTTTGCCGGCACGCTGGGCGCGATCTGCATGGCCTGGTTCGCCGACCGCTTGAAACGCAAAGTGCGTCTGTTGTCCGGTGTGCTCGCGGGCGCGGCGCTGTGCACGATTCTGCTGGGGCTTAATCACGACAACCCGCGTTATCTGGTGGCCTGCGTGTTTGCTGCGGGTTTTTGCATTATTGGCGGGCAACTGACGCTGAATGCGTTCGCCAGTAACTTCTACCCGGCGCACGTTCGTGCCACCGGCACGGGGTGGGCGTTGGGGGTGGGGCGTTTCGGTTCGATTCTCGGGCCGCTGTTCGGCAGTCTGCTGCTGGCGATGCACATTCCGGTGGAGCAGATTTTCTTCTTCTGCGCGATTCCGGCCGTCATTGCCGCGCTGTTGATCATTCAGGTGCGGTCGCCTGCTGAAATAACCGCGACCACTGTGGGAGCGAGCCTGCTCGCGAAGAACGATAACGCGGTCTGACCTTGAGACCGAGTCGCCTGCATCGCAAGCAGACTAGCTCCCACAGGGGATTAGTGAACAACCGAATTGGGCGGCAGATGCCCGAGCCGCTCGGTCAGGCGCAGGCGCTGTATCGGATCTTCGCTGAGCAACAGCGCACGCTCCAGGTCGAAGCGTTCGGCATTCGGGCAGTCGAGCCGCTGATACAGACTGGCCCGGGCCAGGTAATCGGCGGCGCCGGCATTACCCAGTTCGAGTACACGCTCGGCGTCGATCAGCGATGCGATAAAGTCATCGTGGGTCAGGTGCAATTGACGCAGGTTACGTGACAGGCGCTGGAGCATCTGCACGGGCGTAGCCGTGAGCAGATGCTCGGCGTTGAGTTTCATGTGCGCCCCGTATTGACGTTGCAACAGTTCGCGACAGTCATTGGGATACAGGCGTCGCCCCCCGCACGGATCCAGCAAGTGATCGGCACCAGGCACCCGTAGCAGGAAGTGCCCGGGGAAATTGACTCCGACCAGTGGAATCTCCAGACCGCGCGCCAGCTCCAGAGCAATCAGCGCCAGCGCCAGCGGCTGGCCGCGACGGGTCTGCAGCACTTTATGCAACAGCGCAGCCTGGGGGCGCAGTGGCAGAAAGTCATCCTGGGCAAAACCCAACTCAATCATGCGTCGCAGTAACGGCTGCGCGAGCTCGCTGACCGGCAGCATTGGCAAGCCGAAACTGACGCGTTGCTGCAGCTCCTTGAAGTCTTGTAGCAGCGCCTCGGGATCGATCGCTTTTTCGTGCTCGGCGGCCATCCACAACGCGGCTTCCAACAACGCGGGCGGTGAACGGTGCAGACACTCGAAAAAACGTTGGCGCGGATTCATGACAATCTCCGGGGAATGCCTCGTTTTAGCCCCGTCCGTGGCATTCGTCCAGTGCCGGGCCATGCGCGTCTGTGTTTATTCCGCAAAGCCATCATCCGCGGGGCGCTTATTCCGGTGCGCTCCAGCAATTTTCGGACGCAAGCCTATACTGGCGTTCTACAAGAAGTGATTCGGGAGCCCAACGATGTTTGCGCTCATGCAAAGCACTCGCCTGGAATCGCTGCACCTGAGCGTTGACCCGGTCTCCGGGTTGAAGGCGGTCATTGCCATTCATAACAGTCGTCTGGGGCCGGCCCTGGGCGGGTGCCGTTACCTTGCCTATCCCAATGACGAGTCGGCTGTCGAAGACGCTATTCGTCTCGCCCAGGGCATGAGCTACAAAGCCGCGTTGGCGGGCTTGCCCCAAGGCGGTGGCGTGGCGGTGATTGTGCGGCCGGTGCATGTGGAAAATCGCGGGGCGCTGTTTGAAGCCTTCGGCCGTTGCATCGATCAGCTCGACGGCCGCTATATCACCGCCATCGACAGCGGCACTTCGGTCGCAGACATGGACTGCATCGCACAGCAGACCCAGCATGTCACCAGCACCACTTCGGCCGGCGATCCTGCGCCGCACGCGGCAATGGGGGTGTTCGCCGGGATTCGCGCAACCGCCATGGCCAGACTGGGCAGCGATAATCTGGAAGGTTTGCGCATAGCGATTCAGGGGTTGGGCAATGTCGGTTTCGCGCTGGCCGAACAACTGCACGCCGTCGGGGCCGAGCTACTGGTCAGCGACATCGATCACGGCAAGGTGCAACTGGCGATGGAGCAGCTCAACGCTCACCCGATCGCCAACGACGCGTTGCTCAGCACACCGTGCGACATTCTTGCGCCGTGTGGACTCGGCGGAGTGCTCAACAGTCACTCGGTGACGCAACTGCGCTGCTCGGCGGTGGCCGGGTCGGCGAACAATCAACTGACGCATCTGGATGTTGCCGATCAACTGGAGCGGCGCGGCATCCTTTATGCGCCGGACTATGTGATCAATGCCGGTAGCCTGATTTACGTCTCGCTGAAACATCGCGGCGAGGAGCTGACCACCATTACCGCGCACCTGTCGAAAATCAGTTCACGGCTGACCGAAGTCTTTGCCCATGCGCAGGCGGAAAAACGCTCGCCGGCGCGGGTGGCCGATGAGTTGGCGGAAAAAGTTTTGTATCGCTGAGTTTCACAGGCATGAAAAAGGCCCTGAGCCATTCGACTCAGGGCCTATTCAATTCGGGCATCGATTACTTCGCGGCCTTCGCCGCTTTGGCCGGTTTAACCGGCGCTTCGGCATCGTCTGCTACCTCAGCCTGCTCGACAGGCTCTGCCGGCGCATTGATCAGCTCCGACAGGGCATCTGGCTGGCTCTTGAACGCCCGGGCGAACACATCGCGGTTCTTCGCCATGTAGATCCCGGCTTCTTCCACTTGCTGTTCAGTCAGCGACGGAACGGCTTTTTGCAGCACATCGGCCAGATATTCGGCCAGTTCGAGCATTTTGTCATGACGGTCAGCTTCGGCTTTATCCATGAACAAGCGCTCCAGATCTCGGCTGCTGCGGTATACCACTTCGACGGCCATTCACCACCTCACATGCCTTCACATTTAGTTGTCTTTGCGACTACTGTATCTATATACAGCGAAAAGGATAAGCGAATCCCTACGCTTTGGGTAGTGGCTTTTCAATGTAGACCGGATTTCGGGTTTGTCAGATCGACCGTGTCGCCCTCATTCGCGAGCAGGCTCGCTCCCACAGGATTTGGCTCAGGACGGTGCCCTGCGACCAAACGCCACGGCGCAGGTTTTGTGGCGGCTCGCCATGATGGCATGGCCTCTTTTCTGCATGAAATCAGGCGCGTGCAGAAAACCGTCACGTCCAACACGCATCATCCGCTCGCATCGGGCTAAGGAAACAACATCGTGAAAATCAACTGGGCCGAGAAACTGCGGCAAAACGTGCATCAACTGGCCGAGTCCCTGGGCAACCTGTTCGTCGAAACCTTCCATTATCTGGCGCTGTTCGCTATCGGTGCGGTGACGGCGTGGGCGGCGGTGATGGAGTTTCTCGGCATGCTCGAAGAAGGGCATATCAAGATCGATGACATCCTGTTGCTGTTCATCTATCTCGAATTGGGCGCGATGGTCGGGATTTACTTCAAGACCAACCACATGCCGGTGCGCTTCCTGATCTACGTGGCGATCACCGCGCTGACCCGACTGCTGATCTCCAACGTCTCGCACCACAACCCGCCGGACATGGGCATCATTTATCTGTGCGGCGGCATTCTGCTGCTGGCGTTCTCGATTCTGGTGGTGCGTTACGCTTCGTCGCAATTCCCCTCGGTGAAGATCGAAAAACCGCAACGCAAGCTCGGTGCCGGTTCCGGTGAGCATCCCGAAGTGGAGAAGGGCGAACTTTAAAGTCCCGCGACTGGCCGGGGCTGGCCTTTGACCTGAGGCGGTGGCGGGGTCAGCCCGTCGCCGTTGGTCATGGCTTCGAGAATCGCCATGGCGCTATGGCCCTGCTCAATCGCGATGCCAAACTGAATGCTTTGCACCAGCAGTTTGAGGCGTTTCGGGTCATTGCGCTGTTCGGCGCTGATCATCCGTTTGGCCACGATCCGGCCGCTGTTGGACAGGGTCAGCATGATGCTGCCGTCCAGGCCCTGAATGCTCAGGTTGATCTGATAGTCCGGCGCAAAGGCATCGGTAATGATCTGAAAAGGATTGTCCATGATGCGTCACCGCCTGATTGAACGTGCAGTTGTTGACCGGCCGTGATCGGGTTGGTTCGTCCATCCAGACCATCGGCCATTCCGTGGCCTGTGTGGTTGCTTCATGTAGGAGTTGCCGCAGGCTGCGATCTTTTGATCTTCGGTGTTTTGATTTCGGTCATGAGGATCACAAAGATCAAAAGATCGCAGCCTGCGGCAGCTCCTACAGGGGTGTAGCAAGGGCTGTGCCGGGAAAATTGTCGAACAATGAACACGGGGATAAAAAAGGCGAGCCGCGTGGCTCGCCTTTTTTTGTGGCCCGTTTTCAGGGCAGGAACGAGTAGATGATCGCAGACAGTGCAATCAGGCCGATCAGCACCACGAACACATTGGATGCCTGGCCAGAATACTGGCGCAAGGCCGGCACGCGGCGGATGGCGTACATCGGCATCAGGAACAGCAGGCAGGCGATCACCGGGCCGCCGAGGGTTTCGATCATGCCGAGAATGCTTGGATTGAAAGTGGCCACGGCCCAGCAACTGAGGATCATGAACAGCGCGGTCGCACGGTTCAGCCAGCTCGCCGACATTACCCGGCCACGGCTGCGCAGGCTTTTAGCGATCATGCCTTGAAAGCCTTCGCTGGCGCCGATGTAATGGCCGAGGAAGGATTTGGTGATTGCCACCAGCGCAATCAGCGGTGCGGCATAGGCGATGACCGGGGTCTGGAAGTGGTTGGCCAGGTACGACAGGATCGAGATGTTCTGCGCCTTTGCGGCCGCCAGATCCGCCGGCGACAGCGCCAGCACGCAACTGAAGCAGAAAAACATCACCGTGATCACCATCATGCCGTGGGCCATGGCGAGGATGCCGCTGCTCTTGCGTTCGGCCTGGTCGCCGTAGCGTTGTTTCTGGTCAACCGCGAAGGCCGAAATGATCGGCGAATGGTTGAACGAGAACACCATCACCGGAATCGCCAGCCACATCGTCTTGAGGAACACCGACATCGGCATTGCCTCTTGAGCGCTGGCGAAGAAAGCGCCGTTCCAGTTCGGAATCAGGCTGAGGGCGAGCAGCAGCAACGCAGCGACAAACGGATAAACCAGCACGCTCATGGCTTTGACGATCACGGTCTGGCCGCAACGCACGATCGCCATCAGGCCGAGAATCAACGCCAGTGAGAGAATCGCCCGTGGCGGCGGGGCGATGTGCAATTGATGTTCGAGAAAACTGCTCAAGGTGTTGGTCAGCGCCACGCTGTACACCAGCAGGATCGGGAAGATCGCGAAGAAATACAGCAGCGTGATCAGCTTGCCGGCACCGATGCCGAAGTGCTCTTCGACCACTTCAGTGATGTCGCCGGAACGGCCGGACAAGACAAAACGGGTCAGCCCACGGTGAGCGAAGTACGTCATCGGGAATGCCAGCACGGCGAGAATCAACAACGGCCAGAAACCACCAACGCCAGCGTTGATTGGCAGGAACAACGTACCGGCACCGATGGCGGTGCCGTACAACCCGAGCATCCAGGTGGTGTCGAATTTGCTCCAGCCCTTGTGGGCAGTTTCTGCGTTGCGTGCCAGATCTACAGCGAGGTTTTCGGCAGCAGGTGTACGTACATCGGTCATCGGTATCGCCTCGTTATTATTCTTGCTCGGGCTCACGTATTGCGGACGGTCGGGGAATGCTCCTCAGCACTCCACCCAGCTGACAGCCAGGCCGCCCCGTGAAGTTTCTTTGTATTTGTCGTGCATGTCGGCGCCGGTATCGCGCATGGTGCGGATCACCCGGTCGAGGGAGATGAAGTGGTTGCCGTCGCCGCGCAGGGCCATCTGTGTCGCGTTGATCGCTTTCACGGCGGCGATGGCGTTGCGCTCGATGCACGGCACTTGAACCAACCCGCCGACCGGGTCGCAGGTCAGGCCGAGGTTGTGTTCCAGGCCGATTTCGGCGGCGTTTTCCAGTTGTTCCGGGGTGGCGCCGAGCACTTCGGCAAGGCCTGCGGCCGCCATTGCGCAGGCTGAGCCGACTTCGCCCTGACAGCCGACTTCGGCGCCGGAGATCGAGGCATTCTTCTTACACAGAATGCCGACCGCCGCAGCGCCCATGAAGAACGCGACGACGTCGTCGTCGGACGCGTCCGGATTGAATTTCATGTAGTAGTGCAGAACCGCTGGAATGATCCCGGCCGCGCCGTTGGTCGGCGCAGTGACCATGCGTCCACCGGCGGCGTTTTCCTCGTTGACGGCGAGGGCGAACAGGTTGACCCACTCCATGGCCGACAGCGTCGAGCTGATGACATTCGGCTTGCCGATTTCCAACAGGCTGCGGTGCAGTTTTGCGGCACGGCGCGGCACATTGAGACCACCGGGCAGAATGCCCTCGTGGCGCAGTCCTTGTTCAACGCATTCGCGCATCACCGACCAGATGTGCAGCAGCCCCTGACGAATTTGTGCGTCAGTGCGCCATGCGCGTTCATTGGCCATCATCAATTCGCTGACCCGCAGATTGTGTTTTTTGCACAGCGACAGCAGTTCGGCGGCGCTGGAAAAATCGTACGGCAACACCACGTCGCCGCTCGGGGCCACGCCCGACTCTGCCTCCGCCGCTTCGATGATGAAACCACCACCGACCGAGTAGTACGTTTGTGTAAACAGCTCGGCGGTTTCGCCAAAGGCTGTCAGCGACATGGCATTGGGGTGGTAGGGCAGGCTTTCGTCGAGTAGCAGCAGATCGCTTTGCCAGTTGAAGGCAATCGAGCGTTGACCGGCCAGCGACAGTTGGCCGCTTTCGCGCAGTTGCTGGATGCGCGGATCAATGGTCGACGGATCGATGCTGTCCGGCCATTCGCCCATCAGGCCCATGACCGTGGCGCGGTCGGTGGCGTGGCCGACGCCGGTGGCCGACAGCGAACCGTATAAACGGATTTCAACGCGGCGCACATCGTTCAACAACCGTTGATCGATCAACGCCTGGGCGAAAGTCGCGGCGGCGCGCATAGGGCCTACGGTGTGGGAACTGGACGGACCGATGCCGACTTTGAATAGATCGAAAACACTGATAGCCATGCTAAAGCCTTACAAGCAATGGAGTAGGAAATCGCCGCCATTTTTTGTAGGACAAGCGCAATGTCGGCGATACTGCCCACCTTGATCTTCAGTGACCAACGAAACTTCCTAAGACAGCCTTTAGCAGGACTAAACGATGAGTCGTCAATTGCATGCCCAGACTTACGTCTGGCTGCAGGTGTTTTCCTGTGCCGCGCGGCACCTGTCCTTCACCCGTTGCGCGGAAGAACTGCACATCACGCCGGGCGCGGTCAGCCAGCAAATCCGCCAGTTGGAGGAGCGCCTCGGTTTTCGCCTGTTTCACCGCCGCGCTCGCGGGGTCGAGTTAAGTGCAGAAGGGCAGCGGCTGGCCATGACGGTCAACGAAGCCTACGGCAGCATCGACGCCGAATTGCGCCGACTGGATGCGGGGATGATCAGCGGAATTCTGCGCGTGCGGTCGATTCCTTCGTTCCTCAGTAAGTGGTTGACGCCACGATTGCCGCGACTGCAACAGCGTTATCCGGATATCCAGCTACGACTGGTGGCTGAGGACAGCAGCGTGCCATTGCACGAGGGCGATTTTGATCTGGCCATCGACTTGAATGACGGCAGCTATCCAGGACTGTTATCCACAGCCTTGCTCGATGAACAGATTTTCCCGGTTTGCGCGCCGAGCCTGTTGCGTGGCCGCCCACCGCTGCACGGGCCGGCGGATCTGGTGCATTTTCCGTTGCTGCACGACATCACCGCCTGGCGCGGCAGTTATGAATACGCGGAGTGGGAATTCTATTTGAACGCTATCGGCTTCGAAGGGGCCGATGTGCGGCGCGGGCATACGTTCAATCGCAATCACCTGACCATCGAAGCCGCCATCGCCGGCATGGGCGTGGCGATTGCCCGACGCACGCTGCTCAACGATGAACTGGAGCGGGGCACGTTGATTGTGCCGTTCGGCCTGTCGGTGCCCAATCACAAACGCTACGTGTTGCTCTATGCGCCGGGGGCGTTGAGCCATCCGGGCGTGCGTGCGGTGCATGACTGGCTGGTGGAGGAGGCGGGGATTTTTCGCAGTCTGCACCCGTTGAACGACGGGCAATTGTGAGTGAATTTTGCAGGGCGACCAGGCGACCCAACTCCCGACCTTACCAGCGCTGTGCCCGGTTGTCCGGCTTTTTTTGCGAATGAATATTTATCTTTTTTCAGGGGTTGAAATGTTCGCCGGTCGGGCCGATTGTTGTAACCAAGAGGTCAAGAAAATATGTCTACGGCCTCTCGCGAGCTAGCTGAAATAAGGGATGAACTATGCAAATCCAAGTCAACAGCGATAACCATATTCAAAGTAGTCAACGACTGGAGGAGTGGGTACGTACAACCATTGAGAGCACGCTCGAACGTTATGAAGAAGACCTGACCCGTGTCGAAGTCCACCTGAGCGACGAGAACGGCGACAAACCTGGTCCTCATGACTTGCGCTGCCAACTGGAAGCGCGGCCAAAAGGCCATCAACCGATTTCCGTCACCCACAAAGCCGATTCGCTGGAACAGGCGATCGACGGTGCAGCCGAAAAACTGGAGCACGCGCTGGAGCACCTGTTTGGCAAATTGCGCGGCAAACCACGTGCTGCGGTGGTGCCATTCAGCAAGACGAATGACGCACTGCTGGAGGAAGAATTTCTTGAGAATGAACAGGCAGCGATCAACAGTTGATACGCTGATTTCATAAGCCACCCAATGAGAACGGGCCTGCGGAAGCAGGCCCGTTTTTGTTTGTGGAGTTATTTGCGCAGGGCATAAGAGAGCGCCCCCTCACCCCAGCCCTCTCCCTCCGGGAGAGGGGGCCGACCGAGGTGTGTTGCGGGTTACATCGACCTGAAAGACCGAGTCGATTATGGATTCGGTAAAGCAGAATCAGGTCGGCGTAGCTCGCAAGCATCCCCCGGTCAGTCCCCTCTCCCTCTGGGAGAGGGTTAGGGTGAGGGTATTTTTCGATTCGCTGCAATTCTTATGATCTGCTCCAGCACATCGTCCATCTGCTGGATCACCTCGAGATTACTGAAACGCACAATTTCAATCCCCTTTTGATTCAGATAGCGTGTCCGGCGCTGATCATGAATCAGTCCCTGCGTTTCAAAGTGCTGACCACCGTCCAGCTCAATCGCCAATTTCAACTCCGCACAGTAAAAATCCAGAACGTAAGGCGGACACGGAAACTGCCGGCGAAATTTCAGATTGGCGATCTGGCGGGAGCGGAGTTTTTGCCAGAGCAGGTGTTCGCAATCGGTTTGGTTGACGCGGAGCTGGCGGGCGAATTGGGCGAGGGTGGAGCGGGTTTGCATGCTTCACGATCCTTGTGAAGTTGGTTTGATATTTCACTGTAGCCGAGAACCCTCACCCCAGCCCTCTCCCAGAGGGAGAGGGGGCCGACCGAGGTGTCTGGCGTTGTACATCGACCTGACAGACCGAGTCGATTATGGATTCGGCAAAGCGGTTTCAGGTCGAGTCGATTATGGATTCGGCACAGCACGTACAGGTCGGCGTACCTCGCAAGCATCCCACGATCAGTCCCCTCTCCCTTTGGGAGAGGGCTAGGGTGAGGGGCTTCTCAATCCTCAGAACGCTACAGAAGTCTGCACATAAACCGTGCGCGGTTCCCCGACATACTTGCCCTTGTTGTTGTCATCGAATGAACGCGTGAAGTATTGCGTGTTGAAGATGTTCTTCACCCCCACCGCCACATTCAGATCCGACAATTGCGGCCCGAAGTCATAGCCCGCGCGACTGCTGAACAGCATGTAGCCGGGGATCTTGCCGGTGCTGCCGTCGGCGCTTTCTTTCGACGTGTTGGCGTTGTCGGCGAACTGGTCGCTCTGGAAGCTGCTATCGAAATTGAGTTTCCACGGCCCCTCGGTGTAACCGACGCCAATCGTGCCTTTGTGTTTTGAGGAGAACGGCACGCGATTGCCCTTGTTCGGCCCGTCTTCGCGGATGGTCGCATCGACGTAGGCGTAAGAGGCGTAAACATCGAAACCGGCCAGCGCCGGGCTCAAGTCGTCCAGCGCATAGTTGACGCTGGTCTCGATGCCTTGATGGCGGGTTTCGCCACGGGCGATCACCGAATCGTTGGTCTGGTTGCTTTCGTACTGGTTGTCGAAGTTGATCAGAAACGCGCCGATCTCTGCGCGCAACGCGCCGTTGTCGTAACGGGTGCCGAGTTCCCAGGTGCGCGCTTTTTCCGGTTTCACTTCGCCGCTGGTGACGCGGTTGGGCATCTGGCTGTATTGCACGCTGCCGAACGAACCCTCGGTGTTGGCGTACAGGTTCCAACTGTCGGTCAGGTGATACAGCACGTTTAACGCCGGCAGCGCGGTGTTGTAGTCGCCTTTGTATTTGACGTTGGTCAGGTTGTTGGTCTGCTGCGATTCGATCATCTCGTAGCGCACGCCCGGGGTGATCGTCCACTTGCCGATATCGATGCGGTCGTCGACGAAGAACGCATTGGCTTCGGTGCCGCCGCGCGTATCGCGGTCGTTGCGGCTGTCGGTGGTCGGGTATTGATTGCTGGCAATCGGCGTGCGGTAGCGCAGTTCGTGGCCCGCCTCGTTGATGTAGCGATAGCCGACGCCGACTTCATGGCTGGTCGGGCCGAGGTCGAAACCCTGGGCGAAGCGGGTTTCGAAGCCGCGCACCCAATACTCGCGTGGCGACAGCGACAGGAAGCTGCCCTGATCCAGATAACCGCTGCGCAGGGTTTTGGTGAAGAAGGTGTTGGCGGTGAACTCGCGGCGATCTTCCTGATAGCGGTAACCGAAATTGAACATCGTGCGCCGGCCCCAGAACTGGTCTTTCGGCCGCGTCGACTGGTACGGATCGGCATCGTAATCAGCCACGTTCAAGCCGCCGGGCATGTCAGCCTTGCCTTCGTAATACTGAGCCATGGCGTTGAAACTGTTGGCCTCGTCGAGCTGGTATTTGCCCTTGAGGATCAGGTCGTCGATCTCGGTGTCGCTGTGCTCACGCCAGTCGCCGCCGCGAGTGCCGGAGTACAGCAAAGCGCCGCCCAGACCGTTGGCGTTGGTGCCGCCGGCCAGCAGATTGGCGCTGGTCTTGAAGCCATCGTGGCTCGACGACGGGCTGGTTTCGGTCTGGAAACCACCCTTGACCGTCGGCTCGTCGGGAATCGCCCGGGTCACGAAGTTGACCACGCCACCGACGTTCTGCGGACCGTAACGCACCGCGCCACCGCCGCGCACCACGTCCACCGCATCCATGTTGCCCATGCTGATCGGCGCGAATGACAACTGCGGTTGGCCATAGGGCGCGAACGGCACCGGGATGCCGTCCATCAACACCGTCGAGCGTGCGGCCAGGCGCGGGTTCAAACCACGAATGCCGAAGTTCAGCGCCATGTCGTGGCTGCCGGTGCCGTTGTTTTCCGGGGCGTTGACGCCGGGGATGCGGTTGAGCACGTCGCGCGCCTGGGTGGCGCCCTGGCGTTCGAAGTCTTCCCGGCGGATCACGTCCCGGGCGCCAGGGTGTTCGAAAACGTTGATTTGCTGCGCATCGCCGAGCCAGTCGCCGACGACTTTCGAGGTGTCCAGCTCAAGCGCTGTGTCACCCGCCGGTTGCAGGCTGAAGGCGTTATCGCCCTCGGCGCGGGCTTGCAGGCCAGTGCCTTCGAGCAATGCATTCAAACCTTGCTCGGTGGTGTAGCTGCCCTCCAGGCCGCGGCTTTGCACGCCACTGGTGACTTGCGAGCCGAACGAGATCAGCACCCCGGCTTCACGGCCAAACTGGTTGAGGGCGTTTTCCAGCGACGACGGCGCAATGTGATAAGCCTTGGCGTCGGCAGCCAGCGCGGCGGGCAGGGCGCCGAAACTCAGGCTGGCGCCGAAGACAAGGTTGCGCAGGCTGCGGGCCAGTGGCGTGAGGCGGGTGGGGTGCATGGTGGAGGGTCCTGAGAAGGTTGAATCAAGGGGGGCTTTCCTTCTCTGTCACGCCAGATCTGAAAAACGGCTCATTTTTTTTGAAGAGCAAAAGATCGCAGCCTGCGGCAGCTCCTACAGGGTGTACACAAATCCCGTGTAGGAGCTGCCGCAGGCTGCGATCTTTTGACCTTGCGGTTACACCCGCGCCTCGACGCTGACCCAATAACGGGTAAAACGCCTCACCTTCACCGGCAAACTGATTTCCAGCAGATCGAGGATTCGCTCGCTGTCGTCCAGTGGATAAGTCCCGGAGATCAGCAGATCGGCGACCTTCTTGTCGCAATTGAGCTGGCCGCGGCGGTAGCGTCCCAGCTCATCGAGGAAATCACCCAGACGCATGTGCGCCGCCACCAGCATGCCCTCGGCCCAGGCGCCGCTGTTGGCGTCCAGAGGTCCGGCTTCGCTGACAGACGTCGAGCTGAAGCTCAGTTGCCGGGCGACGGGCAGCCACATCGGCGCGCGTCCATTGGCGGTCAGTTCAACCCGACCTTCGAACAGCGCCACCTGCGTGCGATCAGCAAACTGCCGTACGTTCAGGCGTGCGCCTGGGGTTTTCAGAATCCCCTGCGCGGTGCGTATTTCGAAGGGTTGGGCAGCGGTCAGGAGGATTTCGCCTTCAAGCAAACGGATCAATCCTTGCCCGCTCTCTACATCCACTGAACTGGCCGTGTTGAGTTGCAACTGACTGCCCGCCCCCAACGCAATCTTGCGTCGCTGACCCAGCGGGCTGCGGTAATCGGCGAGCAGCGACGGCAACGGGTTGTGCTCGCGCATGCCCCAGGTGACGGCGGAGCCGGCGCCAAGAATCAGCAGCAGCTTCAGCGCCTGACGGCGGCTACCGGACTTCGGTGTATTCAGCACCGCATGCGCCAGCGGCGAAAAAATACCGCGCATGCGCTGGTTGACTCGCTGAATGTGTTCCCAGGCGCGGCGATGTTCACTGTGGGCGTCCAGCCACTGCTGCAACGCCTGTTGCTGGCGCGCGGTGAAGGCGCCTTGCTGCATTTCCATCAGCCAGTGCACAGCCTGTTCGGCCACTTGCGAGGAGAAATCCGGAACGCGGTTCACAGTGCGAAATAGCAGCGCATCGCCGCTTTGTTCAGATGACGTTTGACCGTCGCGACCGAAATGCCCAACTCGACGGCGATTTGCGGATAAGTCAGGCCATCGACCTGCGCCAGCAAAAAGGCGCGTTTGACCAGCCGTGGCAAACCGTCGAGCAGTTGATCCAGCTCCATCAGGGTTTGCAGGATGATCGCTTTGTCTTCTTCCGACGGCGCAGCCATTTCCGGCATCTGTGCGAGGGTGTCGAGGTAGGCGCGCTCCAGATCCTGCCGGCGGTAGTGATTGCACAGCACGCGCTTGGCAAGGGTGGTGAGAAAGGCGCGCGGCTCGATGATCACCGGTGCTTCGCGTGCGGTCAGCACTTTGATGAAGGTGTCCTGCGCCAGATCCGCCGCGCTGTCCGGACAGCCGAGTTTGCGCCGCAGCCAACCAGTGAGCCAGCTGTGATGTTCCTGATAGAGCGATTCGACGGGATGGGCGGACGGCAACGGTATTACTCCGGGCGCACTTTTGTACGTTAGAGAACAAGAACTGTTCGCATTGTAGGGGTGGGAAAGGCTGTCCGGCAATCAGATGCTTTTGCGTATGAGAATATTTATCATTAATATTGCTCGCCTGTTGGTTCGGCTTGTCGGCCGAACGCTTTTCGTTTCAGGGTCGAAACATGAAAGCCAAATTTGCCGCACTCCCCATGTCCTACCGTCTGGCCGTCACCTCGCGGGTGCTGGCGGCAGTGTTTGGCGGCTATCTGGTCGCAGCGCTGGCCAGCGTCACCCTGACGCTATGGCTGCCGTTGAGCCGTGCTGAAGCGGTGGTGACCGGCATGACCATTTCGTTTCTGGTGTATCTGGTCGCCGTGCTTTGGTGCTTTGCCTGCCGAACGGCGTGGTCGGCCTGGGTCGGTTTGCTGGTGCCCAGTGTGGTACTGGCGACGATCTCTGGCGCGGCGCGGGGCTTGGGATACGCATGAAAGAAGGATTTCGCCAGGCCATGGCCTGGCTGCACACGTGGACCGGGCTGGTGTTCGGCTGGTTGCTGTTCGCGATTTTCCTGACGGGAACACTGGCGTACTTCAAGGACGAAACCAGTCACTGGATGCAGCCGGAAATCCCGGCGCGGCCGATCAATGCCGAAGCGAGCCTGACCCTGGCCCAGGAATATCTACAGCAACATGCGGCCGGTGCCTCACGCTGGCTGATCAGCTTGCCCGATGCCCGTGATCCCGGCCTGACCGTGCGTTGGCAGCCATCGCCAGCCAAACCTGGCGAACGTGGCCGTTTCGAGTCGAAAACCCTCGATGCGCAAACCGGTGCCGAAGTACTGGGCCGCGAAAGCATGGGCGGCGAGTTCTTCTACCGCTTCCACTTCCAGCTACAAATGCCTTACCCGTGGGGGCGCTGGCTGGCCACTATCGCGGCGATGGTGATGTTCGTCGCGCTGATCACCGGCATCATCACCCACAAGAAAATCTTCAAGGACTTCTTCACTTTCCGCCCGCGCAAGGGCCAGCGTACCTGGCTTGATGGGCATAACGCTGTCGGCGTGTTGGTGTTGCCGTTTCACCTGATGATCACCTACAGCAGCCTGGTGATTTTCATGTCGATGGTCATGCCGGCGAGCATCGCGGTGTCCTACAACGGCGACGTAAGGGCGTTTTTCGATGAGGTTTTCCCCGCCTCGAAGACACCGGAGCGCGCCAATATTGCCGCGCCTCTGGCACCCATGGCGCCGCTGTTGGCCAAGGCCAGCGAGCAATGGTCGGGCGGCCAGACCACGCGCCTGTCGGTAAGCAATCCGGGCGATGAAAATGCGTCGGTGGTGTTGTCTCGCGCAGGCGACCGCGTCGTGCACGACTTTGGTAACGCCGTGACCTTCAATGGCGTCACCGGACAGATGCTCGGCAGCACCCCGCAACAGCCTGTGGCAATGGCAGTGGGTGGTGCTTTCTATGGTCTGCACATGGGCCACTTTGCCGGGCCGGTGTTGCGCTGGTTGTATTTCATTTGCGGTCTGGCCGGCACGGCCATGATCGGCACCGGACTGGTGATCTGGCTGGGCAAGCGTCAACTCAAACACGCCAAGAGCGGGGTCATGCCGTTCGAGTTGCGTTTGGTGGAAGTGCTGAACATCGCCAGCATGGCCGGGTTGGTGTCGGCGGTGGCGGTGTTCTTCCTGGCCAATCGTCTGTTGCCGGTGGGGTTGGCCGGTCGCGCGGATTGGGAAGTGAATGCGTTTTTCATCATGTGGGGGCTGAGTGTGGTGCATGCGCTGCTTCGTCCGGGGCGTAAGGCCTGGGTTGAGCAGCTTGGGCTGGGGGCTGTGCTGTTTATCGCGGTACCGCTGATCAATGCGCTGACCACACCATGGAATCTCGGCGCAACACTTGCGTCGGGCGATTGGGTGCTCGCCGGTTTCGACCTGACGTGCCTCGCTGCCGGGGTGTTCCTCGCGTGGGCCGCGTGGAAAATGCAGCGTGGCGCAAGTAATGTCAGAGTGAAAAAAGTACAACGCGAAACGGCGCGGCCGGTCACGCTTGAGCAAGGGGCGAGTTGATGCTGCTGGCGCTTCTGCTTTGCTACGCCGGGTTCACCGCGCTGTGTCTGGCGATGCCTCGGCACCATGATGAATTGCTCGGGCACACATCCTCGGCGCGCCGCCGTCAGGGATTGAAACTCATCGGGTGGCTGTTGCTGGCCTTGTCGCTATGGGCTGCGGTGGCCGTCAAAGGCTGGAGTTTCGGTCTGGTCGACTGGTTTGCGGTGTTGATGCTCAGCGCATTGGCCCTGGTGCTGTTGCTGCCCTACCGGCCGCGTCTGGCCTTGACGTTGGCCGGGTTGAGCCTGCTGGCCAGCCCGGTCGCGGCATGGGCGCAGTGCTGACGTGCTGATTGGCCTGCCACCGGAATCGCGCGACGATGAACCGCGCGGGGCTCGTGCACATTTTCTGCAGGTGTTCCTCTCGCAGCGCTCGCAAATGGAAGCGCTGGTAAATCGACGCGTCGGTTGCCGGGCGACGGCGGCGGATCTGGTACAGGATCTGTTTTTGCGCTTCTGGCGCCGACCGTTGGTGCAGGTTGAAGAACTCAGCACCTACCTGTTGCGTTGCGCCGGCAACATCGCCATCGACCATCTGCGCAGCGAAGGCGCACGGCTGCGCGTCAACGAAGGCTGGCAACCGGAGGCGCCGGACAGCCAGGGCAGCGAACCACAGGCAGCGCTCGAAGCCGGCAATGATCTACGCCATGTCGAAGCGGCCTTGCGCGCCTTGCCCGAGCGCACCCGGCAGATCTTTTTGCTCAATCGCATCCACGGCCGCAAGTACGCGGACATCGCCAAAGCCATGGGCCTGTCCCAAAGCGCTGTGGAAAAACATATGATGCGCGCCCTCGAGGCCTGCAAGGCCAGCCTGCGCGAACCCGCGCCACGCCTGCCAGGGAAAGCACCGTGAAGCCCACCGACATAATCATTCCGACGTCCGCTCAGGAACAGGCGGCTTTTGCCTGGCTGAGCCTGCTGCATGATCGGCCCAGCGCTGGCGATCAACTGACGTTCAGCCAATGGCTGCGGGCCGACCCTGCCCACGCCGAGGCTTACGCCCAGGCGCAAGTGCTCTGGGAATTGAGCGAAGGCCCGGCGCAAAGGTTGGCCAATGAAGAGGCGATAGCGTTGCAGGGTTACCTCGATGCGATGGATCGCCCGCGTCGTCCAGCACTGTTGCGTTGGTCTGGCGCGTTGGCGATGGCGGCGTGTCTGCTGTTGATGGTCAACCTCGGTACGGGGTGGCAACCGCAGCGCTGGATTGATGATCTCGGTGCCGATTATGTCTCGGCGCCCGGCGAGATCCGTACCGTCACCCTGGCCGATCAATCGCAAGTGACGCTGGATGCCGACAGCGCCATCGCCGTGGATTTCAGCCACGGCGAACGCCATGTGCGCCTGCGTCGCGGCGCCGGTTTTTTCAGCGTCACGCACACGGGCGAGCCGTTTGTAGTCGAGGCTGAGAAGGGCCAGGTGCGAGTGCTCGGCACGCAATTCGAAGTGCGTCTGCAACCTCATGGGGCGCAGGTCACCGTGTTGTCCGGGCGTGTCGGGGTGACGGCGGATCGTGATGGCGAGCAACAGATTCTCACCGCCGGCCAGCAAGTGGCTTACGGCGATGGCGCAGCGAAAAAACTCCACGCCGTGGACAGCGAGGCGCAACTGGCCTGGCGTCAGGGCTGGCTGACTTACTACAAATCGACGCTGGGCGATGTGGTGGCGGATCTGCGCCGGTATTACCCCGGGCGCATCGTGTTGCTCAGAGATGAGTTGGCGGCGCGCAAGGTCAGCGGCAGTTTTCCGAGTAAGGACCCGCAGACGGTGCTGAATTCGCTGCAAGGGGTGATGGGGTTTGAGCAGCATCAGGTGCTGGGGCATCTGATTATTTTGCGCTGAGGTCACTGACCTCTTCGGGAGCAAGCCCCCTTCCCACAATTTGAAATGTGGTGCCCTTGTGGGAGGGGGCTTGCTCCCGAAGGCGTCGGCACATACAACACATCCTCCAAAAATATTTTCAATTTTGGGGTGAGGTAAACCCGAGCCCCATCCGTGTAGTGACTGAAACTGCGAGTCATTCGCATCCGTTGCGGTTCTACACAGGTCATTGAGCAATGAAGTCCAGGGCAAAATCGGGTTCGGTCAAACAGTGGTTGGGCGCTCAAGCATTGAGCTTTTCGGCATTGGCCTTGTTGCCGATGAGCGTTGCGCTCGCCGCTGAAGCCGTCAGCAGTCAGGCGCAAAAGCAATTCAGCTTCTCTCTGGCCGCCAAACCGCTGCCGCAAGCCCTGAGCGACTTCAGCCGCGTCACCGGGCAGAGCGTGGTTTACACCGATGAGGCGCCGTACGGCATTATCGCGCCAGCCGTAAACGGTCAGATGAGTGCCGAGCAAGCGCTGCAACGTCTGCTCACAGGTTCCGGCCTGAACTTGCGCCGCACCGACAGCCACACGTTCGCACTGGAACCGCAACCCACCGCCGGTGCGCTGAATCTCGGCGCGACGACGATCACTTCGCTGCGCGACGAATCGATGAGTTACCAGCCCCCGCAAACCAGTTCGGTGATGCGCTCATCGGCCTCGCTTCAGGAAATCCCGCAGACCGTCAATGTCATTCCCGCACAAGTGATCCGCGATCAGGCGCCGCGCAACCTTGATGACGCGCTGGCCAACGTCAGTGGCATCACCCAGGGCAACACTTTGGGTAGCACCCAGGATTCGGTGATGACCCGCGGCTTTGGCGATAACCGCAACGGCTCGATCATGCGCGACGGCATGCCGATCGTGCAGGGCCGAGGCATGAACGCCACGGTTGATCGCGTCGAAGTGCTCAAAGGCCCGGCGTCTTTGCTGTACGGAATTCAGGACCCGGGCGGCGTGGTCAACCTCGTCAGCAAGAAGCCCGAACTTGAGCAATACAACGCGCTGACGCTGCGTGGCTCGACCTACGGCGAAGGCAAAAACGGCAGTGGCGGCACCTTCGACAGCACCGGTGCGCTGGGTGAATCCGGGTTCGCTTATCGCCTGGTGCTCGATCACGAAGACGAAGATTACTGGCGCAACTACGGCACCCATCGCGAAACACTGATCGCCCCTTCGCTGGCCTGGTTCGGCGAACGCACCAAGCTGTCTTTCGGCTACGAGCATCGTGAATTCCTCACGCCGTTCGATCGCGGCACGGTGATCGACCCACGCACCAACCATCCGCTGAACATCTCGCGCAAGGAACGTCTCGACGAGCCGTTCAACGACATGCAAGGGCGTTCGGATCTGTATCACTTCGAAGCCGATCACGAGCTCAACGATGACTGGAAGGCTCACTTCGGCTATAGCTGGAACCGCGAAACCTACGACGCCAGCCAGGTGCGCGTGACCGCCATCGATACCAAAAAAGGCACGCTGACCCGCAGCATGGATGGCACGCAAAACGCGATCAGCACCGATCGTTTCACCACCGCCAGCCTCGAAGGCAAGGTCAACGTACTGGGCATGCAGCACGACCTGGTGTTTGGCATTGATGATGAATACCGCAAGATCTACCGTGCCGATCTGATCCGGCAGAAAAGCCTGAGCACCTTCAGCTACGTCAACCCGGTCTATGGTCGCGAGGTTGAAGGCACCACGGTCAGCGCTGCCGACAGCGCACAGACCGATGAACTGCGTAGCGATTCGATCTTCCTGCAGGACTCGATCCACCTCAACGAGCAGTGGATTCTGGTCGCCGGCGGGCGCTTCCAGGAGTACGAGCAGTACGCCGGCAAGGGCGTGCCGTTCAAGGCCAACACTGACAGCAACGGGCAGAAGTGGGTGCCACGCGCCGGCCTGGTGTATCGCTACACCGACGAGCTGTCGTTCTACGGCAGCTACACCGAATCGTTCAAACCCAATTCGACCATCGCCCCGCTGAGCGGCAGCAGCACGGTGCTCGACGGCAGTATTGCGCCGGAAGAAGCCAAGTCGTGGGAGCTGGGCGCGCGGCTGGACATGCCGGGGCGCATCACCGGCAACATCGCGCTGTTCGATATCAAGAAACGCAACGTGCTGGTGGCCAACTCCGAAGGCCCGACGACAATTTACAGCGCGGCGGGTGAAGTGCGCTCGCGCGGTCTGGAAATGGATCTGACCGGTCAACTCAGCGATCGCTGGAGCCTGATCGGCAGCTATGCCTACACCGATGCCGAAGTCACCGAAGACCCGACCTACAAGGGCAAGCGCCTGCAGAACGTGGCGAAGAACAGCGGCTCATTGTCGGCGGTGTATGACTTCGGCAGCGTGATCGGCGGCGATCAACTGCGCGTCGGTGCAGGGGCGCGATATGTCGGCGAGCGGGCGGGCAACGCGGTGAGTGATTTCGATCTGCCGAGCTACACCGTGGCCGATGCCTTTGCCACTTACGACACCAAGGTGGAAGGGCAGAAGGTCAAGTTCCAGCTCAATGTGAAGAACCTGTTTGATCGCACGTATTACACCTCGGCGGCGAGCCGGTTCTTTGTGTCGATGGGCGATTCGCGGCAGGTTTCGCTGTCCAGCACCCTGGAGTTCTGATCCGCAACCGCGTCATCGTTCTTCGCGAGCAGGCTCGCTCCCACAGGGGATTGCATTCCAAATGTGGGAGCGAGCCTGCTCGCGAAGAGGCCCTGAAAGGCACTTAAGATTTCAGGCCTAACGCAAAAACGCCTGCCGATATTCGCCGGGCGTCCCGCCTAAAACCTGCTTGAAGCGATTGGTGAAATGGCTAGCACTGGCAAACCCGCACGCCAGCGCAATCTCCCCCAACGGTAACGTCGTGCCGCGCAACAACTCTCGCGCCCGGCTCAAGCGTCGTGCCAGCACATACTGATGCGGCGGCAGGCCGAAGCTCACGCGAAACATCCGCGCAAAGTGGTATTCCGACAGCGCACACAATCCGGCCAGTTGCCCGAGGCTGATCGGCTCGGCAAACTGCGCATCGATGAACTCCACCAACTGCCGACGCTGATGCGGCGCCAGTCCGCCCTTGAGGCGCAAGCCCTGACGTGCGCCGACCTGACTGAGCAAGGTGTGGCTGATCAATTCGTGGGCAAGGCTGCTGGTCAGCAGACGTTCGGCCGGCTCGTCCCAATTGAGGGTGAGCAATTGTCGAAAGCGCTGTGCCTGCTGCGGGTCTTCGAGAAAGGTCTGCTCGCGCAACTGCATCTCACGCGGTTCACGATCAAGCAGCGTCACGCAACCGAGGGCGAATTGTTCGGCACTGAAATACAGGTGCGCCAGGCGAATATCGCCATTGATCACCCAGCCTGATTCGTGGTCGGCCGGCAGTATGCACAGCTTGTCCGGCCCACCCTTGTGGCCCGGTTGCCCTCGGCGAAACGTACCGGTGCCGCCGGCGATGTAGTAGGAAAGGGTGTGATGGCTCGGTGCTTCGTATTCTCGGGCGTCGTGGTGATTGGTCCACAAGGCTGCAGACAAGCCGTCACCGAGCTCGGCGCTGTGCACAAGGCGTGCGTTCGGCGAGCGGTTAAGTGCTTGAAAGACTTGCAGCGTATCGATGGCGGCCATGATCGGATCTCTTCAACGCCTTGCATCCTACTCCGTAGCCGCCGCGCTGCGCGCCAGTCGCCCGACAAAAGCGCAAGTTTATGCAAGCGCTTGCCGCCTGCCGAAGCAGACACTCAAGGCCTATCAAGGAGTGTTCGTCATGAATCTGTCGTTGTATCTGTTGACCGTGCTGATCTGGGGCACCACCTGGATTGCCCTGAAATGGCAACTGGGCGTGGTGGCGATTCCAGTGTCGATCGTTTATCGCTTTGGCCTCGCGGCGCTGGTGCTGTTCGTTTTACTGTTGCTCAGCCGTCGCTTGCAACCGATGAACCGGCGCGGCCATTTGATCTGCGTGGCTCAGGGCTTGTGCCTTTTTTGCGTCAACTTCATGTGCTTTCTCACCGCCAGTCAGTGGATTCCCAGCGGTCTGGTGGCGGTGGTGTTCTCCACCGCGACCTTGTGGAACGCGCTCAATGCGCGGCTGTTCTTCGGCCAGCGAATTGCCCGCAATGTGTTGATGGGCGGGGCGCTGGGTCTGTTCGGCCTAGGCATGTTGTTCTGGCCGGAACTCGCCGGCCATCAGGCCAGCCCGCAAACCTTGCTTGGCCTGGGACTGGCCCTGTGCGGCACGTTGTGCTTCTCGGCGGGCAATATGCTCTCGAGCCTGCAACAGAAGGCTGGCCTCAAACCCTTGACCACCAATGCCTGGGGCATGGCTTATGGGGCGGCGATGCTGTCGGTGTGGTGTCTGGTCAAAGGCATACCCTTTGACATGGACTGGTCGCCGCGCTACGTCGGTGCGCTGCTGTATCTGGTCATTCCGGGCTCGGTGATCGGTTTCACCGCGTATCTGACGTTGGTCGGGCGCATGGGGCCGGAGCGCGCGGCTTATTGCACGGTGTTGTTCCCGGTGGTGGCGCTGAACGTTTCGGCGTTTGCCGAGGGTTACCAGTGGACAGCTCCGGCGCTGGTCGGTCTGGTATTGGTGATGCTGGGCAACGTGCTGGTGTTTCGCAAACCGAAAGCGGTGGTACCGCCGATCTCGGGAAAGTTGGCGTGAAATAAAACGAGCGCTGATCTTCAGCGCTCGACTTTCAAGGTGATGTAAATCATGACAGGGAAGATGAAATCAACGATATGCCGTGCCCAGTCCTTGGCATTCCATGATTGCGAAGTGTCCATGTCAAACCATTCCACCCCCACGGTTTGCAGGCAAACGTAATAAATAAAGATTGCCGCCAGTATGCCCATGATCGAGAACTTTTTTGCCTCGTGGAATATTTCGGCGGAGGCGTTGATGTTGCGATAGAGCTGATAGGTGCCTATCAGGCACAACACGGTATACGTGACTTCCAGGGTGATAATGAACCAGTAGATCCGGTGATGAATCATCGGCGATTCGATGGCCCGATACTTGATGGTTTCACTGGCCGTGGTGGTGTCCATACTCAGGATGTGCGCCACGTAAGTGTAGTTGGAATCATAGTCGGTGAAATTGTGGATCATCACCAGCAGGCCAAAGAAACTTATGTAAGCCATTAATATGACTTTGCTGTAACGGATAAGTCTGTCGGTGGTCAGGGTATTCAAGGTGTTAGCTCTCCATTGCGTTGTCGATCATTCGACAATTCGGAGAGCTTATAATGTTGTTGTTTGATTGGGTTTGTTGTTCAATTTCGAGTTGTGTATTAAACCAACTAACGGGCAAGTGCCATTACGCACTTGCCCGTTTTTTCAGCCGCGCCAGACTTGCGGGTTTACCAGGTCTTGCGGGCGTTCGCCGAGCAATGCACTGCGCAGATTGGCCAACGCGCGGTTGGCCATGGCTTCGCGGGTTTCGTGGGTGGCTGAGCCGATGTGCGGCAGCGTCACGGCATTTTTCAGCTGGAACAGTGGCGACTCGGCCAACGGTTCTTTCTCGTAGACGTCCAGGCCTGCGCCGCGAATGCGGTTGTTTTTCAGGGCTTCGATCAGCGCTGGCTCATCGACTACCGGGCCGCGGGAGATGTTCACCAGGATCGCGCTCGGCTTCATCAGGGCCAGTTCGCGATGGCTGATGAGGTGGCGGGTCTTGTCGCTGAGTGGCACCACCAGGCAGACGAAATCGGCTTCGGCGAGGAGTTGGTCGAGGCTGCGAAATTGTGCGCCGAGTTCTTGTTCGAGGTCAGTCTTGCGGCTGTTACCGCTGTAGATGATCGGCATGTTGAAGCCGAACCGGCCGCGGCGGGCAACGGCGGCGCCGATGTTGCCCATGCCGACGATGCCGAGGGTTTTGCCGTGGACGTCAGTGCCGAACAGCGGTGCGCCGACGCTGGCTTGCCATTGGCCGGCCTTGGTCCAGGCGTCGAGTTCGGCGACGCGGCGGGCGCTGCTCATGATCAGGGTGAAGGCCAGGTCGGCGGTGCTTTCGGTGAGCACGTCCGGGGTGTTGGTGAGCATGATCGCGCGTTCATTGAAGTAGTCGAGGTCGTAGTTGTCGTAGCCGACCGAGACACTTGAGACCACTTCCAGTTTGGTGGCGGTTTCGAGTTGGGCTTTGCCGAGTTTGCGGCCGACGCCGATCAGGCCGTGGGCGTGGGGCAGGGCTTCGTTGAATTGGGTGTTGATGTCGCCGTTTTTCGGGTTGGGGACGATGACGTCGAAGTCTTGTTGCAGGTGTTCGATCATGGGGGGGGTGATGCGGCTGAAGGCCAGGACTGTTTTTTTCATTGGGCTTGGGCTCGGCTTTGGCTTTCTGAGATTGCCAAGCACGCTAACATTTCTTTGTGGGTTTTGGCTTGTCTTGGCGGCCTTTGGGCCGACCATGTTTGGGGGATTTTGTGTGCATATCCGTTGTTTCTGGGGTTGCCACTGGCGGTTTCGCCCTTACGGCCATCCCTTTCAAGGTCTTAGGTAAAATCCCCTGATACTTCAGCCAGGAGGACCCGAACGATTTGGGCCGATGTTCTAGCGCGTTTCGAGAAAAAAGCACCTGCCAGTGTCATGGCCAAATTGGCGCTGGAGCAGGCCGTTGCGCCTGAGTGGATTGATCAGGTCTTCGAAGAGCATCGGCAACGGCAGTATTCTCGTGAGCTACTGTTCTCGACCATCATCAAGCTGATGTCCCTTGTTTCATTGGGCTTGAAGCCATCCCTGCACGCCGCCGCGCGGCAACTGGAAGATCTTCCTGTCAGTTTGGCTGCCCTCTACGACAAGATCAGTCGTACCGAACCTGCGCTGTTACGCGCTCTGGTCACAGGTTGTGCGCAACGTCTGACTCCGACCATCAAGGAGCTGGGCTGCACCAAAACTAAAAGACCTTGAAAGGGATGGCCCTTACGGCGACTCACTTTTTTACAAGCGCCTAAAAAAGTAAGCAAAAAACGCTTGCTCCTACGTACGGCCCGCTCGCTGGGGCTCGGGGTGCCTTCGCTCCGGGATCCATCCGGGGGCATCGCCTCCGGTTTGCTTCGCTGCACCTCCTCTCGATGTGTTTGGCTTCGCCAAACGGCGCTTCGCGCCTACCCCCCGGATGAATCCCTCCACTCAGCCTTCCGACGTCGCCCGTGGATCAAGATCAAGATCAAGAGCTGCAGCCGAGCTTGCGCTCATCCTGTTGAGTGGGGCGGCATTCGCCGCGTGCGGGTTGTATTTTTCTCCTCTGTAGGAGCTGCCGAAGGCTGCGATCTTTTGATCTTGCTGTTGTTTTGCTGTGGAGGTTGGTCCGTCGCGATGGCGGCCTGACAGCCGACCAATATCTTGCAGACTGCATACGATCCAATTGTAGGAGCGAGCCTGCTCGCGAAAGCGGTATATCGGGCACCAAAAATGTTGAATGGGCTGACGCCTTCGCGAGCACGCTCGCTGCCACAGGGGGTTAGTTGTGTGGCGCAGATTGGGGGATTTCGTGGTTATCCAGGACGCGGTTCACGGCCAGTTCCGCGAGCATGATGATCTGCTGGATCGCGAGAATCGTGCGCCGCTGCGGAAGGTCGACGTAGGCGGCGATGTCGCTGCTCATGATGTTGGCTTGTGCCAGTGATTCGCAGGCGTGGACGAGGAGGCTTTCGTTGTCTTGCCCCGGGGCGACCTGGAACATGGTGCTGGGTTTGTGGAACCTCAGGGTGGTGGCGTTGGGTTTGAGGTAGTGGTCGAGGGCGCGCTCGGCGGCTTCGTGGAATTTCTTCGAGCCGGCGGCTTCGTAAGGCGTGGTGTTATCCGCTTCGGGCGGATTGGGTGTTGGCTTTTTCATGATGAAACTCCATTCGGGATGTGGAGTTCGCCAGACGCTGCGACCAAGCAGAAGGGTGGCGAACTGTACGCGGGTTGGTCGACCAGGGAATGGAAACCCGGCAGGGCCGAAGCCCTCCCACGCACAGCTCGCCATTAAGCAAGCTTGAAAAGTGCGCCATTCTAAACCCGGACGACCAAGTCCGGTCGCTGATTCGTCAGCGACACCCAAAGCCTATCCACCGCACTTCCGACGGACAACCTTCAAAAGCTGTCGGAAACTTCCGCGAAAACCCCGAAATGTAGGAGCTGCCGTAGGCTGCGATCTTTTGATTTTTAAACATCAACATCAAAAGATCGCAGCCTTCGGCAGCTCCTGCAGGTTTCGCAGTGTGTTGAAAATAAGTTGGCAGTGCGTGCGCGTGCGATGAAGGGATCTGTGGATCAAGCTTAAGAGCTGCAGCCGAGCTTGCGCTCATCCTGTTGAGTGGGGCGGCATTCGCCGCGTGCGGGTTGTATTTTTCTCCTCTGTAGGAGGGGCCGCCCCGTCTTCGACGCCGCGCTGTCGCGCAGCAAACTGGGGCTAGAGTAGAAGAGCGCGCGCGGGGCAGAGACCGTCATTAGCACTGGTGTGACAGCACCCGAGTAGGAGAGTGGTCCGCACGGTATCGGCGTGGAGTCGCTGAAGGCACGGCATGCCGTGACCTCGTATAAGAGAGTGAACCCCTTCGCCACCGTGTACCCCGCGCGCGCTTTTCAATCCTGCGAGGAATTGTCATGGCGCGCAAGAACCAAAAACGCTTTGAGATTGTTCATCACGACTGCGCCGGCATCGATGTGGGTAGTCGTGAGCATTGGGTCGCGGTCAATCCTGATCGATCCGATCCGCCTGTTCGTAAATTTTTGACCTTCACCGATGACCTGATCGCGCTGGCCGACTGGCTTGAGTCGTTGAAGATCAAAGTGGTGGCCATGGAGGCGACCGGCGTTTATTGGATTCCTCTTTTCGAAGTGCTCGATGCCCGGGGATTCGAGGTTTATCTGGTCAACTCGCGGGCGACGCGACAGACCTCCGGCCGCAAATCCGATGTTCTGGATTGCCAGTGGATCTGGCAACTGATGACGCACGGCCTGTTGAGCGGGGCTTTTCGTCCAGCCGATGAAATTTGCTCGATGCGCTCGCTGGTACGGCAACGTGCCAATAAAGTCGCCGATCAAGCCAAAACCATCAACCGCATGCAGAAAGCCCTGAGCCAGATGAACATCCAGCTGGCCAATGTTATCAGCGACATTAGCGGCGTGACCGGGATGAAAATCCTCCAGGCAATAAATCAGGGTGAGCGCGATCCTCACGCTCTAGCCGCCTTGCGAGATCGGCGTATCAAGGCAGACCACGCCACCATCGCCCGCAGCCTGCACGGCAATTGGCGCATGGAGCACCTGCATGCACTACGTCAGGAACTGGCGTGCTACGACTTTCTGGAAACACAAATCGCCGAGTGCGACAGGGCCATCGCACAAGCGCTTGAACGACTGCCCGTGCGTCAGGAAGAAGTCCCAGCGGCGTGTAAAGCGCTTCGCAACACTCATCGCTCGGCTGCGCAACAGACGGCCCTGCATCAGGCATTGGGCCAGGTGATGGGCGTGGATTTAACCGCCATCCCCACGATCGGGGTGGATACCGCGCTGGTGCTGGCCAGCGAGTTGGGCCCGGACTTGTCACGCTTCCCGACCTCACAACACTTTTGCTCATGGTTGGGTGTCGCGCCGCCAACCCGAATATCGGGCGGCAAACCTCTTCCGGGCAGAGCACCGAAGGTCATCAATCGAGCGGCTCAAGCGCTCAAGCAATCGGCTTCTAACGCCCGAAACGACAAAAGTTTTATCGGTGCCAGCCACCGGGCACGCTTAAGCAGAATGGATACGGGCTGCGCCATCAAAGCAACCGCCCATCAACTGGCTCGGCTGATTTACGCCATGCTGACCAAGGGACAGCCGTATGTTGAGCAAGGTTTGGAAGCTTACGAAGAAAAAAGCCGCAGCCGGCAACTGCGCGCCTTGGAACGCAAGGCACGCAAGCTGGGGATGCAGTTGGTGATGGCTGGATAGAATTTAGAGCAAAAACAATGCGTTATTTTTTGTTTGATAAGAGCGAATTCATTCGCGAAAATCCGGTACATCCAAAGCATTTGTGACTTCAGAAATGCCGCCTTCCCGAATGAATTCGGTCCTACCGTTGATCTCATTTCAGCCCGGAGCGTGCACCTTCAGTTCTACCAGGCTCCGAAGCCGCAACTGCGCACAACACCCGCCATCTGGAAGGTTGCCGATTTGCAGGCTGCTGTCGAGTTTTTTGACGATCATCTCGACGATGGCTAATCCCAGCCCTGCGCCATTGCTATGGCCATTGCTGTAGAAACGCTCCAGCAGGCGGGATGCGTTTTTTTCGTCGATGCCCGGCCCCCTGTCCTCGACGCGCAGCTCGGCCTCGCCGTCATGAGCGCGGTCAAGAATGACCCGTATCTCACTGTTGGCCGGAGCGAAGTTAAGGGCGTTGGTCAGCAGGTTCTGGAAGGCGACGGTGATGGCCGCCGGATCACTGTGTAACCGGAAGTCCTCGACGCCATCGAATACCAACTCGACTTTTTTCTCGGCTGCCAATGGCGTCAGTTCGGCGAGTTCCTCACGGACCAGACTGCCCAGGTCGCAGGTCTGCAGTTCATCGTGTTTTATCTTCGGCTCAAGGCGCGCCATAGTCAGCAACTGACTGGCGATGCGCGTCGCGCGGTCGACGCCATGCACCAGATAATCCAGCGCTTCTTCGCGTTGTTCAGGCAGTTGCGCCTGTTTGGCGTTTTGCGCGTGGATGCGCAGGATGGTCAGTGGGGTGCGTAATTCGTGTGCCGCATCCGCGATAAAACAACGCTCTCGATCCAGCAGATTTTCGATCTGGATCAACAGGCGATTTAGCGCGGTCTGCATCGGCTCCAGCTCTCGGGGCAGTGGCGACAGGTTCAGCGACTCAAGGCTCTCCGGCTCGCGTCGACGGATGACGCTGGCCATGAATTGCAGGGGGCGCATCCCCCAGCCAATCGCCAGCCAGATGGCGATGGCGAGTAGCGGTACACCAATCACCGTAGGCCAAAGGGTATGGCGAACGATGCGTTGAATCAGGTCCTGACGCACGTCGTCACGCTCGCCGACCCAGATCAACAGGCCTTGCTGGGCATCGACCAGCAGGAAGCCACACCAGTCATTACCGTCTTTGAGAAAGTCATGTGAGCCCTCTGTAGCGGGCGGGCCGTCCAGCTCCGGTGCCTCCGCGGAACGCACTAGAAGTTCGCCCGTGTTGCGCCAGATCTGGAACGTCAAACGGGTTTCATAAGGATGTGCGGCTTCACCACCACCCACTCGACTCATGGCTTCGTCGAAAGCCTGATACAGCCGGTCAAGGTCCGTTTCACCTGGCGGCCGTTGACGCAGAACGCCTTGCAGCAAGCGCGCGCTTTGCGCCAGCTGTGCGTCGTACACCTCTTCAATTTCGGTGTGGCGATCGCGTAACGCCAACCAACTGATGGTCAGGTCGCCCAACAGTAACAGGAGTAACACGGGGACGAGGATGCGCGCGCGAACTGAGCTCATGACGCAGTCTCGATCCGGTAGCCGACACCGCGCACGGTGCGTATCAATTCAGCGGAGAGTTTCTTGCGCAGGTTGTGGATCAACACCTCCAATGTGTTGCTCTCCACCTTGTCTTGCCAGCCGTAAAGCGTCGACGACAAACGTTCGCGGGTCACGACTTTACCGGGCCGGATCATCAGTTGATGGAGGAGCTGATACTCCATGGGCGTCATGGCGATTTCAACGCCATTGAAGCTGACTTGCTGCGTCGAAGGGTCCAGGCTGATTTGCCCGTGCTCCAGCAACGGTTGCGCACGGCCCTGACTGCGCCGCAGCAGCGCGCGAACCCGAGCCTTGAGCTCGTCCACATCGAAGGGTTTGACCAGATAGTCATCGGCACCGGCGTCCAGCCCGGCGATGCGGTCCGGCGTGCCGTCGCGTGCGGTCAGGATCAGGACGGGCAAAGACTGTTGCTCCGCGCGAATCTGGCGCAGCAAGTCGAGACCGTCCAGGCGCGGCAGGCCAAGGTCGAGCAACAGTAAGTCAAAGCGCTCGCTGCGCAATGCATGTAACGCGCTCGCGCCGTCCTGTAGCCAGTCCAGCGTATAGCCTTCGCCGCCGAGGGCGACACGAATGCCCTGGCCTACACCACGGTCATCTTCCACGAGGAGCAGGCGCATAAGGTGTTCCGTATTGGTTTTAGCCGGTGAGGGCGCACATGATGCCGCTACGCCAGCGCTTCGGGCAGAGCCTTGTGTCGGAGAATATGTAACGGTCTGTTGCGTCCTAAGCTTTCGCTAAGCTTTGTTTCGCACAGTAGCGCCTCCTTAGTTCTCACGAGTGTCTGCCATGCGTAAAGTCCTGTTGCTGGTTCCCTTCCTGCTCGCCAGCCCGCTGGCCCTTGCCGGTCCACAATGCACCACCGCCGAACGTTCCACCTGGCAGGATCAGGGCAAATTCCAGGAGCAACTCAAGGCTCAGGGTTACGAGATCAGCAAGTTCAAAGTCACTGACGGCAACTGCTACGAAATCTACGGTTTTGACAAAGACAAACGCAAAGTCGAGATCTACCACGATCCGGTCACCGGCAAAGCTGTGAAGACCGAGATCAAAGGCTAATGATTCGGCCGCCCCTACGCCTGTGGGACCCGCTGGTGCGGTTGTTCCACATTTCTCTGGCCGGTGTTTTCGTCGCTAATTACTTCTTCAATGAAGCGGGTGGCGATTGGCACGTCTGGCTGGGTTACTACGCGGTCGCCTGGCTGGTGGTTCGAGTGGTGTGGGGTTTTACCGGGCCGCGCAGTGCGCGCTGGTCAGATTTCTGGCCGACGCCTGCTCGCTTGCGTGCCCATGTTGGTTCGCTGCTCAGGCGTCAGCCGGAACATCGGCTGGGCCACTCGCCGCTGGGTGCGCTGGTCATGGTGCTGATGATGGCGATGATTTTTGCGATCGGTTTTACCGGATGGTTAATGACCGAAGTGGATGCCCTGTGGGGCGCCGACTGGCCTCTGCAGATTCATGAAACGCTGGCTAACAGCCTGGCGTGGGTGGTGTGCCTGCACATAGCCGCGGCACTGTTCGAAAGCTATCAGGTGAAGGACAACCTGCCGTTGTCGATGATCACGGGTCGGCGTCGGTCACTTGCCGAAGAGCCGCGTGATTGAACCCAGATATTTTGCCTTCCCGATTGTGATGGCTAACCATGCGAGCGATCCCTTTCAATGTACCTGCGATGAGTGCATGCCTCTCGCTCGTCCTGATTTTCCTCGGTGCCTGGTTCAGCCACCCGTAGCACAGCCTGTCCGGTTTTGCGGTTGCGCCTGTCATGACGCCGGTTTCCGGCTCTACTGCCAAAGCCATCTACAGTACCCGCTGCGCATCGTCTGATCTGGACGATTTCGTGCATTCCTCTGCAGTGACCGCATTGCCGGGTGGAGACCTGATGTCAGTGTGGTTCGCGGGCACTCGTGAGGGGGCGGACGATGTCGAAATTCGCGCCTCGCGATTCTATGCGAGCTCAGGCGAGTGGGGCGATGAGCAAGTGCTGGCGACGCGTCAGTCCACTCAGGAAGGAACCGGTAAATACATCCGTAAACTCGGTAACCCCGTGGTTGCTTTGGCACCAGACAAGCGCTTGTGGCTGTTCTATGTCTCCGTGTCCGTAGGCGGCTGGGCAGGCAGTTCCGTCAACGTGATGGTTTCTGAAGACATGGGCAAAAACTGGTCGCAGCCGCGTCAACTGGTTACTTCGCCATTCATGAACATCAGCACTTTGGTACGTGCGGCACCGGTGTTCCATGCCGATGGTTCGATTGGTCTGCCGGTTTACCACGAGTTTCTGGGCAAATTTGCCGAGTACCTCTACCTGAGCGCCAATGGTGATGTGATCGACAAATTCCGCATCAGCCGCGGCACGAACTCCCTGCAGCCAACGGTGGTGCCGCTGGATGACAAGCGCGCGGTCGCGTTGCTGCGCTACGCGGGCAATACGCATCACAAAGTGCTCGCCAGTCGCACCGAAGATGGCGGCCAGACCTGGAGCGAACCGCTACCCCTTGCGCCGAGCAATCCCAATTCTTCGCTGGCCGCCGTCGGTACGCCTGACCGTGGGCTGTTGGTTGCGCTGAATGATCTGCGCGACGGTCGTTTCAAATTGAGCCTTTACGGCACGGACGAGCAGATGGATCACTGGACCTCGCTGATCGATCTGGACAAGTCCCCCGATCCGCTGGGCAATCCATTTTCCTTTGATGCCTACAAGGAAATCATCGGTGAAGGTTTCCGCGCCTCCAGCGGTGAGCGCCGTCATCCGTTGGAGGAGGCGTTTCTGAGCAATCTCGATCAGCGCGTTTGCTCACCACAAGGCTGCGATTTTGAGTACGAATACCCGTACTTCATCCGCAGCCCTGAAGGCATCTATCACTTGGTGTATTCGTGGAACAACACCTTTATCAAACATGTCAGCTTCAATGAAGCCTGGCTGGCGGAGCAACTGCTGTGATGTCTCTGTGGCAAGCCCATCTGTTTTTCAGTCTGGCGCTCTTTCTTGTAGCTGCCCCGCTGACGCAAAGCCTCAAGTGGCGACTGGTCATGCTGGCGAGCGCTTCAGCGTTGAGCTTTGTCAGCCACAATGGTCTTTCGCTGGCGGCCTACGTGCGCAGTTTTACCGATGATCTGGCGATCACCACCACGATTGTCCTTGTCTGGCTCACCTTGCAGCGTCTGGGTATGAAGCTGCCTGGAACGGCTCGACCTGGCGCGGTTGTGGTGATTGTTTTTGCTGCGCTGGCATTGTTCCTGTACCCGGCCACATTGGGCCTTAGCTACAGCGATCCTTATCGTCTGGGCTTTAATCCGCACCCGCTGATCATTGCTGTTGCGACCATTGCTTTTGGCTTGTTGTACCTGCGCAACGGCCTGGGTGTGGTGATGCTGGCAGGCGCGACACTGGCGTTTGCAGTGCGCACCAAACCTTCGGAAAACTATTGGGATTACCTGATCGACCCGCTGTTGGCGTTGTATTGCTGCGTTGCGCTGGTGGTGATGGTCATGCGTGGCATCTATCGTCGCTGGCGCAGTCGCCAGCCATTAACGCTATCAAACGGCAAGCCGGTTTCGGGCTTGTGAATGCAACGGTCAAGGGGATAAAAATGGGGTGGCTGCAATCACGGCGCTTGCTGTATTGGCTGGGCGTGACCGTGCTGTTTTTCGTGCTGCTGAGTGTGTTGCGGCTGGTGTTTTTCTTCGGTTTCTCCGGCGTTGATCCTGCCAGCCTGAGTACCGACACCACCGTCGCACAGACGCTGGGCATCGGCTTTCGTTTCGACTTGCGCCTGGCTTTGCTGTTGGCGTTACCCCTCGTCGTGCTGCTGTGGATTCCTCGCTGGAACCTTCTGAACGTAAAGACAATACGTTGGTTGGCGCGGTTGTATCTGGCCCTCGCATTGGCGCTAGTGACTGTGGTTTACATCGTCGATTTCGGTCATTACGCGTATCTGGGCGTGCGGATCAACGCCAGCGTCATGCGTTATCTGGACGACGCGCAGATTTCCCGGGACATGCTTTGGCAAACCTACCCGGTGCTGTGGATCACCGCGAGTTGGCTCGCCGGTATCGGGGTCATAATCGCGGCCTTCATCGGGCTGGAGCGGCTGACTCTTGAGCGTCCGTCCAGACCGATCAAGCGTTGGTCCGTCGCGTTTGGCGCAGTGCTCGTGACGATGGCCACGTTGTTGGGGCTGCTGGGCCGCGTTGAAAACCTCAATCTGGAAAACCCGGTACCGCTGCGCTGGAGCGATGCGTTCTTTTCCGGCAATAGTCAGGTTGCCGCGCTGGGTTTGAACCCGGTGCTGTTCCTGTATGACACGCTCAAGGTCGGGCAATCGCGTTACGACGAAGATGTGGTGCGCAAGCATTATCCAGTGGTCGCTGATTATCTGGGCGTCGATGAGCCAGACCCGCAAAGCCTGACCTTCAAGCGTCAACAGGGTGTGCAGCCTTACAACGTCGCTGCTACGCGGCCGCCGAACGTGGTGTTTGTCATGCTGGAGTCGTTGGGCACCAGTGCCGTAGGGGCATACGGCAACCCGCTTAATCCAACGCCGAATCTGGATTCGCTGGCCAAGCAAAGCTGGTTCTTCCGGCATTTCTATGTGCCGGTCACAGGAACGGCCAAAACTGTATGGGCGAGCATTACCGGGGTGCCCGATGTGACCCGTCAGGAAACCGCGACCCGTCACCCGATGCTGACCCGGCAAAATACGCTGATCAACGATTTCAAGGGCTACGAGAAGCTGTACATGATTGGCGGCAACTCCGGGTGGGCCAACATGAACGCGCTGATCCGCCGCAGCATTGTCGACATTCGACTGTATGACGAGCGTGACTGGCGTTCGCCTGTGGTGGATGTCTGGGGGATTTCCGATCTGGATCTGTTCAAGGAAAGCGACCGAATCCTGCGCGCGCTGCCCAAGGACCAGCCGTTTTTCGCCTATTTGCAGACGGCAGGCAATCACCGGCCGTTTACGATTCCCAAAGAAAATAACGGTTTCGAAGTCAGCAACCTGAGCCTTGAACAGGTTCAGGCAGCGGGCTCGCGCAGCGTCGAGCAATACAACGCGGTGCGCTTGCTGGACTTCAATATCGGGCGGCTGATGGAACTGGCCAAGGCGGGCGGTTACTACGAGAACACGATTTTTGTCCTGTTTGGTGACCACAATACCCGTATCAGCCAGATCCCGCACATGCCTCCAGCGTTTGAGAGATTGGGGCTGGAGAGCAACAACGTGCCGATGTTGATTCACGCACCAGGCTTGATCGGGACGAAGGTGGTGGAGGAGGCGGTGGGGTTGGCGGACTTGTTGCCCACCGTGGCAGGTATGGCAGGCATTGCGTTCAGCAACGGCGCCATGGGGCGGGATATTCAGCAACCTGCGCCGGAGGGTGAACGTGTCGTGCCATTGGTACTGCGCGAAGGTACGTTCCCGTTGATCGGTGGCGTGCCCCGGCATTTCCTCCTGCAGATGGAACACGACGGTACTTCACCGACGCTGCACGACCTGGCCTCGGCAACACCGTTGGAGGACGTTGCCGGTCAGCATCCTGAGGAATTCAGTCGCTTGCGTGCATTGACCCTCGGGCTGCATGAAAGCGCGCGATTGATGTTGTACCGGAATGTGCAGTGAGGTTATGGCAATTTAACCGCTTACGCGCTGCAATTCGATTGCTTGAACTGCAATGCATTTACCAGTGGGAGCTGGGCTTGTCCGCGATAAGGTATAGGTGATCTACCTGCAGAATCGAGGTGTCCTTATCGCGGGCAAGTCCAGCTCCCACAGAGAAAGTGTTCCTCCTGTACATCCGAAAATTTGTGAACCATTTGACGATATTTTCATGCCCTTTACAGGTATGATGCCCACCTTCGTTGGGGAGTAGCCTGCTGCTGAGTTATCTCAGGAGCGTTCGTATCAACATTCTCGGCAGCAGCCGTGGTACGAACATCTTTTGGTTGGCGAGACCAGCGACATATCCATGCCTAAAGTTGGGCGTGTGGATGTGTCGTTGACTCATAGCCCGACTGGAAGTAAACCGTGAATCCCATTTCCCTCATATTCCTTGCCCTGGCCATGTCCACGGACGCTTTTGCAGCGGCCATCGGTAAAGGCTCCAGCCTGCACAAACCCCGTTTTATCGAAGCGCTGCGCACCGGTGTTATTTTCGGTGTGATTGAAGCCATCACGCCCGTCATCGGCTGGGCGATTGGCAATGCGGCCAGCAGCTTCGTTGAAAGCTGAGACCACTGGATCGCCTTCACGCTGCTTCTGATTCTCGGCTTGCACATGATCTACAACGGCGTGAAGCAGGATGAGGAAGAGCCCGAGGAAAAAGCGGGTCAGCATTCGTTTCTGATTCTGGCTGTCACTGCTTTTGCCACCAGCATCGACGCGCTTGCCGTAGGAGTTGGCCTGGCGTTTGTAGACGTGAATATTCTGGTCGCGGCGGCTGCAATCGGTTTGGCGACCATGACCATGGTCACTATCGGTGTGATGCTGGGCCGGATGCTGGGCACCATGGTCGGCAAGCGTGCCGAGATCATTGGCGGTGTGGTGCTGATGCTGGTGGGCGCTACGATCTTGTATGAGCACTTGTCGGCGTGATTTTCTAGGTTGAAACAAGCCCTGTAGGAGCTCACCGAGGTTACGAGGCCAGCGATGGCGGTGTATCAGACGCACCGCTATCGGCCATTCCATGACGCTTTGAGCAGTTCTGCAATAGCGAGCTATCGCGTGAATAACCGGTTTCACCGATGAGCACACTAGCGGCATACAACTGCGCGCCTTGTTTTGCAGCGTGTGATGAATGTTCCGGGTGACTGAAATCAGCACACACCGATAGGGCTATGGGTAAGTCCGCGATAAGCATCAAATCGCCCCCATTACCCGCACTAAAGAATTGCTCTTCGCCAGGGTGTAGATGCTGCTTGGTATAGAAACCAATCGAGCCATCTTGGTGGAGTATGAAAGCTGCAATTAGCGGTTTGTCATGACTGGGTAGGCGCAACGGCAAACCCACTATCGTAGTCATGGAGGCTTCCCGCGCAAGGTGTCGCAAGGGGGAGAGAAGTGGGCTATCTATATCCTGCGCCAAGGCTTTAGCTGTAGTGGTCTAATGAAACCGGACACCCATTTAGGCGAGAATGCTCGCCAGATAGAGGTGTCTGATGACCAAACAACGTCGTTCTTTTTCCGCTGAATTCAAACGCGAGGCCGCAGGCCTCGTGCTCGATCAAGGCTATAGCCATATCGAAGCCAGCCGCTCGCTTGGTGTGGTTGAGTCCGCGTTGCGCCGCTGGGTTAATCAGCTTCAGCAGGAGCGCACTGGCGTTACTCCGCAGAGTAAAGCGCTGACGCCAGAGCAACAGAAAATCCAGGAATTGGAAGCTCGAATCGCTCGACTTGAGCGGGAGAAATCCATTTTAAAAAAGGCTACCGCGCTCTTGATGTCGGAAGAGCACGAGCGCACGCGCTGATTGATCAACTGAGCCCCCAAGAGCCGGTTGATTGGCTTTGCGCAGTCTTTGACGTCACTCGTTCGTGTTACTACGCCCATCGTCTCAGGCGCCGAACTCCAGACGTTGAGCGGCTTCGGTTGCGCAGCCGGGTTAACGAACTGTTTACGCAAAGTCGAAGCGCCGCCGGTAGCCGCAGCATCGTGTCGATGATGCAGGAAGACGGCGAGCAAATTGGGCGGTTCAAGGTGCGAGGCCTGATGCGGGAACTGGAGTTGGTCAGTAAACAACCTGGATCACATGCCTACAAACAAGCGACGGTTGAGCGGCCTGACATTCCGAACATATTGAATCGAGAGTTTGATGTGCCGGCGCCGAATCAGGTCTGGTGTGGCGACATCACCTACATCTGGGCTCAAGGGAAATGGCATTACCTGGCTGTCGTTATGGATCTTTACGCGCGCCGAGTGGTGGGCTGGGCGCTGTCGAACAAGCCGGATGCGGATCTGGTCATCAAGGCGTTGGACATGGCTTACGAACAGCGTGGCAGGCCTCAAGGGCTTCTGTTTCACTCGGATCAGGGCTCGCAATATGGCAGTCGCCAGTTTCGCCAACGGCTCTGGCGTTACCGCATGCGCCAAAGCATGAGCCGTCGTGGAAACTGCTGGGATAACGCGCCGATGGAGCGTGTGTTTCGCAGCTTGAAAACTGAATGGATACCGACCGTGGGCTACATGACAGCTCAAGAAGCGCACCGCGACATCAGTCATTACCTGATGCATCGGTACAACTGGATTAGACCGCACCAATTCAACAACGGACTGGCCCCAGCTCAGGCCGAGAAAAAACTTAACGTCGTGTCCGGGATTAGTTGACCACTACAACAGGTCCTGTGGGTTGTTTAAGGTCAGTTGGCGACGCGGGCGCCGGCGAGGCTGCCGCTGAGTTCGTAGGCGGTCAGTTCTGCTTGATGTGCGGCGAGGATTTCCGGCAGTGAGCCGCGCAGGTACTCGACCCAGGTTTTGATCTTTGCATCCAGGTATTGCCGCGACGGGTAGATCGCGTAGAGGTTCAGTTCCTGCGAGCGGTAGTTGGGCATCACCCGCACCAGTGTGCCGTTGCGCAAACCTTCGATGGCCGCGTACACCGGCAGGACGCCGACGCCCATGCCGCTGGTGATTGCGGTTTTCATCGCGTCGGCGGAGTTCACCAGAAACGGTGAGCTGTTGATGGTGACCATTTCCTGGCCTTCCGGGCCATCGAACGCCCATTTTTCCAGCGGGATCACCGGGCTCACCAGGCGCAGGCAGGCGTGGTTGAGCAGGTCGCTGGGCTTTTGCGCGCAGCCGTTGGCTTTCACGTAGGCCGGCGAGGCGCAGACGATGCTGTAGGTGATGCCCAGCCGTTGCGAGACGAAGCCCGAGTCTGGCAGTTCGCGAGCCAGCACGATAGACACGTCGTAGCCTTCGTCGAGCAGGTCCGGCACGCGGTTGGCCATGGTCAGGTCGAAGGTCACGTCCGGGTGGGTCTTGCGGTAGCGGGCGATGGCGTCGATCACGAAGTGCTGGCCGATGCCGGTCATGGTGTGGACTTTCAGCTGGCCGGCGGGGCGGGCGTGGGCTTCGCTGGCCTCGGCTTCGGCTTCTTCGACGTAGGCGAGGATCTGCTCGCAGCGCAGCAAATAGCGCTTGCCGGCTTCGGTCAGGGCGATGCGTCGAGTCGTGCGGTTAAGCAGTCGGGTTTGCAGGTGGGCTTCCAGGTTGGAGACCGCGCGCGAGACGTTGGCGGTGGTGGTGTCGAGCTGCACGGCGGCGGCGGTGAAGCTGCCGGCTTCGGCCACGCAACTGAAGGCGCGCATGTTTTGCAAAGTGTCCATGGGGTGCTCTCAAGGGAGATGGCAAATTGTGACACGAAGTTTCGGGGCCTGAGACCCCAGACTTAAGGATTATCTCGTTAACGGTAACAAAGATTCACAGGATTCCCAGCTTATCGCCGCTCAGGTCGCCCCCTAGAATTGCGCCGTTCCCTGTAGGAGCTGCCGCAGGCTCCTACATAAAACATGTCCCGCCTTATCCTCTTCTCAGGAATTCGCAGCTGTGCCGCGTCGCATCAACAGAGCGCTTTTGCCGCTCAGTGTTCTGGCTTTTACCCTGGGTCTCAGCGGCTGCATCTCAACTGATGGAATTGCCCCTCAGGGCAAGGCATTGCAGGCCAATGCGCTGGTCACCGACGACGCCATCGCCCACGCTGCCCGTGACGCCAACTGGCCCACCGCGCAATGGTGGCAAGCCTACGGCGACCCGCAATTGAACCGCTGGATCGACCTTGCCGTACAAGGCAGCCCAAGCATGGCCATGGCCGCCGCGCGGGTGCGTCAGGCTAAAGCCATGGCCGGTGTCGCTGAAGCGGCCGAGTCGTTGCAGATCAATGGTGAGTCGACGCTCAAGCGCCACAACTGGCCGACCGATCAGTTCTACGGTCCGGGCGAACTGGCCAACACCACCACGTGGGACAACAACGCCGCGCTGGGTTTCAGCTATGCCCTTGACCTCTGGGGCCGCGAAAGCAATGCCAGCGCACGGGCGGTGGATCTGGCGCACATGAGTGCTGCCGAAGCACGGCTGGCGCAGTTGGAGTTGCAGAACAACATCGTGCGCGCCTACATCGAGCTGTCGCTGCATTACGCCCAGCGCGACATCGTCGCCGCGACGCTCAAACAGCAACAGCAGATTCTCGAGCTGGCGCAGAAGCGTCTGGACGGCGGGATCGGCACGCACTTTGAGGTCAGTCAGGCGCAAACGCCGTTGCCGGAAACCCATCGGCAACTGGATGCGCTGGACGAAGAGATCGCCCTGAGCCGCAATCAACTCGCCGCACTGGCGGGCAAAGGCCCGGGTGAGGGCGCGCAGTTGCAGCGCCCGACGCTCTCCCTCGGCGCCGCGTTGAAACTGCCTTCAGCGCTGCCCGCCGAACTGCTCGGCCAACGCCCGGACGTGGTCGCCAGTCGCTGGCAAGTGGCGGCGCAGGCGCGCGGGATCGAGGTGGCGCATGCCGGTTTTTATCCCAACGTCGATCTGGTCGGCAGCCTCGGCTACATGGCCACCGGCGGCGGTGCGCTGGAGTTTTTGACCGGCAAGAAACTCACCTACAACGTCGGCCCGGCGATCTCGTTGCCGATCTTCGACGGCGGCCGACTGCGGGCCGAACTGGGTGAAGCGTCGGCCGGTTTTGACATCGCCGTGGCGCATTACAACCAGACGCTGGTCAATGCGCTGAAGAACATCTCTGACCAGTTGATCCGCCGTGAGTCGATGGACAAGCAGCAAGAGTTCGCCGCCGAATCCGTGGCCACCGCGCAGAAGACTTACGACATCGCGATGATCGCTTATCAGCGCGGCCTCACCGATTACCTCAACGTGCTTAACGCGCAAACACTGCTGTTCAAACAGCAGCAAGTGCAACAGCAGGTGCAGGCGGCGCGGTTGACTGCGCATGCCGAGTTGGTGACGGCGCTGGGTGGTGGCCTCGGTGCCGGTAACGACGTGCCGAGCTCTGAACAGACAGCGGCCCCGAAAACCCCGGTATTCCTACGTTGAACACAAAACCCGATGTGGGAGCGGGCTTGCTCGCGAACGCGGCGTATCAGTCGACATCGATGTTGAATCTGAAGACGCCTTCGCGAGCAAGCCCGCTCCCACAGGATCCCGGCCCGCCCCGACTTTTCTGAGCACAATTGATGACTCCCTTGCCCGCACCTCTACGCTGGCTTTACTCCCTGGAATGGCGTCGGGGTTTCTTTGACTGGGCGCGCAGTGACGGCGTGACCTGGGTCTACATCTTCAAGGTGCTGCTCGCCGCGTTCCTCACCCTGTGGCTGGCCATGCGCCTGGAATTGCCGCAACCGCGCACCGCGATGATCACCGTGTTCATCGTCATGCAGCCGCAAAGTGGTCAGGTGTTCGCCAAGAGTTTCTATCGCTTTCTCGGCACGCTGGCCGGGTCGGCGATGATGGTCACGCTGATCGCGCTGTTCGCGCAAAATACCGAACTGTTCCTCGGCTCGCTGGCGATCTGGGTCGGCATTTGCTCGGCTGGTGCCGCGCGTTGCCGTAACTTCCGCGCTTACGGTTTTGTCTTGGCCGGGTACACCGCAGCGATGGTCGGTTTGCCGGCGCTGGCGCACCCGGACGGCGCGTTCATGGCGGCGGTGTGGCGGGTGCTGGAGATCTCGCTGGGGATTCTCTGCGCCACCGTGGTCAGCGCCGCGATCCTGCCGCAGACCGTCAGCGCGGCGATGCGCAATGCCTTGTATCAGCGCTTCGGCGTATTCGCGCTGTTCGTCACCGATGGCTTGCGCGGGCGCAGCAAAACCGAATCTTTCGAGGCCAGCAACGTGCGTTTCATCGCCGAGGCGGTGGGGCTGGAAGGGCTGCGCAGCGTCACCGTGTTCGAAGACCCGCACATGCGTCGGCGCAACGGTCGCCTGAGCCGTTTGAACAGCGAGTTCATGGGTATCACCACGCGCTTCAACGCTCTGCATCAATTGCTTGAGCGCTTGCGTGGCAATGGCGAAGAGCACGTTGTCGCGGCCATCAGGCCAGGCTTGCAGGACTTGGCCGAAGTGCTCGACGGCTTCAGCGGTCGGGCGCTGACCAGCCCCGATGCCGCGCGACTGGCGACGGCGCTGGCGAGCTACAAGGAAGGTTTGCCGGCACGAGTGCGCAGCCTGCGCGCCATCTTTCAGGAGAGCGAGCCGAGCGACGCCGAGCAACTGGATTTCCACACCGCGTATGAATTGCTCTATCGCTTCGTCGATGATCTGCACGGTTACGCGCAAACCCACGCGTCCCTGGCCGATCACCGCCACGAACGTGAGCGCTGGGACGAGCCGTTCACCCCGCAAACCAACTGGTGGGCGGCAGCGGCCTCGGGGATTCGCGCCTCGTTCATTCTGATCGTGCTGGGCAGTTATTGGGTCGCCACCGCGTGGCCGAGCGGCGCGACCTTGACCCTGATTGCTGCCGCGACCGTGGGCCTCTCCGCTGCCACGCCGAACCCGAAACGCATGGCATTTCAGATGGCTTGCGGCACTTTCCTTGGTGCGCTGATCGGCTTCGTCGAGATGTTTTTCATCTTCCCGTGGATCGACGGTTTTCCACTGTTGTGCGTGATGCTCGCGCCAGTGATCGTGCTCGGCTCATTCCTTACGTCGCGGCCGCAATACGCCGGTGTCGGCCTCGGTCTGCTGATCTTTTTCAGCACCGGTTCGGTGCCGGACAACCTGACGATCTACAACCCCTACACCTTTATCAACGACTACATCGCCATGGTCATGGGCATGCTGGTGTGTGCGGCGGCGGGCGCGATTATTCTGCCGCCGAACAGCCGCTGGTTATGGAAGCGGCTGGAGCAGGATCTGCGTGGGCAAGTGGTCTACGCGATCAGTGGCAAGCTCAAAGGCCTGGCGTCGAGTTTCGAGAGCCGCACCCGCGATTTGCTGCATCAGGCTTATGGTCTGGCGGCCGGTGAGCCGAAGGTGCAGAAGAATCTGCTGCGCTGGATGTTCGTGGTGCTGGAAGTCGGCCACGCGATCATCGAGTTGCGCAAGGAACAGGCGATTCTGCCGGTGCACCCGGCCTATGCCGAATCGCAACCGTGGCGCCAGGCGATCCGTGTGATGGGCCGGGCGCTGGTGCGGCTGTTCTTGCAACCGAACTCAAGCAATCTCGAACGGGCGCTGGTGGCGGTCGATCATGCGATCAGTCGCGTGGCGGCCACCGATGAGCCGTTCGCGCCGCACTTCGATACCTCAGCGTTGCGCCGGGTGAAGAGCTATCTGCACTTCATCCGCACCTCGTTGCTCGACCCGCAATCACCGCTGGCCGCTTTTGCTCCCGCCAAGCCCGAAGGACTTGCCCATGCCTCGTGAAATCGCCTTCCACGGCGTGTACATGCCGACCATGACCCTGATGTTTTTCATCGCTGCGGCGCTGGCCTGGGCGGTGGATCGGTTCTTGTCGGGGTTTGATCTGTACCGCTTCTTCTGGCACCCGGCGCTGCTGCGCCTGAGTCTGTTTTCCTGTCTGTTTGGCGCGATGGCGCTGACTGTTTACCGTTGAGTTGAGAACATCCAGATGAAAAAGTTTTTCAGCCTGCTCGCGACCCTGCTGGTGCTGGCCCTGGCGCTGTGGATCGGCCGGACCTTGTGGGTGCATTACATGAACACGCCGTGGACCCGCGATGGCCGCGTTCGCGCAGACATCATCAACGTCGCCGCCGACGTCACCGGTGAAGTCATCGATGTGCCGGTGCGCGACAACCAATTGGTGAAGAAGGGCGATTTGCTCATGCAGATCGACCCGGAGCACTACCGCATCGCGGTGAAACAGGCGCAGTCGCTGGTCGCCTCGCGCAAGTCGACGTGGGAGATGCGCAAGGTCAACGCCCACCGCCGCGCCGATCTCGACAACCTGGTGATCTCCAAGGAAAACCGCGACGACGCCAGCAACATCGCCGACGCCGCCCTCGCCGATTACCAGCACGCGCAGGCGCAACTGGAAGCCGCCGAACTCAACCTCAAACGCACCGAAGTACGCGCGGCGGTCGACGGTTACGTGACCAACCTCAACGTGCATCGCGGTGATTACGCGCGCATCGGCGAGGCAAAAATGGCCGTGGTCGACATGAATTCGTTCTGGGTTTACGGCTTCTTCGAAGAGACCAAATTGCCCCGCGTGAAAGTCGGTGATAAGGCCGACATGCAGTTGATGAGCGGCGAAGTGCTCAAGGGCCATGTGGAAAGCATTTCTCGCGGCATCTACGACCGCGACAACCCGGAAAGCCGCGAGCTGATCGCCGATGTGAACCCGACGTTCAACTGGGTGCGCTTGGCACAGCGAGTGCCGGTGCGCATTCACATTGATGAAGTGCCGGAGGGTGTTTTGTTGGCGGCGGGGATTACTTGTACGGTGGTGGTAAGGCAGGACACTGTGGATAACTGACAGACCGAGGTACTGCCATTCGCGAGCAGGCTCGCTCCCACACTGGATTCGCGTTGCACTGAAGATCCCTGTGGGAGCGAGCCTGCTCGCGAAGAACGGTAACGCGGTGTCAGAGTTGGCCGCGCAACCCGAAGCGCTTCATCAACGTCGATTCCAGCAACCCTTTGGGCAGCAGCGTCGCTAACAGCGGCAATGCCCGGCTACCATTGCCGATGCGAATCAGCCGTGGCGGTTTGCTCTGCTGCACAGCCTTCAGCAGCACAGCAGCAAACTCAAGGGCCGGCGTTGGTTTGTCCTGCGACGCCTTGGCCCGCGCGCGGATCCCTTCTCGCAATGGAAACCACGGCGATTGTTCATTGATCAACTGCTCAGCCTCATGCCCGGCATTCTTGGCGAAGCTCGATTGAATCGCGCCGGGCTGTACTTCCATCACGCGAATGCCGAACGGCGCCAGCTCCATGCGCAGTGCATCGCTCAAGGCATGCACTGCTGCTTTCGAGGCGCAATAGGCACCGGCGAACGGCGTGACCAATACGCCGGAAACGCTGCCAATGTTCACCACCAAACCCTTGGCCCGGCGCAACACCGGGAACAGCGCGCGGGTGACGCCGACAATCGAGAACACGTTGGTTTCGAACTGGCGCTGCATGGCTGACACGCCACCGTCGAGCAGCGGGCCCATGGCGCCGTAACCGGCGTTGTTGATCAGCACGTCGAGGCTGCCGTGTTGCTGGTTGATGCGTTCGCCGAGTTGCTCCAGCGCTGCGCCGTCGTTGACGTCCAGCTGGATCGCGGTGAACCCGGCAGCGGCCAGTGCGGCGACGTCTTCAGCCTTGCGCGCAGTGGCCCAGACTTCGAAACCGGCGGTTTTGAACGCATCGGCGAGGGCGCGGCCGATGCCGCTGGAGCAACCGGTAATCAACGCAACGGGCATGGCGCATTCCTTGTGCAAAAAGGGTGGGGAAGGGAATCAGTCGGAGAAACTACCCTGCAATCGCTCGGCGCGAAACTCCAGGGTTTGTGGGCGATAGCCGGGACGCAGTGGCGGCATCGGCAAGCAATCTTCCCAACTGCCGCCGGCCTGCAATTCACCGGGGCCGCGATAACGCGGGGCAGTGTATTGATTGTCGGCCAGATTGACCGTGTCGCCCGGCGCATAGGCTGCAATACGCCAGCGCAGTTCGGTCAGTGGCACACTGTTGCCGTTGTTCATCTTCAGTTGCAACGGCCGATCCGCCGGGCATTGTTCGGGCGCATAGCTGATGCGCAGTTCAAGCCGTGCCAGCTGTTTGATCTCGCGGTTGTCCAGCCACACCACCCACATGGCGACCAGACCGAGGCCAATCGCCGCCGCCACCGAAACCGGCAGGGCCTTGGCCGGATAGCGCAGCAACAGAATCAGCCAGGTGATGACCAGCAAAATGCCGATGAACATGTCGGACAACCTCGAAGGGATAGAGAGGCATCCTACCTAAGCGTAGGTGAGGTTGGCGATGGGCATCGGGACTTGCGGTGTCTGACCGGGCCTCTTCGCGAGCAGGCTCGCTCCCACAGGGGAATGCATTTCAAGTGTGGGAGCGAGCGCGCTCGCGAAGAGGCCATTGCCGGCGACACAGAATCCGGACAAAAAAAGCCCCCGTCCAACCCGCTGCGGATAGGGGACGCAGTGGGCTGGGCGAGGGCTTCTTGGTTTACTGAGCGTTGTCGATCGTTACTGCGCGATGGTTTTCACCGACACGCCGCGCTCGATCGGGGTGGAGCGGCCGTAGATATCTTCGAAACGCTCGATATCGTCTTCACCCAGGTACGAACCCGATTGCACTTCGATGATTTCCAGCGGGATCTTGCCCGGATTGCGCAGGCGATGCACCGAGGCGATCGGAATATAGGTCGACTGGTTTTCGCAGAGCAGGAACACGTTGTCGTCACAGGTCACTTCAGCAGTGCCGCTGACCACGATCCAGTGTTCGGCGCGGTGGTGGTGCATCTGCAGTGACAGGCACGCGCCCGGCTTGACCGAGATATGCTTGACCTGGAAACGCCCGCCCATGTCCACCGAATCGTAGGAGCCCCACGGACGGTAGACCTCGCAGTGGTTCTGGGTTTCGCTGCGACCCTGTTCGTTGAGGGTGTTGACCATCTGCTTGACGCCCTGGACCTTGTCCTTGTGGGCGATCATCATGGCGTCCTTGGTTTCGACCACCACAATGTTTTCCAGACCGATCACCGACACCAGTTTGCCGTTGCCGTGGATCATGCAGTTCTTGCTGTCCTGGATCACCACGTCGCCTTTGGTGACGTTGCCGTTGGCGTCTTTCTCGTTGACTTCCCACAACGACGACCAGCAACCGACATCGCTCCAGCCGGCAGTCAGCGGCACGACGCAGGCGCGTTGGGTTTTTTCCATTACGGAATAGTCGATGGAGTTGTCCGGGCAGCAGGCGAAGGTGGCTTCGTCCAGCGTGACGGTATCGGCGTCTTGCTCGCTACGCTCAAGGGTCAGCAGGCAGGTGTCGTAGATGTCCGGGTCGTGCTTTTTCAGCTCTTCGAGGAAGCGGCTGGCGCGGAACAGGAACATGCCGCTGTTCCAGTAGTAACCGCCCGACTCGACGTATTCGGTGGCGCGTTTCACGTCCGGTTTTTCGACAAAGTGCGAGACGCGGCTGACGCCTTCGGGCAGCAGCGAATCGGCGGTGGATTTGATGTAGCCGTAACCGGTTTCCGGTTTGGTCGCCGGCACGCCGAACAGCACCATTTCGCCGTTTTCGGCGGCAACGGTTGCAAGGGCGAGGGCGCGTTGCAGGGCTTTCTGGTCTTCCAGCACGTGATCGGCCGGCAGCACCAGCATCAGTTCGTCACGGCCTTCATTGACCAGCATCATCGCGGTCAGCGCCACGGCCGGCGCAGTGTTGCGGCCGAACGGTTCCATCAGGATGCGCTGGCATTCCAGCTTGCGGTTGGCCAACTGCTCGTTGACGATAAAACGGTGATCCTTGTTGCAGACCACGATCGGCGTGTCCATGCCTTCGAACACCAGGCGTTCCAGGGTTTGCTGGAACAAGGTGTGTTCGCCGGTCAGGGCGAGGAATTGCTTAGGAAACTGCTTACGCGAAAGCGGCCAAAGACGTGAGCCGCTACCACCTGACAAGATCACCGGAATCATATTGTTTACTCCATAAAATCGATTGGGTTAGAGGCACGAACGTTGTGTCGTTTCACTCTTGTTTTTGTTTCGTACCCGAACTGACAACCCTCCCACAGTGGGGACGGGGTCAGGCAGGAAAATTGATTAGCGCGTCGACACCGGGCGTTTCACCCAGACTGGCGACAGGCTGCTGCCGGAACCGGTGACGTACAGCACCGCAGCTTCACCGCGCTCCAGAGCGACCGGCTTCACGTCGCCGACTTTCTTGTCGCCTTCGTACAGCGCCAGGCTGACTTTCACCGGGTTGATTTCGCGTTCGCCACGGCCCTTGGCCGCCACATTCGGTACCACGTCGGTCTTGCCGTCGGCAGTCTTCAGAGTCAGCGGTTTGTCGCTGAGGTTCTGCACGCGCACCAGGGATTTCTGCTTGTTCTTGAACGGCGGCTCTTCGATCAGTTGCGGCGCGCCGGAAGCGTTGTTGACCAGGGTGTAGTAGTGGTCACCGGCGAGTTTTACCGGCAGGGTCTGGCTGCCGACCTTGGCGCTGTAGTCGCCGCCCGGCATGAAACTGAAGTCGCTGCTGGCCAGTGGCGCAACGTCGCTCAAGTTGGTGCTGCCGACAGTGGCGCTGACTTCAGCGTTGCTGGCGTTGTAGATACGCACAAAGGTCGAGCCTTTCGGTGCGGTCGGGCCGTAGAGGGCAGCGTCGCCACCGGCGAAGGCGGGTACGGAAAGCACGCTGAGGCCAGCAACCAATGCGAAGCTTTTAGCGAGACGGCGAGGAGTAGTAGTGAAAGTCATGGTGTACCTCTCTTTCAGTTTTGCGCCCGGTCGGGCGTCTCGGATTTAGTGTTGATGGCTACGTTTTGTTGGCGAGCGCCGGCTTGTTTAAGCTCTGCGACCCACTGCGGGTCGGCGTCGCCGATTTCGTTGTTCACAGGCAGATATCGTTCAGGAAACTCCCAGATCAGCACCTGTGGCGGGCTGTTCTTGAAGTCATCGCTTTTCAGGTAGCTGAGCATTGGCAGGATCGGGCCGTGGCCGTCTTCGGCGTAGTTCACCACGTCGCTGTGCAGCGCTTGTTTCAGCGCACCGACGAAGTTCCAGTTGGGGTTGGCGCTGTAGCTGGTACCGATCAGCGCGACCGGCACTTCGCTGTTGGCGAACAGTGCGTCATCACCACCAGGTTGCTCGCCAGCGGCTACGGTGTTGCGCTTTTGCAGCGGCTCTTGCGCCGGCATCAGGTTTTCGAACAGCGGATCAAGCGGCAGGAACAGACGCAGATCGCCCTTGTGCGTGACCTTTTCCGCCGGCGTGGTGACGAAACGCTGCGGCTCGCCGCTGAGCGGGAACTTGTCGGCGATGGTCTTGGCCAGGGTGTTGGCGGCAACTTCGGCACCTTCTGGCGTCCAGTGTGTGTCGGTGCGCAGGAACACTTGCTGACCGTTCTGCTTGGCCTGTTGCAATGGCTTGAGCAGATCGGGTGCAAGGATCTTGTCCGCCGCAACCCGTGCGTGGAAGTCCTCGTAAAGGTTGGCGTGGATGCTCGACGGTTTCACTTCACCGAGGTGTTCCGGGTACAGGCGAACCTTGGCCGGCACGATCGCCATCACCAGTTTCACGCCTTTCTCTTTGAGGGTCTGGCGCACGCCTTCGACCAGCGCGTAGTTGCCTTGCAGGTTCAGCTCTTCGTTGACGATCGGGTTGAATTCCTCATCGCTGTACAACCACTGATCGCGGCCGAGCACCACGCCCGGACGACCTTCGTTGAACAGTTTGAAATCCAGCGCGGCCCAGAGGTTGGTGCCCAGACGCTTGATCGGAAACTCTTCGTCATAGTGGGTTTCCACGGCTTTGGTCCAGCGGCCGTTGAGCACCGTCGCGTCGGCGTTGGTGCTGAAGCCGAAGAAGCTGCGTACCGACCACAAGCCCAAGACCAGCAGGGTCACCAGGAACAGGGCGATGTAGAAGATGCGTAATGAGCGGGTCATGTCAGATCCCTCAGAACTGGAAGTAAAGGAACGGCGAGAAGCTTTGCGCCGAGAGTTTGAGAATCGAGGCGATGAACAGCAGCAGGATCAAGCCGTGCATCACGTAACGCGACCAGTCCGCCGTCCAGTAGGCCGGTTGCACCTGGGCGTCGACGCCGACGGTGTAGCCAGGCTCGTGGATGCTCGCCGGGTTTTCGCCGGGGGCTGCCTTGATCATTCCTGGGGTCGCAGCGGCGGGGCCGTCGGTTTCAACGTTGACCACTGGCTTGGTTTTGACCGGAGGCTGGTTGGTGTACAGATCACGCAGACCGAAGAACGCCAGCGTCACGTAAGCCACCACCAGCGTCGCCACTTGCAGACCGGTGAGGCTGGCCTGATTGAGTTCCGACAGCGACCAGTCGCCGAAGCTGAACATCGCGCCGTACATACGCCCGGCAACGTGCAGGTTCTCGGCACGGAAGATCACCCAGCCCATGACCACGAGCAGGAAGGTCAGCGCCCAGCGGATCGGGTTGAGGCTGCGTGGCGAAGTATTCAGGCCCAGCGCTTTTTCTATCGCCAGCCACATGCCGTGCCAGGCGCCCCAGACGATGTAGGTGATGTTCGCGCCGTGCCACAGACCACCCAGAAGCATGGTCAGGAACAGGTTGCGATAGGTCATCAGCGTGCCTTTACGGTTACCGCCGAGGGTGATGTACAGGTAGTCACGCAGCCAGGTGGACAGGCTGATGTGCCAGCGACGCCAGAACTCGGTGATCGACTGACTGATGTACGGCTGCTTGAAGTTTTCCATGAAGCGGAAACCCATCATCAGACCCAGACCGATCGCCATGTCGCTGTAACCGGAGAAGTCGAAATACAGTTGCGCGGTGTACGCCAGCGCACCCAGCCAGGCATCGCCCGTGGTCGGGTTTTGCAGGGCGAAGCAGTGGTCGGCAACTACCGCTAGGGTGTCGGCGATGAAGACTTTCTTGATGAAACCCTGCATGAACCGTGTGCAGCCCTCGGAGAATTTGTCGAGGGTGTGCGTGCGGTTGTTGAACTGGTCGGCAAGGTCGCGGAAACGCAGGACCGGGCCGGCAATCAGGTGCGGGAAGATCGCCACAAACGCCGCAAAGTCGATCAGGTTGCGCGTGGCCGGGGTGTCGCCGCGATACACGTCGATGATGTAGCTGATCGACTCGAAGATGTAGAACGAGATACCGATCGGCAATAGCACGTGGGTCAGGATGAACGGCGACAGACCGACCGAGGTCATCATCGCGTTGATGCTGTCGACGCCGAAGTTGGCGTATTTGAAGTAGCCGAGGATGCACAGATCCACTGCCACGCCGAGCAACAGCCAGCGTTGCGCCGGTTTGGTCCGCACGCCGGCAGCACCGACTTTCAGGCCGATCCAGTAGTTCCACAACGTGACGGCGGCGAACAGCGCCAGGAAGTCCACTCGCCACCACGCATAGAACACGTAGCTGGCGAGTAGCAGCAGCAAATTGCGATAACGAATCCCGCTCAGGTAGTACATGCCGAGAAAGATCGGCAAGAACAGAAACAGGAACACGTTGGATGAAAATACCATCCCGATCTCTCCATGTTTGAACCAACAGTCAAGGGCCAAAGCCCCCCCAAACCCCCCATGAAAATTCAGGGGGCGACATCACTTCACTGTGGGAGCGGGCTTGCTCGCGAAGGCGCTGTGTCAGTCGACATTATTTTTCAATGTCAGACCGCATTCGCGAGCAAGCCCGCTCCCACAGGGGATTGCATTCATTCTTACGAACCCTTGTTGCCCTTTTCATGGGTCGGGTCGTAGACCTTGGTCAGGTCGCCACCGAGGCGGAAGGTCTTGAACGGCTGCATGCCGCGCTTCTTCTCGATCACATCCGCCGGGCAGGTGTAGAGGGTGCAGAACGGTTCGAGCCAGGCGAATTTCATGTCCTCTTTCAAGTCGGTCATGTCCTGCTCTTTGCCGTTCTTCTTCTCGAACTCGTCCGGGTCTTTAACCCCCGACAAGACGCGATCACCCAGACGCTTCAGCGCGCCGTTGTTTTCCTGACGCAAATCGACACCGTTGACCTGAGCGAAACTGGCGATCATTGCCAGCGGCGGCAGGGCGTAGTTGTGATAGGCGAGGGCGCGTTGCTGGCGCTTGAGTTCGTTTGGCAGGAAACCGTCAGCATCGACTTGATTCACGCCGACCTTGTATTCCTTGACCGCCCAATCGAACAGGTCGCGGCGGTTGGTCGCGACCGATGTCGCCATCACCGACCAGGCTGCCCAGTACGAGTGGTTGTTGGTTTTTTCCAGCGGCAGGTTGTCCCAATCGCTGACGACCTGGTCGGCCATTTTGCTGAACCATGCCTCGATCAACTGCGCTTGCTGCTGATGCTGCGCCAGCGGATGCGAGTCGGAGAATTTCAGGCGAATGTACGAAGAGGCCATGCTGCCCAGCGCCCATTTGCGCATCGACTTGCCGGTGTGGTTGAAGTCTTTCGACATCAAGGCGTCAGCCTTGGCCCAAGCGGTCAGCCAGTTCAGCGTGCAATCGAGCTGCTCCGGGCGACCATCACGCATGAACTGCATCACCCGTTTGGCGGTGCCGCGCTCCAGCGTGGTGATGTCTTTGGTGGTGTCGCGGAAGGCTTTTTCCGACTGCACGTTCAGGGTCGAACGGGCCTTGTCCGAGCCTTCGTATTTGCTGCGAAATTGCAGCGCGCCGGTGTACGGCGTCGGCATTGCGTCGCAGCCTTCGCTTTTGTCGCCAGTCTTGAATTTATCCACAGGCGCAAAGTAGCCCTGTGGTGGACGCAGTGGTGCGGCGGCCTGCGCGGTGCCGGCGAAGATCGCCAGCCCGAGCAGCGTCGGCGCTAAAAGAGTTTTCAGTTTCGAGTTTCGCATAGCAGACCTCATTGCCCGACCTGAGCGGTTTGTTGCCCAGCGCCCGGGAATACGTTGCGTTTGCAGATTTTCGCTTCGACTTTCTGTGGCGCGGCGCCGGCTTCCGGCCCCTGGACTTCGACCGCCAGCAGGTTTTGCGAGGCCCAGTCTTCGTCCGTGCGCAACTCAAAGGCGAAACGACCGTCGGTGTCGGAAGTTTCCGGTTTCTCGATCTTGATGTCCTCGTGGCGACCGTTCATGTACCAGAGGGTGGCTTGCAGGGTTTTCACCGAGGTGTCGGCGAAGCGGATGTCGACCTGATGGCTGCTGTTCTGCAGGTTCAGGTTCTTGCTGTTGACCAGCAGTTCTTGCTTGGTGCCTGCCTTCAGCGTGGTGCTGGCAGACATCTGCGCGTCTTTGCCTTCGCAGCCGTTATCCAGCAGGGCCATCATCTGGCGATAGATGGTTTCCTGATCGAGGCGATACAGCGGCGAGAATTCCCAGATGAGAATCTTCGGTGGAGTCTTCTGGAATTCGTCGCTGCCCAGGTACTGCAACATCGAACCTTCCAGACCGCCGCCGGGGAAGGCGACGTTGAGAATGTCGGCACCGATGGCCTCTTCGAGGAAGCCGGCGAAGTTGTAGTTCTTGCCGCTGTGCGATGTACCGACGAGGGTGATTTGCGGGTTGCCGGAATCACCGAACAGATCGCCGTCACCGGCTTCGCCCTTAGGCTCGGTGGTGAACTGGTCCATGTACTGGATCGCGTAACTGGTGCCGCACAGTTGCCCGGCCATATTGTGCAGGGTGCCGGTCTTGCCCATGCGCCCGGACTTCTTGGTCTCGAACTCACGCTTGGGAATGTCGGCGAAGGCCGGGATCTGCTTGACCTTCTCGGCAACGATTTTCGCTGTGCGCTGGGCGCCGTATGGCGTCCAGTGCTGGTCGCCGCGGAAGTAGAAGTCGTGGGCGGGCAGGGTGTCTGGCAGCGATTCGTTGGTCAGCGGCGACAGGTCAGGCACCACGTAACCCATCTTGGCGAAACGGCCGAGCATGGTCTTGTAGTTGCCCAACGCTTTCTCGTAATCGAACGCGGCTTTTTCCTGCGGGTTGAGCTTGTTGCGGTTCACCAGACCACGGGTCGGCTGATAAACGATCACCAGCTCCACACCTTTGCTCTTGAACGCATCGTGCAACTGCTGCATGCGCTTGTAGCCGGCCGGGGTGGTGTTGAACTCGGTGCGCAAGTCTTCCTGGGTTCGGAACAGCCAGTCGCCCTGAGCCTGCACCAACGTGGTGAAGTTCTGCTGATAACGCGTGGTGTAGTTCTTCGCGTCGTGTGCTTCAGGGCACAGGTTGCAGCACGGATCGGCGGTGAACTTCGGCGGGGTAGCGCCGGCAGCCTCGTCGGCGCGTGCGCCTTGGCTGGCCGCCAGAATGCCCACGGTCAGGGCCGACAGGCTGAGTAATTTGATCAAGTGTGGGTGCATAAAATTATCCTCAGTCCTGCATTTCGGTCTGGCGTTCGACAGGGTCGATCAGCACGGCTTTCTGCTGGCGCACCAGCAAGTCGAGAATTTCATCCTGGCGCTCACCGAGGATGCCGTTGAAGCTGATGCCGCTGGATTTGGTCGGCGCCAGCATCGATACGCGGTACAGCTCGACGCTCAAGGGCGAATCGATCGACAGCGGGCCGCTGCCGTTGGCCGCCAGTTCACCGCCGACCACGATCAGCGACACTTGCGCATCGAACGGGTCGAGCTTGATGTCGCGGTCGGTGTCGGTCAGGTCTTTGATGTGGCCGTAGACGCCGGTCAGGCCGTTGGCCATGGCAATGTTTTCGTAGAGGCGGATGTTCACGCTGTTACGAATTCGGATGCCGTGGCGTTTGTTGCTGATGACCTTGTTGCCCCACAGCAGATTGTCGGCGGACTCGTAGAGGGTGATGCCGTCGGTGTGGTTCTTGTAGATCTCGTTGTAGGCAATGATGTTGTTGACGCTGTTCCGGTCGATCACCAGGCCCGAGAGTTTGTTGTCGTAGCTTTTGTTGTTGAAGATGAAGCTGTCGTTCACTTCGCGGGAAATGATGATCCCGTGCTTCTTCTTCGTGCCGTAAACGGTGTTCTCGGCAATGATCAGACCGTGTGAACGGTCGTGCGGGTCGATGCCGTAGACGATGTTGTCTTTGTAGGTGTTGCCCTTGACCACGAAGTCGCGGGTCTCGTAGCAGTAGAAGCCGTACCACATGTCCGAGAACTCGGAGCCGACGATCCAGCCGGTCGGCTCGGAACGCTTGAGCACCTTGGCCATGTTCGGCGTGTACTGGGAAATACTCACCCCGTACGACTTACTGTTGGCGTAACCGAAACTGGCCATCTTGCTGTTGACGATGTAGGTCTCGGTGCCGCCCCAGGCGAGCAGGAACGGACGGAATTCCTTCGGCGAACGGAAGGTCGCCGGGCCGTTTTCCTTCTCGCGCCAGCCAGTGATCTTGGTGTCACGCACGAACAGCTGACCGTCGTTGACCAAGAACGAGCCGGCTTCTTGCGACAGGCGCAGTTCCTGAGTCTGGCCGTCGATTTCGAGGATGCCTTTACGGCCGACCACGATCGGCAACTTCGACAGGTACACGCCCGGCGAGGTCTCGCTGAAGTACTGCTTGGGCAGTTTCTGCGCCAGTTCCTTGAGGTTGATATAGCCGTCGTCGACGAAGATTGCCTGCGGAATGCCGTGCTGACGCACCACCCATTCAGCCATCTTGTTGTCGCCGCCGATGAAGTCCTTCAGGGCGTCTTCCTGCATCATCCGGCGCACGCTGATCTTGCCCGCTTTGCTGCGCACGATTTTCGCGGCGGCGGCTTCGGCGGTGTAGCCGGAGATGTCCGGCAGTTTTGGCGCGGCCAGGTTCAGCGCCTCGGTGGGTGCGCTGCTGACGGTGTAGGTCTTGGCTTGCTGCAACTCTTTGGCGGTGGTCACAGGCTTGGCCGGTTCGACCGTGGCGAAGGCGCCAGCCGAGGCCAGCAGCATTGCGCCGGCCAACAGGCTGAGCGAGCCTTTCCTTGCATGGTGCATGTCGGGCACTCCCTTGGCGGTTTGCATCAGAAGCGCCAGATCACGTCGATGAACGCGCGGTGCATGTACGAATCAACCTGGCTGCCATAGGCGTCGCCCGGCTTGAACACACCGCCACGGAAACGCACCAGCGCCGAAGGCTCATCGATCGACTGGCTCAACGCCGCCGGCAACAGGCCTTGCTTGAAGTACTTGGTGACGACCAGATCCATCTCCTGACCCAGATCCTTGTTGCCGTCCTGCAATGGCAAAGAAGTGCTGGAAAGGATCGCGCCCGTGACGTCGTCGGTGTTGTTCTCAACGGCGTTGATGCCGTTGCTGCCCACTGGTTTGCTGCCGTCGACACGCCAGAACTTGTGGTAGATCAGGCTGGCGTCGTACTCGTCGTTGAGCATCCACGAACCGAACAGGGTGGCGGTTTGCATGTTGTTCATTTCGCCGCGGAAGGCTTCGCCGAAACGGTGAACCCGCGAACGGGTGCCGGTGTAGTTCGAGCGGTTGCTCTCCAGACCGGTCTGTTCGTAATCGGCGCTGGCGCGGGCATACGCGGCGCCGACCTGCCATTGCGGATCGAGGCGCAGACGCACACCAATGTCGGTGGCCCAGCCATTCACATCATCGCTGCGCTTGGCTTGCGCCGGGCGCGAGCCATCGGCGTTCAGCGCGTTGACCGTGTCGCGGTCGCCGCTCATGCCGGTGATGCTGCCCCAGTAGTTGACGGTGTTGGTGTTGCGCCAGTTGTAGGCGTCGCTGTCAGCGGTGAGGCCGAGCCAGCTGATGTCGCCGTTCTCTTTCTTGTCCAGCGAATCAGCGGCCACGCCCGGCTCAGGATAATCCAGTTTGCCGTCGTCGTGGGTGTGGTGACCGCGAATGCCGACCCAGTTGCCGGGTGTCCACTGGTAAGCGGCATCGGCGTAGGCGTGCAGGCGATCCTTGTCTTTGGGTGCCAGCTCTTTGAGGTCGGTGCGGTATTCGCTGAAGCGTTCGGCAACACCGGCGTTGGCGCGCAACAGGGTGGTGTCGAAGGTCCAGTTCAGCGCTTCGATGTTGGTGTCGCGCCACTGGCCGTCGTCATTGCGCAGGCGCTGGCGACCGAACTTGAGCATCTCGCCCGGGTACGGGGTGAGGCCGCTGTAGCCGACCCAGAACTCACGCATCGCCAAGTAGTTTTTCTTGGTCTTGCGATCACCGTAGTCGGTGGTCTGGGTGCCGTCGCTGTCGGACTGCTGCAGGGTGTCGGTCTCGATGATGTCGGTCGAGGTCACCGCTTGGCCCATGGCGTAGGCGCTCCACGCGCCGCTTTCGCCGTAGACCCACGGACGCAGGTCGAGGCCGACACCGTTGACGTCGCCGCCACTGGCGGTGCCGAGGTCGCGGTCGTCTTCGGACTGGCCGGTGACTTTCACTTCCAGGCCGAAGTTTTTGCTTTCAGTCATCGCGGCCAGTGTCGGGCAAGACCAGATCAGGGCGAAGGTGAGGCCAATACCGGCCTTCACGAATGGATTGAGCTTCATAGTTTTTCCTCGCCGTCTTCTTCTTGCAGGGCGTGCAGTTGCAGCGTGTTCTGATTCAGGGCGCCACGGCTGGCCTGTTCCTGTTGCAGCAGGCGCTGGGCTTCGGCCAGACGCTCGGGCGGCAACTGCGCGGCGAGGGTGGTCGCCAGTTCATCGGCTTGCGGGGTGTTTTGCGCCTTGGCCAGTTGGCTGAACACATAAGCATTGAGTGCGTCGGGCTTGGTGCCCTTGCCTTGGGAAAACAGCTGGGCGATGGCGAAGTCGGCGCTGTTCTGGCCGTTGCGCGCAGCGGTCAGCAGGTGGTCGAGGGCCTTCTGCGGGTAAACCTTGCCCAGGTAACCACGGCGATAGATCTGGCCGAGGTAATAGTCGGCGGCGACTTCACGGCCAACGGCTTTCTGGAAATGTTCTTCGGCGACTTTCGCATCAGCCGGAACCACTTTGCCTTCGTAGTAGAGCTTGCCCAGCAACAGCTCGGCACGCGGCTGGTCGGCGGCGCGGCCGTTGTCCAGGTACTTCATCATTTGGTCGACGTCGCCCAGTTCGGGGAAGTCGTAAAGCAATTGCGCGAGGGTGACCCACGACGCCGGGTAGCCTGGAGCGATCGGCTCGAGCAACGACTGCGCGGTTTTTTCGTCGGTCTTGCCCAAGGTCGAATCGGCCAGCACACGGGCAACCGAATCGACGCGTTGAGCGGTGACGGTGCCACGGCTGTAACCGGTCTGCATCTGCTTGATCAGCTCGGCCTGTTGCTCCGGCTGGGCACGTTTCTGATAGACCGTGGCCAGTTCGACGTAGCAGATGTCGGTGGTGTTGAGCGCGGCTTTGCAGATCTTTTCCACGTCATCCAGGTGCTGGTCGTAAGTGCCTTGGGTGCGATACAGAAGCACTTGCGCCAGACCTGCTTCCGGGTAGCCGGATTTGCGCCACTGATCGATCTGCTGCTGCGCGTTGATGTTCGGGAAGCTGTGCGGGTATTGCAGGTACAGCATCGCCAGCGGGATCAACGTGTTGCCTTCGCCATGGGCGGCGGCTTTTTTCAGCAGGCTTTCGGCTTCCTGATGCTCGGCTTCGGTCGAACCCGGTTTGGCCACCAGCAAGCGACCCAGACGTGCCTGAGCACGCGGTGAAACACTGGCCGCTGCGCGATAGGTCGCTTCAGCCTGTTTCATCTGCGCGGGGTCGCGGCTGTCGACCTGGATATCGGCGAGGCCGACTTGCGCTTCGCTGTAACCCAGGTCGGCCAGTTGCTGATAATTCTGCGCAGCGGTGGCGGTATCGCCACGCTTGAGCGCTTCGTTGGCCAGACGCTGGTCGGGCAGGCCAGCGCAACCGGCGAGACTGACTGCCAATGCCAGCGAGCACACCACTAGTCCCATGTGGGAGCGACGGTGCGGCGATCCGACCTGCTCGCGAAGCAGTCGACTCGGTACATCAGACAGACCGTGCTGACCCTTTCGCGAGCAGGCTCGCTCCCACAGGGTCGGCGGTGTGTTGAAGATATGAGTAGTCACAGGCATGTCCTCGACTTAAAGACCGGCAGCCATGGCTTTGTCGATCAGCCAGTTCAGGTTCGGGCCACGGTCGCTGTTCACTTCCACCGGGCGGCCGGCGAGGCTGCTGTCGAGCGGCTCGTCAGGCTGGATCTGTACGCGGATATCGGAGGACAGGTCGGCGCTTTTCAGGCTGGTGCTGCTGACGATCTTGCCGGTGCGGATCTTGTCTTCGCCGGCGATCTGGAAGCTCACCGGGGTGCCCGGACGCACGTCGCCAAACTGGCGATAGGAGAAGCGCGCTTCCACATTGGCCTGGGTGTTGCGCGGTACCAGTTGGAAGATCACGTCACCCTTGCTGGCGTATTGACCGTCGGCCACCAGTTGCTGGGCCACGGTGCAATCGCACGGCGAGGTCAGGGTGCCGGTCATTTGCTTGCCGAACAGTTCTTCAACCTTGGCCGGGGACAGTTGGTCTTCTTCCAGATGCCCTTTGAGCACGTCGAGCATGCTGGTGCTGAAGGTCGCCAGCGGTGCGCCTTTGGCGGCGACGCCGTCGGACTTGACCAGACTCTGCACGGTGCCGTCACGCGGCATGGTGATGTTCATGCCCGGTACGCTGACCAGGCCAGCCTGCGCATGGCTGACGAAGTACATGCCGTACACCGATTTGAAAATGAAACCCGCTGCAACCAGGCCGACCGCAAAAATACCGGCACTGAAGGTCACTGCTTTCAAACGCCCGAACGGGGTCATGCCGCTGCCGCCGTCCTTGACCTTGCGCGCCTTGGTGAAGTTGTCACGCTGCAGAGTTGCCAGCACCTCACCCATGCTGACGATGTCGCCGGCCAGGTGCGAAGTGATCAAGTGGCGCAGGGTGGAAATATCCTGCGGCTCGAGGTTCTGGAACTGGCAGCCGGTACGGCCGGTCTGGCGGTCGAAGGAGCGCACTTGCAGTTCAACGTCCATGGCCAGGCCGAGGTTGTCGATGACGAATTGCAGGCGGGCCTTGTACACCTCGCCGATGGTCAGCGGCATTTGCCCGGCGTTGAACGCCAGACCACCGGCGGACAGGTCGAGGACCCGCGCTTCCATCGGCGTCCGGTCGGGACCGAAGAAGCGCAGTTTGGCCGGGATTTTCACGCGGGCGTGTTGGCGCTGGGCTTCGGATTCATGCACTACGTTGGCGTTGACGGCGGTATTCATAGGGGCGATTTCCTTGTTAATTCAATAAGGGGGCGGTCAGACCATCATCAGCAGCACGGCGACGAAAATGCTGCCGGCGGAGAAGGTCATGGTCCGAGACGACCAGGTGTTGAACCAACGTTGAAAGCTGGCGAGATCACGGGTCAGGGAAGTGGGCTGGCGAGTCCAGGATTGTTGGTCGAGGCGGAAGAACACGTAGATCTTCACCAGCGCACCGACGATCTGGTTGTAATACAGAATCGCTGGGTAAGCCGGGCCGATGCGGTGACCTGAGCAGGACAACAGCAAGGTCAGGATCAGGCGGGTGATGCCGATCCACAGCAGGTACACCAGGATGAACGCGGTGCCGTACTTGAAGCTGGCGATGAGCGCCACGGTCAGGCCGAGCAGCGACGTCCACATCGACACGCGCTGGTCGAACAGCACCACCGAGGTGAAGGCGCCGAGGCGTTTCACACCCAGGCCCAAGGCGCGGGAGTTCTGTCGCAGGTTGTTGCCGTACCAGCGGAACATCAGTTTGCGACTGGCCTTGATGAAGCTCTTTTCCGGCGGGTGTTCAACGGTGTTGATCGCCGCGTCAGGCACGTAAAAGGTGTCGTAACCCAGACGCATCAGGCTGAACCAGCTCGACTTGTCGTCGCCGGTCAAAAACTTGAAACGGCCCAGACGCCAGTGTTGCAGCGAGTCGCTTTCAACGTCGGCGATGAACTCCGGGTTGGTGACCACGGTGGCACGGAACACCGACATGCGCCCGGTCATGGTCAGCACACGCTTGGACAGGGCCATCGAGCACATGTTGATGTGACGCTGGGCGAAACGCAGCTTGTGCCATTCGCTCATGATGTAGCCGCCGCGTACTTCGCAGAACTCGTTGGTGGTCAGGCCGCCGACGTTGCCGAACAACTGGAACCACGGCACGGTTTTGCGCACGGTGCCTTCGCCGAGCACGGTGTCGCCATCGATCACGGCGACCACGGCGCGGTCATCCGGCAGGTGACGGGAGATCGCGCGGAAACCGTAGGCCAGGCCATCACGTTTGCCGGTGCCGGGAATGCGCACGAAGTCGAGCTTCACGCGTTCCGGCGGATTCATCCGTGCCCACAGTGCCTTGACCAGCAGCTCATCGGACATTTCGACGATCGAGCAGACCACGGTGGTCGGCAGTTCGCAGTCGATGGCTTCGCGGATCACCGAGCTGTAGACCTGCGCCGTGGTCAGCGCGTCGATACGGAAACTGGTGACCATCAGAAACACATGCGACGGATCCGCCGCCTTACCCAGCTTGCGCACTTTACGGCGCAGATGCGGGTAGACGATGTAGAGAAAAATCATGCCTCGCACAAAGTGCGTTGCACCCATCGAGTAGCGCCAGATACCCACGGCGCCAATCAGGAAAATGAAGTCCTTCGACTCGGAGTCGAATGTGGACGTGGGCAGCATCAAGGCCAGGCCCATCAACAAACTTAGGTAAAACAGCCAACCGGCGGCCTGAAGTAGGCCGTGCTTTAGCCTGTGCATAATCTGCATCCGTCTCTATCTCGGGCCGGGCCCGATGGGGTTAAGGCAGGCTTACAAAAACTTGCAAGGACATGTAGGAGCTGCCGAAGGCTGCGATCTTTTGATCTTTCGCTTGGGATTTTGGTGTTCCCGAAAAGATCGCAGCCTCGTTTCACTCGACAGCTCCTACAGGGCTGCTTTACCAGCAGATGCCTTCGGTACGGGTGCCAGCGTCGGTGGCTTTGGCCATGAAGCCGACCAGGTCGATGACCTGTTTGCCGTGCGGTGCTTGCTGAGCCAGCGCGCGGAATTTCTCGTCGCGGTTGCCGAGGATGATCACGTCGCAGTTGTCGATCACCGAATCGAAGTCCGCGTTGAGCAGGGACGATACGTGCGGGATTTTCGACTCGATGTAGTCCTTGTTCGCGCCGTGAACACGGGCGTACTCGACGTTGCTGTCGTAGATGCTCAGGTCGTAACCCTTGCCGATCAGCATTTCGGCCAGCTCTACCAGCGGGCTCTCGCGCAGGTCGTCGGTGCCGGCCTTGAAACTCAGACCAAGCAGGGCGACTTTGCGTTTGTCGTGGCTTTCAACGATGTCGAAAGCGTTCTGCACTTGCGATTCGTTGCTGCGCATCAGCGAGTTGAGCAGCGGCGCTTCGACGTCCAGAGAACCTGCACGGTAGGTCAGCGCGCGCACGTCTTTTGGCAGGCACGAGCCGCCGAACGCGAAGCCCGGACGCATGTAGTACTGGGACAGGTTGAGGGTCTTGTCCTGGCAGACCACTTCCATCACTTCACGGCCATCGACGCCGACGGCTTTGGCGATGTTGCCGATCTCGTTGGCGAAGGTCACTTTGGTCGCGTGCCAGACGTTGCAGGTGTACTTGATCATCTCGGCGACAGCGATGTCCTTGCGGATGATCGGCGCATCGAGTTCTTCGTACAGCGATTGCAGAACGTCACCCGAAGCCTTGTCGAACTCGCCGATGACGGTCATCGGTGGCAGGTCGTAGTCGGCGATGGCGGTGGATTCACGCAGGAACTCTGGGTTGACCGCGACGCCGAAATCAACGCCAGCCTTCTTGCCGGAGCAATCTTCGAGGATCGGGATGACCACATTGGCGACGGTGCCCGGCAGCACGGTGCTGCGCACGACGATGGTGTGGCGGGTGGATTTTTCACGCAGGACAAAACCGATCTCACGGCATACCGCTTCGATGTAGTTCAGTTCCAGGTCGCCGTTCTTCTTGCTCGGCGTGCCGACGCAGATCATCGACAGGTCGGTGTCACGAATCGCCTCGGCGAAGTTGGTCGTGCCACGTAGACGACCGGTCTGAATACCCTGTTGCAGAAGTTCGCCCAGACCCGGTTCAACAATGGGGGATTTGCCAGCGTTGATCATGTCGATCTTGTCTTTGGCAACATCGACGCCAACCACGTCATGGCCGCGTGCAGACAGGCAACCGGCACATACTGCGCCAACGTAACCCAAACCAAATATGCTGATGCGCATCGCAATTACCTCTGTATATATCAGGCCGTTAAAGGGCCGGAGTTAATGGTGTTCAGCGTTCACTAGTGCACTCGAAAGTGCGGCATGCAGGCGCCACAATGCCGTGTGCAGGCATACTAAGTTCCGAGTGTCTAAATAAGTGCACTCAAGATGTGCGCAACCAGGCCTTGTTGTTATGACTTGCCCTGTTTTGCAGCCAATCTTCATGTTTGAAGATCTTGGCGCAGTCGTTCTTACGCGCTTGATGTCAGACTTTGGCCTTTTAGATCAAGCGGTTGGGTGCTCAGGCGAGCACGTTTGTGGGGGCGCGGCCATGGCCTTGCAGGGGATATAAATAGTGCCTATCTCCTGTCCATCTAGTTGTTTTCAGACTGGTTAGTCATCTAGGCAAGTTGCTGTGACAACTTGGTTACATGGCTATCTGCCTAACGTAAGTTATCTCGTACAAACTCGGCGAGAATCGTTACCGGTGGTATGAGCTATGCATTTGGACGAAGTTCCTGCCCGCTCATCGCGAAATCTGAAATTTCTTGAAATATTGTCGTAGATGGCACTGGTCTCAATTTGATAGCACTTTCGTTTTCGACCTTTAATAACAGGCGAATAATCACATTAGATAGTTTTGTGCCACTACGGTGAAAAAATTTAGGTGCCACTACTGAAAAAAATGATCAGTGTCGAGTGAAACTAATATTAGAAAAGATGGGGGTATTATTTTGGCGCCATAAAAATGGCGAAAACAGGCGGGGGATTTTTGACATCGTGCGAGCTGCACGACTCCTTATAGAAAGAGTCGTGCAATGGGCATGCTTTATTCGGGGGCGTGGTCGCGCAAAAATACCAGATTGTCCGGTTTCGATTGCTCGGCGCTGTAGCGATAACCCTGCACATCGAATTGCTTGAGCTGGGCTGGATCGTTGATTCTTTCCTGGATCACGAAGCGGCTCATCAGGCCACGGGCTTTCTTCGCGTAGAAGCTGATGATCTTGTACTGACCATTCTTCAGATCCTTGAAGTCGGCATTGATGATCCGCGCGTTCAGGGCAGTGCGTTTGACGGCGGAGAAGTACTCGTTGGACGCCAGGTTGAGCAGCACGTCGTCACCCTGATCGGCCAGGGCTTCGTTCAGCCACTCGCTGATGCGCGTGCCCCAGAAGGCATACAAGTCCTTGCCGCGAGCGTTGGCCAGTTTGGTGCCCATTTCCAGACGATACGGTTGCATCAGGTCCAGTGGACGCAACAGGCCATACAGGCCGGAGAGCATGCGCAGGTGTTTTTGCGCGTAATCGAAATCGGCTTCGCTGAAGGACTGAGCATCGAGTCCGGTGTAGACGTCGCCCTTGAACGCGAGCAGGGCCTGCTTGGCGTTTTCCGGCGTGAACGCCGGGGTCCAGCTGCCAAAACGCGCGGCGTTGAGCCCGCCGATCTTGTCGGAGACGTGCATTAACTCGCTGATTTGCGCTGGCGACAACTCGCGCAATTGCTGGATCAGCTCCTGAGAATGGTCGAGGTACTGCGGCTGGGTGAAGCGCTGGGTCGCCGGCGGCGTGTCGTAATCGAGGGTCTTGGCGGGGGAAATCACCATCAGCATGAAGTCGTCTCCTTTAATCGTGGGGGCGATTCTAGGGGGTTGTCCTTGATGACTCCAGCTATGAGCGTGATAGGTGATCGACGGCCTGCCACAATCCCCTTGTGGGAGCGGGCTTGCTCCCGAAGGGGCCGTATCAGCCTGCCCATCTGTTGGATGACGCACCGCATTCGCGAGCAAGCCCGCTCCCACATCGGGATCGGTGTTGCTGAGGGAACCGAGTGGGATCAGCTATAGTGCCGCCCGGGTTTTGTTACGGAGACACCCCATTGCGCATTGTTCTTTTATTCACCGCGTGGCTGTTGAGCTTCGGTGCCGTCGCGGCGCCGGGCGATGTGGCGACGCTGGATCGCAGCACCTGGCCGGAGCAACTGACCAGCCCGACCCTGTTCGACGTTGCGTCCCGGGCGGAAATTCTCATGTTCGCCCGTGGCCTGCTCGGTACCGAGTCTATGGACGAGGCGGCACTGGCCCAGCGTCTGGGCCTGCGCACGGTCAATATCGATGCGGTTAACAGTCTGCGTCAGCGCCTCTGGCAGCGGCTGTTGGCCAACTACAACTTCGCCCAGCAAAGCTGCGATCAGGACGCCTCGTTCTGCTTCCTCGTTGAAGACTTGCCGACTCTGCGCGAGCAAGCCGCCAAGTTCGTGGTCAGCGATGACAGCTATTACACCAAGTGGGCCGAGCCAAGCCGGATCTTCCATTTGCTCTATCTGGACGAGTTGATGCGCAAGGCTGCGCTGTCGCCTCAGACCAGCAACGAATTCGATCGTTTTGGCGACTACGAGCGCAACGGCGAGGAGATGCATGACCGGCTGTTCCTGCTGAGCTTCGACAGCGCCGCCAATGTGCAACCGGACAACACTGACTGGCTCACCGAGTACCTGCGCAAATCTAACCTGAGCGGTACGTTCTTCGTATTGGGCAAGGATATTCAGGCGCGGCTGGCCGATCGTTCGGTCAGTAGCCTGCAAGCCGGGTTCTCCAAACAGTGCGTCGGCGTGCAGGGCTGGGAGTTCCGTTCCCACAGCCATTGGCAGGACTGGCAGGACTCGGTGCGGCGCAGCGCTGATCTGGTGAGAAACAAACTGCCGGAAAACTATGTGCCGCTGTTCCGTCCGCCAGATGGGCAGCGCCGCAGCGACGCGCAAGGCTTCTTCAACAGCCAGGGTCTGCAAGTGGCGCTGTGGGACATTGATGCCCAGGATGGCGCGGGTAAGCTCAAGGGCCCACAGAGCGCGCAGCGGGTGCTGACCCTGATGCTGTTGTGGCGCCACGGGGTGATCAATTTCAACCTGAAACAGGACGCGGTGAAGACCGCGATGCCGTGGCTGATCACGCAGACCGCGCAAAGCGGGATCGGCTGGGAAGACTGTCAGGATGCGTTTCGCTGAGAAACGAAGAAAGCCCGTAAACATTGGGCTTGGGGCAATTTTTTTGAGGGAATCGATGCAGGTGGACTTCCGACTCTAACGGTGTCGAAGGAGTCCGCCAAGGGCTTTTCGTCACTTTGCAAAATAAACTTAAAAAAACCGTCAAAGTGCTTTTTTATGTCATGGGTTTTGGAGTATTACGAAGACAGACCGCCGAAACCTGCAACACAGGTGGCGTCTTCCAAGACCCATTTTGTGTGCAGTTCACCTGAGCCCTCACAGGTGAATTCGGCAGTCACTTCGAGGCGCAGCACTGTCAAGGTATTGCGTCGAATGGCTCCCACAAAGGTGACCGAGTATGGATGATCACGGACGTAGCCCTTCTTCCAGCCAGCCAATCCTTTATGTACTCGATACCAACGTATTGATTCACGATCCAAACGCCCTGCTTAACTTCGAAGAACACCACGTCGCGATCCCGATGACCGTGCTTGAGGAGCTGGACAAGCTCAAGAGCGGACATCACAGCGTTGCTGCCGAATGCCGTCAGGCGATCCGGCTGATCGACAAGACCCTGGGTGACGCCTCCCCCGAGGACGTCGAACTGGGTGTGCCGATCCAGCGCGGCAAGAGCGGGCCAAAGGGCTTGCTGTCAATTCTGATGAGCAAAAAGGCCGAGTCGAACCTGATTCTGCCCGAGCACCTGAACGACAACAAAATCATCAACCAGTTGATCGACCTGCACACTCGCGACCCACAAAAACCTGTGGTGCTGGTCACCAAAGACATCAACATGCGCCTCAAGGCGCGCGCCTGCGGGATCGCCGCCGAGGACTACAGCACCGACCAACTGGTCGACGACGTGTCCTTGCTGCCCAACGGCTATCACAACATGACCGGCTCTTTCTGGGACCGCGTGAGCAAGGTCGAAACCCGCCAGGATCACGGCCGCACCTGGCATCAGGTGCAACTGATCGACAACCTGCCGGCGGTGCATATCAACGAGTTCATTATCGATGAGCAGGGCTTTGTCGGCTGGATCAAGGAAATCCAGGAAGACAAGCTGCTGATCCTCGACCTGCATCAGGAACCGCTGCTGCACCAGGAAGCGTGGGGCCTCAAGCCGCGCGACATCTATCAGAGCCTGGCGCTGTATGCGTTGCTGGATCCTGACATTCATCTGGTCAACCTGTCCGGCGCGGCCGGTTCCGGTAAAACCATTCTGGCGCTGGCCGCTGCGATCGAGCAGACCATGGTCAGCAAGCGTTATCGCCGCATTATCGCCACCCGCAGCGTGCAGGGTCTGGACCAGGAGATCGGCTTCCTGCCGGGCACCGAAGCGGAAAAAATGGAGCCTTGGCTAGGCGCCATCACCGACAACCTCGAAGCCTTGCACATGGATGACGAAAACACCCATGGCAGCGTTGACTACATCCTCAGCAAAGTGCCGTTGCAGTTCAAATCGCTCAACTACATTCGCGGTCGCAGCTTCCAGCAGAGCCTGATCCTGATCGACGAATGCCAGAACCTTACGCCGCACCAGATGAAAACCATCATCACCCGGGCCGGCGCCGGTTCCAAAGTGGTGTGCCTGGGCAACCTGGCGCAGATCGACACCCCTTACCTGTCCGCGACCAGCTCCGGGCTGACCTACCTGACCGAACGCTTCAAGGATTTCCCCAACGGTGTGCACATCACCCTGCAAGGGGTGCCTCGCTCGATTCTGGCCGAATACGCCGAATCGCATCTGTAATCCTTCCAACAGAACCGGGCGGCCCAACAGCCGCCCGGTTTTTATGCCTGAACACAATAGCCAATGTGGGAGCGAGCCTGCTCGCGAATGCGGTGTGTCAGTCAGCATCGATGTTGCCTGATGCATCGCATTCGCGAGCAGGCTCGCTCCCACAAGGTTCTTCAGTGTTCGGATATTCGTGCGTGCGGAAATTTGACCCACAGGTTTACAATCCACGCTCCTGATCAGGAGTAATCCCGTGCTGACTCATCTCGATTCCCAAGGTCGCGCCAACATGGTCGACGTCACCGAAAAAGCCGTGACGTTCCGTGAGGCGACGGCCCAAGCGCTGGTGCGCATGCTCCCCGAAACCCTGCAGATGATCGTCAGCGGCGGCCATCCGAAAGGCGACGTGTTTGCCGTGGCGCGCATTGCCGGCATTCAGGCGGCGAAGAAAACCAGCGATCTGATTCCCCTGTGCCATCCGCTGATGCTCACCGGCGTCAAAGTCGAACTCAGCGCTGAAGGCGAAGACGCCGTACGCATCGTCGCCCGTTGCAAGCTCTCCGGGCAGACCGGGGTCGAGATGGAAGCCCTGACCGCTGCCAGCGTCGCCGCGCTGACCATCTATGACATGTGCAAAGCCGTGGATCGCGGCATGACCATCGAAAGCGTGCGTTTGCTGGAGAAGGTCGGTGGCAAGAGCGGGCATTTTCAGGCGGAGCAGCCATGAACGTAACCGTGAAGTTTTTCGCCCGTTACCGTGAAGCGCTGGGCGTGGATTCGGTAAAGGTTGAAGGTGATTTCGCCACCGTCGATGACGTGCGCGCACTGCTCGCGCAACGTGACGGCGCCGAGGTGTTGAGCGAGCAGAACTTGATGTGCGCGCGCAACGAAGACTTGTGCCAGCTCGGCGAACCGGTGGTCGATGGCGACGAGGTGGCGTTTTTCCCCACCGTGACCGGAGGCTGAGCCATGGCGATTCGTGTGCAGGCCACGCCATTCGATCCGGGGGCTGAAGTCAACGCGATGCATGCGGCCAATGTTGGCGTGGGTGCGGTGGTGAGTTTTGTCGGCTACGTGCGTGACTTCAACGATGGGCTGGATGTGGCGGGGATGTTCCTTGAACACTATCCAGGCATGACCGAAAAAGCCCTTGGCAAAATTGCCGTGGAAGCCGAACAGCGCTGGCCGTTACTGAAGCTGGAAGTGCTGCACCGCATCGGCGCACTGGAACCGGGCGAGCCGATTGTCTTCGTCGGTGCCGCCAGTGCCCATCGCCAGGCTGCGTTCGATGCCTGCGCCTTTGTCATGGATTACCTGAAAACCCGTGCACCGTTCTGGAAGAAAGAAAACACCAGCGACGGCCCGCGTTGGGTTGAAGGGCGTGACAGTGATCATGCTGCTGCGGATCGCTGGAAAAAGTAGGCCCTGTAGCGCCCTTTAGTCAGCCTTCGCGAGCAAGCCCGCTCCCACATTGGATCTGTGTCGTTCACAAATCCCGTGTGGGAGCGGGCTTGCTCGCGAAGAGGCCATCTGCAACACCAAAAACCTATCTCTTTGCCCGATTGACTGTCTATACATATAAGTCCAATATGGATTTATAAGTACAAAAAGCATTTCCCTCCGTTTCAGCTCTTTCTTGCCAAACCAACAACAACCCGCGAGAGAACGAACATGAAGAAACTCCCCCTCATCACCGGTCTGGCCCTCAGCCTGTTGGCCTCCACCAGCGTGTTCGCCGCCGAGAAAACCTTGCGCATCGGCATCGAAGCCGCTTACCCGCCCTTCGCCTCGAAGACCGACAAAGGCGAGATCGTCGGTTTCGACTACGACATCGGCAACGCCCTGTGCGCGCAGATGAAGGTCAAATGCGTGTGGGTCGAAGGCGAATTCGACGGTCTGATTCCATCGCTGAAGGTGAAGAAAATCGACATGGCCCTGTCGTCCATGACGATCAACGAAGACCGCAAGAAGTCGGTGGATTTCACCCACAAGTACTACTTCACTTCGTCGCGGCTGGTAATGAAGGAAGGCGCCACAGTCGATGATCAGTACGCCAGCCTCAAGGGCAAGAACGTCGGCGTGCAGCGCGCGACCACCACCGACCGCTATGCCACTGAGGTGTTCGAGCCCAAGGGCATCAACGTCAAGCGCTACAGCAACAACGAAGAAATCTACATGGACCTGGCAGCCGGGCGGCTTGATGCCATTTTTGCCGACACCATTCCGCTGAATGACTTCCTCACAATGCCGCGTGGCAAGGGCTATGCGTTTGTCGGGCCTGAGTTGAAGGATCCGAAGTACGTGGGTGAGGGCGCGGGGATTGCGGTGCGCAAGGGCAATACAGAATTGGTCAGCGAGTTGAACACCGCGATCGACGGGATTCGCGCGAGTGGCGAGTATCTGAAGATTTCCGAGAAGTACTTCAAGTCCGATATCTACGGCGACTGATCGTTCGTCTTCGGGAGCAAGCCCCCTCCCACAGTGATCGAGTCGTACACATATTTTGTGTACATCAAAATCCCTGTGGGAGCTGGCTTGCCAGCGATGGGGCCAGATCAATCACTGCAGATCTTCAGCCCTTCAATTCCTTCAAATGCTTGTACACCGTCGCCCGCCCCATGTTCAGCACGTTGGCCACATAGTTCGAGGCGCTCTTGCCCTTGAACGCGCCTTCGGCGTGCAGCGCCAGCACCAGTTCCCTTTTGTGATCGCGGGTCAGCAGATTCAGGCTCAGCTGTCGCTCGCGTAGCCAGGCATGGAGGAAGGTGTTGATTCGCTCTTGCCAGTCATCGCGAAACAGCGAGTCCGGCTGCGGAATCAGTTTGCTCGGTGAGAGGAAAAGATCCAGCGCTGCCTTGGCATTCTCGAACAGCGAAATATTCAGATTGATGCACAAAACGGCCAGCGGCAGGTCTTCGTGGTCGCGCAGCACGGTGCTCAGGCTGCGGATCTTCTGGCCGTCCCAGTTGAGCTTTTCATACGGGCCGATGTTTCGCTCACTCACGTCTTCGCTGAGCATGTCTTCCAGCGACGACTCGTCACCGATTTCGCGTTTGGACAGATTGTTGGCGATGTAATCGACCCTCTGTGTGCGCAAGTCATGCAGCACCACTTCGGCGTGGGGGAAAAACAGCGTGGCGATGGCATCGGCGATGGCACGGAAGTTATCCAGTGCCGGGTCGAGTTCGGGGGCGGTCATGACAGTGGAGCTCCAGGCAGCGTCAGCGCCCCCGTGAACAGGGGGCGCTGCGAGTGTGCCGCAATCGGTTGGACGCGTCATCCCGACGACGGATCAGATGAGGCGGGCAGGGGAGAGCATGTTGCTGTCCAGGCCGAACTCGCGCAGTGGTTCGGGCAGCGGCAGACCGCGCACCAGCGCCGCACTGGCCTGGCCCATCGCCGGTGAGGTCTGGATGCCGTAGCCGCCCTGCGCCGCGACCCAGAACAACCCGGACACCTGCGGATCGAACCCGCTGAGCAAGTCGCCATCAGCCACGAAACTGCGCAGGCCGGCCCAGGTGCGGGTCGGACGGCGGATGGTCAGGGTCGTGGCTTCCTCGATCTGGTAGATGCCCATGGCGATGTCCAGTTCTTCTGGTTGTACGTCGTGGGGTTCGACCGGGTCGGCATTGGCCGGTGAGCCGAGGAACATCCCGGCGTCGGGCTTCATGTAGAACGATTCGTCGAGGCTGACCAGCATTGGCCAGCGGTGAATGTCCACGCCTTCGGGGCCGGCGAAAATGAACGCGGCACGGCGTTTCGGTTGCAGGCCCAGCGATCGGGCGCCGGCCATTTCACCGACCTTGTCGGCCCAGGCGCCGGCGGCGTTGATGATCACCGGAGCGCTGAAGGTCTGGCCATTGGTCTGCACCTGCCAGATACCGTTGGCGTCGCGATCAAGGCTTAACACGTGGCAATCGGTATGCACTTCGCCTTTATTGCGGCGAATGCCGCGCAGGTAACCCTGATGCAGGGCGTCGGTGTCGATGTCGCAGGCGGTGGGATCGTAAATCGCGCCGTGGACCTTTTCCCGACGCAGGATCGGCAACCGCGCGCAGGCTTCATCGGCACTGAGCAGTTGCATCTGTGGCACTGTGGCTTTGGCGCTGAAGTACTGGTTATTCAGTTCGGCGGCGTCGCCAGTGAAGTCCACGGTCATTTCACCGCGCGGGGTCAGCAAAGGGTGTTCGCAGAAGTCGGGCGGTGGATTGTCGAAGAACTCCCGACTAGCCTGGGTCAGCGCGCGCACTTGCGGTGTGCCGTAAGCGGCGGTGAACAGTGCGGCGGAGCGTCCGGTGGAGTGATAGGCCGGGTGCGATTCACGTTCGAGCACAATCACTTTGGCGTGCGGCGACAGCCAGAAACCGGTGGAAGCGCCGGCGATCCCGCCGCCGATGATGATGAAATCTGCCTGGCTCATGAAGTTCTCCAGTGTGTATGCATTATCGAGGCGTCCGCTGATCTCCCTGTGGGAGCGGGCTTGCTCGCGAAGGCGGTGTATCAGTCGACATTTTCAGTGAGGGTCAGACCGCATTCGCGAGCAGGCTCGCTCCCACAGGGGATTTGTGGTGTCAGTTACTTAAGTGATAAACCGCATTGGCCAGGGCGATGTCTTCCAGACCCAGGCCGATTGAGCGGAAAAACACGTGACGGTCGTAGCCGGGCCGTTGCACTTTTTCGCTGAGCAGATCGGCGAGGTCACCCACAATCGAATCCTTGCTCCAGCCATGCTGTTCAACGGCAATCAGCATCTCGCCCGCCGACCCCGGCGTGGTCAGACGGTAGTCGCAGAACACCTGCATGTCGCCCAAGCTCTGCGGCGGTACTTCATGGGCGCGAGGGGCGTTGGTGCTGATCGAGGTGATCAGCGCGGGTTTACTCAATGTTGCCGGGTCGAGCACCGGGACTGCGGAGGAGGTGCAGAGCATGATCACGTCGGCCTCCACGAGGGCGGCTTCACGGCTTGTGGCAATCGTCAGTTCGGGAGCAAGGGCTTTGAGCCGCGCCTGAGTTTCAGGATCCTCCTGCAGGCTCGGCGAATACACTCTGATGCTTTGCCAATCGCGCAGCGACTTCACGTAATGCAGATGCGCCTGCGCAACTTTGCCGCTGCCGATAATCGCCAGCCGCCGCGTATCCAGCGGGGCGAGGGCGTCGACGGCCACCGCCGTGGTCGCTGCCGTGCGCGCCGTAGTCAGTTCGCCTGCATCGCAGAGCAGCAGCGGCTGGCCGGTCTGCATCGACATCAGCAACGTCCACGCGGTGACCAACGGGCCCTGCTCGCGAACGATGTACGGCGAAGTCTTCACCCCATACACGCCATCTTCGGCCAACACACCCAAGTAATTGATGAAGTCACCGGCGCCCTGCGGGAATTCCACCAGTTGCTGCGCCGGCTGCACGGCGTGACCGGCGGCGAGATCGCTAAACAGCTTGCGCAGAATCTGCGGCACGTCGATGCGTGCCAGCAGCTCATGGGCTTTGGCTTGGTCGATCACGTAGGGCGTACTGGACATGGCGGACTCCGGACTGTGCATCTAAACTAATTTGTCCATTATGGACTTTTAGTTCTTTCTCGCAAGACCTGATGAAATGCCGGGCAAAAAAAAAGCGCAGTCCGTTGCCGGCTGCGCTTCTCTTTATTTGCGTCGCTTACTGCGCACGCTTACGCTCAACCGCCCGCAGCAGATGCGTTGGCGGCGTTTCACAGCTGATCTTGCGACCGAGCTTCTCTTCGATGGACGGCAACTGGTAGGAGTCGTCCTCGCCGGCGAAGCTGATCGACACACCGTCGGCGCCAGCGCGACCGGTACGGCCGATGCGGTGCACGTAGTCGTCCGGGACTTCCGGCAAGGTGAAGTTGATCACGTGGCTGATGCCGTCGATGTGGATGCCGCGACCGGCGACATCGGTGGCGACCAATACGCGAATCTTGCCTTCGCGAAAGCCTTCCAGGGTTTTGATGCGTTTGTGCTGCGGCACGTCGCCGGACAGTTGCGCAGCGTTGATGCCGTCACGCACCAGGCGTTCTTCGATGCGGCGTACTTCGTCCTTGCGGTTGGCAAACACGATCACCCGCTCCCAGCCGTTATCGTTGACCAGGTTGAAGAGCAGTTTGTACTTGTCGGCACCGGCCACGGCATAGATGTGCTGCTCGACGTTTTCGTTGGCCACGTTTTGCGATTCGATCTCGACGATCGACGGGTCGGTGGTCCACTGCTTGGCGAGATTCATCACGTCTTCGGTGAAAGTCGCGGAGAACAGCAGCGTCTGACGTTCGCTTTTCGGCGGGGTCTGGCGAATGATCTGCCGAACCTGCGGGATGAAACCCATGTCGAGCATACGGTCGGCTTCGTCCAGCACCATCACTTCGACCATGTCCAGGTGCACGTCGCCGCGCTGGTTGAAGTCGAGCAGACGGCCCGGCGTTGCCACAAGAATGTCGCAATGGCGCGCTTCGAGGTGCTTGAGCTGCTTGTCGAAGTCCATGCCGCCGACAAACGTCATCACATTGAGGCCGGTGTACTTGGTCAGGTCAGCGGCGTCTTTTGCAATCTGCACCACCAGCTCACGGGTCGGCGCGATGATCAGTGCACGGGGTTCGCCCATGTAGCGTTCTTTCGGCGGCGGCGTTTGCAGCAGTTGGGTGATGATCGAGATCAGGAACGCGGCGGTCTTGCCGGTACCGGTCTGCGCGCGGCCGATGGCGTCTTTGCCGGCGAGGGTGAAGCCCAGCACCTGCGCCTGGATCGGCGTGCAATACGGGAAGCCCAGGTCCTGGATGGCGTGCATCAGTTCCGGGGACAGTTTGAAATCGTGAAAGCGGGTTTTGCCTTCCTGCGGCTCGACGACGAAGTCTTCGAGTTTCCACGGGATAACCGCAGCCTTGGGCTTCGGTTCGCGCCGCGGTCTGGCCGGTTTCGGCGCTTCGCTGCTGACGCTGTCTGCAACAGGCGCTGCTACTGAAGTGGCGACGGCGGCCGGTTGTGAGTCTTGTTTCGGTGCCGCTACGGTAGCGGGGCGGTCGGCCTGGCGGGCATCGCTGCGATGACCGGGGGCGTGCGACGGCGCACTGGGAACTGGCGCGAGCTGCTCAGCCTCGCTTTTACCGAACATCTTCTTGAGTGCTTTGAGCACGGTCATCTCATCAATTGGTTAAGGAATGTACGCCGGCCAGTGTAATGCAAGAATCGGGCGCGGCGTAGTGGGAGGGATCAAAGGGCGGTTTGTGACTGATGAATCAGCGCAATCGCTCGCTCAACCACACGCCGATGTCGCGAATTTCTTCGGGTAACACTTCGTGCTCCATTGGGTATTCCTGCCATGTCACGGTGACACCATGCTTCTTTAAGTACTCGTAGGCGCTGCGGCCCATCGAGTTCTGCACGACGTTATCGAACTGACCGTGCAGCGACAGCACCGGAATGCGCTGCTGGCTGGCGGATAACTCCAGTTCATCGCTGAACGTCGGCGCATACGTCGACAATGCCAGGACGCCACCCAACGGCCCCTGCCATTTCAGAAAAGCGGTGTGCAAGGCCACGGCGCCACCCTGGGAAAAACCGGCGAGGAAAATCCGCGAGGCGTCTATTCCGCTGGCGCGCTGGTTCTCGATCAATTCGATGACGTGCCCGGCGGACACTTCCAGTTCATCCCGGTCGATCGCTCGCGCCGGGCTCATGGCTTTGATGTCGTACCAGCTCGGCATGGCATATCCGCCATTAATGGTGACCGGACGTGTCGGTGCCTGAGGCAGCACGAAGCGCGTCGACAGCAGGTTTTCCTGCAAGGCTTCGGCCACTGGCAGGAAGTCGTAGCGGTCGGCGCCGAGGCCGTGCAGCCAGATCACGCAAGCGTCTGCGGGCTTAACAGGCTGAAGAATCAAGGGCTCAGTCATGGCTGCTCCAATTATGTGCGGGCGCTCTCAATGAGTGCGTGATTTGCGTGCGCGCCCGGTTGATCCGTTAAGAAGATGTCGCAAGGCTACAAGTTTTGCTATTGACCTGTCGCTCAATCGCATCAGTGCCCTGTGTGGTACGGGCTTTGCTATGAGGTAGTCGTGCAATCGATCTCGCGCCTGGCGGTAACACTATCAGTGAACGCCTGACGATGGGATGCAAAGAATCCGGTAATGGATGTTCGCCAATGGCCGCCATGGGCTTAGCGAATATGAAAGGGCTACAGCCCGTTCGGCCAATTGGTGAGAAGTGAGTTGTCCATGATGTGGATTTTCTCCTGAAACACTCATAGCGAAGGTCTTTACGTCGGTTGACCCAATAAAAAGCCAACTAGGGTCAACACCGCCTCAAAAGGGTGCGACTGGACTCAAGCTCCGACACAACAAGAGCAAAACTGGAGGTTTGAATGAAGATGTTGAAATCCACTCTGGCGATCGTGACTGCAGCAGCAGTACTCGGCGTCAGCGGGTTCGCTCAGGCGGGTGCAACCCTGGATGCCGTGCAGAAGAAAGGTTTCGTGCAGTGTGGCGTGAGCGACGGTCTGCCGGGCTTCTCGGTTCCGGACGCTACCGGCAAGATCCTCGGCATCGACGCTGATTTCTGCCGCGCAGTAGCTGCTGCCGTATTCGGCGACGCAACCAAGGTCAAATTCAGTCAGTTGAACGCCAAGGAGCGCTTCACCGCGCTGCAGTCCGGCGAGATCGACATCCTGTCGCGCAACACCACCATGACCAGCTCCCGTGATGCGGGCATGGGCCTGAAATTCCCGGGCTTCATTACCTACTATGACGGCATCGGCTTCCTGGTAAACAACAAGCTGGGCGTGAAGAGTGCCAAAGAGCTGGACGGCGCAACCATCTGCATCCAGGCCGGTACTACCACCGAGCTCAACGTTTCCGACTACTTCCGCGGCAACGGTCTGAAATACACCCCAATCACTTTCGACACCTCCGATGAAAGCGCCAAGTCGCTGGAATCCGGTCGTTGCGACGTGCTGACTTCCGACAAATCCCAGCTGTTCGCCCAGCGCAGCAAACTGGCTTCGCCGAAAGACTACGTGGTTCTGCCGGAAACCATTTCCAAGGAACCACTGGGTCCGGTCGTGCGTAACGGCGACGACGAGTGGCTGGCTGTAGTGCGCTGGACTGGCTACGCCATGCTCAACGCTGAAGAGGCCGGCATCACTTCGAAGAATGTCGAAGCTGAAGCCAAGTCCACCAAGAATCCGGACGTCGCTCGTATGCTCGGTGCTGACGGTGAATACGGCAAAGACCTGAAACTGCCGAAGGACTGGGTCGTGCAGATCGTCAAGCAGGTCGGCAACTACGGTGAAGTGTTCGAGAAAAACCTCGGCAAGAACACTCCGCTGGAAATCGACCGTGGCCTGAACGCCCTGTGGAACAACGGCGGCATTCAGTACGCACCACCAGTGCGCTAATGGTTCTATCACCCGGCGGGCCAACCGCCGGGTGATGTTCTTGTTCCATTTTTTCCGGGGCACTTCATGCAAAAATCAATCGGCGCACCAAAGCAGAGGCTCAGCCTCAGCGATCCGCGAGTGCGCGCCTGGGTATTTCAGATCGTCACCATCGTGGCAGTCGTCTCCCTGGGCTGGTTCCTGTTCGATAACACACAAACCAACCTTGAACACCGGGGCATCACCTCCGGCTTCAGCTTTCTGGAGCGCAGTGCCGGGTTCGGCATCGCTCAAACCCTGATCGACTACACCGAAGCGGACAGCTATGCCCGCGTGTTTGTGATCGGTCTGCTCAATACATTGCTGGTGACCATCATCGGCGTGATCCTGGCGACTCTGCTGGGCTTCATCATTGGTGTCGCGCGTCTATCGCCGAACTGGATCATCAGCAAGCTGGCGACCGTGTATGTGGAAGTCTTCCGCAACATTCCGCCCCTGCTGCAAATCCTGTTCTGGTACTTCGCGGTGTTCCTGACCATGCCGGGACCGCGGAACAGCCACAACTTCGGCGACACTTTCTTTGTCAGCAGCCGTGGCCTGAACATGCCGGCCGCGCTGGCAGCTGATGGTTTCTGGGCGTTCGTGATCAGCGTAGTGGTGGCCATCGTCGGCATCGTGCTGATGTGCCGCTGGGCCAACAAACGCTTTGAAGCGACCGGTGAGCCGTTCCACAAGTTCTGGGTAGGTCTGGCGATTCTGCTGGTGATCCCGAGTTTGTGCGCGCTGATCTTCGGCGCTCCGCTGCACTGGGAAATGCCCGAACTCAAGGGCTTCAACTTCGTTGGCGGCTGGGTGCTTATCCCGGAACTGCTGGCCTTGACCCTGGCCCTGACCGTTTACACCGCGGCGTTCATCGCCGAGATCGTGCGTTCGGGGATCAAGTCGGTCAGCCACGGCCAGACCGAAGCGGCCCGTTCGCTCGGTTTGCGTGAAGGCCCGACCCTTCGCAAGGTGATAATTCCCCAGGCGCTGCGGGTGATCATCCCGCCGCTGACCAGCCAATACCTGAACCTGGCGAAGAACTCCTCGCTGGCCGCCGGTATCGGTTATCCGGAAATGGTTTCGCTGTTCGCCGGCACCGTGCTCAACCAGACCGGTCAGGCGATCGAAGTGATTGCGATCACCATGAGCGTGTACCTGGCGATCAGTATCAGCATTTCCCTGCTGATGAACTGGTACAACAAGCGCATTGCGCTGATCGAGCGGTAAGGAAAAGCGCATGAGTACTCATACTTTCAAACCCGACATGCCCCCACCGAGCAGTAGCATCGGCGTAGTGGCATGGATGCGCGCGAACATGTTCTCCAGCTGGCTCAACACCCTGCTGACGCTGTTCGCGTTCTACCTGATCTACCTGATCGTTCCGCCGATTCTGGGGTGGGCGATCCTCGACGCCAACTGGGTCGGCACCACCCAGGCCGATTGCACCAAGGAGGGCGCCTGCTGGGTGTTCATCCAGCAACGCTTCGGTCAGTTCATGTATGGCTATTACCCGACCGGCCTGCGCTGGCGCGTGGACCTGACCGTGTGGCTGGCAGTGATCGGCGTGGCGCCACTGTTCATCTCGCGCTTCCCGCGTAAAGCGGTGTACGGGTTGAGCTTTCTGGTGATCTATCCGATTGTCGCCTGGTGCCTGCTGCACGGCGGCGTATTCGGCCTGCAAACCGTCGCGACCAGCCAATGGGGCGGCTTGATGCTGACTCTGGTGATCGCCACCGTCGGTATCGCTGGCGCCTTGCCGCTTGGCATCGTGCTGGCGCTGGGTCGACGTTCGAACATGCCAGCGATTCGTGTGGTCTGCGTGACCTTCATCGAGTTCTGGCGTGGCGTGCCGTTGATCACGGTGCTGTTCATGTCCTCGGTGATGCTGCCGCTGTTCCTGCCCGAAGGCATGAACTTCGACAAGCTGCTGCGGGCGCTGATCGGCGTGATCCTGTTCCAGTCGGCCTACGTCGCCGAAGTGGTGCGTGGCGGTCTGCAAGCGATTCCCAAAGGACAGTACGAAGCCGCTGCCGCGATGGGCCTCGGTTATTGGCGTTCGATGGGCCTGGTGATTCTGCCGCAAGCCCTGAAGATGGTGATCCCCGGCATCGTCAACACCTTCATTGCGCTGTTCAAGGACACCAGTCTGGTGATCATCATCGGCCTCTTTGACCTGCTCAACAGCGTCAAGCAAGCCGCTGCCGATCCGAAATGGCTGGGCATGGCCACCGAAGGCTACGTGTTCGCCGCCCTGGTGTTCTGGATTTTCTGTTTTGGTATGTCGCGCTATTCCATGCATCTGGAACGCAAGCTCGACACTGGCCACAAGCGTTAGGAGTTCTCTGTAAATGAGCGAAGCAATCAAAAAGCCTGTGGGTCCTGAAGGCATCATTCAGATGCAGGGCGTCAACAAGTGGTACGGCCAGTTCCACGTGCTGAAAGACATCAACCTCAACGTAAAACAGGGCGAGCGTATCGTCCTGTGCGGCCCGTCGGGTTCCGGCAAGTCGACCACCATCCGTTGCCTCAATCGTCTGGAAGAACACCAGCAGGGCCGCATCGTTGTGGATGGCGTGGAACTGACCAATGACCTCAAACAGATCGAAGCGATCCGTCGTGAAGTCGGCATGGTGTTCCAGCACTTCAACCTGTTCCCGCACCTGACCATTTTGCAGAACTGTACCCTGGCGCCGATGTGGGTGCGCAAGATGCCCAAGCGCAAGGCCGAGGAAATCGCCATGCATTACCTGGAGCGCGTACGCATTCCGGAGCAGGCGCATAAATTCCCGGGGCAACTGTCCGGCGGCCAGCAGCAGCGTGTGGCGATCGCCCGCGCACTGTGCATGAAACCGAAAATCATGCTGTTCGACGAACCAACCTCGGCACTCGACCCTGAGATGGTGAAAGAGGTTCTGGACACCATGATCGGCCTGGCCGAAGACGGCATGACCATGCTCTGCGTGACCCACGAAATGGGCTTCGCCCGCACCGTGGCCAATCGCGTGATCTTCATGGACAAGGGGGAGATCGTTGAGCAGGCGGCGCCGAATGACTTCTTCGACAATCCGCAGAATGAGCGGACGAAGTTGTTCTTGAGTCAGATTTTGCATTGATGGTTTGTGAGTAAAACGAACCCGGCCTTGTGCCGGGTTTGTTTTTTTGGGGTCAGGATACGGTGAGGGTTTCGTGTTCTTTGTGGATGGTGTGCTTGAAGCCTCTCAAGTCTGCACCTTCACCGAGAATTTTCGCATCGGTCAGCAAGTACGGGTAACGATCCAATAGTCGCATCAGCAGCATCAACGCCTTGGGCGGTAGTATTTCGCCGCGTTCGTAGCGAGAGAACGCGTTATGCCCTCCACCGGACAGCAGTTGCACCGTCTCTTTTTGCGTAAGGTGCAATTTGCGCCGAATACGCTTCATCTCGGCGCCGATCATTTGCCTGGCAGCGAAAACCAGCTCATCCCCTGCATCACAATAACGTTCCGCGCTATCGGTATCGTGATCCCACTCAACCTCTCCGCACTGCTGGCATTCCCAACCAGAAAGATCATCTACACGGCGCTCCATGCCTTTGACACTCAGGGTTTCGCCGCGCCCTGCAAAATGTCTCATTCCCTCACGTGCACCGCAGCTGACACATTGCTGGGTTTTCATGGGTTTTTCTCCTTGAAGGAGATTACCGGTGGGCCGCCACCGGGGCGGTAGGTCACCTTGATGTAAATCTCCAGATCTTGTGAATGGGTGTGATACACGTCTTGCCAGACCCGATGATCGTCGTAGCTGGTCATCGATTTGTACAACATCCTGTTCTGCAATTCGAAAACGATCTCTTGCATCTCGCTGATGCTAAAGCCGAGATACTCGCCTGAATCTGCCGAGGTCTTGGTAAAGGCTTTTTTTCCAAGCCGCCGGACCTCAGCCTTGATCACCGCCAAGTCGTAATGGGGCGTGTTCTTCTCCATAAGAAACCAAAACCCTGTCCCTGAAATTACCCTTAAAGGGTAATTTTGACTAATCGAAAATTCCGCTCCATTTCCCTCCCATTCACCCTAGGTGGTTGCCGTCCTACACGGGTCTGACTACCATGTCGGAAAATTCATCCTATGATTGGATGAAAGGGCGAATCCTATGTCAGACATTTCTCCTCTTGTTAAGCGGTCCTTGGTCGATCAGGCCTTGGATCAATTGCGTCAGCGCATCAACAGCGGCACCTGGCAGGTCGGCGAGCGATTGCCGACCGAACCCGAGCTGTGCGCCGAGCTGGGCATCAGCCGTAACACCGTGCGCGAAGCCATGCGCGTATTGGCGTTTTCCGGGTTGATCGAGATCCGTCAGGGCGACGGCAGTTATCTGCGCGCGGTGGTTGATCCGCTGGACACGCTCAAGGCGTTGTCCCGTTGCTCGCTGGAACAGGCGCGCGAGACCCGGCATATCCTTGAAGTCGAGGCCATTGGCCTGGCGGCGTTGCGCCGCACGGATGAGGATCTGGTCGCCTTGCGTGAAGCACTCGGCACCAGCGGCAGCCACTACCACGGCGACCTCGACACCTACATCGCCTGCGATCTGGTGTTCCACCGCCGACTGGTCGACGCCGCACACAACCCGACCCTCAGCGAGCTGTATCGCTATTTCTCCAGCATCGTCGGCGCGCAATTGCGTCAGACCCTGAACATCGTCCCGCGCCGCCAGGAAGTGTTCGACTTGCACATCGAGTTGCTCGATGCCGTCGAACAACGTGACCCGGAGCGGGCCAAAGCTTTATCGAGGCAGTTGATCAATGAACCTTGAAACCGAGAAGTCCATGTCCCGCAGTGAGTTATCCACAACCCCGAAACGCACGGCAGAGCTTGAAGAGCTGCTGATCGATGCCGAGGCGGATGACGAGCAAGTGCAGCAAAGTCACCCGCTGGTCCGGCGCCCGTGGCTGTTGCTGCTGGGATTGATTTTGGTGGCGCTGAACCTGCGTCCGGCACTGTCGAGCATGGCGCCGCTGCTCAGCGAAGTGTCGAAAAGCCTAGGCTTGTCTGCCGCGCAGGCCGGTCTGCTGACCACTCTGCCAGTGCTGTGCCTGGGCTTGTTCGCACCGCTGGCGCCGATTCTGGCGCGGCGCTTCGGCGCCGAACGGGTGGTGCTTGGCATCCTGCTGACACTCGCCGGCGGGATCATCCTGCGCAGCAACTTCGGTGAGATAGGTCTGTTCGCCGGCAGCGTGCTGGGCGGTGCGAGCATCGGCATTATCGGCGTGCTGCTGCCGGGCATCGTCAAGCGCGATTTCGCCAAACACGCCGGCACCATGACCGGCGTCTACACCATGGCCCTGTGCCTGGGCGCGGCAATGGCGGCGGGTTCGACCGTGCCGTTGAGCGAACACTTCGACAACAACTGGGCGCTGGGCCTGGGCTTCTGGGTAATCCCGGCGCTGTTGGCCGCAGTGTTCTGGCTGCCGCAAGTCGGGCAAAAGCACGGTGCGCACAACGTTGCTTACCGCGTGCGCGGTCTGTTGCGTGATCCGCTGGCGTGGCAGGTGACCTTGTACATGGGTTTGCAGTCGTCGTTGGCCTATATCGTGTTCGGCTGGCTGCCATCGATCCTCATTGGCCGTGGCCTGACGCCGACACAGGCCGGTCTGGTGCTCTCCGGCTCAGTGATCATCCAGCTCGCCAGTTCGCTGGCCGCTCCGTGGCTGGCGACCCGCGGCAAGGATCAGCGTCTGGCAATCGTGGTCGTGATGGCGCTGACCCTCGGCGGTCTGTTCGGTTGCCTGTATGCGCCGATCGAAGGCCTGTGGGGCTGGGCGATTCTGCTGGGTCTGGGGCAGGGCGGTGCATTCAGTCTGGCGCTGACGTTGATCGTACTGCGCTCGCGTGACGCCCATGTCGCAGCAAACTTGTCGAGCATGGCTCAAGGCTTCGGTTACACGCTGGCTTCGATGGGGCCGTTCGCAGTCGGCGTGGTGCATGACTGGACGGGCGGCTGGAATGCGGTGGGCTGGATTTTCGGCATCATTGGCTGTGGCGCGATCCTCGCCGGCCTGGGTGCCGGGCGTGCACTGTTCGTGCAAGTGCAAAGCGAAAAAATCTGAATCCACTGATTTCAAAAGGTGGGAGCGGGCTTGCTCGCGAATGCGGTGTATCAGTCACCCTCAATGTTGGCTGACCCACTGCATTCGCGAGCAAGCCCGCTCCCACACTGGATTTGTGTACTGCGGGTATTCGCTGTGCGAATGCCGATAGTGTTTCCCGGCGTTGCAGATTATCGTGCTGGCAATCTGTCCACTTTCCGGAGTTTGCCCATGAGCGAAGCCCACGCCGCGTTGATCACCCGCTTCTACCAGGCCTTCCAGCGACTCGATGCCGAGGCCATGGCTGCGTGCTACACCGACGACGTGGTGTTCAGCGACCCGGCCTTCGGCGAGCTGCGCGGGCGCGATGCCGGCGACATGTGGCGCATGCTCACCACCCGCGCCAAGGACTTCTCACTGACCTTCGACAACGTCCGTGCCGATGAGCGTAGCGGTGGCGCGCACTGGGTGGCGACCTATCTGTTCAGCCAGACCGGCAACGTGGTGGTCAACGATATCCAGGCGCGCTTCGTGTTTCGTGACGGCAAGATTTGCGAGCACCACGATCACTTCGATCTGTGGCGCTGGTCGCGTCAGGCTCTGGGGTTCAAAGGCGTGTTACTCGGGTGGACGCCTTTGGTGCGCAACGCTGTTCGTGCTCAGGCGCTGAAGGGACTGAAGGCATTTCAGGCCGGTCGCTGATAAGATCGCGGCCTGTTTCCTACACACCTTGATCCCAAAGTGACCAGCCTTAGCGAAAAATCTGTCGAAGTTGTCGAGCCTGTGAGCAAGTCCTGGTTCGTCTACCTCGTGCGCGCGGCCAATGGTTCGTTGTATTGCGGGATCAGCGACGATCCCGTCCGCCGTTTCGCCAAGCATCAAAGCGGCAAGGGCGCACGGTTCTTCCTCTCCAGCCCGGCCATGGCGTTGGTCTACACCGAGCTTTGTCGCGACAAAAGCGATGCGTTGCGCCAGGAACGGTTGATCAAAAAACTGCGCAAGAGCGCCAAGGAATGCCTGGTGGCGTCTTATCAATCTGCCTGATGGGTTCCCATCAGGCAGATCTGTAGGCTGCTAAGCAAATGCGCGTTAAGCTGCCAACTCACTATCTGAGCGGCGGAGCCGAGTATGTCCGAGTTGATTCTGCACCACTACCCGACGTCCCCATTCGCGGAAAAGGCCCGCCTGCTGCTGGGTTTCAAAGGCTTGTCCTGGCGCTCGGTGCATATCTCGCCGGTGATGCCGAAACCGGATCTGACCGCTCTGACTGGCGGCTACCGCAAGACGCCGGTGCTGCAGATCGGCGCCGACATCTATTGCGACACGTCCTTGATCGCCCGCCGACTGGAGCAGGAAAAAGCCCAGCCGTCGTTCTTCCCTGAAGGACAGGAAATGATCGCCGCCAGTTTCGCCGCGTGGGCTGACTCGGTGGTGTTCCAACATGCCGTCAGTCTGGTGTTCCAGCCGGAATCGGTAGCGGTGCGTTTCGGCAAGTTGCCGCCGGAGGCGATCAAGGCGTTTCTGGCCGACCGTGCCGGGCTGTTCAGCGGTGGCAGCGCCACGCGTTTATCTGCCGAGCAGGCCAAGCACCAGTGGCCGACGATCATGGCGCGTCTGGAGCAGCAGCTCCAGCGCGAGCAGGGCGACTTCCTGTTCGGTGAGCCATCGATTGCCGACTTTGCGCTGGCGCACCCGCTGTGGTTCCTCAAGGCCACGCACGTCACCGCGCCGCTGGTGGATGAGTATCCGGCTGTCTCCGCGTGGTTGGGCCGAGTGCTGGGGTTCGGCCATGGCGCGGCAAGCGAAATGACCTCCGAAGAGGCGCTGGAGGTTGCACGCAACTCGACACCAGCGGCATTGCCTGACGAGCAGTTCGTAGATCCGAATGGCTTCAAGGCTGGGCAACAAGTGGCGATTGCTGCGACGGATTACGGGGTTGATCCGGTGGTGGGTGAGTTGCTGTTTGCTGGCAGTGAAGAGTTGATCATACGTCGCGATGACGAGCGTGGCGGTGTGGTGCATGTGCACTTCCCGCGCTTCGGCTTCCGCATCGAAGCCCGCTAAAGATCCATTGTGGGAGCGAGCCTGCTCGCGAAAGCGCTGTGTCAGACAACAACAGTGTTGAATGATCAGCCGTCTTCTCGAGCAGGCTCACTCCTACATTGGTTATCTCAGGGCAGCGAGGATCTCGTCCGGGTCAAACCCGCGAATCAACGTACCGTTGACATCAATCAGCGGAATCCCGCGTCCGCCGAGCGCCTCGTAGGCCTTGCGCGCTTCGGCATCCTTCTCGATATCGAATTCCTTGAAAGGAATGCCCTTGCTGTCGAGAAAGCGCTTGGTCTGCTTGCAGTAGCCGCACCAGTCAGTGGCGTACAGCACGACACTGGCCTGAGCGCGGGTCTGCTCGGAAACCATCTGCGCCGGATTAAACACCCGCTCGATCTTGCCCCAGTTCTGATAGACCACCACCACCAGCAGAACCAGCGCGACCTTCTTCAGCACGTTGCCGAGCATCAGTTGCGGCGCTTCAGCTGGTCGGTAAGCGACGTCGGCAAGCCCTTGATCACCAAGGTGCCGGCCTCTTCGTCGTACTCGATCTTCGAGCCCAGCAGGTGCGCTTCAAAGCTGATCGACAGGCCTTCGGCGCGACCGGTGAAGCGGCGGAACTGATTGAGGGTGCGTTTATCCGCCGGAATCTCCGGCGACAGGCCGTAGTCCTTGTTGCGGATGTGATCGTAAAAGGCTTTCGGGCGTTCCTCGTCGATCAACTCCGACAGTTCTTCCAGGCCCATCGGTTCGCCAAGATTGGCCTGGCTGCTGGCGTAATCCACCAGGGTCTTGGTTTTCTCGCGGGCCGACTCTTCCGGCAGGTCTTCGCTTTCAACGAAGTCACTGAAGGCCTTGAGCAGGGTGCGGGTCTCGCCCGGGCCGTCGACGCCTTCCTGGCAGCCGATGAAGTCGCGGAAGTATTCCGACACCTTTTTGCCGTTCTTGCCCTTGATGAACGAGATGTACTGCTTGGACTGCTTGTTGTTCTGCCACTCGGAAACGTTGATTCGCGCTGCCAGGTGCAATTGGCCGAGGTCCAGGTGGCGCGACGGCGTCACATCCAGCGAATCGGTTACCGCCACGCCTTCGCTGTGGTGCAGCAGGGCGATCGCCAGGTAATCGGTCATGCCTTGCTGGTAGTGGGCGAACAACACGTGGCCGCCTACCGACAGGTTCGACTCTTCCATCAGCTTCTGCAGGTGCTCGACCGCCACTTTGCTGAACGCGGTGAAGTCCTTGCCGCCTTCCATGTACTCCTTCAGCCAGCCGCTGAACGGGAACGCGCCGGATTCCGGATGGAACAGACCCCAGGCTTTGCCCTGTTTGGCGTTGTAGCTCTCGTTGAGGTCGGCAAGCATGTTCTCGATGGCCGCGGACTCCGCCAGTTCGGAGTCACGAGCGTGCAGAACTGCGGGCGTGCCGTCGGGTTTTTTGTCGATCAGGTGGACGATGCAATGACGGATCGGCATGGGCTTCTCGGCTGTTGGAAGGGAGGAGGGCAGGCTCCCCCGAAAAAGCGCCCAGTGTACCGCAACCACTGGTTTTGGCGCGGGGTGGAGGGCAAATCCGGGGCAGGTACTCGTCCTTATGCGGTTTTTTACCGGTTTAGAGCAATAAAGCTGACCAAATGGGTAGCTAGAGGCGGATATTTCCCCGTCTCTGTGCTAGTTTTGCCCGGTCTTACGCGAAGTCACTGCGTTAAGCGTGCAATCAGCATTTGTCAGGTCGAACCAAACCCTGATTTCGGTATCTATAACCCGACTCGTCGTGGTTATCGCCGAGGGTGCCAGATCCAGAAGATCGGGCTCGATGGCTGACACTGCACTCTGCAATCCATATGAATTTGATAGGGAAGGAACACTACATGGCTCTTACTAAAGACCAACTGATCGCCGACATCGCTGAAGCTATCGACGCGCCGAAAACCACCGCGCGTAACGCTCTGGACCAACTGGGCCAAATCGTTGCCGATCAGCTGGAAAACGGCGGCGAAATCACCTTGCCAGGTATCGGCAAGCTGAAAGTGACCGAGCGTCCTGCCCGCACTGGCCGTAACCCTTCGACTGGCGCTGCCATCGAAATCCCTGCAAAGAAAGTGATCAAGCTGGTTGTGGCCAAAGGCCTGACCGACGCTGTGAACAAGTAAGACGCAGCGATAAAAAAAACCGTGCTCCGGAGCGATCCGGGCACGGTTTTTTTGTGTCTGCGATTTGGCGATGCCACGCCATCCAATGTGGGAGCGAGCCTGCTCGCGAAAGCGCTGTGTCAGTCGATATTTAAGTTAACTGACACTCCGCCTTCGCGAGCAGGCTCGCTCCCACAATTGACCTGCGTCGGTCTATGCGATGTTTAGCGCGTCCAGCGCTCGCGGCGCCAGATCTGCTGTTCAGACTTGGTCTGGAAGGTCCAGGCGACGAAGCGGCTCTGTTTCTGCCCTTGGGACATTTCCACCACTTGGCTTTCCAGCACGCCAGCCTTCTTCAGCGCGGTTTCGATGGCCGGCAGATTGGAAGCTTTCGACACCAGTGTGCTGAACCACAGCACTTTGTGTTGGAAGTTCGCGCTCTCGGCGATCAGTTGCGTCACGAAACGTGCTTCGCCACCTTCACACCACAACTCGGCCGACTGGCCACCGAAGTTCAGCACCGGCAGTTTGCGTTTCGGGTCGGCTTTACCCAGTGCCCGCCACTTGCGCTCACTGCCCTTGGTCGCTTCATCCATTGAAGCGTGGAACGGCGGATTGCACATGGTCAGGTCAAAGCGTTCGCCCGGTTCCAGCAAACCGATCAGGATGTGCTTGCGATTCTCCTGTTGGCGCAGCTGGATGACCTTGCTCAGGTCGTTCGACTGGACAATCGCCTTGGCCGCTGCAACGGCCGTCGGGTCGATTTCCGAGCCGAGGAAGTGCCAGCGGTATTCGCTGTTGCCGATCAGCGGATAAACGCAGTTGGCACCCATACCGATGTCCAGCACGTTGACAATCGCGCCACGCGGAACCTTGCCGTCGTTCATGCTGGCCAGCAGGTCAGCGAGGAAGTGCACGTAATCGGCACGGCCCGGCACTGGTGGGCAGAGGTAGTCCGCCGGGATGTCCCAATGCTGAATGCCATAGAACGACCTGAGCAGCGCCCGGTTGAACACGCGTACCGCGTCGGGGCTGGCGAAGTCGATGCTTTCCTTGCCGTACGGGTTGATGATCACGAACTTCGCCAGTTCCGGCGTGGTTTTGATCAGCGCCGGGAAGTCGTAACGACCCTGATGGCGATTGCGTGGGTGCAGGCTGGCCTTTTCACGCGGCTCGACGGTCTTGGCCGGGGTCGCGGAGTCAGGCTTCTTGCGCGCAGGTTTGGGTGTACGGGGGGCGTTCATGGGCGTGGTCGATTCGGGTATGGCTGAAAGTGGCGGGTATTGTCCCACATCTAAACCATGCGCGACCAAACGAGTGAATGGCGGGGGTAAAGCAAACTTTTTATTCCAAAATAGTCTCTTTGACCTGTCATAAGTAACAGTTGGCGGCGCTCGAAAATTTGGTTTTACTCGATCTGGGATTTTGTCGAATCCAGGACACTTTCAAGGAGTGATGTTAATGATTGCATTGAGTGATGCCACCTTTCCAAGCGCGAACCGGTTTGGATACATCTCATGTTTCAGTGAGCCCAGTCCTGTCACGGGTGTTCCTGTTCGTATTGAGATTCAAAAGTCCATTATGATTGGGGACGTCATCGAGTTGGTGACGCAGGGTTACTCGACCACCAACGGATTGCAGCCTGTCCCGGGGACCGATTTTAAGGTTGTCCACATGATCGATTCCATTGTCGGAGAGCGGTTCGTGGATCTCAATGTCGAGCCCTACGCAACGAAGATCAAACCGATTGGGAGCGGATCGTTAGATGCCCGGTATTCAGTGATACGTGATGGAAATGTTATTGGGGTGTCGCAAAGAGCATTAGTAAAAGTCGACGTGATGAACCCAGAGGGTGGGACATGCCCTGAGTAAATAGCAGTGTCTAGTCCTGAAATAGGTTTACACCTGTTTCAACCTCAAAACGCCCGATGCACCGCATCGGGCGTTTTGTATTTCAGCGACAGATGAGGCCGCTCGTTGTTATAGATCTGCACCGACTCGTCCACCATCCGGATGGCATCTGCAAAATCTTTGGGCCGATGCAGCATTAACTCGTTTTTCAAAATTCCATTCACACGCTCAGCCAATGCATTTTGGTAGCAGTCGTAGCCATCGGTCATTGAGCAGGTGATGCCGTACTTGGCATGCAGCCGCTGATAAAGCTCGGAGCAGTATTGAACGCCTCTGTCCGAGTGGTGCACCAAGTGTTGTTCCGTTGTCCGCTGCTTCAGGGCTTTGTTGAACGCCTGGATCACCGATTCGGTGTGCAAGCTTTCATGGACATGGTGACCCACGATTTTTCGAGAGTACGCATCGGTGATCAAACTCAGATAAGCCACACCCGTTTGCGTTGGTAAGTAGGTGATGTCCGCAACCCATACTTGCTCTGGTGCCTTGGCGACTACCTGAATCGGCCCATCTTTGAGCAGGTTTGGATGCCGGCGAAAGCGATGATGACTGTCTGTTGTTTTGTGATAGGCCCGCCTGCGAGGAACCAGTTCGCGCCGATCTCGCAAGATATTGAATAAACGGTCTCGACCAACCTTTACGGACATTTCTGGCTCAGTGCGCATTAGATTGTGAAGTTTTCGGGTGCCAAGGCGCGGTTGCCTGAGTCGCTTTTCCCTCACGAATCCCATCACTTCCTGGGCATGACGGGCCCGGGCATCACACGCCCGGTTGCGCTTGTAATAAGCCTGACGGGAAATCCCCATGAATTGGCAAGCCCGACTAATGCTCAGGCCTTGGATCTGCTCTTGGGAGAGGACTTGCCGGATCGCTTTTTTACGACAGAAACACCGAAGTCGTTCTTCAAAACATCAACGACGGCTTCGAAAAACTGAGCTTTCTGGTTGGCTTGGGCAAGCTTTTCTTCAAGCTCTTTGATTCGCTGTTCGGGTGTCAGCGGTTTATCGGGCTTATCCATGGAACGGGGTCTCTTGGAGCGAATGGACGCGCCTTGACTCCAGTCCTGCCGACCATGCCTGCGTAACCAGTTCAGTACGGTCGTTTTACCCTGAATGCCATAACGCTCTTGAGCCTCTTTATAACTCAACTCACCTTTTTCGACTTGATCGACGACCGACAATTTAAAGGTCAGCGTGTAATCACGCTGACTGCGCCTTTCTCCCGTATTCATTACTCCCTCCTGAGAATGGGTCAGAAGGTGTAAACCTTATTCAGGACGGGACACGTACTTGGCATGCAGCCGCTGATAAAGCTCGGAGCAGTATTGAACGCCTCTGTCCGAGTGGTGCACCAAGTGTTGTTCCGTTGTCCGCTGCTTCAGGGCTTTGTTGAACGCCTGGATCACCGATTCGGTGTGCAAGCTTTCATGGACATGGTGACCCACGATTTTTCGAGAGTACGCATCGGTGATCAAACTCAGATAAGCCACACCCGTTTGCGTTGGTAAGTAGGTGATGTCCGCAACCCATACTTGCTCTGGTGCCTTGGCGACTACCTGAATCGGCCCATCTTTGAGCAGGTTTGGATGCCGGCGAAAGCGATGATGACTGTCTGTTGTTTTGTGATAGGCCCGCCTGCGAGGAACCAGTTCGCGCCGATCTCGCAAGATATTGAATAAACGGTCTCGACCAACCTTTACGGACATTTCTGGCTCAGTGCGCATTAGATTGTGAAGTTTTCGGGTGCCAAGGCGCGGTTGCCTGAGTCGCTTTTCCCTCACGAATCCCATCACTTCCTGAGCATGACGGGCCCGGGCATCACACGCCCGGTTGCGCTTGTAATAAGCCTGACGGGAAATCCCCATGAATTGGCAAGCCCGACTAATGCTCAGGCCTTGGATCTGCTCTTGGGAGAGGACTTGCCGGATCGCTTTTTTACGACAGAAACACCGAAGTCGTTCTTCAAAACATCAACGACGGCTTCGAAAAACTGAGCTTTCTGGTTGGCTTGGGCAAGCTTTTCTTCAAGCTCTTTGATTCGCTGTTCGGGTGTCAGCGGTTTATCGGGCTTATCCATGGAACGGGGTCTCTTGGAGCGAATGGACGCGCCTTGACTCCAGTCCTGCCGACCATGCCTGCGTAACCAGTTCAGTACGGTCGTTTTACCCTGAATGCCATAACGCTCTTGAGCCTCTTTATAACTCAGCTCACCTTTTTCGACTTGATCGACGACCGACAATTTAAAGGTCAGCGTGTAATCACGCTGACTGCGCCTTTCTCCCGTATTCATTACTCCCTCCTGAGAATGGGTCAGAAGGTGTAAACCTTATTCAGGACGGGACAACAGATACAAAAAAGGGAGGCCATTGCGGGTAATGCCAGTCAGTTAAGCTGACTGGCATTTTTGTTTTTGATCGGATACTTCGGCGATTTGAGCCTGATTGCCCGAGGATAAATGCGCTCCTCGCGTCGATGTGGCAGGACATAATGCGGGGCTGAGGCATGCAACTCTGCGAGATATTTGGGGATGTTCCCCGAACGATCCGCAGAAACGCCGTTGATAAACCCCAAGATCGCCCAAGTGCACGCGGTGAAGCTCAGTTCGCATGGATGGATGCCTGGACAATGGCGGCTCATCTCCACCATCTGATAACGCAACAGGTTGTAGCCCAACAACACGCCCCACAGTTCCTGCTCAATCATTTCGGGCGTCTTGCTGCGCAGCGTATAGCTGCTGTTCAGCAGGGTCTGCTTCATTTCTCTAAACCCTAACTCGATCTCCCATCGCTGGCTGTAGAGATCGACGATTTCGTCGGACGGGAAGCGTAATGAGTCGGCCATCGACGTCAGTATCTGACAAACCTTGCCCTTGACGGTTTTGCTCAGAAGCCGCGCAGTCAGGCGCTCCGGCAATCCAGGCCATTGCTTGCGGGCCTGCGGCGAAGTACTCAACGAGACCACAGCATCGTGGCGCCCCAAACGCTGAAGCACTTCGTACTGCGAGCCTTTTTTCAGCGGCATCAACCAATGTCGCTCGATGCCTGCTTGCTGCCATTGATGCAGCAACCCCAAGGAATAAAAGCCGCGATCGAACAGCGTCAGCGAGTGATCGGGGGTGGTTTCGATCAGTTGCTCCGCCAGTTTCATCTCGTTGCTGCGATAGCCGTCAAACGCGCTGCCAATCAGTAAGTGACTGGTCAATTCCATTTGGCAAACCATGCGCACCTGAGGAAAACCAGTATCGCCATGCTGGTTGCTGGCGGAGTCGTAACGCGCACGGTTTTCCGGTGTATCGGGCGTACGCCAGACGACGCCGTCGACACCCAGCAAGCGCAACCCGGCCCAGGTCGGATGACTGGCCGCTTCATGCCAGCTTTTCTGAGTCAGATCGAAGACTTGTCGTACGGCCTCGCTGCCCAGCCGCTGACGGGCTTGGACTACGGCGCTGGGCGCGACCAGCGGACGTTGCCCAGGCAGCATGATGTTCATGCGACTGACCACATCCCACGCCGACATGCGTCGAAAAAACGCCATGGAGATGACGCACCAAAGCATCATTTCCAAAGGTAAGCGTCGCCTGCGCAAAGTGGCTACACCGGCCTGCTCCAATGCCTGTTCGACCAGAGATGGATCAAGCAACGAGTCCAACCCTTCGAGGGAGTTGGGAGTCGAGACGAAGTTGTGGGTGAGTTCCAGTGCCCGAGCCAGACGCATAAAAAAATCCGATGCCTATTCAGGCATCGGATTTTGATTTCTTGCGGCCAAAGGTCAAGCAAAAGGGCTTAACTGATCAGCATTAGGCCATTGCGGGCCTCCCTTTTTCATTGCGGTTTACCGTTACAGGCTGGAAATCCGCGCGTGCTGCTCGGCCAGTTTGCCCAAGGCTTGTTCAGCCTCGGCCAGTTTGGCGCGTTCTTTCTCGATGACTTCGGCTGGGGCCTTGTCAACGAAACCGGCGTTGGACAGTTTGCCGCCAACACGCTGGACTTCACCCTGCAGACGCAGGATTTCCTTGTCCAGGCGCGCCAGTTCGGCACCCTTATCAATCAGGCCGGCCATGGGCACCAACACTTCCATCTCGCCAACCAGAGCGGTAGCGGACAGAGGTGCTTCTTCGCCAGCGGCCAGAACGGTGATCGATTCCAGACGCGCGAGCTTCTTCAGCAGCGCTTCGTTCTCGGTCAGGCGACGCTGGTCTTCAACGCTGACGTTCTTCAGGTAGATCGGCAGTGGCTTGCCCGGGCCGATGTTCATTTCGCCACGGATGTTACGCGTGCCGAGCATCAGCGCTTTGAGCCATTCGATGTCGTCTTCGGCTGCCGGATCGATGCGCTCTTCATTGGCCACTGGCCAAGGTTGCAGCATGATCGTCTTGCCCTGAATGCCGGCCAGCGGCGCGATGCGCTGCCAGATTTCTTCAGTGATGAACGGCATGAAGGGATGTGCCAGACGCAACGCCACTTCCAGTACGCGCACCAGCGTACGGCGAGTGCCGCGCTGACGCTCGACCGGAGCGTTTTCGTCCCACAGCACAGGCTTGGACAGTTCCAGGTACCAGTCGCAGTACTGGTTCCAGATGAACTCGTACAGCGCTTGCGCGGCGAGGTCGAAACGGAACTGATCGAGTTGACGGGTCACTTCGGCTTCGGTGCGTTGCAGTTGCGAGATGATCCAGCGATCCGCCAGCGACAGCTCGTAGGCTTCGCCGTTCTGGCCGCAGTCTTCGCCCTTGTCCAGAACATAACGCGCAGCGTTCCAGATCTTGTTGCAGAAGTTGCGATAGCCTTCGACGCGGCCCATGTCGAACTTGATGTCGCGACCGGTGGACGCCAGCGAGCAGAAGGTGAAGCGCAGGGCGTCGGTGCCGTAGCTGGCGATGCCGTCGGCGAACTCGTCGCGGGTCTGCTTCTCGATCTTCTTCGCCAGTTTTGGCTGCATCATGCCGGAGGTGCGCTTTTGCACCAGTTCTTCCAGCTCGATGCCATCGATGATGTCCAGCGGGTCAAGGACGTTGCCCTTGGACTTGGACATCTTCTGGCCCTGGCCATCACGCACCAGACCGTGCACATACACAGTCTTGAACGGAACCTGTGGGGTACCGTCCTCGTTCTTGATCAAGTGCATCGTCAGCATGATCATCCGGGCGACCCAGAAGAAAATGATGTCGAAACCGGTGACCAGCACGTCGGTGGAGTGGAATTTTTTCAGGAACTCGGTTTTTTCCGGCCAGCCGAGGGTGGAGAACGTCCACAGACCCGAACTGAACCAAGTGTCGAGTACGTCGTTATCCTGTTGCAGTGCAACGTCCGGGCCGAGGTTGTGCTTGGCGCGTACTTCGGCTTCGTCGCGACCGACGTAGACCTTGCCAGACTCGTCGTACCAGGCCGGAATCCGGTGGCCCCACCACAACTGACGGCTGATGCACCAGTCCTGGATGTCGCGCATCCACGAGAAGTACATGTTTTCATATTGTTTCGGCACGAACTGGATGCGGCCGTCTTCGACAGCAGCAATCGCAGGCTCGGCCAAAGGCTTGGTCGACACGTACCACTGGTCGGTCAGCCACGGCTCGATAATGGTGCCGGAGCGGTCGCCTTTCGGCACTTTCAGGCCGTGGTCGTCGACGCTGACCAGCAGGCCGGCGGCGTCGAACGCGGCTACGATCTGCTTGCGCGCTTCGAAACGCTCAAGGCCGGCGTATTCAGCCGGGATCTTGCCGTCAATGCTGTCATTCAGCGTACCGTCGAGGTTGAACACCTGCGCTGCTGGCAGCACGTTGGCGTTCTTGTCGAAGATGTTCAGCAGCGGCAGGTTGTGGCGCTTGCCGACTTCGTAGTCGTTGAAATCGTGGGCCGGGGTGATTTTCACGCAACCGGTGCCGAACTCAGGATCGCAGTAATCGTCGGCGATGATCGGGATGCGGCGGCCAACCAGTGGCAGCTCGACAAACTTGCCGATCAGGGCTTTGTAGCGCTCATCGTTCGGGTTAACCGCGACGGCGGAGTCGCCGAGCATGGTTTCCGGACGGGTGGTCGCGACGATCAGGAAATCGTTGCCTTCAGCGGTTTTTGCGCCGTCAGCCAGCGGGTACTTGAGGTTCCACAGGAAACCCTTCTCGTCGTGGTTTTCCACTTCGAGGTCGGAAATCGCCGTGTGCAGCTTGGTGTCCCAGTTGACCAGACGCTTGCCGCGGTAGATCAGGCCGTCTTCGTGCAGGCGCACGAAGGCTTCTTTAACGGCTTCCGAGAGGCCGTCGTCCATGGTGAAGCGCTCGCGGCTCCAGTCCACGGATGAGCCGAGGCGGCGGATCTGACGGCTGATGTTGCCGCCGGACTGATCCTTCCACTCCCAGACTTTCTCGAGGAATTTCTCACGGCCCAGATCGTGGCGGTTCTGGCCTTGGGCTTCGAGTTGGCGCTCCACCAGCATCTGCGTGGCGATACCGGCGTGGTCGGTGCCCGGCTGCCACAGGGTATTGCGACCCTGCATGCGGCGGAAACGGATCAGGGCGTCCATGATCGCGTTGTTGAAACCGTGACCCATGTGCAGGCTGCCGGTGACGTTCGGCGGCGGGATCATGATGGTGTAGGAATCGCCCGCGCCTTGCGGTGCGAAATAGTTCTCGGACTCCCAGGTGTTGTACCAGGAAGTTTCAATGGCGTGCGGCTGGTAGGTCTTATCCATGCGCGGCGGGACCCTATTGGCATTTATTCAGGAAAAGCCGGGAAGTATAGCGGGGCATGGGGCCGAGGGCGAGCGGGGGAGGGGCGGGTGGACGCAAGCTTTCTGTAGGAGCTGCCGAAGGCTGCGATCTTTTGATTCTGTTTTTTTAAAACCAAAGTCAAAAGATCGCAGCCTGCGGCAGCTCCTACAGGGATCGGGGGGGTTATTCGTACTGGCTGAGCAACCGTTCCATCCGCGCATCGAGGCGGCGTTTGATTTCGGTCTCGATGTGCGGCGCGAAGTCGTCGATCACGTCTTGCATGATCAATTGCGCGGCGGCGCGCAGTTCGCTGTCCAGGTGCAGCAGGGCATCCGGGCCTTTGTCGACGGTCGCTGCAGGTTGCGCTGCAGGTGCCGGGGCGGGAGCCGGTGGTGGTTCGACGGCGGCTGGCTCGGAGCCGATTGCCTCGAACAACATCGGAATCTGTTCCTGTTCACCGTCATCGACCGTGTCGGTCAGCAGGGGCGGTTGCAGGTTGTCATCGCCGAGCAACTGGCGGATCGATTCGAGATCGTCCAACAGGTGTGCGGACTTTTGCTGCGGTTTCGGAGTGTCCATAGGAATGCTCAGAGTCGCTGTAAACGGTGATCTTGCAGAGGATAGCCCTGTTCGCGGTAGAAACGGAAACTCTCCCGCGCAGCCGCGCGAATCGTCGGATCTTCGACCACCACTTCCGCCACACGGGCGAATTTGTTGGCGAAGGCCGGGACTTTCAGGTCGAGATTGACCAGCAAATCCTGATGCTCGCCGCAGTCATCGCCCAACCCCAACACAATCAAACCTTCCGGTTCGCTGTCGGCCGGGCCGTGGGGCACGAAGCTTTCGCCCTTGAACGCCCACAGCCGCGCATCGAGATCTTCGCGCTGGGCGGCATCGCTGCAATGCAGGTAGATGCGGTGGCCCATGCGCCAGGCTTTCTCGGTGAGCTTGCAGGCAAAGTCCAGGCGTGCCGAGGGATCGGCGCTGGGCAGGATATAAAAGTCGACTTTGGTCATTGCGGTTCCTGAGCTGAAAGCGGCGCTGCAAAAAAGAAGCGCCGCCCGCAGTCATCGGTTTCAGGCTTTGGCGCGATCCAGCAGGTATTGGGTCAGCAGTGGCACCGGACGGCCGGTGGCGCCCTTGTCCTTGCCGCCGCTGGTCCATGCGGTGCCCGCGATGTCCAGGTGCGCCCAGTTGAGGTTCTTGGTAAAGCGCGACAGGAAGCATGCGGCGGTGATAGTGCCGGCCTTCGGCCCGCCGATGTTGGCGATGTCAGCGAACGGGCTGTCCAGTTGCTCCTGGTACTCATCGAACAACGGCAGTTGCCATGCGCGGTCGTCGGCAGCCTTGCCGGCGCTGAGCAGTTGATTGATCAACTCGTCGTTGTTGCCCAGCAGGCCCGAGGTGTGCGCGCCCAGGGCAACGACGCAAGCGCCGGTCAGGGTGGCGATGTCGATCACCGCTTGCGGCTTGAAGCGCTCGGAGTACGTCAGGGCGTCGCACAGCACCAGACGGCCTTCGGCGTCGGTGTTGAGGATTTCCACGGTCTGGCCGCTCATGGTGGTGACGATGTCGCCCGGACGGGTCGCATTGCCGCTCGGCATGTTTTCCGCACAAGCAAGGATGCACACCAGGTTGATCGGCAGTTTCAGCTCAAGCACGGCACGCAGGGTGCCGAACACGCTGGCAGCGCCGCCCATGTCGTACTTCATTTCGTCCATGCCGGCGCCCGGTTTCAGGCTGATACCACCAGTGTCGAAGGTGATGCCTTTACCAACCAGCGCGTACGGCTTCTCGGATTTCTTGCCACCGTTGTACTGCATGACGATCAGGCGGGGCGGCTGTTCGCTGCCCTGGCCGACGGCATAGAACGAGCCCATGCCCAGGGATTTGATCTTCTTCTCGTCGAGCACTTCGACTTTCAGATCCTTGAACTCTTTGCCCAGATTCTTGGCTTGCTCGCCAAGGAAGGTCGGGTGGCAGATGTTCGGCGGCAGGTTGCCCAGATCACGGGTGAACGCCATGCCATTGGCAATCGCGGTAGCGTGATTCACGGCGCGCTGCACTTCGGCTTGTGCAGCCTTGATGGTCAGCAGGGTGATTTTCTTCAGGGCGCGCGGTTCGGCTTTCTGGCTCTTGAACTGGTCGAAGGTGTATTCGCCGTCCACCAGGGTTTCTGCCAGCAAGCGGGTCTTGCCGTAGCTGTCGCGGCCTTTGACGATGACTTCATCCAGCGCCAGCACGGCGTCGCTGCCGCCCAGGCCTTTGAGGGTGTTGAGGATGCCGGCAACGATTTTGCGGAACGGGCGGTCGCCCAGTTCTTCATCCTTGCCCACGCCGACCAGCAGCACGCGCTCGGCTTTGAGGTTTGGCAGGCTGTGCAGCAGCAGGCTTTGACCGACCTTGCCAGCCAGATCGCCACGCTTGAGTACGGCGCTGATCGCGCCACCGCTCAGTTCGTCGACCTGTTTGGCGGCGACACCGAGTTTGCGGCCTTCGCCGACGGCAACCACCAGGGTGGCGGTTTTCAACGTTTCTGGGCTAACGCTTTTTACAACCAGTTCCATGTCCGGATCCCTGAATGAATGGTCAACACGCAGGCGTTCGACGGTGTCCGCAGTCGCCTGCTTATAGATAGAAGAGGCGCAGGCCGAAGCCTGCGACAAGGGCCGCAGTTTGAACCTCGCTCCCCGCGCCTGACAACCCTAGGGGGCGTTCTCAATTAGTTTCCACACCGCGTTGTCGCCTTAAAGCCAGCCAGGCAAGGCGCAGGCCGCTGGAAATGGTTGTTCCCTTTCCAAGGCCTGCAACGCAGACTGGCCGGCTTTAAGGCACAACCCGAAGGGCCGGGCCTGCTGTTGTGCAGGGCTGCGTTGCTCGAAGCTTATTTGGAATGACCAAACCACGCTTCTCGCGCCTTGCCCTGCACAACAGCAGACCCGGCGCGGTGTGAAAACTAATTGAGAACGCCCCCTAGGTTGGACGATCTTCAAAGGATTGCACGCATGGATGAGTGTGCGCAGTGACAGGCGCCCTCAATCACAGGATAATGCCGCATCTTTTTTCGACGGCTCTGCGTTGCGGGCCGGTCGATGTGTTTGCTTGTTTGGCCGCCTTAGCCTGACAACCCTGGAGTGTCTGGTTTGATCGTCTTCCGTTATCTGTCCCGCGAAGTCCTGTTGAACCTCAGTGCCGTGAGTGCCGTGCTGCTGGTCATCATCATGAGCGGTCGCTTCATCAAATACCTCGCTCAGGCCGCTGCCGGTCAGCTCGACCCGGGCTCGCTGTTCCTGATCATGGGCTATCGCCTGCCGGGTTTCATGCAACTGATCCTGCCGCTGGGCCTGTTCCTCGGGATCCTGCTGGCCTACGGTCGCCTGTACCTGGAAAGCGAAATGACCGTGCTTTCGGCCACGGGCATGAGTCAGCAGAAGCTGTTTCGCATGACCCTGTTTCCGGCAACGCTGGTGGCACTGGTCGTGGCCTGGTTGAGCCTGGGCCTGGCCCCGCAAGGCGCCAATCAGTTCCAGTTGCTGCTGAACAAGCAGGACGCCCTGACCGAATTCGACACCCTCGAGCCGGGTCGCTTCCAGGCCCTGCGTGACGGAACCCGGGTGACATACACCGAAACCCTGAGCGACGATCGCGTCAATCTGGGCGGCGTGTTCATCTCGCAGAAGAACCTCGGCGCCGATCAGAAAGGCCGTGGGATTTCCGTGCTGGTGGCCGAAAAGGGCCGTCAGGAAGTCCGCCCCGATGGCAATCGCTACCTGATCCTCGATAACGGCTACCGCTACGACGGCAGCCCGGGCCAGGCCGATTACCGCGCCATTCATTACGAAAACTATGGCGTATTGCTGCCCAAGCCGGACGTCAGCGAAGAAGTCACCGACCGTGACGCCATGCCGACGTCGTCTCTGCTGGGCAGTGACGACATCCGCTCCAAGACCGAACTGCAATGGCGCCTGTCCCTGCCGTTGCTGGTATTTATCGTGACCCTGATGGCGGTGCCGCTGTCGCGAGTCAACCCACGTCAAGGGCGTTTCCTCAAGCTGCTGCCGGCGATTCTTCTTTATATGGCTTACCTGACCATCCTGATTGCCGCCCGCGGCGCCCTTGAAAAAGGCAAGATTCCACCGGCGCTCGGCTTATGGTGGGTGCATGCGATCTTCCTGGTCATTGGCCTCGGCCTGTTGTACTGGGAGCCGCTGCGCCTGAAGATGGCCAGCCGTCGCGCTGCAACGCTGGAGGTGGCCCGTGGTTAAACTCGACCGCTACATCGGCAGCAGCGTGTTCATGGCGATCATCGCCGTGCTGGCAATCATTCTCGGTCTGGCGACCCTGTTTGCCTTTATCGATGAGATGGGTGACGTCAGCGAAACCTACACATTGGTCGACGTGCTGAGTTTTGTTCTGCTGACCGCGCCGCGCCGGCTCTACGAAATGTTGCCGATGGCCGCGTTGATTGGCTGCCTGATCGGCCTCGGCAGTCTGGCCAGCAGCAGCGAACTGACCGTCATGCGCGCCGCTGGCGTGTCGATCGGCCGGATCGTCTGGGCGGTGATGAAGCCGATGCTGGTGCTGATGCTGGCCGGCGTTTTGATTGGCGAATACGTCGCCCCGGCCACCGAAAGCATGGCTCAGGCCAATCGCTCTCTGGCGCAGGGCAGCGGCGACGCGCAAAGCGCCAAGCACGGTATGTGGCACCGTCAGGGTGAGGAGTTCATCCACATCAACGCCGTTCAACCCAACGGTCTGTTGTATGGCGTGACCCGCTATCACTTCGACAAGGAACGCCATCTGCTGAGTTCGAGTTTTGCCAAGAAGGCCGAGTTCGACGGCACTAACTGGCAGCTCACCGACGTTGCCACCACGCTCTTCCATGAGCGCAGCACTGAAGTCGTCAATGCCCCGAGCGAGCAGTGGGATGTGGCATTGAGCCCGCAACTGCTCAGCACCGTGGTCATGGCGCCGGAATCACTGTCGATCAGCGGGCTGTGGGGCTACATCCACTATCTGTCGGAGCAGGGCCTGAGCAACGGCCGTTACTGGCTGGCATTTTGGGTCAAGGTGTTGCAGCCGTTGGTGACCGCAGCATTGGTGCTGATGGCGATTTCCTTCATCTTCGGTCCGCTGCGTTCGGTGACCCTCGGTCAGCGGGTATTCACCGGCGTGCTGGTGGGCTTCACCTTCCGCATCGTCCAGGATTTGCTCGGCCCGTCGAGTCTGGTGTTCGGTTTCTCGCCACTGTTTGCGGTGCTGGTACCGGCCGGTGTGTGTGCGCTGGCGGGTGTCTGGCTGCTGCGACGAGCCGGGTGATGAACAAGCTTTCATCCTGCGCTTGAACCCTGAAAACGCCTCGATCAACAGATCGGGGCGTTTTTGCATGCAATCCGGGTGACAGGCGAACGTGACGCTTGCGCCGTGTATCAGGTACAATTCCCGGCTATTTTTCGGCGGGCCATGCCTGCAGCCTTTTTGAGTGTTGATCCGTGAGTGATTTGAGTCATATCCGCAATTTCTCCATCATCGCCCACATTGACCATGGCAAGTCGACGCTGGCCGATCGCTTCATCCAGATGTGCGGCGGCCTGGCCGAGCGTGAAATGGAAGCCCAGGTACTGGATTCCATGGATCTGGAGCGTGAACGCGGGATCACCATCAAGGCCCACAGCGTTACCCTCTATTACAAAGCCAAAGATGGCGTCACCTACCAGCTGAACTTCATTGACACCCCGGGGCACGTCGACTTCACCTACGAAGTCAGCCGTTCCCTGGCCGCGTGTGAAGGTGCCTTGCTGGTGGTCGATGCCGGTCAGGGCGTAGAAGCCCAGTCCGTGGCCAACTGCTACACCGCGATCGAGCAGGGCCTTGAGGTCATGCCGGTGCTGAACAAGATCGACCTGCCACAGGCTGATCCTGATCGCGTCAAAGACGAAATCGAGAAGATCATCGGTATCGACGCCACTGACGCCGTCACCTGCAGCGCCAAGACCGGCCTGGGTGTCGACGAGGTGCTCGAGCGTCTGGTAACGACCATTCCTGCGCCAACCGGCAACATCGAAGATCCGCTGCAAGCGTTGATCATCGACTCCTGGTTCGATAACTACCTGGGCGTTGTCTCCCTGGTGCGCGTGCGTCATGGCCGCGTTAAGAAGGGCGACAAGATCCTGGTCAAGTCCACCGGCAAGATCCACCTGGTCGACAGCGTCGGTGTATTCAACCCGAAACACACCGCCACCGCTGACCTCAAGGCCGGCGAAGTGGGCTTCATCATTGCCAGCATCAAGGACATTCACGGTGCGCCGGTCGGTGACACCCTGACCCTGAGCTCGACCCCGGATGTTCCGGTACTGCCGGGCTTCAAGCGCATTCAGCCACAGGTTTACGCCGGCCTGTTCCCGGTCAGCTCCGACGACTTCGAAGATTTCCGCGAAGCGCTGCAGAAGCTGACCCTGAACGACTCGTCGCTGCAGTACACCCCGGAAAGCTCCGACGCGCTGGGCTTCGGCTTCCGTTGCGGCTTCCTCGGCATGCTGCACATGGAAATCATCCAGGAGCGTCTCGAGCGCGAATACGACCTGGACCTGATCACCACGGCGCCGACCGTAATCTTCGAACTGGTGCTGAAAACCGGTGAAACGATTTACGTCGACAACCCGTCCAAGCTTCCGGATGTCTCGGCCGTCGAAGACATGCGCGAGCCAATCGTGCGCGCCAATATCCTCGTGCCGCAAGAACACCTGGGTAACGTCATCACCCTGTGCATCGAGAAGCGTGGCGTTCAAGTCGACATGCTGTTCCTCGGCAATCAGGTGCAAGTCACTTATGACCTGCCGATGAACGAAGTGGTCCTGGACTTCTTCGACCGCCTGAAATCCACCAGCCGCGGCTATGCTTCGCTGGACTACCATTTCGATCGTTACCAATCGGCTAATCTGGTGAAACTGGACGTGCTGATCAACGGCGACAAGGTCGATGCCCTGGCGTTGATCGTGCACCGTGACAACTCGCACTTCAAAGGTCGCCAATTGACCGAGAAGATGAAAGAACTGATTCCTCGTCAGATGTTCGACGTGGCCATCCAGGCCGCCATTGGCGGTCAGATCGTCGCACGGACAACCGTCAAGGCGCTCAGAAAGAACGTATTGGCCAAATGCTACGGCGGTGACGTCAGCCGTAAGAAGAAACTGCTCGAGAAGCAAAAGGCCGGTAAAAAACGCATGAAGCAGGTCGGCAACGTGGAAATTCCACAAGAAGCCTTCCTTGCAGTGCTCAGGTTGGATAGTTAGGTCCTATGTCACTAAATTTCCCGCTGTTGCTGGTCATCGCCGTGTTCGTCTGCGGCCTGTTGGCGTTGCTCGATCTGTTGATTCTTGCACCGCGTCGGCGTGCCGCCATTGCCTCTTATCAAGGCAGTGTCAGCCAGCCCGACGTCGTGGTGGTCGAGAAGCTGAACAAAGAGCCGCTGCTGGTCGAATACGGCAAGTCGTTCTTCCCGGTGTTGTTCATCGTACTGGTGCTGCGTTCGTTCCTGGTGGAGCCGTTCCAGATTCCGTCCGGCTCGATGAAACCGACCCTGGACGTCGGCGACTTCATTCTGGTGAACAAGTTTTCTTACGGGATCCGCCTGCCGGTGATCGACAAGAAAATCATCGAAGTCGGTGATCCGCAGCGCGGCGATGTGATGGTGTTCCGCTACCCGAGCGACCCGAACGTCAACTACATCAAGCGTGTCGTTGGCCTGCCGGGCGACACCATTCGTTATACCGCTGACAAGCGTCTGTTCGTCAATGGTGAGTCGATTGCCGAGCAACTGGTCGGCTCCGAGCCGGGCACGCTGGGCAGCGCAGAGCTCTACAAGGAAAAACTCGGCGCTGCCGAGCACCTGATCCGCAAGGAAATGAGCCGCTACCGCGCCACCCCGGACCATTCGTGGACCGTGCCGGCCGGGCACTACTTCATGATGGGCGACAACCGCGACAACTCGAACGACAGTCGCTACTGGGATGACCCGAACATTCCCAAGGATCTGCTGGGCATGGTTCCCGACCGGAATATCGTCGGCAAGGCCTTCGCGGTCTGGATGAGCTGGCCGGAACCGAAACTCAGTCACCTGCCGAATTTTTCGCGGGTTGGCCTGATCAAGTAATCACACACGGCGCTGTTGACCACAGCGCCGAATGCATTTCTGGAGTCGCTACAATCGACTTCAGGGCATGAAGCCACGATATTCAGGACGTAATTTTTGAACACAGCGTTAATTGTCCCAGGCCTGCGCCGTATCCCGGCGATGGCGGTGGAATCCAGCTTTGATATCAGCGTGGGTAAACCGTGAGCGCCTCATTAAGCCGTCTCGAGCGACAGCTCGGTTACACCTTCAAGGATCAGGAGCTGATGCTCCTGGCCCTCACGCACCGCAGTTTTGCCGGGCGCAACAATGAACGCCTGGAATTCCTCGGCGATGCCATCCTCAACTTCGTCGCTGGCGAGGCGCTGTTCGATCGCTTCCCGCTGGCCCGCGAAGGCCAGTTGTCGCGTTTGCGCGCACGTCTGGTGAAAGGTGAGACGCTGGCTGTACTGGCGCGCGGTTTTGACCTGGGTGATTACCTGCGTCTGGGTTCCGGTGAATTGAAAAGCGGCGGTTTCCGTCGCGAATCGATTCTGGCCGATGCCCTCGAAGCGTTGATCGGTGCGATCTACCTTGACGCCGGCATGGACGTCGCCCGCGAGCGCGTACTGGCCTGGCTGACCGGCGAGTTCGAAGGCCTGACGCTGGTCGACACCAACAAGGATCCCAAGACCCGCCTGCAGGAACACCTGCAATCGCGCGGTTGCGAACTGCCTCGTTACGAGGTCGTGGACATCCAGGGTGAGCCGCACTGCCGAACCTTCTTCGTCGAGTGCGAAGTTGTCTTACTGAATGAAAAAAGCCGAGGTCAAGGTGTGAGTCGTCGTATTGCCGAACAGGTAGCGGCCGCCGCAGCACTGATTGCCCTAGGCGTGGAGAATGGCAATGACTGATACAAACGCAACTCGCTGTGGCTACGTTGCCATCGTCGGCCGTCCCAACGTGGGCAAGTCCACGCTGCTGAACCACATCCTCGGCCAGAAGCTGGCGATCACCTCGCGCAAGCCGCAGACCACCCGTCACAACATGCTCGGGATCAAGACTGAAGGTGACGTGCAGGCGATCTACGTCGACACCCCCGGCATGCACAAAGGTGGCGAAAAAGCGCTCAACCGTTACATGAACAAGACCGCTTCGGCGGCGTTGAAAGACGTCGACGTGGTGATCTTCGTGGTCGATCGCACCAAGTGGACTGAAGAAGACCAGATGGTCCTGGAGCGCGTGCAGTACGTGACCGGCCCGCTGATCGTCGCGCTGAACAAGACCGACCGCATCGAAGACAAAGCCGAGCTGATGCCGCACCTGAGCTGGTTGCAGGAACAGCTGCCGAACGCGCAGATCATCCCTATCTCCGCTCAGCACGGTCACAACCTTGATGCGCTGGAAAAGGTGATTGCCGATCACCTGCCGGAAAACGATCACTTCTTCCCGGAAGACCAGATCACCGACCGCAGCAGCCGTTTCCTCGCCGCCGAACTGGTGCGTGAGAAAATCATGCGTCAGATGGGCGCCGAGCTGCCGTACCAGATCACCGTCGAAATCGAAGAGTTCAAGCAGCAGGGCAAAACCCTGCACATCCACGCGCTGATCCTCGTCGAGCGTGACGGGCAGAAGAAAATCATCATTGGCGACAAGGGCGAGCGCATCAAGCGCATCGGTACCGAAGCGCGCAAGGACATGGAGCTGCTGTTCGACTCCAAGATCATGCTCAACCTGTGGGTCAAGGTGAAGGGCGGCTGGTCCGACGACGAGCGCGCACTGCGTTCGCTGGGTTACGGCGACTTGTAAATACCGGTTTTCCAGTACACCAGAACCCCCTGTGGGAGCGGGCTTGCTCGCGAATGCGGTGTAGCATTCAGCATTGATGTTGACTGTTACACCGCATTCGCGAGCAAGCCCGCTCCCACATTTGGTTTTGGGTTGTTTACAAAGCTGCGTTTCTTCATCGAGAACTCAATGTCGCAAACCCCACCTCCCGCCCAACCCGCCTACGTTCTGCATTCTCGCGCCTACCGCGAAACCAGCGCGTTGGTCGATTTCCTAACGCCGCAAGGTCGGCTGCGGGCGGTGTTGCGCAGTGCGCGGGGCAAGGCCGGGACGCTGGCGCGACCGTTCGTACCGCTGGAAGTAGAGTTTCGTGGCAAGGGCGAGCTGAAGAATGTCGGGCGCATGGAAAGTGCCGGCAACGCGACCTGGATGGTTGGCGAGGCCCTGTTCAGTGGCCTCTACCTCAATGAGTTACTGATCCGCTTGCTGCCCGCCGAAGACCCGCATCCGGCCGTGTTTGATCATTACGCTGCGACCTTGCTGGCCCTGGCTGAAGGCCGAGCGCTGGAGCCGCTGTTGCGCTCGTTCGAATGGCGCCTGCTGGATGATCTCGGCTACGGCTTTTCCATGAACAGCGATATTCACGGCGAACCTGTCGCGCCGGACGGCCTCTATCGGCTGCAAGTCGATGCCGGGCTTGAGCGTGTCTACCTGCTGCAACCCGGCCTGTTCAATGGCGCCGAATTACTGGCCATGTCCGAAGCCGACTGGACCGCGCCCGGCGCACTGTCCGCCGCCAAGCGCTTGATGCGTCAGGCATTGGCGGTTCATTTGGGCGGTCGTCCTCTTGTCAGTCGCGAGCTGTTTCGCAAGCCCTGATCTCACGTATGCTGTGCGCCGAATCTTTTCCTTCAGGAGCGCGCACCCGTGACCACCAGCAATCGCATTCTTCTTGGCGTGAACATCGACCACGTCGCCACCCTGCGTCAGGCCCGTGGCACGCGCTACCCGGATCCGGTCAAGGCGGCGCTGGACGCGGAAGAGGCGGGCGCCGACGGCATCACCGTGCACCTGCGTGAAGACCGCCGACACATTCAGGAGCGCGACGTGCTGTTGCTCAAGGATGTGCTGCAAACCCGCATGAACTTCGAAATGGGCGTCACCGAAGAAATGATGGCGTTCGCCGAGCGCATCCGGCCGGCGCACATCTGCCTGGTTCCGGAAACCCGTCAGGAGCTGACCACTGAGGGCGGTCTGGACGTAGCGGGGCAGGAGGAACGGATCAGGGCTGCGGTTGAGCGTCTGTCGAAGATCGGCAGCGAAGTGTCGCTGTTCATCGACGCCGATGAGCGCCAGATTGCCGCTTCGAAGCGCGTCGGTGCGCCGGCCATCGAACTGCACACCGGGCGTTATGCCGACGCCGAAACACCGACTGAAGTTGCCGAAGAATTGAAGCGCGTGGCGGATGGTGTTGCGTTTGGTCTGGCCCAGGGCCTGATCGTCAATGCCGGCCATGGCCTGCACTACCACAACGTTGAGGCGGTGGCGGCGATCAAGGGCATCAATGAACTGAACATTGGCCATGCGTTGGTGGCGCATGCTCTGTTCGTGGGGTTCAAGTCCGCAGTGTCCGAGATGAAAGCGTTGATTCTCGCAGCTGCAAAACACTAAGCGGCAACACAGCCCCACCTGTGGGAGATTCTATGGTTGAGGGGAAGCCCTCAACTGACTTTTGTCTGATATTCGCTTTGCCCTTTCAGCAAGGCGAATACCACCCGAGCAAGTTTGCGAGCCAGCATCACCAACGCCTGCGTGGTGCTGAAACCCCGTGCTCTCTGGGCTTCGTAAAACCCTTTCCAGGCTATCGTACGGCTAGCCGACATCGCTGCGTTGTGCAAAAGTCGGCGGGCCTCGGGGTCTCCGCGCTTGGTCAAGCTGCGGCGACCGTCCTTTTGCCCTGATTTCGATACCCGTAAATCCATGCCCAGGAAGGCGATAAACGCATCCGCGTTGCTAAATTCTCCCCGCTGAAACGCCGTGAGCAGGCGCGCTCCGGTCAGAAATCCAATGCCCTCAACTTTCAGGCAACGCTTCAATTGGCCGAGCAAACCGGCTTGTTTGAGCTGATCGTTGATCGTCTTTTCGATCATCGTTTCAAGCCGCTGCATGGATTTTATTTGTTCAGCAAAAGCTGCCTTCAACAGCGGCTCATTCGACCAGCTCTGCACCAGGCCGACCCTTGCCTGGACCAAAGCCGCGCGGCGGCGGAAAAGGCTCAGGAGCTGGCGGTACAGCGGTGATGGCGGGGTCCAGGGGTGCAACTCCTCGGCTTCGTTCTTCAGGTAACGGGCCAGCAGCTTGGCGTCCAAGGCGTCGGTTTTGGCGCGGATCTTCACGCCTTCGCGGTAGTGTTTGAGTTCATAGCCGCCCACCATGTAAATCGTGCAACCGGCCGCATAGGCCAAATCAGCGAATTCCAGGTGGTAGATGTTGGTTGCCTCAATGGCAATAGACACGGGGACGAGCAAGGCCTTCAGCCACTGCTTGATGGATGTTTTGGTATTGGGAATCGCTTCAAGCAGATCGCTATCGGCCTGATAAATCACCAGTTCATTTTTGGCGACATCCACGCCAACGATCGGATTTGATAGAGCGACTGGCATTGCCACAGGATTTCCTCCGGGATAAGGTTTGAGCACTTGAAGGGTTCACCCAGAGGCGCAGGCTTGTTCCTATCGTCGGTCTAGCCAGATGCATTCTGTAGTGGTCTAATGAAACCGGACACCCATTTAGGCGAGAATGCTCGCCAGATAGAGGTGTCTGATGACCAAACAACGTCGTTCTTTTTCCGCTGAATTCAAACGCGAGGCCGCAGGCCTCGTGCTCGATCAAGGCTATAGCCATATCGAAGCCAGCCGCTCGCTTGGTGTGGTTGAGTCCGCGTTGCGCCGCTGGGTTAATCAGCTTCAGCAGGAGCGCACTGGCGTTACTCCGCAGAGTAAAGCGCTGACGCCAGAGCAACAGAAAATCCAGGAATTGGAAGCTCGAATCGCTCGACTTGAGCGGGAGAAATCCATTTTAAAAAAGGCTACCGCGCTCTTGATGTCGGAAGAGCACGAGCGCACGCGCTGATTGATCAACTGAGCCCCCAAGAGCCGGTTGATTGGCTTTGCGCAGTCTTTGACGTCACTCGTTCGTGTTACTACGCCCATCGTCTCAGGCGCCGAACTCCAGACGTTGAGCGGCTTCGGTTGCGCAGCCTGGTTAACGAACTGTTTACGCAAAGTCGAAGCGCCGCCGGTAGCCGCAGCATCGTGTCGATGATGCAGGAAGACGGCGAGCAAATTGGGCGGTTCAAGGTGCGAGGCCTGATGCGGGAACTGGAGTTGGTCAGTAAACAACCTGGATCACATGCCTACAAACAAGCGACGGTTGAGCGGCCTGACATTCCGAACATATTGAATCGAGAGTTTGATGTGCCGGCGCCGAATCAGGTCTGGTGTGGCGACATCACCTACATCTGGGCTCAAGGGAAATGGCATTACCTGGCTGTCGTTATGGATCTTTACGCGCGCCGAGTGGTGGGCTGGGCGCTGTCGAACAAGCCGGATGCGGATCTGGTCATCAAGGCGTTGGACATGGCTTACGAACAGCGTGGCAGGCCTCAAGGGCTTCTGTTTCACTCGGATCAGGGCTCGCAATATGGCAGTCGCCAGTTTCGCCAACGGCTCTGGCGTTACCGCATGCGCCAAAGCATGAGCCGTCGTGGAAACTGCTGGGATAACGCGCCGATGGAGCGTGTGTTTCGCAGCTTGAAAACTGAATGGATACCGACCGTGGGCTACATGACAGCTCAAGAAGCGCACCGCGACATCAGTCATTACCTGATGCATCGGTACAACTGGATTAGACCGCACCAATTCAACAACGGACTGGCCCCAGCTCAGGCCGAGAAAAAACTTAACGTCGTGTCCGGGATTAGTTGACCACTACATTCTTTATCGGCGCTTGGGTGAAAGGAGGAGGGGCGAAATCTCCCACGGTCTGTGCTGCGTCAACAGTCAGAATCGAGCCTTGTCCCTCCTCCTCCCTTCAAGTCCTACCATACAAGCGAGCCTGCTCGCGAAAGCGGTGTATTCAGTCAAAGATGATGTCGACTGACACGACGCCTTCGCGAGCAGGCTCGCTCCCACATTTGTTTTTGGGGTGTTGGTTAGAGCGGGGCGGGTTCTTGAGCCGGTTTCGACTTGTCGATGGCCGGAACATGCAGGTTGCCCTCGGCCACCTGATCGCCCTCGAGCTGCGGCTGGGTCACCCAGGTGAGAATGTCGTAGTAGCGACGAATGTTCGCCACAAAATGCACCGGCTCACCGCCCCGGGCGTAGCCGTAGCGGGTCTTGCTGTACCACTGCTTCTGCGACAGGCGCGGCAGGATTTTCTTCACATCCAGCCACTTGTCCGGGTTCAACCCTTCCTTGGCGGTCAGTTTGCGCGCGTCGTCCAGATGGCCGCTGCCGACGTTATACGCGGCCAGGGCAAACCACGTCCGGTCCGGTTCCTTGATTGAGTCGTCGAGCTGATCTTTCATGTAAGCCAGGTACTTGGCGCCGCCCATGATGCTCTGCTTCGGATCGAGGCGATTGGATACGCCCATTGCCTGCGCGGTGTTCTGGGTCAGCATCATCAAACCGCGCACACCGGTTTTCGAGGTGACCGTCGGCTGCCACAGCGATTCCTGATAACCGATGGCGGCGAGCAGACGCCAGTCGACTTTCTCTTTCTTGGCGTAATTCTTGAAGTGCTGTTCGTATTTGGGCAGACGCTGCTGCAAGTGCTGGGCGAAGGTCGTGGCGCCCATGTAGCCGAGGACGTCGACATGCCCGTAATAACGGTCTTTCAGGCGTTGCAGGGTGCCGTTCTTCTGCACCTTGTCCAGATAGCTGTTGATCTCGTTGAGCAGGCTGTTGTCTTCGCCGGGGCCCACCGCCCAGCTCTGGCTGCGCGCATCGCCGAGGTCGAAGGCCACGCGAATATTGGTGAAATACACCTGATTCATCGCCACTTCGTTGGAATCGACCAGGGTCAGGTCAATCTGGCCTTCATCGACCATACGCAGCAGATCGACGACTTCAACGGCGTCAGATTCCTCGTATTCGATGCCGGGATACTTCTTTTTCAGCTCAGCCAGTTGCTCGGCGTGGGTGCTGCCCTTGAGCACCATGATCTTCTTGCCGACCAGATCACCGGCGTCGGTCGGCCGCGACTGGCCGTTGCGATAGATGATCTGCGGCGTGACTTCGAGGTAGGAGTGGGAGAACCGCACTTGCTGCTTGCGCTGGTCGCTGCTGACCAGTCCTGCGGCAGCCAGCACCGGGCCGTTCGGCTTGCCGATCTGGTTGAAGAGATCGTCGATGTTGTCGGCGGTCTCGATTTTAAGCTCCACACCCAAATCGTCGGCAAAGCGCTTCACCAGCTCGTATTCGAAGCCGGTTTCACCGCTGCGATCCTGGAAGTAGGTGGCGGGGCTGTTTCGGGTAATCACCCGCAGCACGCCATCCTCCTTTACGCGCTCGAGTGTGTTGGGTTTATCAACACAGCCACCGAGCACCAGGAAGAGTCCGGTTGCGATCAGCCATTTGGCGTACCGCGGACGCAAAGCCGTTGGGAAAAACATTTGCGCAGTATACGCAAAGGACTGCGGGCGCCATATCTCGACAGTTAAGGGGTTGTCTGCTAGAGATCACAAAACCGACCGAAACCCCGCAGTAATAGGGCCGAAAGGCATTTTGTTACAGTAAAAATAAGCCGCACTCAGATGCTGCATAAATTTGACTCTCGAGGCAGAAACACAGATCGACACCCGAGTGCAACCGTGCGTAGCGTTTCGGGTGATGTTGAGGTCGGTTTAGGCTAGAATGCACGGCCTCAAAGCACACCCCTTCCCGAGGCTGTCCCGAAGATGTTGATCCTGCGCGGCGCTCCTGCCCTTTCTGCCTTTCGCCACAGCAAACTCCTTGAGCAACTGAGCCAGAAGGTTCCGTCTGTCAGTGGCCTGTATGCTGAATTCGCTCACTTCGCCGAAGTCACCGGCGTCCTGACCGGCGACGAACAGCAGGTGCTTGCGCGCCTTCTGAAGTACGGTCCAAGTGTTCCGGTACAAGAGCCGACCGGCCGTCTGTTTCTGGTGTTGCCACGTTTCGGCACCATCTCGCCATGGTCGAGCAAGGCCAGCGACATCGCCCGCAACTGCGGTCTGAGCAAGATCCAGCGCCTGGAGCGCGGTATTGCGTTCTACGTGGCCGGTCAGTTCAGCGACGCCCAAGCCCAGCAGATTGCTGATGTATTGCATGACCGCATGACGCAAATCGTCCTCGGCAACCTTGAGCAGGCCGCCGGTCTGTTCAGCCACGCCGAGCCGAAGCCGCTGACGGCGATCGACATCCTCGGCGGCGGTCGCGCCGCGCTGGAAAAAGCCAACACCGAGCTGGGTCTGGCCTTGGCCGAAGACGAGATCGACTACCTGGTCGACGCCTTCAACGGTCTCAAGCGCAACCCGCACGACATCGAACTGATGATGTTCGCCCAGGCCAACTCCGAGCACTGCCGTCACAAGATCTTCAACGCCAGTTGGGATATTGATGGTGAGAACCAGGAAAAAAGCCTGTTCGGCATGATCAAGAACACCTACGTGATGCACAGCGAAGGCGTTCTGTCGGCTTATAAGGACAACGCTTCGGTGATCGTCGGCAACGTTGCCGGCCGTTTCTTCCCGAATCCTGAAACCCGCCAGTACGGCGCGGTGCAGGAGCCGGTGCACATCCTGATGAAGGTTGAAACCCACAACCACCCGACCGCGATTGCCCCGTTCCCGGGCGCATCCACCGGTTCCGGCGGCGAGATCCGTGACGAAGGCGCAACCGGTCGTGGCGCCAAGCCAAAGGCTGGCCTGACCGGTTTCACCGTATCCAACTTGCAGATCCCGGGCTTTGAACAGCCGTGGGAAGTGCCGTACGGCAAGCCTGAGCGCATCGTTACGGCGCTGGACATCATGATCGAAGGCCCGCTCGGCGGCGCCGCGTTCAACAACGAATTCGGTCGTCCGGCCCTGACGGGTTACTTCCGTACCTTCGAACAGTCGATCACCACCCCGCACGGTGACGAAGTTCGCGGTTACCACAAGCCGATCATGCTCGCTGGCGGCATGGGTAACATCCGCGAAGAACACGTCAAGAAAGGCGAAATCGTCGTTGGCTCCAAGCTGATCGTGCTTGGCGGCCCGGCGATGTTGATCGGTCTGGGCGGCGGCGCGGCTTCCTCCATGGCCACCGGCACCAGCTCGGCGGATCTGGACTTCGCTTCGGTTCAGCGTGAAAACCCTGAAATGGAACGTCGCTGCCAGGAAGTCATCGACCGTTGCTGGCAACTGGGTGACAAAAACCCGATCAGCTTCATCCACGACGTCGGCGCGGGCGGTCTGTCCAACGCCTTCCCGGAACTGGTCAACGACGGCGAGCGCGGTGGCCGTTTCGAACTGCGCAACATTCCTAACGACGAGCCGGGCATGGCCCCGCACGAAATCTGGTCCAACGAATCCCAGGAGCGTTATGTTCTGGCCGTCGGCCCTGAAGACTTCGCGCGCTTCCAGGCGATCTGCGAACGTGAGCGTTGCCCGTTTGCCGTCGTTGGTGAAGCCACCGCCGAGCCGCAACTGACCGTGACCGATAGCCACTTCGGCAACAACCCGGTGGACATGCCACTGGAAGTGTTGCTGGGCAAGGCGCCGCGCATGCACCGTTCGGTGGTGCGTGAAGCCGAGCTGGGCGATGACTTCGATCCGTCGAACCTCGACATCAGCGAAAGCATCGAACGCGTTCTGCATCACCCGGCCGTGGCGAGCAAGAGCTTCCTGATCACCATCGGCGACCGCACCATCACCGGCCTCGTCGCCCGTGACCAAATGGTTGGCCCGTGGCAGGTTCCGGTGGCTGACGTTGCTGTCACCGCCACCAGTTTCGACGTCTACACCGGTGAAGCGATGGCGATGGGCGAGCGTACTCCGCTGGCGCTGCTGGACGCCCCGGCGTCGGGCCGCATGGCCATCGGCGAAACCCTGACCAACATTGCCGCTTCGCGCATCAACAAGCTCTCCGACATCAAACTGTCGGCGAACTGGATGTCCGCCGCTGGCCACCCGGGTGAAGACGCGCGTCTGTACGACACCGTGAAAGCGGTCGGCATGGAACTGTGCCCTGAGCTGGGTATCACCATTCCGGTGGGCAAGGACTCGATGTCCATGGCCACCCGCTGGAACGATAACGGCGAAGAAAAAACCGTGACCTCGCCGATGTCGTTGATCGTGACCGGTTTCGCGCCAGTGGCTGACATCCGTCAGACCCTGACTCCGGAACTGCGCATGGACAAGGGCACCACCGACCTGATCCTGATCGACCTCGGTCGCGGCCAGAACCGCATGGGCGCTTCGATCCTCGCTCAGGTGCACGGCAAGCTCGGCTCGCAAGCGCCGGACGTCGATGATGCTGAAGATCTCAAAGCCTTCTTCGCCGTGATCCAGGGCCTCAACGCCGACGGTCACCTGCTGGCTTACCACGACCGTTCCGACGGTGGTCTGCTGACCTCCGTGGTGGAAATGGCCTTCGCCGGTCATTGCGGTCTGAGCCTGAACCTCGACGGTCTGGCTGAAACGTCGGCCGACATCGCCGCGATCCTGTTCAACGAAGAACTGGGCGCCGTGATCCAGGTTCGTCAGGACGCCACGCCGGACATCCTCGCGCAGTTCAGCGCTGCCGGTCTGGGCGATTGCGTGTCGGTGATCGGTCAGCCAATCAACAACGGCCAGATCAACATCACCTTCAACGGTGACACTGTGTTCGAAGGCCAGCGTCGTTTGCTGCAGCGTACCTGGGCTGAGACCAGCTACCAGATCCAGCGTCTGCGCGACAACGCCGACTGCGCCGAACAAGAGTTCGACGTGCTGCTGGAAGAAGACAACCCGGGCCTGAGCGTCAAGCTCAGCTACGACGTCAACCAGGACATCGCCGCGCCTTACATCAAGAAAGGCATCCGCCCACAGGTTGCCGTGCTGCGTGAGCAGGGCGTCAACGGTCAGGTGGAAATGGCGGCCGCGTTCGACCGCGCCGGTTTCAACGCGATCGACGTGCACATGAGCGACATTCTGGCCGGCCGTGTCGACCTGAACGAGTTCAAAGGTCTGGTGGCGTGCGGTGGTTTCTCCTACGGCGACGTACTGGGTGCCGGTGAAGGCTGGGCCAAGTCGGCACTGTTCAACAGCCGCGCCCGCGATGCGTTCCAGGGTTTCTTCGAACGTAACGACAGCTTCACCCTCGGCGTGTGCAACGGTTGCCAGATGATGTCCAACCTGCACGAGCTGATCCCGGGCAGCGAGTTCTGGCCGCACTTCGTGCGCAACCGCTCCGAGCAGTTCGAAGCGCGCGTGGCGATGGTTCAGGTTCAGGAGTCGAACTCGATCTTCCTGCAGGGCATGGCCGGTTCGCGTATGCCGATCGCCATCGCTCACGGTGAAGGTCACGCCGAATTCTCCAGCGAAGAAGCGCTGCTGGAAGCGGATCTGTCGGGTTGTGTGGCGATGCGTTTCGTCGACAACCATGGCAAGGTCACCGAGCGTTATCCGGCCAACCCGAACGGTTCGCCGCGCGGGATTACCGGTCTCACCAGCCGTGATGGCCGTGTGACGATCATGATGCCGCACCCGGAGCGTGTGTTCCGTGCAGTGCAGAACTCGTGGCGTTCGGAAGACTGGAACGAGGACGCACCTTGGATGCGTATGTTCCGTAACGCTCGCGTCTGGGTGAACTAAGGCCTGTGTACAAGCTGGCGTTTTTTGTTCCTGACAGTCATGTCGAGGTGGTCAAAGGGGCTGTGTTCGCTGCCGGTGGTGGGCAGATCGGTGACTATGACCACTGTGCGTGGCAGGTGCTTGGTTTGGGTCAGTTTCGGCCTTTGGACGGGAGTCAGCCGTTTATTGGTGAGGCAGGGCAGGTCGAGCAGGTTGAGGAATGGAAGGTTGAGCTTGTTGTTGCGGATGAGTTGATTGTTGCTGTTGTGGCGGCGTTGAAGCTCAGTCATCCGTACGAGACGCCGGCTTATGAGGTGTGGCGGCTGGAAGATTTTTGATCTTCCTTGCTGCTGAAACAGGAAACCCGCAGATCAGTGATTGTCTGCGGGTTTTTTGTTGCCTGCGATTTTTTGTGCGATGGGGTTCCAATGTGGGAGCGGGCTTGCTCGCGAAGGCGTCGGCTCAGGCAATGATGTTCTGGCTGATCGGGTACATATCCGTTGCTGCGGTAACGGCTGCTTAGGGTTCCGCCCTTACGGCCATCCCTTTCAAGGTCTTTTAGTTTTGGCAGCCTTGATTACTCTGTCCGTTGAAACATGCGCATGCACCGCCGTGCCTTGGACCCATGTCTTGGGCTTAGGCACTTTGGGGCCACGGGGGCTTTTCGCAACTTGTTTGGGTTGGATGTTGCTGGCCAGCTCTAGTAAGCGCTGGGCCAGTTTTTCCAGAGGAATGACGGGAAGATATTCCGAAGGCAGCGCAATCTGCATTCCCTCATAACCACTCCTGACCTGAACCGCCAAGTGATAGATCGAGGCTTCCCAGCCGCCAGGCTGGGTATCCCGGTGAGCTTGCTCGACGCTTCGTTTGAGGACGGCCAGGACGTTGTAGGCCAACACCGCAGTGGCGAACCCGAGTAAGGCAGCCTTTGGGCTGCCAAGAGTTTCGATTTCACTTTCCAGGATCGCTTCCAGTCGCTGGAACATGCCTTCAATGCTCCAGCGACGGCGATAGAGTTGCGCGATCTGCTGCGCGCTGACGCTCTGGGGTAGATTGCTCCAGAACATCAAGCTGCTGTCACCCGAGTCTGTTGGCGAATGAAGCGTCAGTTCGACACGCCGACATTGGTAACCGCCTCTGACCTGGATGATCTGCTCACGCACAGTGCCTGTTTCCACAGGCACGGGTTCTTGCCACTCACCCTATTGAATCAGGCGTGGATGTTTGGCTTGCTGACGAATGACAAAGGATGTCTGGACCTGCTCACAAGCCTCCATGACCGGGAGCGTGCAATAGAGTCGATCAGCCAGCCACACTTGGCCTGGCTCGGCATTGGCCAGTAGAGGCAGCACGCAAACACGCTCGCTTGCGTAGGCATCCTCACACGCCTGAAGGTCGGAGTCAGACGTTGCGCACAACCTGTGACCAGAGCGCGTAACAGCGCAGGTTCGGTACGACTGATCTTGTCGTAGAGGGCAGCCAAACTGACAGGAAGATCTTCCAGTTGCCGCGCGGCGGCGTGCAGTGATGGCTTCAAGCCCAATGAAACAAGGGACATCAGCTTGATGATGGTCGAGAACAGTAGCTCACGAGAATACTGCCGTTGCCGATGCTCTTCGAAGACCTGATCAATCCACTCAGGCGCAATGGCCTGCTCCAGCGCCAATTTGGCCATGACACTGGCAGGTGCTTTTTTCTCGAAACGCGCTAGAACATCGGCCCACATCGTTCGGGTCCTCCTGGCTGAAGTATCAGGGGATTTTACCTAAGACCTTGAAAGGGATGGCCCTTACGGCGAGTCACCTTTTCCAAACGCCGAAAAGGTAACCGAAAAGGCTTGCTCCTGCGTTCGGCCCACTCGCTAACGCTCGGGGTTCCTTCGCTCCGGGACTCATCCGGGCGCATCGCCTCCGGTTTGCTGCGCTGCACCTCCTCTCGATGTGTTCGACTTCGTCGAACGGCGCTGCGCGCCTGCCCCCCGGATGAATCCCTCCGCTCAGCCTGCCGACGGGGCCGGTGGATCAAGATCAAAAGCTGCAGCCGAGCTAACGCTCATCCTGTTAAGTGGGGCGGCTTTGCCGCGGGGTATTTCGCAAATTGAAACTTTGGGCTAGCGTGCCGGAGAAGGCGGCTTGACAGCCGACTTGATTCTTGCCGATGTACTCAATCCAACTGTAGGAGTGAGCCTGCTCGCGATGACGTACTGACACAGGCGAGCAACTTCTATCTGACTGCACTCAATCCAATTGTGAGAGCGAGCTTGCTCGCGAAAGGGACCGATGGGGGCCAAGAACGACCATTTGTCGAAAACATCTGTCGACCTGTTACTTCTGACAGTGGTGCGTGTTGTAGATCTTTTGTTATATAGGGTTTCAATCGAAATGGGTAAGAAGGAGCTTGGCCATGACTTTCTGCAACGCTGTTCCCACCATTACCTTGTTAACAGATCATGACGGCGCAGAGTTAGGAGAACGGGTCGCCACGTCTCGTCTTCCCGTGACAATCGATGGCATCGCATCAAGCAGTAGCCTCATCGCAATTCACGACAACGGTTACTTTGTCGGCAAAGTCTTTGCGGGTGTCAGCGGATTTTGGTCGTTTCGTTTTCCGCCATTGAGCCTTGGCAAGCACGAGGTTTTCGTCAAAAACAAGGCAGGTGAATCAGCAGTGCGCATGTTTGAAGTCATTGCTGCAGATTAACCCGGCATTGATCGGTTTTACGTTGTAGGGGAATGCAGCCCGGGACGCTCGGCGTTCGGTTTCTGGGTGTTTAAAGTGGTATCTGTTTGGCAGAACCTTCCCACAAGGTTTTCAGGTTGTCCGTCGGACGTCGGGTCTCTAGTCTTGAGTTGTCACTGCCAATGCGGTGATCGGGCGTGAGAACCCGGGTAAGTGTCATTCCAGCGCCAGTAGTCCCATAATTGCCGCCAGCTCATTCGCTGCTGCATTTTTATGGTGGCTATGTGCGGGCGGACTTCGGTCCGGCCGGAGGTTTGCTGGTCTTTGCCCGGTTTCTCACCCCGCACATAGCTGCCACCCAATTCGCCGCGTGAGAAACGGTATTTGGATGGCTCCAACCAGCAAGGACCGATCCATGACTAAAATCGTCCCCGACCCACCCGAAACAAAAACCCCACTCGAAGAAGCCCTCCGCACCGAAGAGCAGGCCCGAAACCGTGAAGCCATCAAGCGCGCCCTCGACTTCTACTTGTGCCCCGAACCCGCAAAGCCCCGCCGATCGAGCACCATGTTCATGGTCTGCCCCCAGGCCGACACCGAAAGCCTGCTCGCTCACGCGGTTGAGTCATTGGCCAGCGCAAGCGCCGCCGCCAGCAACTTCGCCAATGAGCTAAGCGGTTTTCAGCGCAGCACGGTATTAGGCATCCAGCAAATCGTCATGCTCGCCGAACTGGCAGTGAGTAGGGCGCTGGATCGGGTCGACCCGCAAAACTGACGACCGTGTCACCGTTCATCGCCAGCAGGCTGGCTCCCACAGTTGAAACGCATTCCCCTGTGGGAGCTGGCTTGCCAGCGATGAGGCATTAACAGGCGTCAGACGAGTTTCAGAGCGCAATCAAACCGGGGAATTTTCCTACCACTCTTTCAGGTTGTCCCTCGGAAGTTGCATCCATACCTTGATCTGTCTCTGGCAAACAGCGAGCAGGGCAACCAGTTGCATCGCTTTAGCCATCGACATGACTCTGAGGTTCAAAAATGGAATTGCTACCCGTAGTCACTCCCCGCATCAACACGAATACTGCCTTGGGGAAGGCATTGGTTTCGATGTTCAAATCAGTCGAAGCAGAATTGACGCAGGAAAATGCCGATCCGGGTGCAGTCAAAATCATCGTCTTTGGTGGTTGTGCCGTACATCTCTACACAAATCATCGTATTTCCATGGATGTCGATGCGGAGATTTATGAAGCTTGCCTTCCGCCAGGGTTCGACCTTCAAGCGCTTCTTGCTCAAGTTCCGGAGCCTTTTATCGACGAACGCTCCGCTCGAGTGATGGAGCTGAACTACGACCTTCAATACAACACAAGTTTCGGCCCGATCCATGAAGACTACTGGGCGCGAAGTATTCCCATGACTGAGTTTCCGGAGACGTCCCCGCTCCAGATTCATATTGCTGCTCCGGTTGATATTGCAATTACGAAACTTGGCAGGGCTACCGATCACGACGTTGCGGACATCAAGGCGCTTCTTAGGGCCGGTTTCATTCTGGCGAGTGATTTCCGGTGTCTGGCATTGCAAGCAATTGATGTATATGTTGGCAACAAAGAGCAACCTGCCTCAGTGCTCACCAATATCTTGCAGGACTACCTGGAGGAACCAGATGTCCAACTCTCTTGATGATCATGTCCTCTCTTCGGCATTGGATACGTTGGTCAGAAGACCGCTGGATCAAGCCGATGGGACAGCGCTGGTCAATGCAGCCAAAGAGGTCTGGTATTCAAAATCCGATCTTGAGAGTGAGGTATCAACATTTCTCAAGTTTCACAGCGATGAAGTCGAGCTGCGCCGAGCGGCTTATCTGCTGGAGCGATTTACGCGTTTCGCATGTGTATCGGATAGCCGCGTGTCGGAAACGCTCCATGCACTCGAGCTTTTCGCCGCCAAAACACCCAAGCTACACGTCGTTTCTCAACCCGCTGTTTTATTACGCAATCGCCGCGACGAGTTGGCGGTTGCTTGGGGTTTGACGGAAAGTCTGGGTTTGAAGATTCAGGCGCTCATGCCGTACCAGACTCGGCATTACGAGGCGGAACAGCGCGCAAGAATGTCCTGAACTTGAGCTGCATGAAAAAACCCGGCCAACGCCGTAATGCTGTTCACTTAAGCATTTGAATCCTCGCCGGGCTTCTCCGAAAATCCGATGTCAGATCTCTGGCATCGGATTTTTTATGTCTGTTCAACAGGACTTGCTCGACCTCGGCGACCTTTTCAACTTCTGTGACTTGAGCACATTCACTCAAAATATTCCCATCGAGTGGGTCGCGTCTGCGCTGGATCTGTCCAGCCAGGCCACTATCCGACGGCGTCGCTTGCCTGCCGACCAAGTGCTCTGGCTGGTGCTCGGCATGGCACTGTTTCGTGACGAGCCGGTTCATGAGGTTGCCCGACGTTTGAACATCTGCGCCCAAGGTCTGGCTTCTGACCATCTATTGGCCCGTAGCGGTGTAACCGAAGCCCGCAAGCGGCTGGGGGCCGACCCGGTTGAGTGGTTGTTTCGCAAAACGGGTACTCAATGGGGCGCGCAGCGCTATCCCGATGATGCCTGGCAGGATCTGCAAGTATTTGCAGTCGATGGTGCGCTTCTGCGCACGCCGGATACGCCGGAGTTGCGAGACCATTTCGGTTCTGGAAACACCTCGACCGACCGCCAGACTCCCTTTCCCATGCTGCGCCTGGTGGCGCTGATGAATGTGCGTTCACACCTGATCCTGGATGCACAGCTTAGCCCTTACCGACGCAGCGAAATGCGTCTGGCCGATGAGTTTTTGCAGCAGATCCCCGACCACTCCGTGACGTTGTTCGATAAAGGGTTCTGGAGCGCCGATCTCATGCTCAGCCTGAGCGGCGACGGCAGTCACCGTCATTGGCTGATTCCGGCAAAAAAGGGATTGGTTTGCGAGGAGGTAGCTCGTTACAACCAGCACGACCGTTTGGTGCGCATGAAAGTCTCGCCGCAAGCCAGAAAGCGAAATCCGACTCTTCCTACACACTGGGAGGCGCGTGAAGTCAGTTATGAAATTCAAGGCAAAGTAAAAACAGTCATGACGTCGTTGCCGGCCAAGATCTACAGCACCAAGTCTGTTGCCAAGCTTTATCAGGAGCGCTGGGAAATCGAATTGGGCTTCAGGGATATCAAAAGCTCAATGCAGCAAAACGCAATGACCTTGCGCAGCAAAAAGGTCGATCTGATCTACCAGGAAGTGTGGGGGTTGTTGCTGGCTTACAACGTGATTCGTCGGGAGGCAAGTCAGGCAGCAGTCGCGTTTGGTCGAGCGCCGTCGGACATCCGTTTCAAGCCGGCTTGCCAGTACATCGCCGTGCAGTTGATCGTGATGGCAGCGGCCAATCCTGTTTCAGCGACGGGTAGACGGTTGGCGGAACTTAGAAAAGGCGTTGGCGGGCTGTTTCTGGATCACCGCCCAAGGCCTTCGAGGCCAAGGACGGTGAAGATTTCAAAAACCCGGTTTCCGGTGGACCGTAAGGCTGCTCCGCTTAAGTGAACAGCATTACGGCCAACGCCGGGTTTTTTGTATCAGTTGTTTCGAGTAGAGCCTGATGTAAGGGGGTGTCAGAAATTTTGTGTTCGGGCATAACATGAGTAAGAGGTGCATGTATGCCAACCAAAAAGAAACCCCTGCGTGACCTACCAAAAATCCCCAAGGAGCTGCTCGAAGAGTTCGGTGAGGGGCTGATTACCGCAGAGGCTATTGAAGACGCTTCTGCGGCCTTCAAGAAGGCCTTGATTGAGCGAGCATTGAGTGCCGAGCTCGGTCACCACCTGGGGTATCCGCCGGGCGCGCAGCGCCCAGAGGATGAAACCAACCAGCGCAATGGCAAAACGGGCAAGACGATTTTGACGGGGGATGGCCCGCTGCGGCTGGAGATTCCCCGTGATCGGGATGGCAGTTTTGCCCCCATTCTGATCCCCAAGCATGAGCGGCGTTACACCGGTTTTGATGACAAGATCATCGCCATGTATGCCCGAGGCATGACCGTTCGAGAAATCCGCGCTTTCCTCTCTGAGCAATACGGGACGGACGTTTCCCATGACTTCATCAGCTCAGTCACGCACGAGGTGATGGAGGAAATTGGTGCGTGGCAACAGCGACCGCTTGAGCCGATGTACCCAGTCATTTTCTTCGATGCGCTGCGGGTCAAGATCCGAGAAGAAGGCCTTGTCCGCAACAAGGCGATTTACTTGGCGCTGGGTGTTTTACCCGATGGAACGCGCGATATTCTTGGTATCTGGATCGAAAACACCGAGGGTGCGAAGTTCTGGATGAAGGTCTTCAACGACCTCAAGACCCGCGGCGTAGAGGACGTGCTGATCGCCGTGACTGACGGTCTCAAAGGCATGCCAGAGGCGCTAAGCGCAGTATTTCCGGCAACAACGCTGCAAACATGCATCGTCCACTTGATCCGCAACAGCCTCGATTACGCGGCGTGGGACAAGCGCCGTGAGCTGGCCAAGGCGCTAAAACCGATCTATCAAGCCATCAACGCAGAAGCGGCTGAGGAAGCACTGGATGCCTTTGAAAATGGCCCTTGGGGTAAGCAATACCCAACGGTGGTGGCGGCCTGGAGACGAGCCTGGGATCGAGTGATTCCATTTTTTGTCTTCCCGCCTGCCATTCGAAAAGTGATCTATACGACCAACGCTATCGAAAGCATCAACGCTCAGCTACGCAAGATCATCAAGACCCGGGGCCACTTCCCGACGGATGACGCAGCGACCAAGCTGATCTGGCTTGGGCTGCGTAACATCACGGCAAACTGGGGCTCGGCGGCTCATGACTGGAAGAGTGCGATGAACCAATTTGCGATTCTGTACGGAGATCGATTTATCAGGCCGACCTGGTAAAACCCGGCCTGCCTGACGGCAGGCCATTACCGGCCCGCACACAAAAAATCTGACACTCTCTGATGTAAAGGCTCAGACCTTGGCGCTGACTTCGCTACGATTGACCAGCGCCTCAAGCGCTCCACTCAAACTCGCAGCCTTATCCCCCACCAGCAAATGCCAAACGCCACCTTCCAGCTGGCTGACACCCTGACACCCCAGCTCTTTCAACTGAGCCTCGGACAACGCCTTGCCATCCGCCAGCAACAGACGAATCCGGCTCATGGCGATGCAATCCAGTTGCAGCACATTGCCGCCGCCGCCCAGTGCATTCAGCCATTTCTGTGCCTCGGCGCTCGCTACCATCACGGCTTTTGGCTCCTCGACCACTGCAACAGATTCGGCAATAACAGCACGGCCCAACGCCGGCATCGCCAGGCGAATTTCATCAGCAATGCTGTCGGCCAGCGGCCCGACCACCACCTGCAAACTGCCGCCCTTGCCCGGGCGCACGACTGCCATCGCACCCAGCGCTTTCAAATCGGCATCGGAGGCCTTGTTGCGATCCACCATCTCCAGTCGCAGACGGGTAGTGCAGGCGCCAACGGTCAGCAGATTCTCCGCACCACCGAGGGCTTTGATGTAAGCACCGGCTCGTTGGTTTTCGGTGAGGACGGCTTTCTCAGCGGTCGCCACATCCTCACGCCCCGGCGTCTTCAGATTGAAACGACGAATACAGAAATCAAACACCACGTAATACACAACCGCGTACGCCAGCCCGACCGGGACCACCAGCCAACCGTTGGTGGACTTGCCCCAGCCCAGCACCATGTCGATAAAGCCGCCAGAAAACGTAAAGCCCAAATGGATGTTCAGCGCATTGGTGATCGCCATCGACAACCCGGTCAGCAACGCATGCAGCAGGTAAAGCAGCGGTGCGAGGAACATGAAGGCGAATTCAATCGGCTCGGTCACGCCCGTCAGGAATGAAGTCAGGGCCATCGACAGGAAGATCCCGCCCATCACCTTGCGCCGTTCCGGCAGGGCGTTGCGGTACATCGCCAGGCATGCGGCGGGCAGGCCGAAGATCATCATCGGGAACATGCCGGTCATGAACTGGCCGCCTTTCGGATCGCCAGCGAAGTAGCGCGACAGGTCGCCGGTGACCAAGGCGCCGGTAGTCGGATCAGTGAAGTTGCCGAACACGAACCACGCCATGTTGTTGAGGATGTGGTGCAGGCCGGTGACGATCAGCAGGCGGTTGAACACGCCAAAGACAAAGGCGCCGAGGCTGCCGCTTTCCATCATCAGGGTGCCGAAGCTGTTGATACCGTGCTGAATCGGCGGCCAGATGTAGCCGAACACCACGCCCAGGCCGACTGCGGCGAACCCGGTGACAATCGGTACAAACCGCCGGCCACCGAAGAACGCCAGATACTCGGGCAGTTTGATGTCCTTGAAGCGGTTGTACAGCGCGCCGGCCATCAGGCCGCTGACGATCCCGGCGAGCATGCCCATGTTGATGCTCGCATCGAGCACTTTAAGGGTGGAGATCATCACCAGATAACCGATCACCCCGGCCAGGCCCGCCGTGCCGTTGTTGTCCTTGGCGAAACCGACGGCGATGCCGATGGCGAAGATCATTGCCAGGTTGGCGAAGATCACTTGCCCGGCATCGTGGATGATCGCGATGTTCAGCAGGTCGGTGTCACCCAGACGCAGCAGCAGACCGGCAATCGGCAGGATCGCGATCGGCAGCATCAGTGCACGCCCGAGGCGTTGCAGGCCTTCGATGAAGAGTTGGTACATGGCGGTTCTCCTTCTTGTTGTTATTAGCGCAGAGGCCAGTGTTGATGACAGGCGTGACGCACCGCCGCAGCGCTGCTCAGCTTGAGCAGGTCGCGGGCGAGGCGTTGGCATTCGGCTTCGTGCAACTGGCGCACGCGATCCTTGATTTCACCGATCTGCACCGGGCTCACCGAGAGTTCGGTGACGCCGAGGCCGATCAATACCGGTGTTGCCAGCGGATCAGAGGCGAGGGCACCGCAAACGCCGACCCAACGCTTGTGTACCGCCGCGCCTTCGCAGGTCATGGCGATCAGGCGCAGCAGCGCCGGGTGCAAGGCGTCGACCCGTGCGGCGAGGCCGGCGTGGTCGCGGTCCATGGCCAAGGTGTATTGGGAGAGATCGTTGGTGCCGATGGATAGGAAGTCGGCGTGTTCGGCCAGTTGTTCGGCTTGCAGTGCGGCGGCCGGGACTTCGATCATCACGCCGATTTCCGGGCGTTGAGTGATGTTCAGTTCAAGGCACAACGCGTCGACGCGCTCACGGATGTGCAGCAGCTCATCGACTTCGGTGACCATCGGCAACAGGATCCGGCAACGCTGCAACGGGCTGACTTGCAACAGGGCGCGCAGTTGCTGATCAAGGATTTCCGGGCGGGCCTGGGCCAGGCGAATACCGCGCAAGCCGAGTACCGGGTTGGCTTCGGCGGGCAGCGGCAGATAGTCGAGTTGCTTGTCGCCGCCGACGTCGATGGTGCGGATGATCACCGACTTGTCGCCCATGGCATCGATGACGGCTTGATAGGCGGCGCGCTGTTCTTCGACGTCCGGCGCGGTCTGGCGATCAACGAAGAGGAATTCGGTGCGCAGCAGACCGACACCGTCGGCGCCGTTGGCAAAGGCGTCCGTCGCTTCAGCGCTGGAAGCGACATTGGCGACCACTTCGATGGCCACACCGTTTCGTGTTTCCGCCGGCAGATGCGCCTTGGCCTGTTGGGCGTTGCGACGTTGTTGGCGGTCGATTTGTGCTTGTTCGACTTCGGCCAGGCGTTCGGCATTTGGCGTCAGTTCCAGGCGACCATTATCGGCGTCGAGCACCACTGCTTGGCCTTGCGGCTGATCAAGCAATGCCGAGCCCAAAGCAACCATGCACGGCAGGCCCTTGCCCCGCGCCAGAATCGCCACGTGTGAAGTCGCGCCGCCCTCAGCCATGCACAACCCGGCGACGCCTTGCGCGCTGAGTTGCAACAGATCCGACGGGGTCAGTTCATGCGCGGCGACGATGGCACCGGCCGGCACGTCGTAATGCCAGGCTTCGCCGAGCAGGGCGCGCAGTACGCGTTGTTTGAGGTCGCGCAGATCGTTGGCGCGTTCGGCCAGCAGCGTGCTGCCGGTTTGCTGGAGCACTTCGCACTGGACATCAATCGACTGACTCCAGGCGTGAGTCGCGGCAGCGCCTTGTTCGATGGATTGTTGTGCGGCGTCGAGCAGGGCCGGGTCTTCGAGCAGCGCCATGTGTGCGGCGAAGATCGCTTCTTCGTCGGTGTTTTTGTGCTTTTTCGCCTGGGCGAGGGTGCCGTCGATTTCGCTGCGCACCTGATTCAGCGCGGCTTCAAGTTTTTCCAGTTGCTCAAGCGAATCATGATTGCCTGCATCCGCCGGCAAGTTGATTGCGTTCAAGCGAAACAGCGGCCCGCCGACCAACCCCGGCGCAGCGCCAACGCCATGCAGTACACCCGCCTCGGCCGGGCGCGTGCGCGGTGCCGCGCTGACCGGGGCGCTAGCGTGATGATCGTCGGGCAACGCGGTGGCCAATGCGCAGAGCAACGCTTGCAGCGCGGCTTCGGCGTCCGGTCCCTGGCAGCTGACTTGCACTTCATCCTGCTCGCCGATTGCCAGCGCCATCAACCCGATCAGGCTGTTGCACGGCGCCGATTTTCCAGCGAAGTGCAGCTGCGACTGGCTTTTGAAACCTTGCGCCGTCTGACGAATCAATGCGGCGGGGCGCGCATGCAAACCGCCTCGATGCGCAACCAGCACATGACCGTTAACCTCAGGCCCGGCGATTTCTTCTGCATTCGCCGCAGAAGCGTTGCGCGCCACAATGTGCAACAACGGCTCGCCGACTTTCACCGGTTTCAGGGTGATTGGTCGCACCTGAAAATCCTCGCTGTTGGTCAGGATCAACAGGCTGACCAGGCTTTTGCACTGCTGGCCGACCTTGTCCAGGTCATAGCGCAACAGCGGCTGCCCCTTGCTGACTCGCGTACCTTCCTTGACCAGCATCGAGAAGCCTTCGCCGTTCAGCTCAACGGTGTCGAGGCCCAGGTGCAGAAGGATTTCTGCGCCATTGTCGGCGCGCACGGTGAGGGCGTGGCCGGTGCGGGCGACGTGAATGATCACCCCGGCGCATGGCGAATACAGGGTGTCGTTGAGTGGATCGATAGCAATGCCATCGCCCATCGCACCGCTGGCGAACACCGCGTCCGGGACTTTGGCGAGCGTGAGCACCGGGCCGCTGAGCGGGGCGCTGAGGGTCAGCTCTTTATTGTTGTTGTGCATGGCTCGGTCTCATCAGTAGTTCGGAATGTCGCGATTCCACGGTGTTGCTGAATGCCTGCATCGCGATCTCACGGTTTCGCTGAGCCCTGTAGGAGCTGCCGAAGGCTGCGATCTGTTGATCTTGATCCATAAAAACCAGATCAAAAGATCGCAGCCTTCGGCAGCTCCTACAGGGGGATTCGTCGTCCGTTTTGGTTATCAGTGCGTACGCGTCACTTTGCTCAGGTGGCGCGGTTGATCTGGGTCCATGCCTCGGGCCACGGCCAGGCCTGCAGCCATCACGTAGAAGCTCTGGATCGCCAGAATCGGATCGAGGGCCGGGTGCTCGGCGCGGCTCAGGGTCAGATCGCGTTCGCTCACATCGTCCGGTGCGGCCAGCAAGACGCGGGCGCCGCGTTGACGCATTTCCGCCGCCAGACTCAACAGGCCGGCCTGTTCGGCGCCGCGTGGTGCGAAGACCAGCAGCGGATAGTGTTCGTCGATCAACGCCATCGGGCCGTGACGGACTTCGGCGCTGCTGAAGGCTTCCGCCTGGATCGCCGAGGTTTCCTTGAACTTCAACGCCGCTTCCTGAGCGATGGCAAAACCGGCGCCACGGCCGATGACCATCAAGCGTTCGCAATCGCGCAGGGCCTCAATGGCCGCGCTCCAGTCCTGTTGCGCTGCTGCACGCAAGCCTTCGGGCAGGGCGTTGTGCGCCTCGAGCAATTCGTTGTCCTCTTTCCAGTGCGCGATCAAGCGTGCGCTGGCGCTGAGGGTGGCGATGAAACTCTTGGTCGCGGCGACGCTGCTTTCGGTGCCGGCGAGCAGCGGCACGCTGAATTCACACGCGGCTTCCAGGGGCGAATCTGCGGCGTTAACCATGGAAACGCTCAGCGCCCCGCGCTTGCGCAGCAGGCGCAGACTGTTGACCAGATCCGGGCTCTGACCCGACTGCGAGAAGGCAAAAGCGACCTGACCGCTGACCTTCAACGGCGCCTGCTGCATGGTCACCACCGACATCGGCAACGACGCTACCGGCACGCCCAGTTGCTGCATGGTCAGGTAGGCGAAGTAGCTCGCCGCGTGATCAGAGCTGCCACGGGCCACAGTCATCGCCACTTGCGGCGGCTGACGGCGCAGGCGCCCGGCGATCTCGATCAGTTGCGGGTCGAGTTGTTGCAGTTGGGCCTGCACGGCCTCGAACGAGGACAGCGCCTCTTCAAGCATTTTTGAAGTCAATGTCTTCTCCTTCGACCATGACGGTGGTCAGTGTGAGTGAGCGGTCGAGCCGCACGCAGTCGGCCCAGGCGCCGGGTTCAAGGCGCCCGCGTTCGGTGATGCCGAGGTAGTCGGCGGGGAATTGCGAAAGACGTTGCGAAGCCTCGGCAATCGGCAAACCGATCTTCACCAGATTGCGCAGGGCCTGATCCATGGTCAGCGTGCTGCCGGCCAGCGTGCCGTCGGGCAGGCGCACGCCGCCCAGGCATTTGGTCACGGTGTGGCTGCCGAGCTTGTATTCACCGTCGGGCATGCCGGCGGCAGCGGTCGAATCGGTGACGCAATACAGGCACGGGATCGAGCGCAGAGCCACGCGGATGGCGCCGGGGTGGACGTGGAGCAAGTCCGGAATCAGCTCGGCGTACTTGGCGTGGGCCAGTGCCGCGCCGACGATGCCCGGTTCGCGGTGATGCAGCGGGCTCATGGCGTTATAGAGATGGGTGAAGCTGGTAGCGCCGGCGTCGAGGGCGGCGACGCCTTCTTCGTAACTGCCGAGGGTGTGGCCGATCTGCATGCGGATACCGCGGCTGCTGAGTTCACGGATCAAACCGTCGTGGCCGGCGATTTCCGGGGCGATGGTGATCACCCGGATCGGCGCCAGCGCCAGATATTCTTCGACTTCGGCCATCAGTGCGGTGTGGGCGAAGTTCGGTTGCGCGCCCAGTTTGCCGGGGTTGATGTAGGGGCCTTCGAGGTGTACGCCGAGGACCCGGGCGCTGTTGGCCGGGCGCTGTTCGCAGAACTCGCCGACGGCCTTGAGTACGCTGGAAATCTCGGCACTCGGCGCGGTCATGGTGGTGGCCAGCAGCGAGGTGGTGCCGAAACGCACGTGGGTCTTGGTGATGGTCTCGAAAGCGCTGGCGCCTTCCATGATGTCCTTACCGCCACCGCCGTGAACGTGCAGGTCGATGAAGCCTGGCAGCAGATACGGCAGATCGTTGTCTGCCGGATCGCAAGGCACGCCTTCGATCGACACGACTTTGCCGTGTTCGTGAATCAGCCGGCCGCGAACCCAGCCCTGAGCGGTGAGGATGTTGTCTTCAGACATTTCGGTTCTCGCTGTTTGACGTCTGCGCCCGGTTAGCGGCGCAGCTCTGCAACAAAGTCGTAGTAGTCGTTGCGGCAATAGGTGTCGGTGACTTCGATCGGCGTGTTGTCTTCCAGATAGCCGACCCGGGTCATCAGCAGCATGGCGGTGCCGGGGGCGATGCCGACCAGCGCGGCGAACTCGTCCGAGGCGTTGATCGCCTGGATGTGCTGCAAGGCGCGGACGATCGGTTTGCCGATGCCGTCGAGGTATTCGTAGAGCGAGTCGCTCACCGCTTGCGGCTTGGGCATGATCGAGGCGGGCAGGGTGCTCATCTCGATAGCCATTACCGTGTCGTCGGCTTTGCGCAGGCGTTTCATGCGCGCGACCTTGTCGTTTGGCGACAGGCTCAGGCGGATTAGCTCTTCGTGAGTCGGCAGGGTGATTTCCCGCTCCAGCCATTGCGAACTGGGCACGAAGCCCTTGAGGCGGAGCATTTCGCTGAAGCCGGAGAGGCGTGAGAGGGGTTGTTCCAGGCGTGGCGTGATGAAGGTGCCGGAACCTTGCAGGCGACGGATCAGGCCTTGATCGAGAAGGACTTCCAGTGCTTTGCGTGCGGTGACTCGGGAAATGCCCAACTGTTCGCTGAGGTTGCGCTCGGACGGCATCGCCTGTTCGGCTTTCCACTGCCCGGCATGAATCGCTGCTTCCAGGTTGCGCGCCAGTTGCAGGTACAGCGGCGTCGGCTGGGAGTCGTCTGGGCGTAGGACGTTGAAGTCATTCATGTCGGTCATTTCCGGCGCGAGTATTGGATTGTTGTGGCTCGCTTGTGGTGCGGAAATTAATACCACTTGAATACCATGTCAACGTAGGGAAATGGTCGTTGGCCCAATGAAATGGCGGTTTTCTGAGGTGGTTGTCTTAAGTGGTATTAAGGGTGGTCGTTAAATAGCAAAAGATCGTAGCCTTCGGCAGCTCCTACAGTGGGAAGTGGTATCACCTCTGTAGGCGCTGCCGCAGGCTGCGATCTTTTGATTTATTTTTTGCAGGTGACCAGTGGTCAGGGACTAAGGGCGAATCTCGATCATCGTGCCATCCGGCACCAGGCCCCAGACTTCGCGCATGTCCATGTTGCGCATGGCGATGCAGCCGTCGGTCCAGTCCAGTGTGTGGAACAGGTCTTCGGGAGTGTCCTCGGTGTCGGGGGTGCCGTGGATCATGATCATCCCCCCAGGTTCGACGCCTTCACGCCGGGCGCGGGCGGAGTCGCTGATGTTCGGGTAGGAGATGTGCATCGCCAGATTGAATTTTTCGCTGACTTTACGCCAGTCGATCCAATAGAAACCTTCTGGTGTGCGTTTGTCGCCCTCGATCAGTTTCGGCCCTTTTTTCGCACCCTTGCCCAAGGAAATGCGATAGGTCTTGAGTGGCTTGCCGTCGACGATCAACTGCAGTTGATGGGCGGATTTGAGCACCAGAACTTTCTCGATCAGAGGCGTTTTCGACGGCGTCACGGTGGTCACGAATGACGCTTGCGAGACCGTGACGAACGACAGGCAGAACAGGGCAAGCAACCAGCGCATTGAAACGATTCCCCAAGGAGTGACGCAAACAGGTTTTATGTATGAGCTACCGCAGGCTGCGATCTTTTGATCTTCTAGCCGGTGCCATCGCCCGATCAAATAATGACCGGCTGCACCAACGGCGGGATCGATTCCGAACGAACCGGATAAGTCTCGATACGCCGGTCAGCGAAGAAGCATTCTAAGGTACGCCCCACCGTGCGGAAAGCCAGCTCGTCCCACGGGATGTCGGCTTCGTCGAATAGTTGTACTTCCAGGCTCTCGGGGCCGGCGGCAAAATCCAGATCGACCAGTTCGGCGCGGAAGAACACATGCACCTGACTGATGTGCGGCACATCGATCAGGGTATAGATGCTCAGGTTGCGCACCCGGGCGCAGGCTTCCTCGGCGGTTTCGCGGGTCGCGGCCTGTTCGATGGTCTCGCCGTTCTCCATGAAACCGGCGGGCAGCGTCCAATAGCCGAGGCGTGGCTCGATGGCGCGGCGACAGAGCAGCACTTTAGTGCCCCAGGTCGCGACACAGCCGGCGACGATATTGGGGTTCTGATAGTGAATGGTCTGACAGCTATCACAGACAAATCGCAGTCGCGAGTCGCCCTCGGGAATGCGCTGGGTCACCGGGTTACCGCACTGGCTGCAAAATTTCATGCTTGGGTTCCTGAAGGCTGCGCCTATCTTGGCGTGCAGCGGTGTCGGTCGGCAAGTTGTCGTTTCGCGACATGGCCCCGTGAGGGGGTTGGGCGGCTGCAATGATTGGTGCATGATGCAGGGTAAGGCACAGATCGAGAACACTCATGCTGGACGAGCTACTGCATAGGGTAAGCAACCACACACCGCGCACGCTGGAGACCGACACCCGTTTCCCCGAGGCCGCCGTTCTGGTGCCGATCACCCGCAGTGACGAGCCGGAACTGGTGCTGACCCTGCGTGCCAGCGGGCTCTCGACCCACGGCGGCGAAGTCGCCTTTCCCGGTGGACGTCGCGATCCCGAAGACCCGGATCTGATCTTCACCGCCCTGCGCGAAGCCGAAGAAGAGATCGGCCTGCCACCGGGACTGGTCGAAGTGATCGGCCCGCTCAGCCCGTTGATCTCCCTGCACGGCATCAAAGTCACCCCTTATGTCGGCGTGATCCCCGATTTCGTCGAGTACCAGCCCAACGACGCGGAAATCGCCGCAGTGTTCAGCGTGCCGCTGGAATTCTTCCGCAAAGACCCTCGCGAACACACCCATCGCATCGACTATCAAGGTCGCAGTTGGTACGTGCCGAGCTATCGCTACGGCGATTTCAAGATCTGGGGCCTGACCGCCATCATGATCGTCGAGTTGATCAATCTGCTCTATGACGCCAAGATCAGTCTGCATACTCCGCCTAAAAGCTTTATTAACACCTAAGCCATCGTTCGAATGGCCATCACCGTGAGCCCTGAGGAAAACAAGATGAAATACCGCTTGGGCGACGCCCGTGTCGAGACCCACCCGCAGAGCTGGGTCGCCCCCAATGCCGTGCTGGTAGGCAAGGTCAAACTGGAGGAGGGCGCCAACGTCTGGTTCAACGCCGTGCTGCGCGGCGACAACGAACTGATCCTGATCGGCAAGAACAGCAACGTCCAGGACGGCACGGTGATGCACACCGACATGGGTTATCCGCTGACCATCGGCACCGGCGTGACCATCGGCCACAACGCCATGCTGCATGGCTGTACGGTCGGCGACTACAGCCTGATCGGCATTAATGCGGTGATTCTGAACGGCGCGAAGATTGGCAAGAACTGCATCATCGGCGCCAACTCGCTGATTGGTGAGGGCAAGGAAATCCCGGACGGTTCGCTGGTGATGGGTTCGCCGGGCAAGGTCGTGCGGGAATTGACCGAGCCACAGAAGAAGATGCTCGAAGCCAGCGCCGCGCACTATGTGCACAACGCCCAGCGTTATGCGCGTGATCTGGTCGAGCAAGAAGAATGAACACGCCCGAAAGACCTGTCGCTTCGCCCTGTGTGAATATTTGTGCGCTGGATGAGGACGACGTTTGCACTGGCTGCCAGCGCACGGTCGAGGAGATTACGCGCTGGGGCCGGATGACCAATGACGAGCGCCGCGTGGTGCTGGGTTTGTGTCATGAGCGGGCGAAGGCGAGTGGGTTGGTGTGGATGATCCCCGGGAAATCCGGCGCCTGACAGGGCGCCTTCGCGAGCAAGCCCGCTCCCACACTGGATCTATTGCATACACAAAATCTGTGTTCACTGTAGATCCAATGTGGGAGCGGGCTTGCTCGCGAAAAGGCCGGCACCGCCTCGACTTCTTATTGGCCCAAAACAATCCCTGAAGTAACCTGTGCGCCAATCTGACAGGTCGCCCCCATGATTTTCCTCATCGCCTACATCAGCAGCGTTGTACTCATCAACTTCGCTTTCTCCACCGCGCCACACCTGGACATCATCTGGTCGGCCTGGGGCGGTCTGGTGTTCGTGCTGCGCGACATGGTTCAAACCCGCTTCGGCCATGGCGCAATCGTGGCGATGCTGGCGGCACTGGTGCTGTCTTACGTTACCTCCGATCCGTCCATTGCACTGGCCAGCGCCACCGCATTCGCGGTCTCCGAGTGCATCGACTGGCTGGTGTTCAGCATCACCAAACGACCGTTGCGCGACCGCTTGTGGATCAGTTCGGCGCTGAGCATTCCCCTCGATACCTTCATCTTTTTCGGCATGATCGACCTGCTGACGCCACCGGTAATCATCACCGCGCTGGCCTCCAAGTTTGCCGGTGTCACCGCCGTCTGGCTGATCATGGCCTGGCGCGAGCGCAAACAGGCCGTCGCCGGCTGAAGCCAAACCCTCGGGTTCATGTAAAATGCCGCGCTTTCTCCCCATGGAAAGCGCGCATCGCGTTGCTTTCCTCGATGATCCGCTTCTTTGAGGACCTGAGATGACCCGTATCGGAACTCCATTGTCGCCAACCGCGACCCGCGTATTGCTGTGTGGCTGTGGTGAGTTGGGCAAGGAAGTGGTAATCGAGCTGCAACGCCTGGGCGTTGAGGTGATTGCCGTCGACCGTTACGCGAACGCGCCGGCCATGCAAGTCGCCCATCGCAGCCATGTGATCAACATGCTCGACGGCGCGGCCCTGCGTGCAGTCATCGAGGCCGAGAAACCGCACTTCATCGTGCCGGAAATCGAAGCCATCGCCACCGCCACCCTGGTCGAACTGGAAGCCGAAGGCTTCACCGTGATTCCGACTGCCCGTGCTGCGCAGTTAACCATGAACCGCGAAGGCATCCGTCGTCTGGCCGCTGAAGAGCTGGATCTGCCGACCTCGCCGTACCACTTTGCCGACACCTTCGAGGACTACAGCAAAGCCGTTCAGGACTTGGGCTTCCCCTGTGTCGTGAAGCCGGTGATGAGTTCGTCGGGCAAGGGCCAGAGCCTGCTGCGCAGCAATGATGACGTGCAGAAAGCCTGGGACTACGCCCAAGAGGGCGGCCGCGCGGGTAAAGGCCGAGTGATCATCGAAGGCTTCATCGATTTCGACTATGAAATCACCCTGCTGACCGTGCGCCACATCGGCGGCACCACGTTCTGTGCGCCGGTCGGTCACCGTCAGGAGAAGGGCGACTATCAGGAATCCTGGCAGCCACAAGCCATGAGCCCGATTGCACTGGCTGAGTCCGAGCGTGTTGCCAAGGCTGTCACCGAAGCATTGGGTGGTCGTGGTCTGTTTGGCGTCGAGTTGTTCATCAAGGGTGATCAGGTGTGGTTCAGCGAAGTCTCGCCGCGTCCGCATGACACCGGTCTGGTCACGCTGATTTCCCAGGATCTGTCGCAGTTCGCCTTGCACGCACGCGCCATTCTTGGCCTGCCGGTGCCGTTGATTCGTCAGTTCGGGCCATCGGCTTCGGCGGTTATTCTGGTGGAAGGTCAGTCGAATCAAACCGCATTCGCCAACCTGGGTGCTGCGCTGAGCGAGTCGGATACGGCGCTGCGTCTGTTCGGCAAGCCGGAAGTGAATGGCCAGCGTCGTATGGGCGTGGCGCTGGCGCGGGATGAGTCGATTGAGGCTGCTCGGGCCAAGGCAACTCGCGCTGCTCAGGCTGTTGTTGTAGAGCTGTAAACCGAGGCGCGGCATTCGCGAGCAGGCTCGCTCCCACTGGGAAATGCATTCCAAATGTGGGAGCGAGCCTGCTCGCGAAGCTTTTGATCTTCTGTCAGGCAATCTGATTCAGATCGTTATTACGCGTTTCCTTCAAGCACAGCACTGCGATCAAGCTGATCACCGCCGCTCCCGAAACATACCCCCCGACATAACTCAAACCGCCCATCGCCACCAGTTTCTGCGCAAAGAACGGCGCTGCCGAGGCTCCGACAATGCCGCCGAGGTTGTAGGCTGCCGATGCGCCGGTATAACGCACGTGAGTCGGAAACAGCTCCGGCAGTAGCGCGCCCATTGGCGCAAAGGTCACGCCCATCAAGAACAACTCAATGCACAGAAACAGCGCCACGCCCCAGGTCGAGCCCTGAGTCAGCAACGGCTCCATCAGAAACCCGGACAGAATCGCCAATACGCCGCCGACGATCAGCACCGGTTTGCGCCCGTAACGGTCACTGGCCCAGGCCGACAGGGGTGTCGCGGCCGCCATGAACAGCACGGCAAAGCACAGCAGGCCAAGGAACGTCTCACGCCTGTAACCCAGAGTGGACACGCCGTAGCTCAGGGAAAACACAGTCGAGATATAAAACAGCGCATAGCACACCACCATCGCCGCCGCGCCCAACAGGGTTGGCGCCCAGTACTGACTGAACACCTCGACCAGCGGCACTTTCACTCGTTGCTGGCGGGCGATGGCATTGGCGAATACCGGTGTTTCGTGGAGTTTCAGGCGTACATACAGGCCGACCATCACCAGTGCCGCGCTGAGCAGGAAAGGAATCCGCCAGCCCCAACTGCGGAACTGCTCGTCGCTCAGCGTCATGGCCAATGTCAGGAACAGGCCGTTAGCCGCGAGAAAGCCAATCGAAGGGCCGAGCTGCGGGAACATGCCGAACCAGGCGCGCTTGCCCTTGGGCGCGTTTTCCGTGGCCAGCAACGCGGCTCCACCCCATTCGCCGCCCAATCCCAGGCCCTGACCGAAACGCAGCACGCACAGCAGAATCGGCGCCCAGGCGCCAATGCTGGCATAACCCGGCAGCACGCCAATCAGCGTGGTGCAGACGCCCATCAGCAGCAGCGAGGCAACCAGCGTGGACTTGCGCCCGATGCGATCACCGAAGTGACCGAACAGCGCCGAGCCTAACGGGCGGGCAAGAAAGGCAATGCCAAAGGTGAGAAACGCCGAGAGCATCTGCGCGGTGCCGGAGGTCTGCGGGAAGAACACCGGCCCAATCACCAGTGCGGCGGCCGTGGCATAAACGTAGAAGTCGTAGAACTCGATTGCGGTGCCGATGAAGCTCGCCGTGGCGACGCGAGTGGCGGAATTGGTCGGCTGGGCAGGCGCGGTTTCGCTGTAAGCAGTACTGGTTGTCATGCGGTGACCCCTGACAGTCATGAGCTCCGTTGGAGCGAATTATTATGGTCGAACACCCAGGGATGTGGGGTGAGGAGCGGTCGCTGTTTCGAGTAGGAACAGTCGCCGGAGTGCAGCGGAAATGGCCGATGCCTCTCGGGTGCGGGGTAAGCACGAGGTTCGGCGGCGCTTGGGTAAGCGCCTCGATTATAGGAAGGAGGCTAACAATTGAACAAGAGCAAAAGATCGTCCGAACGCGGCCCGAACCTTCGGCAGCTCCTGCATTTGGAATGCGTTCCCCTGTAGGAGCTGCCGAAGGCTGCGATCTCTTGATTTTTATCGGGCAGGCACCAAAGCAGGCACAGAAGAGGTATGCCAAATCAGCACTTTGCTAACCCGGTTCTCTTCAGTCTCAAGAATCTCCAGGCGATATCGGCCAATCTTCAAGCAAACCGCACTCTCCGGAATGGTCTCCAGCGCTTCGGTCACCAACCCGTTGAGGGTTTTCGGGCCGTCGCTGGGCAAATGCCAACCCAGGCATTTATTCAATTCACGAATCGACGCTGCGCCATCAATCACCATACGACCATCAGGCTGCGGATGGATGTGCGGGTTATCGAGGCTGTGCTCGCTTTCAAATTCGCCGACGATCTCTTCGAGGATGTCTTCCAGGGTGACGATCCCCAGCACTTCACCGTATTCGTCCACCACCATGCCCAGGCGTCGCTGCTGCTTGTGGAAATTGAGCAGTTGCAATTGCAGTGGCGTGCTTTCCGGAACGAAGTACGGCTCGTAACTGGCCGCCATCAGGGCCACGCGGGTCAGGCTGTCATTGTTCAGCAGGTGACGGATCTGCCGGGTATTGAGCACCGCTTCGACCTGATTGATGTCGCTGTGGAACACCGGCAGGCGCGTGCGCTTGGTGTCGCGCAGTTGTTCGATGATTGCTTCGATCGGGTCGTCGAGGTTGATGCCGTCGACGTCACTGCGCGGGACCAGAATGTCGTTGACGGTGATGTTGTCCAGCGCGTGAATGCCGGACACCGGGTGCAGGCGAGCCGGGTGTTCGGGGTCGTCATGACGATTGGCCGGCACATCGTCTTCGCTTTGCTGCACCACCTGGGGTTTGCGCGCAAACGGACGCATCAGCAAAGCGCTGAGCCGACTGAACAACCAGGCAAATGGATAAATGATTTTCAGCGGCACGGCCAGCAGGGTATTGCCGAAAACCAGCACGGCGTCGGGATAACGCTGGGCGAGGGTGCGCGGAAAGTAATCGGCGAAGACCAGCAGTATTGCGCCGGCCCCCAGGCATGCGGCCCAGGGGCCGTTTTCTTCGCAGAGGAAAATCGCCAGCAGCGTGGCAATCACCACCGCGAGCGCGCGGCACAGGGTATTGCACAGAATCAGACTGTCGAGCGGGAAGCTCAGCTTCGCCAGCGGCTTGTCGCTGGCGCGCGAGGCCGTGCGTTGCGCGAGCAGATGCTGCTGCGCGATTTCGACGGCGGTAAACAGCCCCGACCATAAAATCAGCAGGACAAAAACCGCGAGCATCGGCCCTATGGGCAAACCGTCCATTTATGCCGCCCGTCAGATGTGCAGAATGTATTCACGAACCAGTTTGCTGCCGAAATACGCCAACATCAGCAGGCAGAAGCCGGCGAGGGTCCAGCGAATCGCCTTGTGGCCGCGCCAGCCGAGGCGATTACGGCCCCACAGCAGTACGCTGAAGACGATCCAGGCCAGACACGCCAGCAAGGTCTTGTGCACCAGATGCTGGGCGAACAGGTTCTCGACGAACAGCCAGCCGGAGATCAACGACAGCGACAACAGCGTCCAGCCGGCCCAGAGGAACCCGAACAGCAGGCTTTCCATGGTTTGCAGCGGCGGGAAGTTCTTGATCAGCCCGGACGGGTGCTTGTGCTTGAGCTGGTGGTCTTGCACCAGCAGCAACAAAGCCTGGAATACGGCGATGGTGAACATGCCGTAGGCAAGGATCGACAACAGGATGTGGGCGAGGATCCCGGGCTCTTCATCGATGATCTGCACCGTGCCGGTCGGCGCGAACTGCGCCAGCAGCACGGTGATCGCCCCCAGCGGGAACAGCAGAACCAGCAGGTTCTCCACCGGGATTCGCGAGCAGGCGAGCAGGGTCAGCGCGATGACCGCCGCGGCAATCAGGCTGGAGGCGCTGAAGAAATCCAGGCCCAGGCCGATCGGCGTCAGCAAGTGGGTGAGCAGGCTGGCACTGTGGGCGACCACGGCGAAGATGCCGAGGGTAACCAGCAGGCGCTTGTTCGCCTTGGCGCCGGTGGCCAGACGGGTGCTCTGATAAAGGGTCGCAGCGGCATATAGAAGGGCGGCGGCGAGGGTGGTCAGCAAACTGGGTGACAAGGGGAGCATAAATCCTGTTAGGCAAGCCCGAAAGGGGCTGAGTTTGGCATAGAACCGCCATGACACGAAAGACTCGTCAAGCTGACAGCGAGGTGTCCGCCAGACGCAGTCTTCGCTATAATCCGCGACCTGCCCACGCCGCAGGCTCGCCGAGCACATGTTGATTCCGGTCTGGGCCGCCATTATCCCGGTCTACACAGGGCCTGAAAGGATCGCGCAATGTTTGAAAACTTAACCGACCGTCTCTCGCAGACGCTGCGCCATGTCACCGGCAAGGCGAAGCTGACCGAAGACAATATCAAAGACACCCTGCGCGAAGTGCGCATGGCGTTGCTCGAAGCCGACGTCGCCCTGCCGGTGGTCAAGGACTTCGTCAATTCGGTCAAGGAGCGCGCTGTCGGTACCGAGGTGTCGCGCAGCCTGACGCCGGGCCAGGCGTTCGTGAAGATCGTCCAGGCCGAACTCGAAAGCCTGATGGGCGCGGCCAACGAAGACTTGAACCTGAGCGCTGTGCCGCCCGCCGTCATTCTGATGGCCGGTCTGCAGGGTGCGGGTAAAACCACCACTGCCGGCAAACTCGCGCGCTTCCTTAAAGAGCGCAAGAAGAAGTCGGTCATGGTTGTGTCGGCGGACGTCTATCGTCCTGCTGCTATTAAACAGCTGGAAACCCTCGCCAACGACATCGGCGTGACGTTCTTCCCGTCCGACCTGAGCCAGAAGCCGGTCGACATCGCCACCGCGGCTATTAAAGAAGCCAAACTGAAATTCATCGACGTGGTCATCGTCGATACCGCCGGTCGTCTGCACATCGACGAAGAGATGATGGGCGAGATCAAGGCGCTGCACGCCGCGATCAACCCGGTCGAAACCCTGTTCGTGGTCGACGCCATGACCGGTCAGGACGCCGCCAACACGGCCAAGGCGTTCGGCGATGCACTGCCGTTGACCGGTGTGATCCTGACCAAGGTCGACGGCGATGCCCGTGGCGGTGCCGCGCTGTCGGTGCGCGCGATCACTGGCAAGCCGATCAAGTTCATCGGTATGGGCGAGAAGAGCGAAGCGCTCGATCCGTTCCACCCTGAGCGTATCGCTTCGCGGATTCTCGGCATGGGCGATGTGCTCAGCCTGATCGAACAGGCTGAAGCTACGCTCGACAAAGACAAGGCCGACAAACTGGCCAAAAAGCTGAAGAAGGGCAAAGGCTTCGATCTCGAAGACTTCCGCGATCAGCTGCAACAGATGAAGAACATGGGCGGCCTTGGCGGGCTCATGGACAAACTGCCGAGCATCGGCGGCGTCAACCTGTCGCAAATGGGCAATGCCCAGAACGCCGCAGAGAAGCAATTCAAGCAGATGGAAGCCATCATCAACTCCATGACCCCGGCCGAGCGCCGCGACCCTGAGCTGATCAGCGGTTCGCGCAAGCGCCGGATCGCCATGGGTTCCGGCACTCAGGTGCAGGACATTGGTCGCTTGATCAAGCAGCACAAGCAGATGCAGAAGATGATGAAGAAATTCACCGCCAAAGGCGGAATGGCGAAAATGATGCGCGGCATGGGCGGTATGTTGCCCGGCGGCGGCATGCCGAAAATGTAAGGTGTCCCGTTTCACCCATTCTGCTCACTTATGGCGGCGTCTGATGCCCTCATGCTGCGTTGCCGCTCCTCGCCATAGCTGGCTATGACTCGTCGCGGCGCCTTGCTTGAGGGCATCAGCCACTCGCCAAAAGTGAGCGAAATGGGTGAGGCGGGACACAAGAACTCGCCGGTCGTCGCACCGGCGCAAGCCCCGCAAGGATGCGGGATCAACAGCAAACCCGCACTCGGCGGGAGCTGACTGGCCGTTTTCATCGACGGCTCTATATGCAAATCTGCACGGCATGCCATAGGCGCCGGAAAAAGTCATTTGCAAAAGTCCGGATATTCCTTAGAATATGCGGCCTTTCGGGCACCCATGCCCGCTGTGCATTTAGATTTGCAGCACCGACTACAGGAACGATGTTCACATGCTAACAATCCGTCTTGCCCTTGGCGGCTCCAAAAAGCGCCCGTTTTACCACCTGACCGTAACCGACTCGCGTAACCCGCGTGACGGTTCCCACAAAGAACAGGTTGGTTTCTTCAACCCTGTTGCCCGTGGTCAGGAAACCCGTCTGTCCGTGAACCAAGAGCGCGTTGCCTACTGGCTGAGCGTTGGTGCACAACCTTCTGAGCGCGTTGCTCAGTTGTTGAAGGAATCTGCCAAGGCTGCGGCCTGAGCAATATGAACGCGACGCCTGCTGTTGCCGATGATTTGATCGTTATTGGCAAAATTTATTCTGTTCATGGCGTTCGCGGCGAAGTGAAGGTTTATTCCTTTACTGATCCGACTGAAAACCTGTTGCAGTACAAAACCTGGACGCTCAAGCGCGAAGGCAATGTCAAACAGGTCGAGCTGGTCAGTGGACGCGGGAGCGATAAGTTCCTGGTCGCAAAGCTCAAGGGTCTTGATGATCGTGAAGAAGCTCGTCTTCTGGCCGGTTACGAGATCTGCGTGCCACGCAACCTGTTCGCTGAATTGACCGAAGGCGAGTACTACTGGTACCAGCTGGAAGGTCTGAAGGTCATCGATCAACTGGGGCAATTGCTCGGGAAAATCGATCATCTTCTGGAAACCGGCGCCAATGATGTAATGGTAGTCAAGCCTTGCGCTGGCAGCCTGGATGATCGCGAACGCCTGTTGCCCTATACGGAGCAATGCGTGTTGGCAGTCGACCTCGCAGCGGGCGAGATGAAGGTGGATTGGGACGCGGACTTCTAAACGTGGCTAATTTGCGCGTAGAAGTGATCAGTTTGTTTCCCGAGATGTTTTCCGCCATTGGCGACTACGGCATCACCAGTCGTGCGGTCAAACAGGGGCTCTTGCAGCTGACCTGTTGGAATCCGCGGAACTACACGACGGATCGGCATCACACTGTGGACGATCGCCCGTTTGGCGGTGGTCCGGGCATGGTGATGAAGATCAAGCCCCTGGAAGATGCTCTGGTTCAGGCCAAGGCAGCAGCCGGGGAGGCGGCGAAGGTGATTTACCTGTCCCCCCAAGGCCGTCAACTGACTCAGTCGGCGGTACGCGAGTTGGCACAATCGGATGCATTGATCCTGATTGCCGGCCGCTATGAAGGCATTGACGAGCGCTTTATTGAGGCTCATGTCGATGAAGAGTGGTCGATTGGCGACTATGTACTGTCTGGCGGCGAGCTGCCGGCGATGGTCCTGATCGATGCGGTTACACGACTGCTGCCTGGAGCTTTAGGGCATGCGGATTCCGCTGAGGAAGATTCCTTTACGGATGGTCTGCTGGATTGCCCGCACTACACCCGACCTGAGGTGTATGCGGATCAGCGTGTTCCCGACGTGTTGCTAAGTGGCAATCACGCGCATATCCGGCGTTGGCGTTTACAGCAGTCCCTTGGTAGGACCTATGAACGACGCGCCGATCTTCTGGAAAGCCGCTCGCTTTCTGGAGAAGAGAAGAAGCTGCTCGAGGAATACATCCGCGAGCGGGACGATAGTTAACAACGTATCGATGGTAGATCAGTTGATTTACCTTAGGAGCACAGCATGACCAACAAAATCATCCTTGCACTCGAAGCAGAGCAGATGACCAAAGAAATCCCTACCTTTGCCCCAGGCGACACCATCGTCGTTCAGGTGAAAGTGAAGGAAGGCGATCGTTCCCGTCTGCAAGCGTTCGAAGGCGTTGTAATCGCCAAGCGTAACCGCGGCGTGAACAGTGCGTTCACCGTTCGTAAAATCTCCAACGGTGTTGGCGTAGAACGTACTTTCCAGACCTACTCCCCGCAGATCGACAGCATGGCTGTTAAACGTCGCGGTGACGTACGTAAAGCCAAGCTGTACTACCTGCGCGACCTGTCGGGTAAAGCAGCTCGCATCAAGGAAAAACTGGCTTAAGTCCAGCTTCCGATGCAGAAAAAAGCAGCCTACGGGCTGCTTTTTTGTTGTCCGCAATAAACTGCCCCCATCCTGTAGGAGCTGCCGAAGGCTGCGATCTTTTGATCTTGTTTTCGATTTGCAGTCTACTTTTTACGAGTCATCTCACATGTCTATCCGCGATCAGGAAATCGAACGCCGCACTGAACTCTCGGTAACCCGCGTGACCAAAGCCGTCTTCCCGCCGACCACCAACCACCACAACACCCTGTTCGGCGGCACTGCGCTGGCGTGGATGGACGAAGTGTCGTTCATCACCGCCACACGTTTTTGCCGTTTGCCGCTGGTGACCGTGTCCACCGACCGCATCGACTTCAATCACGCGATCCCGGCCGGTTCCATCGTCGAACTGGTCGGGCGAGTGATCAAGGTCGGCAACACCAGCCTCAAGGTCGAGGTGGAAGTGTTTGTTGAAAGCATGAGTTGCGATGGGCGTGAGAAGGCGATACATGGGCAGTTCAGCTTTGTCGCCATCGACGATGACAAGCGACCGGTGCCGGTGCTGCCAGGGTTTGCTGCCTGATCCAGAACTGAGTCGCGTCATTCGCGAGCAGGCTCGCTCCCACAGTGATCAGGGTAAACACAAAATTCATGTCCGGCACACAACCTGTGTGCGAGCCTGCTCGCGAAGACGTCAGGTCAGGCGCCGCTGATCTCAGGCTGAATCAGAGCCAGCACTGTCCACCCGGATCCCGGCTTCACCGTAGTCTCCGGCGTCACCACATGCACCCAGCCACTGTCATCGCGCATGAACAGCAGCGTTGCTCGATTACCATGCAGCGCGCGGTAATCATCCCAGCCAAACCCATCCGTCAGTGTCGTGCTGTACAACTCGGCACCCTGACTCAGCCGACTGGCCAGTTTCGCGTAAGTGAGAGCCTCACTGCCCAACTGATTGCCACGATGCTCAAGGCTCGCACGATGTTTGTCGCTGCGACGGCTTTCCTGGCCACTCGCCAGCCCGAACAAGCGTTGATGGCCGAAATCATGACGAAAGCGCATGGCTGCCAACGTATTCAGTTCGCCTGACGGCGACAGCGCCAGCAGGTGCCCCAGCCCGACCAGGTCCAGATGGGCGTCGGCATGCTGTGAAGCCGGGTTGCCAAAGTAGGTCGGCAAGCCTTCCATGCGCGAAGCACGGATATTTTCCCAGCTTGAATCCGTCAGCAGCACCCGACTGCCCAGTTGCTGCAACGACTTGCCAAGCTCCCGCGCCGGACCATTGGCTCCCACGATCAGGAAGCCACTCGGCGCTGGCTCCGCGACGTTGAGCAGGCGTGCCAGCGGTCGTGCGGTAGCGCTTTGCAGCACCACGGTGCCGATGATCACCGCAAAGGTCAGCGGCACCAGCAGCAGCGCGCCTTCATGCCCGGCTTCATCCAGTCGAATGGCGAAAATCGCCGACACTGCCGCCGCGACGATCCCGCGTGGTGCGATCCAGCACAGCAGGGCACGTTCGCGCCAGCTCAGGCTGGAACCGGCGGTACTCAGCAGTACGTTCAGTGGGCGGGCGATCAGTTGAATCACCAGCAGCAGAATCAGCACCAGCGGCCCCAGACCGATCAAAGCGTTCAAGTCCAGCCGCGCCGCCAACAGAATAAACAGCCCGGAAATCAGCAACACGCTGAGGTTTTCCTTGAAGTGCAGAATGTGCCGCACATCCACGCCTTTCATGTTGGCCAGCCACATGCCCATCAACGTCACCGCCAGCAGCCCGGACTCGTGCATCACTTGGTTGGAGGCAATGAAAATCCCCAGCACCGCCGCCAGTGAGGCGAGGTTGTGCAGATACTCCGGTAGCCATTGTCGGCGGATAACCGTGCCGAGCAACCAGCCACCGACGATCCCGAACGCCGCACCGCACACAATCACTCCGCCGAAGGTGAACAGGCTCTGCTTGAGACCCTGACCTTCGCCGCTGGCGATGATAAAGCTGTAGACGACCACGGCGAGCAAGGCGCCAATCGGGTCGATGACGATGCCTTCCCAGCGCAGAATGTTGGCAATCGTGGCTTTCGGCCGTACCACGCGCAGCATCGGCACAATCACCGTCGGCCCGGTGACCAGCGTCAGGCTGCCAAACAGAATCGCCAGCATCCAGTCGAAACCGAGCAGGAAATGCGTGGCGACCGCGATGACGACCCAAGTTGAAATTGCGCCAATGGTCACCAGTCGATGCACGACGCTGCCGATCTCCTTCCACTCCGACAAGTGCAAGGTCAGGCTGCCCTCAAACAGAATCAATGCCACCGCCAGTGACACCAGCGGCATCAGCAACGGCCCGAACATTTCCTGCGGATCAAGCCAGCCCAGCACCGGGCCCGCGAGAATCCCGGTCAGCAACAGGAACAGAATCGCCGGCAGCTTCAGGCGCCAGGCCAGCCATTGGCAGCCCAGCGCCACAACACCAATCCCGCCAAATGCCAATAAAATTTGCTGCTCGTTCATTGCTGCTCCCTGTTCCTTGAAATAGCGGGCTATGAAAGACTAGCGGCCATTCCTACAGTTCACTTCACATTTGCGCGCAATCCTTGAGGTTGCGTGTCTTGAGCGCCCATGCCTGCCATCGATCATCCACTGATAGACCAGTTTCTCGACGCGCTATGGCTGGAGAAGGGCCTGTCCGATAACACCCGTGATGCCTATCGCAGCGATCTGGCGCTGTTCAACGGCTGGTTGCAGGAGAAGAACCTCGAGCTGATCAACGCCGGTCGTGAGCTGATTCTCGATCACCTGGCCTGGCGTCTGGAACAGAACTACAAGCCACGTTCCACGGCGAGATTTCTTTCCGGGGTGCGTGGCTTTTATCGCTATCTGCTGCGGGAAAAGTTGATCAGCGTCGACCCGACGTTACGCGTTGACATGCCGCAATTGGGTAGGCCATTACCCAAATCGCTGTCGGAAGCCGACGTCGAGGCGTTGCTCAAAGCGCCGGACCTGAGCGAAGCCATCGGTCAGCGAGACCGCGCCATGCTGGAAGTATTGTATGCCTGTGGTTTGCGCGTGACAGAACTGGTCAGCCTGACACTGGAGCAGGTCAACCTGCGCCAGGGCGTCTTGCGGGTGATGGGCAAGGGCAGCAAGGAGCGTCTGGTGCCGATGGGGGAGGAGGCGATTGTCTGGATCGAACGCTACATGCGCGATGGTCGTGGCGAGTTGCTCGGTGGCCGCCCCAGCGATGTGCTGTTCCCCAGCCAGCGCGGCGAGCAGATGACCCGCCAGACCTTCTGGCACCGGATCAAGCATCAGGCCAAGGTTGCGGGGATCGGCAAGTCGCTGTCACCGCACACCTTGCGTCATGCGTTTGCCACGCATTTGCTCAACCATGGCGCGGATTTGCGCGTGGTGCAGATGTTGCTCGGGCACAGCGACCTGTCGACCACGCAGATCTATACCCACGTTGCCCGCGCCCGACTGCAAGACCTGCACGCCAAACATCACCCAAGAGGTTGAACAAAAATTCCTGTGGGAGCGAGCCTGCTCGCGAAGAGGGAGTGTCAGTCAGCGTTCATTTAGCTGACACACCACTTTCGCGAGCAGGCGCGCTCCCACAAGGATCTGTGCAGTCCTGAAAGTGTGTCGACAGGCGCATTCGGCCACCGTGGCCTTATGTGTTAGGCTTTGCCGGTTTGCACGATGGACGGTTATGACCCGGTGTTCCGGCACGGGCGTTCTGATCGATCCATTTGTCCGCCTTCAGGAGTTCTCATGCGTCTGACCCAGATTTTCGCCGCCGCAGCCATTGCGTTGGTCAGTACCTTTGCCGTCGCCGATGACGCGGCCGACAAAGCGATTCGTCAAAGCCTGGAAAAACTCGAACTCGAGGTTCCGGTAGAAAGCATCAATGCCAGCCCGCTGCCAGGCATGTACGAAGTCAAGCTCAAGGGCAGCCGTGTGCTGTACGCCAGCGCCGATGGCCAGTACATCGTTCAGGGCTATCTGTTCCAGCTCAAGGACGGCAAACCGGTCAACCTGACCGAGAAAGCCGAGCGCGTGGGCATCTCAAAACTGATCAATGCCATTCCGGTTGCAGAAACCGTGGTTTACCCGGCCATCGGCGAAACCAAATCGCACATCACCGTGTTTACCGACACCACCTGCCCGTACTGCCACAAGCTGCACGCCGAAGTGCCTGAGCTGAACAAGCGCGGCATCGAAGTGCGCTACGTTGCGTTCCCGCGCCAGGGCCTCGGCTCGCCGGGCGACGAGCAGCTTCAAGCCGTGTGGTGCTCGAAAGACAAGAAAGCAGCCATGGACAAAATGGTCGATGGCAAGGAAATCAAGGCCGCCAAGTGCGCGAACCCGGTTTCGAAACAATTCGCCCTCGGTCAGTCGATTGGTGTAAACGGTACACCGGCCATCGTTTTGGCTGACGGACAAGTCATTCCGGGCTACCAGCCTGCGCCACAAGTCGCCAAACTGGCGCTGGGCGCCAAGTAATTCGCATCGTCACGGTCAGCCTTTGACGATCATGGTCCGGCAGCAGCATCGCCGGGCCATTAATAGAGAGCCGCGAGCACGCGGTTGTTTTCCGGCCGACCCTGAGTCGGCCGTTTTATGGGGAGTTCACAGTGAATCCGGTCAAAGTAGGCATCTGTGGGTTAGGGACCGTCGGTGGCGGTACCTTCAACGTACTTCAGCGCAACGCCGAGGAAATTGCTCGTCGTGCCGGGCGTGGGATCGAAGTGGCACAAATTGCCATGCGCACGCCAAAGCCTCAGTTCCAGACGACCGGTATTGCGATTACCAACGATGTCTTCGAAGTGGCCACGAACCCTGAGATCGACATCGTCATAGAGCTGATGGGCGGCTACACCGTTGCCCGCGAGCTGGTACTCAAGGCCATCGAGAATGGCAAGCATGTGGTCACCGCGAACAAGGCTCTGATTGCCGTTCACGGTAATGAAATCTTCGCCAAGGCACGCGAGAAAGGCGTGATCGTGGCGTTTGAAGCAGCTGTTGCCGGTGGCATTCCGGTGATCAAGGCGATCCGTGAAGGCCTGTCCGCCAACCGCATCAACTGGGTCGCCGGGATCATCAACGGCACCGGCAACTTCATCCTCACCGAAATGCGCGAGAAGGGTCGCACCTTCGAAGACGTGCTGGCCGAAGCGCAAGCGTTGGGCTACGCCGAAGCCGATCCGACCTTCGACGTCGAAGGCATCGACGCGGCGCACAAGCTGACGATTCTGGCCTCCATCGCGTTCGGCATTCCGCTGCAATTCGACAAGGCTTACACCGAAGGCATCACCAAGCTGACCACCGCTGACGTCAATTATGCCGAAGCGCTGGGCTATCGCATCAAGCACCTCGGCGTGGCGCGCAGCACTGCCGCCGGCATCGAGTTGCGCGTACACCCGACGCTGATCCCGGCCGATCGCCTGATCGCCAACGTCAACGGCGTGATGAACGCGGTGATGGTCAACGGCGACGCTGCCGGTTCGACCCTGTTCTATGGCGCTGGCGCCGGCATGGAGCCGACCGCCTCGTCGGTGATCGCCGATCTGGTGGACGTGGTTCGCGCCATGACCTCCGACCCGGAAAACCGCGTACCGCATCTGGCCTTCCAGCCGGACTCGCTGTCGGCCCATCCGATCCTGCCGATCGAAGCCTGCGAAAGCGCCTACTATCTGCGCATCCAGGCCAAGGACCATCCGGGCGTACTCGCTCAGGTGGCGAGCATCCTCTCGGAGCGCGGTATCAACATCGAGTCGATCATGCAGAAGGAAGTCGAGGAACACGACGGTCTGGTGCCGATGATCCTGCTGACCCACCGCGTGGTGGAACAGCGCATCAACGACGCGATCGCTGCTCTCGAAGCCCTGGCAGGTGTGAACGGTCCGGTTGTGCGCATCCGCGTCGAGCACCTGAACTAAGCAGTAATCGTTCACCGGGCCCGTGCGCGGGCCCGGCATTGCGAACACTCTCCATTGGAGTCAGTCATGCGTTACATCAGTACCCGCGGCCAGGCACCGGCCCTGAATTTCGAAGACGTCCTGCTGGCCGGTCTTGCCACCGACGGCGGTCTGTACGTCCCGGAAGTGTTGCCACGTTTCACTCAGGAAGAGATCGCTTCCTGGGCCGGCCTGCCGTATCACGAGCTGGCTTTCCGCGTGATGCGTCCGTTCGTCACCGGCAGCATTCCCGATGCCGATTTCAAAAAGATCCTTGAGGAAACCTACGGCGTGTTCTCGCACAGCGCCGTCGCGCCGTTGCGTCAGTTGAACGGCAACGAGTGGGTGTTGGAGCTGTTCCACGGCCCGACGCTGGCGTTCAAGGACTTTGCCTTGCAACTGCTCGGTCGTCTGCTCGACTACGTGCTGGAAAAACGCGGCGAGCGCGTGGTGATCGTCGGTGCAACTTCCGGTGATACCGGTTCGGCGGCCATCGAAGGCTGCAAGCACTGCGAAAACGTCGACATCTTCATCCTGCACCCGCACAACCGTGTGTCGGAAGTGCAGCGTCGCCAGATGACCACGATTGTCGGCGAGAACATCCACAACATTGCCATCGAAGGCAACTTCGATGACTGCCAGGAAATGGTCAAGGCGAGCTTCGCCGACCAGAGCTTCCTCAAAGGCACCCGTCTGGTGGCGGTGAACTCGATCAACTGGGCGCGGATCATGGCCCAGATCGTTTACTACTTCCACGCAGCCCTGCAATTGGGCGGCCCGGCGCGTTCGGTGTCGTTCTCGGTGCCGACCGGCAACTTCGGCGACATCTTCGCCGGTTACCTGGCGCGCAACATGGGCCTGCCGATCAACCAGTTGATCGTCGCCACCAACCGCAACGACATCCTGCACCGCTTCATGAGCGGCAATCAGTACGTCAAGGAAACCCTGCACGCGACGCTGTCGCCGTCGATGGACATCATGGTTTCGTCGAACTTCGAACGACTGCTGTTCGACCTGCACGGTCGCAACGGTGCCGCCATTGCCGGCTTGATGGACTCGTTCAAGCAGGGCGGCGGCTTCAGCGTCGAGCAAGAGCGCTGGACCGAAGCACGCAAACTGTTCGACTCGCTGGCCGTGGATGATGCGCAAACTTGCGAAACCATCGCCGAAGTTTACGAGCAGTGCGGCGAGTTACTGGATCCGCACACCGCTATCGGTGTTAAGGCCGCGCGTGAATGCCGTCGCAGCCTGGACATCCCGATGGTGATCCTGGGGACTGCTCATCCGGTCAAATTCCCCGACGCGGTGGAAAAAGCCGGTGTAGGAAAAGCTCTCGAACTGCCTACACATCTTTCTGATTTGTTTGAGCGAAACGAGCGCTGCACCGTTCTGCCAAACGAGCTGAAAGCCGTGCAGGCCTTTGTCAGTCAGCATGGCAACCGCGGCAAGCCGCTTTAAGCCTGTAAAAGCTGTCACATTTTGAAGCCCGTCTCCTGACGGGCTTTTTTGTTTGTGCTGCCACACTGCTCGGGTTTTCACCCATGAAGGACGGGTGAACCGATCACGAAGGAAGTGGCAATGCTGTTTGAGAAAGGATTTAAACCAGTCTTGAACTGGATGTTTTTTTTAGGTCTTCTGGCAGGCGTATCCAGCAGCGGCGCCGCGCAGCTGGCGCGGCATGACAGCGTCAGGCCAGCGAACATCGATCCGGTTGCACTGGATGCCCGGGAACGACAGTGGATCCGCGACAACCCGCGAGTCATCGTCGCGTCGGTGCAATACCCGTTGTACCTGTTCCAGGACGAGCATGGCCGCTGGAACGGTTTGAACAATGATGTGCTGCAACGCATCAGCGCCATGACCGGTCTGCGTTTTGTCCATGAAGAGTCGTTTTCCACTGACCAGATGCTGGAACGCTTGGAAAGCGGCGCAGCGGATCTGAGTACGACGCTGGCCATGACCGAAAAACGCAAAACGTTCCTCGATTTCAGTCATGCCTTTGGTGGCGCCGGCTGGGTGTTCGTCGGTCGTGCGGGCGATCCGGCATTGAACTCGCTGGATCAGTTGGCCAAACGGGTGTTGGTGCTGCCCGCCAGGCATGCGTTGGAGGAGGTGATTCGCCGCGATCATCCGGCCATCCAATTGCGTCTGGTCAAGACGTATGCCGAGGCCCGGGCACTGGTCGAAAGCGGCGAGGCCCACGCGACCATTGAAAACGAGATCGGCGCGCAGTTGTATCCGTCGGGTCTGCTCAAGGTCGGCGAGGTGCTGGAAGGCAAGTGGGAAGCCGATCATCTGGCCGTGCGTAAAGGCCAGCCGGAGCTGCTGAGCATTCTGAACAAGGCGCTGAGCGCGTTTTCCCCGGCAGATCTGCGGGCCATCCGCCTGAAATGGCTGGACGGCGTCGCGCTGGCCCCAGAACCATCGATCTGGCAGCGATTGACCGAACCTGGTTGCTGGGTGATGGGCATTGTGGGCGTGTTCGGCCTGCTTTCGCTGGTGTGGAATCGCCGCCTGACGGTGGTCATCAAGCAGCGTCGTGAGGCCGAACAGTCCTTGAGCGATGAGTTGGCCTTTCAGCATGCGCTGATCGACGCCATGCCCGACCCGATGTTTGTGCGCGATCTCGAAGGCCGTTTGATTACGTGTAACCGTAGCTACGAAGAAGCGCTTTCGGTACGCCTGGATCAGGTGCAGGGGCGGCGCATTGTTGAGGTTGATGCGCTGCCCGAGGCGACGGCAATGATGCTGCACGATGAGTTTCTGGCGCAGTTGCAGACCCGCAAGACACGTTTCAGCAAGCGGCAACTGCTGTTCAAGAACGGCCCCAGGGACATTTATCAATGGACCGTGCCGTTCTACAGTGCCGATGGCAAATTGCGCGGCTTGCTGGGCGGCTGGACGGACATCACTCAGCGACGGACGGAGGGCGGGTGTCGATGTCTGCAGTGAGGATCGGAAATGTCCTATAAGACGCGGCTACTTTTCCGATGGGAGGCTGAGGATCACTGACCTAGAGTGGACAGTCACTGCGGTCAGAGGCCGCGATTGTCGTTGCAGAGGTCGCCCATGCGCTCGCTAAAAGTCCTGATCCTTGAGCATAATCCGTTCCAGTTGATGGCGTTGCACCAGATGCTCAACGCCATCGGTATCTACGATGTATTGACTGCGCCATCCCTGGCCTCGGCGGTGTGTTCGCTGGAACATCGCGGTACGGTTGATATTGCGATCTGCGATCCGCAGCTCAAGGGCGGTGATGGTCTGGCGTTGATTCGGCACCTGACGTCTCGAAGCGAGGCGCGCGCGGTCATCCTGCTCGGCGCGGTGGCCCACAGCCTGCTGATGGATCTGGATGAGCAGTTGCATGAGCATGGGCTGAAGCTCTTGGGGCGCTTGCACTCCCCTGTCTCGGCGGTATTGCTGAGGGGCCTGCTCGACACTTACCTGACGGCCACCCAGCAGCCCGTTCGTGTATGAGAAAGGCTGATTGTTTTTCTGTCATCTTCGCCCGGCATGATCTGACAGACCGGTGACACTGCGGTGCCTGCGGCCGGTATACAGAACTTTCTTCTCGGGCCGGTGGTCATTTATTGTGAACACGCCCAGGCACAATGTTTTCGCACTATTGAGTGGAGATCGAGATGGAAAGTATCAGTCTATTGCTCGGTGAGGCTCTGAGCCCGTATCAGGTTTCGTTGTCTCCAAGCGGTGCCCACGGCGAATGCCTGGTGACCTTGAAGAACAGCATCGGCGCGATTGTAGTGGAGCGCGAGTTCAACCAGGCACAGTTGACCGACAAGCGTCAGTTGACCGATGTGGTCGATGGCTTGCACCGCGACGTCCTGATTGCCGAAGGGCGGCTGCAGCCGTGTGTCCTCGCGGCCTTGCGCAATGCAGGACTGGACAAGCGTCCGGCGCTCTGAAAATGAAATATTTTTTGTGGGAACCTTCCTGCATCCCTGTCAGTCAGACCCCGTAACAGCAGGATCAAGCATTGTGCTCCGGTGCTTGTCGCTTGCTGCTACTGGTCTTTTTTACGGGCCACGTTTAACCCCGAGTCGTCTCCCCACTTCTCGGGGTTTCTTTTGTCCGCAATTTACTCATTGCGCCGCCTGCTGTTCGAAGAACGCCCGGGCCTGTTCGAGGTAATCGGCACGTCTGTCGGGGTCCAGCCAGTCGGCATAGCGCCGGTTTAATTCATCGTGGGGCAGGGTACGCAGCAGTTGATTGATCTCGGTGATCGCCTGGCGACCCTGGGTGGTATCGGAGCATCCGATGTAGCCCGACAAGTATTTACCGTTGCCGCGAATCGGATAAAACAGCAGCTCGTCTTCGGCAATTTGCGCCAGTTGGGCCTGATAGCGGATTTCCGGCCAATAGCCCAAAACCACCTGTAAGCGTCCCAGGCGTTGCATCGACAAAAGGCTGTTAAGGGCGTCATTGCCGTAATGCGCTGTCAGCGCGTCTTGTGGTGCCTGGCGCAGCAGATTGTCGACCAGCTCACCGTAACTGCGCTTCGCGATGACGCCGACCTTGTCCTTGCCATCGGCTAAAAACGCTGCCAGATCGACTTCACCGTCCACCAGAAACGGCGCCAGCACCTCACGGTCTTGCTGGCGCACTACCAGACCATTGCTGACAGCCCGGAAGGCGGGGATGGAGAACGCGATCCATTGCGCCCGTTCCTTGCTCCAGATTAACGACGGGTCGCAGGTGAACGAAGCTTCGTGAAGCATCTGTGTGCCCCGGGCGCGGTTGACCCGCATCAGCGTGTGTTCGTATTGCGGCATTCCAGCGATGAGCAGCGGCATCAGGTAATCGATGACCCCCTGGCCCTTTTTCGGGCCTTCGAAAATGGTCAGCGGCGGCATGTCGCGCAATAACCAGATCAGTGTCGGTTTCGCCTGTGCCCAGGCCGGCCACCCCAGCAGAAACAGCAAGCCGAACAGTCGCCACGTCCACCAGTGGTGGGCGCGGTTGGCGGCCGAAGTCTGCTGGCTTTTCAGTTCAAATGGCTCCGTCTTCGCGCAGGCGGGCGATCTGCTGTTCGTCGTAGCCAAGATCGTGGAGTACCTGCGCATTGTGTTCACCCAACTGCGGTCCGACCCATTCGGATGTGCCGGGTGTCTCAGAGAGTTTCGGCACGATGCCTGGCATCTTGAAGGGCTTGCCGTCCGGCAGCTTGGCGTGCAGGAACATCTCGCGCGCCAGGTATTGCGGATCGTTGAACATGTCCTCGGCGCTGAAGATTCGGCTGACCGGTACGTCGGCCTGATTGAGCAGGTCGAGCACGCTTTGCAACGGCAGCGAATTGACCCAGCGATCAATCACGCCATACAACTCGTCACGGCGACTGTCGCGCCCGTCGTTGCTGGCCAGCGTCGGGTCATTGGCCAGATCCTCGCGGCCGATCACCAACATGAAACGTTTGAAAATGGCATCGCCATTGGCGCCGATCTGCACATGCTTGCCGTCGGCGCTGGTATGGATCGAGGAGGGCGTGATGCCGGGCATGATGTTGCCGGTGCGCTCGCGGATAAAACCGAACACGTCGAACTCCGGCACCATGCTTTCCATCATGGCGAAGATCGCTTCATACAACGCCACATCGACCACTTGACCCAAACCACCGTTGACCTCGCGGTGCCGCAGCGCCATCAATGCGCCGATCACGCCCCACAGCGCGGCAATCGAATCGCCGATGGAAATCCCGGTGCGCACCGGCGGCCGATCCTCGAAACCGGTGATGTAGCGCAAGCCGCCCATGGATTCACCGACGGCGCCAAAACCTGGCTGATCCTTCATCGGCCCGGTCTGGCCGAAACCGGACAGGCGCACCATCACCAGTTTCGGGTTCAAGGCGTGCAGGGTTTCCCAGCTCAGGCCGAGTTTTTCCAGAACACCGGGGCGGAAGTTCTCGATCAGGATGTCGGCTTCGGCAAGGAGCTTTTTCAGGATCGCCAGGCCATCGGGATGTTTGAGGTTCAGCGTCAGCGACTTCTTGTTGCGCGCCTGAACGAACCACCACAACGAGGTGCCTTCGTATAACTTGCGCCATTTGCGCAGGGGATCGCCGCCGTCCGGCGATTCGATCTTGATCACTTCAGCGCCGAACTCGCCGCAAATACGTGAGGCAAACGGCCCGGCAATCAACGTACCCAATTCAATGACTTTCACGCCGCTGAGCGGTTTGTTGGCGAACGGCATACTGAATCCTGTAGGACAAGGTTGAGCGGATACAGCGTTTTAACATAGCCGGCTGTCAGGCGCCCGAAGTTGATCGCCATCAATTCGATGATTGCCTACCGCATCGGTTAGACTTGCCGACTTTCCTCGTATCAAGAAGCCCGTTCATGGCCCAGCCGTCCACTACCTATAAATTCGAACTGAACCTCACCGACCTCGACCGCAGCGTCTACGAGAGCGTCAAGCAGACCATCGCCCGTCACCCTTCGGAGACCGAAGAGCGCATGACCGTGCGGCTGCTGGCCTACGCACTCTGGTACAACGAGCAGTTGTCGTTTGGCCGTGGTCTGTCGGACGTGGATGAACCTGCGCTGTGGGAAAAGAGCCTGGACGACCGTGTTCTGCACTGGATCGAAGTCGGCCAGCCGGACGCCGATCGCCTGACCTGGTGCTCGCGCCGCACCGAGCGCACCAGCCTGCTGGCCTACGGCAGCCTGCGTGTTTGGGAAACCAAAGTGATCCCGGCGATCAAGAACCTGAAAAACGTCAACATCGCCGCTGTCCCACAAGAAGTGCTGGAAACCCTGGCCAAGGACATGCCCCGCGTCATCAAGTGGGACGTGATGATCAGCGAAGGGACGATCTTCGTCACCGACGACCGTGGTCAGCACGAAGTCCAGTTGCAATGGCTGCAAGGCGAGCGCGGCTGATCCGCGCCACTGCTGATTAATCCTACGTATTCAAGAGAAGTCTCCGTCACCCCATGCGTATTGATCCTCGACCGTTGCCTGCCACTCTGCCGTTTCTCGGTGACCTGCCACCGCTGCTGACCCGCTTGTACGCGGCGCGGGGCGTGCAGTCCGAAGTGGAGCTGGACAAGAGCCTCAAGCACTTGATTCCGTTTGAGAAACTCAAGGGCATCGAGGCCGCGGTAGACCTGCTGGTGACGGCGCTGGAACAACGCCAGCGCATCCTCATCGTCGGTGACTTCGACGCGGACGGTGCCACCGCCAGTACGGTCGGCATGCTCGGTCTGCGCTTGTTGGGCGCGGCGCACGTCGATTATCTGGTGCCGAACCGTTTCGAATACGGCTACGGCCTGACCCCGGAAATCGTCGAAGTCGCCATGACCCGCGAGCCGCAGTTGCTGATCACCGTCGACAACGGCATTTCCAGTGTCGAAGGGGTGGCCGCCGCCAAACGTCATGGACTCAAAGTCCTGATCACTGACCACCACTTGCCTGGCGATGAATTGCCGCAGGCCGACGCATTGGTCAACCCGAATCAGCCGGGCTGTGAGTTTCCGAGCAAGGCGCTGGCCGGGGTCGGGGTGATTTTCTATGTGTTGATGGCCTTGCGCGCGCGCCTGCGCAGCCTTGGCTGGTACGAGAACAGCCCACAGCCGAACATCGGTGAACTGCTCGATCTGGTGGCGCTGGGCAGCGTCGCGGACGTGGTGCCGCTGGACGCCAACAACCGGATTCTGGTGCACCAAGGCCTTGAGCGAATTCGTGCCGGGCGTGCGCGGCCGGGAATCAAGGCGATCCTCGAAGTGGCCAAGCGGGACGCTGCTCGCATCACTTCAACGGATCTGGGGTTTATCGTCGGCCCACGCCTCAACGCCGCCGGGCGTCTGGATGACATGAGCCTGGGCATCGAATGCCTGCTCACCGCCGACGCCAACATGGCCCGGGAAATGGCCGCGCAACTGGATGGCATGAACCAGGATCGCAAATCTATTGAGCAGGGCATGCAGCGCGAAGCGCTGGCCCAACTAAAGGACTTGCCGGTCGAGTCGATGCCGTTTGGGTTGTGCCTGTTCGATCCGGAGTGGCACCAGGGCGTCATCGGCATCCTCGCCTCGCGGATGAAAGAGCGTTATTTCCGTCCGACCATCGCCTTCGCCGACGCTGGCGACGGTCTGCTCAAAGGTTCGGGACGCTCGGTGCAGGGTTTCCATATTCGCGATGCTTTGAGCGTGGTGGCGGCGCAGCATCCGGAGCTGATCAGCAAGTACGGCGGCCACGCGATGGCGGCCGGTTTGACCTTGCGGCAGGAGAATTTTCCTCTTTTCGCTGAAGCATTCGACGCTGAAGTGCGTAGGCAACTTCGCGAAGAAGACCTCACCGGGCGCATGCTGTCGGACGGCACCCTCGCCGTGGAAGAGTTCCATCTCGAACTGGCCCGCGCCCTGCGTCACGCCGGGCCGTGGGGGCAGCACTTCCCGGAGCCGCTGTTCCATGGTGTGTTCCAGTTGGTCGAGCAGCGGGTGGTCGGTGAACGTCACCTCAAAGTCGTGCTGAAAAGCGAATGCGGTTCGGTGAAGCTCGATGGCATTGCGTTCGGTATCGACCGTGATATCTGGCCGAATCCGACCATCAAGTGGGTCGAGCTGGCTTACAAGCTCGACGTCAACGAGTTTCGTGGCAACGAGACCGTGCAACTGATGATTGCCCACATCGAACCGCGCTGACCCCTTCGCGAGCAGGCTCACTCCCGCAGGTACGGTGTTGTCCTTGTGGGAGCGAGCCTGCTCGCGAAGGCGGACTTTCACACACAGAATTACTCTGAACCCTCCCTCATCCCCGGTTGTCGACTAGGCTCTAAGCACTGCTTGATTGGCCTTGTGACGTCTTGTCGATTTTTTTGCCCGCGGGGGCGGGTGCCGTACCTTTTCCTGTCACTCGTCGACTTTTCAAACAGAACCCTGGAGCCTGCCCACTGATTCGAGAGGTGCCCCATGAGTCTGCTGCTTGAACCCTTTACTCTGCGCCAACTGACCCTGCCCAACCGCATTGCCGTATCGCCCATGTGCCAGTACTCCAGCGTCGACGGCCTGGCCAACGACTGGCATCTGGTTCACCTCGGCAGTCGTGCGGTGGGCGGTGCGGGGCTGATATTCACCGAAGCCACGGCCGTTACGGCCGACGGGCGGATCACCGCCGAAGACCTTGGTTTGTGGAACGACGAACAGATCGAACCGTTGCAACGCATCACCCGTTTCATCACCGCCCAAGGCGCAGTCGCCGGTATTCAACTGGCGCACGCCGGGCGCAAGGCCAGTACCCATCGGCCGTGGATCGGCAAGCATGGCAGCGTCAAACCGGATGATGGCGGCTGGACACCGGTCGGGCCGTCACCGATTGCCTTTGACCCGCAACACACACAGCCGAAACCGCTTGATGAGGGGCAGATTGCCGACGTCATACAGGCCTTTGTCGATGCCGCGAAACGTGCGCTGACGGCGGGCTTCAGTGTGGTTGAGGTGCATGCGGCGCATGGTTATCTGCTGCATCAGTTTCTCTCGCCGCTGAGCAATCAACGGCGGGATCAGTACGGTGGTTCGTTTGAAAATCGTATTCGTCTGGTGCTGCAAGTCACTGAGGCCGTCCGCGCTGTCTGGCCGGAGGAGTTACCGGTGTTTGTCCGTGTTTCGGCTACCGACTGGGTTGAGGACGGCTGGAACCCGGATGAAACCGTCGAACTGGCGCGTCGTCTGCACACACTCGGTGCGGACCTGATCGACGTCTCCTCGGGCGGCACCGCGGCCAACGCGGAGATTCCCGTTGGGCCGGGCTATCAGACACGCTTCGCCGAACGCGTACGCAAGGAGTCAGGCATCGCCACCGGCACTGTGGGAATGATTACCGAGCCGGCGCAGGCCGAGCACATCCTGCGCACTTGTCAGGCCGACATCATCTTCCTCGCCCGTGAACTGCTGCGTGATCCGTACTGGCCGCTGCACGCCGACGATGATCTGGGTGGGCGCAAAGCCGTATGGCCGGCGCAATATCAGCGCGCGACCCATCGTGATCAGCCGATTCATGAGTCTGATCTGCGTGACTGAGTGAACTGCCAGAAAACAAAAAGCCCCGGCCAGTGATGGTCGGGGCTTGGTTTTTTTGTCTGCTGAATATTGTTTTGCCTGGCCCGCCTTCGCGAGCAGGCTCGCTCCCACATTGGTTCAATGCCGGTCATGACTTTTGCGGTCGACCTAGATCAACTGTGGGAGCGAGCCTGCTCGCGAAGAGGCCCGCCCAAACGCTAGAGAAGTCTCAAGGATACTTACGCTTGTCCGGCGCCGGCGGGAAGTACTGGTACAACCAGGTCTCACTCAACGTGCGGTCATTGGTGCGAATGAACAACCGCAACTCCACCGGTTCGACGCTATCACTGGTCGGATACCAATCGAACAGGATCCGGTAACCCTTGATGTCATCCAGCACCAGCACGCTGAAGTCCTGCACTTTGCCGTTCGAGCAGGTCACCACCGGTTCGATGCCGGTTCCCTGCGGCAGGCGATCCAGGCCGCCGCCGGTGAAGTCCACGGCAAAGCGACGTGCCCACACCGGCGGGTAATGCTCGCCCGGCGCCCAGCCTTCGGTGAAGCCGCCCATGCCGGAGCGTGTTGCATGCACCCGCGCCAGTGGTGTGCCGACTGGTGGCAAGGCGCTCCAGTAAAGCTTGTAGCCGTAATTCAGCGAATCCCCGGCAGCCACCGGTTTTTTCGGTGTCCAGAACGCCACGATGTTGTCGAGGGTCTCGCCGGTTGTAGGAATTTCCAGCAGATCGATAGAGCCTTCGCCCCACGCGGTTGTAGGTTCTACCCACAGGCTCGGGCGTTTGCTGTACCAGTCGACGGTGTCCTGATAGTTGGCGAATTCGTGGTCGGTCTGCACCAGACCAAAGCCTTTCGGATCGGTATCGGCGAAGGCGTTGAATTGCAGGGTCGCCGGATTGTTCAGCGGACGGCAGATCCACTCGCCATTGCCGCGCCACATCGCCAGACGGTCCGAGTCGTGGATCTGCGGGTGAATGGTGTCGCACATGCGGCGCTCGTGGGTGCCGCAGCTGAACATGCTGGTCATCGGCGAGATGCCCAGTTGTTCGATGGCCGTGCGCGCATTGATGTGCGCATCGACTTCCATCACCACGCGCTCGGCCTGGCAATCGATGTCGAAGCGATACGCGCCCGTGGCACTCGGCGAGTCGAGCAGGGCGTATACCACAAACCGCGTGGCGTTCTTGTCCGGCGTCTCGAACCAGAACTTGGTGAAGTCAGGGAACTCTTCACGTTTCTTCGCGTAAGTGTCGATCGCCAGACCGCGCGCCGAGAGGCCATATTGGCCAGTGGCGTCTACCGCACGGAAATAGCTGGCGCCGAGGAACGACAAAACGTCGTGACGATCCAGTTCCGGGGCCTTGAACAACTTGAACCCGGCAAAACCCAGATCGCCCTTGAGCTGTTGGGTATCGACCGAAGTGTTCTCATAGTTGAACAGCGCCGGGCGGAAATGCACCTCACGGGCGGTACGGGTCTTGGCATCGACGCTGTACATGCGCACCGGCTGACGGAAACCCATGCCGACGTGGAAGAACTGCACATCCAGTTGACCCTTATTTTCTTTCCACAACGAATGCTCGCCGTCATAGCGAATAGCGTTGAAGTTTTGCGGGGTCATGGTCGCCAGTGTCGGCGGCAGCACCTGTTTGGTGTCCTGATAGCCACTACCGGCCAATTGCTTGGCCTGACGCTTCAGCGCCTCGAAATCGAAGGCCTGCGCCTCGCCATCAGCGGCGCCGCCACTGGCCGCCCAGGCACGGCTGGCCAGCAGGCCAGTGGCCGAAAGACCGGTGTAAGCCGCAATGGCCATGGACGCTTTGAGCAAATTCCTGCGGTGCATAAATACAACCTGTCGTGGACAATCCCGCGCCGTTCCTGGCACGTGCTGGATCAGAAATTACGGTTCGGACAAGCCTTCGGCCAAACGCTACGGACTATTAACAGATGCCCGCTAGCTTAAACCGTTCGCTCGCAATGCAAAATTCGTTGATTCAGTGCGACAGGGTGTCAATGAAACAAGACATGTCGGTTAAAAATCTGACAGGCCCGTCTGATTTACATGGCATATCTGCTTTTCTCGACTAATTACTCTAAAAACTGCTTTTCAGCGCCGAATTTATTTCTATTCTATGGGCATGACCGGCGCGACCCATTTGGCCGGCAGGGCACAAGGCGCTGCTGTAAGGGGCAGGGCGATGTGGTGTTTAGGCAATTCTTTGCGGTACTAGAGAAGGACATCGTCCATGGCAAAAATACAAGGCATCACCGACATGTTGGGCATCTTTCCTTGCTTGGGTAGCGGGCGCAGAAGGCGTCGGCTGAACTCGGAGGAACTGAAACTGGTGGAGCGCTATCGCGAGCTTTCGGAAAGTGACCGGATCGCGATGCGCTATCTGGTGGATGCGATGCGGAGTGTTTCGCGGTTTTAAGAGAAGATAAAAAGGGGCGGACTGAGAAGTCCGCCCATTTTTTATTTGGATCAGCTACACGTTCCCAGTACTGGATACGGCCGCTGGCCGTGCATCAACTCCGGCACATCCCGCCATTTGACCCACGCCTGCTGTTGCCAGTGCAGCAGCGGCACGGTGACGCCTGCCCAATGCATCGAACTCAGGCTCGGATGGTTTTCCATTGGGCTTGAATGGGTTTCGCGCAGCATCGGGATGACTTCATGGCTCAGCCATTGGCGCAGGTGCCGGTTTTCCGGGACGAAGTGATGGACGAGCAGGGCGAACAGGCCGGACTCGCTGACCATCGCGCAATCGATGATTTCGCCGTCCCGACGCAGGAGGACATGGCGACGCTGGTCGGGATCGAGTTTCTGGGTGAGGCGTTCGTTTAGCGGATAGCCCATCAAGCGACCGAGATCCTGAACACAGAACCAGGCTTCGTGGTCTTGCATGAAGGCGTGGAGGAAGCGGTTGTGGCGGGTGAAGATGGTGGGGGTGAAGAAAGCGGAGCTTTCAGAAGGAATTTGTACGTGGTTAGGCATTTGTCGACTCCAATTTTGAGAATAGAGCCGCCACTCAAATGAGTGCGGTCACGCCGTGTTGATATTTATTCCGGCTCCGACACCGGGCCGCTGATTTCGCCGCCGAGAGAAAGCCTATCGGCTAGCAACCTACGACGCCAAGTCGGCTCTATCGACACCTTCTGTAGGAAAGAGGATTTATCTCTGAGGGTCGTTTCTGTAGGAAATGCCTGTTTTTGCATGGATGCCAGCGAGTCCGCTCCTAACCAGTGTTTTTTCCGTTATTTATCTAAATCTTGCGCATCGCTGCAGATGCTCGGCCCTTGTTTTCAGGGTTCAAAGGATTGTTATGAATAAAGGAGAATTCAATGAAGGTGTCACTCAAGCAGATCAACGGCCCTTGGGATCAAGGCTGGGTGCTGGACAAACATATGGTAAGTAGTACCTTTCTTGGCAACGATGATCGCGGTCATCCATGCTTCGATAATCAGCGCACTGAGATAGGCGAGGCGACCTACCAGCTCAAATACCAGAAGGATTGGACTCAGGTCGGCCCACTCGCCCAAGCGGTAGCAACAAATGTGTTCCCGAAATTGGATCAGGTAGGTTTTGTAGTGCCTATGCCTGCTTCAAGTATTCGTCAGCGACAACCGGTAACTGAGGTGGCCTTGGCGTTGGGGAAAATTACTGGGCTGCCGGTTTTCTCGGATTTGCTTCGGAAAGCGGCGACAGGAAAGTCGCTCAAGGATTTGCATTCCAAAGCAGATAAGGTTGCCGCGATTGGAGACAGTTTCAGCGTCAATGATGAAATCACCACGGATGGTCGCTGGAATGTTTTGGTTGTAGATGATTTGTTTGATAGTGGGGCGTCGATGGACGCGGCTTGCGCTGTTTTGCGTAAATATCCGAAGGTGGGGAAGATTTACGTAGCAGCGCTGACTTGGAAGTGAACTCAATGACAACTGTATTTATTGCCGGCTCTATCAACATCAAGAACCTTGATCCGAAGGTCAAAGAGCGTATCAATAATATTGTTGCGTCTGATTTTGAGGTGGTAGTGGGTGATGCAGGTGGCGCCGACACCTCCATTCAGGAGTACCTGTTGAGCCTCGAACGATCCAGAACCACGGTGTTCTGCAGTGGTTCAACGCCGCGCAATAACCTTGGGCAGTGGCCCGCCAGAACAGTGGAATCCAAACATTCCAAAGGGTCGAGAGCTTTCTTCACCGAGAAAGACGTCGTCATGGCCGAAGCAGCTGACTACGGCTTGATGATCTGGGATGCAAAGAGCACCGGTACGCTCAGCAACGTCATAGAACTGTTGTCGAGAAAGAAGAAGTCGCTTGTTTTCGTCAACAAGGAAAAGGAATTCAGAGTGGTCGGAGACGTCAGTCAGCTCGAAGAATTGATTGCATTCATGTCCGATCACGCCAAGCAAAAAGCCAACGAAAAAATCAAACTGTTCGATCGTATTTCCTTGCTGAAGCACGATCAGGCAGAGCTTTCTTTTTGACGTTTTCTTGGCTTTCCTAAAGCCCTGCACCTGTCAGTGCCGGGATCACAGGCTCTTGGCGACTCACCTTCCACGCATCCCCAGCCGACCCTTACCATGGTCATAAGACTTGCCAATCCGCGTATAAACCAGCCCCAAACCAATCACGATGGCCGTGCTCAACACCATCGCATAGTTCACGTACCACGACGCATCCGACCTACGTGGCCAGGCCATGTTGATGACTTCGGTTGCGGCCCGGCCCGGCGCCGCGCCACGGACGCCGGGCGTTGCGATCCATTTCATCGACGTTGAGCTGAATCAACGGTTCACGGGCGATGCTGGCGAGATTGATGCTGTCGTGCTCCAGCAGCGGATGCTGGGCCGACAGCCATAAACGGTGGGGCGAGTGGCTCAGCTCTTCGGTCTGCAAGACGTGGCGGTCTTCGAGATTGGAGAGCATCGACATGCCGACATCGATCTCGCCGCTGACCAGCAAATGTTTGATGTCAGGCCGTTTTTGCGAAGGGCCTGCGCGTCCTGAGCAACATCTGGAAGCACACTCGCAGGTCGGACAGGGGCACTTTCGAACTAGGCTGGAGGCCTTATAGATCCGGATAACCCCTGTTTTGGAGGCGGAACATGAACACCCGTGGATTGCTCGATCAACTGCTCAAGTCTGGCCAGGATCTGTTGCAGAACAAGGCTGGCGGAGCGCAGAACAAAACGGCTGGTGGTAGCTTGGGCGGTTTGCTCGGCGGCGCTACAGGCTCCGGTGGCCTCGGCAGTCTGCTGTCAGGTGCAGGTGGCGGTGCATTGGCGGCTGGCGCGATGGGCTTGCTTCTTGGTAACAAGAAAGTGCGCAAGGTCGGCGGTAAAGTCGCGATTTATGGCGGCCTCGCGGCGCTTGGTGTACTGGCGTACAAGGCTTACGGCAACTACAACGCGCAAAAGGGCACCGCCCCACAACGCGAACCGCAGACCCTCGACCGTTTGCCACCGGCACAAGCCGAGCAACACAGCCAGGCCATTCTCAAGGCGCTGGTCGCTGCCGCGAAGGCCGACGGCCACATCGATGACCGCGAACGCGAACTGATCGAAGGCGAATTCACCAAACTCGACAACGACCAGGAACTGCAGCACTGGCTGCACGCCGAACTCAACAAGCCCCTCGACCCGACCGACGTCGCCCGCGCCGCGAGTACGCCGGAGATGGCGGCAGAAATGTACATCGCCAGTGTGATGTTGGTGGATGAGGAGAATTTCATGGAGAAAAGCTATCTGGATGAACTGGCGCGGCAGTTGAAGCTGGAGCCGGGGTTGAAGGTGGAGCTGGAGAAGCAGGTGCGGCAGGCTACAGTCTGATTTCCGTTGTTGCCTGCGAGCGCTGCTGGCGCGGATGCCTCAGTGCAATCCAGCGGCCTTGCAGGCTTCGACGAACGTAGCGCCTTTCTTGTCCATGGCGGTCTTGACCATTTGATTGGCTTTCACCAATGCAGCGCTGGGCTTTGCCCATTGCTCCGGTGGCAACGGCTGAGACCATGTTTGCACTTGTTCCGGAAGGGTAGGCCGACCTTTGCGATGCGCCCATTCGGCGAGTATGTAAGGCATTTTCCAGAAACTCAGCACGCGCCACATGTACCAGCGGCGCAGTGGCCAATAGGATTTTTTCGAGTAACCGTAGTGCTCGCGTTGCTTGGGCGTCAGTTCGTCGCCGCCCTCGTCCAGCGAACCCATCGCGCGTGCGTCTTCGCGTTCGATGTCAAAGGTGTGCAGCCCTTCGTACGGCTTGAGTCGATCCCCGGTGGGAATCAGACCCAGTGCTTTAAGCATCGGGTTTGGAACATCGACCAATTGACCGTCTTCCATGTAATTGCGAATCGACGTCCACATTCCCAAAGCGTGCGCATCGCTGGGCTGTGGCAGCAGGAGGAACTGCACTTTGTCCTGTTCATCATCCTCCAGGCCCATGCCGAACGTGTATTGGCGAGTGGCGCCGTAACTGGTGACGCCTTGGGTGTTGGAGACCCAGGCGACGACGCTTTCCCAAGGCACGATCAGGACGCGCTGGGTTTTGCTCTCGACGTAGCAGACTTCACGGCGTTGACGGTTGAAACGGACGGGGTAGGTTTTTGCTGCTTTGAAGACGCCGGAGAACATTCCGTAGATATATGTAGTGGTCTAATGAAACCGGACACCCATTTAGGCGAGAATGCTCGCCAGATCGAGGTGTCAGATGACCAAACAACGCCGTTCCTTTTCTGCTGAATTCAAGCGCGAGGCTGCCGACCTCGTACTCAAACAAAACTACAGCTACATCGAAGCCAGCCGTTCACTCGGCATCGGCGAATCGGCCCTGCGCCGCTGGGTTGATCAGGTTCAGCAGGAGCGCCAAGGCGTCACTCCACAGAGCAAAGCGCTGACTCCGGAACAGCAGAAAATCCAGGAGCTGGAAGCCCGGATTGCCCGCCTTGAACGGGAAAAATCGATATTAAAAAAGGCTACCGCGCTCTTGATGTCGGAAGATCACGAGCGTACGCGCTGATCAATCAGCTGAGCGTCCATGAGCCGATTGATTGGCTGTGCAAGGTGTTTGAAGTCACCCGTTCGTGCTACTACGCCCAGCGCCTTAGGCGCCGAACACCTGATGTCGAACGGCTGCGGTTGCGCAGCCGGGTGAGCGAGCTGTTCTCGCAAAGTCGCAGTGCTGCGGGCAGCCGCAGCATCCTGTCGCTGATGCGTGACGACGGTGAGCAGCTCGGTCGATTCAAAGTGCGCAGCCTGATGCGCGAGCTTGAACTCGTCAGTAAACAGCCCGGATCACATGCCTATAAACGAGCGACAGTTGAACGGTTGGATATCCCGAACATCTTGAATCGGGAGTTCGATGTTCCGGCACCCAACCAGGTGTGGTGCGGCGACATCACCTACATCTGGGCCCAGGGGAAATGGCATTACCTGGCTGTCGTGCTGGATCTTTGCACACGCCGGGTAGTGGGCTGGGCGTTGTCGGAAAAGCCGGACGCCGATCTGGTTATCAAGGCGCTGGATATGGCTTACGAGCAACGAGGCAAACCTCAAGGCCTGCTGTTTCACTCGGATCAAGGGTCACAGTATGCGAGTCGTCTATTTCGCCAGCGGCTGTGGCGTTATCGGATGCGCCAGAGCATGAGCCGGCGGGGAAATTGCTGGGACAACGCGCCAATGGAGCGCGTGTTTCGCAGCTTGAAAACGGAATGGATACCGACCACGGGTTACAGAACGGCTCAAGAAGCCCAGCGCGATATCAGTCACTTCTTGATGCATCAGTACAACTGGGTTCGACCCCATCAATTCAACGGTGGGTTGGCGCCAGCTCGGGCCGAAGAAAAACTTAACGTCGTGTCCGGGATTAGTTGACCACTACAATACGCACTTAAAGGGAGGATGCCGTAGAGCGCGTATCCAGAAAAGGCCTGTACAAACATCGAAAGATCTTTGATAGGTGTGGGAAAATTTTGCGGATAGGCGAGCATTCCATATAGAACGATGAGAGCCGGCGCGATAAAGGCGAGAATCAGCAGTATCCAAATACCTGCAGCCAGTATCTTTGCCTGTTCAACCATTCCCCAATTACTTCCTCCTAATTCGAGGAAGGTGTCGTTCATCTCTGGAAAATTACGACGGGATGATTGTGTTTGCCCTGTGTAAACCGGGAGGGGGGATAGGAAAAGAATTTCATCCGTGCCGCTCGTACGAATCTCTCCGGTACGAGGGCGCTGGTTGCGGATTTCCGGTGCAGGATTGCTCTTATGTTTGAACAGATTTCTAAACATCGGAAGCAGAAAAACCTGTTTGCTCGCTGTTCATCAATGCAAACCCGCCGCTTTACAAGCTTCGACAAACGTCACGCCTTTCTTGTCCATTGCGGTCTTGACCATTTGATTGGCTTTTACCAATGCAGCGCTGGGCTTGGCCCATTGCTCAGGTGGCAACGGCTGAGACCATGTTTGCACTTGTTCCGGAAGTGTAGGCCTGCCCTTGCGATGCGCCCATTCGGCGAGTATGTAAGGCATTTTCCAGAAACTCAGCACGCGCCACATGTACCAACGACGCAGTGGCCAATAGGATTTTTTCGAGTAACCATAGTGCTCTCGCTGCTCGGGCGTTAGTTCGTCGCCGCCCTCGTCCAGCGAACCCATCGCGCGCGCGTCTTCGCGTTCGATTTCAAAAGTGTGCAGCCCTTCGTACGGCTTGAGCCGATCTCCGGTGGGAATCAAGCCCAGTGCTTTAAACATGGGGTTTGGAACATCGACCAATTGACCGTCTTCCATGTAATTGCGAATGGATGCCCACATTCCCAAGGCGTGTGCATCACTGGCCTGTTGCAGCAGCAGAAATTGCACTTTGTCCTGTTCGTCATCTTCCAGACCCATACCAAAAGTGTACTGCCGGGTGGCTCCGTAGCTGGTGATGCCTTGCGTGTTGGAGACCCAGGCGACGACGCGTTCCCAAGGAGTGATCAATACACGATGGGTTTTACTGTCGACGTAGCAGACTTCGCGGCGTTGACGATTGAAACGAACAGGGTAGGTTTTTGTTCCTTTGAATACGTCGGAGAGCATTCCGTATAAGTACGCGCCTATCGGAAGAAACAGAAGAAGCGACCCCGTCGCGAAGACCGGCAAGATACCTCTGAGTGTGTCAAAAAAACTCCGCTCAATGCCGGGAGGCTGGAAAACTACGAGCCAAGTTGAAATAAGTACAGGGACGACGAATGCCGTCCCCAGGATCATCCAGATTCCCGCTGCGAGTATTTTTCCTTGCTCTACCATCCCCCAATTGTTGCCACCCAACTCTAGATAGGTGTCGTTCATCTCCGAAAAATTACGGCGTGATGACTGAGGCTGACCGGTGTAAACAGGTAAAGGCGACAGGAACAGGGTCTCGCTCAAACTGCTGACGCGGATTTCCCCGGCGCAAGGTCTCCGGCTGCGGATGTCCGGTTCAGACTCGGCTGCATCATGACGATTTTTACGCTTGAATAGTGCCTTAAACATCGACAGTCGCCATGTCTTCTTTCCTTAAAAATATGAACTGAGTTTTGCCTGTTCCAGTCGGCATTGTGTCAACAGAATCGACTTTAAACGTGCCCGGCGTCGGGTCTTGCCTGTAAGGCGCACCAGTAATGTGCCAGTCGCTATTCCTGAAAATGGTCTGATGCATGATGTCGCGTTCGGTCTCCAATTGGTAACCGATGTTCAAAGCCAAGGCAAAGTCCTTGGTTTGCAACAATTCGCTGATGGGCAAATGGAGTGTCAATGCTTCTTGTCCTTTGCTCGCCACAATGAAACGAGTGACCCAAACGGCGGTAGCTTCTTTCCAGATCAGAGGAAATGGTCCGGGGCCAAGATGTCTGTTTTTGGTTTCACGGTATTGTTCGTAAACCTGTAGTCGCAATTTACGGTTATCCATTTCCTGGGTGCAGACGCCCGGCAATATCACCTTCAGATAGGTCTGCCGGGGTTGTGGGCGGACCAACTCACACGTTGGTTTCTGCACGACTTTCGCCAGTTCATTCCACTCGTCCTGAACGTTACGATTTTTGGTCTTGAGACCCCAGACACTGCTTTCCATCCATTTTTGTAAATCATCCAGATTGAAGTAATTGTAAAGGCTCTCGCCCACCAGTTGCAGCGCGGTAGCGATCAATCCGATTAGATTGGCGCGTACGCTGATCGCCAAAATACGTGGGCTGGCCTCAGCCCACGCCAGTGCGCGTAGCCCTGCTGGAGCTTTCACGATGTTAGTGGCTATGGCAGTCGTGTGTTTAGCTGCCCACGTATTGGTACCGACCAGTATTCCATCACCGGTAATTTGCAATGTAGTGGCTCCCAGGCTTTTGTAGTCGCCCTGCGCCAAAGCTTTGCCCCATTGCAGTGAGTGTTTGCCCAAGTCAATTGCTGCCGCCGCGAGGCCAAACGCATATGCCCCCAATCCCGCAATGCTGGTCCAGCGACCTAAACGGCTCATTGTGTTGAGCTTCCCGGCAGCACTCTCCATTTGTTCGATATGAGCCTGAAATACTGTTACAGATAAACCTTGAACAGACGCGAAACCCGCCGCTGACATCCCCACGAATGCCTCAAACGCTGCGAGCTTGTCAGCTAGAGTAGCGGTGCTTTTCGCATTCATTGACGTCATCGCTTCAATAAACTTTTGCCCTTGAATCACAAACAATACAAACGCGATTCCGTCTCCTTTGGATTTAAGGACTCCCTCCAGCGGTTTGTTGAGTGTTCCTGTTGCCCTGAAATCACGCACAGTTCGGCCCATCTCCGCACGTAACTGCGGGTCCAGACCCTCTATCGCTGTGCCGATTTTCGCAGGACCATCGCCGCCGACAGTCAAGGCGTCACTCAGCTTTTCTTCTAGCGGTATCAACGCTTTTTTCAGTTGCTCGATGCGTTGGTTTAGAAGCTTTGCAGTGTTGGGCGCCGCAGAGTCGGCAGCTTGTCGGGCCAACTCCCGATTGCGCTGTTTGTAAGTATCCTTTAATTGGCTGCGCAAGTTCAGCGCCTGTTCTCGAGCCTGAGTGAATGCCGCGAGCTCCGCCGATGTGGCTACGCGTAGCGTCAGCCCCCGACGGGAAAATTCACGCAACATTTGCAAGCGTGCCGGTGCGCCGATTTTGCGGATATAGCGGTTGGGGTCGATGTTTTGTCCGCGGCTGAATGCTGAACTTGTCTTGTCCAGTTCATCGGCAAGTTGCATCTCACGGGCCGGGTTATAGGCTCCGTCCAGCATGCTTTGCATGCCCTTGAACTGCGTGTCCAGTTTGGTGAAGTTGGGCAGGTGCTCGGTCATCAGGCTGTGGAACTGGTTGGTCAGCACATTGATGTTGGCGAGGTTTTCCTTGGCCGAGATCACGTTGATAGTGAAACTGCTCAAGTCCGCCAGTTTTTTTGAGAGATCGACTTGTGAGGCAAGGGTGAGGGTGTCGAGCCCCGGAACCGTTATGAGCAGGTTGGCTTCCATGTAGGCGGCCATTTTCGCAATGGCCGCTGGATCGGCGCACATCGCGGCCACGCAGACAAACTCGGTCTCCAGACGATGTTTGATCTGCGCATCGAGATTAAAGTCGTAGTACCAGGCCGCACGGTGGAAGTAACCGCTCGTGAACATATTCAACCGGTCTTCCCGTATGTTGTTCAGGCGGGTGTGCCAGTGACTGAGCAGCATTTGCTGCTTTATGACAAAGGCTTCCATTTCAGGCCTGTTGATCAGGTCGTCAATGCCACGCTGGCCAAGTTCTTTACCGTGCAGTGTCTGCCAACTCTGCAAGCTGAGTTTGTTGATCGTTTCGTAATGCTTGCGATGAAGCTCTTGCCCAAGAGAGTCCGTCATATCCACGTAGGCGCGGGCGTAGACGTTGACTTTCGCGGCTCTTCGCCAATGTTCTTCTGTACCGAACGGGCCCGGATACTTGTGATCGCGACGTACTTTCAGAAACTCGTAGATCTTCGATTGTTGTTCTTCGTTGGTCTCATCCTTTAAGGCCTTGATCGCTGGGTCGGATTGACTCAGCGCCTCAAGGCGCGAACTGTTGACGTCGTACAAGGACTGGATATATGAACCGGTGAGGTACTGCGCCTGGCACTGGTCATCTGAGCTCCATTGCTCAATCCAGTCCGCCACTTTCAACTGCGCACTGGCCAGATCACGCATCACACCAATGTCGTCACGCAGCACCAGAAACAGGTAATCATCCTTGTACGGGCCTTGCAGGTTGCTGGTCAGACTTTCGATAGCGGTTTGCTTGAATAGTGGTTGATCCTCCCAGTGATAGGCCACGCTTTCCTGTGGATTCGAACCCTCTGGTTTGGCGTCGGATCGAGATTGATCTTCCTTCACCTCCGCCAGCCAACTCTCCGCCTGCTGCTTGCTCAACAAATGCTCGCCACCCTTTTCCGGGCAGGCGCTTGCCAGTTCGAGCTGCTGCATCAAGCGCTTGCGTTCATCCTTGGACTTGAGCACCTGCGAGCATTTGAAGGCCGTCCACTGAATCTCGGAATAGCTGGCGTACAAGGTGTGTTGGCGCGTGAATACCAGATGCGGTTCACCGACAGAACTGGTTCGGGTGTCGCCCGACACTTCCTGACTGTTCCACAGCAGTTTGGCGATCTGGCCTTTCTCGATGCGGTATTCGTGCAGGTAACCGGTGGTGCCATTGACGATGTACAGATAACCGTCGCGCAGCAAGCGAATGCCCAGCGGCTGGCTCTTGGTTTTGTACGGCATCGACAGCTCGGAAGCCGGGTCAAGGTGCTGAACCAGGCCGTAGCGCAGTGGCAGCAGCTGCACCTTCTTGTTCATCAGCGGGCATACGCCCATCGGCACGCGAGTGTCCTTGGACGGCTTGGCCATCGCGGCAGTGTTGGCACTGGGTTTTGGTGTTTGATGAGTGGTCACGATAGGCTTCCTTGTCGATCGGCGGCACGGCGTTCGGCCAGTTCTGCAGCGCGTTCCACGCGTTTCAATGGTGCTTCAAGTGACGATTGCGTCAGTAGCTGAACGATGTCGGGATGATCAGTGAGTGGCTCACCGGCCAGGTAACCGTAAACGTTCGCGTAGAGGGTGATTTCCTGTTCGGAGGCGAAACCCTTTTGATAAGCATCATCCGCGAGTGCTTGCGCATACGGGCGTCGATCTTCAGGTGCAAAAGTTGCCATGAAGTCCGCAAAGTAGGTGTGCAAGTGTTCAGCGAGACCTGAGACGAAATTACGAAACTCGACTTCGCCCAGCGCGGTGAGTTCTTGATCCGTTAAACGGTAGGTCTCGGGTTCAGCAATGGCGGGTTGCGGGCGCGTGTGTTGCTGCCAGTTGATTGCTACTCCGTCCGGCAGGCAGACATGGCTGACCGGGCCGAACCAGCGCGCGCTGCTGTTTTTTTCGGCCAGCCCAAATAGCTGATGCATGACCGCCGAATCCGCAATGCGTGGCATGACTTCCACGCCGCTCGGATGTTCCACGCTTAGCAAGTGGCGCCAATGGTCCCATAACGCATGCGCATCGACGTCGCTGAAAAGCAGATAACCCCACTCCTCGGATGCATGCTCTGTGAAGTACGCCAATAGCGGATCGTTGGCGCCTTTGAGAGCAATCAAATATGGCGAGATATCTGCCAGCTCCTGCCAGCGAGTGGACTGGTACAGGCTGTAGGCTTGGTTGTCCCACTGAAACAATTGCTGCGCGAGGTTGGGAACACTGACGCCATCCAGCAGCAGATAGGCTGGTACGTTCCACGGAAGGTCATTAGGAAGTGGCGGTAACTCGATCATTTATTTTGCACCCTTCTGTGCGGCCAGTTTGGCGGCTTCACACACCGCACAAATCGGCTTCTTCTGCATCAACGCCTGCCGCTGGGCCGGCACCAGCAATTGCCCAGCCTTATCCGCATCCGCCTGCTTCAACGGCCCCGGCAACAAAGGCGCAGCGCCCGTGCCGCTACCCGGTCCACCGCCGGAGTTCATGTTGATCACTGGCCCGCTCATGGTCACGCCGCCGGCATCGATCTTGATGAAACTCCCACCGCCGACTAGCGTCAGTTCCGCCCCCGCTTCAAGCACGACTTTCATGCCGCTGCTGAGGTGGATTTCCTGGCCGGCATCAATGAACTGCCCAGTCCCAATCTTGATGTGCTGATTCACGCCCACGGTCAGGTGATCATTCGCCCGCGCTTCGACTTTGCGATCGGCATAAACCGTGTGGTGTTCTTCGGCCTTGAATTCGCTGTAGCTGTTCTTTTCGACGGTGTCGTGGCGTTCGTTGCCGACGCGGATCTTCTGGTCGTGTTCGACGTTCTCGTCCCAGTCGCGCTGGGCGTGCAGATAAATCTGCTCCTGACCTTTCTTGTCTTCGATGCGCAGTTCGTTGTAACCGCCGCCACCCATCGAGCTCAGGGTCTTGAAGGTGCTGCGGGTCTTGTTCGCCGGCAAGGCGTACGGGACGGTGTTTTCCTTGTGGTACAGGCAGCCGCTGATCAGCGGTTGATCGGGGTCGCCTTCAAGGAAGGTGACGAGCACTTCCATGCCGATGCGCGGGATGGCGATGCCGCCGTACTGGGCGCCGGCCCAGGCGCTGGAGACGCGGAGCCAGCAACTGGTTTTGTCGTCGGCCTGGCCTTCGCGGTCCCAGTGGAACTGGACTTTGACGCGGCCGTATTGGTCGCAGTGGATTTCTTCGCCTTTCGGGCCGGTGACCACGGCGCTCTGGCTGCCGAGGATGCGCGGTTTTGGATGGCGCAGCGGCGGGCGGTTGGGCACGTCCCACGGGGTGGCCTGGAAGCGGTTGCGGTAACCCTGGTGGAAATCGTCTTTGAGCGCGGTGGTGTCGCTGGTCACCGACTCTTCCAGCACTTGCGGCTGTTTGCCTTCGTGGAGGACTTCGGTGAGCAGCCAAAGGTCGTTCCATTTGGCTTTCGGGTGTTGCGTCAGCGCGAGGAAATGGCCGCTGACCAGCAACGGCTGATCGCTTTTGCCTTCAGCCAGTTGGAAGTCGCTGCGGTGAATGGTCGAGGGTTTTGTATGAACGAGCCCCATGAAAGACAGGACACCGTTTCCCCCTTACGATAAGGGATAGGCAAACGGTTATGTTTATGACTAATAGCAACGATAAGAGTGGTGAGCTTTTGGGCCAGGAGCGGCGGCGCCGCTGGAGCCCAGAGCAAAAGCTGGCCATGGTTCGAGAGAGCCTTGAACCAGGACAAAGCGTTTCGGTCGTGGCTCGGCGCAACGGCATCAATGCCAACCAGTTGTTCCTGTGGCGCAAGCTGTACCAGGACGGCAGTCTATCGGCGGTCAGTGCTGGCGAAGCCGTGGTGCCGGCCTCCGAGCTGAGCGATGCGCTCAAGCAGATCCGTGAACTGCAACGGATGCTGGGCAAGAAAACGATGGAAGCGGAAATCCTAAAAGAAGCCGTGGAGATCGCCCGGTCGCGAAAATGGATTGCGCACTCACCCTTGTTGCCGGGGGACGACCAGTGAAGCTGGTCAGCGAATGTCTCGGTGTGGCGCGCTCGCAATTAACGGTTCGAATCAAGCAATCGGTATCGCCCAAGACACGGCGAAGCAGGCCTGTGAACGACGCTGAGTTGGTGGCCGAAATCCAGCAACAGGTCAGCGAGCTGCCCAGCTATGGCTACCGTCGAGTCTGGGGATTGCTGCGTCGCGCCCGTGAAACCCAGCTGCTACCTGCGATCAACGTGAAGCGGGTTTACCGGGTGATGCGTGATCACAACCTGCTGCTTGAGCGCCGGATCAAACAACCCGGCGTGCCGCGTCGGCACGAAGGCCGTATTGCGGTGCAAACCAGCGATACGCGTTGGTGCTCGGACGGCTTTGAGTTCCGTTGTGAGGACGGCGCTAAACTGAGCGTGACCTTCGCCCTGGACTGCTGTGATCGCGAAGCCATCGGCTGGGTCGCGAGCCCGACCGGGTACAGCGGCGATGATATCCGCGACTTGATGCTGGAAAGTGTGGAGAAGCGCTTCGGTGATCAACTGCCTGCAACGCCGGTGCAGTGGCTCAGCGATAACGGTTCGGCCTACACCGCCGAACAGACGCGCCTGTTTGCTCGGCAGATCGGCTTGCAGCCGGTGACCACACCAGTGCGTAGCCCGCAGAGTAATGGCATGGCCGAGAGCTTCGTGAAGACGATCAAGCGTGACTACGTGGCGCACATGCCCAAGCCGGATCGGGAAACGGCGCTGCGTAACCTGGCGATTGCCTTCGAACACTACAACGAGCAGCATCCGCACAGCGCCTTGAACTATCGCTCACCGAGGGAGTTCAGGCGCTTGGCAGTGGCATCAATTTAACGGGGAGTTGGTGTCCGGTTTTGTAGGGGCAAGTCCATTGTAGTCTTGGCACGGGATGGTAAGGTTACTCTTTGACGCATCTTATAAGGATATTGCTCGTGTTACGTCAGTCTTTACTCGTCCTTCCTTTCATCATGCTGCTGGTAGGTTGTGAAGCCGAGTCCGGCCCGTTGCCGAGCAGCAAGAGTCTGACTCCGGAGAAAGTTGCGTCGATTGCGACGACTATCAAGACAAAATACCCGGGCATTTCCAGCGAGTTGCGCTATAAGGTGCTCAGTACGGTTGTGCAGTCGATCGATAACATGGTGTTTGTCGAAGGTGGCCAGTTTGATATGGGCGACTTTGGCTGGATTTGTGAGTACGATGAAAAAGATGTTTGTACCTGGCCTTGTGGGCAGGAGCCGGAGCAGCTCTGTAATATTAGTAGCAAAGGCAATGATGATTTTGTTCATCCGGTGAAGTTGAGCAGTTACTATCTCTCAAAGTATCAGGCTACGTTGGCGGATTTCGACCTTTTTTTCGTGGCTAACGGTAAACCTCTTTATGATGGAGAAGATCGAAAACGTGAAGATCTAAAAGAGCTTTACTTGCCTAATCTTCCAGCGCCAACTCAAAGCTGGCAGGAGGCAAAAGATTATTGCACGTGGATTGGATCTTTAAGCGGTTACGAAGTGGACTTGCCGACAGAGGCGCAGTGGGAGTTCGCGGCCCGCAATCGTGGCCAGCACATCCTGTTTCCTACCGATACTGGAAGTCTTGATTTCGGTAAGAATTTCCCTTTTGAAAATGAAGAGGGGAATTTTCCAGTGAATCGCTTTGCACCAAATCCTTTGGGGTTATATGGTATGGCTGGTAATTCCACTGATTGGGTAAATGACTGGTACTCGGAAGACTATTACAAAATTTCTCCCATAGAAGATCCCCAAGGGCCGGTAACTGGCCAAAAAAAGGTCAGAAGAGGGTCTACAACGTTGGAAGCCCCTTTATCCGCAGCCCCTCTCGTGCGTCGCTGGCCAGAAGAGCTAGTTCAAAAATATCATTCAAGCGACACAAGTTTTAGGTGTGCAATTCAGTCCAGCAAGCCGCTTTAATAGTTCAGGATGAAGGCGTCTTCGGCGCCTTCATTTTTAAGCTATTCTGTCAAATAGCCCACTTCTTTGGGCTGCCAGTAATGTCTTTTCTTTTCTCCATGTCTGACTTGGTTGCCAGGCAATCAATGCTATTTTTTCAGTTGCTGTATCATTGTTGACGGCAAGTGATTTAGTAAATTTGTTGAATTGCAATTGCTCATGCCCGTCGAGCAGGGCGTTGATGCGATTCAGGCTACGCATTGCGTCAACTTTCTTTCCGTCGCTGGAACAGTGTTCTAATACAGTAACCGCTCCACAAACCCCACATTCAAAGCCGCGATTTGATGCCTGATGCTGTGCTCCCGATCTCTTTCAGAAGCCAGCGGCCATGATGCGTCCCGACGCCAAAGTTGAAAAAGTGTACCTCTACCCTAAACCCGTAGACTTACGAAAATCCATCGACGGCCTAGCCGCACTGGTGGAGCTGGATATCAAAGTGGCGGTGTTCGATCCGGTGCTTTTCGTCTTTCTCAACAAACCCCGCAATCGGGTGAAGATTTTGTATTGGGAACGCAACGGCTTTTGCCTTTGGCTCAAACGCCTTGAATCCGAACGCTTCAAAACATCGCCCGATCACAGCGACGAAGCCATCGTGCTGACGGTCCAGGAGCTGAACTGGCTGCTCGATGGTTTTGATCTGTGGCGCAACCGTCCACATCAGGTTTTGACACCTCGATTTGTCGCCTGATTCGGTATAATCCACGGCATGATTTCCATGCCCGACAACCTTCCCGATGACCTGACTGCGCTCAAGCAATTACTTGCTCAGATGCAGTCCAAGGTTGTTCATCTTGAAGAAGAAAATGCGCTGCTACGTCAGCGTCTCTTCGGACGTAAATCCGAACAATCAGTCGACCCAGCGACCCCGCAATTGGCTCTTTTTAATGAAGCCGAAAGTGTCGCTGAGCCTGCCGCCGAAGAGGCGGAGGAAGAAGTCGTCGCTCCGACCAAACGCCGTGGCAAACGCAAGCCTCTGTCCGCCGACTTGCCCCGTATCGAAGTCATCCACGAACTGCCCGAGCACGAGCTGATGTGTGCTTGCGGCTGCCGCAAGCACGCCATCGGCGAAGAAACCAGCGAGCAGTTGGAAATCGTGCCGATGCAGATCCGCGTGATCAAACATATCCGCAAGGTCTACGCCTGCCGTGGCTGTGAAACCGCGCCGGTCACCGCTGACAAGCCAGCGCAATTGATTGAAAAGAGCATGGCCAGTCCCAGTGTGTTGGCGATGTTGCTGACCACCAAATACGTCGACGGTCTGCCGCTGCATCGCTTCGAAAAAGTACTCGGTCGCCACGGCGTCGATATTCCACGACAAACCTTGGCACGTTGGGTCATCCAGTGCGGCGAACACCTGCAACCGCTGCTCAACTTGATGCGTGACAGGCTGCTGGAAAGTCACGTAATCCACTGCGACGAAACGCGTGTCCAGGTGATGAAAGAGCCTGATCGAGAGCCGACTAGCCAGTCCTGGATGTGGGTACAAACCGGCGGACCGCCGAATCAGCCAGTGATCCTTTTTGATTACTCGACCAGCCGAGCGCAAGAGGTACCGTCGCGCCTGCTCGAAGGTTATCGCGGCTATCTGATGACCGACGATTACGCCGGCTATAACGCCTTGGGCGCGCAGGCTGGTGTCGAACGTTTAGGCTGCTGGGCACATGCGCGACGCAAGTTTGTCGAGGCGCAAAAAGTGCAACCCAAGGGCAAAACCGGGCGTGCCGATATAGCCCTGAATCTGATCAACAAGCTGTACGGTATCGAGCGAGATTTAAAAGAAGTCGGCGATGAACATCGCCATGAAGGTCGACAGCAAAACAGCCTGCCAGTCCTGGCGCAGTTACGCGCCTGGCTGGAGAGAACGCAGCCTCAGGTGACGGCGCAAAACGCGCTGGGCAAAGCCATCAGTTATCTGGCCAGCAACTGGGACAAGTTAGTGCGCTACACCGAAGCCGGTTCTTTGCCGATCGACAACAACGCAGCAGAGCGTGCGATCAGGCCCTTCGTAATAGGGCGCAAGAACTGGCTGTTCAGCGACACGCCCAAAGGCGCGACGGCCAGTGCTCAACTTTACAGTTTGGTCGAGACGGCTAAAGCCAACGGCCAAGAGCCCTATGCGTGGCTGCGCCACGCACTTGAACGATTGCCGCAAGCCGCAGCGGTAGAGGACTTCGAAGCCTTGCTGCCGTGGAACTGCACTCCGCAAATACCAAGATAACTATACGCCCCGCCTTTAAAATGTGGGGTTCATGGATCGCATACAATGCACCTGGCAGAGGCTCGTTATCAATTTTTCCTTAACAGTTATCAACTGGGCCGCTGGTTATCATTTTGCATTCGCTGCCACATGATCGGGTTATGCCAGCCCCATCAAGGAAAGCGAGTTTTATGCGAAGCGCTCGTCACACCTCACCGTACCGCGCGCCATCGAGCGCCCTGCGATGACGCAGATCTTTGTGACCGAAACTCCTGTCATGGAGCGCCCTGTCGCCGGCCAGGCCGAAGCGATCAAGACGGACTCGGCACTCGGCTGTTGCCGACTGTTGTTGCAGCTGAGTCAGCGCAATGAGGCGGATGTCGAGGCCGGACGGTTTCAGACTGACCTGCGCACCGCCGTTAGAGCCTACGGTACCGCCAATGACATTGACCTGCGTCTTGAGCGCCTGTCCTTGCGCAAGTTGTCCCCCAAAATGCTGCCACTGGCCTGGCGAAACGAGGCCGGTGAGTTTGCGGTGTTGGCCCGACTCTCCGAGACCCAGGCCTTGATCCAGTCACCCTCGGCCGACACCCCGCAGGTGATCGAGCGCGAGCAGTTGGCAGCGCAGTGGAGCGGGCAAGTGATCCGCGTGCGCCAGGGCGGACTGCGTTTCGACCTGTCCTGGTTTGTCCCTGAGCTATTGCACCATCGGCGGGTGCTGGGCGAAGTGTTGCTGTGCTCTTTGCTGTTGCAAGTACTGGCGCTGGCCACACCGTTGTTTTTTCAGGCGGTGATGGACAAGGTTATGGTCCACCGGGCGCTGGCCACTCTGGATGTACTGGTGGTGACGCTGGTGGTCGTGGGCGTGTTCGAAGTCCTGCTCAAGGGGCTGCGCGAATACTTGTCGGCGCACACCGCCAACCGCATCGACATTGGCCTGGGGGTCAAACTGTTCCGTCATCTGCTGGGCTTGCCGCTGCTGTATTTCAAGCAACGGCAGGTGGGCGCGATTATCACCCGGGTTCAGGAGCTGGACAGCATCCGTGAGTTCCTCACCGGCTCCTTGCTGACCCTGTGTGTCGACGTAGCTTTCACCTTGGTTTTCTTCGCGGTCATGGCTTGGATCTCCTGGCCGCTGACGCTTTTGGTTTTGGCGACATTGCCGCTGTATTTCCTGTTGGCCTGGGCCAGCACCGGGCCGCTGGAAAAACGTATTGAACGGCAATTCCAGAGCGCGGCGCGCAACACCGCCTTTCTCAATGAAACCGTCAGCAGTAGCGAAACGATCAAGAGCCTCGCGGTCGAACCCCGGATGCAACGGCGCTGGGAGGCGCAGACCGCCGAGATGGTCGAGGCCGGGTTTGCCAGCCAATCGCTGGGCAGCGCGATCAGTCAGAGCGTGACGCTGTTGCAGAAGCTTACGGCCGTTGCCGTGATCTGTTGGGGGGCACACAAAGTGATCGGCCTGGAGCTGACGCTGGGCCAGTTGATCGCCTTCAACATGATGCTGTCCCACGTCAGCCAACCGCTGGCCAAGCTGATTGATGTCTGGCAGCAGTTCGTCCAGGTGCGGGTGTCGGTAGACAAGTTGGGGGACATGCTCAACCTGCCGGTGGAGCAAAGCGACGGCCAGCAACGCCCGGTCGAGGCGCTGCGTGGTGAAGTGCGTATCGAGCAATTGGCCTTCCGCTATCGCCCCGACCTCGATCTGGTGCTGCAGAATCTGGATCTGCACATCGCTCCCGGGCAGACCCTCGGCATCGTCGGGCCTTCCGGCTCGGGGAAAAGCACGCTCACGCGCTTGTTGCAGAAACTCTATGTGCCCGACGCTGGGCGCATCTTGATCGATGGTCAGCCGCTGCAAGAGCTGGAGCCGGGTTGGCTACGCAGCCAGATCGGCGTGGTGTTGCAGGAAAACTACCTGTTCAACCGCAGCGTGCGGCAAAACATCGCTCTGCGCCATCCGACCGCCAGCCTGGAAGACGTCATCGAGGCTGCGCGCCTGGCCGGCGCCCACGAATTCATCCTGCAATTACCCCTGGGTTACGACACGGTGCTGGCCGAGGCGGGCAGTTCGCTGTCCGGCGGCCAGCGTCAGCGCATGGCTATTGCCCGAGCGTTGATGGGCGATCCGCGACTACTGATTTTCGATGAGGCCACCAGCGCCCTCGACGATGAATCTCAAGCCCTGATCCAGGACAACATGGCGCGGATCGCCGAGGGCCGCACGGTGATCATCATCGCGCACAGGCTGTCGGCGGTGCGTCACTGCCAACGCATCATCGCGCTGGAACAGGGGCAAATCAGCGAGTCCGGCAGCCACGTCGAACTACTCGCCAACGGTGGTTGTTATGCACGGCTTTGGGCTTTGCAACAGGCGCTGCTCAAGGAGGATGCATGATGGCCGGCTCGACACTCACAGCCCTGCGACAAGCGTGGCGAGCATTACGCGCAGCCCCTGCCGCGCTCAAGCGCAGCAGAGACGAATATGAGTTTCAGCCCGGCTATCTGGAGATCGTCGAGCGGCCGCCGGCCCCGTGGGCGCGGGCCACAGCCTTGTTGCTGATTGCGTCGGTCCTGCTGGCATTGGGCTGGGCGATTTTCGGGTTTCTCGATATCCACGCCAGCAGCACCGGCCGGCTGATGGTCTCCAGTTATACCAAGGTGATTCAGGCCCACGAGGCCGGCGAGGTCAGCGCGATCCATGTGCGTGACGGGCAACGTGTCAAAGCCGGCGAGCCTTTGGTGGCGCTGAACCCGATTGGCGTCGATGCCGAGTTGGGCGAGTTGCAGGCCCAGTTGGCGTTCAAGCTGCTGGAGAGGGCGCGGGCTCAGGCGTTATTGAATAACGACCCGCTGGACAGTTATCAGCCGCCCGCTGGCTTGAATCCAGAGCAGGTGGCGACGGCTAGAGCGCAGCTGGCGAGCACTTGGCGCGAGATCAGCGCCAACCTCGACAGCCTGCGCGCCGAGATCAGTATCAATCACGCCAATCAGCGCGCACGCAGTGTGGAAATTGTCGCCCTGGGGAAACTCGCGAGCAATATTCGCCAACGCTTGAACGCCCGGCGGGCGATGGCGGCCGAGCAACTGATGCCGCAGGTCGAATTGCTTGAGCAGGAAAAAGAGCAGTTGGAAGTCGAGCGCTCGCTGGCCCAGCAAAACGCCGAACTCCAGGTGCTCAAGGCTGAGGCACAGAACCGTGTCGAACAACGCGACAGCTTCCTCGCCAGGACCCAGCGCGAGCAGCACGATCTGCTCAACAGTACCCATCAGGACATCGCCGTACTTGAGCAGCAACTGATTCGTGGCCGTGACCGGCAACGCCTGCAAACCTTGCTCGCGCCGGTCGACGGAGTGGTCCAGCAACTGGCGGTGCACACCCTCGGTGGCGCGGTGCAACCGGCCCAGCAACTGCTGGTGATCGTGCCCGAAGGTGCCGAGCTGGATGCCGAGGTCATGGTGCTGAACAAGGACGTCGGTTTTGTCCGCGCCGGGCAACCGGTGGAGGTCAAGATTGATACGTTTCCCTATACCCGCTACGGCACTTTGCGCGGCACTGTCAGCCACGTCTCTGGTGACGCAATCAAGGACGAACAGCTGGGCCTGGTGTTTCCTGCACGCATCCGCCTGGACCGTGCCGCCATCGCCGTAGGTCAGGAATGGCTGGCGTTGCAGGCGGGCATGAGTGTCACCGCAGAGATCCGCACCGGTGACCGCCGGGTGATCGACTACTTGCTCAGCCCCATCCAGCAGTATCAATCCGAAGCGTTGCGGGAGCGTTGAGCATGACTGATGCCTTTATAGTGACGCCCGACCAGGCTCCGCTATTTCTCGATACCGGCTTGCAGGCCCTGTCCTGGGCCGCGCGGCACTTTGATCTGAATATCAGCGTGGCGCAGTTGAGTCATCGCTTGGGACGTGTTGAAGGTACGGCCGATCGCCTTGATCTGTGCCGCTGCGCCGGTTGGGTCGGCCTGCGGGCGCGTACCGTGCACAGCGCGGTCCAGCGTCTGGAACATCTACCGCTACCGGCGCTGCTGGAAACTGTTCACGGCTGGGCAGTGCTCAACAGCGTCGAAGCGGACCAGGTCGATATTTACTGGCCACTGGAAGATCGTTGCCAGACGCTACCGCGCAAAATGCTGACGTCTCTCTGGCACGGCCAGACTCTGCTTTTGGCCGAGCGCCACACGGGCCTGAAGCCTCCGGCATTCGGCATTGCCTGGTTCCTGCCATCGATCATCAAGCACCTGCGTCAGTTTCGCAGCGTGTTGCTTGTCTCGTTGATGTTGCAATTGGTCGCGCTGGTCACGCCGATGCTGTTCGAGAACATCATCGACCGCGTCCTGGTCAGTCGCGGTCTGTCCAGTTTGCAGGTGCTGGGTATTGCCCTGCTGGCGTTGGCGATATTCGAGCCGCTCTATGGCTTCATACGTTCGTGGTTGTTTTCCAATCTGGCCAGCAAGGTCAATGCCGAACTGTCCTCACGCCTGTATCAGCACTTGGTGCAGTTGCCGCTTGGCTATTTTCAGCAACGCCAGACGGGCGAGATCATCGCTCGCGTCGGTGAGATGCAGCAGATTCGTCAGTTCCTCACCGGCTCGGCGCTGACTCTGGTACTGGACCTGGCGTTCTGCGGGTTGTTTATCGGCGTGATGTACAGCTACGCGCCGACGCTGACCTGGGTGGTCATCGGCTCCCTGGCGTTGTATTTACTGTTCTGGTTGTGCGTGGGGCCGCTGCTGCGCAGTCGGGCGCTGCGCGAATACGAGCTGGGTGCGGATAACACGGCTTTTCTGACCGAGGCCGTGACGGGCATCGAGACCATCAAGACCGGCGCCACCGAAGGGCTGTTCCAACATCAGTGGCAACGCCAGTTGGCCGCCTATGTGCGGGCTGCGTTTTCGACCCGTCTGGTCGGTATCTGGGCGGGGCAGGGCATTGGCCTGATCCAGAAACTCACTTCGGCAATCTTGCTGTGGTGGGGCGTGACCCTGGTGATGGACGGGCAGATAACCCCGGGCCAACTGGTGGCGTTCAATATGCTCGCCGGTCATGTGGTGGAACCGATCCTTCGTCTGGCCCAGGTCTGGCAGGACTTCCAGCACACCCTGATTTCGCTGCGGCGCTTGGGCGACATCCTTGAAACCGAGTGCGAAAGCGGCAGCGGTGGTCTGGCCTCGGTACCGGCATTGGCGGGCAGCATGAGCTTTCAAGGCGTGCGCTTTCGCTATGACGAGGACGGCCAGGAAATTCTGCGCAATCTCAACCTGGACATCCAGCCCGGGGAATTTGTCGGCATCACCGGCCCCTCGGGTTCCGGCAAATCGACCCTGACCCGTTTGTTGCAACGCCTCTATGTGCCACAGCACGGCCGCGTGCTGGTGGATGGCATCGACCTGGCCATCGCCGACCCTGTGGCGCTACGTCGCAACATGAGCGTGGTGCTGCAGGAAAGCGTGCTGTTCGCCGGCAGCATCGCCGAAAACATCCGGCTCTGTCGGCCACAAGCCACGGATGCCGAGGTATACGAAGCGGCGGCTCTGGCCGGTGCTGATGAGTTTATCCAGGCCCTGGGCCAGGGCTACGACACCCAGGTCGGCGAGCGCGGCGGCCAGCTTTCCGGTGGTCAGCGCCAGCGCATCGCTCTGGCCCGAGCCCTGCTGACCCAGCCGGCCATTCTGTTGCTCGACGAAGCCACCAGCGCTTTGGACTACGAGTCCGAAGCCGCGGTCATGGCCAACCTGCACCGCATCGCCCAGGGCCGCACGGTGATCAGCGTTGCCCATCGCCTCAATACCTTGCGCCACGCCTCGCGAATTCTGGTGATCGACAAAGGCCAGGTGGTGGAGCAGGGCAGTCATGAACAGTTGCTCGTCCTGGACGGGGTGTATGCCCGGCAGTGGGCATTGCAGATGAAGGATTGACGAAAAGACTGTCGGCGCAAGGGCGGTTGAACGCGCCATTTATTTTTATTCGGACGAAGAGAAGGTAACGGGGTGAATACTATGAAGTTCAATCAAGAAGGTATTAAAGCCGACCAGGCATCAGGCGTCGGAGGGCTCAGTGAACTCTTTGAGGTGATTGGCGAGGTGCATGATCTGCTGAGCAAGCAGCTGCTCGAAAGCGCTGTGACTCCAGCAGCGAATGCCGGGCGGCTCACCAGAAGTGAACTCGACGCATTGAATCTCGGCGGGTTGGAAAAGGTCCTTGTCGAACGTGTCAGCGCGATGCCGCTACCCGCCGGTACCACGTTGACTCAAAGCCAGATCGCGCGAATCGCGAACCTCGCGGTCGACGGTATTATTCGACAGAATTTCCGCAAGCTCACGGAATTGATGACCTATCTTGGATCACTGGATTTTCCCTTTGAATCAGGAATGAATACTGACCTGCTGCTGGCGTCCGGTGGCGCGGTAAATGCGCAGTATCAGGCTGCGTTGAATGAGCGGATGGCGGCGGAAGGCAAGCCGCTGGTAGCGACGCCGAACGATATCGCGGCTATTGGTTTCGTGCAGAAAATAGCAGAGAGCCTGACCCAGGCTGTCAATGCCCCAGCGTCTGCTACAAACGACGCGATCAAGAAAGCCACGAGTCAAGGTCATCGGGACATGGAGGGTTATTTGCGCTCGGTGAGTGCGACCCTCGCTGCTAATGCTTACGGCACCGTTTATGTGGCGCCTGATGCCGGGGGCAAGTTCGACGGCACTTTCTGGAACGCCGATCTCCCGATGTTGCGTGCCTTGCAGAAGTGGGGGCTGATCGGCGACATCCGGGTTCTGCATGAGCCGGCGGATAGTTATCGGGGCAAACAGCTCAAGGATGTCGGATCGCTGCTGACCGAACAGGATACCGAGCTACTGGTCAACTCCAGGAGTCTGGTAGAACCGGTGTATCTGGAGGTGCTCGCCGGCATGCACAAGCGATGGGTTCAAGGCGAACCCATGGCTGACCTGATCAGTTTGCATCGCGAAGTGAAAGGTTACATCGACTTTAATCCGAAATCCGCACGTAACAAGGTATTGCTCCTGCTGCTCAAGCAAACGGGGAACAAGCTGCTGGAAATCGATGCCATGGATCGCATGGATGCGGGTAGCCGAGTGACAGCGGCCAAGGCTAACCGCTTGGGTGAGTCGCAAATCTGGACCCGTGAACAACTGACTGCCCATGCAGCGGTTTTTGGCAAGACACGGGAAGAGTCCTACCTGCGCATTCTGTCGCTACTCGATGCATGGCAAGGCCACCGGCAGTCTGACTCATTCCCGATCCAGGCGGACAAAAACGGCGAGTTCGTCGCTTATTTGCCTTTTAAGGGCGACGTTATAGACCAGTACTCGAATCAGATTGCAAGCAAACCGGCTTTCGACATGTTGCGCAGCATGTGGTCCGATATTGAGGTGGTCAGCGATGCCGCCGCTGGCAAAGCCACATTCAAGTTTCAGACAGGCGCGCAGACCGAGATCACATTCAGTCCCGCCAGTACGCTGGCACAGGCGTTTGCCCAGCAAAAACAATTGGCGAATCTGCAAATTGTCCTGTTCATGAGCTTCAAGTCGGAGACCATGCCCGCGCAAATCACGATCCAGGGCGATCAGGTGACGGCCAGCAAAAACATCGGTGATACGCCCACGGTCATCTCCAACGCCCAGAATGACGGCTCATGGAGCACGCCCACGAGCGAAGCGTTGCTGGCGGTAAGGCGTGATGCCCCCGCGAGTTCGACGCCTGTGGTGTCAAGCCGGTACGTCGACCGCTGGGCTACGCCTGTGGTTCAAGGCAACCCGGACGGCAGCGATAGTCAGTACGCGGCGCAGATTATTGTTCAGACCCAGAATGAGGGCACAGTGGCGCAGGCGGCTGCCGATCTGGCGGGCAAGCACCCTGACAGCTCTTTGGTGATACAACTTGATGCCGATGGCAACATGCGGCTGGTCTACGGTGATCCAGCGATCTTCCAGAAGCTTGACGCAATCGACAGAGTGCGCTGGCAGATTGTCGGACACGGTGAGGGTCCGGTCGGCGCGCGCACGCTCGGTGATCTGGATGCTGCCCAGTGGTCACAGCACATTCGCCGTTTTCAGCAAAGTCTTTACGACGAGTACAGCATCAGTTCGGAGCCGGCGCGGATCAGCCTTGTCGGCTGCGCGGTCGAAGACGCCGACCTGCTCGGTGGTTTTGGGCACAAGCTGGTGGAAGCCTTGCAAATCCCGGGTCTCGAAATATCGGCCCGCAGTGCCAACGTCGTTGTCCAGGCGAAAGGAATCAAGACCACCAGGGATGCCGACGGCAAGTTGTGGCACAAAGACCCTAGGCACAAGGTCGTGCTGGAATGGAGCCCGGACCAGGGTGTGACCGAGGTTTTCGAGGCGCTGCCGTCACGGGCACTGCTGGGGCGCGATGGTATCGACGTAGGGGCCCTGCTCGACGACCTGCGCCTGGGTCGGGTTGCATTGGAACAGTTGGGGGCAGCGCAGAATTATGTCCTGACGCTGCTGTTCCCCGGGGACAATGACGAACTGGATCAGGCGCAATTGCGTAGCGTTCTTGAAGATGCAAGTACCTTTAAAACCTTGCAGGACCTGCTTGCCCGGATGTTCAAAAACCCTGGTAGCAAGGTTGATCCGGTCAGCGTGGATGCCGCTGATCTGGTCCGCCAGGCTTTCGATATCAATGGGCAAATCAATGCCGGATCGGCGAGTACGCGCGGCGATTTGGGCGGTCGTGCAGGCAGCATCGATATCCGTCAGTTCGCCGCCAACCCCGCGCTCTTTGCCAAGACCCATGCCCTGAGTGTCGAGACGCTGGTCAGCTCAGGACGGTTGCCGGACCAGGCTTTTGCCAAGTTGATCAAGATGAACGCCGGTGTGTACGAGGTCGAATACACCGCGACCAGTGGCTCTGACACCGTGCCGGCTTACTTCCTCGGTTACAACGGCCCCAATCAGGGCAACGCGTCGCCGGCCTACATCGATATCCCCAAACAGGCCGCAGCCGGGAGCTTTCTGTTCACTGGTACGTTGTCAGGCTGCTCGCTGGTGGTGACCAGCCTGGATGCCAATACTTTCCGTGTTTACCACGATGGCCGGGTCAACAGTTCCGTGCTCTACGACAATGTGGTGATGTCGGTGGACTGGAACGACTACCGGATCGGCGCTACGGCGGAAGGGATCGCCGCGGCGTACCTGCAGTTCGTCGATGGTCAATGGCAGTTGGCGGTCCAGCGCCAAGAATATCGCGGCGCTGACAGGACCCTCTCGCCAACACTGCGGGTCATGGACGAACCGCTGTCGATCCAGCACGCCGATAGCCAGATCGGACCGCGCAAACTGGCCGAATTCACTGACTATCGCGAACAGGTACACCAACGACTGAAGAAACTGGCCGGCCAGTTCGCTGTGTCTGCCGAAGGCGTCACGGACGGTGTATACAGCGGCGGAGCGTTCTCTTACGACCATCCGGCAATTGCCGCATGGACTGCCTTGCGTCGTGAGGTTGATCGTAAGTATTTGCTTGAGATCGACCAATTGAAGGCTCAGCGCGACGAGCTTTATAAACAGCGGAGTACCGCGTCGCGGCCACAATTGATCGACCAACAGATCAAGCAGAACCTCCTTACCCATGAATATTACAAGGCGCAGTTCGACACGGTCTTGCGTGAGAGCGGTTCTGTCGACCGAAGCTGGCTATGGACGCAGATCAAGGCCAAGGAGGGAATGCCTGGCGTCCTCCGTTTTGACGATACCGACCTGCGGGGTGGAGACCAGGATGCAACCAGCAGCCTGGGCGAGCGCTACGCAAACTTCGAGGCGTACCAGCGAGGCGCACTGGGCGCTGAGTTCATGCAGGGATTACGCGCTTTTCGCGACATCAGTATTCCTGGCGTGACCCAGGAAATGTCGGCGCTGGACATGAAGCAGCTGTTCATCGATGGGCAACTCACCGCGCAACAACGGGGAGCCTTGAGCGCTCGTATCGAAGAAATCAGCCAGGCCGAAAACATTGAAAAGGTACTGAAACGTACAGCCTTGCTGAGCGAGGGCTTCAAGCGCGCCGGAAGTACGTTCAGTCAACTGGCCCCGCAGGATTTCTATCTGTCGCTGGTCGGTGATCGATTCGGTGGCCGCTGCTATCCATTGGTCAGGGCGATGGCGGTGGCACTGGCCGACGCCGGCTCTAAGGGCATCAACAGTCTGGTGCAAAAACTTTTCCTGGCGGCCGCGGAGCCGCAAGCAGGAAGTTCGACGTTGCTCAAGAAGAGTCTGGTCAGGCTGCATTCCAATGGTGATGCGGTGCAGGCGTCTACAGCGGTAGGCAAACTGAATTTGGCCGATGTGGTCGGGCGGCTCAAAGGGGCGACTGGTACCTCGACATTTGCCCTCAATACCCGCAATCACTCAATGCTGGTAGCAAGCACGGCTATGGCTAAGGGCCGTCGCTACTATTTTTATGATCCAAATGTCGGGATCTTTGCCTATGACAATACAGCCAGCTTTCTCAAGGCAATGGAGCAGCATCTGGTAGGCAGAGGGCTGGCAGATTTTTACGGCGCTTTCGGTAGCAAGCAGTCTCCGGAATTCAATCTGGTTCAGATCGATGCCGACAAGATGGCCAAAGTCCAGGTAGGTAATGGTTTGGAAGTGGCCGATCTGAGCCGTCCAGGCGAACTGGCGACAGTGATCGGTCAGCGTCGGCAAGTGCAGGAAACCGTCAGCGCCCAGTCGCGGATTGCCGAAGATATGCAGTTGCGCGGCAGCCTGGTGACACTTGATGTTGAGCAATGGGGCGCCAGATTCGCCGAGTCCAGCACGCGGCTTGCGACGGAAAATGGCCTTGACCCGCGCTGGATGCCGATCATCGCCACAACCGAGGACCAGGGTGCAGGTAATTATCGGGTGCAATTCATCAACCGTGATCAGCCGGAGCAGAGTCGCTGGCTGAACACCCGGGATTCGAACTTTACCGAATTTCGTCGCTTTATCGATGAACACACCGCTACGCTGGGCAGGCATTTCACCCTCGAACGCGGGCAGATGCGGCCTCGGGGCAGCGTGGGTGAGGCCGGTTCGATTGATGGCCTTAACGCCGGGTTTGCCCTGCAGACACTGATTCAGTGGTTTGCCGACAAGCAGCGTGACGCCAGCGCCCGTGGTGTCGACTCGACTGATCTGGCAACTGCACTGAAGATCCATGGCTACCTCAATATGGTCCAGATGGGCCATGGGGTTTTGCAGGACGTGGGTAAGGTCACCGAGCTGGTACGCACCGCGCTGCGTGGCGAAGTTATCGCCGGCGAGGCCACTGTCAAAGACTTCGTGTCCACCCTGGGCCACACCGTCAATGAAGGGGCTGGCGTAATCTTCGGCGGCGGTATGGTGATCCTCGACGCCTATGAACTGGCCCATGCTGAAAATGAAACTCAGAAGGCAGTGTTCGGCACTCAATTGGCCTTTGATTCGGCAAGCTTCATCACCGGGGCCGCAGGTATCGGTGCGGGCATGTTGGGCGCGACTTCGGCAGGAGCCTTGCTGGGCGGTGTCGGAGTGATTGCCGGCGGGCTCGCTGTTGGCTTTACCGGATTGGCTCAGGCCTTTGGGGTGGTCGCCGAGGATGCCAAGGCGGTGGGGCGCTACTTCGATACGGTCGACGATGCCTACAAGGGCCATGGCTACCGCTATGATCAAGCGCACAAAATGTTGGTGCCACTGCCCGGGGCGGTGGTCAAGACTCTCGACCTGCAACTCAATAAGATCAGCTTCGACAGTCAGTACATCTACCGCACCCATTCCGGCTCGACCGGCTCTGGCAAAATCAACTATTTCTTTTGGGCCGGTGATTTTCCGGTAATGGTCAAAGACCGCAATCAGGCTATCGAAATACGCAGCGGAATCGGCTACCGGGATGCAACCTACACACTCGACCACGGCGAGAGCAACGTGGTGATATTGCCGGGCACGCCCAAGTCATATATCAGCTATGAATATGAGCAGTTGCCTGGCGCGACCACTCGCCACGATGCCGGTTTCGATGTGATCCGACGCCTTGAGGAAGACAAACGTTTCGACTATGACTTCTACATTTTTCCTGCCGAGCGGACGATCCGCAAAATCGCTCAAGAATATGTAGCGACTTCAGTCGAGGTGAAGCTCGATCAGCGTAACCGGCAATTGATCGTGCCCGAGTTGCCCAAAGAGCTTCACGGTTTCATGAGCTACGAGATCAAGGGGGCGGGCGGCGAGTATCTGGTCAGCCTTAAGGAAGGCGCTTGGTTGAAACTCTCAAGCGAGGTTCCGGCTTTCGCTGCGAATACCGAGGTTGAGATCCATTCACTCGATGGCACGGTGGGTGGCGGTGTTCCATACAGCCTGGTGGGCAACAAGCCTTCGCGCTGGATCATCGACACTAGCCGGCTCGCTGGAGGCAACATCCAGGTCCTGCGGGATCGGGTGGTGATCGGTGGGGTCAGTGTTCTACTGGATCCGGCCACGAATGGACGGGTACTGCTGGCCAATGGCAAGGGCGAAGTGCGCGAAGTCGATTTCACCGACCTGAGTGCTCGCGTGGTGTCCGAGGATGCGAGCAAGTGGCAAGCTCCCGGCCAGGGAATAGAAAAACATCTGAAGGATCTGGCCAGCGCGCATCAGTTACATGGGCAGTACGTGGTAGTCGATAACTACCAGCACAACGGGCGCAATCTTGGACGCGCTTACTACGACGTAGCCAAGGACCGCATGATGTTCACCGACACCTCCGAAGTGAAGGCCGGGAAGGCTCAGCTCGGCGCGGTGATAGGTGACTACGCCTACTTCCACGATGACGAGAGCGCAGCGGCATGGCGCGTCGATATCGCCAGTGGCAAGGTCGACGCGCAGTACACGCCATGGTTCAACGACAGCGTGGGCAAGATCAGTCGATTGTGGGCGGAGGGCGGAGAGGTCTATCTGGCGCGTCGGTATCAGATGAAAGACGGCGAGGGCGAACTCGGTTACCGCCTCGTTGGTGATCGTATGGAACTGGTCAGCGCTGTCGGCGACGATGCTCTGCTCAAACTGTTGGCGCGTACCCGTCAGCATGGCGATGCATTCGTGAACTTGCTGCAAGGCTACGAAAGCTTCAGCACGCAGCGCGAAACTCCGGTTTACAAGGTCGGTGGGCGGCTGATTCATCCGGTTCCCGCCGCCTTGGTCACGGTGTATGGAACCGATGCGGCGGGCGTGGCGCATCGTTATTGGATACGCACCGCCGATGGCACGCTGATCAAGCCGAATCTGGCACCGCCGGCTGATCATGTTCTGCGTTTTGAAGCGCACGAGAGCACCCGCAGTGCCTGGACAATTCCGGCCGATCTGGTATTGGCGGGCAGTATTCCCCAGCCCGGCGGGCAGGAAGTGTTTTTCTTCTACAGCAAGTCGCAAAAGGTCCTGTTCCGCCAGAACGGAGCAGGCCAGGCGATTCTCGATGCCACTCATCCAACGGCCTTGCGCATGGATATCCCGGAGCTGGCGAACGTGTTGGCGCTGGAGGGCCAACTGCTTGTGGTCACTGTGGACGGGCGTGTGGCCCGGCTTGATGCGCAGGGCTCGCTGAGCTACGAGGCCGTCAATGAGCATTGGCTAAAAGGGCGTCCGACGTGGTGGCTGGACTTGCCCAAGGTCACCGGCACTGACGCCACCCTGGCCGTGTTCGGGGTCAAGGATCGCGACGGCCAAGGCGCGCTGTCGGTGTGGTACCACAGTGGTCGTGTGGTGGTTGCTGCGTCGTCATTGCAGGGCAAGCCATTGCAATTTGTCGGCTTTGAAGACGATGGGGTCACGGCACGGCTGTTCGAATCCGGCAGCGGCAAACTTTATCTCCAGCCCTCCATGGCTGCGGATGCGTTGGCCACGGCATTCGGCAACGATGCAGTGCTGGATGCAGCGGCGAAAATTCCTGTCGTGAGCGAACTGACACCGACGATGCAACTCAAGTCAGTGCTGCAAGTCGAGAGTGGATTGCGTCTGACAACGCACAGCGGCGAGATTTTGTTGCGCACCAACAAGGGCAACTTACAGCTGGTGGCAGTCGATGAAAAATGGCAGCAGGACAACCTGACGCGCTTGCCAAAAGCCCTTGCCGAGTTGGCCGGGCAGTGGCGGGCGAAGGGTGTGCTGACCTTGCAGGGCAAAGCAAGTCGAGGCTGGTTCGATATCGACAGTGGCCAGATGTTCTCCGGCAAAGGCATCGCTGCCACGGACAACCTTGATTTTGTCGGGGTAGGCGAAGGCGAGCAGGCGGCCTATGTGTACAGTTCGACAGCCCAGGTTCTTTATCGGGTCAACAGCGAGGGCGCGCAGGCCTGGAATCACTTCACCGGGGTCGACCGTACCGATTCCTCCCTGTTGCTTCAGGGCACGGGGGGGGCAAGCGGCACAGACGAACTGGCACCACCGCTGCTCACCGGGATCGCTACGCTGGTGCTCCATGGTGGCGGTGGTCACGATACTTACCGTCTGAGCGAGAAGGCTTGGGGGCACTACCGAACCATCGTCATCGACAATGAAGATTCAGGCCTGGCACTGGACCGCCTGATTCTGCCGCCGACCGTTTCGCCAGACATGCTGGTCAGCCGGCATGGCGACGACCTGATTCTGACTGACTCAGCGACGGGCACCGCACTGATGATCCGTAAGGTGCTCGGCGAGCAGGCAGCGGTGCATCGTCACCTGCTGATTTCACTGAAAAGCAACTGGGACGTGATCGACATCAATCACCTGGTCAAGCACTTCGCTGAAAAGGAAAGTCTTCAGGACGGACTTGTCCAATTGTCCTGGAGCAAGCAGCAGTCCGCCAAGCCGTTAGATGAGGGGGGTGTTTTCGCACACACGAAGAGTCCAAATCTGGCCAAGTTAAACGGTGTCATGGCGGCTTTCCCTGATGAGGGCGGTAGCCGCGAGAAACTGCCGATGAACCGCCAGAGTGTACCAAGCGTTCTGGTGCCTTCCATGTCTTGATGGCGCAGAGGAGTTGACAGGAGGAGCGCAATGCTCCTTCTGTCGCTGCGTACTTTCGATCCTTTTTTTGCGGAACAACCCAGCATCATGAACCGATCAATAATTTTCTCACGGCAAGCCGTTGCCGGCTGGCTGCTGGTCGCTTGGCTGCCCGCCGCGCCAGCCATCGCTGCCACCAGCGATCTCTGGCAGGTCTACCAGGATGCTCAACAGAACAACTCCGAACTGGCCGCCGCCCGTTTTGACCAGGCTGCCCGGGCCGAGGCTGTGCCCCAGGCAAGGGCCGCATTGTTGCCGACGTTTTCGGCGGGTGCGGAGATCAATAACAATGAGACCACACTGCAACAGCCTGCGCAGCAGACCCGGCGCAGCGGTACCAGTTATCAAGCGACGTTGAATCAACCACTGTTTCGCATCGATCGCTGGTTCAGCCTCAAGGCTGCCGAGGCGCAAAGTGAACAGGCATTGCTGGAGTTATCAGCGGCCGAGCAGAAGCTGATGCTCGACAGCGCTCAGGCTTATTTTGGCCTGCTCAAGGCGCAGGATGGTCTTGCCGCGAGCAAAGCCGAGGAGGCGGCGTTCAAGCGTCAGCTCGAACAGGCTGACAGAGGGCTGCAATTGGGGGTGTCTGATCGCACCGATGTGCTGCAGGCCCAGGCCAGCCATGACACGGCACGGGCCAGTCGAATCGTCGCGCAGAAACAACTGGACGATGCCTTCGAAGCCCTCGATACCCTGAGCCATCAGCAATATCCGGCAATCCAGGGCGTGCGCCACGATATGCCAGTGTTGCTGCCCACACCCAACGATGCACCCGCCTGGGTCAACACCGCCATGCAACAAAACCTGACACTGCTGGCGAGCCGGCAGGCCCTGGAAGCCGCGCAGCAAACCCTGAGCGCGCGCAAGGGCGGGCATGCGCCTACCCTGGATGCGGTGCTGCGTTATCAGACCGGCGACAACGATAACCTCGGCTACGGTAACAGCAGCCTCAGAGGTGGCGGTTATGGCGGTGATGTCGAGCAACGCTCGATCGGGCTGCAACTCAATATCCCGCTGTTCAGCGGTGGCCAGGTGAGTTCTCAGGTGCGCGAAGCGCATCACCGGCTGAACCAGCGCGATGCTCTCAACGATAACCTGCGTCGCCAGGTGGTCGAGCAGACCCGAAATCTGCACCGCGGTCTCAACAGCAGCGTCGAACAGATTCAGGCACGTCGCCAATCGATCATTTCCAACCAGGGCGCGGTGCTGGCCTCGCAGAAGGGTTTCCAGGTCGGTACGCGCAATATCGTCGATGTGCTGGAGGCCCAGCGTCAGCTCTACAGCGCTGTGCGCGAGTACAACAACAGCCGGTATGACTACATTCTCGATACACTGCGCCTAAAGCAGTCGGTCGGAACCCTGGCCCCTGAGGATCTTCGAGCGCTCTGCGACTTCCTCAAGCCGGACTACGATCCGGATCGTGATTTCCTGCCGCCGGAGTTCCCCCGCCAATTGGCGAGACGCTGATCGAGGCGCAGCAGGTGGTGGAGGGTTACAGTGACGGGCAGGGTGATCAGCGGGGGATCCGATGTTGCATAGATTAATGACGTTCTTTGATCGCCATAAAGTGTTTTGCTACGCATTGGGCATAATCCTTTCCGTCGGTGGTGGGCTGCTGCTGGGCAATCTCTACCGCGCACAGGCCGAGCAGCGTTACCGGATCGATACCCAGGCCATGACTGAGGACTATGCCGCGCGCCTTGGCACCTGGAACGCTGACGGTTTCGCCATTGGCGCACTGTCGATGCTCGGGCGGCATGCGCAGTCGCTTAAACAGGTGATCAGCGAGCCTGCGCCTTCGACCGCTTTGAAAGTAGAGGCCGCCACTCCATTGAAAAGCCTCGCCTTGGTGGTTGGCGCAGGTCATGCCTATGTCGTCAATCAGCAGGGTGTGATTGTGGCGGCGTACGATAGCCTTGGACGTTCGGTGGAAGGTTTGAACATAGGCTTTCGCCCCTATTTCAAGACCGCGATGCAGGGCAAGCCGACTGTCTACGGTGCCATCAGCCGCACACTGGGCCAGCGCATGTTTTTTATGGCGGCGCCGGTGTATGCCTCCAGCACCAGCCAGGATAAAGCTATCGGCGTGGTGGTGGCGGGCTTTGATGCACGGGTTCTGGACGCTGAGCTGAACAAAACCTCCCGCCACCATCTGCAGATGATTCTCTCGCCTGGTGGGGTCGTGCTGTCCTCCAATCTTTCCTCGCTCTTGCTCAAGTCTGATCGGTCGTGGTCACCTGAGACATTTACCGGTGATGTGCGCCAGCAATTTGGCAACTACCCATTCACCAACGGCGTACCTGAACGGCTGCCGTTCGATGTCGAGCAACCGGTGGTGTCATTCGAGGGGCAGCGCTACGCCGTGTCCCGGACCAGTTTCGACTGGAACGACCCGAATGGTTCCTGGGCCGTTATCAGGCTGGACAGCCTGGATGCAGTCCTTTCCGAAGGTCAGTTTCTGTTGATCGAAGGCGCCAGTGCGCTGTTGTTATTCCTGATGTTTTGGGCTGGCCTGCGGCGGCTGACCGATGCTGTGCAACACAAGCGTGATATGCAACGTATCGAACAGAGTGAGCGGCGCCTGGACCTGGCGCTGCAAAGTGGCGCGTTGGGCTTGTGGGACTGGAATGTCAGCCTGGGCACTATCATCAACAACGATGTCTGGATGCGGATGCTCGGCTACAGTCAGCCGGAGCTTGATCGGACATTTGGCAATGGTCTGGAACGCTGGACCTGCCTGGTTCATCCCGAAGACCGTGAACCGACCATGACGAGGCTGATGGACCACCTCAATCATCGCGTCGGCGAGTATCGCGCCGAATACCGGATGCGTCACAAGAGCGGGCGCTGGTTATGGGTACTGGACATCGGCAAGGTCATGGAACGCGACGCTCGGGGAGAGGCCATTCGTGTGACCGGGGTGCTGCAGGACATCACCCAGTCAATCGAAGTGCAGCGATCCATCGTGGACAGTCAGACCAAACTGCAGTCGATGATTGCGAACATTCCCGGCGTTGTGTTTCGCAGTCTGCCCAGTCGTGAGCGCGAGATGGTATTTCTCAGCGATGCCATAGAAACGCTCAGCGGCTACCCCGCGCACCATTTCCAGTCCGGGCATGCCTATCGGGAAATCGTTCACCCTGATGACCTGGAGATTTTCAACCGCAGCCTGGACAGCACCAGCTATATCCTCGAATACCGGATCATTATGGCCAGCAACGAAGTGCGTTGGGTCTATGACAAGGGCCAGATCATCCAGAACAATGGCTTGCCGCAGTACCTGGACGGGGTTATTTTCGATATCAGCGAGCGCAAGGCAGTGGAGGCGCAAGTACAGCAGTCACGCCAGGAGGCGGAGCTGGCGACCCAGGCCAAGTCCGAGTTTCTCGACAACATGTCCCATGAAATCCGCACGCCGTTGAACGCCATCATCGGCATGGCTCATCTGGTTCTGGGCATGCCATTGGAGAGGGCGCAACGACAATACATCGAGAAGATGGATCGCGCGGCCAAGGGGTTGGTGAGTGTCGTCAACAGCGTGCTGGACCTGTCCAAGATCGAGGCCGGCAAGTTAAGTATCGAACAGGTCAGCTTCGATCTTCATGAGATGGTTCAGGATGTGCTCGGCCTCATGAGTCAGCGCGCCCGTGAGCGGAACATCGAGCTGCGGCTGGATATCCCTTCACACTTGAGTCGCGTCTATATTGGCGATCCATTTCGCCTCACTCAGGTGCTGATCAATCTGGTGGACAACTCGATCAAGTTTACTGACGTCGGGCATGTGACCCTCGGTGTGCGCCAACTGAGTCAATGGAGCGACACCGCGATGCTGTGCTTCAGCGTCGCTGACACGGGACTGGGCATGAGTGAGGAGCAGCGCATCCGCTTGTTCAGCGCCTTTGTCCAGGCCGACCCGTCCATCAGCAGACGGTACGGCGGCACGGGGCTGGGATTGACGATTTCCAGGCGCATTGTGCGTCTGATGCAGGGCGATATCTGGGTCAACAGCATCGAGGGGCAGGGCAGTGAGTTCAAGTTCACGGCCCAGTTGAAGTTGGCGCACCCTGCGTCGACCAAAGAACTGTCGCCCAGACCGGTTTGCTGGGCGGGTAATACCGGTGGTGTTACCACGCTCACTGATTCGGGAATGTCCACCTGCGACTATGCGCAGCTATTAGCCGGTGCGCGAATCCTCGTGGTGGAGGACAACCTGTTGAACCAGGAAGTGGTGGACGGGTTACTGCAACACGCCAAGGTCCACGTGGTGATGACGGAGAGTGGCGAAGAGGCGCTTAACCTCTTGATGCGCGACACACAGTTCGATGCTGTGCTGATGGACTGCCAGCTTCCCGTCATGGATGGCTACGAAACGGCCAGGCAGATTCGCCTTCATGCTCATTTGCAGAGGCTGCCGATCATCGCGGTCACGGCCAACATCCTGGCGGATGTGAAGGGCCGAGCCTTATCTGCCGGAATGAACGATTGCATTACCAAGCCGTTGGAGATCAAGGCTTTCTACCGGACTCTGGTGTGCTGGATCAAAACGCGGGAATTGCAGGTGCTGCCGTCGGTCATTGAGTCACCGTCGGCGGCAATGGTGTCCCCCCCGGAGTCATTGCTGGCCCTCGACGGCTCGTCGATCAACACCGCACTTGGCCTTGCGGTGGTCAATCAGGACGAAGCGCTCTACGCGCATCTACTAAGGATTTTTTATGCGGATAATCAGCAACTGCTTGAGCATCTCTGGCTTGCTCATGAAGCTTTGGACACGACCGCCATCGGCCGTCTGGCCCACAGTCTGAGGGGGTGTGCCGGGCATATCGGGGCGACGGCGCTGCAAGAGGCTGCAGGATTGCTGGAAGAAGGCTGCACGCGCGAGGTTGATACCGCGTCGTTGATTCACCGCGTGGCTGACTGTCTACGGCCGGTGCTCGCCGATCTTGCCGATTTTACCGCCGAGGCGGTGCCCCCAACGGCTGTCAGTCGGCCTCTGATAAATGACGAAAAAGATCTGCAACTGGATCGACTTGCTCGTTTGCTGGTGGAGGACAATGCCGAAGCCCTGAGCCTGATTGATCGACTGTGCCAGCAAGACGACGGCGCCGGTTTGTGGGTTATCCAGGAACTGATCTATGACCTGGAGTTTGCCCAGGCCCACGCTTTACTGGTGCACTACCGCCAGTCGGTCACCGACCGCATGCAGTGAGGAGCGCCTGACAGGCCGCCACACGCTCCTCACATACTTGCACCAGTCGACGGTGCAGGGCCCGCAACGGTTCGCAGATCTGCGAACGGTGCGACACCACCAGGTTCAGCGGGGCCGGATCCCCCAGCCAGCCGCCCAATAATGGCAGCAGGCGGCCGGCGGCCAAGTCGTCGGCGACAGTCAACAGCGGCAGGTAGATCACGCCATGGCCGGCCAGGGCCCAACGGCGGGCGGCGTCGCCATCGTCGCAGTGGAAGAGTCCCTGCACCCGCACCTCTTCGACCTCGCCCTGGGCATGGAAACGCCAGCGCGATTCCGGCCGGCCGATGCTATGACTGATGATGCAGTCGTGTTCGCCAAGTTGCGCCGGGGTGACGGGTGCCGGGTTTGCGGCCAGATAAGCCGGGGCGGCACAGACAATGAAATGGTGGTGCTTGAGTACCGGCAGTTCCACCAGATCCAATGACAGGCTGCGGCCAAAGCGCAAGGCTGCGTCGAACTTTCCTTTGAGCAGGTCTTCTTCCTTGTCGCTCAGAGACAGCTTGATGTGCAGTTTCGGTTTCTCCTGCTTCAGTTGGGCCAGCAGGTCGAGCAACAGATGACGCCCCAGGTCTGAAGACACGGTGAGTTCGAGCATGCCGTCATCATGAGTCAACGAGCGCTTGCCCATTGCGAGGATCTTCAGAGCATGCTGCGCGCTTTCCAGATAGCGTGCGCCCTCGGAGGTGAGTTTCATGGTGCGGGTGGAGCGGGTAAACAACCGCACGCCCAAGCGGTTTTCCAGACGCTTGAGCGCCATGCTGGCAGCGGCGGGGGTGATGGACATGGCACGAGCAGCAGCCGACAGGCCTTCCAACTCGGCGATGAGTACAAACAGCTCTAGATCTTCCAGGTTGGCCATAGTGAATACTCGCTGTTTGCTCAGAGGCCGGGAAAGTTAGAGGAGGCGGTGAGCATCGCCGCTGACAGTGCCTGCTGGTCACTGGGCAGGCATGACATCAGTTGCTGGTGATCGAGCATCTGCCTGAAGGCGTGGGCATGCCGTTGGGGTAGATCGATGCCGGGTTGCAGAAGCGCCAAGTGATAGATCAAGGCCAGGGTGAACAGGCGTGTCGACAGTGGCGTGGACTCGAGATCTTTAGCGCTTGCCCGACTATCGAGCAGAACGCTGGCGTGGCTGATGCTCCAGGCCTGGTTGAGCAAACGGTCTTCCGGGTCGACATGGTTGAGTATTTCCTCAATCAGCAACCGGCTATTGACGAGCGCCTGGGAAAGACTGGCATAGGGCTGATTGAGGCCGATCAACGCCAGGCAGGCAGCGCTGCGAAACTCCGCCGGGTCGCTTTCGACGACGCTGTTGTCGAGCAGGATCGTCAGGGTATCGAGGAGCGCATCCAGGCGAATGTGCGGGTTTTGCGCCAGCTGCAGCGCCAGTGCGCAGGTAAAACCGTCACGCATATTGCTGCCCGCTGACGGCTCGGCGGCCGGCTGCGGGCTATGTAGCGGTTTGTCCCGGTACCCCAATTGCGCCGCCACCCGGGCCAGCACGACTGGCGGCGAAATCGGCTTGGCGATGTAGTCCGCAGCGCCAAGCAGCAAGCCAAGACGCTCGTCCTCAATGCTGCTGCGCGAGGTCAGGAAAATCACCGGAATGGTCGCCGTGGCCGGATGGTTCTTCAACTCACTGAGCACCTGGAAACCGTCCATGCCCGGCATGGTGATATCGAGAATGATCAGGTCAGGTCTGGAACTATGAGCCAGCTCGATCCCGCGTTCGCTGTTCTTGGCCAGCAGCACCTCATATTCAGTGGTCAGCGTCTTTGACAGCACGATCAGCGATTGCGGATCGTCGTCGATGGCCAGAACTGTATAGGAATTGGAGAGGCGCGCAGAGTGCATGGTATGTTGGCCTGTGCAAGGTAGGAGCGCAGTCTAGCCTATTTAACTTGAATCAATGAATCGCCCCGGATTTTCTAGACACCTTGCGAGCTCATTGCATAACGTTTTTCAAACTCCATCGGTGACAGCTGATTGTTGAAATATTCCTGGGCAGTAGAACGTTCGCAACTGAGCTGGAGAAAATTGAGCTCGTGGAAGCACTCGATCAGTAAGCGTTCAACGAGTGCTTGTAGTGCAATACGTGATTTAACATAATATACATTATGCGAAGCGTCCTATAGAGGTCTGGGGGGCTCTGGAGGTCAGATTTGAAGCCAGGCACTGCCTCCTGCCGGCGTTTTTCGCGGGCGCGAAAATCAGGGACATGAGTTACCTTTTACAAATCGAATGGCAACGAAGACGAATCCGTCATGAGCGAACCGATATATCACCACTATGTTTCAGCTGGGTATTTGAGAGGTTTCGCGAAGTCAGGTAAGCACGATGTCGTTCACTGCGTCGATCTTGTTGTGAAAAAAGGATTCCCACAAAACGTAAAAAATGTCGCTGGGGAGGATCATTTCAACAGATTACATAATCACCCAGATCCCAATTTACTCGAGAGATCCTACGCCAATGAAATCGAGGGGCCCGGAATTGCGGCTCTCACCAGAGTGGTTAAGAGCTGCAGTTTTTCAAACACCGCAGATCGTGAGGCGGCATTGCTCCTTTTTTCGCTTTTTGCCGCTAGAAATCCTCACGATAGGCAGCGCTTAGAAAAAACCATTCAGCCCCTAAATCAGGTTCTAATTGCTTCAGCATTGGGGGCTGAGGCTTTAAATTCACCGGAAGCTTTAGCCGCCCTACAAATGAACAGCTCAAAACATGCCTATTTCGAGCTAGGTCTCATCGGTGAGATTCATCAGTGTTTACTGGAGCGCAAATGGCGCTTTCTGCAAGCAAGCAATGGATCTCCCGGGTTCATTACCTCAGATTACCCAGTGAATCTCATAGCTCATCCAGGTCGACCTGACGATGGCTGGGGCTTGGGGTTCGCGCTGAGAGACGTCAGTATTTTCATCCCCTTGAGCAAAGATATCGCTGTTCTAGGCGACTACGAGGCAAACGAGCGAGTGATCCCGTTAGAAAAAACAGAGGTTGCAGCCTTCAACAGTCGAATTATCGGCAATGCAACACGGCAAATTTATGCGCATAGTGATGAATTCGAATTTATTAGCTTGGATAACCGTTTGTTAACTGGAAAGGAGCTACCTGCGATTATCTAGCACCCTACTCGCCCATATACCCCTAAGGAATAACTATGCTAAATAGTTGTTTAGTTTAGTTATATGAGAATGTCAAAGTAGCTTCAAAATAACCGCAGTTATGGTAGCTACGAAAGAGATCAATCCTATCGAAATTGCCAGTGGAATCCAGAATATTTCCGCAGTTACCTTGCTTGCATCAACATCGATCTTCATCGTTTCAGCTATCAATTTGTCGATTTGATTGTGCATTGCGGGCCTCACCAGGCTAACGCCAGAGGAAAATGACGCCTGTCATTGCTTCTCGACCAAAACAGGTGTGAGGAAAAGCACAAGCTCAGTGCTATTAGATACGGTCGAGCTACTGGTAAACAACCATTTAAAACCGGGAATTTTCCCGAGAAACGGAACACTCTTGGTCACTGTCGTGTCGACGTCCGAGTAGACACCGCCAAGGGCCACAGTCTGACCGAAGCCTGAAAAAACCCGGGAGGTAAGCGACGTGGTGTTGATTGGTGGAACACCATTCATGGCGTTGGAATAATCTGGTTCGTCCTTAGAAAGAATAACATCGAGCAATACACCCTTCTCGTTAACGAACGGAGTGACGTCCAAAGATAACGCAGCCTCCTTAAAAGAAATTGATGTTGACCCCTCCCCTGCGGACTGCTGGTAAGGAACCTGAGATCCCTTAACGATTTTGGCTTGGTGTCGATCAGAGGTGTATACGCGCGGACTAGAGATAACGCGGCCTTTCCCGCGCTGTTCCATTGCGCTGAGGGCCACGTCAAGATTGACTGATTTGGAGACGATACCGAATCCAGCAACAGCGGCCGCTGAAAGTCCAAGTGGTACAGACCCAGTGACAGTACCGGCGCCGCTGCCAACAGATCCACCCCATTGGACGCCGAGATTTTTGGAGTAGGATCGATCAACTTCGACTATGCGAGCCTCAATCATCACCTGCTTTCTTGAGTAATCAACAGCAGCAAGATAAGTACGAAAATCAGAAAGCCTGCTGTCAGACATCCGAGCAACAATAATAGAAGAGTCATCCTCAAAGTTAAGGCTCTCGCCCTGATCGAGAGCAAATGCCTTTATAGCGTCAGACGACAAGATATTATGCACTTTAAAAATAGAAACTCTGAAAGACGAATTGGCGGCAGAAGAGCTTGAATCTTTGAGCTGTTGAAAGACGCCATAAGACTGCTTTGAATACTCGCTAGGGCGCTGGAGTGAGCTTACGCGCAAAAAGTTACCTTCTACGCTATATAGCAAGCCCTTGGCAGACGATACATATTCAATTGCCTCATCCCAGGTGACATCCTTCATTCGCATGGAAAGCGAACCGTGAATACTGTCATCCAGCACAAGATTTAAACCACGATAGTCGGCAAGGAGTTGTAATGCCGAAGAAACTTGAATGCTTTGAAAGTCAAAATTAAGCGGAGGCGTAACAGTTTCAGCTTGGGAAACAGATAAAAAAAGAACAAGGCTAATGGACAGGCAGAAACGGTGAATCATCTTAGAGTTAATCATGACTGGAGTTCCAAGTGGTGGGTGGATTAATTAGCGGCGTCGTTTGCGCTACGCTAAACACCACCGCCAATTAACCCACCTACAATGGGGATAGACTTTTTAAGCGACCAGTTGGTGACCTTGAAGCCATCGACTATGCAATAGGCTTCAATGTAATCAGGAAAGTATCGACAGTTAGAAAACGAAATGTATCGAGTGTTTCCATTATTATCTGCTATTAAGGCTAAAGCCTCAGCGACAGCTTTAGAGGACTGGTCTGGTTTTGATGGATGAATAAACCCAACTAAACGCCAAGTCGTAGAAATAGCAGGTTCAGATGATTTGATTGGTGGCTTTGAAACAGACGAAGGAATATCGTGTTCTACCACACCGGGAGAGCTAGCGGAAAAGAAACTCTTTACCCCAAAAATGCCTAGGCCGATAAATAAAACAAACACGACAATTGTTGACCAAAGACCGAACGAACGAAGAATACTGGCACGACCGTCAGCAGACGACTCATCACCAACAGCTCCCGAATCAGATTGAGTTGCTGATTTATAGAAAGAATAAACAGAAGGCTTGAATGTGCCTGCCGTAGTTCTTACAAGCTTCGATTTTGACGGGGAGTCACCAGTAACAGCGCCGTTATAAATGTCAACCTTAAAAGCTTTCTTGCTCAGCTTTCTAATTCTATACGTGGTTTCAATTAAAAGACGAACCCACGACGAAATTTGCGCTAGATCTTGCGTAACCAATACAACACGCATTGAGTTGTTATTTGCATCAACACGATGCCGGTGTTCAGCTAACAGGGATTTATCAGTAAAGTTTGCGTGATTTGTATTTTGACCTGCCGGCCAACGCCTCCAGCATTCATCGATGATCGCAACAGATCCGGGAGGAATAATATGCGAAAGATCATCAAGCTCAAACCAGTTTGGCGGAAGCTGGGTAATGTTGCCGCCGTAAGTAGAAAGAAGATCGTCGATTGACAGCGGAATATTAGTAACCACATGCCTGTTTTGTTTGAGCGAAGGAATTACCACATGCTCAACAACACCATAGCTCTTGCCATGGCCCGGCTTTCCAACATAAGCATGAATAGCCATACATCACCCAATGAATGGAAGCCGACGAATAAAGAAACGAATTAAATATGCACTTATAACACTAATGATTCCATTCGGTATCTGGAACACATTCATGAAATACCAAACCGATGGCGGTATTGCTGTAAACAATCCAGCCGCTTGCTCAACAGTACTTGCAATGGGCAGTGAGTCGATCAAAGTGACAAACGCTGCCCAGATCCAGTCCAACAGATTAAGAAGCATATCAATGAAAAATTGCGCGACATCACTTACTACATCCCTGAGCCATGCAGAGAAATCACTTAGCATGTGGTTTACCTAAGCTGAAAGAATAATAAAAACGGCCAATAAAGCCCACGCCGCCATGAACACAAAGGACAATGTAGGTGCGATAGACTCAAAAATAATGCAGTGGGAATCGAAGGTTATATTTGTTCCAAAAAGATCAATAGTTGCAACGGGGCACGCTGCACCAGGATCACCGATATTTTGAAAAGAGGATTTGATTGTGGTGTACGTAACAGATTCCTGAAAGGTCGAACTGAAGCCTAGATATTGCGAAGCTATGCGAGGCTTTCGCTGACCTTCCCTAGGATCAAGATCAGGCTTTCCGGGGGTCTTAAAGCCATCATTGGAGCTACCACCCTCTCCACTCCCATCACCGTTCCCATCACCAGAACCGTCTCCACCACCCTCACCACCAGTGCTATCGCAGGTATTGTTGGGGAGAGTTGTGTCGCAATCTTCATCCTCACCACCAGTCTCTGAGCCATTCAGGCTAGAACCGGTTTCATAAGGAATTGAGGTGTTAACTGAACAGCTCGTCCCATCACCGTTATCAGCTGTGACTAAAGTGAAGCCATAATTACAAAAACCAGTTTGTGCATCCGATGATAAAACAAAGCAGTCCTTGGTATTGGCGGCATCAGGCTTTTCATATAAGCAATTACCCGAACACACAGAAGATGGAGATGAACCAACCACATAGTTCTTACCATCACTGCGCACTACCGAGGAATAAGGGCCGCGACTGACAATGGCAGCAGGAGCGCCTGCGCACTCGTTAGGTACGTGCTCATTCGAAATGTGTTGTTTGATTACTGCTGGATGCCGCTTTACAGAAACCTCACCCCATTTATTGGTTCTGTTGTAATAGCAGTAACCTGAACCAGCTGCTACAGGATCACCTGTGTCGGTAAGTGTGCCCCAATGATTGAAAGTAAGATTTGTATAGGTAACGTCCGTATATGTGGAAAGCACAAAGGTACACGCTGCATCAGGTGTCGGATACTCAGTTACACCGTCGGCAATCGTGTAGTAATAACCGGCAAAGCTATTGGCACTAAAAAGCGCGGTTAAAAAGAAAAAAGCCGTTGCTCTCATATCACCACCCCGAGAAGGTAGCGAACGAGCAACCACAACCGATGCAAAACATAGCAAAGTAATAGAGCTGATCCATTTTGCAGGCCTCAGGCAAATAGCGAGACTCTTCGCTGTTGCAAATATTCAGGTAAAAAAAAGGGTGCCCGAAGACACCCAGGTCAATCAGAAGAGGTGATTTAACCGCGCAGGAAACCCAGCACGATTTTGGCACCTTTGATACCGGCGTACACACCGGCCAAGATTCCAGCCACGGCAAGAACACCGACGGAAATAGTGCTGAAATCGATGGAGGAAGTAAGACCGGTATAATCCCAGCCGCCCGCAGGATCAGCGGCGAATACTGATGGTGCAACAACAGCCAAGGCAACAGCAGACACAACTACAGCACTCGTCTTTTTAAACATGATTGAATCCTCAGGATTGCTTGATGAAATTAAGAAACGCCCGGATACCCATAGACCCGATCATAAAGAAAGCGACTAGTGTGAATCCGGCCCCAAATGCTTGCGCCAAAGTAGTTGGATCAAGCTGAGACGGATCAAAGGGAGGCATGTAAGGCAAAGCCTCCCAAGAAGTAGAACAAACCGGCAAACCGCCATCGATAGAAATCTCAGATGGACAGAAAAGAATGCCGGGCATTACGCAGACTTAGGAGTTGCCGAAGAAATCGGAGCGTTCGAACTGACACGACGCCCTTGGCGAGGATCGACTTCAAAAATGAGACGGTCATCCCGAACCTGTGCAATAACATCGCACTCATACTTTCCCGGCTGAGGAACCTGCTGTGGGGTTTCAGCGTAAAAAGTACATTTTTGCGGGTATGGAATATTTGGCAAGTGAGCATATGCTTCAAACATGCAATAAGGTTTGCCGCTTTTCGCGGCGGTACCACTACGATGATTGCCAGTTACTTCAACTACGATTACGTTAGACATGTAATGCCCTTATCTCAGTGTTGGAAAGCCAGGGACAGTGCCAGGCTTGCGGTATGCCCAACTGGGCGCAATGACTTCAGGGTTGCGCCTGAAAGTCAGAAATTGACGCTTGCTGCGTTGTCGAGCAATCGCCTGATTCGAAAAGTCAGCCAATACAGTTCGCATAACATCATTTGCAATGCTTTTTACTAGCGACTCATCGCTAACGTGGTTGCGAATATCGGCCTCAACATTCCAGCGGAGAGTTTGAAACTGTTTCTTATCCATTAGAAACCCATCCATTCAGCCACCGAGGTTGTTCCTGCTTCTTGACGCTCTAGCATCCAGATACGCTCTGGCTTAACACCCTGCTCTTTTCGGGCCTCGACAGCCTTGAGCGCTTGCTCGACCTGCTGAGCAAGAACCGGGTTGATAAAAAAATCGCGAACTTGCTGCTGTTCAGCCAATCTCCTTCGCTGTCCGCTTGTGAGCTGAGTCCCCTGAAAACTTACCGTTCTCACGCGGCAACCTGCTGCAGATGATTAGGGCGCTGGTACCATGTTGGTATAGACAGAGTACTTTTCGTCACTTCCCGACACTGGCGGACAAACACCGGAGCAAAACGACTCGTATCGCAAGCATTGCGAATGTTGATGCCGATACGATTAAGTTTGGCCGCATGTCCTTTTACCTGAGACTTTGAAAAGTCAATGTTGGATGTGCCAGACATCCACTCAAGAGCGTAACTAGCCGTGGTACGAGCAGAACGTAGAGTGTCGCAAACACCCTCAGCAACCAATTGTTCAGCAATGCTCACAATATCCATGGCTGTCACCTTCAACTTTTCATCTATTTTAAGAAACTCACTGTGGAGTTCGGCCAGACGCCTTTCATCAAATAGGCCCCAATAGCAAAGGGCTTCACGCTGTAAATATTCGCTTTTAAGCTCTTGTTCCATGCGGACTACGCCTTCTTGGGCACAGTAGTTTTTTACCCGCTGAACATATTTGTACTCAGGTGAGTCTTCGCCAAAAACACGCTTTATTTTTGGAAGGCAGTTCTGATCCATCTCAAAGGCCTTGTCATATGCCTTTCGATATTGGAGTCGCCCGCCTTTGCCGTTGCCCTTTGGCGTCCAAGCAACAGTGCGACCATTGGGATACAAAAAACCGATGGAATGCCCGATTCGCTGACTAGAAACGCCGCGTAAATAGGCAAGTACATTGCCCTCACCCAACGAAACATTGGTGGTCAGGTCGATCCGTTCAATCTTTGCCCCGTCAGCGATACGGTCGCCGGACTTTGCACCTGACTCACCCTGACGAATATCTAGGCGGGTGCAACGTGTGAAGCCAGGAAGACCGTATTCACGCAACAAAGCGTTGTATACCGAGACGCATTGCTCGATAGAGGCAAACCCGAATAAGTTGTCCAGCCGCCCTACCCGGCTGGGATTTCCTTCAACGCGAATCTTCCGACCCTGAACGTGAATGCTGACGGAGGTAGAGAAGCTCGCTTCATGTTTGAAGCGAGGCTGCCGGGTGCTCAACACTTCATTACTGTTCGCGTCTATCGTTAGGGTAAAGACGTCGCACACGATCGGAAGATCGTGATCGTGCTCCTGCGAAATCGTCAGCCAATCGATGAACATGGGAAATCCTGTCAATATCTGTATTCCAATACAGAAGTGGCAGGATTATGAGACTATCGAATGCTCAAATGCAAGCAGAAATGTACCGATATATAGATACTGTATGGATAGACAGTTAATACGATGGAAAGCATGAGCAACCACGCAGGCAGCAGAGCCATGACCATCGGAACAAATCTGAGACGGTATCGGGAGGCCAAAGGGTTGACCCAACAGGCCGTTTGGGAGGCTGCGGGTATTAGTAAGTCGAGTTACACCTCCTACGAAGCAGGCCGCGGAATGCCGTCGGCTGACAAGGTGGTAAGCCTTGCCCAAGTGCTGGGAACAACCACTGATGAACTCTTATTAGAGCCTTCTGAAATGGTTGTATCCCAAGACATGTTGCCTATTCTTCGGCGGTTTGAAGCCCTACCTGTAGATATCCGTAATCAAGCCAAAATCGCCTTGAAAGGTGTGCTTTTCGGGTACGAGCAAGAAGCGCTGAGATAGCAAAAGCAGGTCGTGTGAAGGTTGGAAAGTATGGAAAACCATACCAAAGTGGGGGTGTAACAACACCCCCACCCGCTTCGCTCCGAAAGCCATGGAGGCGCCATGCTGAAAATGTGGTTTTTCATCATGTTGATTGAGGGAAAGGTGCCTGAAACCTTTGCAAGCGACTCCGAGGCACATTGCAAAGAAAGCATGGCAAAGATGCTGATGATCCAACGAATACAAGGCCAAAAAGCTACGGGTGCCTGTTACGTGAGGGCATCAACCATCGAGGACACTGAAAAACGCCTCATCGGGAAACCTGAGACTCGCTGAGAAATCGGACCTCCGGGACCTATCCTAAGATAGTGCTGGACGTCACGGGACCGTGCAGGCTGCGCGTAAGACCGCGTAAAAAGCTCTTGGCAGAACAATGCGCGAAGTGCCCTCAGAGCGATCCTCAGAGGTTTTAACGCGAAAGAAACCCTCGGTGATTTGTCGATCGCCGGGGGTTTTTTATTGGGCTTGAGAGCGGCCGGCGTTGCCGGGTATCGGCGCGGATGTTGATTAGCCTGGCTACCGATTAGCGTGGCGCCTAATGCCCTGCGGGCAGGTCGAGGTTTCAGTCTGCAACGGGGAAACAGAAGAAGACGTATTGGCGACCAAGATGCGTCGTTGAATCCACCACAAAACGATGAACCTCATCCTCAATTGAAATATCAAGCTCAGAAACGTTGGGGACTTCTTCGGCGAGCGTTGCAGCAATTACGACATGATTATCGCGAGGCGTTACCGAAACGTCGATGTTGGTGGCCACCGTCATTTGACGCGGAACGGTCAGCAGACAGCGAAGAGTCAAAATAGCTTTGCCTTTATATTGCATATGCATCCCTTGGTTGAAGCATCGAGCGTAACAGATGCCTCAAGCAATGAGAGAGCTTCGAAATCATGATGTTTGGGGAGCGTACAAAAAAGTTTCGCGGGCGCGAAACTGCGGGTCAGGGAGGGAAGTTTCCGAATCGGAAACCTAGGCTAGCCGGAATCCTTCCCTTTTTTGGCTTGGTCAATCCTGGAGAGAAAAGTTTCGCGGGCGCGAAACTGCGGCCATGGAGCGAAGTTTCCGAATCGGAAACTCAGGCTAGCCGGAATCCTTCCCTTTTGGCTTGGTCAATCCCGTCGGAGAGAAAAGTTTCGCGGCCGCGAAACTGCGGCCATGGAGCGAAGTTTCCGAATCGGAAACTCAACCCGGCGGGCTAGACGAGTCTTTCCCTGATTGACGGATCAACGATTCATTGGAAAGGTCCAGCCGCGAATATGCTTCATGCTCTGCCGAGCAAACGCAACCCATTTGACAGCGTCATTCAACCGGATCTGAACACCAGCGTGCACATCACCTTCAACTGGTAGATCTTTGGATTTTTCGTTTAATACGTAATCGTACTGACACAGGCGCAAGAACACCTCTTCAAGCTCCGAAACCTTTGCAAATGATATTTGCTCGGAGCCATTCATGACTTGTAAAAAATTTAGATACCCTTGGTTTGCCTGCTCACAATTTGTCCGCCAAAACTCACGAAATGCGGCTATTTCGGTACCTTCAGCGGTCTGAAAAGCAACGGAAATTCGAGCTTTTTCTTTGTGAAGATCTTGCGATTGCGTCATGGGATTCCTTATCAAAACTGCTCATTAGAAAGCAAAAATTGTACGTCAGACTCATTCAACAACCAAGGAAGCTATCAGCCGGCAGTTTGTAGTGGTCAACTAATCCCGGACACGACGTTAAGTTTTTTCTCGGCCTGAGCTGGGGCCAGTCCGTTGTTGAATTGGTGCGGTCTAATCCAGTTGTACCGATGCATCAGGTAATGACTGATGTCGCGGTGCGCTTCTTGAGCTGTCATGTAGCCCACGGTCGGTATCCATTCAGTTTTCAAGCTGCGAAACACACGCTCCATCGGCGCGTTATCCCAGCAGTTTCCACGACGGCTCATGCTTTGGCGCATGCGGTAACGCCAGAGCCGTTGGCGAAACTGGCGACTGCCATATTGCGAGCCCTGATCCGAGTGAAACAGAAGCCCTTGAGGCCTGCCACGCTGTTCGTAAGCCATGTCCAACGCCTTGATGACCAGATCCGCATCCGGCTTGTTCGACAGCGCCCAGCCCACCACTCGGCGCGCGTAAAGATCCATAACGACAGCCAGGTAATGCCATTTCCCTTGAGCCCAGATGTAGGTGATGTCGCCACACCAGACCTGATTCGGCGCCGGCACATCAAACTCTCGATTCAATATGTTCGGAATGTCAGGCCGCTCAACCGTCGCTTGTTTGTAGGCATGTGATCCAGGTTGTTTACTGACCAACTCCAGTTCCCGCATCAGGCCTCGCACCTTGAACCGCCCAATTTGCTCGCCGTCTTCCTGCATCATCGACACGATGCTGCGGCTACCGGCGGCGCTTCGACTTTGCGTAAACAGTTCGTTAACCCGGCTGCGCAACCGAAGCCGCTCAACGTCTGGAGTTCGGCGCCTGAGACGATGGGCGTAGTAACACGAACGAGTGACGTCAAAGACTGCGCAAAGCCAATCAACCGGCTCTTGGGGGCTCAGTTGATCAATCAGCGCGTGCGCTCGTGCTCTTCCGACATCAAGAGCGCGGTAGCCTTTTTTAAAATGGATTTCTCCCGCTCAAGTCGAGCGATTCGAGCTTCCAATTCCTGGATTTTCTGTTGCTCTGGCGTCAGCGCTTTACTCTGCGGAGTAACGCCAGTGCGCTCCTGCTGAAGCTGATTAACCCAGCGGCGCAACGCGGACTCAACCACACCAAGCGAGCGGCTGGCTTCGATATGGCTATAGCCTTGATCGAGCACGAGGCCTGCGGCCTCGCGTTTGAATTCAGCGGAAAAAGAACGACGTTGTTTGGTCATCAGACACCTCTATCTGGCGAGCATTCTCGCCTAAATGGGTGTCCGGTTTCATTAGACCACTACAGATCGACCTGACGATGGCTGGGGCTTGGGGTTCGCGCTGAGAGACGTCAGTATTTTCATCCCCTTGAGCAAAGATATCGCTGTTCTAGGCGACTACGAGGCAAACGAGCGAGTGATCCCGTTAGAAAAAACAGAGGTTGCAGCCTTCAACAGTCGAATTATCGGCAATGCAACACGGCAAATTTATGCGCATAGTGATGAATTCGAATTTATTAGCTTGGATAACCGTTTGTTAACTGGAAAGGAGCTACCTGCGATTATCTAGCACCCTACTCGCCCATATACCCCTAAGGAATAACTATGCTAAATAGTTGTTTAGTTTAGTTATATGAGAATGTCAAAGTAGCTTCAAAATAACCGCAGTTATGGTAGCTACGAAAGAGATCAATCCTATCGAAATTGCCAGTGGAATCCAGAATATTTCCGCAGTTACCTTGCTTGCATCAACATCGATCTTCATCGTTTCAGCTATCAATTTGTCGATTTGATTGTGCATTGCGGGCCTCACCAGGCTAACGCCAGAGGAAAATGACGCCTGTCATTGCTTCTCGACCAAAACAGGTGTGAGGAAAAGCACAAGCTCAGTGCTATTAGATACGGTCGAGCTACTGGTAAACAACCATTTAAAACCGGGAATTTTCCCGAGAAACGGAACACTCTTGGTCACTGTCGTGTCGACGTCCGAGTAGACACCGCCAAGGGCCACAGTCTGACCGAAGCCTGAAAAAACCCGGGAGGTAAGCGACGTGGTGTTGATTGGTGGAACACCATTCATGGCGTTGGAATAATCTGGTTCGTCCTTAGAAAGAATAACATCGAGCAATACACCCTTCTCGTTAACGAACGGAGTGACGTCCAAAGATAACGCAGCCTCCTTAAAAGAAATTGATGTTGACCCCTCCCCTGCGGACTGCTGGTAAGGAACCTGAGATCCCTTAACGATTTTGGCTTGGTGTCGATCAGAGGTGTATACGCGCGGACTAGAGATAACGCGGCCTTTCCCGCGCTGTTCCATTGCGCTGAGGGCCACGTCAAGATTGACTGATTTGGAGACGATACCGAATCCAGCAACAGCGGCCGCTGAAAGTCCAAGTGGTACAGACCCAGTGACAGTACCGGCGCCGCTGCCAACAGATCCACCCCATTGGACGCCGAGATTTTTGGAGTAGGATCGATCAACTTCGACTATGCGAGCCTCAATCATCACCTGCTTTCTTGAGTAATCAACAGCAGCAAGATAAGTACGAAAATCAGAAAGCCTGCTGTCAGACATCCGAGCAACAATAATAGAAGAGTCATCCTCAAAGTTAAGGCTCTCGCCCTGATCGAGAGCAAATGCCTTTATAGCGTCAGACGACAAGATATTATGCACTTTAAAAATAGAAACTCTGAAAGACGAATTGGCGGCAGAAGAGCTTGAATCTTTGAGCTGTTGAAAGACGCCATAAGACTGCTTTGAATACTCGCTAGGGCGCTGGAGTGAGCTTACGCGCAAAAAGTTACCTTCTACGCTATATAGCAAGCCCTTGGCAGACGATACATATTCAATTGCCTCATCCAGGTGACATCCTTCATTCGCATGGAAAGCGAACCGTGAATACTGTCATCCAGCACAAGATTTAAACCACGATAGTCGGCAAGGAGTTGTAATGCCGAAGAAACTTGAATGCTTTGAAAGTCAAAATTAAGCGGAGGCGTAACAGTTTCAGCTTGGGAAACAGATAAAAAAAGAACAAGGCTAATGGACAGGCAGAAACGGTGAATCATCTTAGAGTTAATCATGACTGGAGTTCCAAGTGGTGGGTGGATTAATTAGCGGCGTCGTTTGCGCTACGCTAAACACCACCGCCAATTAACCCACCTACAATGGGGATAGACTTTTTAAGCGACCAGTTGGTGACCTTGAAGCCATCGACTATGCAATAGGCTTCAATGTAATCAGGAAAGTATCGACAGTTAGAAAACGAAATGTATCGAGTGTTTCCATTATTATCTGCTATTAAGGCTAAAGCCTCAGCGACAGCTTTAGAGGACTGGTCTGGTTTTGATGGATGAATAAACCCAACTAAACGCCAAGTCGTAGAAATAGCAGGTTCAGATGATTTGATTGGTGGCTTTGAAACAGACGAAGGAATATCGTGTTCTACCACACCGGGAGAGCTAGCGGAAAAGAAACTCTTTACCCCAAAAATGCCTAGGCCGATAAATAAAACAAACACGACAATTGTTGACCAAAGACCGAACGAACGAAGAATACTGGCACGACCGTCAGCAGACGACTCATCACCAACAGCTCCCGAATCAGATTGAGTTGCTGATTTATAGAAAGAATAAACAGAAGGCTTGAATGTGCCTGCCGTAGTTCTTACAAGCTTCGATTTTGACGGGGAGTCACCAGTAACAGCGCCGTTATAAATGTCAACCTTAAAAGCTTTCTTGCTCAGCTTTCTAATTCTATACGTGGTTTCAATTAAAAGACGAACCCACGACGAAATTTGCGCTAGATCTTGCGTAACCAATACAACACGCATTGAGTTGTTATTTGCATCAACACGATGCCGGTGTTCAGCTAACAGGGATTTATCAGTAAAGTTTGCGTGATTTGTATTTTGACCTGCCGGCCAACGCCTCCAGCATTCATCGATGATCGCAACAGATCCGGGAGGAATAATATGCGAAAGATCATCAAGCTCAAACCAGTTTGGCGGAAGCTGGGTAATGTTGCCGCCGTAAGTAGAAAGAAGATCGTCGATTGACAGCGGAATATTAGTAACCACATGCCTGTTTTGTTTGAGCGAAGGAATTACCACATGCTCAACAACACCATAGCTCTTGCCATGGCCGGCTTTCCAACATAAGCATGAATAGCCATACATCACCCAATGAATGGAAGCCGACGAATAAAGAAACGAATTAAATATGCACTTATAACACTAATGATTCATTCGGTATCTGGAACACATTCATGAAATACCAAACCGATGGCGGTATTGCTGTAAACAATCCAGCCGCTTGCTCAACAGTACTTGCAATGGGCAGTGAGTCGATCAAAGTGACAAACGCTGCCCAGATCCAGTCCAACAGATTAAGAAGCATATCAATGAAAATTGCGCGACATCACTTACTACATCCCTGAGCCATGCAGAGAAATCACTTAGCATGTGGTTTACCTAAGCTGAAAGAATAATAAAAACGGCCAATAAAGCCCACGCCGCCATGAACACAAAGGACAATGTAGGTGCGATAGACTCAAAATAATGCAGTGGGAATCGAAGGTTATATTTGTTCCAAAAAGATCAATAGTTGCAACGGGGCACGCTGCACCAGGATCACCGATATTTTGAAAAGAGGATTTGATTGTGGTGTACGTAACAGATTCCTGAAAGGTCGAACTGAAGCCTAGATATTGCGAAGCTATGCGAGGCTTTCGCTGACCTTCCCTAGGATCAAGATCAGGCTTTCCGGGGGTCTTAAAGCCATCATTGGAGCTACCACCCTCTCCACTCCCATCACCGTTCCATCACCAGAACCGTCTCCACCACCCTCACCACCAGTGCTATCGCAGGTATTGTTGGGGAGAGTTGTGTCGCAATCTTCATCCTCACCACCAGTCCTGAGCCATTCAGGCTAGAACCGGTTTCATAAGGAATTGAGGTGTTAACTGAACAGCTCGTCCCATCACCGTTATCAGCTGTGACTAAAGTGAAGCCATAATTACAAAAACCAGTTTGTGCATCCGATGATAAAACAAAGCAGTCCTTGGTATTGGCGGCATCAGGCTTTTCATATAAGCAATTACCCGAACACACAGAAGATGGAGATGAACCAACCACATAGTTCTTACCATCACTGCGCACTACCGAGGAATAAGGGCCGCGACTGACAATGGCAGCAGGAGCGCCTGCGCACTCGTTAGGTACGTGCTCATTCGAAATGTGTTGTTTGATTACTGCTGGATGCGCTTTACAGAAACCTCACCCCATTTATTGGTTCTGTTGTAATAGCAGTAACCTGAACCAGCTGCTACAGGATCACCTGTGTCGGTAAGTGTGCCCCAATGATTGAAAGTAAGATTTGTATAGGTAACGTCCGTATATGTGGAAAGCACAAAGGTACACGCTGCATCAGGTGTCGGATACTCAGTTACACCGTCGGCAATCGTGTAGTAATAACCGGCAAAGCTATTGGCACTAAAAAGCGCGGTTAAAAGAAAAAAGCCGTTGCTCTCATATCACCACCCGAGAAGGTAGCGAACGAGCAACCACAACCGATGCAAAACATAGCAAGTAATAGAGCTGATCCATTTTGCAGGCCTCAGGCAAATAGCGAGACTCTTCGCTGTTGCAAATATTCAGGTAAAAAAAAGGGTGCCCGAAGACACCCAGGTCAATCAGAAGAGGTGATTTAACCGCGCAGGAAACCCAGCACGATTTTGGCACCTTTGATACCGGCGTACACACCGGCCAAGATTCCAGCCACGGCAAGAACACCGACGGAAATAGTGCTGAAATCGATGGAGGAAGTAAGACCGGTATAATCCCAGCCGCCCGCAGGATCAGCGGCGAATACTGATGGTGCAACAACAGCCAAGGCAACAGCAGACACAACTACAGCACTCGTCTTTTTAAACATGATTGAATCCTCAGGATTGCTTGATGAAATTAAGAAACGCCCGGATACCCATAGACCCGATCATAAAGAAAGCGACTAGTGTGAATCCGGCCCCAAATGCTTGCGCCAAAGTAGTTGGATCAAGCTGAGACGGATCAAAGGGAGGCATGTAAGGCAAAGCCTCCCAAGAAGTAGAACAAACCGGCAAACCGCCATCGATAGAAATCTCAGATGGACAGAAAAGAATGCCGGGCATTACGCAGACTTAGGAGTTGCCGAAGAAATCGGAGCGTTCGAACTGACACGACGCCCTTGGCGAGGATCGACTTCAAAAATGAGACGGTCATCCCGAACCTGTGCAATAACATCGCACTCATACTTTCCCGGCTGAGGAACCTGCTGTGGGGTTTCAGCGTAAAAAGTACATTTTTGCGGGTATGGAATATTTGGCAAGTGAGCATATGCTTCAAACATGCAATAAGGTTTGCCGCTTTTCGCGGCGGTACCACTACGATGATTGCCAGTTACTTCAACTACGATTACGTTAGACATGTAATGCCCTTATCTCAGTGTTGGAAAGCCAGGGACAGTGCCAGGCTTGCGGTATGCCCAACTGGGCGCAATGACTTCAGGGTTGCGCCTGAAAGTCAGAAATTGACGCTTGCTGCGTTGTCGAGCAATCGCCTGATTCGAAAAGTCAGCCAATACAGTTCGCATAACATCATTTGCAATGCTTTTTACTAGCGACTCATCGCTAACGTGGTTGCGAATATCGGCCTCAACATTCCAGCGGAGAGTTTGAAACTGTTTCTTATCCATTAGAAACCCATCCATTCAGCCACCGAGGTTGTTCCTGCTTCTTGACGCTCTAGCATCCAGATACGCTCTGGCTTAACACCCTGCTCTTTTCGGGCCTCGACAGCCTTGAGCGCTTGCTCGACCTGCTGAGCAAGAACCGGGTTGATAAAAAAATCGCGAACTTGCTGCTGTTCAGCCAATCTCCTTCGCTGTCCGCTTGTGAGCTGAGTCCCCTGAAAACTTACCGTTCTCACGCGGCAACCTGCTGCAGATGATTAGGGCGCTGGTACCATGTTGGTATAGACAGAGTACTTTTCGTCACTTCCCGACACTGGCGGACAAACACCGGAGCAAAACGACTCGTATCGCAAGCATTGCGAATGTTGATGCCGATACGATTAAGTTTGGCCGCATGTCCTTTTACCTGAGACTTTGAAAAGTCAATGTTGGATGTGCCAGACATCCACTCAAGAGCGTAACTAGCCGTGGTACGAGCAGAACGTAGAGTGTCGCAAACACCCTCAGCAACCAATTGTTCAGCAATGCTCACAATATCCATGGCTGTCACCTTCAACTTTTCATCTATTTTAAGAAACTCACTGTGGAGTTCGGCCAGACGCCTTTCATCAAATAGGCCCAATAGCAAAGGGCTTCACGCTGTAAATATTCGCTTTTAAGCTCTTGTTCCATGCGGACTACGCCTTCTTGGGCACAGTAGTTTTTTACCCGCTGAACATATTTGTACTCAGGTGAGTCTTCGCCAAAAACACGCTTTATTTTTGGAAGGCAGTTCTGATCCATCTCAAAGGCCTTGTCATATGCCTTTCGATATTGGAGTCGCCCGCCTTTGCCGTTGCCCTTTGGCGTCCAAGCAACAGTGCGACCATTGGGATACAAAAAACCGATGGAATGCCCGATTCGCTGACTAGAAACGCCGCGTAAATAGGCAAGTACATTGCCCTCACCCAACGAAACATTGGTGGTCAGGTCGATCCGTTCAATCTTTGCCCCGTCAGCGATACGGTCGCCGGACTTTGCACCTGACTCACCCTGACGAATATCTAGGCGGGTGCAACGTGTGAAGCCAGGAAGACCGTATTCACGCAACAAAGCGTTGTATACCGAGACGCATTGCTCGATAGAGGCAAACCCGAATAAGTTGTCCAGCCGCCCTACCCGGCTGGGATTTCCTTCAACGCGAATCTTCCGACCCTGAACGTGAATGCTGACGGAGGTAGAGAAGCTCGCTTCATGTTTGAAGCGAGGCTGCCGGGTGCTCAACACTTCATTACTGTTCGCGTCTATCGTTAGGGTAAAGACGTCGCACACGATCGGAAGATCGTGATCGTGCTCCTGCGAAATCGTCAGCCAATCGATGAACATGGGAAATCCTGTCAATATCTGTATTCCAATACAGAAGTGGCAGGATTATGAGACTATCGAATGCTCAAATGCAAGCAGAAATGTACCGATATATAGATACTGTATGGATAGACAGTTAATACGATGGAAAGCATGAGCAACCACGCAGGCAGCAGAGCCATGACCATCGGAACAAATCTGAGACGGTATCGGGAGGCCAAAGGGTTGACCCAACAGGCCGTTTGGGAGGCTGCGGGTATTAGTAAGTCGAGTTACACCTCCTACGAAGCAGGCCGCGGAATGCCGTCGGCTGACAAGGTGGTAAGCCTTGCCCAAGTGCTGGGAACAACCACTGATGAACTCTTATTAGAGCCTTCTGAAATGGTTGTATCCCAAGACATGTTGCCTATTCTTCGGCGGTTTGAAGCCCTACCTGTAGATATCCGTAATCAAGCCAAAATCGCCTTGAAAGGTGTGCTTTTCGGGTACGAGCAAGAAGCGCTGAGATAGCAAAAGCAGGTCGTGTGAAGGTTGGAAAGTATGGAAAACCATACCAAAGTGGGGGTGTAACAACACCCCCACCCGCTTCGCTCCGAAAGCCATGGAGGCGCCATGCTGAAAATGTGGTTTTTCATCATGTTGATTGAGGGAAAGGTGCCTGAAACCTTTGCAAGCGACTCCGAGGCACATTGCAAAGAAAGCATGGCAAAGATGCTGATGATCCAACGAATACAAGGCCAAAAAGCTACGGGTGCCTGTTACGTGAGGGCATCAACCATCGAGGACACTGAAAAACGCCTCATCGGGAAACCTGAGACTCGCTGAGAAATCGGACCTCCGGGACCTATCCTAAGATAGTGCTGGACGTCACGGGACCGTGCAGGCTGCGCGTAAGACCGCGTAAAAAGCTCTTGGCAGAACAATGCGCGAAGTGCCCTCAGAGCGATCCTCAGAGGTTTTAACGCGAAAGAAACCCTCGGTGATTTGTCGATCGCCGGGGGTTTTTTATTGGGCTTGAGAGCGGCCGGCGTTGCCGGGTATCGGCGCGGATGTTGATTAGCCTGGCTACCGATTAGCGTGGCGCCTAATGCCCTGCGGGCAGGTCGAGGTTTCAGTCTGCAACGGGGAAACAGAAGAAGACGTATTGGCGACCAAGATGCGTCGTTGAATCCACCACAAAACGATGAACCTCATCCTCAATTGAAATATCAAGCTCAGAAACGTTGGGGACTTCTTCGGCGAGCGTTGCAGCAATTACGACATGATTATCGCGAGGCGTTACCGAAACGTCGATGTTGGTGGCCACCGTCATTTGACGCGGAACGGTCAGCAGACAGCGAAGAGTCAAAATAGCTTTGCCTTTATATTGCATATGCATCCCCTTGGTTGAAGCATCGAGCGTAACAGATGCCTCAAGCAATGAGAGAGCTTCGAAATCATGATGTTTGGGGAGCGTACAAAAAAGTTTCGCGGGCGCGAAACTGCGGGTCAGGGAGGGAAGTTTCCGAATCGGAAACCTAGGCTAGCCGGAATCCTTCCCTTTTTTGGCTTGGTCAATCCTGGAGAGAAAAGTTTCGCGGGCGCGAAACTGCGGCCATGGAGCGAAGTTTCCGAATCGGAAACTCAGGCTAGCCGGAATCCTTCCCTTTTGGCTTGGTCAATCCCGTCGGAGAGAAAAGTTTCGCGGCCGCGAAACTGCGGCCATGGAGCGAAGTTTCCGAATCGGAAACTCAACCCGGCGGGCTAGACGAGTCTTTCCCTGATTGACGGATCAACGATTCATTGGAAAGGTCCAGCCGCGAATATGCTTCATGCTCTGCCGAGCAAACGCAACCCATTTGACAGCGTCATTCAACCGGATCTGAACACCAGCGTGCACATCACCTTCAACTGGTAGATCTTTGGATTTTTCGTTTAATACGTAATCGTACTGACACAGGCGCAAGAACACCTCTTCAAGCTCCGAAACCTTTGCAAATGATATTTGCTCGGAGCCATTCATGACTTGTAAAAAATTTAGATACCCTTGGTTTGCCTGCTCACAATTTGTCCGCCAAAACTCACGAAATGCGGCTATTTCGGTACCTTCAGCGGTCTGAAAAGCAACGGAAATTCGAGCTTTTTCTTTGTGAAGATCTTGCGATTGCGTCATGGGATTCCTTATCAAAACTGCTCATTAGAAAGCAAAAATTGTACGTCAGACTCATTCAACAACCAAGGAAGCTATCAGCCGGCAGTTTGTAGTGGTCAACTAATCCCGGACACGACGTTAAGTTTTTTCTCGGCCTGAGCTGGGGCCAGTCCGTTGTTGAATTGGTGCGGTCTAATCCAGTTGTACCGATGCATCAGGTAATGACTGATGTCGCGGTGCGCTTCTTGAGCTGTCATGTAGCCCACGGTCGGTATCCATTCAGTTTTCAAGCTGCGAAACACACGCTCCATCGGCGCGTTATCCCAGCAGTTTCCACGACGGCTCATGCTTTGGCGCATGCGGTAACGCCAGAGCCGTTGGCGAAACTGGCGACTGCCATATTGCGAGCCCTGATCCGAGTGAAACAGAAGCCCTTGAGGCCTGCCACGCTGTTCGTAAGCCATGTCCAACGCCTTGATGACCAGATCCGCATCCGGCTTGTTCGACAGCGCCCAGCCCACCACTCGGCGCGCGTAAAGATCCATAACGACAGCCAGGTAATGCCATTTCCCTTGAGCCCAGATGTAGGTGATGTCGCCACACCAGACCTGATTCGGCGCCGGCACATCAAACTCTCGATTCAATATGTTCGGAATGTCAGGCCGCTCAACCGTCGCTTGTTTGTAGGCATGTGATCCAGGTTGTTTACTGACCAACTCCAGTTCCCGCATCAGGCCTCGCACCTTGAACCGCCCAATTTGCTCGCCGTCTTCCTGCATCATCGACACGATGCTGCGGCTACCGGCGGCGCTTCGACTTTGCGTAAACAGTTCGTTAACCCGGCTGCGCAACCGAAGCCGCTCAACGTCTGGAGTTCGGCGCCTGAGACGATGGGCGTAGTAACACGAACGAGTGACGTCAAAGACTGCGCAAAGCCAATCAACCGGCTCTTGGGGGCTCAGTTGATCAATCAGCGCGTGCGCTCGTGCTCTTCCGACATCAAGAGCGCGGTAGCCTTTTTTAAAATGGATTTCTCCCGCTCAAGTCGAGCGATTCGAGCTTCCAATTCCTGGATTTTCTGTTGCTCTGGCGTCAGCGCTTTACTCTGCGGAGTAACGCCAGTGCGCTCCTGCTGAAGCTGATTAACCCAGCGGCGCAACGCGGACTCAACCACACCAAGCGAGCGGCTGGCTTCGATATGGCTATAGCCTTGATCGAGCACGAGGCCTGCGGCCTCGCGTTTGAATTCAGCGGAAAAAGAACGACGTTGTTTGGTCATCAGACACCTCTATCTGGCGAGCATTCTCGCCTAAATGGGTGTCCGGTTTCATTAGACCACTACAGATCGACCTGACGATGGCTGGGGCTTGGGGTTCGCGCTGAGAGACGTCAGTATTTTCATCCCCTTGAGCAAAGATATCGCTGTTCTAGGCGACTACGAGGCAAACGAGCGAGTGATCCCGTTAGAAAAAACAGAGGTTGCAGCCTTCAACAGTCGAATTATCGGCAATGCAACACGGCAAATTTATGCGCATAGTGATGAATTCGAATTTATTAGCTTGGATAACCGTTTGTTAACTGGAAAGGAGCTACCTGCGATTATCTAGCACCCTACTCGCCCATATACCCCTAAGGAATAACTATGCTAAATAGTTGTTTAGTTTAGTTATATGAGAATGTCAAAGTAGCTTCAAAATAACCGCAGTTATGGTAGCTACGAAAGAGATCAATCCTATCGAAATTGCCAGTGGAATCCAGAATATTTCCGCAGTTACCTTGCTTGCATCAACATCGATCTTCATCGTTTCAGCTATCAATTTGTCGATTTGATTGTGCATTGCGGGCCTCACCAGGCTAACGCCAGAGGAAAATGACGCCTGTCATTGCTTCTCGACCAAAACAGGTGTGAGGAAAAGCACAAGCTCAGTGCTATTAGATACGGTCGAGCTACTGGTAAACAACCATTTAAAACCGGGAATTTTCCCGAGAAACGGAACACTCTTGGTCACTGTCGTGTCGACGTCCGAGTAGACACCGCCAAGGGCCACAGTCTGACCGAAGCCTGAAAAAACCCGGGAGGTAAGCGACGTGGTGTTGATTGGTGGAACACCATTCATGGCGTTGGAATAATCTGGTTCGTCCTTAGAAAGAATAACATCGAGCAATACACCCTTCTCGTTAACGAACGGAGTGACGTCCAAAGATAACGCAGCCTCCTTAAAAGAAATTGATGTTGACCCCTCCCCTGCGGACTGCTGGTAAGGAACCTGAGATCCCTTAACGATTTTGGCTTGGTGTCGATCAGAGGTGTATACGCGCGGACTAGAGATAACGCGGCCTTTCCCGCGCTGTTCCATTGCGCTGAGGGCCACGTCAAGATTGACTGATTTGGAGACGATACCGAATCCAGCAACAGCGGCCGCTGAAAGTCCAAGTGGTACAGACCCAGTGACAGTACCGGCGCCGCTGCCAACAGATCCACCCCATTGGACGCCGAGATTTTTGGAGTAGGATCGATCAACTTCGACTATGCGAGCCTCAATCATCACCTGCTTTCTTGAGTAATCAACAGCAGCAAGATAAGTACGAAAATCAGAAAGCCTGCTGTCAGACATCCGAGCAACAATAATAGAAGAGTCATCCTCAAAGTTAAGGCTCTCGCCCTGATCGAGAGCAAATGCCTTTATAGCGTCAGACGACAAGATATTATGCACTTTAAAAATAGAAACTCTGAAAGACGAATTGGCGGCAGAAGAGCTTGAATCTTTGAGCTGTTGAAAGACGCCATAAGACTGCTTTGAATACTCGCTAGGGCGCTGGAGTGAGCTTACGCGCAAAAAGTTACCTTCTACGCTATATAGCAAGCCCTTGGCAGACGATACATATTCAATTGCCTCATCCCAGGTGACATCCTTCATTCGCATGGAAAGCGAACCGTGAATACTGTCATCCAGCACAAGATTTAAACCACGATAGTCGGCAAGGAGTTGTAATGCCGAAGAAACTTGAATGCTTTGAAAGTCAAAATTAAGCGGAGGCGTAACAGTTTCAGCTTGGGAAACAGATAAAAAAAGAACAAGGCTAATGGACAGGCAGAAACGGTGAATCATCTTAGAGTTAATCATGACTGGAGTTCCAAGTGGTGGGTGGATTAATTAGCGGCGTCGTTTGCGCTACGCTAAACACCACCGCCAATTAACCCACCTACAATGGGGATAGACTTTTTAAGCGACCAGTTGGTGACCTTGAAGCCATCGACTATGCAATAGGCTTCAATGTAATCAGGAAAGTATCGACAGTTAGAAAACGAAATGTATCGAGTGTTTCCATTATTATCTGCTATTAAGGCTAAAGCCTCAGCGACAGCTTTAGAGGACTGGTCTGGTTTTGATGGATGAATAAACCCAACTAAACGCCAAGTCGTAGAAATAGCAGGTTCAGATGATTTGATTGGTGGCTTTGAAACAGACGAAGGAATATCGTGTTCTACCACACCGGGAGAGCTAGCGGAAAAGAAACTCTTTACCCCAAAAATGCCTAGGCCGATAAATAAAACAAACACGACAATTGTTGACCAAAGACCGAACGAACGAAGAATACTGGCACGACCGTCAGCAGACGACTCATCACCAACAGCTCCCGAATCAGATTGAGTTGCTGATTTATAGAAAGAATAAACAGAAGGCTTGAATGTGCCTGCCGTAGTTCTTACAAGCTTCGATTTTGACGGGGAGTCACCAGTAACAGCGCCGTTATAAATGTCAACCTTAAAAGCTTTCTTGCTCAGCTTTCTAATTCTATACGTGGTTTCAATTAAAAGACGAACCCACGACGAAATTTGCGCTAGATCTTGCGTAACCAATACAACACGCATTGAGTTGTTATTTGCATCAACACGATGCCGGTGTTCAGCTAACAGGGATTTATCAGTAAAGTTTGCGTGATTTGTATTTTGACCTGCCGGCCAACGCCTCCAGCATTCATCGATGATCGCAACAGATCCGGGAGGAATAATATGCGAAAGATCATCAAGCTCAAACCAGTTTGGCGGAAGCTGGGTAATGTTGCCGCCGTAAGTAGAAAGAAGATCGTCGATTGACAGCGGAATATTAGTAACCACATGCCTGTTTTGTTTGAGCGAAGGAATTACCACATGCTCAACAACACCATAGCTCTTGCCATGGCCCGGCTTTCCAACATAAGCATGAATAGCCATACATCACCCAATGAATGGAAGCCGACGAATAAAGAAACGAATTAAATATGCACTTATAACACTAATGATTCCATTCGGTATCTGGAACACATTCATGAAATACCAAACCGATGGCGGTATTGCTGTAAACAATCCAGCCGCTTGCTCAACAGTACTTGCAATGGGCAGTGAGTCGATCAAAGTGACAAACGCTGCCCAGATCCAGTCCAACAGATTAAGAAGCATATCAATGAAAAATTGCGCGACATCACTTACTACATCCCTGAGCCATGCAGAGAAATCACTTAGCATGTGGTTTACCTAAGCTGAAAGAATAATAAAAACGGCCAATAAAGCCCACGCCGCCATGAACACAAAGGACAATGTAGGTGCGATAGACTCAAAAATAATGCAGTGGGAATCGAAGGTTATATTTGTTCCAAAAAGATCAATAGTTGCAACGGGGCACGCTGCACCAGGATCACCGATATTTTGAAAAGAGGATTTGATTGTGGTGTACGTAACAGATTCCTGAAAGGTCGAACTGAAGCCTAGATATTGCGAAGCTATGCGAGGCTTTCGCTGACCTTCCCTAGGATCAAGATCAGGCTTTCCGGGGGTCTTAAAGCCATCATTGGAGCTACCACCCTCTCCACTCCCATCACCGTTCCCATCACCAGAACCGTCTCCACCACCCTCACCACCAGTGCTATCGCAGGTATTGTTGGGGAGAGTTGTGTCGCAATCTTCATCCTCACCACCAGTCTCTGAGCCATTCAGGCTAGAACCGGTTTCATAAGGAATTGAGGTGTTAACTGAACAGCTCGTCCCATCACCGTTATCAGCTGTGACTAAAGTGAAGCCATAATTACAAAAACCAGTTTGTGCATCCGATGATAAAACAAAGCAGTCCTTGGTATTGGCGGCATCAGGCTTTTCATATAAGCAATTACCCGAACACACAGAAGATGGAGATGAACCAACCACATAGTTCTTACCATCACTGCGCACTACCGAGGAATAAGGGCCGCGACTGACAATGGCAGCAGGAGCGCCTGCGCACTCGTTAGGTACGTGCTCATTCGAAATGTGTTGTTTGATTACTGCTGGATGCCGCTTTACAGAAACCTCACCCCATTTATTGGTTCTGTTGTAATAGCAGTAACCTGAACCAGCTGCTACAGGATCACCTGTGTCGGTAAGTGTGCCCCAATGATTGAAAGTAAGATTTGTATAGGTAACGTCCGTATATGTGGAAAGCACAAAGGTACACGCTGCATCAGGTGTCGGATACTCAGTTACACCGTCGGCAATCGTGTAGTAATAACCGGCAAAGCTATTGGCACTAAAAAGCGCGGTTAAAAAGAAAAAAGCCGTTGCTCTCATATCACCACCCCGAGAAGGTAGCGAACGAGCAACCACAACCGATGCAAAACATAGCAAAGTAATAGAGCTGATCCATTTTGCAGGCCTCAGGCAAATAGCGAGACTCTTCGCTGTTGCAAATATTCAGGTAAAAAAAAGGGTGCCCGAAGACACCCAGGTCAATCAGAAGAGGTGATTTAACCGCGCAGGAAACCCAGCACGATTTTGGCACCTTTGATACCGGCGTACACACCGGCCAAGATTCCAGCCACGGCAAGAACACCGACGGAAATAGTGCTGAAATCGATGGAGGAAGTAAGACCGGTATAATCCCAGCCGCCCGCAGGATCAGCGGCGAATACTGATGGTGCAACAACAGCCAAGGCAACAGCAGACACAACTACAGCACTCGTCTTTTTAAACATGATTGAATCCTCAGGATTGCTTGATGAAATTAAGAAACGCCCGGATACCCATAGACCCGATCATAAAGAAAGCGACTAGTGTGAATCCGGCCCCAAATGCTTGCGCCAAAGTAGTTGGATCAAGCTGAGACGGATCAAAGGGAGGCATGTAAGGCAAAGCCTCCCAAGAAGTAGAACAAACCGGCAAACCGCCATCGATAGAAATCTCAGATGGACAGAAAAGAATGCCGGGCATTACGCAGACTTAGGAGTTGCCGAAGAAATCGGAGCGTTCGAACTGACACGACGCCCTTGGCGAGGATCGACTTCAAAAATGAGACGGTCATCCCGAACCTGTGCAATAACATCGCACTCATACTTTCCCGGCTGAGGAACCTGCTGTGGGGTTTCAGCGTAAAAAGTACATTTTTGCGGGTATGGAATATTTGGCAAGTGAGCATATGCTTCAAACATGCAATAAGGTTTGCCGCTTTTCGCGGCGGTACCACTACGATGATTGCCAGTTACTTCAACTACGATTACGTTAGACATGTAATGCCCTTATCTCAGTGTTGGAAAGCCAGGGACAGTGCCAGGCTTGCGGTATGCCCAACTGGGCGCAATGACTTCAGGGTTGCGCCTGAAAGTCAGAAATTGACGCTTGCTGCGTTGTCGAGCAATCGCCTGATTCGAAAAGTCAGCCAATACAGTTCGCATAACATCATTTGCAATGCTTTTTACTAGCGACTCATCGCTAACGTGGTTGCGAATATCGGCCTCAACATTCCAGCGGAGAGTTTGAAACTGTTTCTTATCCATTAGAAACCCATCCATTCAGCCACCGAGGTTGTTCCTGCTTCTTGACGCTCTAGCATCCAGATACGCTCTGGCTTAACACCCTGCTCTTTTCGGGCCTCGACAGCCTTGAGCGCTTGCTCGACCTGCTGAGCAAGAACCGGGTTGATAAAAAAATCGCGAACTTGCTGCTGTTCAGCCAATCTCCTTCGCTGTCCGCTTGTGAGCTGAGTCCCCTGAAAACTTACCGTTCTCACGCGGCAACCTGCTGCAGATGATTAGGGCGCTGGTACCATGTTGGTATAGACAGAGTACTTTTCGTCACTTCCCGACACTGGCGGACAAACACCGGAGCAAAACGACTCGTATCGCAAGCATTGCGAATGTTGATGCCGATACGATTAAGTTTGGCCGCATGTCCTTTTACCTGAGACTTTGAAAAGTCAATGTTGGATGTGCCAGACATCCACTCAAGAGCGTAACTAGCCGTGGTACGAGCAGAACGTAGAGTGTCGCAAACACCCTCAGCAACCAATTGTTCAGCAATGCTCACAATATCCATGGCTGTCACCTTCAACTTTTCATCTATTTTAAGAAACTCACTGTGGAGTTCGGCCAGACGCCTTTCATCAAATAGGCCCCAATAGCAAAGGGCTTCACGCTGTAAATATTCGCTTTTAAGCTCTTGTTCCATGCGGACTACGCCTTCTTGGGCACAGTAGTTTTTTACCCGCTGAACATATTTGTACTCAGGTGAGTCTTCGCCAAAAACACGCTTTATTTTTGGAAGGCAGTTCTGATCCATCTCAAAGGCCTTGTCATATGCCTTTCGATATTGGAGTCGCCCGCCTTTGCCGTTGCCCTTTGGCGTCCAAGCAACAGTGCGACCATTGGGATACAAAAAACCGATGGAATGCCCGATTCGCTGACTAGAAACGCCGCGTAAATAGGCAAGTACATTGCCCTCACCCAACGAAACATTGGTGGTCAGGTCGATCCGTTCAATCTTTGCCCCGTCAGCGATACGGTCGCCGGACTTTGCACCTGACTCACCCTGACGAATATCTAGGCGGGTGCAACGTGTGAAGCCAGGAAGACCGTATTCACGCAACAAAGCGTTGTATACCGAGACGCATTGCTCGATAGAGGCAAACCCGAATAAGTTGTCCAGCCGCCCTACCCGGCTGGGATTTCCTTCAACGCGAATCTTCCGACCCTGAACGTGAATGCTGACGGAGGTAGAGAAGCTCGCTTCATGTTTGAAGCGAGGCTGCCGGGTGCTCAACACTTCATTACTGTTCGCGTCTATCGTTAGGGTAAAGACGTCGCACACGATCGGAAGATCGTGATCGTGCTCCTGCGAAATCGTCAGCCAATCGATGAACATGGGAAATCCTGTCAATATCTGTATTCCAATACAGAAGTGGCAGGATTATGAGACTATCGAATGCTCAAATGCAAGCAGAAATGTACCGATATATAGATACTGTATGGATAGACAGTTAATACGATGGAAAGCATGAGCAACCACGCAGGCAGCAGAGCCATGACCATCGGAACAAATCTGAGACGGTATCGGGAGGCCAAAGGGTTGACCCAACAGGCCGTTTGGGAGGCTGCGGGTATTAGTAAGTCGAGTTACACCTCCTACGAAGCAGGCCGCGGAATGCCGTCGGCTGACAAGGTGGTAAGCCTTGCCCAAGTGCTGGGAACAACCACTGATGAACTCTTATTAGAGCCTTCTGAAATGGTTGTATCCCAAGACATGTTGCCTATTCTTCGGCGGTTTGAAGCCCTACCTGTAGATATCCGTAATCAAGCCAAAATCGCCTTGAAAGGTGTGCTTTTCGGGTACGAGCAAGAAGCGCTGAGATAGCAAAAGCAGGTCGTGTGAAGGTTGGAAAGTATGGAAAACCATACCAAAGTGGGGGTGTAACAACACCCCCACCCGCTTCGCTCCGAAAGCCATGGAGGCGCCATGCTGAAAATGTGGTTTTTCATCATGTTGATTGAGGGAAAGGTGCCTGAAACCTTTGCAAGCGACTCCGAGGCACATTGCAAAGAAAGCATGGCAAAGATGCTGATGATCCAACGAATACAAGGCCAAAAAGCTACGGGTGCCTGTTACGTGAGGGCATCAACCATCGAGGACACTGAAAAACGCCTCATCGGGAAACCTGAGACTCGCTGAGAAATCGGACCTCCGGGACCTATCCTAAGATAGTGCTGGACGTCACGGGACCGTGCAGGCTGCGCGTAAGACCGCGTAAAAAGCTCTTGGCAGAACAATGCGCGAAGTGCCCTCAGAGCGATCCTCAGAGGTTTTAACGCGAAAGAAACCCTCGGTGATTTGTCGATCGCCGGGGGTTTTTTATTGGGCTTGAGAGCGGCCGGCGTTGCCGGGTATCGGCGCGGATGTTGATTAGCCTGGCTACCGATTAGCGTGGCGCCTAATGCCCTGCGGGCAGGTCGAGGTTTCAGTCTGCAACGGGGAAACAGAAGAAGACGTATTGGCGACCAAGATGCGTCGTTGAATCCACCACAAAACGATGAACCTCATCCTCAATTGAAATATCAAGCTCAGAAACGTTGGGGACTTCTTCGGCGAGCGTTGCAGCAATTACGACATGATTATCGCGAGGCGTTACCGAAACGTCGATGTTGGTGGCCACCGTCATTTGACGCGGAACGGTCAGCAGACAGCGAAGAGTCAAAATAGCTTTGCCTTTATATTGCATATGCATCCCCTTGGTTGAAGCATCGAGCGTAACAGATGCCTCAAGCAATGAGAGAGCTTCGAAATCATGATGTTTGGGGAGCGTACAAAAAAGTTTCGCGGGCGCGAAACTGCGGGTCAGGGAGGGAAGTTTCCGAATCGGAAACCTAGGCTAGCCGGAATCCTTCCCTTTTTTGGCTTGGTCAATCCTGGAGAGAAAAGTTTCGCGGGCGCGAAACTGCGGCCATGGAGCGAAGTTTCCGAATCGGAAACTCAGGCTAGCCGGAATCCTTCCCTTTTGGCTTGGTCAATCCCGTCGGAGAGAAAAGTTTCGCGGCCGCGAAACTGCGGCCATGGAGCGAAGTTTCCGAATCGGAAACTCAACCCGGCGGGCTAGACGAGTCTTTCCCTGATTGACGGATCAACGATTCATTGGAAAGGTCCAGCCGCGAATATGCTTCATGCTCTGCCGAGCAAACGCAACCCATTTGACAGCGTCATTCAACCGGATCTGAACACCAGCGTGCACATCACCTTCAACTGGTAGATCTTTGGATTTTTCGTTTAATACGTAATCGTACTGACACAGGCGCAAGAACACCTCTTCAAGCTCCGAAACCTTTGCAAATGATATTTGCTCGGAGCCATTCATGACTTGTAAAAAATTTAGATACCCTTGGTTTGCCTGCTCACAATTTGTCCGCCAAAACTCACGAAATGCGGCTATTTCGGTACCTTCAGCGGTCTGAAAAGCAACGGAAATTCGAGCTTTTTCTTTGTGAAGATCTTGCGATTGCGTCATGGGATTCCTTATCAAAACTGCTCATTAGAAAGCAAAAATTGTACGTCAGACTCATTCAACAACCAAGGAAGCTATCAGCCGGCAGTTACTCCCTAAAATGAACCTTTTAGGGAGTAATGATTGACGTCAGTACACTAGGATTTCAGTACAAGGCTACGAGCCTGAATCCACAGCACGTTAGCGTTATCAACCCAGTTGTAGACGTTTTCCACTCCACCACCAGCCCCGTGCGCCATGACCCATTCTGTGGCGTTCGGTGTGTTTCCAAAAAGCGCACCGGCGTCAGCAAGCCACTGACCAAGAGAGTTCTCAACACCCCAGCCCTGTTCTATCGCTGGATGTCCTTTGACGTTCTCAATAGCGTTGATGGGCAAGACCGACACAAGAATCGTATGGCTGCCAGAACACTCAGAATGCCCGCAGGGGAAAGAAACTCTGAAATCAGGCTTCCAGTTTCCAACGGCTGAAATACCCCTGTCCCACTCCCAGCCAGCAAGATCAAAAAATGCTGCCCAATGGGCCAGGAGCTCGGTTTCAAACTCCAATCCGTTATAGCTGAGAGACATACCATTTACTCTTGAGGGGCCAAATTGAAGGCTCCACTAGACAGACTGCACTGTCAACGGCCTCGCATAATGGACGTTATGGATAAATTCAGCGCCGGGGCTTCGCTATTATCCCGGCGCTAAATTCGTCGAATACGACGGCATAGCTACCATAACGTCATTGATATTACACGTAACAAGATGTTTCTAGCTTTGCACCGACGCACACAGGATTTGAATCTCCAGTATTTCCTCTGAGGTCGCTTTCCGTAAAGCCTGGTCAACTCTTGAAATCTGCCTCTCTCAATCCTCATCCCGCGTCAGCTTTTCAATCAGCGCTCGATGCTGTGGAAACTGCGCCGTGAGTTTCTGTCGATTCCCCATCTCCATATCCGCGAAATCAAACCCAGGCGAAACGGCTTCGCTGATCAAGCCAAATCCGTTCGATCCCTCCAACAGTCGCGAAGCTTTCCAAATCCCGCCCGGTACGTGCAATTGCAGATGCTGTCCTGCCAAAACATCGCTGCCCATCACCAGTGTCTGCAATGAGCCGTCCGCCAGAATCAGGCTGTACTCGATGGCGTCGCCAAGCTGGAAATAATGCAGGATGTCGGACTGGTTGAAATGGAACTGGCCCACGGGCGCTTGCTCGGTCAGCAGATAGTAAATCGATGTCATCAGGTAACGCGGGCCGTTACTGGTTTGGAGCAAATCGCGATGGTCGGCTTGATAGGTTCTGCGAAAATAGCCGCCTTCAGCGTGTGGCTCCAGATTCAGCGCGCAAATCAGATCTTGTGCGGTTAGCGTGTGCTGAGTCATGGCCTGCTCCGTTGATTTTTAAAGTGTTTTTATTAGCTCAACTAAACGGTCATTTAGTGTAGTTAACGGAATATCGACGATTATCGCCGATATTTCCTCCTTCACTAGAAATCCACCGTCGCTGAAAGCAGATACGTTCGCGGCGTTGACAACGTCAATCCCGGCTCGCTGTCATCAGAAGCCCCGGCCGAACTCCAATAACGCTTGTCCAGCACGTTCTCGACATTGGCGCGCAAAGTGACGGTCTTGTCGTCGACTTTAAACGCATAACCCGTGCCTACGTCAAAACGCTCCCAGGAGTCGATCTCCTTCTCGTTCGACTGATCCAGATACTGCGAACTGGAGTAGATGCCGCGCCCTGTCAGTGTCAGCCCCTGCACGTTCGGCACGTCCCATTCCGCGCCGAGGTTGACGTTGTACTTGGGCGTCGCCGGCGCGCGATTGCCATCGAACGTGCCGTTGGTGGTTTTAGTCAACTCGCTGTCGATGTACATCACACCGCCGAGCAGTCGAACGCCCTTCAGCGGCTCACCGAACACACTCAACTCCACACCGTCGTTCTGCCGCTTGCCGTTCGGGCCGAACACCCGCGTGGTCGCATTGGTTTCATATGCCGGCTGCTTGATGCGGAACACTGCCGCCGTCAACGCATACGCCCCAGCATCGTATTTGGCACCGACCTCAACCTGACGGCTGATAAAAGGCGGGAAGATTTCGTCTTCGTTCACCGATGTCGAAGGCGCAATCTTGCCCTGACTCAGGCCTTCCATGTAGTTGGCGTACAGGGACAACTTGTCCGTCGCCTTGAACAGGATGCCGCCCGATGGCGAAACCTTTTCCTCGTCGTAGGCCGTGTCGCCCTTCACATCATCGCTCCAGTCGTCGACCTTCACTCTTTGCCAGCGGGCGCCAAGGGTCAGCAACAGGCGATCATCGAAGAAACCCAAGGTGTCAGACAACGCGACGCCACTGAAGCGGTTTTCGGTGTAGACCTTGGCGTCTTGCCGCGTTGGCGAGCCGGGTTTCACGGTTTCCACCGGGTCGTAGAGGTTGCTGCGCCCTGCCGCATAACGGGCACCACCGTTTTCGAAGTCCATATAAAAGTAGCTGGCAGCCAAGTTGACTTCATGGCTGACGGGCCCCGTGTGGAACCAGTTGCGCACGCCCGCCGTGGCGGTACGGACATTTTCGTCTCGGGTGAAATCGCGCGGCTGCACGCTGAAATCGCCGGCATCATTGGTCACTGAAACGGCATGACGCAGGAAGTCGTGATTGCTTTTGCGAGCACCCACGCCGCCGTACAACATCACCGAATCACTCACGTCGAATTCGCCGTTGACCGTACCGAACGTGTCCTTGGTCCGCGCCTGGCTCCAGGGTTGCGCATAGTTGCTGCGCACGTCATTGGCGTTCGGCACCTTGGCATTGGCGGCGACTTGCACGCGCTCTTGCGGTGCGTCGGTATCGCGTTCGGTATGGCCCATATCGGTCGATAGGCGTAGACGCTCACCGCGAAAATCCAGGCCCAGCACCGCCATGTCGCGATCGACGCTCTGGTGATCCCACTCGGTATCACCAGACTGTTTTACGCCGTTGAAACGCAGGCCGAACTGATTGTCCTCGCCAAAACGCCGACCGACATCCACGGCGCCACCGACCTGATTGTTCGAGGCGTAATTGGCGGTCAATGAAGTGATCGGTTTGTCTGTCGCGCGTTTCGGAACGACGTTGATCCCCCCTCCTACACTGCCCCGCGGCGAAATACCGTTGATGAGTTGGCTCGGGCCTTTGAGGACGTCGACGCGATCGGCCATTTCCATGTCGATGGTGTACGTCGGCAACACGCCGTAAAGCCCGTTATAGGCAACGTCACTGTTGAACAGGCTGAAGCCACGGATGGTGAACTGTTCATAGCGCCCGCCCGCCGGATTGGTCGCGCGCACCGAAGGGTCGCTGGCGATCAAATCGCCCAACGTTCGGGCCTGCTGGTTCTTGACCGTCTCGCTGGTGTAGGTGGTCATGCTGAACGGGGTTTCCATGAAGTCTTTAGACCCCAACAGCCCTTGCGAACCGCGACGTGCGACCTGGCCGCCGGCAAATACGTCGGCTCCTGAAGAATCGGTGGCGCCGAGAATTGAGGTCGGTGCCAGTTGTAGGCTACCGCCCTGCGCCACCGGAATCAGCGTGTAGGCATGCGCGCCTACCGGTTGCCACTGCAGGCCGGAACCGAGCAACAAGCGAGTGAACCCCTCCTCCACGCCGTACTCACCGCTCAAACCCTTGCTGTTCTGGCCGCTGACCAGTGCCGGATCCACCGACAGATTGACCCCGGCCAACCCGGCAAACCGCGTCAGCACCGCACTCAAGCTGCCGGCCGGCACCTGATAACTGCGCCGATCAGCGTCATCGGCCCAACTGGACTGGATCATCAAAGGGCTGGCACTCAGGCTCAGCAGCAGGCTCAACTGCAACAACGGACGCAAACGGCTTGGGAAGACTGCGGGCATTGGAAGAAGCTCTCGATTTTGTTCACTTGCCTGGAATGACCAGCGAGGCGAAAAAAAGGGACAGGCTTCAGCCAATTTTTTTCTGAGGCATGAGGGAAACCCAGAAACGGGTACGTGTATGCACTTCGATCGGCAGGCTTGCCGCCAGCAGCGAAAGCACCTGGTCGGTATTGTCGAGACGGAAACTACCCGTGACGCGTAACGCCTCAAGCGCAGGATCCCAGCGCAGCAGCCCTGAGCGATAACGGCTCAACTCGCGCAGAAAGTCCCCCAGCGGCTGGTTCTGCGCCATCAATACACCGTCGCGCCAGCCCGGCATCAAGACGTCGAATGCTGTAACAGGCCCTGCGCCAGACGCTTGCAGACTGACTTGTTGGCCCTGGCTCAACCACAGCGCCGGGCCGTGCAGCGGTTGCAACTGCACCGTGCCGCTGACCACGCAAACCGTACAATCACGCTCGTTGAGTCGCACACAGACCTCACTGCGGCTGACACTGATCCGACCGTAATGAGCGTCGATCATCAACGCTGAACTGCCGGGAACATTGAGCGCCATTTCGCCGCGCACCAGCGTCAACTGACGGGCAGCCAGATCCACGTTTACCGCACTGTTGGTGTTCAGTTGCAGCGAACTGCCATCCGCCAAAGGCAAACGTTTATGTTCGCCGGTACTGGTGTGCAGATCGGCGCGCCAGACGTCCAGCGGCAATTGCCGACTGATCAGCCAGGCTGCCGGCACCAACGCTGCCAGACCGAGCGCGCGTTTCAGCGCTGCCCGGCGCCCCTGATCCGGGCGATCCAGCGTGGCCATGGCCAAGGCCGCCGGCAGATCGCTGAAACGTTGGCGCAACAATTGAATTTTCTGCTAGGCGTTTTCATGGCGGCTATCGCTGCTGCGCCAGTTTTGCAGGCGCGCGTGATCGTCATTCGTCGCTTCGCCAGATTCCAGCAACGCCAGCCATTGCGCGGCGGCACGGGCCACTTCGCGTGCGTCTGAATTGGGCGCCACGCGCATCATAGATCCAACATCAAGCAATGCTCGTAAGCTTGCGCCATGTAACGTTTTACAGTGCGTTCAGAGACCTGCAAACGCTCGGCGATCTCGCGGTAGCCGAGGCCCTCGAGCTGACTCCACAAAAACGCCCGGCGCACCGTTCGCGGCAAACCATCGAGCAATTCATCCAGCGCTTGCAGGGTTTCCAGCAACAACCAGCGCTGCTCCGGCGAAGGCACGCTCTCCTCTGGCAATTGCGCCAGGGCCTCCAGATAGGCTTTTTCCAGACTGCGGCGCGTGTAGAAATTGCTCAGCAAGCGTTTGCCCACGGTCAGCAAATAAGCCCGTGGCTCGCGCATATCGGCAACAGGTTGAGCGCTGCACAGTACGCGCAAGAAGGTGTCCTGACTCAGGTCTGCCGCATCCCGCGCGTTGCCCATGCGCCGACGCAGCCAGGTTTCCAGCCAGCCGCGATGCTCGCGGTACAAGTCGTGCAGGTTCTGCTCCGAGGCCGGCGCTGCTTCAATCATCCAGGAGACCCTGCGCGAAGTTAGATTCAAATGAGACTGATTCTATTTAACTTCGCGTGGGACACAAAGGGCTTTTTCTTCGCTACGCCGTTCGCGGGCGCTTGAGGGTCTCGCTCGGCAGCTCTTTGAACAGGGCCTGATAGCTGCTGGAAAATCGCCCCAGATGCCAGAACGACCAGTGCATGGCGACTTCTGCAACGGTGGTTTCCGCCGGTCTGCGTTTAAGCAGTTCGCGGTGTGCGCTGTTCAACCGGCGCAGGCGCAACCAATGGCTGGGGGTCATGCCGGTATAGGCCTTGAACGCCTGTTGCAACTGGCGCAGCGAAACCCCGGCGACGTGGGAAAGCTCGAGCAGATTGAGCGTTTCTTCCGGCGAGTCGGCAGCCCACTCACCTACCCGTTTCATGATCATTCGTTCTTCGTTGCGCCGCTGCAAACCGCCACGGTCGAGATCGACTCGGGCGTTATCGAGAATGAACAAACAATCTTCAAGTAATTGCTGGGTTAGAGATTCTTTGCTAGGAAAATCAACCGCTTGCGTCAACTTCGTGAGAGTTGAGCTTAACCAGCGACTGAACAGCGCATTCTGCCCACCATTGAGCGGCGCCATGAACAGACCTTCGAGTTTCGCCACATCCAGACCGTGCTGGCGGACGAATTCAGGACCGAAAACCACAGCGATTTCCTGGTAGTTCTCCGGGGTGATCCAGATGTTGCGGCTGTCTTCATTGAGCAGATACAGCGCGTTGTCACTGCGATCAAAACAGAACGCCAGAGCACCCGATGGCGCGCTGAAATTCTGTTCGACCCGGGTGTTCATCTGCTCTTCGTAAACCTCGACACCCTGCAAATCCAGATAACGGATCTGCCCGGCGAAATGCCCCGGCGACATCTGTTGGTAATGCTGGACCCAACCCGGCGTGGCGCGGATCTGTTCGCTGACATCAGCGGTATTGAAAGCCTGAACCTGTAGCGGATTGCACGTTGTCATAGGGTGACCTTGCGCACTCTTTTGGTGCGCTTGGGTGCTGCTTAAAGTGGATAGATGGAACTGCAAGGCTCGCCCAAGATAGTCGTCAACGCGCCACAGGGGAAGGGGCGGAAGATGAAACCCGCCCTCCCCGGCGTCTATAAAACCAATAACGAGGTCTTTATGAATGCCCCTTTCGATCAGCTGTTCACGTGGCTGAAAGATCACAAGATTACCGAAGTTGAATGTGTGGTCAGCGACCTGACCGGCATCGCCCGCGGCAAGATCGCACCGACCAACAAGTTCCTGCATGAGCGAGGCATGCGACTGCCGGAGAGTGTGCTGCTGCAAACGGTAACCGGGGATTTTGTCGACGACGACATCTACTACGACCTGCTCGACCCGGCCGACATCGACATGGTCTGCAAGCCTGTAGCCGATGCGGTGTATGTCATTCCATGGGCGATCGAGCCGACCGCCATCGTCATCCACGACACCTTCGACAAGTTCGGCAACCCGATCGAATTGTCGCCGCGCAACGTGCTGAAGAAAGTCTTGCAGCTGTACACCGACAAAGGCTGGAAGCCGATCGTTGCGCCAGAAATGGAGTTCTACCTGACCCAACGCTGCGAAGACCCGGACTTGCCGCTGAAAGCACCGCTGGGCCGCTCCGGTCGCGCGGAAAGTGGCCGGCAGTCGTTCTCCATCGATGCGGCCAACGAGTTTGATCCGCTGTTCGAAGACGTCTACGACTGGTGCGAACTGCAAGGTCTGGACCTCGACACGCTGATCCACGAAGACGGTCCGGCGCAGATGGAAATCAATTTCCGTCACGGCGACGCGCTGGATCTGGCCGACCAGATCACCGTGTTCAAACGGACCATGCGTGAGGCTGCGCTCAAGCACAACGTCGCGGCGACGTTCATGGCCAAGCCGATTGGCGATGAGCCCGGCAGCGCTATGCACATTCACCAGAGCGTGGTGGAGATCGCCACCGGCAAGCCGATCTTCGCCAACGCTGACGGGCAGATGAGCGAGCTGTTCCTGCACTACATCGGCGGTTTGCAGAAGTACATCCCGAAAGTGCTGCCGATGTTCGCGCCGAACGTGAACTCGTTCCGCCGCTTCCTGCCGGACACCTCGGCGCCGGTAAACGTCGAATGGGGCGAAGAGAACCGCACGGTTGGTTTGCGTGTACCGACCTCCGGTCCCGAGTCGATGCGCGTGGAAAACCGCCTGCCGGGCGCCGATGCCAACCCGTACCTGGCGATTGCCGCGAGCTTGCTGTGCGGTTACATCGGCATGGTCGAGGGCATCGAGCCGAGCGCTGCGGTACAAGGCCGCGCCTACGAACGCCGCAACCTGCGCCTGCCGATCACCATCGAAGAGGCCCTGACGCAGATGGAAGAGTGCGAGACCGTTGCGCAATACCTGGGCGACAAATTCGTACGCGGCTACGTCGCGGTGAAACGCGCCGAGCATGAAAACTTCAAGCGCGTGATCAGCTCGTGGGAGCGCGAGTTTCTGATGCTGAGCGTTTAAGCCCATTCCACACATCCTCTGTGGGAGGGGGCTTGCTCCCGAAAGCGGTGTGTCAGTCGACACCCATATTGAAAGTGCCGACGCTTTCGGGAGCAAGCCCCCTCCCACAAGGGGAATAGCGAACCACCTGAAAATCCAATAATTCGAAGAGGTGTCGATATGCGTCTGTTGAAATCCTTGATCCCGGTCAGCCTGAGCCTGATGTTCAGCGCCGTAGCCCAAGCCCAGCCACAGGTCAGCGTCTACAACTGGACCGACTACATTGGCGAAACCACCCTCGCCGACTTCCAGAGCAGCACCGGGACCAAGGTGATCTACGACGTTTTCGACTCCAACGAAACCCTGGAAGGCAAGCTCCTCGCCGGCCGTACCGGCTATGACGTGGTCGTGCCGTCCAACCACTTCCTCGCCCGGCAGGTAAAGGCTGGCGCGTTCCTCAAACTGGATCGTGCGCAGTTGCCGAACTGGAAAAACCTCGACCCGAAACTGCTGGAGTTGCTGGAGAAAAACGACCCGGGTAACCAGCACTCGGTGCCGTACCTGTGGGGCACCAACGGCATCGGCTACAACGTCGACAAGGTCAAGCAAGTGCTGGGCATCGACCACATCGACTCCTGGGCCGTGCTGTTCGAGCCGGAAAACATCAAGAAACTCAGCCAGTGCGGCGTGTCGATGATGGACTCGGCGGACGAAGTGTTCCCGGCGATTCTCAACTACATGGGCCTGGACCCACGCAGCGAAAACCCGGAAGACTACAAGAAAGCCGAAGCCAAACTGCTGAGCATTCGCCCTTACATCACCTACTTCCATTCCTCGAAATACGTCTCGGATCTGGCCAACGGCGATATCTGCGTGGCCTTCGGTTACTCCGGCGACGTGTTCCAGGCCGCCAACCGCGCCAAGGAAGCCAAGAACGGTGTGAACATTGCCTACGCCATCCCGAAAGAAGGCGCCAACCTGTGGTTCGACCTGTTGGCGATCCCGGCCGACGCCGGCAACCCGAAAGAGGCCCATGCCTTCATTAATTACCTGCTCGATCCGCAAGTGATCGCCAAGGTCAGTGCATCGGTCGGTTATGCCAACCCGAACCCGGCAGCCAAGCAATACATGGATCAGGAGCTGGTCAACAACCCTGAGGTTTACCCATCCCAGGCAGTGCTCGACAAGCTCTACATCTCCTCTACCCCGCCCCAGGCGATCATGCGTCTGATGACCCGGTCCTGGAGCAAAGTGAAGTCGAACAAATGAATCAGCACACCCAAGAACACGCCCGTTCCTATTACGCCGCCTCGGCTCGGGCGAGCACTCCCTACCCTGCGCTTGACGGTGATCTGACGGCTGACGTGTGCGTGATCGGCGGCGGGTTCACCGGCGTCAACACTGCTATTGAGCTGGCTCAACGCGGGCTCTCGGTGATCCTCATCGAAGCCCGGCGCATCGGCTGGGGCGCCAGCGGTCGCAATGGCGGCCAGTTGATTCGCGGCATAGGCCATGAGGTCGAAGGTTTCGCCAAGTACGTCGGCCAGGAAGGCGTGCGCTATCTGCAGCGTGCCGGGATCGATTCGGTGGACGTGGTACGCCGGCGCATCGGCGATAACGGCATCGACTGCGATCTGCGCTGGGGCTTCTGCGAACTGGCGAATACGCCTGGGCAATTCGAAGCGTTCAATGAAGAACAAGTCAGCCTCGCCGAACTCGGTTATGCCCACGAAACCCGCTTGGTCGGCCCCGAGCAGATCCGCCAGCAGGTGGTTAACGCCGATGGCTATGCCGGCGGTTTGATCGACATGGGCTCCGGGCATTTGCACCCTCTGGATCTGGTGCAAGGCGAAGCGCGCCTGGCGGCGTCACTCGGCGTGCGCATCTTCGAGCAAAGTCCGGTGCTGGAAATCATCCATGGCGCCACCGCGCAGGTTCGCTGCGCCAGCGGAACCGTCCGCGCTGGCAGCCTGGTGCTCGGTTGCAACGCGCATCTGGATGAACTCGAACCCCAACTCAGCGGCAAAGTGCTGCCGGCCGGCAGTTACATCATCGCCACCGAGCCGTTATCGCAGGAGCGCGCCGCGCAACTGATCCCGCAGAATCTGGCGCTGTGCGACCAGAAAGTCGGCCTCGACTACTACCGTCTCTCGGCCGACCGGCGCTTGCTGTTCGGCGGTGCCTGTCATTATTCCGGCCGTGATCCGGCGGACATCGCAGCGTACATGCGCCCGAAGATGCTCAAGGTCTTCCCGCAACTGGCGGACGTGCGCATCGATTACCAGTGGGGCGGCAAGATCGGCATCACCGCCAATCGCTTCCCGCAGGTCGGTCGGCTCAAGCTGCATCCAAACGTGTTTTACGCCCAAGGCTATTCCGGCCATGGCCTGAACGTCACCCATTGGTGCGCCAAGCTGCTCGGCGAAGCGATTCATGCGGGTCACAGTCAGGGCATGGACGTCTTCAGTGGCGTGCCGCACATGACCTTCCCCGGCGGCCCGGCGTTGCGTTCGCCACTGCTGGCGTTGGGCATGTTCTGGTACCGCCTGCGCGAAATGCTCGGCTAACACTGCCACCTGTAGGAGCTGCCGCAGGCTGCGATCTTTGATCGTTCCCACGCTCCGCGTGGTAATGCCTCAAGGGACGCTCTGCGTCCAGTGACGCGGAGCGTCACGGGCTGCGTTCCCACGCAGGAGCGTGGGAACGATCACCTTCAACATCGTCAGTAATTTGCTCTATCGCCAAGCACTTCTATATTGATGAAGTGCTTTGGCGTTCCTGACGCTCAGTGCCCAATTATTGAAGGAGGACACGGATGAAGTCGTCAGCACCCGACGAGCCGCGAGCACCCGGCCAGGCCCCAATCAAAACCCGCCGTTTCAGCCTCTCGCTGGTGTGGATCGTGCCGATCGTGGCGGTGCTGGTGGGCATTTCGCTGGTGGTACACAACCTGATGCAGGAAGGCCCGGCCATTATCGTCAACTTCAAGACCGGCAGCGGTCTGGTGGCGAACAAGACCGAGGTCAAATACCGCAACGTGGTGATCGGTCAGGTCACCGATGTCGAATTGAGCAACGATCAGAAGAGCGTCAACGCCACCATCAAACTGGCCAAGCAGGCGGAAAGTTTTACCCGTGAAGATTCGCAGTTCTGGGTAGTGCGCCCACGTATCGGCGCTGGCGGTGTGTCGGGCATCGATACCTTGCTCTCCGGCGACTACATCGGCGCCGATATCGGTCAGGCCAACAACCGCGCCAAACATTTCAAAGGCCTGGAAAGCCCGCCGCCAATCACCTACGGCGAACCGGGCAAGCGTTTCATGCTGCACACCCAGGATCTGGGCTCGCTGGACATCGGCTCACCGGTTCACTACCGCAAAATTCCGGTCGGCCAGGTCGTCAGCTACGAGCTGGCACCTGACGGTAAAGGCGTGAACATCGAAGTGTTCATTCATGCGCCCAACGATGCCTTTGTCACCGAAAACACCCGGTTCTGGAACGCCAGTGGCATCGACGTCAGCGTTGGCGCCAACGGTTTCCAGGTCAAAACCGAATCGCTTTCATCGATGCTGGTGGGCGGCATCGCCTTCCGTGCGCCGGATTACAGCCCCAACGACGTCGCCGCTGCCGATGACAAAAACTTCGAACTGTTCGAAGACCAGCAAACCGCCCTCGCCCCACCTAACGGCAAGTCGCAGTACCTGAGTTTGCGCTTCGACCAGTCCCTGCGCGGGCTCAAAGTCGGCGCACCGGTGGAATTCCTCGGCATGGAAATCGGTCGGGTGGTGGCGATCAATCTGGACTTCGATGCGAAAAAACGCAGCTTCCCGCTGAACGTCGGCATCGTCATTTACCCGCAGCGCCTCGGTATGGCCTACGGAAAAATGCTCACCGCGTTCAAACACGACCCCAACGACGAAGCCGCCGGCATCCGCCTGATGGGTACCTTCATCGACAATGGTCTGCGCGCTCAGGCCCGCAGTGGCAACTTGCTGACAGGCCAGTTGTACGTGGCGCTGGATTTCTTCCCGAAAGCCGAAAAAGTCGCGTTCGACCCAACGGCCCGCCCGGTGGTGATTCCGACCGTGCCCGGCAGCCTCGAACAGTTGCAGGAAAAACTCGAAGCCGTGGTCGACAAACTCAACAAGTTGCCGGTGGATCGTATCGCCAACAACCTCGACAGCAATCTGGTCGAACTGCGCAAAGGTCTGGCCCAGTTCAACGCCAAGACCTTGCCGGGCGTGCAGACCACCCTCGCCGATGTCAGCAAGACTTTGCAGTCCGCCAGCTCTACCCTGGCCGAAGATTCGCCGCAGCGCGAGAAGCTCACCGAGACCCTCGATGAGCTCGGGCGCATGTCGCGCTCGCTGCGTGAACTGTCGGATTACCTGGGCCGGCATCCGGAATCGCTGATCCGTGGCCGCCCCGACAATGCCGCACCTATCGATCTGAAAGGACCGCCACGCAATTGAGCACAGGAGTTAACCCAATGGCTGTACCGCTGAAGATCACCGTGCTCGCTGCATTCATGCTACTCGGCGCCTGCCGCAGCGACCCGATCAGCTTTCACACCCTGATGCCGATGCAATTGGCCAATACCCGCGCGGGTGGACAAATTCCGATTGAAGGCATCAGCGTGCCGCCGCAGGTCGACCGGGCGCAAATCGTCATCCGCCAAGGCAACAGCGGCCTCGCCATTCTGGATACCGACTGGTGGGGCGCGACGCTGGCCGATGAATTGCGCGGTGCGCTGAGCGACCAACTAAGCAATACCAGCGGCCAAGGCAACGTCTCGGTGCGCATCGAAGTGCAACGCTTCGATTCGATTCCCGGGCAATACGGTTTGATCGACGCCAAATGGCGTCTGCGCCCTGTCGGCGCCACTGACAATGGCCTGCTGACTTGCCGCTCGACCCTGCAGACCCCTTCGGGCCCGAGCATTGATGACCTGGTGAGCGCTCAGCAGAACAACGTCAAACGTCTGGCCGAACAGATCAGTCGGGCGGCAGCAGGCAACGCGCGCGCCTGCCCTTCCGCGTCCTGACTCGACTTACAAGTCGAAGCGATCCACCGCCCGCCGCCGCTCGTTATCGTCACGCACATCGTAGTTGGCGGTGGTCTGGATGTTGCTGTGGTGCGCAAGTTTCTGCGCGATCGACAGATCATGCTCTTCGATCACCCGGGTGATGAACGAGCGGCGGAAATCGTGGGGCATGATTTTTACCCCGACCTGCGTGCCACGCTGACGGGCGATGTAATAGATCGCGTGTTTGGTGATGCGCTCACGGGTGATATGACTGCCACGGCGGATGCGATTGAACAGAAACGCATCGTCGCTTTCGCCTTCCTTGAGTTGCGAGCGGCGCAACTTCAGCCACGCATCGAGCTTGGCGAATGCCCAGGCCGGTGCGTATTTGATCAGTTGCTTGTTGCCTTTGCCGGTCACGGTAAGGCTGCGCTCCGTGAAGTCGACCTGATTGAGGTCCAGATCCACCGACTCGGATTTGCGCATGCCGGTGCCGTACAGCAACGCGATGACCGCAGCGTCGCGCAGACCCTGCGGGCGTGGATCGGCAGCGCAGACTTCCATCAATTCGTGAATCAGTGTGCGTTTGAGATTGCGCCCCTGCGACAGGCGCGTGCCGGCGATGCCTTTTACCGAGCGCATCTTCAACAGGTGATCCTGACTGATCAGGCTCATGCGCCAGGCTTCGTTCATCACGCCGCGCACGGCGTTGACGTACAGCGACGAGGTATTCGGCGCATAACCGTCGGCGCGCAATGCGGCGACCAATGCCACCACGTCCTCGGGTTGCAGGGCGTGCCAGGGGATTTCCTCGATATCTACATCTTCAAAACCGAGACGGTCGGCGGCGTCCTGCAAGACGTAGCGCATGGTCAATTGGCTGGAGGGCGCCAGTCGGGCCAGATAAAGCGTCAGTGGATTAGTGTTGGACGGTGAGGATGGAGTACTCGACAAGTCAATCAAACGAAACGGCCTTGAATAGAAAACAGTTCAACGAAACAAACTAAAAGTGCAAAGAAAACTATATATAGAGCGACTCTTCCGTAAGACTTTTCTACTAAAAGCGCCGATAAACGGAGGAAGTCTGAACGACGGCTGTATGACTTACAGATAGACGAATAGCCGACCGTTTTTTGATGTTCCTTTCACAAAAACGGGCATAACCTTAATGACAACAGGTTGCCCCGAAAGGCCTGCAACCCTGCCGTTCGTGGGAACAAAAGTCAATCAGGCATTCCCCGACCGGTATCCCAAACCATTGAAATCACATGTTTTTCAGACAATTGGCTGAAGGATGGCTGTCGCCTCGAGGTTCTTATGAGTCAAGCGTTTCTGCCGTTTTCCCGGCCGAGTATCGGCGACGAAGAAATAACTGCCGTCGAACAAGTACTGCGTTCCGGCTGGATAACAACCGGCGCTAAATGCCAGGCACTTGAAGAACAGTTCGCCCACTATGTCGGTTGTCGCCACGCCGTAGCACTTTCATCAGCCACTGGCGGCATGCACATCACATTACTGGCCCTCGGCATCGGCCCCGGCGATGAAGTCATCACGCCGTCGCAAACCTGGGTGTCGACCGCCAACATGATCTCGCTGCTCGGCGCCAAACCGGTATTTGTCGACGTCGACCGCGACACCCTGATGACCGACGCGGCGCGCATCGAAGCGGCCATCACCCCGCGCACCAAAGCAATTATCCCGGTGCATTACGCCGGTGCCGCATTCGATCTCGATCCGCTGTACGCCCTGGCCGACAAGCACGGTATCGCGGTGATCGAAGACGCTGCCCACGCCTCTGGCACCCGCTACAAGGGGCGCCACATAGGTTCACAAGGCACGGCGATTTTCTCTTTCCATGCCATCAAGAACATGACCTGTGCCGAAGGCGCGATGTTCGTCACCGACAACGAAGCCCTGGCCAGCCGCGTGCGCATGCTCAAGTTTCATGGCCTCGGTGTCGACGCCTACGACCGTCTGACCGGAGGCCGCAAGCCGCAGGCACAAGTCATGGCGCCGGGTTTCAAATACAACCTGGCCGACATCAACGCCGCGACTGCGCTGGTGCAACTGGAACGCCTCGACGCGATCAACGCCCGCCGCACCGAGCTGGCCAGCGCTTATCTACAAAAGCTCGAAGGCCTGCCGGTGCAGCCACTGGCCCTGCCCGACTACGCGCAGCAACACGCCTGGCACCTGTTCATCCTGCGCATCGACAGCGAACGCTGCGGCATGGACCGCGACGCCTTCATGAAAGGTTTGCAGGATCAGGGCATCGGCACCGGTATCCATTTCATCGCCACTCACCTGCACACCTGGTATCGCCAGCGTGACCCTGATCTGTATCTGCCCGACACCGAATGGAACTCGGCGCGGCTGTGCTCGATTCCGTTGTTCCCCGACATGACCGATCAAGACCTTGATCGTGTGGTCGGCGCCATCGCCACCCTTATGGACAAACGCCCGTGAAACCTTACCCAATTCGCTGCGTGTCGATCGTCATCCCGGTCTACAACGAACAGGAAAGCCTGCCGGAACTGCTGCGCCGTACCGAAGCGGCCTGCCGGTTGCTGCGTCATGACTATGAAATCGTCCTGGTGGATGACGGCAGTCGCGACGACTCCGCCCATCTGCTGGAAGAAGCCGCCACCCGGGAAGACAGTCCGTTTGTGGCGGTCATCCTTAACCGCAACTACGGCCAGCACGCGGCGATCATGGCCGGTTTCGAGCAATGCAAAGGCGACGTGGTGATTACCCTCGACGCCGACTTGCAGAATCCGCCGGAAGAAATCCCGCGACTGATCGCCGAAGCCGAAAAGGGTTACGACGTGGTCGGCAGCGTGCGCGGCAACCGTCAGGATTCAGCCCTGCGCCGCTATCCGTCGAAGCTGATCAACCTCGCCGTGCAACGCTCAACCGGCGTCGCCATGAGCGACTACGGCTGCATGCTGCGCGCTTACCGCCGCACCATCATTGACGCGATGCTCGCCTGCCGCGAACGCAGTACGTTCATCCCGATCCTGGCCAACAGCTTCGCCCGCCACACCACCGAAATCGTGGTCGCCCACGCCGAACGAGAACACGGTGATTCGAAGTACAGCCCGATGCGCCTGATCAACCTGATGTTCGACTTGATCACCTGCATGACCACCACCCCGCTGCGCTTGCTAAGCATCGTCGGTTTCACCATGGCCGGGCTCGGCCTGCTGTTTGCCTTCGCGCTGATCCTGATGCGCCTGGCTTTCGGTTCCGGCTGGGCCGGCGACGGCATGTTCGTGTTGTTCGCCGTGCTGTTCGTGTTCACCGGCGGGCAGTTCATCGGCATGGGCCTGCTCGGCGAATACCTGGGCCGCATGTACAGCGACGTGCGCGCCCGCCCGCGTTTCTTCATTGAAAAAGTCTTGCGCAGCCACGCCGTGACCCCGGCGCCTGCGGTCATTGTTGATGGCCTCTCTTCTTCTACTTCTACTACCGGTCAGGTTCTCTCATGAGTGCAAAAACTGTTGTCTTCGCTTACCACGATATTGGCTGCGCCGGCATTCAGGCCCTGCTCGACAGTGGCTATGACATTGCAGCCGTGCTCACTCACGCCGATGACCCGAAAGAAAACACTTTCTACAGCTCGGTTGCGCAACTGTGCGCCAACAAAGGCATTCCGGTGCACGCCCCGGAAGACGTCAACCACCCGTTGTGGATCGAGCGCATTGCCAAACTCGACCCTGAATACATGTTCTCGTTTTACTACCGCAACCTGCTGAGCGAGCCGTTGCTGGCCCTCGCCAAAAAAGGCGCGTTCAACCTGCACGGTTCGTTGTTGCCGCGCTACCGTGGCCGGGCCCCGGCGAACTGGGTGCTGGTCAACGGTGAAAGCGAAACCGGCGTGACCCTGCACCGCATGGTCAAACGTGCCGATACCGGCGCCATCGTCGCCCAGCAACGCGTGGCCATCGATCGCAGTGACACTGCGCTGAGTCTGCACACCAAGCTGCGCATCGCCGCCAGCGACCTGTTGCGTGACGCACTGCCCGCCATGCTGCAAGGCAACGTCAGTGAAACTCCGCAAGACGAATCGAAAGCCACAGTGTTCGGCCGTCGCACCCCGGCGGACGGCAAACTGCTCTGGGCGAAACCGGCCGAGCAACTGTTCAATCTGATTCGCGCCGTGACCCAACCCTATCCGGGTGCCTTCTGCGCCGTGGGCGAACACAAGTTGATCGTCTGGAGTGCCGAAGTCGTCAAGGGCAACGACGGCCAGGCCCCGGGCCGGGTGATCAGCGTCGATCCGCTGCGCATTGCCTGCGGCGAAGATTCGCTGGTGATTTTGTCGGGTCAGCGCAACGACAACGGTCTGTTCCTCAGCGGCCCGCAATTGGCCAACGAGTTGGGGCTAGTCGACGGTTCGCTGCTGCGCGGTGCCGAATCAGGCCGGGCGCCACGGCGTACTCGCGTGCTGATCCTCGGCGTCAACGGCTTTATTGGCAATCACTTGTCAGAGCGCCTGCTGCGTGATGACCGCTATGAAGTCTATGGCCTGGACATCGGTTCCGACGCCATCGACCGTCTGCGCAGCCATCCGCACTTCCACTATGTGGAAGGCGACATCAGCATTCACTCCGAGTGGATCGAGTACCACATCAAGAAGTGCGACGTGGTGCTGCCACTGGTGGCCATCGCCACGCCGATCGAGTACACGCGCAATCCGCTGCGGGTGTTCGAACTCGACTTCGAAGAAAACCTGAAACTGGTGCGCTACTGCGTCAAGTACAACAAGCGCGTGATCTTCCCGTCGACCTCCGAAGTCTATGGCATGTGCCAGGACAAGCACTTCGACGAAGACACCTCCAACCTGATCGTCGGCCCGATCAACAAGCAGCGCTGGATCTACTCGGTGTCCAAGCAGTTGCTCGACCGGGTGATCTGGGCTTATGGCGCCAAGGGCCTGAAGTTCACCCTGTTCCGCCCCTTCAACTGGATGGGCCCGCGCCTTGATCGTCTGGATTCGGCGCGTATCGGTAGCTCCCGCGCGATCACGCAACTGATCCTCAACCTGGTGGAAGGCACGCCGATCCGCCTGTTCGACGGTGGTGAGCAGAAACGCTGCTTCACCGACATCGCCGACGGCGTCGAAGCCTTGGCGCGGATCATCGATAACGACAACGACGTCTGCAACGGCCAGATCATCAATATCGGCAACCCGGACAACGAAGCCAGCATTCGTCAGTTGGGCGAAGAACTGCTGCGCCAGTTCGAAGCGCATCCGTTGCGCCACAACTTCCCGCCGTTCGCCGGTTTTCGCGACGTCGAAAGCAAGGCGTTCTACGGTGCCGGTTACCAGGACGTCGAGCACCGCAAACCCAACATCGCCAACGCCAAACGCCTGCTGGACTGGACGCCAACCGTTGAGATGCGCGAGACCATCGGCAATACCCTGGATTTCTTCTTGCGCGAGGCAATGCTCGAACTCGCGGAGCTTTCTAACAAAGAGGCTGGCTAATGCAGGCCGGCCTACGCATCGACGTCGACACCTTTCGCGGCACCCGTGAAGGTGTGCCGCGCCTGCTGGAAATCCTTGATGAAGCGCAGATCAAAGCGACGTTCTTCTTCAGTGTCGGCCCCGACAACATGGGCCGGCATCTGTGGCGCCTGATTCGCCCGCAGTTCCTCTGGAAGATGCTCCGTTCCAATGCGGCCGGCCTGTATGGCTGGGACATTCTGCTGGCCGGCACCGCGTGGCCCGGCAAGCCGATTGGCCGCGAACTCGGGCACCTGATGCGTCAGGCCCGGGACGCCGGTCATGAGGTGGGCCTGCATGCCTGGGATCACCACGGCTGGCAGGCCAATGCCGGGCGCTGGAGTGATGCGCAACTGATCGAGCAGATCCGTCAGGGCGTCGACACCTTAAGCGACATTCTCGGTGCCAACGTCGAATGCTCGGCCGCCGCCGGTTGGCGTGCCGACGAGCGTGTGATCGAGGCCAAGCAAGCTTTTGGCTTTCGCTACAACAGCGACTGCCGGGGCTCGCGGCTGTTCCGTCCGCTGTTGGCCGACGGCACGCCGGGCACGCCGCAGATTCCGGTGGATCTGCCGACCTTCGACGAAGTCGTCGGCCCCATCGTCGCGGCGCGGGACTTCAACGCCTTCATCCTCGACCACTTTCGCCCGCAGCAACTCAACGTCTACACCATTCATGCCGAAGTGGAAGGGATTCTGATGGCTGAGGACTTTCGTCAATTGCTGGCCGCTGCGCGCCAGCAAAATATTGATTTCACACCGCTGGGCGACTTGTTGCCCGAGTTCTTCAACACCTTGCCCGTGGGTCGCGTACAACGCGGCGCGCTCGATGGCCGAGAAGGTTGGCTGGGAGTGCAAGGCGCATGACTAAACGCTGGGCATTGCCGCTGCTGTTGTTGGGTATCTGCCTGCTGGCTTACTTGCTGCCGCTCGGCAGCCATGGCTTGTGGATTCCCGACGAAACCCGCTACGCACAGATCAGCCAGAACATGCTGCTGAGCGACAACTGGGTGTCGCCGCACTTCATGAGCCTGCGCTATTTCGAGAAGCCGATTGCCGGTTACTGGATGATCGCGCTGGGCCAAGAGCTGTTCGGGCAGAACCTGTTCGGCGTGCGTTTCGCTTCGGCATTGAGTACCGGACTGAGCGTGATGCTGTGCTTCCTGATCGCCCGGCGTTTGTGGAACGAGCCGCGCAAAAGCTTTGCCTGCGCCCTGCTCTACATGAGCTTCACCATCGTGGCCGGTCAGGCGGGTTACGCCAATCTCGATCCGCAATTCACCTTCTGGGTCAACCTGAGCCTGGTGGCGCTGTGGTTTGCCGTCGACAGCCGCACCCGCGGCAAACGCATGGCAGCGTGGGCGCTGCTCGGACTGGCCTGCGGCATGGGTTTCATGACCAAGGGCTTTCTTGCCTGGCTGCTGCCGGTGTTGATCGCATTGCCGTGGATGCTCTGGCAAAAACGCTGGCGTGAACTGCTGCTGTTTGGCCCTTTGGCGATTGCCATCGCGATTAGCGTCAGCCTGCCATGGGTGTTGGCGGTGCATGCGCAAGAACCGGACTACTGGCGGTTCTTCTTCTGGCACGAGCACATTCGCCGCTTTGCCGGTGACGACGCCCAGCACGACGCGCCGTGGTGGTTTTATCTGCCATTGCTGGTGGCGTTCAGTCTGCCGTGGGTTGGCCTGTTGCCGACCGCGTTCAAGCAGGCGTGGCAGACCCGCGCTCAACCGCACGTTGTGTTTCTGCTGCTGTGGCTGCTGATGCCGCTGCTGTTTTTCAGCCTGAGCAACGGCAAGCTGCCGACTTACATCCTGCCGTGCCTGCTGCCGATGGCGTTGTTGCTGGGTAACGCGCTGGCCGAACGCTTGCGTCTTGAGCAAGGCCGGGCATTGAGTATCAACGGCTTGCTGAACGTGTTGCTGGGTTTGGTGACGCTGATCGCGCTGGTGTATCTGCAACTGAAAAAACCACTCTACGACCACGAACTGCACAGCCTGGTGCTGCTGTTCATCGGCCTGATCGGCTGGGTCATCGCCAACCTGATGCAAGCCTTTCTACCGTTGCAATGCTGGGCGGCGCCAGCGCTGGGCAGCCTTCTGCTGGTCGGCGTCCTCCCGGCAGCGCTGCCCAAATCGGTGGTCGCCAACAAGATGCCTGACCAGTTCATTAGCCATCACGTCAAGGAGCTGGCGCAGACCACGCACTTGCTGAGTAACGACCTGGGCGCGGCTTCGGCCCTCGCCTGGCGCCTGCAACGGCCAGAGGTCGCGCTGTACAACACGATAGGCGAATTGAAATATGGCCTTGCCTATCCTGACGGCATTCAACAACGGGTCGATTCCGACCAAGTGCAACAGTGGATGCGTGAGGCCCGCCGCAGCGGTTCGGTCGGCGTGGTGATGCGCGTCAAGGGGCAGGACGAACTGGACGAAATCGACAGACTGCCAAAGGACGGCGTCCGCTTTGAGCAGGGCAATCTGGTGATCATGATTCTTCCCAAGGAGGCGTCATGAGTCTGTTGCTGCTGTTGGTCGCCTGCCTGCTGACGTGCCTGGGCCAAGTCGCGCAGAAATACGCCGTGGAGCGTTGGCGCGGTGTCGAGTCGTCCCGGGCTGAAAAACTGCGTTCGCCGTGGTTGTGGCTGGCGTTGCTGGCCCTCGGCTTGGGGCTGTTGGTCTGGCTGCTGGTGCTGCAGCGCCTGCCCGTCGGCATCGCCTACCCGATGCTCAGCCTCAACTTTGTGCTGATCACCTTGATCGCCCGTTTCGTCTTCCGTGAACCCATCGACCGTCAGCATTGGCTGGGCGTGGCACTGGTGATCGGCGGCGTGGCTTTGCTGGGGCAACAGACATGAACCGGCGTCGTGGCATTACTTTCGCGCTCGGCAGCGTGGCGTTGGTCAGCGCTGCGCAACTGGGCATGCGCTGGAGCATGACCCGTTTGCCGACGCCCGAGCAGTGGCTGGCGATCGACAGCATCGACTTGCGCGCATTGGCGGTCGTCGTCGCGGCGATTCTCGCCTACGCGCTGTCGATGCTTTGCTGGCTCGCCGCCCTGCGCGACCTGCCGCTGGGCCGCGCCTATTCGCTGCTGAGCATCAGCTATGCGCTGGTGTACCTGCTCGCGGCCAGTCTGCCGCTGTTCAACGAATCCTTCAGTTTCACTCAATCACTGGGCGTGGCGCTGGTCATGCTTGGGGTCATCACTATCAACACGCGTCCGGCTCGTGCGCCCGAACTCAGGAGAGCTCCATGAAAATCACAGTCTTTGGTAGCGGTTATGTCGGCCTGGTGCAGGCGGCTGTGTTGGCCGAAGTCGGGCATGACGTGCTGTGCATGGATGTCGACCAGAAGAAGGTCGATCTACTCCAGCAAGGCCATGTCAGCATCTTCGAACCGGGGTTGGCCAGCCTGGTGCGTGAGGGTCTTGATTCGAAGCGCCTGCAATTCACCACCGATGAACAACACGCCGTGCAGCACGGTCGGGTGGCGTTTATTGCGGTGGGCACGCCGTCCCGGGAGGATGGTTCGGCGGATCTGCGTTACGTGCTCTCTGTCGGTGACGCCATTGCCCGGCATCGTGAGCAGCCGCTGATTATCGTGGAGAAATCCACGGTGCCGGTGGGCACCGGCGACACCCTGCGCACGCACATCGAAAAGGCCTTGATCAAGGTCGGCCGGTTGCTGCAGTTCGATATCGTCTCCAACCCGGAGTTTCTCAAGGAAGGCTCGGCCGTCGCCGACTGCCGCCGTCCGGATCGCATCGTCATCGGCTGCGAGGGTGATGAGGTGCGCGACGTGATGCGCGACCTGTATTCGCCGTTCAACCGCAACCACGACCGCATCATGTTCATGGACCTGCGCAGTGCCGAGCTGACCAAATACGCGGCCAACTGCATGCTGGCGACCAAAATCAGCTTCATCAACCAGATTGCCGAACTGGTCGAACACCTGGGCGCCGACATCGAATCGGTGCGTCAGGGCATCGGTGCCGACTCACGCATCGGTTATCACTTCATCTATCCGGGCTGCGGTTATGGCGGCTCGTGCTTCCCCAAAGACATGCGCGCCTTGATCCACAGCGCCGAAGAGGCGCATTGCTCCAGCGACTTGCTGCAAGCCGTCGAGGCGATCAACCAACGGCAGAAACACAAGCTGTTCGAGCGCATCAACGCGTTCTACAAGGGTGACCTGCGCGGCAAGACTTTCGCCCTATGGGGCCTGGCGTTCAAACCGAACACCGACGACATGCGCGACGCGCCAAGCCGGGTGCTGCTGGAAGAGTTGTGGGCCGCCGGCGCCAGCGTGCGCGCATTCGACCCGGAAGCCATGCAGGAAACCCAGAACCTCTACCCGGACGAATCGAAACTGATGCTGATGGGCACCCCGGAATCGGTACTGCCCGGCGCCGACGCCTTGATCATCTGCACCGAATGGCAGCAGTTCAAGGCACCGGACTTCGACCTGATCAAGCAACGCCTCAACACCCCGGTGATCTTCGACGGTCGCAACCTGTACGACGCCGAACGTTTGGCGCGCAAAGGCTTCCAGTACTTCCCGATGGGGCGCGGCGAATCACGCAAACTGCCGATCCCGCTGCAACAGTGGCCGCACGCGTCTGACGTCGCCTGACGATCCCTATGTAGGAGCTGCCGCAGGCTGCGATCTTTTGACATTGCCTTTAAAAAGCAAGATCAAAAGATCGCAGCCTGCGGCAGCGCCTACACGGTTTTCGATCACAGTGGCCTCACGCCTGAGCGGCGTTGCCTGCACCATTCGTCGGATAAGCATCTGCACCTGTCAGATCTGACAGGTGCGCAAATCGCCTTATAGCGCTCTGATAGCCCTTGCCCGTTCCACTACGCAGGAGCTCCCTTCATGACGACCTCGTCCTCGACTGACATCACCCTCTTAAGACTGTACCCGCCACAGATATTGGGCCAAACCGAACGAGTCAAGGGCGCGGACATCGGCGTCTCGTTGACGGTCTCCCAACTGATCACCGATGGTTTGGGCGCCCATGTCCGCATTGATCCACCCACCAGCGGCACGCTGAATCGCGGTGACGTTGTATTTCTATGGCTGGTTGGGGAGGTCGCTTTTTTAAGCTTCTTCACGGTCGTGGATCCGGATGCCGTCATTTGGATGCGCCTGCCCAACGGTCGTCTGGATCACGCCAGAATCAACGAGGTGATCTACACAATCGAGCGCAACAGCGCGAACATCGCCACCTCGGAACCACCGCTCAAAGTGCTGTTCAACCGCTTCCGTCCCGCCCTGAAGGATCGGCTGACCGTTCCCGATGGCCACTCCGAACTCATAATGGTTCTTTCGCCCGAACTCACCAATGGTGTGGGCGCGGATTTCGTCAAGGCAACGGTGTGCTTTTCCTACCCGTATTGCCGGGCCCATGACGTCATTACCCTCAAATGCAACGGCGAAACAATCCATTTCACAGTGGACGAAAGCCTGGCACCGCAGCCTCCACATCCTGGCTTGCCAGAACCCATCACCGTTTGCTACGAAGTCGACCGCGCGTATCTGGACAAGGCGAGGCGGCTGGACAACAAACTGGAATTTCGCTTCACGGTCATGGACCAACTCCATAACACCGTTGACCCCGACGCCATCTGGTCGGCTGGCCAAACCGTGGACGAAGATCTGGCTGGCACGCGCCTGCCGAGGGCGATTCTTCTGGAACAAATGGCGGATTTTCCCGGCGACGACGAGAAAACAATCGAACTGGAGAAACTCGCGGGCGGCCCCCTGCATGTGATTGTGGTGACGGCAGACAAGCGCTTTGAAGCAGGCGACAGCATTCTCTTTGCCTACATCGCCAAAATCCCCGGACAACCCGACGTCGTGGTGCCCCTCACCGGTACTGTCGAAGCCGACGCGTTCGGCCAGAAAAAGCCGTGCATTGTGAAGGTGGCCAATGACAAGATCCCTGCCGGCGCCTCTGTGACAGTGACGTATGAATTGCGTAGGCCGAATGGGGATCTGGTGGGCAATTCCACCCCGGCGAACGCAACGGTCACAGGCGCGGCCCCGATCCAGCTGACGCCGGTCGTACTGCTCGCTCCGGCCACCAACCCGATTGATCCGCTGAACAATTCAACAGGCGTCACGGTGCAAGCAACTTACCTGCAAGCCTTGCCGGGCGACAAGGCACAGCTGGTGATAGCCGGTGCCCAGCCATTTCTGCCAGTGACGCTCAACCCGAACAAACAAGCCGACTTCAGACTTGATGCGAAATTTCTCGCCGAGCGGCTTGGAAGTGATTCCAGAATCATTTGGCAATTGATTCGCGACGACAAGGTGATTGCCGAATCGCCGGAGTTCATACTGACTGTCAGCGCAATCAAACCTGAAGACCCACGGTTTCCGACCCCGACCATCATTGCCGTGAAGGATGACAGAACTCTGAATCTGGGCAGCTTTGCCGGTGGCACCCGGATGCTCGTGGCACCGTGGCGCTTGATCGCCGAGGGGCAACCCTTCTGGGCCTGGTGCGAAGGCACCAACAGCAACGGCGCGACCGTGACGGAGGAGATTCATAACGGCGTGCCGATCGGCAGTACCAACAACCAAGGCGGACCGGTGTCGCGTGAGTTTCTGGATAAGCTGGCGGATGGTTCGACGATCAGAGTGTATGTGGCGGTGAATTTTGATGGGGTGGTGAATCGGGCGACAAGAGTGGTGTTTCCGGTGCGCAGTTATACCGTCAAGGCTTTGGAGGATGTGAAACCGACCATCGAATCGGCGAAGGACTCCAAGGGAGGGGATATTGCCCAGAACGGCACGACGACCGACACCACAATCACGCTCACCGGCACCGCGAGTAAAGGCCAGAGTGTCAAGATCCTGGACGGCACCACAGACCACGGCGACGCCATCGCGGATGCCTCAAGCGGTGTCTGGACGAAGACCATTACCGGGTTGAGTTTGAAGGCTCACAGTTTTACAGCCAAAGCGTTGTATGGCACGGGGCAGATTTCTGGAGCCTGGGCTTTGACTGTTGTTTCCAGACTCGTTGTGGATACGACACCGCTTTTACTTAATGGACTGAACATATCGATGGGTTTTACTGGCAACATGTGGCCAAGAAGCGGGAACGACCCCACGGGTACCTCAGCTACACGCGCTGCGATAGGTGGCGTCCCGCCTTACACCTATGAGTCTAGCGATTCGAGCATCGCGTCCGTCGACGGTAAAGGGACCGTGAGAAGTGAGGGGAACGGCTTAGCTACAATTATCGCTAAAGACAGCTCAGGGCAATCAATAACCTACAACGTAACCACGAGCAATGTCTCCACCTACCTCACCGGCGGGCCCATACGTTGCGATAATTTCGATTCATGGGTCCGATCCGTCGGGGGTAAAGTCATCCCCAAAAGCACACTCGACACACATATCCCCATTCTCAACATAAAATACGTCCCAAGTCCCCCCCAACCCGAGTGGGGCTATTACTTTTATGTATCACAAGTTTCCCGGGATGGGAGCGGGAGATACTGGGGCCAACCGCTCATGATCACAGGGCAGACCTCCCCAACGTTCAGTGCTCCTTCGACACTGATCGAACAAGGCACTTTTGTAAGCCGTGCATTTTGCCAAAAGCAGTGAAAGGGAAAAGGGGGCGCATTTATTTAGTCGTTCTTGCGGTGGGTCATTCAGTATCAATGCTGACAGACCCACCGCTTTCGCGAGCAGGCTCGCTCCTACAGGGGATGGTGGCAATGGCTCAAGGGTTGTGGCGGTTGACTGCCCTGCTCGCGCTCCCTATCCTCGCGCCTGTCACGACTCATTCGTGATCGGGTTTGACGGCTCGGAAAGTCCAAGATGCACATTGCTCCCCAATGTGTGCGTGCACTCGTGTGCCCGACGCACAGCTCAATGGTGACTGTGTGCGGGGCATCTTCGGGTGCGCCGGGTATCTTGGACCGGTCCGTCAACCTGCACACAGTTGCCACCTATTCGTTTGACGGCGATGAAGTGGTAGTTCTCTGACTTCCAAGAGGCTGCAACCATGACCGATCCAACCACAACCGCAACCCCCTTCACCCGCTGCGACCACGTCGACCACCACCTCTTCGCCGTACAACCCGACATCCCGCTACTCGACGCCCTCGAACACGCTGCCGTCTACCTGAGCTGCGCCGAAGCCCTCGCCCATCAAGCGCCCACCGCAACCCGCCCGGAACACAGCGGCTCGTTGCACTGGGCCAGTCAGCAAATGCTCGGCACTGCCCGCGCGTTGCTACAAGCGTCGATCGAGGGTTTGCACGCCGCGCAGGCCGGGGGTGAGGCATGAGTTCGCACATTTCGATGACGCATAACGAGGCCAGCATTCCGGTTTTGCTGGTGTCCACCGAGGCGCCGCTGGATGTGTTGCACGCCAGTGCCGCGAGTCGGTTTTTGGCGGTGACGCAGATGATGGAGAGTCTGGCCAGTCTGGATATCACTTCGGCCAAAGGCGCAGATGTGCAGCAACTGGCGCATGCGGCGGCGATGTTGTTGCGTGATGGCTGTGATGTGATGGATGTGTTGGGCCGGCAGATTCGCTTGCGGGTTTGAGTTAAACCCGGACGCCCGATGGGTTACAAAAATTGTGGGAGCCAGCCAGCCTGCTGGCGATAGCGGTGAGTCAGTTGTGAGTGATGTTGAAGACCGTTTGCACTCGCCAGCAGGCTGGCTCCCACATGAAAACCAAATCGAAGGGATGCATTCATTGACTACCCCACAACGGTGTAATGTCAGGGAATACCGATGCTCGAAACAGCACCAATAGTATGATAATTTCCCCGCTACTCATCATTTCTCTAGAGGTTCAATCATGGGCACCGTGCGAAAAACCATCACCGTGACTGACCAGCAAGACAACTGGATCAAATCCCAGATTGAAGCGGGGCATTACACCAACGACAGCGAATACATACGTGATCTGATTCGTCGTGAGCAGGAGCGCAATGCTGAGCTTGAAACAATCCGCGCCGCGCTTCGCGAAGGTGAGTCCAGCGGAAAACCTCGCTCCTTCGATCCCGACGCGTTCAAACAGAGGATGTTGAATGCACAAGGCTGAGTATCGCCTTACACCTGCCGCCGAAGGTGACCTTGAGGCCATCTGGCGTTATACCGCCGGCCAGTGGGGACTGGAGCAGGCCAATCGCTACATTGACATCATTACCGCAGCATTTACCCAGTTGGCCGAGCGCCCGAAAACAGCCCCGGCCTGTGATGATATCGGTACCGGATATCGACGCTGCAGTGTCGAGCGGCACATGATTTACTTTCGAATCACGTCCTATGGCATTGCGATAATCCGGGTACTGCATGATCGGATGGAGGCGCAGCGCAACCTTTGATGTTTTGCCACTCTGGGTACTACATCGTGAATGATGATGAAAAGTCTGGCCAGTCTGGATATCACTTCGGCCACAGGCACAGATGTGCAGCAACTGGCGCATGCGGCGGCGATATTGTTGCGTGATGGTTGTGTTGGGACGGCAGATTCGCTTGCGCGTGTGAGTTAAACCCGGATGCCCGGTGGATTGCAAAACCTGTGGGAGCTGGCTTGCCAGCGATTGCGCAAGATCATTCAACATTGATGCTGGATCTGACGCCGCCATCGCGGGCAAGCCCGCTCCCACAGGGTCTGGTGTTAACCCAGCTTACGCCAGGCTCTTGCTGACCACTCAGCCAGGCTGACCGCTTGGCGAGGGCAGATTCGGTTTCGAGAAGGCCGAAGGTTGTGCCTTTGCGGTAATTGGCGGAAGGCAGCCGGAGTCGAACCTGCCCGGGAACGGATGCCGTCCCCAACCGGGTTTGAAGCCCGGCCGCGCCACCGGGCGCGATTGCCTTCCTTGAATTCAGTGTGTGTCGCTTGTGGCCAACGCGTTGTCGGGGCGGATCAGGCGGGATTCGCCGATGCGTCGCGTGAGGCCGATGCGGTCGAAGTATTCGAGGTACTGAATACAGCGTTTGCGTCCCAAGCCTAGCGCATCGCGGAAGGTTGTCACCTGGATCTGCGGATTTTCCCTGGCCAGTTGCAGCAACAGCGTCGCCATTTGCCGCAGCCGCGTGTCGCTGAGAAACAGGTCGCGCGCCACTTGGTGCATCAAGCCCAGACGCGCCAGTTTACGCAGGAGCAGCCGCACAACGGCATCGTCCTCGCCGACCGAGCTGGCCACATCGCGCACCCATGGCGGATCGAATTGCGCCTGTTCGAACAACGGTTGCAGTTGTTGCCACAGGGTTTCGTCTTCGGCATTGAGGCGCACCTGATGATCCGGCAGATGCAGCCACGGCCCGCTCGCGTTGATTGCACTCGCGCTGCGCAATTCATCCAGCAGGCTGGCGAAGGTCGAACGCTCCACAGACAACCCGCTGAAGCGCCGCAGACGGTCGCGGTCCGGGCCCATCTGGTCGGGTTCAAGCTCATGGAAACGAGCCAGTTGCTCCAGCAGGGTGAATTTTAACTGCCCCCAACGTTGTAGGTTGAACAGCACCGCGCCTTGGCGAGTGTCGATCAGGCGCACGTTTTCTGGCAGCGACCAGCCTTGGCGCGGTCGATTGAACTGGCGTTCCAGGCGTTGCGGATCGAGGCCGCCGGCGCTGTGATTGAGCAGCACCGGCAATGCTTGTTCAAGGCTTGCGCTACGCGCCAAGGTCTCCAGTTGCGCCAGGCGCTCGGGGCTTCGTCGGTGTCGCGCCGGGGCAAACGGGTCGAGCACCTGGCCACCGCCGAGGGTGCGTTGGGCACTCTGGTCGCGCAGGATCAGCCGGTCGCCTTTTACCGCGTGTACCGGCGCGTTGCTCAGCAGTTGCGCGAACATACGCGAGCCTGGGTTCAGGCGCGCACCTTCCAGCAAGGCGACACGGGCGATCACGTCTTGCGTGCCGAGGTGCAGGTGCACCGGGTGGAAGTGTTCGAAGGGCCGTTCGCCCGGCAACAGTTGAAACTCGATGTCGAGCCGCTGAGTCGGTGCGTGCAGCCATTCGGCCAGCAACCATTGGCCGCGATGGATCTGCTCCAGCACCAAGCGTTCGCCGCTGATGTTCAGCGCCACCCGTTGCCCGGCGAAGGCCTGGGCGGCGGGTTGATTCTGCGCGTGCAAGCCCCGCACCCGGACGGTTTTACCCAGCGGCGCCAAAACCAGTCTGTCCTCGACCGCAACACTGCCCGACAGCGCCGTGCCGGTGACCACAATCCCGGCGCCGGCCACGCTGAACGCGCGGTCGATGGCCAGACGAAAACCACCCTCACGACTGCGCTCAAGCACCTCACGTTGCATCTGCAACAACAGTTGCCGCAGCTCATCGACGCCCTGCCCGGTTACGCTCGACACGGCCACTATCGGCGCTTCGGCAAACGGGCCGCTTTCCAGCAAGTCCAGTACCTGACGCTGAACCTCCTCCACCCTGCCCGCCTCAACCCGATCACATTTGCTGACCGCGACGACTGCCCGTGGAATGCCGAGTAATTCGACAATCGCCAGATGCTCGCGGGTCTGCGGCATCACGCCGTCATCGGCGGCAACCACCAGCAACACCAGATCGATGCCATGCGCGCCGGCGAGCATGTTGTGGGTGAATTTTTCGTGGCCCGGCACATCGATGAACCCGGTCAAACCCGCCCCCGCTTCCAGCTCGGCGTAGAGATAACCCAGGTCGATGGTCATCCCGCGCTCGCGTTCCTGCGGGCGACGGTCGCCGGTTTGCCCGGTCAGGGCTTGCAGCAGCGACGTCTTGCCGTGGTCGATGTGCCCTGCCGTGCCGACGATCACTGAGCGACCTGCAAGTGCGGCAGTTGCGTCAGCCACGCCGGTTCATCGTCGAGTTGGCGTAAGTCCAGCCATAGCGCGTCGTCGTCAATGCGCCCGAGCACCGGAATGGGTAAGGCCCGCAACGCCGCTTCGAGGTTCAGCAAGCAGCGCCCGCGCAAGCGTTTGGACACCTGCGGACGCAGGCACAGGGCGGCACTCGGCAACCGCGCCACCGGTTGGCTGCCGCTGCCGATCATGCCCAATGCCTGAACCGCGCTGACCTGCCATGGCTCACCCAAGACCTGCGCCATCGCCGGTTGCAAACGAGCGGCCTGCGCGAAGATGTCGGCTTGCGGACGGGTCAGCAGGCGCAAACTGGGCAAGCGCTCGGCCAGCCGATCGGGATCGCGATATAAACCGAGCACCGCTTCCAGTGCGGCCAGCGTCAGTTTGTCGACCCGTAACGCGCGCTTCAGCGGGTTTTTCTTGATCTTCGCGATCAATTCTTTGCGCCCGACAATCAACCCGGCTTGCGGCCCGCCGAGCAACTTATCGCCGCTGAAGGTGACGATGTCTGCGCCATCGAGCAGCGCCTGACGCACCGTCGGTTCTGCCGGCAAGCCCCACCGCGTGAGGTCCAGCAGACTGCCGCTGCCCAGGTCCTCCAGCAGCGGCAAGCCATGCCGATGGGCCAACTCAGCCAATTCAGCTGTGGGCACGCTCGCGGTGAAACCCTCGATGCGGTAATTGCTCGCATGCACGCGCATGATCAAACCGCTGCGCGGGCTGATTGCCGCCTCGTAGTCCTTGGCATGGGTGCGATTGGTAGTGCCGACTTCGTGCAGACGCACGCCGGCGCGGGCCATGATGTCGGGGATGCGAAAGGCGCCGCCGATCTCGATCAGCTCACCGCGAGAAATGATGCCTTCCTTGCGCGCGCCAAGGCTGTTGAGCGTCAGCAGCACCGCAGCGGCATTGTTGTTGACCACGGTGACGGCTTCGGCGCCGGTCAGTTCGCGGATCAGGCCTTCGATCAGATCGTCACGATCGCCGCGCTTGCCGCTGGCCAGATCGAACTCCAGATTGAGCGGATAACGCGCCGCCATTTGCACGGCTTCGATGGCTTCGTCCGGCAGCAGCGCCCGCCCCAGATTGGTGTGCAGCACCGTACCGGTCAGGTTGAACACCCGGCGCACGTTGCTGCGCTGTTGCTGGGCCAAGCGCTCACTGACGCGGCCGGCGAGCACTTCGGGACTGATTTCAACGGCCGACAATTGCCCGCTCAACACGTCTGAACGCAGTTCATCCAGCAACTGCCGCAAACGGCTCAACAACGCCTCACGACCATAGCGATCGAGCAGCGGCAGGCACGCCGGGTGACGCAACAAACCATCAATGGAAGGTAAACGCAGGGCACTGCTCGCAGACATCAGCCACTCCCGAAAACAAAAGACTGTCCGGTGTCCAGGTACAGCACACCGTCAAACCTGTGGGAGCGGGCTTGCTCGCGAAGGCGGTGAATCAGCCTCTGATGATGCAACTGACACGGCCCCTTCGGGAGCAAGCTCCCTCCCACAAAAAATTGCCCGACATAACCGGACCTGTGGGAGCGGGCTTGCTCGCGAAGGCGGTGAGTCAGTCTCTGATGAGGTCACTGACACGGCCTCTTCGGGAGCAAGCCCCCTCCCACAAAAAAATCGCCAGACATAACCGGACCTGTGGGAGCGGGCTTGCTCGCGAAGGCGGTGAATCAGCCTCTGATGAGGTCACTGACACGGCCCTTTCGGGAGCAAGCCCCCTCCCACAAGAAGCGCCAGCACGCTGCCGCTTCCACAGATTTTGTAGGAGTGTAGACGCTGTGCTCATTCGTCTCCCGGCGCCAGCAACAGATTCGGCGCCAGACGCTGAAAGCCGTCCTGGGCCAGGCGCATGTCGAGCAGCAGGCTGGTGAGATCCGCCGACAATGCCTCGCCGTCGGCATCGTTCTCCAGATAAAGCAGTTTCAGATAGGTGTTACAGCTCGGGCAGACTTCCGCGCGCAGCGGCGCCTGATTGGCGGCGTGGCGATCGTCCTCAAGGCTCAGGTAATCGAGGCCTTTGCTCGACTCGCAATACACGCACTTGACCCGCACCACATGCCATTCACAGGCGCACAGCGAACACACCAGATAACGCAGACCGTTGTGCTTGCCGCGATGGCGGATCACCCCGGCCATGGCGGGCGATCCACAGGCCGGGCATTGGCCGAGGCTGTTGCCGGGAGTCAGTTGCAGATTGGGCACGCTGAGCAGCCAATGGCTCCATGCCGCTTGCAACGCCGCGCCCAAAAATGGCACCAGCGCCGCCGGCACCATTGAATATTGGCCGCTGACCAGCGCCACCGCCCAGACCCGCAATTGGCCGGAACTCGCGCTGCGCAGCGTGGTGAGCGCGTCGACCACGGCGGGCTGCTCCGGCGGCGTATAGCCTTGCAGCAAAGCGTCCAGCCAGACTTGCCAGTCATCTTCGCGCACCAGGGTATCGGCAGCGAACGGCGGCATGCCGTGCTGCTGACACAGCTCAAGGCGTTGCTGATCGACGGTTTCTGTTGAGGGCGGATCATCCAGCACTTGTTGCTGCGCCCGGCATAAACCGGCGATCAAGCGTAAATAGTCAGCCAGCGGATGCCCTTCGGCCAATTGCTCCAGACGTTGAGCGCGCAGGGTGAACAGAGTGTGCGGCGGCAGGTGCAGAAACGGCGGCGAACTGGCCGCCGCTTCGATTTGTCCGGGTTCGAGAATGGTTGGCAAAGGTCAGCCCTTTTTGGTGATCGGTCGCTCCGGCACGTCCGGGTTACGTTCATCGCGGGTGATGTCGCGGTACCAGAGTGCGTGATGTTTCTTCGCCCAGGCACGGCTGACCCAGCCGTGCATCATTGCATCGACCGAACCCTTGATCCACAGCCCGGCGTAGATGTGAATGATGATGCTCAGAATCAGCACAAACCCGGCCAGGGCATGCAGCAGCATTGACCAGCGGATCACGCTGATGCCGAAATACGCACTGAACCAGGCGCGCCAGATCACCAGCCCGGTGAACAGCAACGCCAGCATGCACAGCAGTAAAGTCCAGAACAGCAACTTCTGCCCGGCGTTGTACTTGCCAACCGGCGGCACGGATTCTTCGTCATTGACCAGCACCCGATCAATGCGCCGCAGCCACTGCCGGTCATTGGCGATGAAGACGTTGGCGCGCCAGAAATTGAACACCAGCCCGAGGAACAACACGAACATCGCCACGCCCATGAACGGGTGCAGAATCCGCGTCCACGGCCCACCGCCAAACAGGTGGGTCAGCCAGAACATCGACGGATGAAACAACGCCAGCCCCGACAGCCCGGCCATGAAGAACAAAATCGCCACCAGCCAGTGATTGGTGCGCTGGTTGGCGGTGTAACGCAGGATCGTCTTGTTGCTCATGGCCGGTCCTCCCCGCGTGGGTCGAAGGTGTGCACCGCCGGGTCGACGACATGCACCGAGGTGTCGGGCGCTGTCGGATGTTCATCCTCCTCAACCCGGTTCGGCCCGATGCGCACATAGTGGAAAAACCCGGCCAGCACCGCCGCGCCCATGGCCAGCAGACCCAGCGGTTTGCTAATGCCTTTCCACAGGCCCACCAACGGGCTGATCGCCGGATCTTGCGGCAGATTGGCGTAGATGTTCGGTGTATCGGCGTGGTGCAGCACGTACATCACATGCGTGCCGCCGACGCCTGCGGGGTCGTACAAACCGGCGTTTTCAAAGCCACGGCTTTTCAGATCGACGATGCGTTCGGCGGCGTGTTCCTTCATGTCTTCCTTGGTGCCGAAAACGATGGCGCCGGTCGGGCAGGTTTTTACGCAAGCCGGCTCCAGCCCCACCGCGACGCGATCCGAACACAAGGTGCATTTGTAGGCCTTGTGGTCTTTCTGCGAGATGCGCGGAATGTTGAACGGGCAACCGGTGATGCAATAACCGCAACCGATGCAGTGATCCTGATCGAAGTCGACGATGCCGTTGGCGTGTTTGATGATCGCGCCGGGGCTCGGGCATGCCGCCAGACATCCGGGCTCGGCGCAGTGCATGCAGCCGTCCTTGCGGATCAGCCATTCGAGGTTGCCGGCGTCGGTTTCGTGCTCGGTGAAGCGCATCAGCGTCCAGGTTTCGGCGCTCAAGTCCTGCGGATTGTCGTAGGTGCCGTGGTTGTGGCCGACCTCGTCGCGCAGCTCGTTCCATTCCGAGCAGGCAACCTGGCAGGCCTTGCAGCCGATGCATTTGGTGGTGTCGATCAGCTTGGCCACCGCTTCCTGATTCCTCACCGACGGCGGCACTGTGGTGGTGGCCGAGCGGGCAATAATGTCTTGGCTGGCCATTTACAGTTTCTCCACGTTGACCAGGAATGACTTGGATTCCGGGGTCTGTGTATTGCCATCGCCGAGGAACGGCACCAGGGTATTGGTCAGGTAACCGTGACGCGTCAGGCCGGTGAACCCCCAGTGCAGCGGGATGCCGATCTGATGCACGACCTGGCCGTTGACCTGCAACGGCCGGATCCTTTTCGTCACCACTGCCACTGCTTCAATAAAGCCGCGTTTACAGCTCACGCGCACCTTGTCGCCGGCCACGATGCCCTTCTCTTTCGCCAGCACTTCGCCGATCTCGACAAACTGTTCTGGCTGGGCAATCGCGTTCAACTTGCAGTGCTTGCTCCAGAAGTGGAAATGCTCGGTCAGCCGGTAACTGGTGCCGGCGTACGGGAAGTCCTTGGCTTCGCCGAGGCTTTCCCAGACCGAATCGAAGATCCGCGCCGCCGGGTTGCTGGTGGCTTTCTTGTTTTGCGGGTGCAGCGGGTTGATGCCGATTGGCGTTTCGAACGGCTCGTAGTGCTCGGGGAATGGCCCCTCGTTCATCTTGTCGACGGCGAAAAACCGCGCCACGCCTTCGGGGTTCATGATGAACGGGTTCATACCGGATTCCGGCGGCACATCGGCCTTGTAGTCCGGCACATCGGTGCCGCCCCAGGCCTTGCCGTTCCACCACACCAGCCGTTTTTTCGGGTCCCACGGTTTGCCTGCGACATCCGCCGAAGCGCGGTTGTAGAGAATCCGCCGGTTGGCCGGCCAGGCCCACGCCCAGCCTTGATGCTGATGCATGCCGTACGGATCGGAATTGTCGCGCCGGGCCATCTGATTACCGGCCTCAGTCCAGCTGCCGGCGAAGATCCAGCAGCCGGACGCGGTGCTGCCGTCATCCTTGAGCTGACCGAACCCGGCCAGTTGCGTGCCACCCTTGATTGTTGCGCCGGTGGCATCGGTGAAATCGGAGACGGCGCTGCCATTGAGTTCCTTGGCCAACTCTTCTGGCGAAGGCTCGTCCGGGATCTTGTACGGCCACGACAGTTTCAACAGCGGATCGGGGAACTTGCCGCCCTCGGCCTGATAACGCTTGCGCAGGCGCAGGAACAGTTCGCTCATGATGCGAATGTCGGTTTGCGCTTCGCCCGGGCCATCGGCGCCTTTCCAGTGCCATTGCAGCCAGCGGCTGCTGTTGACCAGCGAGCCGTCCTCCTCGGCAAAACAGGTGGTCGGCAGGCGAATGACTTCGGTCTGGATCTCTTCGCTTTTCACGTCGTTGTACGGCCCGACGTTGTGCCAGAACTCCGAGGTCTCGGTGGCCAGCGGGTCCATCACCACCAACCATTTCAGCTTGGCCAGCGCGCCCATCACCCGGTTCTTGTCCGGCAACGCCGCTATCGGGTTGAAGCCTTGGCAGATGTAGCCGTTGACCTTGCCCTGGCTCATCAGGTCGAACATTTTCAGGACGTCGTAGTTGGGGATGTCCAGTTTTGGCAGGTAGTCGTAATTCCAGTTGTTCTCCAGCGTGGCGTTGGCGCCGTACCAGGATTTCATCAGGCTGACGTGGAACTTGCTGTAGTTCTGCCAGTACGACAGTTGGCCCGGGCGCAGTGGCACTTGCGTGCGTTTATTGATGAAGGCGCTGTAGTCCTGCTCGGTGTCACTGCCGAGGGTCAAGTAACCCGGCAGCGCGTTGGACAGCAGGCCCAGGTCGGTCAGCCCCTGAATATTGGAGTGCCCACGCAAGGCATTCACGCCCCCGCCCGGCATGCCGACGTTGCCCAGCAGCAGTTGCACCATCGCCGCACTGCGGATGATCTGCGCGCCGATCGAGTGCTGCGTCCAGCCGAGGGCGTAGAGAATCGTCATGGTCTTGCCCGGTGTCGAGCAAGTGGCGATTTCGTCCCAGATTTTCTGCATGGCGTCGACCGGCATGCCGCAGATCTGGCTCGCCAGTTCGATGTTGTAGCGGCTGTAATGCTGCTTCATCAGTTGATAGACGCAGCGCGGGTCTTGCAGGGTCGGGTCGACTTTGACGAAGCCGTCCTCACCCAGCTCGTAGCCCCAGCCGGACTTGTCGGTGTAGCTGCGTTTGGCTGCGTCGTAGCCGCTGAATATTCCGTCTTCGAAGCCATAGCCGGCTTTGACGATGAACGAGACATCGGTGTAGTTGCGCACGTACTCGTGCTGGATCTTGTCTTCGGTCAGCAGGTAATTGATCAACCCGCCCATGAAGGCGATGTCGGTGCCGGTGCGGATCGGCGCGTAGTAGTCGGCCACCGAAGCGGTCCGGGTAAAACGCGGATCGACCACAATCAGCCGCGCAGCGTTGTGTGCCTTGGCTTCGGTCACCCATTTGAAGCCGCACGGATGCGCTTCTGCGGCGTTGCCACCCATCACCAGGATCAGATTCGCGTTGGCGATATCGGTCCAGGTGTTGGTCATGGCACCACGGCCGTACGTCGGGGCAAGACTTGCCACCGTCGGGCCGTGTCAGACACGCGCCTGGTTATCGAACCCCAGCATGCCGAGGCTGCGAATCACCTTCTGGGTGATGTAGCCGGCTTCATTGGACGCCGCCGAGGCTGCGAGGAACCCGCTGGACACCCAGCGGTTCACCGTTTGCCCATTGGCATTCTTCTCGATGAAGTTGGCGTCGCGGTCGGCCTTCATCAGGTCGGCGACGCGATCCAGCGCCTCGTCCCAACTGATCCGCGTCCATTCGCTGCTGCCGGGCTTGCGCGTTTGCGGATACAGCAAGCGGCCCGGGCTGTGAATGAAGTCCAGCAGGCCCGCGCCTTTTGGACACAAGGTGCCGCGGTTGACCGGATGGTCGGCGTCGCCCTCGATGTGGATGATGTTTTGCGCGACGTTCTTCGAGGTATCGCCCTGGCTGTACATGATCAAGCCGCAACCGACCGAGCAATACGGGCAGGTGTTGCGGGTTTCATGGGTGTGGGCAAGCTTGAAGTGACGCACCTGCTCGGCGAAGGCCTGCGTCGGGGCCATGCCCAACGCGCCCAGGCTAGAGCCTGCAAGGCCGATACCGGCGACCTTGAAGAATTGACGACGGCTGAGATCCATCGTGCACTCCTGATCAGGTGGAACCCGGTACTTGAGCCGGGCTTTTTCTGGACAATCACGGTTGCGGCAAACGTGTGCCGACTTTTTCACTGTAGACAAAGACCATACGATCTGTGTGAAAACCGACCGTCGGCGACAATCGGTCAAGCGCTGTGGAACCTGTGGGAGGGGGCTTGCTCCCGAATGCGCTGGGTCAGAAACAACAATGTGACTGACCCAGCGCATTCGGGAGCAAGCCCCCTCCCACAAGGTTTTGGGTGTTCCTGCAGGGTCATGGGTTTATCATGGCGCCCCTGAACAACCCGCCTTCACGAGACCGCGCATGACTTTCGATTTTGATCAGGTATTCGACCGCCACCACACCGGCAGCACCAAGTGGAGCCGCTATTCGGCCGACGTGCTGCCGATGTGGGTCGCTGATATGGATTTCGCTGCGCCACCGGTGGTGATCGAGGCTTTGCAACAGCGCTTGCTGCACCCGTTGGTGGGCTACAGCGTGCCTCAGGACAATCTGCGCGAGGCCATTGTTGCCGACCTCTGGAACAAGTTTGCCTGGAAGGTCGAGCCGCAAGAGCTGATCTTTCTGCCGGGTGTTGAATCCGGTTTCAACATGGCGCTGAAAGCGTTGGTGCAACCGCAGCAGAACGTCGTGGTGCAAGTGCCGAATTACCCGCCGCTGCGCCATGCGCCTGGCCATTGGGGCTTGAACAAGGTTGAACTGGAATTTGTCGCGCAGCCTGATGGCACCTACGCCACGCCGCTGGACACCCTGGGTGAATCGCTGAAAGGTGGCGGCGCGCTGCTGCTGAGCAACCCGCACAACCCGCTCGGCAAAGTGTTCGACCGCGAAGAACTGCAAGCCGTGGCCGACATCTGTGTGGCGCAGGACGCGTGGATCATCTCTGACGAAATCCACGCCGAACTGTGCTTCGACGGCCGCGTACACATTCCGACCGCCTCCCTGAGCCCGGAAATCGCCCAACGCACCATCACCCTGATGTCGGCCAGCAAGGCGTACAACATCGCCGGTCTCAAGACCTCGTTCATGATCATCCAGGACGCCGCCCTGCGTGAGCGCGTCAATCACGCCCGTTGCGGCATGGTCGACAGCGTCAACCCGCTGGGCATGGAAGCCACCCGCGTGGCTTACCGCGAAGGCGCGCCGTGGCTGGCCGAGTTGAAAACCTATTTGCAGGCCAATCGTGATTATCTGGTTGAAGCCGTACGCAGCCGTTTGCCGGGCGTGACCCTCAATGTGCCGCAGGGGACTTACCTGGCGTGGCTCGATTGTTCGGCGCTGGACCTGGCCAATCCGCAGCAGTTCTTTCTTGAGCAGGCCAAGGTCGGCCTGAGTGCCGGGCTGGACTTCGGCGATCAGCACCAGCAATTCGTGCGCCTGAACTTCGGCTGCCCGCGTGCATTGCTTGAAGAAGGTATTGCGCGGATGGAGCGGGCTCTGGCCAATCGCTAGTGCCGAGTCAATAGCAACGCCCTTGTGGGAGCGAGCCTGCTCGCGAAAGCGTCCTGTCAACCAACACAAATGTTGAATGACACACCGCCTTCGCGAGCAGGCTCGCTCCCACATTGGCTTGTAGTGTTCATGACAAAACATCCATCGCAAATCCGATCGAACTCACGGCAAACACACCGGGTCAACCGCCCATACCCGCCATGAGACTCGGAGACCCGCGATGACCGCTTACCCGAAACCACCCTTCCCCGCGCAGGCGCAAGCCGTTCCCGGTTCGCAACGCAAAATGGAGCCGTACCCTGACTGTGGCGAACAAAGCTACGTCGGTTCCGGGCGGCTGGCCGGCAAAATCGCCCTGATCACCGGCGGTGACAGTGGCATCGGTCGCGCCGTGGCGATCGCCTTTGCCCGTGAAGGCGCTGACGTCGCCGTCGCTTATCTCAACGAACACGAAGACGCCAAGGAAACCGCGCGCTGGGTCGAACAGGCCGGTCGCCAATGCCTGTTGCTGCCAGGCGATATCGCGCAAAAAGCCCAGTGCCAGGCCTTGGTCGATCAAACCGTCGAACGTTTCGGGCGCATCGACGTGCTGGTCAACAACGCCGCGTTCCAGATGACCCACGAAAACTTCGAAGACATCCCCGATGACGAATGGGTGATGACCTTCGACGTCAACATCACCGCCATATTCCGGCTGTGTCAGGCAGCCATCAAACACATGCGCCCAGGTGCATCGATCATTAATACCAGTTCGATCAACTCGGACATGCCCAAACCCACCCTGCTCGCCTACGCCACCACCAAAGGCGCGATTGCCAACTTCACCGGTGGCCTGGCGCAGATGCTCGGGCCCAAGGAGATTCGGGTGAACTGCGTGGCGCCGGGGCCGATCTGGACGCCGCTGATCGTCTCGACCATGCCCGATGACGAGGTGCAGAACTTCGGCGCCGAAACCCCGCTGGGTCGCCCCGGACAGCCGGTGGAAGTCGCGCCGATCTACGTGCTGCTGGCCTCGGACGAAGCCAGTTACATCACCGGCCAGCGCTACGGCGTGACCGGCGGCAAACCGATGCTGTGACCGTTTGCGATAAAAAACTGAAGCCGCCGACCGGGCGGCTTCCCATACCTGAAGCATCAGCCGGCGGTGAGTCATGACCTTTGTCGTCTGGGTTGCGGTGCTTGGCGCGGTGCTGCTGACCCTGGCACTGACCTCGTCGTACCTGCGCTGGATGCCGGTCACCACCTCGGCCGTGTGCCTGTTGCTGGGGATCGGCATCGGTCCCGGCGGCCTCGATCTGCTGAAACTGTCTGTTGATAGCGCCTCGGTGTGGATGGAGCACCTGACGGAAGTGGCGGTGCTGTTTTCGTTGTTCGTCTGTGGCCTGAAATTGCGTTTGCCCCTGCGCGATAAACGCTGGCGAATCGCGTTCGGCCTCGCTGGGCCGGTGATGGTGCTGACCATCGTCGGCGTATGCGCGTTGCTGCACTGGGGCTTGCAACTGCCGTGGGGACCGTCGCTGTTGATCGGCGCCATTCTGGCGCCCACTGACCCGGTGCTCGCGGCGCTGGTGCAGGTCAACGATGCGCGGGATGTCGACAGTGTGCGCTTTGGCCTGTCCGGCGAGGCAGGCCTCAATGACGGGATCGCCTTCCCCTTTGTGCTGCTTGGCATGTTGATGCTCGACGGCTCCGGGCATCCCGGCCTGTGGCTGAGCTGGGTTATGCACGCCCTGTTGTGGGCCGTGCCCGCCGGGCTGCTGAGCGGTTACTGGATGGGCCGCGGCATCGGACGTTTGACGCTGTCCATGCGCCTGCGCAACGACGACAGCACCCTGAGCCCCAACGACTATCTGGCCTTGGCGCTGATCGCCCTGGCCTATGTGGTGGCTGAATCCATCGGTGGTTATGGGTTCCTGTCGGTCTTCGCTGCCGGACTTGGCCTGCGTCAAGTGGAAGTGAGTTCCACCGGTGCCAGCGAGCCGCCCGCTGAACATCTGGTGCAACCGGTGGTGGGTCATCAGAACGTCGAACCGCAACACGCGGTGCATGGCGATACCGAACGACTGCAGGACAGTCAGGTCGCCGCCGGGATCATGATGGGCGACATGCTGTCCTTTGGTGGTCTCGTCGAACGGGCCATGGAAGTGTTTCTGGTGACGCTGCTCGGCGTGCTGCTGGTGACGCACTGGGACTGGCGCGCGTTGTTGGTCGGTGGCGTGTTGTTCTGCGTGATTCGCCCGGTTTGCGTAACGCTGATGCCGTGGGGATCTTTGCTTGAGGGGCGCCAACGGTTGTTGATCGGCTGGTTCGGCATTCGCGGGATCGGCAGTCTTTTCTATTTGTTTTATGCCTTGAACCATGGCCTGAGTGATTCGGTGGCGACGCTGTGTACCGACATCACGCTGTCCGTGGTGGCACTGAGCATTTTGCTGCACGGCATCAGCACCCAACCGATTCTTGCCCGTTATGAAAAACGCAAGAATCAACAGCGCTAGAAATTCTTCCGAAAAAAAATGGATCGCTGCGCAATCGTCGACGGTCACAACCATAACCCCCCCGCCGGCCCTGTCCGACGGGGTCCGGCAGGTTCGGTTCCCCTGCGGCGACAAGCCTATGAAAAGGAATCCTTGAAAACTTAAGGTTACGGTCATGAAAGAATGCTCGACTCCTGCGCAAATCAAGGCTTGCAGGGCTTTGGCCCTGGAACGCAATCGTCAATTGTTCGAAGAGGCGCAGGCGCTGAATCGTGCGGCCCACGAATTACTCGAAACCGGGCAACTGGACCTCGAACTGTTTGAGCACTACCGGGCGTTACGCCGCAAAGCCGATGTGAAGTTTGCCGATGCGATCGAGCATTTGTGTGTGTTGAACGAGGATTTCCCGCCGATTCCGATGTCGGTGCAAAATTCGCAGGGGTTGCGGCGCCAGCTTGAAACAACCGAGTGATGGGCTATCAGTATTGCCGGGCGTATGACCTCATGGCATTAACCGTTATCTGCGCCTTTAAACAGCGATGTTTAACAGACAAATCCAGACACTCTCGCAGGCTACAAAACCTTGCGCCTTTGCCTACAGCTACGCCAGAATCCGCCGGCTTGTGCGCCTTGGGGGCGGGTTCTATTGTGGGTCGGTCGCTGACTGTTCAGTGATCGGGTTTAGCAGCCCGGCAAATTTCAAGGCACGTTATCCCGCCTCTACGATATGGCGGCTTTACGTGGGGCACTTCGGTGCGCCGGGATCCTTGAGCCTGGTCTGCTAACCCGCGTACAGCCGCCACCCTCTTCGTTTAGCAGCGATGGCTGACGACTCCATTTCTCAAGGAGTTGCACCATGATAAAACCAACACCCAACCCACCCGAAATCGACCCCGCCTCCCCCTACGAATCCCTCGATTCAAAAAAGCTCCACGAAGCCGCCGACCGCGCCCTCGACCATTACCTCTGCCCGCCCGGCTCCACGCCGCCGCGTAAAACCCGCGGGATGTATGCCGCGACCGCGGACACCAAAAACGAGGAATTGCTGCTCGATGCCTTCGAAACACTCGCATCGGCCAAGACCATCGCCCACGACTTCGCCCGCCTGCTGCCCGCACCGCAGCGCCGGACGGTGTTGGGGATTGCGCAACTGATCATGCTGGGGGAACTGGCGGTGAACCGGGTGCTGAATTATCTGGAGTTGCCGAGCTAACGCTTAAGGGGACAGATTTTTACCCCACTGTAGGCGCTGCCGCAGGCTGCGATCTTTTGACTCTGGTTTGGGACGCAGAGCGTCCGCGGATGCATTCCCACGCAGAGCGTGGGAACGATCAACGTCAAAAGATCGCAGCCTTCGGCAGCGCCTACAGGGGGGTTCTTGCCAGAAGGGCCAGCGTTCAGCCGCCCGGATTCGTCACCTGAATAAACACCGCATAACTCCCCAACATCACCCAGAACGTCGCAAAGATCCACGGCGTGCGCACCGAAAACAGCAGCGACTTGCGATACCCCTTGTGGCTCGACTCCGTCTCGCTGAACAGCGGCGACTCGTCATAGGCCAGGCCCATCAGCGGCTCGCTGTGCAGCAAATGACTCTGCTTGAAATGCCAGTGATCGATGATGTCATACGCGGCGCGAATCCCTGGCCAGGCATTGAGCGAACTGAGCAGTCCCAGTAACGCCAGGAACGGCGGCACCACCAACGTGAACAACTTGCCCCACTCCGGGTTGAGGTTGGACATGCACGATGCAAAGGCAATCACCAGAAAAGACTGCGCCGCCAGATAGGCGTCGGTGCGATTGGCCAGAATGCTGGTTTCGTACTGGATCTCCCGACGATAGAAATCCAGCCGCTCCTTGGGCGAGCCGAACATCTTGGCGTCGTGTTCGGTGAGGGTTTCGTCAGCCATTGGCTGGGTCAATATGCGAGGCACGAGGCGTACGCTCCGAGGCAGGGAAACCGTTTAGAAGGACCCCGCGACCGACAAGTTCAGCCGGATGTCCCCCTTGGGCCTTTCATCGACTGGGCGATGATTTCCACCAGATTGAGCTGAGTAAACGGTTTGGGTAGACGCGGCAATTGCGCCGCAAAGCCTTCCAGACGGTCGGCGTAACCGGTGGCGAGGATGATCGGCAGATCGGGCTTGAGCAGACGCACGGCGTGGGCCAGTTGCGCGCCACTCATCTGCGGCATGGCCATGTCGGTGATCATCAGGTCGATGACTTCGCCCTGATCGAACAGCGCCAGCGCCGCATTGCCCGAAGTGGCGCTGACCACGCGATGGCCGAGGTCTTCGAGCAGCAGAATGGTGCTGTTCATCACCAGCGTGTCATCGTCGACGACCAGCACGCTGAGCCTTGGCACCGCAACCGCTTCAACGGGCAGGTACAAAGACCTGGCCGCTGCGCCTTCGACGGCCACCGGTATCCACAATTGAGCGGTGGTGCCGTGCGCCCGCTCGCTTTTGAGGATGAAGCGGCCACCGAGTTGCTCGATAAAACCATGGACCATCGACAAGCCCAGCCCGGTGCCTTTGCCCACGCCTTTGGTGGTGAAAAACGGGTCTTTGGCCAAGGCCAGCGTGTGCGCGTCCATGCCTTCACCGCTGTCAGTCAGGCTGAGGCAAACGTAACGGCCCGCCGCCAGATCGGTATGAGCGAGTTCGAGCACGACCTGCGGCTCTGCACTGATGATCACGCAGCCACCGTCAGGCATGGCGTCGCGGGCGTTGGTGGCGAGGTTGAGTAACGCCAGTTCCAGTTGGTTGCTGTCGGCGAGGACCGGCTCAAGGTCTTCGGGAAACCGTGTCTCGATGCGAATCCCCGGCCCCATCGAGCTGCGCAGCAGCCCGGTGATGCCTTGTACCAGTTGCGGGATATCGACGGATTCGGTCTTCAGTTCCTGACGGCGAGCGAACGCGAGCATGCGTTGGGTCAGTGATACACCGCGTAAAGCGCCTTGCGTGGCGTTTTCCAGCAGACGGGTGATTTTCGGGTCGTCGCCAATGCGCTTTTGCACGATTTCAAGGTTGCCGAGAATCACCATCAGCAGGTTATTGAAATCATGGGCGATGCCGCCGCTGAGTTGACCGATGGCCTGCATCTTCTGCGCCTGGAACAACGCCTCACGGGTGTTTTCCAGTGCTTGTTGCGCCTGATGGGCTTCGGTGACGTCACGAGTGATCTTGGCAAAACCGAGCAAGGTGCCGGTTTCCCCGCGAATGGCATCGACCACCACATGGGCCATGAATCGAGTGCCGTCCTTGCGCACGCGCCAGCTCTTTTTCTCGAAGCGGCCTTCGCGGGTGGCAATCTCCAGCGCCCGTTGCGGCTCGCCCAGTTCACGGTCTTCGGCGGTATAGAAAATCGAAAAGTGCTGACCGATGATCTCTTCCGGCAGATAGCCCTTGATGCGCTGGGCGCCCTGGTTCCAGTTGCTGACCAGGCCCTCGGGGCTGAGCATGTAGATTGCGTAATCGGTAACGCCCTGCACCAGCAGGCGAAACTGCTGTTCGCTTTGCTTGAGGGTTTCCTCGGCCATTTTGCGGTCGGTGAGGTCGCGGGTGATCTTGGCGTAGCCGAGCAATTCGCCATCGGGGGCAATGATCGGATCGATCACCACGTGGCACCAGAAATTGCTGCCGTCCTTGCGCACCCGCCAGCCTTCGCCCTCGAACCGACCCTCGCGGATCGCGGTATCGAGCGCGCGTTGCGGCAGACCGGCCGCGCGATCTTCAGCGGTATAAAAGCGCGAAAAATGCTCGCCGAGGATTTCCGCCTCTTCATAACCCTTGAAACGTTTGGCACCGGAGTTCCAGCTGGTGATGATGCCATCCGGGTCGATCATGTAGATCGCATAGTCGACCACCGCATCGATCAACAACCGAAAGCGCATCTCTTCGATTGCAGCGGTCTTGTGTTTATTGCTCATTACGCTCACCGGCCATTTTCATGAGCGCAAGTATGCGGCAATCCGGCAAATTGAGGGACCGCTTCGTGATTGATCGCCCACCAGCGCGGCAGGAGCTGTTTGATCCGGCTCTCGGCAAAGCGGTCGTCGATCAGCATCACCACGCCGCGATCCTCACGCGTGCGAATCACCCGGCCGGCGGCCTGCACCACTTTCTGCACGCCGGGATACAGATAGGTGTAGTCATAACCGGCACCGAAAATCGCTGCCATGCGCCGCTTCAACTGTTCATTGACCGGGTTCAGTTGCGCCAGGCCAAGCGTGGCAATGAATGCGCCAATCAAGCGCGCACCGGGCAGGTCAATGCCTTCACCAAATGCGCCGCCCAGCACCGCGAAGCCCACACCCTGGCTGTCGGCGGTGAACTGATCGAGAAACGCCTGCCGCGCCCCTTCGTCCATCCCCCGCGATTGTTGCCACAGGGTAATGTGCGGATGCCGTTGGGCTAATAAAGTCGCCACCTGTTGCAGGTAATCGAAGCTGCTGAAGAACGCCAGATAATTGCCCGGCCGTTCACTGAACTGGCGGGCGATCAGGTCGACGATGGGTTCCAGCGACGCCTGTCGATGATTGAACCGCGTCGAGATGCGGCTGACGATCTGCACCTGCAATTGTTCGGCACTGAACGGTGATTCGACGTCGATCCAGACCGTGTCGGCCGGCGTGCCCAGCAAGTCGGCGTAATAGTTGCGCGGGCTCAGCGTGGCGGAAAACAGCACGCTGCTGCGTGCCGCCTTCAGGCGCGGGCCGATGAAGGCGGCAGGCACCACGTTGCGCAGGCACAGTTGCGACAGTGGGCGCTTGCGATCGAGGTCGCGTTTGCTGATGTCGAACAGGTAATGCTCGTCGTACAGCTCTGCCACCCGACCGAATTGCAGCAGGTCGAAGTAGACGTTCTGCAAGCCACTGTCGAGCCCTTGCGGGTGATCATTGAGGTAATCGCCAATGGCTGAGCAACACAGGGAAATTGCCTGAAGGAGCTTTTCCGGGGCTTTGTCGTAAGCCTGATACGCCGCCAGTTGCGGCGCATGCAGCGCATTCCATTCACGGTTGACCCGTTGCAGCGACTTTTTCAGCGCTTGGGGCGCCGTTTTGCGCACATTGCCCAGCGTGGCCTGATCAAGACTGGCGCTGTACATCTGCCGCCCGCGCTCGACGAGGTTGTGCGCCTCGTCCGCCAGCACCGCGACTTTCCACTGATTGAGCTGGGCAAGACCGAACAGCAGCGCGCTGAAATCGAAGTAATAGTTGTAGTCGGCGACCACCACGTCAGCCCAGCGGGCCATTTCCTGGCTCAGGTAATAAGGACACACCGTGTGTTGCGCGGCGACCTCACGCATCGCGGCCTGATCGAGCAAATGGATGCGACTGGCTGCTTCACGGGCGGCGGGCAGGCGATCATAAAAGCCTTGGGCCAACGGGCAGGATTCACCGTGGCACGCCTTGTCCGGATGCTCGCAGGCCTTGTCCCGGGCGACCATCTCCAGCACACGCAGCGGCAAGTCTGGCGATTGCTTGAACAACACCTGACTGGCATCCAGCGCCAGTTTACGTCCCGGTGTCTTGGCCGTAAGGAAAAACACCTTGTCCAGTTGCTGCGGCGCCAAGGCCTTGAGCATGGGGAACAACGTACCCAGCGTTTTGCCGATGCCGGTCGGCGCCTGCGCCATCAGGCAACGACCGGTAGTGATTGCCTTGAACACCGATTCGGCCAAATGCCGCTGACCGGGGCGAAAGTCTGCGTGGGGAAAGGCCAGTTGCTGCGCGGCCAGATTGCGTGCCTCGCGGTGGGCCATTTCCTGCTCGGCCCAATACAGGAACAAAGCGCATTGCTGCTCGAAAAAAACCTGCAAGGCTTCAGCGCTGAACGCCTCGACCAGACAGGTTTCCTTCTCACTGACGATGTCGAAATACACCAGCGCCAGATTGATGTGTTCCAGCTCCAGCTTGCGGCACATCAGCCAGCCATAGACCTTCGCCTGCGCCCAGTGCAACTGCCGGTGATTGGCCGGTTGCTTGCTCAGGTCGCCGCGATAGGTTTTGACTTCTTCCAGGCAGTTTTGCCCGGGATCGTAGCCGTCCGCCCTGCCCTTGACCTTCAACTGGCGAAACTCACCTTCCAGCGCCACTTCGCTCTGGTACTTCTCGTTACGCCGCGAGGCCACGGTGCGATGACCGGCAATGCCTTCGAGTGCCGTCGGCGATGGCGTGAACCGCAGGTCGAGGTCGCCGGTCTTGGCGGTGAACTCACACAGCGCCCGCACTGCAATGCTGTAACTCACGCGCTCTGCTCCGCCCATTGCACGTAACACACGGCCACCGGCATCTGATGTTCGTGGCAGAACTCCAGCCAGCGCAATTGATTGTCCTGCAGGCGGTCGCCGGGGCCTTTGACTTCGATCATCCGGTAGGTTTTGTGCTGCGGCCAGAACTGGATCAGGTCGGGCATGCCGGCGCGATTGGCCTTGATATCGAGCAACAGGCGCTGGAACCAGTGCTTGAGATGTTCGGCGGGTAGACACGCCAGTGCTTGCTCAAGCAACGCTTCATTCATTGCGCCCCAGAACACGAACGGCGACTGCACGCCCCACTTGGCGGCGAACCGCTCGCGGATAGTGTCGGCATAGCGACCATCATCGAGTTCGGCGAGGCAGGCGTTGAACAGTTCGGCGCGACGTTGCTGGAAGTCTTCATTGAGCAGGTCCACCGGCCCGCGCTGGAACGGGTGGAAAAACGCCCCCGGCAACGGCGCGAAAATCGCCGGCCAGCACAGCAGGCCAAACAGTGAGTTGATCAGGCTGTTCTCGACGTAGTGCACGGGGCCATCGTCAGCGTGCAGATGCGCCTGCACATAAAACTCCACCGACAGCGCCGGATCGGTGCGCGGCAAATGCAGGTCGAGACGTTCCACCGGGCGCGGCGTGGCGCGTTTGAGCGGTGGGCCACCGAGTTTGCGCCGCAGGCGCGGCAAGATGCGTTGCAGGCCTTGGTGTTCGGTGGCGCTTTGCGGGGCCTGTTCGGCCTGGGTTCCGAGTTCCAGTGCCAGCGAGTATTCACCACAACGTTCCAGGACGCGGATCGTCCGCAATCGGGCGCCGGGATAAGCGCAAGTCCGGTAGATGCTCAGGGCCAGGGCAAACTCGGTGATGCGCTCACAGTACTGGGCGATCTGGAACAGCACCTTGTCGCGTCGACGCTGCAGCCAGGGATTGGCGAACTGCAAGGCGCTGACCTGCTCAACGATGCTGTCAATCGCTTCGCCAGCCTCGAAACGCAATTGGCAATGGTGCAGAAACAGGCAGGCGTCGACGTCGTCGCGGCTGCGCAAGCCTCGGGAATCGGCGCAGAACTGGACTTTTTCATAGGTGAAGATGCCAAGGTCGGCGAGCACGAACTCTGACCAGTCCTGGTAAAGATTGCCGAAGAACATCAAACGCAAGCGGTCGCACAGGTCCATGATGGTCAGGCTGAACAGTCGATCATTCAACGCCGGCGCCCAGTCACGCAAGGGTTGCGGCTCGCAGAAATGCTCGGCCAGCAGCGGCAGCCAGTCATCCTTGCGGCCCTTGGGCTGCTCGATAAAGGCTGCGAAGGCTTGCAGGATTTCGGCCTTGAGCAATACATCGAACAGCTCGGCAATCGACAGGGGCGCGTGTTCGTCGATCCAGCCCTGATCCAGCAGCGGTTGCGCCGCCTGGGCGATGTCACCGATTTCCGCGTAGTTGAGCTTGCCGGCACGAAAATGCAGGCCCTTGCGCATCACCATGCGTACCAGCAAACCCTGCGAGGCTCGCGGTAACGCCTTGAAGTCGCGGATGAAGGCATGTTCTGCTTCACTCATCACATCGGCATAGCGAAGCTCAAGCCAATCAAGCACTTGCTCAAAGTTGTTAAGGTAGTAGAACGGATCGTCGAGGGGATTGGCAGTCACAGGAATTCAAGGCCATGGCGAGCGAGTACTGGTTATGCGTACAGATACCAGCTCTGCCCTGCCCGGCGCAAACGGAAAAAGATCAATGGCATTTTTTCACCGGCCCATCGAACTTTTTCCGGCGCTATGGCACCAACCGCGTTAGAACACCGACAATGCTCGGTATCACAGCGAATGAGGAATTAGACGTGGGTATGAAAATCAAGACGCTGGGCATCCCGTTGGCGGTAGCTGCCCTGCTGGCGTTGAGCGGTTGCTCGACGCAAACCGTGGTTACCCTGCAGAACGGCACCCAGTATTTGACCAAGGACATGCCGAAGACCAAAACCGACGACGGCTTCTATGAGTTCGAGGATATTTCCGGCGCCAAGGTGAAAGTGCGGGCCGATGAAGTGGCCACGGTGCGCAAGGAAGACTGACGAAGCAGTACCCCTGTAGGCGCTGCCGAAGGCTGCGATCCTTTGGTTTGCAAGTTCAAGATCAAAAGATCGCAGCCTTCGGCAGCGCCTACAAAAACATCATTGATTGACAGGCATGCCTGGAATGCTGCCGTCGCAACGCAAGGACGTTCCACCCCGCCGGGCGACTTCGCCCTGCAAGCGCTGGCAACGTTCATAGTCCTGCTGCGCCATACGGTCGATGCTTAGATTGCCGGTAGGTTGCGGCTTTTTATCGTCGCCCAGCCGGAAGGTCACGAACGGCTGTTCCGGCTGAATCTGAAAAAGGCTTTTCTCTTCGACCGGTTCCACCGCCTCGGTTTTGGCCGGGCTGGGCAGTTGATCGGTGGTCACTCCGTAACGGCTCAGAATCGAGCTTTGAGGCAGATCGGCCCAGGCATTGGCCGATAACAGCGCCAGTCCCACAACCCCGACAGACCTCTTGAAACCTTTCACGTTTGAATCTCCTGTACTCAATGGCGGCTAGCTATAGAACGTGTGCGCACGTGCTGGCTTTAGGCCGCATTTGCTGTTTTCGCAGGGGTTTGAGTCAGGTCGTGGCTTATGAGTCACTTTTAAAGCCGAGTTATCGTTCTTCGCGAGCAGGCTCGCTCCCACACTGGATCTGTGTCGTTTACAAATCCCCTGTGGGAGCGAGCCTGCTCGCGAAAGGGCCCTTACCGGCACCCCATCAACATCAGGCGATCACAACACCATCAGTACTCAGGCTATTCAGCGACACCCCGACCAACGTCACCGAGTCGTTGCCAAACGTCAGCACCGTATCCTGTCCAACGGTCGCGGCATGGGCGCGGAAGTCCTCCGCCGGCAAAACACCCTGCACGCCGAGAAACACCAGTTTGTCATTGGACGTGTAACCGACCACCCGGTCCTGCCCAAACGCACCGTTGAACAGGAACGTATCCGCCCCGCCCCCCGACTCGATCAGGTCATTGCCGGCACCGCCGACAAACACGTCGTTGCCCGCGCCGCCAATCAAGTGATCGTTGCCATCCAGACCAAACAGCCAGTCGCCGCCGGCATGTGCCTTGAGCGTGTCGGCGCCGCTGCCGCCCTTCACGCTCGACTCGTAGGCCGTGAGATTGTTACCGACCTTCAAGCCGCTGGCCGTGACGCTGTGGGTCACGTCATCCTTGAACAACCCCCAGAGGAAACCCGGCTCCCGGGTGACGATGGCGCCGATGTCGCGGGTGATGCTGATCCCGCCGTTGGCATCGCGGATGTACAGATTGCCGGCGCCGTCATTGGCGAAGTCGAAGCTGTTCACCGACTTCTGCAAGTCCAGCGTATTGCTGCCCTGCCCGCCGAGTATGACGTTGTAGCCACCACTGTCGCGGAAAGTGTCGTTGCCGGCGCGGCCTTCAAGGTAGTCACTGCCGCCACCCCCCTGGATCAGGTCATTGCTGTCGCTGCCGATGATGAAGGTGCTGCCCTTGTGGGTTTCGGCGTTGCGGTTGAGGTCCTGCACCCAGGTGTTGGCCCGCGCCGGGTCCGACAGGTTGGCGACGATGATCGTCGAGTCCTTGCTGGTCAGATCGTAGAATTTTGACTCGATTATCCGGTTCATACCGTCGCCGTACGCGGTCGGCAGGTGCGAGATCCAGGTCGGGATGTTGAGGATCGAGAACGGCAGCAGGTTCCACGCCGTCGAGGCGTAGTGATCGTTGAAGTTGACGATGTTGTCGGTGGCCGATTCCTTGGGCGCGTCGTGGACGCCGACCGAGGCACCGGTGAAGGTCGAACCGTCGAGCGCGCGGAACACCGGGTCGTTTTCGTAGCCTGCGTTGAGCACCTTGTCGGTACTGCTTTGGGTTGGCGAGGCGTAGGCAATGTAGTTGGAATCGTTGAAGAACCCGCCCCACTTGCCGCCGCTCAAGTCGGCCATGCTGTTGACCGCAAGGCCGCCGAGGCTATGGCCGCTGACCAGCACGTCTTTACCGCTGAGGCCGTTGGCCCTGGCGAACGCCACCACGTCGTCGAGCAGATTGCCGAAGGCTTCGCCGACATAGTTCTTGGCGTAATCCTTGGGGCCGAACGCGGCGAGCAGGTCGTTGATCACGTCGCCGATGGCATCGAGGATCAGGTTCTCGCGCGGGCCGCTGGTGCCGCGAAAGGCAATGCCCAGTTCGGTGAGGTGGCCTTGGGCGTCATATTTGCCGAGGATTTCCACTTGCGCGCTGGTGTAACCGGCCTTCTCGCCAAAGAAGGTTCCGCGCGCGTCAGTCTTGCCGTCATAGCCCAGTTGCGAAGCGGTGATCGGGGTCCAACCGGCCTTTTTCACCGCGTCGAGGGCGAGTTTTTCTGAGTCGGGGTTCCACGGAACACCGGGGATCACCCCTTGGGAATCGGTACCACCGAGAAGTGCGGTAACCAGCGTGGCCGGCAGGCCGAGGCCGAAGCCGTTGTGCTGATACCCGGCAGCAAAGCCGTTATCGAGGTTGTGGTAGGAATACAGCGCGATCGCCATGGCATCACTGAACAACGCCTTGGAATCGGTTGTACTGAGATTTTTGTAGTCATACACACCCATCGCTATTGCCTCTCTTTTGTTGGAATTGTCAGAGATAGCTCACAGCCAGGGCGCCCCACGGGGACGCCCCGGAGCATTTCAAAACTACTTACTGCTTTTACTGTGGGAGCGAGCCTGCTCGCGAAGAAGGAGTGTCAGTCAACATTTGTATTGCTGACACATCGCTTTCGCGAGCAGGCTCGCTCCCACATTTGGATCTAGGCGAACACGAAACTTGCGTCCGACAGGTTAGCCACTCCGACCCCAACCAGCGTCACGGCAAACTCGCCAATCTTCAGCACGGTATCGCCGCCGGACTGCGCAGCATGCTGCTTGTAGTCGTAGCCCTGCCCCGCGCCTTCGACGCCCATGAACACCAGTTTGTCGCTGCCTTGATAGCCGTTGATGGCATCAAACCCGAACGCACCGCTGAACAGGAAGGTGTTGTTGCCACCCACCGCCGTCATCACGTCGTTACCCGCGCCCCCGACGAAGGTCACATGGCCCTTGTCGCTGACCAGCTTGTCGTCGCCACCCAGCCCGAACAGCCAGTCACCGTCGGCCGTGGCGTGCAGGGCGTTGCCGTAGCCGTCGCCGCTGAGCGAGTGGTTGTACTGGGTCAGCTCGTTGCCATTGGTCAACCCCTTGGTCGTCACGCCCCAGGTGATCTCCTTGCTGCTCCACCCCGACTCCTTGCTCACCAGCGCGCCAATGTCGCGGGTCATGCTGATACCACCGTAGGCGTCGCGCACGTACAGGGTGCCGTCACCGTCGTTGGCGAAGCTGAAGTTCTGCAACGGCTTCTGCAAGTCGAAGGTGTTGTGACCCTGGCCGCCGAGCAAGATGTTGTAGCCACCGTCATCACGGAAACGGTCATCGCCGCCCAGGCCTTCAAGGAAGTCGTTGCCCGCCCCGCCCTTGAGCCAGTCGCTGCTTTGCGTACCGATGATGAAGGTGCTGCCGGTGTGCGGTTCGCCGCTGCGCCCCAAGTCCTCGACCCAGGTTTTCCCCCGGGACGCCTCCTCCAGATCGGACACGACAATGGTCGAGTCCTTGTGGGTCAGGTTGTAGAACGTCGAATCGATCACCCGGTTCAAGCCGTCGGCATAGCCAAGCGAACTGTGGGCCGACCAGTTCAGCGGATTGGCGATGCTGAACGGCACCAGGTTCTGCGCGGTGGATGCGTAGTTGTCGGTGAAGTTGACGATGTTGTCGGTGGTCGAATCGTGCGGCTTGTCGTGTTTGCCCATCGATGCGGTACTGAACGTGGTGCCGTCGAGCACACGGAACACCGGATCGTTTTCGTACCCAATGTTCAACACGTTGTTGCCGGTGCTGCTCTGGGTCGGCGAAGCAAACGACACGTAGTTGGCGTCCTTGAAAAAGCCGCCCCAGTTGCTCGCGCTGAGTTCAGCCACGCTGTTGACCCCGAGACCGCCGAGGCTGTGGCCGCTGATCAGCACGTCCTTGGCCGCGATTCCGTGGGCAATGGAAAACGCCGCGACAGCCTTGAGCAAATTGTCGAAGGCGTTTTTCGCGTAGTCAGTCGCGTAATCCGACGGCCCGATGGCCGCCAGCAGGTTGTTTTTCAGGTCGCCGAAGGTGTCGCTGTAACCCAGCCCACCCGTGCCCCGAAAGGCAACGCCGATCCCGATCAACTTGCCGGCGGCGTCGTACTTGCCCAGCACTTCAGCCTCGGCGCTGGTGAAGCCGTCCTTCTCGCCGAAGAACGTGCCCTGCGGCCCAACCTTGCCCTGATAACCCAGCGCCGTCGCGGTGACCGGCTTCCAGGCGGTGCCCGGCAAGGCTTGCCCGGTCGGCGTGTAGGCGTACAGCGTCAGGGCGATCGCGTCGCTGTATAACGCTTTGCCATCGGCATTTTTGTAATCGAACAGTCCCATGTTGTGCTCTCTCTTCCTTCAAGTCAGGACTGGCAGTTCCCTGGGGAACTGCCAGTGCTCCTTTAGAACTGCCAGTCGAGCGTCAGACCCACACCGTGGTCTTTCTCGTTCGAACCGATCAGCCCGTTGTAGTCCAGGTTGACCCGGACATCGCGATTGAGCGCCAACCCGGCGCGCACGCCGACCACCGCGGCATCACGATCCATCGACACACTCTGCACGGTGTAGGCGCTGTTGCCATTGGCGAAGGCCAGATGGCTGTCGGCATCGACACCGCTCAGGTTGTGCTGCCAGCCCAGGGATGTGCCCAGTTCCAGCTGATGTTTTTCCGACAGCGCGAAGGTGCGTTTGGCGCGAACGCCCAGGGTCGACAGCACCACATCGCGGTTGTCTTCACCGCCCTTGAGCGCCGCCGCATCACCCTTCTCGGTGAAGCTGTCGGTGTTCAAATGTACGTACGACAAATTGGCGAACGGCTCCAGATTCATCGGTTGCAGGCCCAGGTCGTAAGCCGCTTCGGTGAACACCTGGGTGGTCGCCGCATCGTGCTTGGTTTTCTGCTTGCCGCTGACATCGCCGAACTGCAGATCACGTTTCACATCCACGCGATGCCAGCTGTAAGCCGCACCAGCGGTCAAGCGCAATGCATCGATCTGATGGCCCAGGTATGCACCCAGGTGGTAGCTGTCGACGGACGCCGACGAATGCGTGCCACTGCCCATGCTCAGCGAGCTGTCGCTATAACCGGTAACGAAACCCAGGCGCGTATCTTCAGCGATCAAACCGTCAACCCCCGCCAGCAACCCGCCGATGGAACTGTTGGAGTCGGCATTTTTATGCCCGCCATCGCTCTTGCCCCACGAACCCAGGACCTTGACCCAGGCATTGCTGCGGTCATCGGTGGGTGCGTTAGCGTTGAACAGATCACGCTCGCGCAGACGCTCGCCCACCGCTTCACGCAGGTAGCGGCTGTCGTTGACCAACATAGTGCCAATGGCCGGGTGAATTTCGCCGGACAACTGCTGGAAGGCTTGTTGCGCCGACGCGGCGTTTGGCGATAACAGCAGGGTTTCGAACAGCGCGTTGCCGGCCCCCAAAGCCTCGGCAGCGGCACCGACCGCCCGTTGATTGGGCGTCAGACCGACACTGGCGAAAGAAGCACCGTTGCGACCGACCTCAAGCTCAATGCCAGCGGCCGAGTAGGCCAGCGTGCCGCCAAGGAAGGCATAGTCCGGCAGTACTTGCCCGAATTGCCCCTCGATGCCGCCGGCCGCTTGCAGGATGTTGAACTGAGTGCCGAGCAGGCTTTTCACTTGCGTGGTGGTCAGTAGTGTCGGGCTGTTTTCCAGCGACAGACTGACGGTGGCGCCATCAATCAGCGCTTTGCCACCGGCAACAATCTTGTCGCTGCTGGTTGGCGACACTTCTACCGCGTAGGTCGAACCGCGCTCGAAGGTCACATCCCCTGCCACGTTCAGGGTGCCAATGGAATTGCCCGGTGCCACGGTGCCGCCGCTTTTCACCGCCAGCGCGCCGATGCGACCATTACCGCCGAGAATCCCGCTGTCATTGACCGTCACTGCCGAAGCGAGCGAACCGTTGATGGCCAGACGGCCCTGATTGACCAGGGTCGGGCCGCTGTAGCTGTTGTTACCGGTCATCACCAGCGTACCAATGCCTTGCTTGGTCAAACCGCCGTGACCGGAAATGTCGTTGCGCCAGGTATCGAGGCCACAAGTGATGTCGTTGCACACGCGTTCGGTGGGTTTGCCTTGATCAATGATCGCGCCGATGCCTGGCAGATCCGCAACGAACTGGCCGGAACCGTAGGCCCCCTGAATGCGGAACTCTTCAGGAATATCCTGCTCGGTGACGAACATCGCCGGGCCATCAATGCCTTTGCGCAGGTTGATCATGCCCCAGCCGTACAAGGCGTCGATGCCCGGTGCGCCGAGGTCGGTGGCGGTAGTGCGCAAGACTGTGGCGACCTGATCGCCGGTCATGTACGGGAAGCGCTCCATCAGCACCGCCATGGAACCGGCCACGTGTGGTGCGGCCATCGAGGTGCCGTTGTAATTTTTGTAGCCGGTGGTGAGGTTGTCGGCGTTAGTGCCTTCGATGATCGCGCTGTAGATTTTCGTGCCCGGCGCCGAAACGCAGAAGCTCGCGGTGTAGCCGCAACGCGAGGAGAACGTACTCATGATGTACGGATTGGCGCTGGCCAGATCCGGGTTCTGCTGTAACGCGGCGACGGTGATCCAGTTCGGCGCGATCTCCGGGACGAAATAGCCGAGGCCGGCGATGGCGTCCGGGTTGTTCAGGTTGTAGTCGTTGCCGGCGGCGAAGATCGTCACGATACCGCTGCGCGCTGCGGCGATCGCACCGTCGTAGGCGCCGCCGGGTTTGGTGCCGAGCAGCGTGCGGATCTCGTTGAACTGCACTTGCGCGTCGTTGACGGTGAAGTGTGGATACGCCGGGTCGCGGCCACCGAGGTCGAAACGGTCGGTGATGCCGATGCCCCAACTGTTGTTGATGATCCGCGCGCCACTGGCGATCAGCGCGTCCCAACCGGCCTTGTACACCGCACCGTCGTTGCCGCGAACGATGCCGTCTTCCGGGCCCGGGTCGCCGTTGTCGGCGCTGATGATTTGCGCGCCGAAGGCTACGCCGTGCATCGGCCCGCCATCTCGACTGCCTGCGGCAATGCCGCCGACGTGGGTGCCGTGGGCGCCGAGTTTGCCGTCGAAGCCGACCGAGGGCGAACCGTCATAACGGAACGCATCCCCGGCTTTGACCGGGATGTAGGGGTCGGTGTATTCGCGAATGCCGCTGGTGACCAGGGTGATGACTTTATTGCTGCCGGAAAACTCCGGGTGCGCGGCGTAGACCGGCTGATCGAAGATCCCCAGCTTGACGCCTTTGCCGGTGTAGCCCGCGGCGTAAGCGTGATCGGCACCGATGGCCCTCAGCCCCCAGTCGGCCTGAAACTCGGCACTGCGCCAACTTGACGGATCGCCTGTGCGACCGTTTTCCACGTAAGACGCCGCGTGTGCGGTACCGAGTGCACACAACACGGCGCACGTCAGCGTTTTCAGGGCAAAGCGGCCACCCGTTTGCGCGGGGGTTTTATTCTTATTCATCCAGCGACCTTCCTTAATGATGTTGCGAAAAATCCGTCTGTGTTCAGCTAGCGAACATCTCCCCCTGTAGGAGCTGCCGCAGGCTGCGATCTTTTGATCTTGCCTTTAAAAATCAAAGTCAAAAGATCGCAGCCTGCGGCAGCTCCTACAGTGGGACGTTCAATCAGAACTGCCAGTTGAGGCTCAAGCCAACGCCGTGGCTCTTCTCGCGACTGGCCAGTTGTCCGTTGTAATCAAGGTTGACCCGCACGTCCTTGCTCAAGGCCAGACTGGCCTGCACGCCGACCAGCGCGGCATCGCGTACCAGTGCTGAACTCTCCACCGAGTACGGCGTGCCACCGCTGGCAAAGCGCAGATGCTGTTCAGATTCGATGTCGCTCAGGCTGTGCTGCCAGCCGAGGTGGCCGCTGACATCCAGTGACTGCTGATTCGCCAGGTTGAAGGTCTTGATCGCCCGCACACCGAGGGTGCTCAGCACTGCATCACGCTGATCGCCGGAGCTTTTCAGCGCGGCTGCGTCGCCCTTCTCGGTGAAGCCTTCGCTGTCCAGATGCACATAAGCGAGGTTGGCGAACGGCTCCAGCGCCAACGGTTGCAGGTGCAGTCGATAGGCCGCTTCACCGAACACTTGAGTGGTGGCAGCATCAACCTTGGTTTTCTGTTTGGCGCTGACGTTGCCGTATTGCAGATCGCGTTTCACATCGGCGCGATGCCAGCTATAGGCCGCGCCAGTGCTCAGGCGCCAGGCGCCGATTTCATGCCCGGCGTAGGCGCCGAGGTGGTAGCTGTCGACCTTGGCCGATGAGTGCGTGCCCGAGCCCATGCTCAGCGAGCTGTCGCTGTAACCGGTGACCAGTCCGATACGGATCTGCTCGTCGAGCGCACCATCAACACCGGCGAGCAGGCCGCCGATCGATGTGCTGTAACCCGCCGTGTCGTGACCGGAATCCGTGGTGCCCCAAGCGCCCAGAGCCTTGATCCAGCCGTTGTTTTGCGTTGTCGAAGCATCGTGCAGGCGTTCGCCCACGGCATCGCGCAACTGGCGGCTGTCGTTGATCAGCATCGAACCGAGTGCGGGGAAGATTTCTCCGCTCAGTTGCTGGAAGGCTTGCTGCGCGGAAGCCGCATCGGCCGACAACAGCAGGCTTTCGTACACCGCATTGCCGGCGCCCAGGCTTTCGGCGGCAGCGGCTACCGAACGTTGATTCGGCGTTTGGCCAACGCTGGCGAATGGGGTCGCGTTGCGTTCGATATCGAGTTGAATGCCGTTGGCGGCGTAATCGAGGCTGCCGCCAATGAACAGGTAATCCGGCAGCACCACCCCGAACTGGCCCTGAATGCCACCGGCCGCTTGCAGGATGTTGTACTGACGACCCAGCAGGCTTTGCGTTTCGGCTGCGCTGAGCAGCGTCGGGCTGTTTTCCAGCGACAGGCTGACCGTGGCGCCGCTGATGTTCGCTGCGCCACCGGCGACGATGCGGTCGCTGCTGGTCGGTGACAGTTCCACCGCGTAGGTCGAACCTGGGGCGAAGGTCACGTCACCGGCCACGTTCAAGGTGCCGATGGAGTTGCCCGGGGCCACAAGGCCGCCGCTGTTGGCGGTCAGCGAACCGATCCGCCCGGAGCCGCCAAGGGTGCCGCCGTCGTTCACGGTAACGGCCGAAACCAGCGAGCCATTGACGCTCAGCAGACCGCCGTTGACCGTCGTCGGCCCGCGATAAGTGTTGTCCCCGGTGAGAAACAGGCGCCCTGCTCCGGACTTGATCAGGCTGCCCTGATACACCCGGTTGGCCGCTGCGGCATCGCGCGCCGTGCCAATGGCGTAATCCGTCTGATCCTGCTGACTGGCGCCGGCTGCAACGCCGTTCTGCCAGCCCTTGTCTTGCAGGGTTTGTTGCCAGGCCGTGTGCTCGGCGAGGTCTTCGCTCTGACGCTGGATCAGCGCCTTGTCGGAGATGTCATTGCTCCAGACATCGCTCTGCCCGGCCGCCAGATTGGCATCAAACGCCCCGAGCAACTGCCCCGGCCCGCGCATTGCCCGGTTCAGGTTGGCCACGCCCCAGCCAAGCCGTTCGGTGGGTGCATCGGTCACTGAGCCATCGAGTTGCGTGGCGGTGGTCAGCAGCACTTCCAGCGCCTGCTGATTGCTCATGTACGGGTAACGTTCCATCACCAGCGCCAGTGCGCCAGTGGCGTGCGGCGCCGACATCGAGGTGCCGGACTTGATCGCATAACCGCCGCCGGGGATGGTGCTGTCGATTTTCGCCCCAGGCGTGGTGATGCACCAGTACTTGGCGAGACCGCACTGGTTGTACTTCTGCTGATTGCTTTGATCGAGCCCGGACACGGCCAGCCAGTGGCCTTCCAGATCTGGCTGAAAGTACGGTAATGCCGAGCGCACGCTGGCGTTCGGGTAACCGCTGTTGCCGGCACTGAATACGTTGATCACGCCGCGACGGGAGACGTCGGCCGCCGCGTCAAGCCAGGTGCCTTTGTTGAAGTGCTGGGCGTACGCCGCATGCAGATCGGCCAGTGTGCGGTAGCTGACATCCGGCGGCTGACTGCCCCAACTGTTATTGATTGCGCGCACGCCGGCGTCGGCCAAGGCGTCGTACACCGCTTTGAAGTAACGCGGATCGGGATTGGGGCCGAACAGGAAGCTGTCGTTCTTGTTGGTGTTGCCCACGTAGATCTGCGCGTTGTAGGCCACGCCGTGCATGCCGGCGCCGTCGCGCGAGGCGCCCATGGTGCCGACCACGTGCGTGCCGTGTGAATCGTTGTTGGGGTTGAGGGTGCCGTCGACGTTGAACGGCGAGCCGTCAACGTAACTGCCGTTGGCGAGTACCGGGTGATAGCGCTCGGTGGCGAACTCTGGATGGGCGGCATCGAAGCCGGAGTCGAGGGCGCCGATTTTCACGCCTTTGCCGGTGATGCCCGCCGCGTAGGCTTGATCAGCCTGCATGCGTGCGAGGCCCCAGTCGCGCTGGAATTCAGCGCTGCGCCAACTGGCGGGATCGCCGGGCTGACCGGCCTCCAGGTATTGAGCATGCGCCTGGGTTACGGAGACTGCGAGCAACAGGGTGCCGACCGAAATCGGCTTGATGCGTACTTCCATGTTCACCACTCACTTTTATTGTTTTATGCAGGGTCTTCTGCGGTGTTGCCTGTTCCCCTCACCCCAGCCCTCTCCCCCGGGAGAGGGAGCTGACCGAGGTGTCTTGCGTCATGCATCGACCTGAAATGTTGGATTCGCTAGCGCTCGTTCAAGTCGGTGTACTTCTGCAATATCCCCGGATCGGTCCCCTCTCCCTCTGGGAGAGGGTTAGGGTGAGGGCTGGTGAGCGACCACAAAAGCCTCATCCACCCGCGCCAGATCCTGCTCGTTCAAGGTCCCGGCGTAGTAATGCAATTTGGTCCAGGCCATCAAATAGTCGTAGCGCGCCTGCGCCAGATCGCGGCGGGTGGTGAACAGCTGTTGCTCGGCGTTCAACGCGTCGAGATTGGTCCGTTCACCGCCGAGGATGCTTTGCTTGGTCGACACCACCAGTGATTCGGCCGAGCTCAGGGCTTTCTGGTAAGCGCGCAATTTACTCACCCCGGACAGGCAAGCGCTGAACTGGCGACGCAGTTCGATCAGCGTCTCGCGGGTCTTGCCATCGAGCTCATACTCGGCCTGTTCCATGGTGCGGCTGGCCTGCCGGGTGGACGCCGACACACCGCCACCGGCATACAGTGGCACGCTCACTTCCAGGCCGATGGTGTTGGTCTCGTAGCGCTGGTTGTAGGTGTTGCCGCTTTCCGATTCGTTCTGGCGCATTGAGGCATAGGCGTTGATTTTCGGCAGGTGCCCGGCACGGTTGCGCTCAACCTCGTAACGCGCCACTTCCACGGCCTGACGTTGCGAAGCCAGGTTCGGGTTATTGCTGATCGCCATTTCGTGCCAGGTGTCGTAGTTGGCCGGCATCAGCGCGAAGGTCTGGAAGTTCTGATCCAGCGGCGCCAAATCACCGATATCCACCGCAGGTGCACCGACAAGCGCACCCAGTTCACGCAGTGCGGCATCCTGTTCGTTGCGCGCTTCGATCTCCTCGGCCGTCGCCAGCTCATAGCGTGACTCGGCTTCAAGAATATCGGTGCGCGTACCTTCGCCCTGCTTGAACATGTGCTCGTTTTGCTGGAACTGCTGTTCGTAGGCCTTCTTCTTCGCCTGAGCGATGTCGATCTGGTCCTGGGCAAACAAGGCCTTGGTGTAGTTATCCAGAACCCGCACCAGCAATTCCTGGCTCTTGCCGCGAAAGTTCTCGTCGGCGAACAACGACTGCGCCACACCCTTGCGATACGCCGCATAAGCTTCGTAATCGAGCAACGGCTGTTGCAATGTCAGGGCCGAACCGTAACTGCTGTAATTGCGATCGTCGGTGCGATTGCGCGCACGCTCATCAAGGGACGTGGCTTTGGACGAGTTGCGGCCCTTGTTGTAGGTGTAGCCGATTCGCGGCAGCAACCCGGCGCGGCCAATGGCGCGGTTCTCAAGGCCCGCGTCGCGTTCCTTCATCGCCCCGAGGAACACCGGGTCATTGCGCAACGCCTGTTCGTAAATCTCGAACGGCCCCATGGCCGCTACCGCCGAGTGGCTCGCGAGCAGCATCAATGCTGCTGCGAGCATGGAAAGCTTATTCATACAGCCGAACATCCTTATTCTTCGGTCAACGCAGAACCGGCCCGGTCGAGCAGCGGTTTGAACAGATAGTTGAGCAGCGAACGCTCGCCGGTACGCACGAACATTTCTGCCGGCATGCCGGGTTTGATCACCAGCCCGTTGAGTTTTTCCATGGCCTGGTCGCTGACGCTGCTGCGCAGCACGTAATACGGCACGCCGGTTTTCTCATCGACCATCTGGTCGGCGGAAATCAGGCTGACCTCGCCCGGCACACGCGGGGTTTTGCTCTGGTTGAACGCGGTAAACAGGATATCCACCGGCAAATGTGAGCCAACCTTGTCGATCAGGTGGATTGGCAAATGCCCTTCCACTTCCAGCGTGGTGCCTTGCGGAACGATCTCCAGCAAGGTTTCGCCCTGACGCACCACGGCGCCTTCGGTGTGTACGCCAAGGTTGACCGCCACACCTTCGGCAGTGGCCAGAATCTCGCTGTGTTGCAGGTCGAAACCGGCCGAGGTCAGCTGTTCCGACAAGGTCACGCTTTTGAGCTGGGCGTCGGCCAGTTGCGTGCGGACTTCCTTCTGATATTCCTCGCTGTGCTGTTGCAGCTTCAGGCGCGATTCGAGGATGCCCTGCTCCACGCGACCGCTTTCACCGGTGTTTTCTGCCAGTTGCTGCTGCACTTGCGACAGTTGGCGCTGATATTCCATCAGGCGATTGCGCGGGATGTAGCCGTTGTCGGCCAACGGTTGCAGGTTGCTCAGTTGCTGTTGCAGCGAGTCGGCCTGAGCGTTGAGGTCGGTGCGCGCGCGGCGCATGCCGGCCAGTTGCGCAGTGGCACCTTCGATGCTGGCGCGCAGCCCGGCCTGTTCGCGATAAAAGGCTTCGCGGCGGCTGCTGAACAGTTGGCGTTGACCTTCCAGCACCAGTGCCAGACGCGGGTCCGGATCGTTGCTCAGTTCTGCCGGAAAGGTCACTTGCTTGAGATTGTCACGCTCGGCCTGCCAACGCGCCAGGCTGGCCCAAGCCATGCGGTATTGCGCTTGCAGCGATTGCACGTCGGCGGCGACTTGCGTCTGGTCGAGACGGAACAGCGGTTGCCCCTGCTTCACGATCTCGCCTTCACGCACCAGGATCCGGCTGACCACCCCGGCACTCATCGACTGCACGGCTTTGCGTTTGCCGGACACAACCACCGTGCCCTGCACCGGAATGCCTTGATCCAGTGGCGCCAAAGCCGCCCAGGTAAAGAAGCTGCCGGCGCCGACAATGGCCAGAATCCAGCCCATGCGCGCGAAGAATTTCGCATCGCGCTCCGGGCGTTCGGTGACGTAGGCGTGTTCCATGCTCGCTTCGTTTTCAGTGTTCATGCTTGCGCTGCTCATACACCCGAATTCCTTGTCGAGGGCTGATACTGCCGACTCATGCTAAGCCCGCCCGGTGCTTGCGCAGGTTTCTCGCGTTGTTGTTCATTGGCGGCGCCGGACAGCGCTTTGAGCACTTCCTGACTGGCGCCGAAGGCTTGCAAGCGACCGTCGTTGAGCACCAGCAATTTGTCCGCCTGGGCCAGTACCGAAGAGCGATGCGTCACCAGTACCACCGTGGTGCCCTGGGCCTTGAGCTGCGCAATGGCGCTGGCCAATGCCGCTTCGCCGACGGTGTCGAGGTTGGAGTTGGGTTCATCGAGTACCACCAGGCTTGGCGTGCCATACATGGCGCGGGCCAGTGCCACTCGCTGCTTCTGGCCACCGGACAAGCCGCTGCCGTCCTCGCCCAGTTGGGTGTCATAACCTTGCGGCAGGCGCAGGATCATTTCGTGGACGCCCGCCTGTTGTGCGGCGGCCACGACTTTTTGCGGGTCAGCCTCGCTGAAACGCGCGATGTTCTCGGCGACGCTGCCGCTGAACAGTTCGATGTCCTGTGGCAGGTAGCCGATGTACGGGCCGAGTTGGTCGCGGTTCCAGCGATGAATGTCTGCGCCGTCCAGCCGCACCGTGCCACCGAGCGTCGGCCATACACCGACCAGCACACGGGCCAGGGTCGACTTGCCCGAACCGGATGCGCCCAGCACGCCGAGCACTTCGCCGGCACCGAGATTGAAATTGACCATGTGCAGGGTCGCCGCGCGTTGCCCCGGCGGGCCGGCGCTGACCTGCTCGAAAGTGATCTGGCCTTTCGGTGCCGGCAACGCCATGGCGTCATCGCTGGGCGGGAAGGCTTGCAGCAACGCGTCGAGACGCCGGTAAGCCAGCTTCGCCCCGCTCCACTGCTTCCATACGGCAATCAACTGGTCGATGGGGCTCAGCACGCGTCCCATGAGGATGGAGCCTGCGATCATCATGCCGGCGGTCATGTCGCCCTTGATCACCAGCAATGCACCGAGGCCCAGCACCAACGATTGCAGGCACAGGCGCAGGGTTTTACTCAGCGAACTGATGACCGCGCCGGTGTCGCTGGCCTGATTCTGCAAGCCAAGAAAACGCGAATGCACCTGGAACCAGCGCTTGCGCAACGAACCGAGCATGCCCATCGCCTGAATGGTTTCGGCGTTGTGCAAGTGACTGGTGGCCAACTGGCTGGATTTCTGTGAAAAACCGGCGGCTTCGCCCAGCGGCTTTTTGGTCATGTATTCATTGAGGCAGGCCAACGCGATCAGCAACAGCGCGCCAGCGGTGGCGAGCACACCGAGCCAGACGTTGAACAGGTAGATCACGAACAGGTACACCGGAAACCACGGCGCATCGAAAAACGCGAACAGCGCAGGCCCGGTGACGAATTGCCGAATGTGCGTCAGGTCGCCCAGCGATTGCCCGGCGTTGCCCTCGCCCTTGAACAGGTTGCGCTCGAACGCTGCCTGGTAGACGCGCAGATTGAAGCGGCGCTCCAACTGACTGCCAATGCGGATCACGATGAAGCTGCGCACCACTTCCAGCAGGCCGATAAAGGCAAAGAAACCGACGACCATCAGCGACAGCATCGCCAGGGTGGTTTCGTTCTGCGACGACAGCACCCGGTCATACACCTGCAGCATATAAATGGAGGGCACCAGCATCAGCACGTTAATCAGCGCAGTAAAGCATCCGACGCTGATCAGAATGCTTTTATAGTCACCCAATGCCTTGAATAAGGGCGCGGTGGCTGGGGCATTCGCCATCTTCATTGATTATTCCTGAAATGATGGGTCCCGCCAAATCAGGCGAGCACTCAATTAATGTTCCGCTTACCTGCGAAAGATGATTTGCAAGTACCCGCTTACAATTCAATAACAACTTCAGCTCGAACGTCGGCATCACTTATAACGTTCAAGCCTTGCCTTATATTCAACTTGGCAACCTGCGTATTTACTTCGCTGCACGTTCGAATGTAACGATGAGGCCCGATTTCAAAGTGGTCTTATAAAGCCCGTCATGTTGTCGGCTGAAGAACACTATTCTTGACCCTTCTTTGCCGGTAATGGAAAGACCGTCCGGATCGGGAAACCAGCCGATGACCGCGTTTTCGAACCATGCGCTCAAACAATCTGCGCCTTTGCCAACCGTCTGGTTGAGTTGCAACTCGACATCGCAGGTGTTCGATGGCTTGTCCTGTTGTTTTTGCGCTTCGGCGGCGTCAGTGCCGGCGCTCAGCGTCGCCTGCCAGTGCCCGGCGAATACCGAGGGTTCTTCGAGTCTGAGGCTGCTTGCCATGGTTGCTTCTCCGAAAATCATCATTAGCGCCGCCATTAGCCACGCCTGCGTCATGTAGGTAAAAACGTTTCGACTCATAGGAAATTTCACTCCAGCATGTAGCCTTGCCTACCGGGCAGGACGATGCAAGCGAAGAAAGCGGCGCATCACGCGCCGCTTTCCTGTTTCACATCAAGCCACGATGTCGCTGGTTGCTGCCTGGCCAACGGTGCTGACCTGGAAGTCGGCGCTGCCGTGCCCGGAGAAGTCCACCGACAACAGGCTGTTGCCGCCCGACGAAGTCAGAATCGCGTCGCCGGCTGCACCGGTGAAGCTGCTGACAAAGTGCAGGCCGGCGCCTTTGGTGATACCGGTCAGGTCGATTTTGTCCAGACCACTGACGAAATCGAGGATCTGATCGATCGCACCCGGCTTGGAATCGGAACTGGCTGCGAACACAAAGGTGTCCGAACCGGCACCGCCCCACAGCTTGTCGGCACCGCCAGCCCCGTAGAGGATGTCGTTACCGGCACCACCCTTCAGTTCGTTGGCCACGCTGTTACCAATCAACAGGTCGTTGCCCGAACCGCCGATGGCGTTCTCGATGATGGCGCCCTTGGCGATGGACACGTTGCCAACCATGCCGCCAACGTCGGAGAACGAGGCGTCATTGAGGTTGATCTTCTGGTTCTGGGTGAAACCCGAGAAGTCCAGAGTATCCTTGCCGCCTGCGTCCCAGACCGAGAACACAACCTTGTCACTCGACGACGAAGCGCTGAGGAAATCACGCCCGGTGTTGGAGTTAAAGCCGTAGGTGGTGTCACCGGTGCGCGTGGTGGTGTTGGCACCGTAAAGTTTCTGGATGGCAGCGATATCGTCCATCAGCGGGCCCGAGGAATAGGCTTCCACGCCGCCCTTGCTGAAGTTCTGATTGGTGTTGCTCTCGCCCCAGTAACTCATGACGCTGTAGCCGCGGGTGTCTTGCCCGTAGGTCGCGTCTTTGTAGGTCGGGTTGCCATTACCGGCGTTGTAGTCGCCAGGGTGAGCAAGGCCCAGGGAGTGGCCAATTTCGTGAGTCAGGGTCTGACGACCGTAGTTGTTCAGATCCGGATTCTTGTTTTGCGTGTAGCCACTGTTAATCAGATACCACGAAGTGCCATCATAGCCGGCGCCGGTACCTGGCAGATAGGCGAACGCTGCAGCACCATCCTGGCCACCGCTGTAGTTACCGAAGGTCATGTGGCCGTCACCGCCCGAGGCTTTCTCGGTGAAGGTCACGTTGGCCACATCGGCCCAGGACTGCATGGCGAGCTTGGCCTGAGCCTGTTGTTGAGCGCTGAACTGACTGAACCCGGTGATCTCGTGCTTGTTCATCGTGCTGGACGATGCCGAAGTCAGGAACGTGTAGGTGAGTTCGATCTTGCCGCTGCCATCCTTGTCCTGGTAGGCAGCACCGTCGCGCAGCAACTGGGTTGCAGCCTGGTCGACGGAGTAGGAGGGTTTGCCATTGACCGTGAGGTTGCCGCCACGATCGTATTGATGGCTGAAGCTATTGATCTGGTTATACGCCGAGCTGGCTGCGGCCAGTGGTTGAGGCGCTGCCGACAGCTGGAAAGCCTGTTCGGCGGTATCAATAGCATTCGTTTTAACTTTCGACATAAACACACTACCTTGTTTAGCAATGGAACAGTTTTTGTCAGATAGCGACAATCTCTGGCGAGATCGTCCTATCACTCGCCCAATGAAGGCATCAGAAACCTGACACAATTTGAAATCTGCCGTAAAGCATTTTTTTGAGATCAAATCGGGCTGTTTCGTAAAACTGCCGCAAACAAAGCCTGCGCGGTCGAAAGAATGTTTTTGCGGGCGGCTTTTAGCCTAATTGTCTGACGATTTTCTATTTAATTATTAAATAAAGCTAAGTTTGTTTTTGTCGAAAGCGTCTCACTTTTTGCCACTTATTAGTGCAAGTGCCAGTGCATTGATATCAATCAATTACAGACGCTGGAAACCAGTGTGGGAGCGAGCCTGATCGCGAAAGCGGTGTGTCATCCAACATGGCTGTCGGCTGAACGGACGCCTTCGCGAGCAAGCTCGCTCCCACGCTTTTTTCGGTCCAATCGATCAAGGTGCTCCGATGTCGTAGATCACATCAACAGCGTATTGGTTGCCATCAATGGTGATCGTTTCGAACTTGAGAGAGCCATTGATATGATCATTTGCTTGTCTCTGAAGCGTCACCAAGCCTGACTCAGCTCTAAAATAAACGTCCGGCTCCGGCTCACCATATTTCATGTAGCTGAGATGGAGAATTTTCGGATCGCCCACCTTGAACTCACCACTCGGTTGCGAAGCGCTCGAAAGCTGTAACCCGATCGCGACCTCTTTCCCCGGCGCTTCCGGATCGTTCACGACGCCATGAAAGCGCAATGTACCCTGCTGTGTATCACGCCAGATCCAAGGCTTATCGAAGTCATGAACCTGTTCCGTCGTCAAGTTCTTCACCTGCCCCTTGATCGTGCCTGAGACCACTCCTTTTTGGCCTTCATGGCTAACAGGTTTTTCAGAAAAAATTTCGGGCTTAGACATTTTCCTTTTTCCTTTTTCCTTTTTTCGAAGACCGGTGCGATCTTCGTTTTTTCATTATTAAGGAAAATGATTCAGCCGACACCTGTCAAATATGACAGGTATAAAAACAGAATACGTTATTCCAATATCTTCAAAAGCAGGCTGGCCGGGCATCGAGCCCGGCCCCACTGATCAACTCCCGGTACGAATCTTGTTCCAGACCCGCGTACGAATCCGGTCAATGTTCAACGGCATCGCTTCCAGCGCAAACAACTTGCCCATCATCTCCGGACTCGGGTAGACCTTGGTGTCGTTCTTGATCGCCGGGTCGATCAGGCTGTCGGCTTGTTCGTTGCCGTTGGCGTAGTGCACGGAGTTGCTGATGTCAGCCATCACGTCCGGGCGCAGCAGGTAGTTCATGAACGCGTAACTGGCCTTCTCGTCCGGCGCATCGTTGGGCATGGCGACCATGTCGAACCAGATTGCCGAGCCTTCCTTGGGAATCGCATAGCCGATTTCGATGCCGTTTTTCGCCTCTTTGGCGCGGCTCTCGGCTTGCAGGATGTCGCCGGAAAAACCTACCGCCACACAAATGTCGCCATTGGCCAGGTCGCTGGTGTATTTCGAGGAATGGAAGTAGCTGACGTACGGCCGCACCTTCATCAGCAGCGCTTCGGCTTTCTTGTAGTCCTCGGGATTCTTGCTGTGGTGCGGCAAGCCCAGGTAGTTGAGCGCCGCCGGGAGCAATTCCGGGCCGTTGTCGAGAATCGCCACGCCGCACTTCTGCAACTTTTCCATGTATTGAGGCTTGAAGATCAGGTCCCAGGAATCCACCGGCGCGTCATCGCCCAACACTGCCTTGATTTTGGCGACGTTGTAACCGATGCCGGTGCTGCCCCAAAGGTAGGGGAAGCCGTGCTCGTTGCCCGGATCATTGGTCTGTAAGGCCTTGAGCAGCACCGGATTGAGGTTCTTCCAGTTAGGTAACTGGCTCTTGTCGAGCTTCTTTAAAGCCCCGCCCTGAATCTGCCGCGCCATGAAGTGGTTGGACGGGAACACCACGTCGTAACCGGAGTTGCCGGTCATCAACTTGCCATCCAGGGTTTCGTTGCTGTCATAGACGTCATAGGTGACGCCGATGCCGGTTTCTTTCTGGAAGTTCTTGGTGGTGTCCGGCGCGATGTAACTGGACCAGTTGTAGACCTTGACCGTGTCGGCGGCGTGACTGATGGAGGCGGCCAGCAGCAGCGGCGCCAAGGCGAGGGTTTTCTGGATCATGGGTCGATTCCTGTAGAGGCTATTGTTGTTGGCAGGCAATCAAAGGGATCAAGCAATCAGAAAATCAGCACGTAGGTCTTGCGCACGGTCTCGTGGATATCCCAGATACCGAGGGTGTTGGCCGGCAACATCAGTGCGTCGCCACCTTGTATGTGCAGGGTTTCGCCGCCGTCGTCCGGGGTGAACGTGCAGCGCCCGGAGATGAAATGGCAGAACTCCTGCGCAGTGATCTGCCGGCGCCAGCGGCCGGGGGTGCACTCCCAGACGCCGGTTTCGACACCGTCGTCGCGCTCAACGCTGGTGGTCGAAGCAATGGCAATCGGCTCGCCAAGGGGAACGGCGACCGGGCTGGATTCATCCAGGGGGAGCGTGGCGGTATTTTTGAACTGGGTGATGCTCATGGCGTTACCTGTCTTGGGGCTGTCTTAAAGTAAAGCGACTTTCAGTGCATGAAACCTTCCATGAACCCGGCCACCTGGCTGGCAAGTTTGCGCCGCCACGGTGCGGTGGCCGGGTTGGCCAGCGTCTGGTCTTCGTGAACGAAGCTTTTGATGATCGCGTTGTAACCGAGCCAGCGGCAGGGTTCCGGCTCCCAGGTACGCAGTGCGTGAATTCCTCCGTCCGCGAGCACCCATGGCTGTTCAACCAGCTCGCTGTCGCGCTCAAGAATCAGATCCGCCAGGGTACGTCCGCCGAGGTTGCTGGCACCGACGCCCTCCCCGCCGTAACCACCGGACAGCGCAATGCCGTTGGCGCGATCGCAGAGCATGTGCGGTTTGAAATGCCGCGACATGCCAAGGTTGCCGCCCCATGCGTGGGTGATCTGGACATTTTTCAGTTGCGGGAACAGTTCGCCGAAAAGATAGCGCCGCAACTCGACCTCGTCGCGGGTCAGGTCGAAGTTGTGGCGCAGTTTGCCGGCGAACTGATAGCCGCCGCGGGCGCCGAAAATCAGACGGTTATCAGCGCTGCGCTGGCCGTACGTGACCTGACGGCTGAATTCGCTGAAGGCCTGACCACGACTGAGGCCGATTTCCTCCCATGTCGCGGCGGACAGCGGTTCGGTGGCGACGATCAGGCTTTGCACCGGCAGTTGATAGCGGCCCAGTGGCGGTAATGTCACCGAATAACCTTCCACCGCCGGAACGATCCAGCGACTGCGCACGGTGGCTTTGGCCGTGCGCAAGCTGCCCGACTGCCAGTGCGTGGCCGGGCTGTTTTCGTAGATCTTCACGCCCATGTTCTCCACGGTGCGCGCCAGGCCTCTTACCAGTTTGGCCGGGTGGATGGTCGCCACGTGTGGCGCGTAAATGCCGCCGTAAGGTTTGGCGATGCGGATCTGCTGAGCAAGTTGTTCGCGGCTGAGCCAGCGATAATCGTCGTCGGTCAGGCCTTGGGCGTGCAGCTTGGCCAGATAATCACGCAGGCTGGCCTCCTGTTCCGGATAACGCGCGGCGCAATACAGCACCCCGCCCTTGCGGTAATCACAGTCGATACCTTCGCGTTCAAGGACGACTTCCACTTCATCGGGAATACTGTGCAGCAAGTCAAACGAGGCGCGGCGTTGCTGTGGCGAGAGACCGGCGAGCAAGCGGTCCTCACCGAGCAGGTTGCCCATCAGCCAGCCACCGTTGCGACCCGATGCGCCGAACCCGGCGGTTTGCGCCTCGACAATGGCGATGTCGAGCCCCGGCGCGAGCTTCTTCAGGTAGTACGCCGTCCACAGCCCGGTGTAACCGGCGCCGATGATCGCCACGTCGACGTCCAGATCCCGCTCAAGCTGCGGCCGCGCGGTCAGCGGCTCATCGAGCTGGTCCATCCACAAACTGATAGTGCGCCACGCTGGCATGCAAGACTCCGCCACTGAAAACCTTCGATGGCGTCGATCCTAGTGCGTGCGTTCAGGGAATGTCTTGCGCGCGTGTCCGCAAAGAAATTTGTTTGGCATAGGCCTTGGGCGACTGGCCGGTGTGCTGACGAAAGCAGCTATAGAAGGCCGACAGCGAATTGAATCCGGCGGCAAAGGCCAGGTCATCAATGCGCAGCGGTTGCGTGGCATTGTCCAGCGACTTGAGCAGATGTTGCAGGCGCGCCTGGTTGACGTAGCGGTAGAAACTTTGCCCAAGCACCTGGTTCAGCAGGTAGGAAATCTGATTGCGACTGTATCCGCACTCCTTCGCCACCCGCTGCAGGTCGAGTTGAGGATCGAGGTAAGGCTGCTGCTTTTCGAAATACTGCTGCAGGTCTTCTGCCATGAAGCTCAATTGCCGCGGTGACAGGCCCAGGCGACTGACCGCGGGGCGTTGACTCGGGGTTTGGTTGCTGGCGTTTTGTGCGCGAACCAGCGAGGCGTACTCGTTGACACGCCAGATCAGCCCGTCCTTGACCGTGATCGCCTCACTGGAGCGAAACGACACCAGACCCTCGCCGCCACGCAGCGTCACCTCATATTGAATGAACGCGGTGTTGCCATCCACGCGAATCCGATCGTTATGCTCCAGTGCCTCGTCGGATTCACGCGGCATGCTCACACGCACGTACTCGCGTAATTCATCGAGGCCGAGCACGCGATTCTGGAAAAAGTCGTGGTACTGGATATCGGGGTGATACAGCGCCATGACGCTGTCCAGATCACGGTGTTTCCAGCTCAGGTGATAGCGCATGACCGTGGCAGCCGTGGCCGGGGTCTGTTCTGGGCCGTCGTCGTCGTCGGCGTGCATATAGGGCTCGGCGAAAAAGAACCGAGCTTGCCCAAGTTCGCCGCCGGCAGCAATGGCTAATCGATAGTGGCCTTTTGACGATGATTGTGTGGCGCGTGACATACATCAAAAAATCCGTAGCAATCGCCAAATGAACTGAAAAATCTCACAGAAAATTCACATCTGGATGCTATTTTTAACGTCAGTCACCGGTTGAGCCAATGAAGGCTCTTCCCACCTACCATGAGCAAAAGGAAGCGCTCGATGAAGAAGGCGGGCAATACATGAATAAAGGCTCAAGCAAAGTCACCTTTCCCAATGCGTGCCAACTGATGCGCTGGCATTTTCATCCGATGGGTTTCGAGGCCACGATGGATGCACCGGGCAGCATGATCGCCCGTCTGTTCGATCGTGCCAGCGGTGAAACCGTGATCGCCATTGCCGGCATCCCATGTGCCACGGTCATGAATGCGGCAGATGTCGAACGGATTATTGAAGCAGTAGAGGATGAGCTTGAAGCCTTCATTCCTCCGGAATCATTCAAGAGTTACGGGTAACATTATGATTTAAAACAAAAAAGCCCGAATATTTTCGGGCTTTTTCATGCACGCTGAATCAGGCGGATTGCTTTTCTGGCCGGTGATCAGCGAAGAATGGCTTACCTTTGGCCACCCGCTCAGATGCCCGCGGCATGTTTACCGCTTGCGTGTCTTGCGGCTCGACATACCAGTAACAATGGCTGATGGCCCGAGTGATACCGACATACGCCAGGCGCAGGATTTCGTCCTTCTGTGCGCTGTCATACGGCTCGCTGTCGCCGCTTTTACCCAACCCAGCCATACGATAGACCTGATTCTTGTACGCAGAACTGGTCAGATGCTGACAGTCACCCAGCAAAAACACCGCATCAGCCTGCAGGCCCTTGGCACTGTGATAGGTCAATTGCTTAAGCCTGCGAGCCTCGCGCGGCAAGCTCGAATCCACATTAACTATCGACTGAATATGCTGTTCTATCAATAGCTTATCGCTGCTTTTTCGATAGAGCATCAAGATTGAATGGCCCTGCCGGTAATGTTCGGCCAGGCGCTGCGCCAATGCCTGATCGTCACGTTCCAGCACGTTAACTGGCTGCAACGGCTTGGGCGCGCCGCTGGCTTTGGCCTTCTTGCCGGGGATCGCCGGCGCTGCCCGGACAATGTGCTCCGCCGCGTCGATGATGTGTTGATGACTGCGATAGTTGTCACTGAGCATGACCCGCGTTGTGCTCGGTGACACAAACTCCTTGTTGAACGCCATGAAATAACTCGGCGAACTGCCACGCCAGCCATAGATCGACTGCCAGTCATCGCCCACGCAGAGCAGTGACGAACGTTGCGCGCCGCGTCCGACATGCATGGCCGGGCCACGGCTGCGAATTTCCGCAAGGCTGGCGCGGATCCACGAGACGATCTGCGGCGAAACGTCCTGAAACTCGTCGATCATCAGGTGCGACATCGGGCGCAACAGTTCATCGCCGAGCAATTTGAGGTTTTCCGGTGAATGCTCGCTGAACAAGGCAAACATGCGGTTGTAAGTCATGATTGGCGGCTTCTGATCGAGCAGATGATCCTCGAAAGCACGCCAGAACAGGCTCAACGCCTCGAAGAAAAACCGATCGGGGTCGTCTTTGGGGAAACTCATGCGGCCGACCGCATCCGGCACATCCAGCCCCAGGTTCTCGATAAAACCGGCGGCAGCCACGAAACAGTCGAGCAACGGCGCCGAAGCCAGCTCACCTTTGACCTTGTAATCGAAGCCAGGACCGGCGCTGGCATCGCCCGCCAGCGTCGCCAGAACACGTTTCGATGATTCGTAACCATCCAGCCAAATCAATGGCTTACGGCAGAACGCTTGAAACAGGGTGCGCTTGACTGCCCACTCTGCACGCAACGAAAGCCTGGCCCCGGGTCGACTGATCTGTGCGTCTTCACGCGGGTCAAAACCGAGCACCACCCAAGCGTCGAGGCTGGGAATGTAGCCGTGACAATGGAATGTCGCACCATTAATCTCGACCGTTTGGCGCTTGGGCTCTATGCCTTTGATCGGCCACGCCCCGGCGCGGAACCACAAGTCCTCGATGGCATCGCACAGCTCCTCATCACGCTCGGCGGCCAAGCGAGTCACTGCCACGCGTTTTTGCACATCGGGGTGATCGCGCTCCAACGCCTTGAGCTGCAACCCGACCAGGGACAGCGGCTGGATCAACTGACGGAAACGCTCATCGTCATTGAACAAGCGGTGATAACAAGCATTGAGCTGCTGACGCTGGGCATCGTTGATCCGCAGGTCGAAGGCATTGCTGTCGACGTCTTCGTCGCTGCCCTGCGGGCGATCGCTGAGATTCTCGAACGCTCGCAGACGCTCGAAGCCTGCAAGGCTGCGAACCATCGGCAGGATCCGCGAGTGAAAGGTGCGCACCAGTTCGCGCGCCTGTTTCGGGCTGAGTGCGTGCCCCCAAAGCGTAAACAGCTCGATCAGTTTGTTGATGAAGTCCTTGCGCGATTCGCGGGTGAACGTCACCACGGTCATCGAATCGAGTTCAAAGCCCAGGTAGTGGGTCAGCAACAGAATACGCAGCACCAGCGTGGTCGACTTGCCCGCGCCAGCACCGGCAACCACAGAGGTCGAAGGTGTATCGCTGAAAATCATCTTCCATTGCGCGGCGCTCGGCTGAGCCTGTTCGGGCAGTAACCGGGCGACATCGGCCTTGATGCGCTTTTTCAGCTCTGCCGTGAGCGGCAGACGCCAGTCGTCGAACAGGTAATTATCGACGCTCGGCGGGCGGTGTTCGGTGCTGCGGCTGTCGCGGATCAGCAATACCTGCCGACCTTCTTCCAGCCCTTCGAGTTTGCCTTCTTTATAACCGTACTCGACGCCAGCAGTGTGCCCGCTGCGAAAGCCGTCGGCTTGTCCGTGCAGCCATGACGCGCGGTGCTGAGCACGCAAGCGGGTCAAACCATGGCCAAAGAAGCGCGCGGCCAGGCGCTTGAACAATGGCATCTCGGCCAGTGGACGAAGTTCGGGAGGCAGATCGGGGGTGTGTTGCGCCACGCTGACGGGCTCCAGTGTCTGAGGCTAGTGAGGGCTATGGTGTCTGTATTTGCCGTCGAGTTCTAGCGAAATGCTTACAGGTCATTGGTTTAGACGATGAATTGAAAGTCGGGTCGGACGCTTTAAAGGCTCACTTCAATCAACTTATTCGATACTGATACCGCACTTTTTACGCTTTTTATCGATGATTGCCTGATAGATGATCACCGTCATAAACCACCGGTCTGGCGCCGGGCGCAATCAGCGCGCCCCGTGACGAACCCTTTGAGGAGATGATCATGCTTGAACTCAGACCTTTCAGCTCGCTGGGCGGCGCCCATCATGGCTGGCTGGATGCCCATCACCATTTTTCGTTCGCCGAGTACTACGATCCGCAACGCATGAGCTGGGGCAACCTGCGGGTGTGGAACGATGACGTAATCGCTGCGGGCACCGGATTCCCGCAACACCCGCACCGCGACATGGAAATCATCACCTATGTCCGTGAAGGCGCAATCACCCACCAGGACAATCTTGGCAACAAGGGCCGTACCGAGGCAGGTGACGTGCAAGTCATGAGCGCTGGCACCGGTATTGCGCACAGCGAATACAATCTGGAAGCGAAAGACACCAAGATCTTCCAGATCTGGATACTGCCAACCGAGACCGGCGCACCGCCGTCCTGGGGTGCGAAACCGTTCCCTAAAGGTCAGCGCGAAGGCTTCGTGACCCTGGCCAGCGGCAAGGATGGCGATGATCAAAGCCTGCGGATTCGCGCCGATGCACGGTTGGTTGCGGCCAACATCAAGGCTGGGGAAACCGCCGAATATCGCCTGGATGAGGGCCGTCGTGCTTATCTGGTGCCGGCCACTGGCTTGATTGAAGTCAATGGCTTGCGAGCACAGGCTCGGGACGGCGTGGCGGTTGCAAATGAGCAGGTGCTGACGGTGACGGCGATTGAAGACAGCGAGATTGTGTTGGTGGATCTGGCCTGATGGGCTCAATTGCAGGCATAAAAAAGGGCAACCGTCAGGGTTAATGCCAGTCAGTTAAGCTGACTGGCATTTTTGTTTTTGATCGGATACTTCGGCGATTTGAGCCTGATTGCCCGAGGATAAATGCGCTCCTCGCGTCGATGTGGCAGGACATAATGCGGGGCTGAGGCATGCAACTCTGCGAGATATTTGGGGATGTTCCCCGAACGATCCGCAGAAACGCCGTTGATAAACCCCAAGATCGCCCAAGTGCACGCGGTGAAGCTCAGTTCGCATGGATGGATGCCTGGACAATGGCGGCTCATCTCCACCATCTGATAACGCAACAGGTTGTAGCCCAACAACACGCCCCACAGTTCCTGCTCAATCATTTCGGGCGTCTTGCTGCGCAGCGTATAGCTGCTGTTCAGCAGGGTCTGCTTCATTTCTCTAAACCCTAACTCGATCTCCCATCGCTGGCTGTAGAGATCGACGATTTCGTCGGACGGGAAGCGTAATGAGTCGGCCATCGACGTCAGTATCTGACAAACCTTGCCCTTGACGGTTTTGCTCAGAAGCCGCGCAGTCAGGCGCTCCGGCAATCCAGGCCATTGCTTGCGGGCCTGCGGCGAAGTACTCAACGAGACCACAGCATCGTGGCGCCCCAAACGCTGAAGCACTTCGTACTGCGAGCCTTTTTTCAGCGGCATCAACCAATGTCGCTCGATGCCTGCTTGCTGCCATTGATGCAGCAACCCCAAGGAATAAAAGCCGCGATCGAACAGCGTCAGCGAGTGATCGGGGGTGGTTTCGATCAGTTGCTCCGCCAGTTTCATCTCGTTGCTGCGATAGCCGTCAAACGCGCTGCCAATCAGTAAGTGACTGGTCAATTCCATTTGGCAAACCATGCGCACCTGAGGAAAACCAGTATCGCCATGCTGGTTGCTGGCGGAGTCGTAACGCGCACGGTTTTCCGGTGTATCGGGCGTACGCCAGACGACGCCGTCGACACCCAGCAAGCGCAACCCGGCCCAGGTCGGATGACTGGCCGCTTCATGCCAGCTTTTCTGAGTCAGATCGAAGACTTGTCGTACGGCCTCGCTGCCCAGCCGCTGACGGGCTTGGACTACGGCGCTGGGCGCGACCAGCGGACGTTGCCCAGGCAGCATGATGTTCATGCGACTGACCACATCCCACGCCGACATGCGTCGAAAAAACGCCATGGAGATGACGCACCAAAGCATCATTTCCAAAGGTAAGCGTCGCCTGCGCAAAGTGGCTACACCGGCCTGCTCCAATGCCTGTTCGACCAGAGATGGATCAAGCAACGAGTCCAACCCTTCGAGGGAGTTGGGAGTCGAGACGAAGTTGTGGGTGAGTTCCAGTGCCCGAGCCAGACGCATAAAAAAATCCGATGCCTATTCAGGCATCGGATTTTGATTTCTTGCGGCCAAAGGTCAAGCAAAAGGGCTTAACTGATCGGCATTAGGCGTGAATGCCGGTTTTTTATTGCCGTCTGGGTGGCAGCCTGATTAGCCAACGCGCCCTGTCACAACCCGCCCCTCACAAACTGATTACGTCCAAACGCCTTGGCGTTGTACAGCGCCTGATCTGCCACCTCGATCAACCCCTGCAAATTGTCCAGCCGGGCACCGATCGCGGTGGCAATCCCGATGCTCACAGTCAACCGACCGAACGGGCTGGTGTCGTGCACAATGTTCGCTTGCTGCAAACGGTCGAGGATGAGTTGCGCCACCACCGCGGCACCGTCACCGTCGGTGTCAGGCATGATGATAGCCATCTCCTCTCCGCCATAACGTGCCACCAGATCTGACGGTCGCCTGACGCAGCCCTCGAAGATTCTGCCCACCGTCTGCAGGCAGGCGTCTCCTGCCACATGCCCGAGCGAATCGTTGAAGCGCTTGAAGAAGTCGATATCGATCATCAGCAAAGCCAGGGTGGTGCCATCACGCTGCGCTCGCCGCGCCTCCATGGCAAGGCTCTCATCAAAGCAGCGGCGATTGGCCAGACCGGTCAGGGCATCCCGCATCGCCAACAATTCAAGTTGCCGGTTCGACGAGAGCAACTGCTGCTGAGCCGCGCGCAGTTGATCTTCTGCCTCGGTGCGCCGACGGATATCCAGAATCAGAAACCAACCGATGAGCCCGGTCAGCCCCAGCAACCCCGTCACCACCACCGCCGACAGCACCGCCTCCGTTCGCCACGCAGTGAGGGCTTCGCGCTTGCCCAGTGCCACAGTCGTGATCAACGGCAGCCGGTCACTCTTGCGGAAGGCATAGAGCCGCTCCACGCCGTCCAGGCTGGAAGTAAACGATGCGGTGCCGACAGATTGGTCGACGAGATACTTGGCGTAGATGGGCGACTTGGAAAAGTTGCGCCCCATGTCCTGCTCACGGAATGGATAGCGAACCAGCAACGTGCCGTCGGTATAGGACAAACCGATTGCACCCTCCTGCCCCACGTCGATCTTTCCAAACAATCGCAGGAAGTTTTCGACCCCCAGGGTGACCGCCACCACGCCGGCGAACTCGCCGTCAGGACCATTGAAACGCCGGCTGACGGTGATCACCCATTCCTGATTGGAACGGCTCTGGATCGGCGGACCGATAAAGGTCTCGCGCGACGGATCGTCGCGGTGATGAATGAAATAGGCTCGATCAGTGCTGTTCGCACCCGATGGAATAGGCCGGTTGGAAGACATCAACCAATGACCCTGTTTGTCGTAGATCGTGATACCACTGAGCTGTGGCATCAGCGGCTCCTGGCGGTTGACCAAAGCACTCAGTCGCTGAATCTGTTCAGGGCCGCTCCCTTCTGTTTCCAGACGCTCGACCAGCCCAAGCAAAAGCAGCGAGCTCTGACGGACAATGCCTTCGGAGTAAGTCGCCAGCGCCTGGGCAAGGTTCAAGCCATGGACATCCACCTCCTCGAGTGCTCGCTCTCGAGAGGCCAATACCTTCCAGACCGTCAATGACGCCAGGGAACAACCGATGACCAGCAGCAACAGCACAACCAGATGGGAATCACGCTTCACGTTACTACCTTTTGGAAAGTCCGGTTTTCCGTTCCCGCAACATTGGGTCAAGGCAATAGCGGGCGCCATTCATCCTCTTCGTGCAGCTAGGATACAAGCAGCGCTGAACCGTTGCAGTAACTAGAGAGTACATTTTGTTGAGAAATCAATTCTCACCTTACATCCTGCTTCGAGGTGCGAATCAAGTGCGCTGGTGGCTTCGTCAGGTAGAGGGTCAGCTATATTGGATCGGTTGCCGCCCTTCTTGAACTCAGGGCGCGGTCGATACCACCGAGATCTCTGCCAAAGGAGTCAACCCATGTCAACGCTATATCCCAGTATCGATCCCGAGGGGCTGATCGAGTATTCAGTGGTCTACACCGACCGCTCGCTCAACCACATGTCGCAGTCATTTCAAGGCGTGATGAAGAACATCTCCACGACCCTGAAACAGGTCTACAACGCGCAGGCAGTGGCGGTGGTACCGGGCAGCGGTACATTCGGCATGGAGGCGGTGGCGCGACAGTTTGCGACCGACCAGCAATGCCTGGTGATACGCAACGGCTGGTTCAGTTATCGCTGGAGCCAGATCCTTGAAATGGGCAACATCCCAGCGGCCACCACGGTGCTGAAAGCCCGGCCGGTCGACAGCGCTCGCCAGGCTGCCTACGTCCCGCCCCCGCTGGACGAAGTGCTGGCAGCCATTGCGGCGCAAAAGCCTAAGATGGTCTTCGCCCCCCATGTTGAAACCTCATCAGGGATTATCCTGCCTGACGAGTACCTGCGGGCCGTCGGTGATGCCGTGCATGCGGTGGGCGGACTGTTCGTGCTGGACTGCATCGCCTCAGGCACGCTTTGGGTGGACATGCACAAGTGCGCCGTCGATCTGCTGATCAGCGCACCGCAGAAAGGCTGGAGCGCTTCCCCTTGCTGTGCCTTGGTGATGTTCAGTGCATTGGCACTCAAGCGCATCGAACAAACGCAAAGCAGCAGTTTCGCCTGCGACCTGAAAAAATGGCTGCAAATCATGCAGGCCTACGAACAGGGCGGCCATGCCTACCACGCGACCATGCCCAGCGATGCCCTCGCACGATTCAACGAAGTAATGAAAGAGACCCAAGCCTACGGGTTCGACAAGGTTCGCGAAGAACAACAGGTTCTGGGCGATCGGGTGCGCGCCATGTTGACCGGCAAAGGCATCAAAAGCGTAGCGGCTAACGGCTTTCAGGCCCCTGGCGTCGTGGTGAGCTACACCGATGACGCCGACATCAAAAACGGCAAGAAATTTGCCAGCCACGGCCTGCAGATCGCCGCCGGAGTACCGTTGCAATGCGACGAGCCAGCCGACTTCCAGACGTTCCGCATCGGTCTGTTCGGACTGGAAAAGCTGCACAACATCGAGCGCACGGTGAGTACGCTTGAGCAGGCGCTGGACGAGGTGATGGCTAAATAAGCGCTCAGCTTGTCTGGTCACCAAGGCTGAGGATGGGGAGAGGCAAAATCGGCCACAAGCGGGCGTTCTCACAGTTTCTTGATAGACATCCTTGAGGCCTGAGAGGCCCTCTGAAACTGGGGCCGACTCACTGCGACACCACCCCAAGGGCTACGCTGTACTCGTCCTCTTGCCTACCTGCCCAGAAGTCTGCTTGAAGCAAGGACTAAATCGTATTGCTGCCCTCCACGAATGTGCCGCCGACATGCAACTGCTCAAGGATTTTGAGCGCCAAGAGGCTATAGACTACTTCAGGCCTGGTGTCATTTCGGACGTACCGGATGTGGGTTACGACATGTGAGGTGCCAAAGCGTCGATTCGCCTCCGCTGTTCCTTCTAGTACGCTTGCAACGATATCAGCCTCAACTAATGGTTCGTGGTTACATGATCCCTGCGGCGGTAGACACTCACAGATCGGCTCATGCTGCTCCCCCACTCCTAGGCGCAGTTGCAGGAGATTATGCCGAGGCCCGGTAATACGTGAAGCGGCAAGGTACTCTCCGAGACGGACGAAATGCATGTGATGTGGCTCTACTGTTTGGTTAAAGGGGGCACTCTAGCCCATCTTAGAGGCTCAATCATGCCCGTCGAGTGGAGCAGCTTGTTGGCATTAGTGGCAACCACTCTGAAGGAATGCCCGTCGTTCTTTCACAGTACTGAATCGGTCCTTCTTCCGTATACGCTTTCAAAGGACCGCTTCTGGCCGACAGCAGCCCCCCTGAAATTCACGAACAATGCCGAACGATCACCAGCCCCTCGACCTCTTCCGGAACCCGAAAGTAGCCAGTGATCAAATCAAACTCAGCATCAGTCGCCGCAAAGTCATGCTCGCCCCGCTCATTGCGAGCATGTAGTCTGGCTCGGCAAGTGTCGTCATCGACATCCAGATAATGCAGGCAATGCGCCGATCCAGCAGCGTCGGCCAAACCTCGCAGCCATTCACGATCTGCAACCGTGTTCGCCGGGAAGTCCAGAACCACATCAAGCCCCACCCCGAGCAGATCAATAACCAGAGGCCCGAGCACATCGCGAATGCGTTTTGCGCAGCGCACGTAATCCGTCACTGTCTGTACTTCGGCGGGATAGAGCCTGGAAATCCAGCGATCCTCACTCAAAAGAATCGCGCGGTGCTCGCTTGCCAGTGACTTCGCGAGTGTTGATTTGCCGGAGGCAATCTTGCCGCACATCAGGTGCAATTTCGGTTGGGGCATGGAAACGCTCCCTATCCATAAAAATATCTGACGGCAGTCCACCGACCAGACGATCTGATCAATTCCCTCTTGGCTCATCGCATGCCAAGCGGACGTTTCCAGTCAGGCGCTTAGCCTGGACAGTCGCGAAGAGACCGAGGCCGTTATTCGCTCCCACAATTGCGGGATGGGTATGAAAAACAGCGCAGCAAAACTTAATAAACGATCAATCCACTTCCCCTGCAGATCATTCGGCTCGCTAGCAGTGTGCATGGCCAACAGGTAGCGATAAACCTGCCGACTGGAAAGTGGCAGCACTCCGATTTCCTCAAGTATCGAAGGGCCAATCTCTCGAATCATGCCCGTGAGCAATATCCAGAACAGTACGACCTCTGCGCACAACAAGGTGGCAATAAGCACATTTGCGATTAGCCTCCGCCAGTTTTGCAGGGCCTCGAAGATTGAGTCGATGCTACTTCCCAACGTCACCAGCGTGGCGATAATTGCCGTGATCGCAATCAGTAATCCTATAAATCGCGCAGAGTCGGGCAACCGAAAGAACGCAGCGAAGCGCGGCCCCATCGTATCGTTACTGGCCAAACGCCGAATTTCCTGCCGTTCTTCCCAAAGCTGTCTGAGGGCTCTCGCCTTAATTACAAGCTCACCGGGGCGACATTCATAACGCATGCACAACCAATCCTGCCTCAGCTTCAAACGATCAGTGCGAGAAGCATTCACGTCCGCACCAAGGCTTTCTGCGCGAATCCGCGCGTACACATCGGTGATCTTTGCTGCGCAGATCATGGTGATAATCAAAATGGCAAACAGCACCGGAATGTATTGATAAAGCGAGACACTGGGCAATTCTAAAACCACCCATAAGATTCCAGGGAGACATGCAGCAATCCAGATCAGACAGCTGCGCGCATCGCGCCTGCGCCATGCAGCTTTGATAGGCGCACGTTCGAACTTTTGAAAGTGTTCTTGAATATCGATTTGCAGCTGACTAATGCTAATTGCGGTGTTCGCCACTGAATCATCCCTCGTCATTAAACATCCCTTCAAACCTTTACACTGGCGAACGCTGAGCCGTGCTGATGGCTCAGCGTTGAATTGCCAGATGCGGTCTCAAATGAGACCGCATCGTTGCTGCCAAATCATGTGTTCCCTGCTCATTGCGTGCAGGCAGACTCCACCACGCCGTTGTCCTCACCCAAAAAACCACCGCTCTGATGCTGCCAAAGCCGCGCATAGACGCCGTTTTTCTCCAGCAACTGGGCGTGCGTGCCCTGTTCGATGATGCGTCCTTCGTCCATGACAATGAGCCGGTCCATGGCCGCAATGGTCGATAGCCGATGGGCGATCGCAATCACGGTCTTGCCCTGCATCATTTCATCGAGGCTTTCCTGAATCGCCACTTCGACTTCCGAATCCAGCGCGCTGGTGGCTTCGTCAAGTAGCAGGATCGGCGCGTTCTTGAGCATCACCCGGGCAATCGCGACGCGCTGGCGTTGGCCGCCCGACAGTTTGATGCCGCGCTCGCCCACCAGTGTGTCGTAACCGCTATGGCCTTGGCGGTCGCTGAGTTGGCTGATGAACTCATCGGCCTGGGCGCTCGCGGCGGCACTGCGGATTTGCGCGTCGGTGGCATCGGGACGGCCGTAGGCAATGTTGTCGCGAATGGAGCGGTGCAGCAGCGAGGTGTCCTGCGTGACCATGCCGATGGCACTGCGCAGACTGTCCTGCGTTACTTTCGCGATGTTTTGGCCATCGATGCGAATCTCGCCGCTGTCGACATCGTAGAAGCGCAGCAGCAAGTTGATCAGCGTGGATTTACCGGCACCAGAGCGCCCGACCAGGCCAATTTTTTCGCCTGGGCGAATGCTCAGATTCAAGCCGTCGAGCACCTGACGTTCGCCGTTGTAGTTGAAGCTCACCTTATCGAAGGTCACGGCGCCGCCGGAAGTCACCAACACGCCAGCATCCGGGGCGTCCTGCACCTTGGCGCCCTGGGTCAGCGTCGCCATGCCATCCTGAACGGTGCCGATGCTTTCGAACAGCGAGGTCATTTGCCACATGATCCAGTTCGACATGCCATTGATTCGCAGCGCCATGGCGGTGATGGCCGCCACAGCACCGGCGCCGACGTCGCCCTGGTGCCACAGCCACAGGGCGTAACCGCCGGCTGACATGATCAGCCCCACCACCAGTGCCTGGTTGACGATCTCGAACAGACTGACCAAGCGCATCTGGCGAAAACCGGTCAGTTTGAAATCCTCCATCGCCGCACGGGCGAAGTGCGCTTCACGATTGGAGTGGGAGAACAGCTTCACCGTGGTGATGTTGGTGTAGGCATCCGAAATACGCCCGGTCATCATCGAGCGCGCGTTCGCCTGCTCCTGCCCGACTTTGCCCAGGCGCGGCACGAAGTACCACATGGCCAGCGCGAACAGCACGGCCCAGCCAATGAACGGCAGCATCAGCTTCAGCGCGAAGCCGCCAGCCAGCGCGATGATCGCGATGAAATACACGCCGATCCCCGGGATGATCTCGATCATGGTGAACAGCACGTCGCGCACTGCCAGCGCCGTCTGCATCACTTTGGTCGTGACCCGTCCGGAAAACTCATCGGAGAAAAACGAAAGGCTTTGCCGCAACATCAGCCGATGGAAGTCCCAGCGCAGGCGCAACGGCAGGTTAATCGCCAGGATCTGGTGCTGCACCATCGTACGCAACGCCACCAGAGCGACACTGGTCACCATGACGATGCCCATGCCCCACAACACGCGACTCTCCTGCGCAGCGGCTTCACCACCGGCCTGCCAGGTCGAGAGCAGATCCACCACTTGCCCCAGAAAGGAAAACAGCCACGCTTCGTAAATCGACACAGCGGCACTGAGCAATGCCAGCACCAGGATGTAACCGCGGGCACCCCGCGTACAGGCCCACAAAAAACGCGCCAGACCATTGGGCGGCGGCGGTACCTCGTCAGGCGGAAAAGGGTCAAGTCTTCGTTCAAACGCACCCAGCATGGTGGTCTTCAAAACAATCCATTAGTGGGAAGTTTGCCATCGAATGACTGACTTGGGGGTTTGTAACGTTGAAGCATATCGCCGAATGCCGCGAAGACACGGTGTGCCGGGGCCGGACGGACGGTCACGGGATTGCGCTGCGCCAAGGCAAAACCACCGTACCTTCACTACGCTTGTGAAAGCCGCCGCCGCGCAATCATGACGAACCAGCGGAACATCGCGCCAAGGCCGTTGCTCTAGATTGAAATAGACACGGGATCAGGTTGAGCAAATGGATATGTCCACACACGCTGTGCCCGTTCCTCCTTTGCAGAGTGCCGTCACTCGCCGCCTGGCCCTCGCCATCGGTGCGCTGTTCGTTGTCGGCGTGCTTGCCGCGACGTGGGCCCTGTTCAGTATCGCCGCCCGCCTTGATCAGCAAGAGGCCAGGGACGTCCGGTTTTACTCGGCGCGGGCACTGGAGAACCGCATCACCGCGTCAAAGAGTTACATCACCAGCTACGCCAACTGGACCACGGCCTATGAGCATCTGCACGACCGGATCGACACGGATTGGGCTTACAGCGAACAGAATCTCGGCAAAACCCTGTTTACCAGTGACGGTTATGAAGGCGTGTTTGTGCTGGATCGGCAGCGGACCAAGTACGCCGTGGTGCAAGGACAAATGGTCGATGCCGAGCTGTCCGGTTTGCTCAAGATGTCTGCTGCGTTGCTGGTCGAACAGGTGCAGCGCCAGCCCGATCTGACGGTTCCCGTGAGCACTTACTCGTTGTTCGAAGGCTGGCCGGCGCTGGTGACGGCCGCAGCGATCCTGCCCAACGATGAGCGCCCACGGGAAGATCCGCAACAGACCTCGGTGCTGGTGTTTGTCGACACGCTGACGCCGGCCAAGCTGCGCACGATCGGCAGCGCTTATGGCTTGCGGAATTTGACCCTGACCGCGGACGACATGCTCGACGAGGAGCAGCCACGCGTACCGCTGGACAGCACCGGCTACAGCCTCACCGCCGACCTGCACAAGCCCGGCCAGCAATTGCTCTGGTCATTGTTACCGCCGCTCTGCGCCACACTGCTGGTGCTGATGTTGTTGACCGCTTATTTCTTTCGCCACGCCTTGCGTTCTTCGACCTACGTCGACAACAGCTTCAGCGCGATGCAGGCGTCGAATCAGGCGCTGGAAACAGCCAACCAGGCACTGGAAGCCAGTGAAGAACGTTTTCGTGCGGTGGCCGAAGCGGCTTCGGACTGGATCTGGGAAATTGATCGAGACTTGCAACTGACCTACCTCTCGGCACGCTTCAGCGAAGTCACCGGTTACTCGCACACCCAGTGGCTCGGGCAAGGCATCGGGCAACTGGTGTCGTGCGATACCACGCCGCTGGAGCTTTGGTTGAAAAAACTCACTGGCGAAACAAATGCCAGCGACCTGCGCTGTACGTACCGTGATCACGCCGGTCAGCAACGCCACTGCCGGCTCTCGGCACGGCCAATTCTCGAGCGGCACACCGTGCTCGGCTATCGCGGCACCGCCAGTGATATCACCGACGAAGTCGCCGCCCATGCACAGATTCAACACCTGTCCATGCACGATGCGTTGACCGGTCTGCCCAACCGCAACCAGTTGGCACGCTATCTGGATGATGCACTGCTGTTAAAGGAACATGCACCGCCGCTGTCCCTGCTGGTGATCGATCTGGATAACTTCAAACCGATCAACGATTCCCTGGGTCATCCGGCCGGTGATGCGGTCCTGCAGGAAGTCGCCAACCGCTTGCGCGACTGTACCCGCGAGCTCGATATCGTCGCGCGGCTGGGCGGTGACGAATTCGTCGTGGTGCTCAACGGCATGGACAGCCGCAATGAAGTCGACAAGTTCTGCACGCGTCTGGTCGCCAGCCTGCACCAACCGGTGGTTTTCGAAGATCACCCGCTGCACGTGGGCGCGAGCATCGGCATCGCTCTGAGCCGCCGCCTGGGTTATGTGCCCGGCGAGTTGATCCGCTGTGCCGACATTGCGCTGTATCAGGCCAAGTCCGAGGGCAAAAACACCTGGTGTTATTTCGAGGCGCACATGGGCGACCAGATCCAGACTCGTCGGCAGATGGAAAGCGATCTGCGCTGCGCGCTGAAAAACGACGAGTTCGTCCTGCACTATCAACCGCGCTACAAGGTTGACGGCAAGCACATCGTTTCGGTCGAAGCGCTGGTGCGCTGGCAGCACCCGACCAAGGGCTTGCTCGGACCGGACCTGTTTATCGCCCTGGCCGAACAGACGGATCTGATCGTCCCGCTGGGCCGCTGGGTATTGCGCGAAGCCTGCGAAACCGCACTGACCTGGCCTGAGGACATTGTGCTGTCGGTCAATCTTTCCCCGGCCCAGTTTTCTGCCAGTGATGTCGTTGCAGACGTGCGCGAAGTGCTGATCCAGACGCGCTTGCCGGCCAGCCGACTGGAACTGGAGATCACCGAAAACGTCATGCTGGTCGACACCGACGGTGCGCTGGGCACCATGAATGCCCTCAAGGAGCTGGGTGTGCGCTTGAACATGGATGACTTTGGCACCGGTTACTCATCGCTCGGCTACCTGCGCGCCTATCCGTTTGACGGGATCAAGATCGACAAGCGTTTCATCGCCTCCATCAGCAGCGGCGCCAATGATCGCGCAGTGGTGCAGGCAATCATCGGTCTGGGCAAAGCCATGGGCCTGACCGTCACTGCCGAAGGTGTCGAGACCGAGGAGCAACTGAACATTCTCGGCAAGGATCAGTGCAACGAAGTTCAGGGTTATTTCATGAGCCGGCCCGTCGACAAGGCGGCCTTCGCGCAACTTCTGACCGAGTCCAGAAAACGCCTGCCCGATCCTTCGCCACCCAAGAAAGGTCGTGTGGTATGAGCGACCTTTGTTTGCTGTGCGGTTTTTTCATTGCGGGGTACGAGCAAGGGGTACGCCGGTGAACACACTGCCGGCATCGCGCACCAGTTGGCGCCACTCGGCACTGTTGATCAGTCCCTGTTCTTCCATGTCATCGGCGGCTTTAAGCAACTCGTCGTACTGCTGCTCCGGGTCCATCCTCAGCTGCGCTTGCGTCGCCAGTTTGCGCCATGCGGCCAGTGCATCTCTCTTTCGCTGATCGAACATAGGTTTGTCTCGTGCCGGAATATCCGATAGAGAGAACGCGGGCGTCCGGTGTTCAGCGCAAGCGACGAAAGGAGCATTGGCCGGGCTCAGCCATCACAAATACCAGCGATACTCCCGCGCACTGATCTCCTGCATGAATGCCAGATGATCCTGGCGTTTGTTCTCGCAGTACACGTCCACGAACTCGGCGCCCAGGCCTTCACGTAGTTGCGGCTGATGCTGCATCGCCCTCACCGCTTCAAACATCTCTGTCGGGAAAGCGATCCCGCTATTGCGGTCTTCATTGAGCGCTGCGATCGGTTCTTTACCTGCCGCCAATCCATGCTCCAAGCCCACCAGAATCGCCGCCAACACCAGATACGGATTGGCATCTGCGCCGGCCAGTCGATATTCAATGCGCAGGTTCTTCTCATCCGACTCGGGTATGCGCAAACACGCATCACGATCTTCAAAGCCCCAGCTTGCTTTGGTGGCGGTGTTCACCGTGCCACTCAATCGGCGCATGGCGTTCTGGTTCGGGGCGAAGATCGGCATGCTGTGGGGCAACAGCTGCAGACACCCGGCGACGGCGTGGCGCAAAGGCTGCTGTTGATTCGCCGCGAGCAGATTATTGCCGGCCGCATCATAGAGGCTGACATGCACATGCATGCCGCTGCCCGGATGCTGCAGGTACGGTTTAGCCATGAAACTGGCGCGATAGCCGTGTTTGAGCGCTACGCCACGGGTGCTGCGGCAAAACAAAGCAGCCCAGTCAGCTGCACGCAAACCGTCGTCGAGGTGGCCGAAGTTGATTTCGAACTGGCCGGGGCCCAGTTCAGCGGTGATCACGGTAGCGTCGATGCCTTGAGCGCGAGTGGCTTCGACCATTTCATCCAGCACTGGCGCGAAGCGTGACAAGCGCTCGATGTGCATGTTCGGCTGGTCATCGGCGTCGTCGGTCAGGTCGTCGCGGGGAAATTGCGGCAGGCCGTTGCGCAGTTGTTTGTCGAACAGGTAGAACTCCAGTTCAAACGCTACGACCGGGTGAATGCCTTTGCGCGCCAGTCGGTTCAGCACCTGCGCCAGCACCTCGCGGGGTTCGAATTCGATCGGTTTTTCCGTGCCGTCAGAGGTGATCAGCATCTGGCCCAGTGGCTGCGCTTCCCAGGTCACCGGTTTGAGTGTGCCCGGCACCAAGCGGCGCACGGCATCGGGGTCGCCGTCGTTGAAGCAGTAGTCGCCAATCTTGAACAAACCGCCCTGCACGCCCAGCAACACGCAGTTTTGCGGCAGTTTGAGGGTGCTGCCGGCGGCGACTTTTTCGAGCATGTCCACGGGATAGCGCTTGCCGTAAAAATGCCCCGGAATGTCCAGGGAAATCAGGTCGACATAACGCACCTCGGGGTAGCGTTGGCGAAACGCCCGTACTTCGGCGAGCAGGTCAGCGCAGACAGCGTCCATCGTGTTCATCCTTTGTTGTTATCAGGTGTAGACCCACAGCACGCGGGTGAGCTGGTCGGTGAGATTGCCGTAGCGGCAACGGGTGTGGCTGTCGAACTGGAAGCTATCGCCGGTCTTTAAAGTGGCGGGCTCTTCGTTATCGCCGAGCCATAACGTCAGTTCGCCTTCGAGCACGTAACCGCCCTGCTCCGAGCTGTCGCTCAAGTGCCGGTCGCCGCTGCTGGCGCCGGGTTCAAGGTGACTTTCGAGCATGGAAAACGAGGCGCGCATCTGCGGCGACACCAGAATGTCGGTGATGCCATTGGCGTAATACAGCGTGCGGCGCTCGTCCGGGCGGGTCACCCACGGCAATTCCTTGGCCTTGGGCAAACTGTAGAAATAGGTGGTCGGTACGCCGAAGGTTTCGCTGATCGCCGTCAGGTCCGCCACCGTGGGCCGGGACAAACCGCGTTCGACCTGCGACAAAAATCCCACCGAACGGCCGATCTTGTCGGCCAATTCCTTCAGGGTGCATTTCTTGTGCTTGCGCAGGTCGTGGATCAGGATCGCCAGCGCGGCGATTTCTTCTTGCTTGTTCATGGCCGGGATTCCGCAAAATGGATCATCAGATGCTGTCGCGCAGTCGATACCAGGCCTTGCCGATGGCTTCCAGCGGCGCGGCAAAGTGTTTGCCGCCGGGGAAACGGCCATTGCTCAAGCCTTGGTACAACGCCAATTCATCCGCATCGCCGAGAATGGCGTCAGACACCGCGCGAGCCGCTGCCAGTGTCGGCAGCACGCCATGTCCCGAGTAACCCTGCAGCCAATAACGATTATCCTCGCCGCCAACATCCGGCGTGCGGTTCAGGGTCAGATCGATGTGCCCGCCCCAGGCAAATTCCACCGCGACACCTTTGAGCTGCGGGAACACACGTTCGAGATACGGCCGGGTCGCCGCCGCGATGTCCTTGGGCATGCCGCCCAGATAGGTACAGCCACCGCCGAACAGCAAACGGTTGTCTGGCGTACGGCGGAAGTAATCGAGGACGAACTGGTTGTCGGTCACGCAAACATTGCTCGGCAACAGTGCGGTGGCTTGCTCCGGCGTGAGCGGCGCGGTTGCGACTTGATAGGTGCCCACCGGCAAGATGCAGCTGGAGAGTTTCGGGTCGAGTTCATCGAGATAGGCATTGCAAGCCAGCACCAGCACATCGGCTTTTATCGAGCCATGCGCGGTGTTGACCCGAAAACCTGCGCCCTCCTCCTGATAACTCAGCGCTTTGCTTTGCTCAAAGATGCGCCCGCCGGCGCGCTCGATGGCAGCCGCCAGACCCAGTGCGAGTTTCAGCGGATTGAGGTGCGCGCCTTCGGGGTCGTAGAGACCCGCCTGATAACGCTCGCTGGCCAGCCATTGCGGCAGCGCTTCGCGTGGGATGAATTGCAATGCATCGTTGCCCCATTTGTGGCTGGCCTCGTGTTGCCATTCGGTCAGCAGACTGACTCGGCGCGGCATGACCGACGTCCACAGATGTCCGCGGCGATAGTCGCAGTCGAAGCCATGACGTGCGGGTAATTCACGCAACTCCCGGGCCGCCCAACGCATGCCGTCCCACAAGCGCCTCGCCCGCTCATAGCCCAGCGCGGCTTCCAGCGGCGGCATATCGCATGACCAGCCCAGAATCGCCTGCCCGCCATTACGCCCCGAGGCTGCCCACGCCACTCGACTGGCTTCCAGCAACATCACGCGTTTACCGGCCAACGCCAAGCGCAAGGCGGTGTGCAGACCACTGAAACCGGCGCCAATGATCACCACGTCGGTGTCTTGGTCACCTGCCAAAGCGGGTCGATCGCAGAGGATTTCGGCGCAACTGTGGGCGTAGTAACTGTCGACATGGCGCAGGAACTGCTGAAACATCTACGGCCTAATGAAATTATCTTTCTATAATTTCATGAAAACTTATACCTAATATTTCACGCAAGCAACCTGAAATTCTTAGTGGGCGGAATCGCCAATCACCTGTTCATTCATTACTCCCATCATGTAATCGCTATCACTTTGACAGTATCCAAAGTAGCGGCTAAGCCTAATTCATGTCACAGAGGAAGGCCTGAAGGCGGCTGTAAGGGATATGGCTTCAGGCCCACCAAAACACCCCGCGCAACACCATGAAGGAACGAGCAAATGACAGTGAAGTCAGCCTTGATAGCGGCAAGCATGGTAATCGTTTCCCTGAACTCGACAGTGGCGCGGGCAGACGACTACACCCTGGATCAGAACTGGAGCGCAAAGGACCTCGCACTCTGGCGGGACACCTCTCAAGGTTCGCGCTTGATCCCCCTCAGCTGGATGATGGCGTTAGAAATACAAGGCTCGAAAGTACCCTTTGTCTCTGATGCTAACGTCCAGACTTATGGCTATACGCCGCGAACGCTGGAGTTCGACTACCGCAGCTATCGGTTGCCCCGTGGCTTTGTGGTCGACCAAGGTAGCGACAAGGCGCTGACGTTTTCTCGACTGCGCTGGAAAAGCGGCCAATCCGATCAAGAGCCCTGGGTGGGAATGAACTGTGCGGCCTGCCATACGGCGAATCTTTCCTTCGGTGGCCATACCTGGGAGATACAGGGCGGCCCCACCAATGCCGATTACCAGAAGTTCTTCGAGGCCTTTCGCGGGGCGCTGGCCGAGACCCACAGCGATAGCCAGAAATTCGATCGTTTTGCAGGCAAAGTACTGGCTGACGCGGACACCGAACAAAATCGTCAACTGTTAGCCAATGCGTTGAATACGCTCGGCCAGTTCCTTGCAAAAAGTGCCGTGCTCAATCACACGGATCTTGAATATGGGCCAGGCCGTGTCGACGCTGTCGGGCACATTCTCAACCGGGTCGCCCAATTGAATGGCGCCCCTGAGCCGACACCCAATCCCTCTGATGCGCCGGTTAGCTATCCGTTTCTCTGGAACACTCCCCAGCACAACAAAGTGCAGTGGAACGGGGTTGCGCCTAACGTGCGATTGGGCAAACACGGCTTGGACATAGGCGCCCTCGCGCGCAACGCCTCTGAAGTGGTGGGCGTGTTCGGGGATGTGGCGTTTCGTACGGATACTTTCCTCAAAGGATTCGACTCCAGCGTACGAGTCAGCAACCTGGATCGACTTGAACGCACGCTGGAACGTCTGAAACCCCCGAAATGGCCAGAAAAGCTCGGTGCGATCGACACGAGCAAAACATCACACGGCGCCGACTTGTTCGCCCGCCATTGCTCAAGCTGTCACTTGCCGCTGGCACGCGATGATCTGAAAACCAAAGTCGTCGCGCAAATGGCAACGATCACCGCAGACAACGAAACCTTGAAATCAATCGCCACCGACCCCTGGATGGCGTGCAACGCCGTTCAGTTCATCAGCGACCCCGGCAAACTCAAGGGCGCGCCCCTCAACGACTTTACGGGGAGAATCACCGATGGGTCGCCATTGGTGACTCAGTTGGGTGTGACGGCGCGAGAGGTTTTATTGAATCAGACCCCAGCCATTCTAGGATTGGCGTTGGCGGATTTCCTTAATGTCGAACCTGTGCCCCAAAGGCCTTCACGCACAGGCACTTTCGCCTTCCTGCGATCCTTCCAGTCAGAGAGGAGCCGCCGGCTCAGCGACTGCTATAAGCTTGCTGCGGATACCAAAAAGTATCCGACTCTGGCCTACAAGGCGCGGCCTCTGACCGGCATCTGGGCAACGGCGCCATACTTGCACAACGGCTCGGTACGAACATTGTTCGACCTGCTTCGTCCGCCCAGTGAGCGTCCTTCCAGCTTCAAGGCCGGCTCGATTATCTTTGATCCGAAGAATGTCGGTTTTGTTGATGCCGACGGTCCCGGCAGTCCGTTCACCTTCGACACGTCGCTACCGGGCAACTCCAATGCAGGCCATGACTACGGCGCGTTTTCACTCGATAATGATGATCGCTATGCGTTGATCGAGTACATGAAAACCCTTTGATGCAGAGGATGGCCAGGCCAGTGAGCGTGTGTATCTGACGTGTGCGCCTTGAGAGTGGCTCAAGGCGCGTTCATTGAATCGGCAATTCGACCCGCGCGACCAAACCACCACCGCGCCGATTGCTCAGCGTCAGCTCCCCGCCCTGCTCGCGCACGATGGCCCGCGCCGCCGAGAGCCCGAGGCCGACGCCGCCGGTGTGACGGTTGCGTGAGGCCTCGAGGCGAAAGAACGGATCGAATACCCGTTGCAGCGACTCCTCGGGAATGCCCGGCCCCTCGTCGCTGACGTCGATGCTGATCACGCGCTCATTAGTGGTGAGCTCGATGCGCGGGTGCCGTGCGTACTTCGCGGCGTTATCCAGCAGATTGACGATCACTCGCTTGATCCCAAGCGGCCGCCCTTCATAGACCAGATGGGCCGGGCCGTTGTAATCGACGGCAATATTCTGATCACGATAGTCATCAACGATGGTGTGCAACAGCTCCGACAAGTCGAACGCCGTACTTTGCTCCGGCTGGGTGTCTTCGCGAAAGAACGCCAGCGCCGCGTTGATCATCGACTGCATCTCTTCGATGTCGCGAATCAGCTTGCCTTGATGATCAAGATCCTCCATGAACTCACTGCGCAAACGCATGCGTGTCAGCGGCGCGCGCAAGTCGTGGGAGATGGACGCGAGCATGTGCGTGCGCTCGCCGATGAAGTGCTGAATCTGTGCCTGCATGGTGTTGAAGGCGATGATCGCCTGACGAATCTCGTCCGGGCCTTCAATCTTGATCGGCGGTGCGCGCAGGTCGCCGCCAAAACGACGCGCGGCGCTGGCGAAACGCTGCAGAGGTTTGGCCAGTTGGCGTGTGGCAAGCCAGGCCACCAGCACCGTGGCGATCAGGCCCAGGGCGATGATGATCGCGATGCGTGTGCCGATGTCCAGCCCCCAGGAGCGCTCTCGCGAAGAAAACAACAACCAGCTGCCATCCGGCAGTTGAATCAGCGCCGCATACCGGCCCTGCTGACTGCCGCTCGGCCAGTCGGCAGGGTTGAACACCCGAATCTGTCGGTCATCGCCCAACAACTGATGCAACACCGATGTCTTGTCTGCCGTGAGCGGCGTACCACCCGGGGGCAAGCCGAGTTCGTCGCGTTGCGCACTCCACATCACCTCCTGTGTCAGGCCGTTTGCCGCTTGCGCCAGTTGCGTGCGCAAAGGTGCCGGTGCGGCCTCGATGACCTTGACGGTAGCGGCAATCTGCTCCAGCAGCCCGGTGCGTTCAATCGGCGGTCGCGCCCAGGTTCCCGCGACCTCCACGAACAGGAAATTGAGCGCCAGCGACGCCAGCATGGCCGCGACAATGGTCAGCGCGATACGCCGACTCAGCGGGTCGCGCCGCAGGAATCGACGGATCATCAACCCGTGACCTTGGCGCTGAACATATAGCCGCCGTTGCGTACCGTGCGGATCAGATCGGGACGTTTGCAGTCCGGTTCGATCTTGCGTCGCAGGCGGCTGACCTGCACGTCAATGCTACGGTCGAAAGCGTCGTGGCCCCGCCCATGTGTGAGATCAATCAGTTGCTCACGGGTGAGGATGCGCTGCGGATGTTCAAGAAACACCACCAGCAGATCGAACTCGCCACCGGACAGCGGAATCATCACGTTTTCCGGGGAGCGCAGCTCGCGGCAGGTGACATCCAGATGCCAGCCGGCAAAAGCGATCACCGGCCGCGACGGTTCAACTGAACGCTGCTGTTCACCAGCCCGCCGTTGCAGCGCACGCACACGGGCCAGTAATTCCTGTGGGGCGAAAGGTTTGGTCAGGTAGTCGTCCGCGCCGAGTTCCAGACCGACGATACGATCACTGAGCTCGGCCATCGCCGTCAGCATAATGATCGGAATGCCCATCTGCGCCCGCACTTTCTGGCACAAACTCAGCCCGCCTTCACCGGGCATCATCACGTCGAGAATGATCGTGTCCGGGCGCTGCTGCGCGATGGCCGCCCACATCGCCTCGCCATCCGCCGCCACGTCGACTTCATAGCCGTGCTGGACGAAGAACTTCTTCAGCAGGGAGAGAATTTCCACGTCGTCGTCGACAAACAGCAGTCTGCTCACAGTCACAGTCACAGGCTCCGGCCAGAAAAGAGCGCATCTAAAACCATTCTGGCGCTCGGGTCATTTATTTCAATCGAGCAACATTCCTTCGCCACCGACATCAAGCAGACATTTTCCGGCAAAACCCCTCTGGCACCCTGCACGCCTTCCAATTTCCGGGGGCTTTTCATGAAGGCTTTGCACAGCAGGTATACCGCCGAGGGGCCTGGCGCCAACTATCCGTTGATCCTCAGCCAACGCACCAGTGCGCCGGCAGACGATACGCCAATCCTGTTCCAGGAGTTCTGTCTGGGGCTGGCCGGCGACCAGAGCCGGATTGTCCTGCGTCGCTATTTCGAGCAATACAGCCCAGCCAATGCGCAATGGGTGGAGTACGCCCATTCGATCCCGACGGCCGACCTTATCCACTGGATCATGAGCCACGGCCAGTTGCAGATCGAGAGCTCGGAAAACGCCCTTTTAAAGCTCAAGGAAGCCCCTCGATGAGAAGCCATTGCCTGATGTCGGTGTTATGAACGGCGTCCCTGAGCCTGTCGGCATGCGGCAGCCAAAAAGTCGAACACACGGGGTTTGTGCATGATTACAGCGTTTTGCAAGCGCACACGTCGCCGTCGGGTCAGGAAGGGTTGGGCCAGTGATCTGGGTCAATCGTATGCGGTGATTCGGCGGTAGATCATCTGACGAATCAGGCGTTTTTTAGAAGGCAGATCAAAAGATCGCAGCCTTCGGCAGCTCCTACATAGCCCGGTACTGCTGGCATCGCGCAACTGATCATGCTCGGGGAGCTGGCGGTGAATCGGGTGCTGGATAATCTGCAGGTGCCGCAGTAGCAGGCCGCTCTGACAAGGCTCGAATGATGTGTTGTGGTTGCTGACGCTTTCGGGAGCAAGCCCCCTCCCACAGGGATCTGTGGTCGACACAGATCCCTGCCACACCGCCAAACCTGTGGGAGCGGGCTTGCTCGCGAAGGCTGACTCACAGGCAATACATTTGTTCTCGGACAAGACCCGCCGCCCCGTTCAATCGGGACGGCGGGTTTTGTCGTTTTCGCAAGGCAAGATCAGCAGATCAAGCCCGTCGACAGCTCCGGCAAGGGAAAAAAAGCAGCGAGCAGTGAATTATTTCGTGTCCGCATGTATCTGACCCAAATAGCACGCGCCATCAAAAAGATGGCAACTACGCTGCAAGATGGATCAGTAAAGAGAAAACCCGGATGAAATCACGTAAAAACAGCGTCAAACCGATCGGCCTGAAAGACATCACCATCGTCGACGACGCCAAGATGCGCAAAGCCATCACCGCGGCTGCGCTTGGCAATGCCATGGAATGGTTCGATTTTGGTGTGTACGGCTTTGTGGCCTATGTGCTCGGCAAAGTGTTCTTCCCCGGCGCTGATCCGGGCACGCAAATGATCGCCGCACTGGCCACGTTCTCGGTGCCCTTCCTGATTCGGCCGTTGGGTGGTCTGTTCTTCGGCGCACTGGGCGACAAATACGGGCGGCAGAAAGTCCTTGCCGCGACCATTGTCATCATGTCGCTCAGCACTTTCGCCATCGGCCTGATTCCCTCCTATGCCTCGATTGGCATCTGGGCGCCCATCTTGCTGTTGCTAGCGAAAATGGCCCAAGGCTTCTCGGTCGGCGGCGAGTACACCGGCGCCTCAATCTTCGTTGCTGAATATGCGCCCGACCGCAAACGTGGATTCCTCGGCAGCTGGCTGGATTTCGGCTCGATTGCCGGTTTCGTCCTGGGTGCGGGTGTGGTGGTGTTGATCTCCACCACGCTGGGCGAAGCCAAATTCGAGGAATGGGGCTGGCGTCTGCCGTTCTTCCTCGCGTTGCCGCTGGGCATGATTGGCCTGTATCTGCGTCACGCGCTGGAAGAAACCCCGGCGTTCCAGCAGCACGTTGAAAAACTTGAAGAAGGCGACCGCGAAGGTCTGGCCGGCGGCCCGAAAGTGTCGTTCAAGGAAGTCGCGACCAAACACTGGCGCAGCCTGATGACCTGCATTGGCGTGGTGGCGGTGACCAACGTCACTTACTACATGCTGCTCACCTACATGCCGAGCTACCTGTCGCACAACCTGCACTACAGCGAAAACCGTGGCGTGCTGATCATTATCGCGATCATGGTCGGCATGTTGTTCGTGCAGCCGTTGATTGGTTTTGTCAGTGACAAAATCGGCCGCAAGCCTTTCATCGTTGTCGGCAGTATCGGCCTGTTCATCCTCGCCATTCCGGCGTTCATGCTGATCAACAGCGGCAAGATCGGCCTGATCTTCGCAGGGCTGCTGATGCTGGCGGTGCTGCTGAACTTCTTCATCGGCGTGATGGCCTCGACCCTGCCGGCGATGTTCCCCACGCACATTCGCTACAGCGCTTTGGCCGCAGCTTTCAACGTTTCGGTACTGATTGCGGGCCTGACCCCGACCGTCGTCGCCTGGCTGGTGGAAAGCACCAATGACCTGTACATGCCGGCGTACTATTTGATGGTGATTGCCGTGGTCGGCCTGGTCACTGGCGTGACCATGAAAGAAACCGCGAACAAACCTCTACGAGGTGCTGCACCGGCGGCTTCCGACCTTGAGGAAGCGAAGGAGTTGTTGCAGGAGCACCACGACAATATCGAGCAGAAGATCGAAGACATCGACGCCGAAATTGCCGAACTGGAAGCCAAACGCAAGAATCTGGTGCAGCAGCATCCGCGGATTAACGAGTAACACCCTGCACAACAGTGTGGCGACGGAGCGTGCTCTCTCGCCACAGATTCACTGGTCTTCGGGTACCTCGGCGCTTGTCAGAAGGCCGTGGCAGATCAAGCTCAAAACGCCGCGCATGTGCAAGGCATGCGCCTCCCGATCCGGCGTCGCCTCGGTCGCCAGGCGAATAAACGCGATGTTTGCGTATTGGTTGAACAACGTCGCCGCCAAGTCGATATCGACTGACTCGCGTACCTTGCCCACGGCCTGAAAATGCCCCAGTAGCGCCTTGGTCTCTTCGATTACCGCCGCATTCCACGGCGTCAATGCCTGCGCCAATTCCCCGGTGAACAGAAACGGCGCCAACTCACGCCACAGCGAGGCCGGCATGGCTTGCAGCTGGTAGTCAGTCATCAAGCCTTCGAATTCGCACAATGCTTGCAGCGGATTGCTCTCGTCATCCAGATTCGCCCGCGCCTCACGCATGGCTTGCTCGTCTGGCTGTTTGAGCAACGCCAACAAGATCTCCTGCTTGCCGCCGAAGTAGTTCGTCACCGTTGGCGCTGAAACCCCCGCCTCGTTGGCAATCTGCTCCAGCGTGGTAGCGCCGAAGCCTTGGGTTTTGAACAACGCCAGCGCGGCCTCGGCAATCACCTGCCGGCGCTGTTCCTTTTGCCGTTCTCGAAGTCCGCTCATGTTGCCTCTGATGATCCTTTGCCGATGCTGCTCAGCCTACGGATATCTTTTTTCATCGACAAATCTTTTCTTTACATAAATATTTTTAGATGACAAATATTAATCGTGCAACGCTGGAATGAACCTACCCCACTCTGGAGATGAGCCATGTCCGCCGAATTCGATCCGACTCGCAGCACCCGTGATTTTCAAGCCGCCGACGCCGCGCACCACATCCACGCGTTCGTCGATCAGAAGGCGCTCAACGAGGAAGGCCCGCGAGTGATGGTCAGCGGTGATCGCCTGGCGCTGTGGGACAACGACGGCAAGCGTTATCTGGACGGTATGTCGGGGCTGTGGTGCACCAACCTCGGTTACGGGCGCAAGGATCTGGCGGCCGCCGCGACCGCGCAGCTTGAGCAACTGCCCTACTACAACATGTTCTTCCACACCACTCACCCGGCGGTAATCGAACTGTCCGAGCTGCTGTTCAGCCTGTTGCCCAAGCACTACAGCCACGCGATCTACACCAACTCCGGCTCAGAAGCCAATGAAGTGCTGATCCGCACCGTGCGCAAATTCTGGCAGGTGATGGGCAAACCCGAGAAGAAAATCATGATCGGCCGCTGGAACGGCTACCACGGCTCGACCCTGGCGGCGACGGCGCTGGGCGGGATGAAGTTCATGCACGAAATGGGCGGCACCATCCCCGACGTCGCGCACATCGACGAGCCCTACTGGTTCGCCCACGAAGGCGACCTGAGTCCGCAAGAGTTTGGCCTGCGCGCGGCGCGGCAACTGGAGGAGAAGATTCTTGAACTGGGCGCCGACAAGGTAGCGGCCTTCGTCGCCGAACCGTTTCAGGGCGCGGGTGGCATGATCATCCCGCCGGCCACTTACTGGCCCGAGATCCAGCGCATCTGCCGCCAATATGACGTGCTGCTGTGTGCCGATGAAGTGATCGGTGGGTTCGGCCGCACAGGTGAGTGATTCGCTCATCAGACTTTCGGTTTCGAGCCCGACACCTTGTCGATCGCCAAGGGCCTGACCTCCGGCTACATCCCCATGGGCGGCTTGATCCTGTCGCGGCGCATGGCCGAGGCACTGGTGGAAAAAGGCGGTGTGTTCGCTCACGGCTTGACCTATTCCGGGCACCCGGTGGCCGCCGCGGTGGCGATTGCCAACCTGAAAGCCTTGCGCGATGAGGGCGTGGTGAATCAGGTGAAAACTGACACCGGGCCTTATCTGCAGAACTGCTTGCGGGAGGTGTTTGGCAATCATCCGCTGGTGGGTGAGATTCAGGGCGTTGGTTTGGTGGCGGCGTTGCAGTTCGCGCAAGACAAGCCGACTCGCAAGCGCTTTGCCAACGAGCACGACATCGCCTGGCGTTGCCGCACGATCGGCTTTGAGGAGGGTTTGATTATTCGTTCAACGTTGGGGCGGATGATCATGGCGCCTGCGTTGGTCGCCACCCGTGCGGAGCTGGACGAATTAGTCGACAAGACGCGGATTGCGGTGGATCGCACGGCTCGGGAGTACGGTGTTCTGTGAACGGCTGACAGGGCGGCTGCTCCCACCGTTTTTTTGCGTCTCGCACACCTTAAATCCCTGTGGGAGCGGGCCTGCCGGCGCTGGCGTCAGCCCATTCACCGCTTCAATACTTGAGCCACCGCGTTCTTGCGCAGTCGCGCTTCCATCAGCGCCTGCAGAGGGAGCGCGCTTGTTCAGCCAACGACTTTCGGCAAGCGCCGTTGCCACATGATGAGAGAAATAGCGGAACTGCCATCACGGCCAAGGGTCAAGTAATCAGGCAGCTTACTTAAGCCGGCTGCCTCGCTTCCCCTAGTCATGAGAGGGCATTTTTTGTCTACATCTAACGAGTTGATCAATGCGAAAGCCGCCACTGGCATCGTGGGCCTGGATGACATCCTGGCCGGTGGCCTGTCTCGCGGTCATGTTTTCTTGCTGGAGGGCGAGCCAGGCACCGGTAAAACGACAGTCGCCTTGCATTTTCTAATGGCCGGCGCGAAAGCTGGCGAACGCTCGTTGTACATCACGCTCTCGGAAACCGAGCGTGAGCTGCGCCAGGGTGCGCTATCCCATGGTTGGGAACTCAACGACCACATCAAGATCTTCGAGCTGACGCCGCCGGAAAGCCTGCTCAATGCCGAACATCAGCAGAGCCTGCTGTACTCCTCCGATCTGGAGCTTGGGGAAGCCACCAAGCAGATTTTCGAAGCCGTTGAACGCTTCAAACCAACCCGTGTAGTGCTCGACAGCCTGTCGGAAATTCGCCTGCTGGCGCAAAGCTCCCTGCGCTATCGTCGGCAGATTCTGGCGATCAAGCATTACTTCGTGCGTTACAACGCGACAGTTCTGCTGCTCGACGACCTCACCACCGAATCCCTCGACAAAACCGTACACAGTGTTGCCCACGGGGTGGTCCGTCTGGAAGAGCTCACGCCCAATTACGGTGCCGAGCGCCGACGTGTGCGAGTGGTCAAGTATCGCGGGCAAAAGTACCGCGGCGGTTATCACGACTTCACCATCATGGGCGATGGCGTGCATGTCTTTCCGCGCCTGGTGGCCGCCGAGCATCGCGGCGACTACCCGCGTCTGCAATTGACCAGCAACATCAAGGAGCTGGACGCATTGCTGGGCGGTGGCATCGAAACCGGCTCCAGCACATTGATCCTTGGCCCGGCGGGTACCGGTAAATCGTTGATCTCGATGGTTTTCGCCGCCGCCGCCGTGGCACGCGGGGAAAAGGCTGCGCTGTTTATCTTCGACGAAGAACTGGAACTGCTCTTCGAACGGATGAGAAACATCGGCATTGATCTCAAGGCCCTGCGTGCCACCGGCAACTTGCTGATCGAACAAGTGGACGCCGCCGAATTGTCCCCGGGCGAGTTTTCTCACCGAGTGCGGCGCTGTGTCGACGAAGGCAAGATCAAAACCGTGGTCATCGACAGCATCAACGGCTATCAGGCCTCTATGCCAGAAGAAAATGCCCTGGTGCTGCACATGCACGAACTGTTGCTGTACCTCAACCGTAGAGGTGCGGCGACCTTCATGACCGTCGCCCAGCATGGTCTGGTCGGCGACATGCAAGCGCCGGTGGATATCACCTATCTGGCCGATACGGTGATTCTGTTGCGTTACTTCGAAGCGCTGGGCAAAGTCCGCCGCGCCATCTCCATCATCAAAAAACGCACGGGCAGCCATGAATCGACCATTCGCGAATACCGCATTTCTACCCAAGGCATGACCATCGGCGAGCCGCTGGAAGCCTTTCAGGGCGTGTTGCGCGGTGTACCGACCTACCTCGGCGCGAGCAAGCCGCTGCTGCAGGAAGAGAGCTTGTGACAGCCTCGGTACCGATTGCCGAGCGCGCGTTGATACTGGCGCCTCTGGGTCGCGATAGCCAAATTGCGCTGACGATTCTCAAAGAGGCCGGTTATGGCGGTCTGATTACCCCCGACCTTGCTACGCTGTGTGCAGAACTGGAGCCCGGCGCCGGGCTCTTGCTGATTTCTGCAGAAGCCTTGCGCGGCCCGGAGCTGGAAGCGCTGTTCCTTTATCTGGAGCAACAACCGGCCTGGTCGGACCTGCCAATCGTCCTGTTGACCCATCACGGCGGCCAGGAACAAGGCCCCTCCTCACGGCTCAGCGCTTTGCTGGGCAACGTGACGTTCCTTGAGCGTCCATTCCATCCGGCGACCCTGGTCAGTCTGGTCTCCACCGCCCTGCGCGGGCGACGACGCCAATACGATGCCCGCGACCGTCTGATCGACCTGAGTGAAAGTGAACGGCGCCTGCAATCGACCCTGGAAACCCTTGAGCAACAGGTCGAGGAACGCACCGCGCAACTGCGGCATAACGAAGAAGCGTTGCGTCAGTCACAGAAAATGGAAGCGGTCGGTCAGCTCACCGGTGGTATCGCCCACGACTTCAACAACATGCTGACCGGGATCATCGGCAGTCTCGAACTGCTGCGCAGGCGTCTGGCGCGCGGGCGCACGGACGATCTCGACAGTCTGATCGATCTGGGCGTGACCTCGGCCAACCGTGCCGCTGGCCTGACCCATCGGCTATTGGCGTTTTCCCGGCGTCAGTCGCTCGACTCCAAAGCCGTGCAGATGAACACGCTGGTGCTGTCGATGGGCGAGCTGTTGCAGCGCAGCCTCAACGAAAGCATTCAGCTGGAAATGCGCCTGAACGACAACCTGTGGATCGCCGAGGCTGACCCCAATCAACTGGAAAGCGCCCTGCTCAACCTGGTGATCAACGCCCGCGACGCCATGCCCGAGGGCGGCAAACTGGTGGTCGAGACCAGCAACCAGGTGCTCTCACGCGAATTCACCGAGGCCTACCCCAATCTGGAACCCGGTGACTACATCATGCTCAGTGTCACCGATAACGGCAGTGGCATGCCGCAAAGCGTGATCAGCCGTGCTTTCGACCCGTTCTTCACCACCAAACCGATCGGCCAGGGCACCGGGCTCGGCCTGTCGATGATTTATGGCTTCAGCAAACAGTCGCGCGGCCACGTCTCGATCGACAGCGAGATTGATCAGGGCACCACGGTCAGGCTCTACCTGCCGCGTTTTTGTGGTGAAGAACTTGAACACCCCGCCACCGATATCCAGCAAACCCCGCATGCCATGGATGGCGAAACCGTACTGATCGTTGAGGATGACCCGGCCGTACGCCTGCTGGTCAGCGCGGTACTGAGTGAACTGGGTTATGCGTTTGTCGAGGCTGGAGATGCCGACGGTGCCGTGCCGATTCTCAACTCGGCGCAGCGCATTGATCTGCTGATCAGCGACGTTGGTTTGCCAGGCATGAACGGTCGGCAACTGGCGGAAATCGGCCGGCAATACCGCCCAGGGTTGAAAGTGCTGTTCATCACCGGATACGCCGAGCATGCGGCGGTGCGCGGCGGGTTCCTCGACTCGGGGATGCAGATGATCACCAAGCCGTTCACCTTCGATCTGCTGACCGCCAAGGTCCGGGAAATGATCAAAAGCTGAGCCGATATACAACTGTAGGAGCGGCCCGAGCCTGCGGCAGCTCCTACAGGGAGATACTCAGGTCAGGCGCTGTGGATCAGGCCAACAGTTCTTGAATCTTTTCCTGCAGCACGTCCAGGTCGAACGGTTTTTCCAGAATCGGCGCCTTGAGCGTGATCGGGCTGCCGGTCTCGCGAATTTCCTGCGGATAACCGCTGATGAAAATCACCTTCAGATCAGGCCGCAGCTTTACGGCGGGCTCGGCAATCTGCACGCCGGAGATACCACCGGGCAAACGAAAGTCGGTAATCAATACATCCAGATGCGGCTTGCTCGCCAGAATCTCGAACGCCTGTTCGCCACTTTCTGCCTGCAACACGCGGTAGCCCTGCCCCGACAGATAATCTGTCAGCACCATCAAGATAACCGGTTCGTCCTCGACGACGAGTACTACATCTTGCGCATCTACGCTCATGGGAAGCCTTTGTTCGGTCAATAGCTGCTGATACGACCGTGCGGTCACTCAGAGGTTGCGTCGGATTTGCCGTTTTCCTGAATCGGCAGACAAACGCGAAACAGGGCGCCTTCGTTGATTTCACTCTCGACGACGATAGAACCGCCATGGGCGGCGACGATCTGCTCGGAAATGAACAGACCCAGTCCGAGCCCGGCCACTACCGTCTTGGCGGAAACCCGTTCGAACTGTTGAAAAATGCGTTTCTGGTTCTCGGCACTGATGCCGATCCCGTGGTCCTGCACCTCGACCCGCGCTTCGTTGCCTTGACGGTAAACGCGCACCTGAACCGGACTTCTGCCGCCGTAACGCAAGGCGTTGGTCAACAGATTGGAAATCACCTGCTCGATGCGGAATTCGTCCCAATAACCCTCCACCGGCAACTCTGCCTCAAAGGTCACTGCCGTTTCCGCCGCCTCCATCTGCTGTGCGAAGTTTTGCAGCAGATTGGCGACCAGTTGCACCAGATCGAAACGGTTTGGCCGGATCGATAACTTGCCGGTACGAATCCGTGACACGTCGAGCATGTCCTCGATCAGACGAATCAGGCTTTTGATCTGGCGCTCGTCGCGATCGACCATGGCGTGCATTTTGTCGAGGGTGAACGCCGCGGCGTTGTCCCGCGCCAGGTGCATCTTGCGTAACTGGGTTTCGAGGATCAGGCCATTAAGCGGCGTGCGCACTTCGTGGGCGACGATCGACATGAAGTCATCACGCATGCGCACCGCTTGCTCAAGCTCCAGCTGGGTGCTCTGCAACTGTTGCAGCAGCGCTTCCTGCTCGCGTCGGGCCTGCTCCAGCGCTTCGACCTGTTGCTTCATGGCCTTGCTCTGGCGGTACAGATCAACAAAGACGTTGACCTTGCTCTTCACCGCATGGATATCCAGCGGCTTGTGCAGGAAGTCGACGGCCCCGCTTTCGTAGCCTTTGAACGCGTAGTTCAGTTCACGGCCGGCAGCGCTGACGAAAATGATCGGGATGTTCTTGGTTTTCTCGGTGCCGCGCATCAACTCGGCCAGTTCGAAGCCGTTCATGCCGGGCATCTGCACGTCAAGGATGGCCATGGCGAATTCGTGTTGCAGCAGCAGCGACAGTGCTTCGTCCGCCGACAGCGCCTTGTAGACAGTGCGATCTTCACGTTTGATCAGCGCTTCAAGCGCCAGCAGGTTCTCGGGCAGATCGTCGACGATCAGCAGTTTTGCCTGGATATTACTCAGCATGCGATTCGTTCCAGCTCGACAAGCAGACGGCCGATGCCGTGGATGGGTAAAACATGATCCGGCTGCTGGGTTTTCAGGGCAGCCAGAGGCATGGTCGCGACTTGGGCGTCGGCGGGGTCCTGGACGACGGTCAGCCCGCCACGGCGTTTGACCTGTGCCAGTCCACGCGCGCCATCATGGTTGGCGCCGGTCAGCAGCACAGCGGCCAACTTCGGGCCATAGACGTCGGCGGCGGACTCGAACAAGTAATCAATCGAGGGCCGGGAATGATGATTGCGATCCTCTTGGCTCAAGGACAGGCTGCGATCCTGTTCCACCGACAGGTGATATCCGGGCGTGGCGAAATACACCGTGCCCGCCTCGATATCCTGCTTGTCCGTCGCCTCTGCCACCGGCAACGACAGACGTCGGGCAAACACTTCGGCCAGTTGGCTACGGCGCTCTTCCGGCAGGTGCAGCACGATAATGATCGGCAATAAAAACCCTTGGCGCAGTGGCGCGAGCAGGTTCAGCAAGGCCTCAACGCCACCGGCAGAAGCACCGACCACAATAGCCTCGATTCGAGGCAGATCCGCAGTGTCGTTCATGATTTGCGGTAGATCCGTTCTTGTTTCACCAGTGGTTCGAACTGGTTGGCGTAGCTGGAAAAATCCAGCGTTTCTTTGCTGCCCAGCACCAGAAAACCGCGATGGCACAGTGACTCATGGAACAACCCGAACGCCCGATCCTGAAGCTTCTTGTTGAAGTAGATCAGAACGTTACGGCAGGAAATCAATTGGGTTTCGGAGAACACGCTGTCGGTCGCCAGACTGTGGTCGGCGAACGTCACGTTTTCGCACAGGCTCTTGTCGAAAATCGCGTAGCCGTAGGCCGCCGTGTAGTAATCGGCAAATGAACACTGACCACCGGCCTGCTGGTAGTTGGCGGTATAGGCGCGGACGTTTTCCATTGAAAAGATCCCCTGCTTGGCCTTGTCCAGCGAGCGCGGGTTAATGTCGGTGGCGTAAATGATCGTCCGATCGAGCAGGCCTTCTTCGCGCAGCAGAATCGCCATCGAATAGACCTCCTCCCCCGTGCTGCACCCGGCGATCCAGATCTTGATCGACGGATAGGTTCTGAGCAGCGGCACCACTTCCTGGCGAATCGCCAGAAAGTGCGACGGATCACGAAACATCTCGCTGACCGGAATCGTCAGCAATTGCAGCAACTGCATGAACGCGGTCGGGTCGTGCAGGACTTTTTCCTGCAACGCCGAAATCGTCACGCACTCGAACTGGCCCAATGCGTGTTGTACCCGGCGCTTGATCGAAGCGCCGGAGTAATCGCGAAAATCGTAGCTGTACTTGAGGTAGATCGCCTCAATCAACAGCCGCAATTCGATTTCGGTATTTCGTTCCTGAGGATGACTGCGTTCCACTAAATGCGTTCCATCTTCGGTAACCACACGCGAATCAACGAGAACAAGCGATCCAGGTCGATGGGCTTGGCCAGATAATCGTTGGCGCCCGCCTGCAGGCAGCGCTCCTGATCGTCCTTCATGGCCTTGGCCGTCACCGCAATAATGGGCAGTTTGCGCCAGCGCGGATCCTTGCGGATTTCAATGGTGGCTTCGAAGCCATCCATTTCCGGCATCATCACGTCCATCAGCACCAGGTCGATGTCCTCGACTTCATTGAGTTTCTCAATCGCTTCACGGCCATTACGACCGATCACCACGACTGCGCCTTTGGTCTCCAACGCACTGGTCAGGGCGAAGATGTTGCGCACATCGTCGTCCACCAGCAACACTTTGCGACCCTCAAAGACCTTGTCGCGACTGCGCGCGGTCTTGAGCATCTTCTGCCGTTCATGGGACAACTGCGATTCGACTTTGTGCAAAAAGAGTGTGACCTCATCGAGCAGGCGTTCCGGCGAACGCGCACCCTTGATGATGATCGAGCGCGAATACTTGCGCAGGTCGGCCTCTTCGTCACGGGTCAGGTTGCGCCCGGTGTAGACAATGACCGGCGGGAACGAGCAGATGTCCTCGGTGGACATGCGCTTGAGCAGTTCGTTGCCGAGCATGTCCGGCAGCTTCAAGTCGATGACCATGCAATCGAAAATCGTCGTGCGCAGCAGCTCCAACGCGTCCTGGGCCAGGCCCACGGCGGTGATTTCAATGTCGTCGTCGCCAATCAGCCGCGCGATGCTCTCGCGCTGCAAATCGTCGTCTTCGACCAACAGCACGCGCTTGACCTTCTGGGTCAGCTTGGCTTCGAGGCGGGCGAAAACGTCCTTGAGCTCTTCGCGTGTGGTCGGTTTGACCGCGTAACCGATCGCGCCCATGTGCATTGCCGCTTCGACCCGATCCTCGACCGAGATCACATGCACCGGGATGTGCCGGGTTTCGGCGTGTTCTTTCAGGCGCTGCAATACAGTCAGACCGGAATGGTCCGGCAGGCGCATGTCGAGCAGGATCGCATCCGGGACGAACTCGCGCGCCAGGTCATACCCTTCATCGGCGCCGTGGGCGACCAGGCACTGATAGCCGAGTTCGTGGGCCAGATCGTAGAGAATGTGTGCAAAGTTCGGCTCATCTTCCACCACCAGAATGCAGCGGGTGGCGAACGGTGCCTTGTCGCGGTCATCGGCAAAGCGCGGGATGTTCACCGGCGCCAGCGGTGAAACCACAATCGCCGGGGCAACGGCCGCTGTCACGGTGTGTGCAGGCGGGGTGAAGGTCAATGGCGCATGCGATACGTCGGTGGACTCGTTGTACTGCTGCGGCAATACCAGCGTGAACACACTGCCCTGCCCCGGCGCGCTGCTGACGCTGATCGAGCCGCCGAGCAACGTGGCCAGATCGCGCGAAATCGACAGGCCCAGCCCGGTGCCGCCGTATTTGCGATTGGTGGTGCCATCGGCCTGACGGAACGCCTCGAAGATGCTTTCCTGCTGATCGGCGGCAATGCCGATGCCCGAATCGCGCACGATGAACGCAATGCGCTCATTCGGCTGACCGCTGATGGTCAGGCTGACAGTGCCCTGTTCGGTGAATTTCACGGCGTTGGACAGCAGGTTTTTGATCACCTGCTCCAGGCGCTGGCGGTCGGTAAACAGTGTCACCGGTGCGTCCGGAAGCAGATCAACGCTAAAGGTCAGGCGCTTGTCGGCGGCCAGCGGTTCAAACACGCTGCGCAGACCATCAGCCAAGCGCGCGACGCTGGTATTTTCCGGGATCACTTCCAGCTTGCCGGCCTCGACCTTGGAAATATCAAGAATGTCGTTGATCAGGTTGAGCAGATCGTTGCCGGCAGAGTAGATCGACTCGGCAAACTTGACCTGTTCGGCGCTGAGATTGTCCTGCGGGTTCTCCGCCAGCAACTTGGCCAGAATCAGCGAGCTGTTCAGCGGCGTGCGCAGTTCATGGGACATGTTGGCGAGGAATTCGGACTTGTACTTGCTCGAACGCTGCAGTTCTTCGGCGCGCTCTTCAAGTTGCACTTGCGCCTGATTCAGTTCGGTGTTTTTCAGGTCCATGGCGTCGCGTTGCTCGGCCAGGGTCTGCGCCTGTTCGGCGAGCTGTTCGTTGGTCTGCTCCAGCTCGATTTGCTGGGTTTCCAGATGCGCCTGGGATTCCTTGAGGATCCGCGATTGCTCTTCCAGCTCTTCGTTGGCGGTCTTCAGCTCTTCCTGCTGGACCTGCAACTCTTCGTTGAGTTGCTGGGTTTCGGCCAGCACTTCCTGCAAGCGCTGACGGTAGCGAGCGGCCTCGATCGAGGTGCCGATGTTGCCGGCAATCAATTCCAGCAATTCGATATCGCGGTCGTTGAGCGGACGCAGGAAACCCAGTTCGATCACGCCGTTGACCCGTTCGTCATCGCTGGTCGGCACCACCAGCACGCTGTGCGGCAGGCCTTGCCCCAGACCGGAGCTGACTTTGAAGTAATCCGACGGTACTGAATCGAGACGAATAAGCCGCGCCTGCTGCGCGACCTGGCCGACAATGCCTTCGCCGCTGTAGATCGACTGGTCCTGCTCTTCCTGCTCGCGAGAGAAGCCATAAGTCGCCACTCGCTTGAGGCCACCGTGCTCTTCGCGTACGTAAAGCGCCGCCACGGCGGTGCCGAGATATTGCGCGCAGAACTGCAAAATGTTGCGGCCCAGCAGGTTGAGCGTCAGTTGTCCCAGCACCTGCTCGGCCAACTCGGTCTGCCCGTTACGCAGCCATGCTTGCTGCTCCAGGCGCTCGGCACTGGCGTTCTGCGACGCCAATGTGGCGCCGTAGCTTTCGGACAGGTTGACCAGGTCACGACGCCCGATGTACGCCAGCAACGCACTGATGCCCGCCACAAAAATCAGGTACAGGGTGATGCTCCAGATCGTGGTGCGGCGCACTTCTTCGTTGCGTGTGGTGCGCAACTGCTGCTCCATGTCGATCACGTCTTCAAACTGCTTGCGAATCTCGTCGGTCAGGCGCTTACCGCGTCCGGCCTTGACGGCGCCTCGGTAATCCCCGCTGCTGCGCTGCAGATCGATCATCGATTGCGCGTAGGTTGCCCATTCAATCTGCAAGGCCTGGAGACGGCGCAAGCGATCGGTCTGCACTGGATTGTCGGCGGTCAGTTCGAGCAAGGTATTGAGCGCAACGGCGATTCGCGGCTTGGCCGTTTCGTACGGATCGAGGAAATGCTCGTCGCCGCTGAGCAGAAAGCCGCGCATGCCGGTTTCCAGATCCACGGTAAGTTTCACCGCTTCGTTGGCGTTATTGATCACCCGGTCTGTGTGTTCGACCCACTGAATAACCGACAGCAGATACGTGATCAGCGACACGAAGAACACTGCACTGAGCACGCCAACACCCAGCGGCAGGCTGATGTTGCGACTCAGGAGTTTGCGAAACCGTTGCTCATCTACCGAAGACGGAGAGGACATGGGGCAGCCTTGTCGAACTGTTGAAAACCAGAGAGTTTGCCCCAAAACAGCGGTATGGATCCATTTTTCCTGCAGCTTTAGCTGTAAATCGGCGTAATTGCCCACACCGGGGCCTCGCGCAGCAGTTATCCTTCCCGAACGTTCAGCCGCTATGCTTTTTTGCGTTCATGCGGGGAACTTGTGGCACTGCGCCACTTACTGATGCACGAGCCCGGCATATTTGATCGACCGGACGACACTGAATCCACTTTTTCGAGACCCTTATCATGTCCGCCACCGCCGCCACCATCCTTGTAGTAGAAGACGACGCCATCGTGCGCATGCTGATCGTCGATGTGCTGGAGGAACTGGACTTCAAAGTGCTGGAAGCGGACGGCAGTGAGCAGGCGCTGGAATTCCTCAAGAATGAAAATCAGCCCATCGATCTGATGATGACCGATGTCGGCCTGCCGGGCATGGATGGCCGCGAACTCGCCACCGAAGCGCGGGCTCTGCGCTTTGAGTTGCCGATCCTGTTTGCCAGCGGTTATGCCGAGAGCATCGATGTGCCTGCGGGCATGCACATCATTGGCAAACCGTTCTCAATTGATCAATTGCGTGACAAGGTCAGTGAAATAATCGGCTAACGTAAATTTCCCAATGAAAACTTCGAGGCCAGAAACATAACCTGACAGTAATAACCGGGCCTCTTGTCAACGGCACCCGACACATTTTACCCACGCAAAGCCAATGGCCGTCACAACAACAAGTTGTGACGGTCGTTTTTATTTATCTCATATAAAGTTCTCGCAATAGAAACTTACGCCACAGCGCTTGCCTGCGATCAATCCATAAAAGAAAGTTCCCGAACTGCAAATACAGTTCACCCAGGGTTCTTCATGATCAATATTAATATCAGCGCCTCGGCGTACAAACTATCTCGTGGCGCACCGACAAAAGTCGCCCATTATGATTCACTAATGACTGACAGACGCGAACGCCTGCAAGTTATCGATAAACTGACCACCGTTGTGCGCAGGTACGCACACGCTGAGAGCATCGTTCACTGGGACGCCCAGATCTTTCTGGCGCCTGAGTCAGCGCTGCACAATGCCCTCAAACCCGGCATCGCCATCTTGCAGGAAATGACCGCGAAGGTTGAATTGCAGCTACTGCTGGGCAAACTTCAGATTCCTTCTCATGCCGTATTGAGTGTTACCGCCAGTGGCCAGATAGATGCCCGCTTCGACGGTCAGGCACGAATATTCAGTCATGCAGAAAAACTTGCGCCGACACTGCAGGAAGACCTTCAGCTATTGTATGAACTGGCGGAACTGGCCGGTGGCAGTATTACTCTCGACGACCACGTTGATATCGTCCAATGGCTTAAGTTTCACCAATTCAATGTTCCGCAAACCGCTATGGACGCGCAGCGGTTGCTGGCTTTCTTGCAATACGAATATCCCGCCAGCCCGCCCTTGGGCAACTATTGGGAAATGCTCAATGGCAACGACGTCAACGCAAAAGCCCTACTGCCAGAGCAACGTAACCAGATCCGCGCCTTAACCCGGCAATACACCGGCGGACAGCCATTGCTGAGCCATCTGGCAGACATCATTCACGGTGGGCGCGCCACCCCGTTCAAGCGGTCCGAGGCACAATCGGTCGTGTCGGCTCTCGCTGCCAGCCCTATTGCACGTCGCTACGCAGAAACTTACCTCAGGGATCTGGACTGGTTCGGCGCGCGCGATGATCAGCGTGTTGCACAGGAACACTTACAGCAGTTGCTGTTGACCGCCATCGTGCTGGATCTCTATCCAGCGTGCGCAGAAGACGAACCCCGTAATCATGTCGCCGGCTTCAATCTCTACGCGGCCGAACATATGGAAATGACTTTTGCCGACGTGCACACAAAGCTCGAAGAACATTTGCTTGAGCATTGTGCAATCGGTGAGATGGAACTCGCACTGGCGAGCCATTTGCTGTTAGCCAGTAAAGCGCCGGAGTTCCTCGTCAAGGATTTACCGCCGACGCTTTTTCTCGGTACGCCGCAATGGGTCGATTATTGTCGGGCAGTGGCGACCGTCGAGATCGGCGCCCCCGGTGCGTCCAGGCTGATGAATTACCAACAAGTACTCGACGTGTTGAGCTTCGCGTCGATCAGCGAATCTCAACAAGCGCTCAATGCGCTGGCGTCAGTGGACCCTGTGGTTGACTGGGCCCTGCTCAACAGCATCATCAGCCTGGATGAAACCAAAACCTCACTGCCACGCGCGCTGGAAAAGGCACTGTCAGCGTATGAGCGCTATGCACAGAGTTACACCGACACGGCGAACACGCTGTCTCGGCCACTGCCGACCCGTCGAGCGATAGCGCTGGATATCCTCAAACACGTCGCGCCTGGCTGCAGTTATCTTGAGGATGAAGTGGTTTATCAGGTTCGCAATAGACAATATCAGGACAGCTTGTCCGAGCCATTGGCGATGTCCCTGGTGGACCTGCACATGTCCAACGATCTTGCGCCAGGTGATTGGGATGTCAAACAAGGCACAAGTCTTTACACGGCGTATCCAGGTCTGCTTCGCGAACTGGTCTCTGCGCAAAGTCTGTTTCATCGTCAGTTCCATCGCGACTATGTGCCACATACAGAGGCGATGGCCACGCACCTGAAACTTGCGTTCTCCTCAATACCCAAGGTTGATCGTGAGCGATTGCTGCAAGGGCGGATCACGCTCTTCACCGTGAGGTCTTCTGCGGCAATAGTCCCCACGCCCTCCATGGACATTGCGTTAACGCCGTTCGATCTCATCGGCAACGTCATAGACGCGGTGCACAACTTGCGACTGGTGGAAAATCAGCAAGGCAAAGACGCCGCCACCGGACGTTATGGCGTGGTGATCTGCGCGTCTGTGGAGGGGCAAGTCTATTGTTATGAACTCTTCACTTTGCAGGGTAAATGTCTCGCCAACCCCGCGCTGGGCAAACTGATCAATGATGCTGGCTTGCTAAAAACCCCTGCCCGAGAAGACTTTACCGGCAATCTCACGCAATACGGCGCACCCGCCGCCCTTATAAACATTCCCACCAACGTTGAATGCTATACGCACGGTGTACCGCCCGGTTTCGTCGCTGCCAGTCAAGGCATCATCGAGAAACTGGCCGTTTTGCCCGCGCTAAACAATCTTGATATTCAACCCAAGGGCTACTACCAAAGCTTTTTCGACGGCGATTTTGATCGGCTCGCCAACTTCGTACTCAAACATCGGCCGATTGCGACCTACGATGAATTGGTCAAGGAATGCTGGGGACACACCAGACTGGAAAAGCTGCGCGCCAAGCGTGAAGCCGATCTGGACACCCTGCTCAACATCATTGTGCCGTTCAAATCCTGTATTGAAGACATCGCCTCAGGCGACACCGACCGTCAGCTGTCCGGGGCGAAGTCCTGCATCCTTGAAGCCGCGATGACGCTGTTGCTGGTGGTCGCCGTGGTCGGAAAAATCGTCACCATCGGTGCCCGGACGGCCTCACTCGCCTCTAAAAGCTTCCAGTTGGCCAAGGCGTCCATCGGCTTTATCAATGCTGTGTTCAACCCGTTGGATGGTTGGGTTGAGTTGGCGCAAGCAGGCCAGAAAATGCTTGGCAAAGGGGTTTCCCGATTCGGCCGCGCAGGCCAGCAATCGCTGGAAATCGCCACTTTTCAGATACGCAGGCTGACCGGGCACGCGCAATCCTACGATCTGATCAAGGCCGCAGAGCGCACAGACATCGCCCACGGCATCTGGCGACCGAGTGGCGCAGCATCCGAACCGCTGACGATTCTGGCTACGCGCTACAACGATGACTGGTACGCCTTGAATCGTTTTCGTCAGCCATGGGGGGAGAAGTTGAGGAATTTCGATTTGAACATCACGCTCCCGCGCCCGCACTGGAACAAGATCCTTCCCAACACCTATGCCCGCGCGATCATCAAAAAGAGCCTGCCCGTTGCCAGCCAGAAAGTGGACGACGCCATCAAGGTCCTGGACGATCCAAACCTGATCAGCGAGTCCGGCATCGTGCTTGAGCTGCTCCTGGGAGACAACTCCGTCGATGCGCGACGCGTGTATCGGCAGTATCTGACCGACGTCAAGACAGACCTTTCACTGGTGGAACCCAAAAACATTCAACTCGACAGCACCAAAAACAGTGATGCCTATGCCGCGCTGGAATGGGGAAAATACAATGACTGGAAGAATGGAGACAGGGTTAAAAATGCAGAGAACCCGTTCATTCACGTTTACACCCGTAACTTTAATGATGCGTATCGCAACGACCATTTCAACCCTGCCGCGGCGGCAGATATTTTTGTCCATGAAATTTTCCATGGAACGCCAAGAACCAAGGATTTCGCCTATGCGCTGGACACTGGTGTTTACCAAAAGGGCTATCAGCAACTTGACTCTGCGCCATTGCTGAATCTTGCCAACGGCATGGTGTCGATGAATTTACCCAGCTTCCCGGACGTCAATTACAACCGTGGAACGGCGTTGAAAAATGCGGATTCGTTTTCGTTGGCCACATCGTTGTTAAGCCAGTTGAAAACCAACAAACCTGCGTATCAGCAGAATGTAAAAGTCATGAGAGAAGCTCTGGAGCGGGCTCGGTACGGGTTCATCCATGATCGGGCATTGATAAAGCTCAACATCCTCTGATGGTCTTGTGCGCTCTTGGCTGTTGAACGCGCCTTGGGCAAATCAGGGCGCAGGTTAGATCACAGCGACCTCGAGCATTCGACACGCAAAAAAAACCCCAGCGGTCTGGCGATCACTGGGGTTCTTTTTTGTGCCGGCTTTGCCGGGTATCGGCGCAAATGTTGGTTAGCCCTAACCTAGATGCCTGCCTGGTTGAGGACGCGCTTTGGACTGCGGTTTCAGGCCATCTTTATTGTCACTTTCCTCAACGCGGCTATCCTCTTGTGCTGGCGGGATATCCTCTGGTTTTACTTTATTCTGCTCGCCGGCACGCGTCGTCGTTCGTAGTGTAGGCTGGCTTAAAACATGATCTTTTTTAACACTCATGATTTTTCTCCAAATGACTCGACAGAAACACCATCCTGGCGCACCACCCCTCGTTTGAAACCTGTAAGAACTACCAGTTTTTAGACTGCCTGGCACTTGTGCCAATCAGCAAAAAACATAAGCCAATGCGAAAAACCTGCCTGGCATAGAGCACACCAACGCGCCGACTGTCGCTCAGTGTCCTGCACACGCCGGGGGAAACCCGACGCAGTAGCCCAAGGTGTCAAATGCTGTGGTTTAATTGCCGGCTTTTGTCGTTCCCCACCCGTTGTTTGCTCAGGATTACCGCTCATGATTCAGCCCGCCGCCACTAAAGTCCTGGTCATCGGTTACGTGTGGCCGGAACTTGCAGACTCCTTCGCGTTGACCACCTCGCTACTCAGCCAACGGAAAGCTGACAAGACTGCGTATCAACACGCAAAGAAAAACCCCAGCGGTCTGGCGATCACTGGGGTTCTTTTTTGTGCCGGCTTCGCCGGGTATCGGCGCTGGTGTTTATCTGCCCGAAACTCGCTTGTTTGGCAACAGATCAAGAAACGCTCTGGACTGCGGTGAACTGGCATTGCTTTGGTCACCCGCCTCTTCGCGTAAATTTTCCAGCGCCTCCTGAATAGGGACTTTACCCTGCCTCTGTGTCACTGGAGCCTCGTAGCTTTTAGCCTGCGCATTTGTTTTGTCATCCGTGTTTTTAAGGGCCATGACCATCACTCCTTATGCATCGATAGAAACACCATCCTGGCGCACCACCCCTCGTTTGAAACCTGTAAGAATTACCAGTTTTTAGATTGCCTGGCACTTGTGCCAATCACCAAAAAACATAAGCCAACGCGAAAAATCTGCCTGGCATAGAGCACACCAACGCGCCGATTATCGCTCAACGTCCTGCACCCGCCGGGTGCAACCCTACGCAGGAGCCCAAGGTGTCAAATGCTGTGGTTTAATTGCCGGCTTTTTTCGTTCCCCAACCGTTGTTTGCTCAGGATTACCGCTCATGATTCAGCCCGCCGCCACTAAAGTCCTGGTCATCGGTTACGTGTGGCCGGAACCCGCGTCATCGGCGGCCAGTGGGCATGTGATGCAAATCCTCGAGACCTTTGTGCAGCAAGGCTGGGATGTCACGTTCAGCAGCCCTGCCGGCCCCGGCGAGCACATGGCGGACCTTGCGCAACTGGGCATTGGCAAAGTAGCGATCGAACTGAACAACAGCAGTTTCGACACCTTCGTCAGTGAACTGGCCCCGGATATCGTCTTGTTCGATCAGTTCATGATGGAAGAACAGTTCGGCTGGCGCGTCGAAAAACACTGCCCGAACGCGTTACGCGTGCTGGAAACCTCCGACCTGCAGAGTCTGCGCCATGCCCGCCATCAACGACTCAAAGATCGTCTGAAACACAGCGATGACGCCAACGACTTCTCCTCGCTATTCGCCCCCGCATTGACGCAGGAGTTCGAACTGATGGCCGATACCGATCTGGCCAAGCGTGAAATGGCTGCGCTGTATCGATGCGACTTGAACCTGATGATCTCCGAAGTCGAAATCGAGTTGCTGGTCGAGCAATTCGGATTGCCGCGGCAGATCCTGCACTGGTGCCCGCTGATGATCGAGCCGCCAATGACTGCGCCGCGTTCTTTTGAAGAGCGGGCGCACTTCCTCAGTATCGGCAACTTTCGCCATGCGCCCAATTGGGATGCAGTGCTGTGGATGAAGAACACGCTGTGGCCATTGATCCGTGCGCAACTCCCCGGTGCGCAACTGCATATCTACGGCGCTTATACGCCCCCCAAGGCCAGCGCCCTGCACAACCCGGCCCAGGGTTTTTACATCATGAACTGGGCGGAGGATGCCCTAGAGGTCATGTCGGCAGCGCGGATATGCCTGGCGCCCTTGCGTTTTGGTGCCGGTATCAAAGGCAAACTGATTGATGCGATGCTGTGTGGCACGCCCAGCGTGACGACGCCGATTGGCGCCGAAGCCATGCAAGGCCAACATCCTTGGCCGGGAGCCGTGGCAACCAGCGCAGCGGCGTTGGCCGAAGAGGCGGTTCGACTCTATCAAGACGAAACTTGCTGGGTCGCGGCTCAATCCGCTGGTCAGTCACTATTGAGTGAGCGTTATTCAAAGCTGGAACATGGCCCGGCACTGATCGAAAAACTACGACATTTCCAGCATGACTTGCAACAACTTAGAAAGAACAATTTCACTGGAAGCATGTTGCGTCATCATTCGCACAAAAGTACTCAATACATGTCGCAGTGGATTGAAGCAAAGAACAAACAATTACAGTAGCACCCTATATTCAGTATCAATTGTCATATTGGAAAAATAACAAGCATTCGATATAAACATCCTGTTCGCGCCGCCTACATCTAACTAAGCGGCGCGCCATTTACCTAAGGATGTTATATGAGCAATCACTATTCCAACCACAACTGGATGGCCTCTACCCCTGCCATTGACACGCTGTCTCTCAGCGAACTGAGCCTGCCGGGCACTCATAATGCCGGTAGTGACTGGAAAGCCTCTTACGGGTTACTGACACCGCGCCATTTCGTGGCGTGCCAGCATGATTCTTTCTACGCACAACTGAATCACGGTTCCCGCGCGCTCGACCTGCGGTTTGTGTGCATGCCAAAGACTCAGGGTATCAAGAAATTCCGCCTGCACCATGGAGGCTTCCTGTCCTCGCGGACACTGGAGGATCTGTTAACGGATGTGCGCAAATTCCTCAGTGCCAACCCGGATGAGTTCATTATCCTGGATTGCCATGAGCTGTCGGAAAGCGAAGGCGACTTTGATGCGAAAATGTTCAGTGACACCATAAAGGATTACATTGGCCCGCTGGTTATTCGAAAAGGCGACGCACATCAGAGTCTCGCAAAGTTAAAGCAGGCCAGTGCCTTGCGGCGTATTCTGCTGGCTGCACCTACGCACCCGGACCTCGACTATGAACTGTTTACCAGGCAAGTCCACCATCAATGGAATGGTACCGCCGCAAAAAGCCACGCGACGCTAAAAGACTATATTGGGGAAGTGATAAATGACCCACCCGGCAAATGGTCGCCCTGGTCGTTATCTGCAGCCGCCTATTTCAAATTGGGCGGGCCTGTCGACATTCACGACGAGCTTGATATCTGGTTCGATCCAACCAAAAACAACTGGGCTGCCCAATGCAACATTATCAACGTCGATTTTATGGAAGAATCAAAAATCGTGGATTATTGCCGCACAGCCAATCTGGCCAAAGTGCAACGCTAGGGCAACATCAGCTCGCCATTAAATAGCTATCCTTGTGCGAATGTTTCCAAGGCTTGGCAACGCCGTCGCTGCCCTCTACGCTGGAACTTCAAGGCCCCCCGCTTGGGAGGCTCTGCAAGATCAATGCTTCGCCCCATGGACGGGGCGAATTCCAGCGACAAGGAGTTTGTCATGCCGCAAAACACGTTCGATAAAGAAAACTGGATGGATCAGGTGCTGGATGTCGGTCGATTGAAACTGACCGACATCGTCTGGCCCGGCGCACACAATTGCGGGATGGACCAAAAGGCCCCTGGCCATACGTTGATCCTGGGTAACTGGACGGCGTGCCAGGACGACTCGTTCACTGCACAATTGACCCATGGTGCCCGTGCGCTCGACATCCGGCTCGGTTACAGCTCGGGCTCCACGGCCTCGGCGTTCTACTTTCATCACAACGGCTTCAAGTCCGGGCGCACGCTCGATGATCTCATCAACGCCGTGACAAGGTTTCTCGATAAACACCCCGGCGAGTTCATCGTCCTCGACTTTCATGAGCTGAGCGACGGTGACAATTCGTTCAATTACCCGCTGTTCAATGAGGTGTTGATACGCGAACTTGGCCCGCGACTGGTTCCCTCAGAAAATGCCTCGCTGACGATTGAACAGCTCAAGCGAGCGAGCCCGCGGCGCCGAATCGTCATGGCGGTACCGCCAAGACGTGAACTGGATGACGATGTTTACTGGCCGAGAATCATCCACAGATGGACTGGATCAACGTTCACCGGCCCCGAGGAACTGCGTACGCACATCACCAACCAGCTTGCCGAGGCGCCCTACCGGTTTCTCTGGTCATTGTCGGCGACCGGCTACACGTTGCTGGGCGGGGCAACGCGCCTGAGCGAGCATATCAATGACTGGTTTCATTCTTCTCGTGGCCTGATCAACCGCTGCAGCATCATCAATATCGACTACTTCAACGACTCGGATCTCGCCCGCTATTGCTGGATTGCCTGCAGTGAAAAGGCGGTTTACGGGGAAAGAGCAACCGAAAACGTTTGAGCATCAATCATCGCACGCTGGTGAAGGGCAGGCGGAAAGAGGCATGATTGGCCGGCGATAACAACAAAAGAACTTCGTCATGACCCGATCGGCCCGCGTCACCGACCCTTCTTATGAACTGATGGACGACCATAACGGGTTGTCCATCATCTACCGTCAGCACGGTTTCCCTTGCCCGTTGGTGCGTTGGCATTTCCACAAGGAATACGAGCTGCATCTGATTGTCGCCAGTTCAGGCAAAGTATTCATCGGTGATTACATCGGTAACTTCTACCCGCAAACGCTGTTCCTCACCGGCCCCAATCTGCCGCACAACTGGATCAGCCAGGTCGCTGAAGACGAAGTGGTGGAAAAGCGCGACATGCTGGTCAACTTCACCGACGAATTGTTCGAGAGCGGCCATCAGGTGTTCGCCGAGCTCAAGACCCTCGCCCCGCTGCTGGAGCGCGCGCAGTACGGGATCGAATTCCGCTGCAAACACACGATTCGCCAGGCCATGACACTGATGCAGCGGATCGCTGACAGCAAGGGCATCACTCGTCTGGGGCACTTTTTCATCCTGATGGAGTTGCTCGCGGCCAGTGATGATTTCCAGTTACTGTCCGGCGCGACCACCCCCCAACTGGCCGACGAACACAATATCGACCGTACCAACCGCGCGGTGGATTACATCTTCAGCCACTACGCCCGAGACATTTCCCTGGAGGAAGTCGCCGAGCATCTGGGCATGACGCCGACTTACTTCAGCCGCGTGTTCAAACAGGCGACCGGACGTAACTTCATCGAATTCGTCAATCGCCTGCGCATCAGCAAATCCTGCGAGCTGCTGGCCGACGGCGACAAGCCAGTGACCGACGTGTGCTTTGAGTCAGGATTCAACAATATTTCCAACTTCAATCGACGCTTCCAGCAGCTCAAGGGCATGACGCCTTCGCATTATCGGCGCCTCGCGGTGCAGCGCCTCACTGAGCAGAACCATAACTAAAACTACGACCCACTGTGGGAGCTGGCTTGCCAGCGATGAGGCCGGCATGACCGGCATCTCCATCGACTGACCCACCGCCATCGCTGGCAAGCCAGCTCCCACAGTTTTGGCCTGTCTGCATCGCAAACCTGTACGTAACCGATCTCGCCTCTGCTCTGAAAACCCCTTCCCTGCGTTTCTCCGCGCAAAGCCCAGTGCAAAAAAGTATCGATCAAAGTGCTAGGGATGATTTGTCAGCCCTGCGATTGAAGGCTGTAATCACTGCACATTCTTCCTGCACAGGAAGACACAAAAACAATAACTGTCCTTCTGCCCCCTCTGGGTTCAGAAAAGGAGTGCACGATGCAACCCACTGCAAAAGCTCTGCTTGCCCTCACCTGCATGACCCTGAGCAGCGTCAGCCTTGGCGCCCAGACCCTGACCATCGCCACCGTCAATAACAGCGACATGATCCGCATGCAAAAGCTCTCGAAAACCTTCGAGACCGAGCATCCGGACATCAAGCTCAATTGGGTGGTGCTGGAAGAGAACGTCCTGCGTCAGCGTCTGACCACTGACATCGCCACTCAGGGCGGCCAGTTTGATGTGTTGACCATCGGCATGTACGAAGCCGCACTGTGGGGGGGCAAGGGTTGGCTGGAACCGATGAAAGATCTGCCGGCCAGTTATGCCCTTGATGACGTGTTCCCGTCGGTGCGCGAAGGCCTGTCGGTCAAGGGCTCGCTGTACGCGCTGCCGTTCTACGCCGAAAGCTCGATCACCTATTACCGCACCGACCTGTTCAAGGATGCCGGGCTGACCATGCCTGAGCGCCCAACCTGGGAGCAGATCGCCGGTTTTGCCGAAAAGCTCACTAACAAAGACAAGGAGCAGTACGGCATCTGCTTGCGCGGCAAGGCCGGTTGGGGCGAGAACATGGCGCTGATTACCACCGTCGCCAACGCTTACGGCGCCCGCTGGTTCGATGAAAAATGGCAGCCTGAATTCAACGGCCCCGAGTGGAAAAACGCGCTGAACTTCTATGTCGACACCATGAAGAAATCCGGCCCGCCGGGCGCGTCCAGCAATGGTTTCAACGAGAACCTCGCCCTGTTCAACAGCGGCAAGTGCGCGATCTGGGTCGATGCGTCCGTCGCCGGTTCGTTCGTCACCGACAAGACCCAGAGCAAAGTCGCCGATCACGTCGGCTTCACCTTTGCACCGCATCAGGTCACCGATAAAGGTTCGGCCTGGCTGTATTCGTGGGCACTGGCGATTCCGACCAGCTCCAAGGCCAAGGACGCAGCCAAAACCTTCAGCGCTTGGGCGACTTCCAAGGAATACGGTGAGCTGGTGGCGAAAACCGACGGCATCGCCAACGTGCCGCCAGGCACCCGGGCCTCGACCTACAGCGACGCGTACATGAGCGCCGCGCCGTTCGCCAAGGCGACGCTGGAGTCGCTCAAAGCGGCCGATCCGAGCAAACCGACATTGAAACCGGTGCCTTACATCGGCATTCAATTGGTGACCATTCCTGAATTCCAGGGCATTGGCACCCAGGTCGGCAAGTCGTTCTCGGCAGCGCTGATCGGCCAGACCACGGTCGACCAGGCGCTCGGCGCCGCGCAGCAAACCACCGAACGCGAGATGAAGCGCGCGGGTTATCCCAAGTAACCCGTAAAGCTCGCTCCTGCCTCCTGTGGGAGCGAGCCTGCTCGCGAAGGCGTCGTACCAGCCAATACACATGGCACTGATCCACCGCTTTCGCGAGCAGGCTCGCTCCCACATGGGATCTCCATAGGTCTGTATGACTCGGTTGTGATCACCATGAATACTTCAACTGCCAAAGCCCACATCGACCTCGCCAAGCCGCAGCGCAAACGTCGCGTGGCCAATCCCGGCTGGTTTCTGGTCAGCCCCTCAGTGGCCCTGTTGCTGCTGTGGATGATCGTGCCGCTGGGCATGACCCTTTACTTTTCGATGATCCGCTACAACCTGCTCAACCCCGGCGAGAACGAGTTCGTCGGGCTTGAGAACTTCACTTACTTCCTGACCGACTCGGGCTTCATGCCCGGTGCCACCAACACCCTGTTGCTGGTCGGCAGTGTGCTGCTGATCAGCGTGGTGTTAGGCGTGTTGATCAGCGCCTTGCTGGAGGCCAGCGAGTTTCTCGGTCGGGGCATCGTTCGGGTCTTGCTGATTTCGCCGTTCTTCATCATGCCCACGGTCGGCGCGCTGATCTGGAAAAACCTGATTTTCCATCCGGTCTCCGGGATTCTCGCCTACCTCTGGAAACTGTTTGGCGCGCAACCGGTGGACTGGCTGGCGCACTACCCGCTGCTGTCGATCATCATCATTGTTTCGTGGCAATGGCTGCCCTTCGCGATCCTGATCCTGATGACCGCCATGCAGTCTCTCGACCAGGAGCAGAAGGAAGCCGCACGCCTCGATGGCGCCGGACCGATCGCGATCTTCTGGCACCTGACCTTGCCGCATCTGGCCCGACCGATTGCCGTGGTGGTGATGATCGAGACGATCTTCCTGCTCTCCGTGTTTGCCGAAATCTTCACCACCACCAACGGCGGCCCCGGCTACGCCTCGACCAACCTCGCCTACCTGATCTACAACCAGGCGCTGGTGCAGTTCGACGTCGGCATGGCCTCGGCGGGCGGCTTGATAGCCGTGGTCATCGCCAACATCGCCGCGATCATTCTGGTGCGGATGATCGGCAAAAACCTGACTGACAAAGCCTGAGGCCTGCCATGACTCTCCAACAATCCCGCCGGCTGCAAAGCCTGCTGCTCGGCACCCTGGCCTGGGCCATCGCGATCGTGGTTTTCTTCCCGATCTTCTGGATGGTGCTGACCAGTTTCAAAACCGAAATCGACGCCTTCGCCACACCGCCGCAGTTCATCTTCACGCCGACGCTTGCGAATTACCTGCACATCAATGAGCGCAGCGATTACTTCAGTTTCGCCTGGAACTCGGTGGTGATTTCCTTCAGCGCCACCGCGCTGTGCCTGTTGATCGCCGTGCCGGCGGCCTACTCGATGGCGTTCTACGAAACCCAGCGCACCAAAGGCACGTTGCTGTGGATGCTCTCCACCAAAATGCTGCCACCGGTCGGCGTGCTGATGCCCATCTACCTGCTGGCCAAGAGTTTCGGCCTGCTCGACACGCGCATTTCATTGATCGTGATCTACACGCTGATCAACCTGCCGATCGTGGTCTGGATGATTTACACCTACTTCAAGGACATCCCCAAAGACATTCTCGAGGCCGCACGTCTTGATGGCGCCACACTGTGGCAGGAAATGGTCCGCGTGCTGCTGCCGATTGCCAAGGGCGGCCTCGCCTCAACGGTGCTGCTGTCGCTGATCCTGTGCTGGAACGAGGCCTTCTGGTCGCTGAACCTGACCTCCTCGAAAGCCGCGCCACTGACCGCGCTGATCGCCTCCTACTCAAGCCCCGAAGGATTGTTCTGGGCCAAGTTGTCGGCGGTCTCGACCCTGGCCTGTGCGCCGATCCTGATCTTCGGCTGGATCAGCCAGAAACAACTGGTGCGCGGCCTGTCGTTCGGCGCCGTGAAATGAATATCTCTAACTCAACGCATTCCCTTGTGGGAGCGAGCCTGCTCGCGAAGGCGTCGGCACATCCGGTGCAAAAGGTGCCTGAGCCACCGCTTTCGCGAGCAGGCTCGCTCCCACAGAAAAGCCGATCTGGTTTAACCCAATAATAAATTGCGGAGGCCCATCATCATGGCCAACCTGAAAATCAAGAATCTGCAAAAAGGCTTCGAAGGTTTTTCCATCATCAAGGGCATCGACCTTGAAGTGAACGACAAGGAATTCGTGGTCTTCGTCGGCCCGTCCGGCTGCGGCAAATCCACCCTGCTGCGGCTGATCGCCGGCCTGGAAGAAGTCAGCGGCGGCAGCATCGAACTTGATGGCCGCGACATCACCGAAGTCAGCCCGGCCAAGCGCGTTCTGGCGATGGTGTTCCAGACCTACGCGCTGTACCCGCACATGACCGTGAAAAAGAACATGTCGTTTGCGCTCGATCTGGCGGGAGTGCCGAAAGCCGAGGTCGAGAAAAAGGTCGGCGAGGCGGCGCGTATTCTCGAACTGGGGCCGATGCTGGAGCGAAAGCCGAAGCAGCTCTCCGGTGGTCAACGTCAACGCGTGGCCATCGGCCGCGCCATCGTGCGTAACCCGAAAATCTTCCTCTTCGACGAACCGCTGTCCAACCTCGACGCCGCGCTGCGGGTGCAAATGCGCCTGGAACTGCTGCGCCTGCACAAAGACCTGCAAGCGACCATGATCTACGTAACCCACGATCAGGTGGAAGCGATGACCATGGCCGACAAAGTCGTGGTGCTCAATGGCGGCAAGATCGAACAGGTTGGCTCGCCGCTGGACCTGTATCACCAGCCGGCCAACCTGTTCGTCGCGGGATTTCTCGGCACGCCGAAAATGGGTTTCCTCAAGGGCAAGATTGCCCGGGTCGACAGCCATAGCTGCGAAGTTTCGCTCGATGCCGGCACCCGCATCTCCCTGCCGTTGAACGCGGCCAGCCTCAGCGTCGGCAGCGCCGTGACACTGGGCATTCGCCCGGAACATCTGGAACTGGCGCAACCGGGCGACTGCACCCTGCAAGTCACCGCCGATGTCAGCGAGCGACTGGGCAGCGACACCTTCTGCCACGTCACCACCAGCGCCGGCGAAGCCCTGACCATGCGCGTGCGCGGTGATCTGGCGAGCCGTTACGGCGAACAGCTGAGCCTGCATCTGGACGCAACCCATTGCCATCTGTTCGACGCCGACGGCGTGGCGCTGACCCGCCCGCTGCGTGCGGCGGCCTGAATTTCGAGACTTGCCCAATGAAACTGAACCAACAAAATCTGCATCGCCTCGCCACCCCAGTGCAACTGCCGGCCTACAGCCTGCGCGACACGCGCCAAGGCATTGCACACATCGGCGTCGGCGGTTTCCATCGCGCGCATCAGGCGTATTACACCGACGCCCTGATGAACACCGGCGAAGCGCTCGACTGGGCAATTTGCGGGGTCGGCCTGCGCGCCGAAGACCGTCGCGCCCGCGACGATCTCAAGGAACAGGATTACCTGTTTACCCTGTTTGAACTGGGTGACAGCGACGATACCGAAGTGCGAGTGATTGGCGCGATTCGCGACATGCTGCTGGCCGAGGACGGTGCGCAGGCGCTGATCGCCAGGCTTGCCGATCCGCAGATTCGTATTGTTTCGCTGACCATCACGGAAGGTGGTTATTGCATTGACGACAGTACCGGCGAATTCATGGCGCACCTGCCGCAGATCCAACACGATCTGGAGCATCCGGAGGCACCGACAACCGTTTTCGGTTTCCTCTGTGCGGCACTGGAAAAGCGCCGTGGCTCGGGCACTCCGGCATTCACGCTGATGTCCTGCGATAACCTGCCGCACAACGGCGCGGTGACCCGCAAAGCGTTACTCGCGTTCGCTGCGCTGCGAAACCAAGGCTTGCGCGACTGGATTGAGCAGAACGTCAGTTTCCCCAATGCCATGGTCGACCGCATCACGCCCATGACCAGTACCGCGCATCGCCTGCAACTGGCGGACAAGCACGGTGTGGACGATGCCTGGCCGGTGGTCTGCGAACCGTTTGTGCAGTGGGTGCTGGAAGATAAGTTCGTCAACGGCCGCCCGGCCTGGGAAAAGGTCGGCGTGCAGTTTACCGACGACGTTTCGCCCTATGAAGAGATGAAGATCAAACTGCTCAACGGCAGCCACCTGGCGCTGACCTATCTGGGGTTTTTGAAGGGCTATCGTTTTGTTCACGAGACCATGAATGACCCGCTGTTCGTGCGCTACATGCGCGCTTACATGGACCTGGATGTCACCCCGCAACTGGCGCCGGTGCCGGGCATCGATTTGACCGATTACAAAAACACGCTGGTGGCGCGCTTCTCCAATCAGGCGATTGCCGATCAGCTGGAGCGGGTGTGTTCGGATGGGTCGTCGAAGTTTCCCAAGTTCACCATTCCGACGATCAATCGGTTGATTGCCGATGGGCGCGAGACCAAACGTGCGGCACTGGTGGTGGCAGCCTGGGCGCTGTATTTGAAGGGTGTGGATGAGAATGGCGATACGTACTCGATCCCGGATCCGCGGGCGACGTTTTGTCAGGCGTTGGTGGCGGACGATGCGTTGATGACTGATCGGTTGCTAGCGGTGGAGGAGATTTTCGGCACGGCGATACCGCGTTCGGCAGCGTTTGTGGCGGCGTTTGAGTGGTGCTGCAACAGCTTGCGCGAAGTGGGTGTGACTCGGACGCTGGAACGGGTGTTGGCTTGATTGAAGCGGTGATGCGACTGAAGCCTTCGCGAGCAGGCTCGCTCCCACAGGGGAACGCATTTCAAAATGTGGGAGCGAGCCTGCTCGCGAATGGCGTCACCCGGATGGAACTGACACCCTGAGGATCTTACTGTGACAACCCGACAACTCTTCCTCGGCATCGACTGCGGCACCCAAGGCAGCAAAGCCATCATCCTCGACGCCGCCAGCGGTCAGGTGCTCGGCCAGGGCGCCGCTGCGCACACGATGATCAGTGGTGCCAATGGCCGCCGCGAACAAGACACGCATCAATGGCTGGACGCCTTCGCCCTCGCCACCCGTCAGGCGCTGCTGGCGGCGCAGGTCGACGGCCAGTCGATCCTCGGTATCGGCGTTTCCGGCCAGCAGCACGGCCTGGTGCTGCTCGACGATCAAGGCCAGGTATTGCGCCCGGCCAAGCTCTGGTGCGACACCGAAACCACCGCCGAAAACGAGCGACTGCTCAGCCATCTGGGCGGTGAAAAAGGCTCGCTGGAACGCCTTGGCGTGGTCATCGCGCCCGGCTACACCGTCTCCAAACTGCTGTGGACCAAAGAGCAACATCCGCATGTGTTCTCGCGTATCGCCCGCGTTCTGCTGCCTCACGACTTCCTGAACTTCTGGCTCACCGGCCGGGCGTGCAGCGAATACGGCGACGCCTCCGGCACCGGCTATTTCAACGTGCGCACCCGCCAATGGGATTTGCAGCTGTTGCGCGACATCGACAGCAGCGGACGCCTGCAAGCGGCGCTGCCGGAGCTGATCGATGCACACCAGGCGGTGGGCACGATCCTGCCCACCATCGCCGAGCACCTCGGCATCAACCGCAATGCGCTGGTCGCAAGCGGCGGTGGCGACAACATGATGGGCGCCATCGGCACCGGCAATATTCAGCCCGGCGCGATCACCATGAGCCTCGGCTCCTCCGGCACCGTGTACGCCTACGCCGACGCACCGAAAGTCAGCCCGGACGCCTCGGTCGCGACCTTCTGCTCCTCCAGCGTCGGCTGGCTGCCGCTGATCTGCACGATGAACCTGACCAATGCCACCGGCGCGATCCGCGACCTGTTCGACCTCGACCTCGTCCAGTTCAACGCTCTTGTCGCTCAAGCGCCCATCGGCGCCGAAGGCGTGAGCATGCTGCCGTTCCTCAACGGCGAGCGCGTCCCCGCCCTGCCCCATGCCACCGGCAGCCTGCACGGCTTGACGCTGGACAACCTGACCCAGGCCAATCTATGCCGCGCCGCCGTCGAAGGCACCACCTTCGGCTTGCGCTACGGACTGGATTTACTGCGCCAGAATGGTTTACAAAGCCGCAGCATTTGCCTGATCGGCGGCGGTTCGAAAAGCGCGGTGTGGCGGCAGATCGTCGCCGACACCATGGACACCCCGGTGATCTGCACCGAACACAGCGAAGCCGCTGCCCTGGGCGCGGCGATTCAGGCAGCGTGGTGCAAATCCTGGTCAAACGGCCACGAAGACACACTGGCCGACCTCTGCCAGCGCTGCGTGACCTTCGACTCGGGCAGTGAAACCCTGCCGATCGCCGCCAACGTCGCGGCGTTTCAGCAGGCTTATGAACGCTATCAACAGCATGTCGCAACCCTATAAAGAGCAAACAATTATGTATTTGGTGTGTGGCGAAGCCCTGTTTGATTTCTTCAGCGAAGACGACGCCAGCGGCCTGGCTTCGAAAGTGAATTTCAAGGCGATTGCCGGCGGCTCGCCGTTCAACGTCGCGGTGGGTTTGCGCCGCCTGGGCGTGGACTCGGCTTTGTTCGGTGGGCTGTCCACCGACTACCTCGGCCGCCGCTTGCAGCAAGTCCTGCAGGAGGAAGGTGTACGGCCGGACTATCTGGTGGATTTCGCTGCGCCGACCACGCTGGCGATGGTCGCAGTTGGCGCCAACGGCTCGCCGCATTACAGCTTTCGCGGCGAAGGTTGCGCGGATCGGCAATTGAGCGTCGCCCACCTGCCGACACTTGGCCCTGAAGTGCGCGGTTTGCACATCGGTTCGTTTTCGCTGGTGGTGCAACCGATTGCCGACACGCTGCTGGCCCTGGTCCAGCGTGAAAGCGGCAAACGCCTGATCAGCCTCGACCCCAACGTACGCCTCAATCCCGAGCCGAACATAGACCTGTGGCGTGAGCGCATCGCCACGCTGGTGCAATTGGCCGACCTGATCAAAGTCAGCGACGAAGACTTGAGCCTGTTGTATCCAGAACAGGATCCGCAGCGCGTCATCGGCGGCTGGCTCGAACACCGCTGCCAGATTGTGTTCCTGACCCGTGGCGGCGAAGGCGCAACCGTGTTCAGTCGCGCCCATGGCTCATGGTCGGTGCCGGCCTGTTCGGTGAAGATCGCCGATACCGTTGGCGCCGGCGATACCTTCCAGGCCGCGCTGATCACCTGGCTGACAGAACACGGTCTGGACTCGGTCGACGGCGTGCAGCAACTCGGTCGCGAGCAGATCGACGCCATGCTCAAATTCGCCGTACAAGCCGCAGCGCTGACGTGCAGCAAGACCGGTCCGGATTTGCCCTATCGTCAGCAATTGACCTGAGCGCGTAGACTGTCGCCCTTTTTGCGCATGACGGGATGACGGCTTTTGAATTCAGGGCAGACGGTTGGACTACTGATACTCGCGGGACTGTTGACGGGTTGCGGCACCTCGCCGCCCCGCTCGCCTGAAGACATTTGCGAGATCTTCCGGGAGAAAAGCGATTGGTACGACGCCGCGCAAGTCACACAAAAACGCTGGGGCGTACCGATCCAGGTGCCCTTCGCGATCATGTATCAGGAATCCGGCTACCGCTACGACGCCAAGACCCCGCGTAAATACTTGCTCTGGGTAATTCCGTGGGGTCGCGTGTCCACCGCTTCCGGGTATGCGCAGGCCAAGGATGAAGTCTGGTCCGACTACCAGAAAAGCACTGGCCGAAACTGGGCCGACCGCGAAGACTTCGACGACGCCATCGACTTCGTCGGCTGGTACATGGACAAAACCACGTCGATCAACGGCGTCTACAAATACGACGCCTACGGCCAGTACCTCAACTACCACGAAGGCTGGGGCGGCTATCGCAACAAGACTTACGCCAGCAAAGCCTGGCTGATGCCGACGGCACGCAAGGTGCAGGCACGTTCCGATACGTATGCCCGGCAATATGCCGGCTGCAAAGAGGATTTGAATCGCGGTTTCTGGAGCCGCTTCTGGCATTGGCTGTAAGGACGCCTTCGCGAGCAGGCTCGCTCCCACAGGTCTCCCAGGTGTACACAAAATCTGTGTTCATTGAAGATCCCCTGTGGGAGCGAGCCTGCTCGCGAAAGCGCCGGATCAAGCGAAGCACATCTAGGGCTTACAACACCGAAAAGCTATAACTCACAATCACCCGCGTCTCATCCACATCCCGGGCAAACTTCTCATAGTTCGTCCGGTAAGTCGCATTACGCAAACGCAGACTCACATCCTTGAACGTGCCGGTCTGAATCACGTACTTCAACTCGCTATCACGCTCCCACTCTTTACCTTCCTGATCACTGCCCAACACCTTGATGTGATCACCGTTCACGTAACGGGTCAGGAAACTCAGACCGTTGATGCCGATCGCCTTGAAGTCATAGTCGTAACGCAGTTGCCAGGAACGTTCCTGCGCGGCGGCAAAGTCGTTGACCTGCACATAGTTGACCAGATACGGGTTGCTGCCATCGAGGTACGGCATCGAGTTATCGCCGTTCATGCGCTGCCAGCCGCCACTGAACGTGTGGCCGCTGATGGCGTAAGACAGCATGCCGCTCAACGCACGGTTGTCGATGGAACCGGCTTTTGCATTCCCACTGTCGGCACTTTTCAGCAAGCGCAGATCGGCCTTCAACACACCGCTGCCCAGCGGCTGATTGCCCAGCAGCCCCACGAAGTGCTGACGGTAGATGTCTTCAAGTTCCGCGTAGTGATACTGCGCCGTCAGACGATCATTGATCTTGTAATCAAAGCCGTACATGTCGAAATGGTCGGCGGTGGTGTTGCACGCATAGCGCTTGTTCTTGCAATGCACGCGGATGTCTTGCGAGTCGGTGGAATCACGCGCGGTGTACTTGTCCAGACGCGCCGCCATAAAGGTCAGATCCTTCACTTCCTTTGAAGTGAGCATCGCGCCGTTGAACATCGTCGGCAGCAAACGGCCGTCGTTGTATTTCAACAGCGGCAGATCCGGCAGCAGCGCGCCGTACTTCAGCACGGTGTCCGAGACCTTCACTTTCGCCGTCAGGCCCATCTTGGCGTACTGGCCTTTCGAACCGCGCGGGTCGTTGCCGCTCGATGGCAGCAAGCCGCTATTGCTGCGGTCAGGGCTGGAATCGAGTTGCAAGCCGAGCATGCCCAGCGCATCGATACCGAAACCCACCGTGCCCTCGGTGTAACCCGATTGCAGATTGAGGATAAAGCCCTGTGCCGACTCTTCGCGCTTGGATCCGCCCTGATCACTGGACGTGTGCCCATCACGGAAATCGCGGTTGAAATACACCGTGCGCGATTCGATTTTCGCCGTGGTGTCTTCAAGGAATCCGCTGGCCTGAACCTGTGCGGTAAAACCGGCGCACAGCACAAAGGCTCCGAAGCCAAACGACTGGCGCGCGGTGATGAGGGGAAATGGGGGACGCATGGAAAACTCCAACAATGCAGCGTTTACGCAAGCGCGCAACAAGCCAGAAAAATAGCTTCCGCCCCAGATCAAAATAAGCCGGGAGGAAGTGGACACGCAGGGGTGAGCTGCAATGATGGCAGATGGCTTTGACGTGCCACAGGCGACTTTAGTCTGAAACTGACCGGCAATTCTTCAACGCATGGCCAGTTGATCGCGCACAAACTGTTCTCGTACAAACCCAGCAAACGCCCGGTTTCATTAGACCCAAAGGCCCGCCTAAGGGATTCCCCTATGCACCGCAGCCCCTCTGCATAGGCCATTTGCGCCTTGAACGAGGCGGTCTAATCCTCCATCATCCGTCCCCTGCTTATTCAACGGACGGAATTCAAGGCATGCTGGACGCCAACGCACCCCACATCATCCTCACGCTAGAAGGTGCCAACGCCGACCTGCAAGTCCTCAGCTTCACCGGTCGCGAAGCCCTCAACGAACCGTTCCGTTTTGACCTCGAACTGGTCAGCGCCCGTCCCGACCTGAAACTCGAAGAGCTGCTGCACAAGCCCGGCGTGCTGACCTTCGGCGCTACCGGCGAAGGCAAGATTCATGGCCTGGTCTATCGCATCGAGCAAGGTGACTCCGGCAAGACCCTGACCCGCTACAGCATCAGCCTGGTGCCGCAACTGGCGTACCTGCGGCACAACCACGACCAGCAGATCTTCCAGCAGCTCACGGTGCCGAAGATCATCGCCCGGGTGCTGGAAGATCGCGGCATCCTTGCCGACGCCTACAGCTTCCAGCTCAGCGCCGAATACCCGGAGCGCGACTACTGCGTGCAGTACGACGAATCCGACCTGCATTTCATCCAGCGCTTGTGCGAAGAGGAAGGCATTCACTTCCACTTCCAGCACAGCAGCAGCGGCCACAAACTGGTGTTCGGCGACGACCAGACCGTGTTCCGCAAACTCAAGGCCGTGAGCTACCAGCAAGACTCCGGCATGAGCGCCGACAAACCGGTGATCAAGCGTTTCAACCTGCGCCTGGAAACCCGCACCACCCGCGTCAGCCGCCGCGACTATGACTTCGAAAAACCGAAGATCCTGCCCGAAGGCGCGGTCAAATCCGAGTTCGCCCCGGATCTTGAGGATTACGACTACCCCGGCCGCTTCACCACCCGCGAGCGCGGCAAGTTCCTCTCGACTCGCGCACTTGAACGCCATCGCAGCGACTACAAACTCGCCGAAGGCAAAGGTGACGAGCCGACCCTCACCAGCGGCCACTTCCTGACCCTCGCCGAACACCCGCGCGCCGAGTGGAACGATATGTGGCTGCTGCTGGAAGTATTCCACGAAGGCAAACAGCCGCAAGTGCTCGGCGAAAACGTCACCAGCGACGTCACCGACAACAAAAGCGACTTCCACCAGGGCTACCGCAACAGCTTCCTCGCCACCCCGTGGGACGCGCACTACCGCCCTGCCCTCGAACACCCGAAACCGAAAGTCCTCGGCAGCCAGACCGCCATCGTCACCGGCCCGAAAGGCGAAGAAATCCACTGCGACCAATACGGCCGCATCAAGGTCCAGTTCCACTGGGACCGCGACGGCCAGGGCGACGACAAAACCACCTGCTGGATGCGCGTCGCCAGCGGCTGGGCCGGCGCCGCCTACGGCGGCATCGCCATCCCGCGCATCGGCATGGAAGTCCTCGTCACCTTCCTCAAAGGCGACCCCGACCAGCCACTCGTCACCGGCTGCCTGTACCACAAGGAAAACGTCGTCCCCTACGACCTGCCGGCAAACAAGACCCGCAGCACCTTCAAAACCCTCAGCTCCCCGGGTGGCAAGGGCTACAACGAATTTCGCATCGAAGACAAAAAGGGTGTGGAACAGATCTACATCCACGCCCAGCGCGACTGGGACGAAAACATCGAGCACGACCAGAAGATTCGGGTCGGCAATGAGCGGCATGACACCGTTGAAGCCAATACACTGAGTGAGTTCAAGGTTGAGGAACACCGGATTACGCATCTGGATCGTATCAGTGAGATGCGCGCGGATGATCACCTCACGGTGGGCGTGACGCAGCATGTGAAGGTCGGTACGGCGCAGTTTGTCGAGGCCGGGACGGAGATTCATTACTACGCAGGCAACAAGGTTGTGGTTGAGGGCGGCATGGAGCTGACCGCCAAGGCGGGTGGGAGCTTTGTGAAGGTGGATGCCGGTGGTGTGACCATCAGCGGGGCTGAGGTGAAGGTGAATACCGGTGGTGCGCCGGGGGTTGGTACGCCTGCTGCGCCGTTGCTGCCGGGGCCGATGAAAGTGGCGGATGCGGATAAGGCTGGCAAAGCACCACTCCCCGTCCGCCTGAATGAATCAGGTATCACCCCGTTGTGCGGCAAACAGAGTAACGGCGCTTGCAGCCGTAAGGATTGCACATGCATGTAAAAACGCTGAGCGTTCTGCTGGCAGAGCCTCGCTACAACTTTTCAGACCTGCCGGCGGCCAGCGAGTCGCTATGTTTCATCATCGACCGAGGTCTTCAGCCAGAAGCCTTGGTTCGCCTCTACCGAACAGGCGAACCGGTTGTTTCCCAAGAGTTGTTTTTCTCAACAGATTTCGCAGAGATGCCTGATGGCCCCTTTTGGCTGGTAGCGCCCAAGGGCAGCAAAGTGGCCGTCGAAGCTGCCAAACTTTGTGAGGAACGCTTTTCGGGAATTGCGATCTCAACCCCTGATCCTGAAAAGGCCTTGGCTCACGCGCGCTGGCTACTCAGAGCCAACGACGGCTCCGGAGGCCAGAGTTTGTTGAGCTTCCATAAACCGAGCTTGTGGGGGGCGTTGGCTTACACCGCCGATGAAACCTTTGATCAATTATTGGGTTGCTGGAGCGCCGTCTACTCCCCTGCGCCAATGCATTTCGGCCAACAACGTGGACCCTGGCTTTCATGGATTGCCAAAGAAAAATCAACATGGCTCGATGATAGAGCGCCATTCAATCTTCCTCAGACCGCCGCGCAAGTTCAAGCGCGCCTGGGATGGGTTTATTGGGTGGATGAGGAATACGCGGCATTCGACAAGCCAAGTGATGAACCCTTGAACGATATCGCCGACAACCTCGATCTGCTGCTCAAAAGCAATATTTATGACGGTGATCACCTGCTCAAGCTTGGCCATGCCGTGAACGGTCCGCTATTCGAAACACAGCCTGAGATCATGGCGATCCTGCAGTCAAAGGACGAGTCGTTTATCAAAGTAGATCGGCTCCTGGAATCAGCCGCCGTCGCCCAACATTAAGGCGACGCGACATCAGAACGGAATCACCATGGAAATCACGAATCACGCCGTCATGCCCGGCGAAACCCTGGACCAAATCGCTTCGCGCTACAACAGCACCGTGGCTCAACTCCGCCAGCTCAACCCCTTCATTACCAATCCGGACAACGTCAAAGTCGGATGGAATTTGAGCGTACCGAAGAGCGCGCAAGCGGCCGCCACGCCCGCCGCTCAATCGCCCGCTGCGCCTGAGGCCCCTGCACAGGCAACCTCAGAACCCGCAACTCAGTGCTCTGCTGAAGATCTGGTTGAACTGGATCCCGTGAAGGACGCCCCAGATAGCGCCTCAAAAACCTTCAAGCCTCACGCACCTCCTTGCTCTAAAAAGTTTGCCAGCGCTATTTATGCAACTGAGGAGCAAGAGTTCTGGCTGCTCCCTGAGCGGGCAAAGTCTGCCATCAAAGAATCGATGTTCGCGCTGGATAAATTGATTGCCTCCAGCAAACCACGTGATGCACGCCTGAATGGGCTACAGGAATCGGGTTTGCTCGAATACTTCCTTGAGCCCAAGTTGAGCAACTTCCTCACGGGCGCGAAGCGTACCCGTATGGAAGAATTTGAAGCGATGGGTGATGAGATCGAAATCGATCCCGCCACCGCCAAAAAGAGGCAAAACGAAGCTAACGGAAACAAACCAGCAGCGGCTCCTGCACAGTCTCCACAAGAGGACACCCCGCAATCGCGCCTGGACCGTCTAACGGCAGACCTGGCTACTGACCAGGAAGTCCACAAAGCCTATGCCGACTTTTACAAGCAGAGGGCTGAGTGGCATGCGCTGAAAAAAGAAGCGGTAGCAGCTGCGAAGCTGGAAGGCTACACCTACGAAAGTGGCTCGCTGTACTCCAAAGAGGCGATTGAAGCGCGCGCACGCGTGCAAGCTTATCTGGAGGCTCGCAAGAAACTCCTCAGCAACAAAAACTTCAAGCAGATTGCACAGGACGACGTTGCCAAAGCCTTGGCGGAAAAGAAAAAAAGTTACGAAAACATCTGCAGCGGTATGAATGACTGCACCGCCGATCTCGTCGGGTATGTTTACACGCTACACAAAAACGCCGATGCGCTTGATTACCATGATTACACTGAGACCATTATCAAAGCGTCGGAATATGGTATCGCGCTCCCGGAGTTCGCTCTGATCAGCGATGGCCTTCCGTCAGGCATTGAGCAATTCAAGCTGTATCTGGACACCGAGAAAAAACAATCGGAAGTAACCGCACAGCTTCAGGAAAAATACAAACGCTGGATCGAAGCCACAGGCCAAAACGCCCAAGCGCCGGCGGGCTTGGTTGATGTAGAGCGTGCCGAATGGGACCGCTTACAGAAAATCAAGGACGACCTGCAAACCACAGCTCAGAACAATGTGAAGGCCGCAGAGCGAGGGCTGCACTTGATTTGGGAGCCGGAAGAGTTCCAGCCAAAGCCAGTCGATCGCATGGTTAAACCCGGCTTCCCTCTGCGTGAAGTCAGTCTTTCGGATGCCAAGGGCACGCCCTTAGGCTGGTTCAGCATGTCGAACCTGAAAGACGCAAAAAAGATCATGAAGGAAGATTCAAAAAATGCGGCCGCTGCGGTAAAAAAAGTCGGTAAAAGCGTGCCTGCTGATGCTACTGAAGGCTCCGATAAAAACAGTGAAATCAGCTCGTTCCGCCAATGGCTGCAAGATCAGGGCGCCATAAAGTTCAGTGATCAGGTTGGCGACTGTTTCGACAAAAAAGGCTGGTTTCAAGCTAAAGACTTTTACGCTTACTTGAAAAAACAAGGCTATGAGGTCACTGAACTTGAAGACGACGCAGCCCTGACGAACTGGGGCAAGCATCTTCAGCAACTGGTGTTCCAGAAAAGTGTACGCGGCAAAGTAAGACTGTTTGATAACAGTCCTCAGGCTCAATTAGTCCGCTGCCTGACACCTCCGCAGCCAAGTATTCACGGTGAAGTGAAGCTCGAAGGCCCGAAAATGTCCGCCGCCGAGGGCTTCCAGATATCTGGCGAGATGGGTTTGAGCCTGGACCTGGCCCGTGGCGAAGTTCAGTTGATGAAAGTCGACATGCCTGCAAAAGCCAGTGCTCAAGACATCACGCTTGATTACTTCCTGGACGGCAGCCCGCAAAAAATGAATTTCGGCCGCTTCTCCTTCCACTTTGGCGTGAAAGCATGGGGCTACGCTGGAGCGTCGTTGCTGTTAGCCGGAAGCGTCGAGTTGAACCCGATCTTTGGCAACGTCAAGTACGGTGCGTCGCTGAGCCCTGTAAAACGCGCACAGCGTGAAGACGCTTCCGCAAAAGAAGAACGCGCCGATCACGCAGCCGCCAAACAAGCCAAGGCGGACAGCGGTGACGACAGCCCTACTCCCGATCTTGAGCACAAGTCGAAATCCGCCACCTACACCGATTCCAAGAGCACAGATCAACTGCGAGGCGGCCGCTTCGCCAAAGTGCAAGTCGAAAACGGTGCAAAAGCCAACTTCAATATTTTCGGAGGCTTGCAAGCCGCCATCGAACTCACCGGGGCACTGAACTGGGCACCGCCAAAAGACCTCGTCGCCTTGCGCACCGCTCCAACAATGGGCATTGGTAGCGCCAAAGACGCGAAAAGCGCGAATCCATGGCTAACCCTCGCAAAACTGAGTGGCTCTGTAGGTGTTGCGTTAGGTGCAGGCTTTCAGGGAACGGCGCAGATTTCTCTGGATAAAGGGCGATTTATTCTCAACTTGAAAGCGGCGGTCGTGCTGGGTCCTGGCGCTAACGGTAGCTTTAAATTTGAAGTTGGATATGAGGCAGTAGTTGACCTTATCAATTTGTATCGCAAAGAACTTCATAAGACTAAAGGGCGAACAGTTGAGTGGATGGATCCTGAAGCAGGAAAATTCGCCTCCGCTCTGAACGTATTAGGCGCTACCGGGCTTAATGTAGAAACGGCCTATCTCATGGGTTGGGATTTGGTTATGAGTTTATATGAGACCATGACCAGAGGAGGAAAAGGTGGACCAATCGCTCACACAATTGTTGAATATCAAAACCCAGATGAATTAAGAAGCTGGGTAATTCAAGCAACACCATCTGCGCTTGGCCCCATTCTAATGACCCTTATGGCGGACCCTGAAAAATTCTCAATTGACACTCGCGCACCAGAAAGCGACTCCTCTTCTAGTTTGAGCAAGCGAACATACCCAAGAGAAGAAGCACATTTAGCTCAACAACGGGCAATTGGGATAATAATCGACCACATAGTCGTTAATGCGAAAGAACAAGGCACGCTGGAAGAAGCTCAAAAACAATTTGAGCTAGCATGTGCCTGCATGAATCAGTTTGGAGTCGAGCCCGTTGACATCGGTCAGAAATACTGCGAGAACCGTCACTCTCTCGATGCATTCATGAGTGACCCTGTACTAAGCTTTACCGATCCAAGGGGAAATAAAGCAAGAGCACGCTACAAGGAAAACTCAGAACTTTTAGGCCTGCGAATTGATGGCGCTTGTAAAATCGTAATGGGTGAAAACAGTTATATTCCGAAGACATCCGTAAAATATTTGCCTCCAGCGAGCGCATCAAATTGAAAGTAAAATCAAATTTACCGCTAAAATTTATTCACGCTATTCTTCTGTTGGTATGTGCAACTGCGCACGCAGCACTCACGCCCCAACAACAGGAGGCAAAGCAGAAAGGAATCGAACTTTACAATCAATACAAAGCTATTTCCGCAATTGAGTTCCTGGAAGTAGCAGCCGAAGGCGGAGATGACGAAGCTCTTTATTATCTCGGCGAAGCAATAAGAAAAAATAGCAGGCATATGACCCCGGCGGCGCAAAAAGCGTACGAGAACTCGGCAACAAAGGGGAATATATATTCTATGATTCGCCTAGGAAGAGTCGAAGAAGACTTGTGTGTAGCTATGAAAAACTGTCCCCAAGGAAAAGACACTTCCAGCAACTGGGTAATTCGAGCGAAAGAATTAGCAGTTCAGCGAGCAACGCAAGGAGATGCCGAATCAATGTACCTGTTATATGACATGACGGGGAACGATGACTGGTTAGTGAAATCAGCAGAAAACGGTTTTCCCTTTGCTCAGTTTCGGCTAGCGACGAATTACCAGGAGGGTAATGGCTCTTTCTTATTGCCTTCAAGGCGCTCGCAAGCAATCGAAAAATGGATGAAAGCTTCGGCTGAAAATGGTTACCCTCGCGCAATGATGGGTTTAGCCGCACTTATGATAAAAAATAAAGATTTAGCTTCTTTCAGAATCTGGAACGAAAAAGCTGCTGAAACAGGCTATGTAGAAGGGGTTTTTGGATATGCGTCATACATAGGCGAAGAAAAATCGAAATACGGTTTCGAATTTGACCCGATAAAATCATATGCTCTACTGTCAAATCTGTTGGAGCTTAATGGCGGTGGCAATGTAATTCGTGACGTCAACGACACTCTTCCCGACATAGAAAAAAAAATGACCAAAGAGCAGGTGACAATGGCAAAAGAACTCGCCAAAACATGGAAGGCCAACCACCCGCCTCTTTCATTTTTCCCTGACAAGCTAGGCTATTAAAAGCAGTGCGAGTATCTAGTTTGATTTTTGCAATGGTACTTTCGAGCTACACTGGAATCAGTTCGGCGACCCCAGAAAGCAACGAACTGACCAAGGGAGTGATTTTATACAACCAACTTAAATTCGACTCAGCCGTTCCCAAACTTGAAAAAGAAGCAACATCCGGAAACGTGGAGTCGCAGTATTATTTAGGAGAGGTTCTACGAAAGTGTAATCACTGCTCAGAACAATGTGAAGGCTTCGAAAATAGGACGTCACTTGATTTGGGATGCAGAGGCGTTTCAGCCAAAGCCAGTCGACCGCATGGTAAAATCCGGCTTCCCGCTGCGTGAAGTCAGTCTTTCTGATGCCAAGGGCACGCCTTTGGGCTGATTCAGCATGACGAACCTGAAAGACGCAAAAAAGGTGTTGAGTAGGAAGCCATTAATGAGTAGCAAATACTTTTCTAACAGCGCTCAAGCTGCATTTTTCCTAGTATTACCGTTGATTGGTGCATGCAGTTTTGCTGGACGGATAGCGAAGGACTCTGTTGAGGGTGCGACGAGTTACTACAGCAGAGAGCATTTCACGCTGATTGCCACTGTGCCTGCAAAATTTGGCTTTACTTCAAAAGCTCAGTATTCACCTAAGCAGGGTGAAACCTGTCAAGTATACAGCTCTGGTTTGGGTGGTTCAGTGACCCGTCAACAACAGAAATCAAATACGATCGACGCGAAAGACATTGAACAGACGGTGTCTACAGACGTTCCATTAGAGTTTCACATTGCGGATTGCTCCATGGAGCTAACGAGGGTGAGCTACGAAGTTAATGCCACGTATGGGGCGGACGCTTGGGATCATGGTTTGGAGATGGCGGGTGGGCTTTCTATCAAGACCGAAAGCACAGACAGTAACGCGACACCTTACCCGGATCTAATCGAGCAAAGAGGTCTCTGTGCTTGGAGTTTTCAGATAAGCACCGCTAAAGCCAAGAAAGATCAGATTGAGAAGTTATTATCGTGTTCTGCTGCAGATCCTGAATGGAAAATTCCAGAGAGTCGTTTACAGCGTCGCAAACCAGGCGGATCCTTTTCAAAAAAAGCGATTACTGATAAGACGATCCATGTGACATTCAAGCTGTCAAATGATGAAGCATCCAGCTACTTACGCTACTGGGTAAAAGTTCCTAACGGCTGGAAACCTTGTACCGGGAGATGGAACTCTGGAAGAGAAGAGTTATGCACAACACCGCCTCAATTTAGAACTTTCAAACAAGATGGACGTGAGTGCACCGTGTATCCTGGCTGTAATGAATAAGGATTTTTATGCAGAACCAAGAAAAAACATTGCTTTCTGACCAAAGCCGAACTTGCCCGCCACTCCCAAGCTCCTCGCCCTACTCCGTACGCCCGGCGCCATGCTGACTTCAGAAAACTACACGAATCGTCCAATTTTCAGTTTCTGGGTAAATGATTTCTGGGGTGGCAATCTGTTTGCAATGGGCGGTGGTGGGGTTATGTGCTGCCAACGTATCGAGGGGAAAACGGTTCGCGTCTCTTGGATACTCAGCCGGACAGGCGAACAGTTCAGGCAAGGCGTGCAGAAAGAAAACCATGAGGTCATCTTGCCGCTCCCTCGCCGAGAACGCGGAGATTCTTATTTGCACGTTCGTTTTCTGCCCGGAAATATTGTCGAGCTGAAATGGGCCCCTGACTTGATTAGCCCGTTTGATCCTTTTCCTGCTGAAAAGCCTGCCCTTTAACTCATCGAGCCACACCAACGTAAGCACGGGCAGAAAAACGCTTCCGCCCGTGAATGCTAGAGCGTGCAACCAGCCTTTATACCGGCGCCTTCCAATTCAACATCTGCTGCTGCGCCACCTGCAGCAAATCATTGCCGTCCTGTGTCAGCAGGTACAGCGCATGGGTGATGTGCGGAATGTCCTGCACGTCGGCGTGTTTGAAGCAGAGGCAATGCAGGGTTTCGAGCAGATCGGCCGAGGCGCGGACGCGCTGGACGGCGGCTTCGAGGATGTCTTTGGGGTTGGCTTCGGTGTCGATGACCAGAGGCGCGCTTTCGGTGACGCCGCTGTTGAGGGGGATGTAGCGATTGGGGAGCGGATTAATGATAGGCATATTGATTACTCGATTGTTTCGAAAGTAACCGCTAGCACCGTGACCAAACAGTGGGAGGCGGCCGTGTACAGGCTTGGTCAACCGAGAACAATCAAACTCAGCTCGCCCGAAGGCGCCCTGCACACAGCCGCCACAGCAATGCACTAACCGGACGTAGATGTCCGCAGTGCAAATGATGGCACATATGCAATCGATTATTCTCAGGTGACCAAACCCGAATCGCTGATTTTGCAGCGACACCAAACCATACCCGCCCCACTCCAGCCGCCGGAAGCAGACAAGGCATCTGTCCTTGTAGGAATCCGGCCTGCCTGCGCAGGAAATCGCCCCGCTCCCTGACAGCCGGCATTCAGCCCGGTTAACCATCGCTTAACGCTGCGGTCAAAAACTCTACTGAACCGCACGCCCTCAGCACTTTTGGCTGACGCCCAGTGCGGCAGGTTTGGCTGAATCTCGCCGAACTCTAGAACCGCCACACGGGAGTTCCCTTATGAACATTCGTCCGTTTCTGCTGACCACCGCCCTCGCCTGCACCGCGTTCGTCGGTTTGGCCCAAGCCAACGACACCAGCGCCACATCCAACGCCGTGCCTTATCAGTACGGCATGCCATTGCATGTGGCGAAGGTCGTTTCGTTGACTGAGCCGCCCACCTTGGATTGCAAGGTGATCACCGCCGACATGAAGTACATCGACAACAACGGCAAGCCTGCGGAAATCAGTTATCGGAAGTTGTCTGACGCGTGCAGTTATCAGAACTGACGGAAAGCTCTGATTTGCGGGTTTGCGGTAGGCGGGAAGTGTATCGCGAGGTTATGCTCGGGGCCCTTCCTCACTGCCGCAAGGATTCGCCATGCAGTTGTCGTTTCGCACGTTGTCGACTCTAACTTCTTCGTTGTGTTTTCTCTTGGCGTTGGTCTGGGGCTTTTTCCCCGACGTGTTGCTGGCGATCTGGAGCATCGCGTATTCCGACGCAGCCGGTTTTGTCGCGCGGCGCAGTGCGGTGCTGTTTGCGGCGCTGGGGCTGATGTTTTATCTGGTGCGCAGTGCGCCGCCATCGCTTGGGCGCAATGCCCTGAGCAACGGTTTTATCGTCGGTTGTTTTGGTTTGGCGGTGCTGGGCTTTGCGGAATGGCTCAACGGCCACGCCGGCCCCGGGATTCTGCTCGCGGTGCTGGTCGAGTTCGCGCTGGGCCTTGGTTTTGTGCAGGCCCGGCGCGTGACGGTCGAACTGGGTGAAACGGTGCGTTAAAGAGCTCGGGATCGTGGACTGTAATGATGTGGCGTCGCTTGCCGTGCCAGATCCGAGCGTAGCCCGGCGATCAGTTCGTTGATTTCGCGACAGCCGTTCAAATGGCTGGCATCAATGCCGCTAACCAATAGATCGACCTGGTCGGTCTGGTGGTCACCGAAGACTTTGACGGTCATCGACAGGTCTGGCGACAGCGTGCATTGGCAGCGTTTAGGCAGAAAACTGCTTTCAATGATATTGCGTAGTTCCAAGGCAGACAGAAACATGGTGAACCTCTCCTTATTGATGAAACTGCCAATCAACTCTTCACGTTGACCGTTCGTGCTGCTCCTGTACGGGTGTGTCCCCGCTGTTTCCTTGGTGCGGCAAACGGTGAGACGGCGAAATGCCTCTTGGAGTGTAGGCGCCCGAACACGGTGCGCTGCACCCTATAGACGCATAACGCGTGCCTTCCATCGGATCGTTTTGACCCTAGAAAAATCAAGCACTTGGCGACAAGGCCAGCATTTAGCCAGTTGCAAAATGCAAGAACAGGCCTTCCAGGCCCTGCATATTGCAACTCGGCGCCGGTTTGCATTCGACGCGCGTGAGGGTAAGAATGCCCCTCAATCACACTACACCCGCAAGGAGGCTTCCATGGGTTCTTTCCGCGCCTGCGCGACCACCGGCCTGATCATCGCCAGCCTGTCCACGTTTGCTCACGCCGGCAAACTGGAAGATGTAGCGCCGTATCCCAAGGCTGAAGCCGGTTTCACTCGTCAGGTCATTCATCTGCCCAAGCAGGATCAGGAAGAGAACTTTCAGGTCGAGATCCTCGCTGGCAAAACCCTTGAAGTTGACTGCAATCGCCAACGTCTGGGCGGCATGCTGGATGAGAAGAACCTCGAAGGCTGGGGTTACTCGTTCTACCGACTGGAAACAGTCATCGGCCCGATGAGCACGATGATGGCCTGCCCGCCCGGCTCGCAGAAGAAACGCGCATTCGTGCCCGTGGTCGGCGACGGCTTCATGCTGCGTTACAACAGCAAGTTGCCGGTGGTGGTTTATGCCCCATCGGACGTCGAAGTGCGTTACCGCATCTGGTCTGCTTCGGACAAGGTCGGCACCGCCATTAAGGAATGACCTGTGCTCCTACGCCGGGACGCCGCACGCAGCGGCGCGCTCGGCGACATGCCGCAAGCTGTCGAAGTTGATGTTGGCGCCGGAGTCGATCGCCACGAAGGTCTGATCTCGTACACCGTTTCGCGCCACGTACTGTTTGATCCCGGCGACGGCCAATGCACCGGAAGGTTCGGTGATCGAGCGGGTATCGTCGTAGATGTTCTTGATCGCCGCGCAGAGGTCGTCGTTGCTGACGGTAAGCACCTCATCCACGCAAAAACGGCACACCTCAAACCCGTACTCGCCAATCTGCGCCACGGCCACGCCGTCGGCGAAGGTGCCGACGCTGGGCAGTACAACGCGCTCATCCGCCTGCAGTGCGGCCTTCAGGCAGGCGGAATGCTCTGACTCAACACCGATGATGCGTACCTCCGGGCGCAGGTATTTGACGTAGGCGGCGATGCCGGCGATCAAACCACCACCGCCGACCGGGATGAAGATCGCGTCCAGCGCGCCTTGATGCTGACGGAGGATTTCCATCGCCACGGTGCCTTGACCGGCGATGACGTCCGGATCGTCGAAGGGTGACACGAAGGTGCGGCCGGTCTGCTCGGCCAGTTGCAGCGCATGGGCCAAGGCAAACGGAAAGCTCTCGCCATGCAGCAATGCTTCGGCACCGCGACTGCGTACGCCAAGGACTTTCAGTTCCGGCGTTGTGGAGGGCATGACGATGGTCGCCGCGATCCCGAGCTCGCGCGCCGCCAGCGCCACGCCTTGGGCATGGTTGCCCGCCGACGCGGTGATCACCCCGCGCGCCTTCTGCTCGTCGCTCAACTGCACCAGTTTGTTGTAGGCGCCGCGGATCTTGAAGGAGAACGTCGGTTGCAGGTCTTCACGCTTGAGCAGGATGCGGTTGCCCAGCGCTTCGGACAGTGCCGGCGCGGCCTGCAACGGCGTACGCACCGCGATGTCGTAGACCGGCGCGGCGAGGATCTTCTTTACATAGTGCTCAAGCAGGGTTTGCTGATTGTTCATCATCGACGTCTCCTGATTCCCCCCCTGTAGGAGCTGCCGAAGGCTCCTGCAGGGGTAGGCGTTTTGGGTTAAGACCCAGGAGACAGAAAATGAAAACCCGCCTCTAGGGCGGGTTGGGTGCTGCAGTCGTGAGCTAGCCCGCCAAATGAGGAATGGCGGTAATAATACTTGGCTGGCAGCGCAATACGGTGGAAGTCATGGGCCTGAAATTAGCCTGCGCGCTGCTGGCAAGTCAATGGCCAATTGTGCGTCGCGGTTGTAGGCTGGCGATTCTGCTCAGCACTTCAAGGAATGAACGCATGATGGCTATCGCCCTGCCCCTCACGGCTTTGCTCGCATTTACCGGCTATACCGTTTCAGTGATGCTCCAGGCCGAGCAGTCGTTGATCGATTTCGGGATCAGCCTGATGTCGCGCCCGGATACCGCGCAGGTGGTGATCGATCTGTATTTGCTGGCGACACTGGCCGCCATCTGGATGGTCAAGGATGCCCGTTCGCGTGGGCTCTCGGTGTGGTCGGTGGTTCCGTATCTGTTGCTGACGGCGGTGTTTGTGTCGATCGGGCCGTTGTTGTATCTGGTGGTACGTGGGGTTCGGGACAGAAAGGCATCTGTTGAAGCTGTGCGAGCGAGCTGATCCGGTTTTTTGGCTGTTATCAAGAGAGCTATCGCTGGCTTGCCAGCGATGGCGTCTGGTCAACCCACACAGGTCACTTGGCCAATCGCCGCAAGCCAAACAACATTCCCCCCGCCCCCAGCAGCATCACCGCCAGAAACACCGGATACGACACCCACCACGGCGTCCCCGCCGTCATCATGCTGAACTCTGACATGCCGCCGATGCTGGCAATCAGGTTGAGTGGCAAAAACACCACGTTGATCAGCGTCAATTTGCGCAGCAGATTGTTCATGCTGTTGTTCATCAGATTGCCACGCGCGTCGATCAGCCCGGAGAACACCGTGGAGTAGATCTCGGCCTGTTTGTAGCACTGGTTGTTTTCGATGATCAGGTCGTCGATCAGGCCCAGTGCTTCGCTGCTGAAATGCTGTTTCTCGGCATGATTGCGCAGGCGCGTCAGCACCGCGCCGTTGCTGTGCAGGGCGTTGATGTAATAGATCAGGCTTTCACTGAGGTTGAACATCTGCACCAGATGCTGGTTCTGCATCGAGGCGTTGAATTTTTGTTGCAACTCGCGGGCGACCAGTTTGATCACCTTCAAGTGGCCCAGGTAGTGATGGATGTTGTTGAACAGCAGGTCGAGCAATACATCCAGTGGCGCATTCAGCGGCTGGCGCGTGCCGATACCGTGCAGCGGCGTGTCGTCGGTGGCGATCACCAGCAACTGACCCGGCGAAAACAGCAAGCCGCAAGACGACACTTCGAACGCCAGGCTGCCGCCCCCCGAGTAGTTCTCTGGACGCTTCCAGATCAGGAACAGGTGGTCGGGGTGGAATTCGATGCGCGACACTTCGTCCGGGTCCAAAGCCGAGGCCAGTGCGTGTTCATCGAGCTTGTAGTGGCTGTGCAGCAAATCACGCTCGGCAGCATCGGGATTGCTGAATAGCATGACCTCGGCGTCCAGCCGTTCAACGCGCTGCAGTGCGCCATGCCTCAAGGCAAAACTGCTGATCATCGGCGCATCACCAGGCCTGACCGCGACGTTTGAGTTCCAGCCGTCGCACGAACTCTTCCAGCACCAGTGAATACAGATCGTCCTGCAAATAGGCGTCTTCGATACCGGCATCAAGGTTCGGGTTGTCGTTGACCTCGATCACCACCACTTTGTCGCCGGCCTGTTTCAGGTCGACACCGTAGAGGCCGTCGCCAATCAGATTCGCGGTTTTTACGGCCAGCTCCACCACCGCGCGCGGCGCTTCGTGAATGGCCAGGGTGCGACACTCGCCGTTGACGTCCTGACCTTTGGCCTTGTGGTTGTAGATCTGCCAGTGGCCCTTGGACATGAAGTACTGGCAGGCGAAGATCGGTTTGCGATTGAGCACGCCGATGCGCCAGTCGTACTCGGTGTAGAAAAACTCTTGCGCCAGCAACAACACCGAATGCTCGAACAGTTCGGCGGTGGCTTCCAGCAGCGCCTGCTGGCTTTCGACCTTGATCACCCCGCGTGAGAAACAGCCATCAGGGATCTTCAGGACCAGCGGAAACCCCAGGCGCTCGCCGACCCGTTCGAAGTCTTCGGGTCGCTCCTTGTAGAGGATTTCCGTGGCGGGCATGCCCAGTTGATGGCTGTTGAGCAGATCCGTCAGATAGACCTTGTTGGTGCAGCGCAGGATCGACGCCGGGTCATCCATCACCACCAGCCCTTCGCTTTCGGCTTTCTTGGCGAAGCGGTAGGTGTGGTTGTCGACGCTGGTGGTTTCGCGGATCAGCAGGCCGTCGTACTCGGCCAGACGCGCGTAATCCTTGCGTTCGATCAGCTCGACATCGATGCCCATGCGCTTGCCGACGCGGATGAAATTTTCCAGCGCCTTGCTGTTTGATGGCGGTAACGCCTCTTGCGGATCGTGCAGAATCGCCAGGTCATAACGCGCCACTTGCGGCGAACGCGGCACCCGCCAGACTTTACGGCTGAAGCCGTCCAGCGCATTGGCAAACTGATCTTCCTGATCATCGCGCAACTTGTGCAAGGCACCGGACTTGATGCCTTCGATGTGCCAACCGTTAGTTCGGCGAAACTCAACTAACAGAATCGGACAGGGAAACACTTCAAATAACTGACGGGCCAGATCCTGCAACGGTTCGATGTGTGTCTTGCCAAAATAAAGTGTCAGGGTAAAGCCTTCGGTATCGCTGTAAAGGTGATGACTGAGAGCTTTTTCCAGGGTTTTATCGAGATCATCCAGCGCCAGACCATAGAGCGATTTTTTGGTCAGTTCGCTGATCGTGCGCACCGATGGAATCACCTTGTGCCCCCGCGCCTCGGCCAGCAGCGAGCAGTAATAACCGTGGCCGAGATACTTGTAGCTGCGGCACAAGTTGATCACCTGGACGCGCTTGCCCGACTCGTTTTCCGGGGTTTGCTCGAGGTATTGCTGCGCCGTGATGATGTCTTCGCTGGGAAAATACGAGGCCCAGTCTTCCTTGCGTTCGACAATGATCAGCACTTGACTGGAGGCTCTAACGACTGGATTTAAATAAGTTGCCGCCGGCAAACTTTGCTCGGATACTTCGCGCCAATGACCCTGTACCGCTGACATAGAGATTGATCCGTTGGAGAACAAGACCATTTCTATTAAGCACGAAGTTTTTCGAAAGTCCCGTTTCGTTACGCAACTTTTACGGTGGTCATATGAGTGCTGTTTTTCGTTTGGCGGTAGTTGAAGACTTGCCGGCGTTGCTGGCATTGGAAATGCAATGTTTCACCACGGACCGGCTGACGCCCCGCAGTTTTCAGTGGATGATCACCCGTGCCCACGCACAGTTGCTGGTGGCCGAGCGTGAGGGGCGATTGGTCGGTTACGCACTGGTGCTGTTCCATCGCGGTACGTCGCTGGCGCGGCTCTACTCCATCGCGATTGCCGCCGAGGCGCGCGGTACCGGGCTGGGCAAGCAGTTGCTGCAACACATCGAAGCGATTGCGCTGGACCACGACTGCGCCTATCTGCGCCTTGAGGTGCGCACTGACAACCCCGCCGCCATTCATCTGTATGAACGCAGCGGCTTCCGCCGTTTCGCCTTGATTCACGACTATTACGAAGACCACGCCGATGCGCTGCGCCTGGAGAAACGCATTCTCCAGCACCGCGACTCGCGCAGCATCAAGGTGCCCTGGTATCGCCAGACCACCGATTTCACCTGCGGCCCGGCGTGTCTGCTGATGGCCATGGGCGCGCTGCAGCCTGGGCGTTTATTGGAGCGACGCGAGGAGTTGCAGATCTGGCGCGAGGCGACAACGGTGTTCATGACCTCCGGACACGGCGGCTGCAGTCCGCAGGGGCTGGCTCTGGCCGCATGGCGGCGGAGTTTTCGCGTGCGCCTGCAACTGAGCATGGCCGGGCCACTGTTCCTCGATGGCGTGCGCGATGAGCATAAAAAAGGTTCTTCACGGAATCCCGGGAAACACAGAAACAAGAACGCCGATTTGATTGATGATGTTCGTGCGAGCAAACACATCTAACAAACCGGCGTTCTTATGCACGATATTAATACTTTCCTTCCTTTTTGGGAGGGCTTTTCTGTCGTCACGATCAAGCCTGATGGTGATGCCCTCCAGATCGATCTGACACCCCACGCCACCCGATTCCCTTCCTGTGGTGGGTGCCAAAAACCCTGTTCAACCACGCATGAGTATTGCCAGCGAGTCATTCGTGATTTACCCATTCTCGGTCGCGCAGTACGCCTGAGCGTTTTGCTCCGACGCGTTGGTTGCCGCGACTGTGGCAAACGCATGGAGGCCGTCAGTTGGCTGGATCGCTATGCCCGTATGACACGGCGTCTGGCAGAGGCGGTCATTCAAGCCTGTGAACGCCTTCCCACGTTGCACGTAGCGCAGATGTTTGGGCTGCATTGGGAGACCGTTCGGGTGCTGGAGCGTCGAGCCTTGCAAGCAGCATTGAGCGTTTTGCCAAAGGCGCAACCGCGACGCTTGGTGATGGACGAGTTCGCATTATTCAAAGGTCATCGTTATGCCAGCGTTGTTCTGGACGCGGATACGCGACGGGTGCTGTGGATCGGCGAAGGCCGCAGCCGGGCGGCGGTCAGGCCATTTTTCGAAGAGCTGGGGCCAGAGGGGTGCGCCCGAATCGAAGCGGTGGCAATGGACATGAACACCGCTTTTGATCTGGAGGTTCGTCAGCACTGCCCAAAAGCGCGAGTGGTCTACGATCTTTTCCATGTGGTGGCCAAATATGGCCGAGAGGTGATTGATCGGGTTCGCGTCGACGAAGCCAATCGACTGCGTCACGACAAGCCGGCCCGAAAGGTCATCAAGCAAGCGCGTTGGCTGCTCCTGCGCAACCCGCAGAACCTGAAAACACCGGAGCAACAGGTCCGCTTGGAGGATTTGCTGGCGGCCAACCAAGCGTTGATGACGGTCTACTTGATGAAAGCTGAACTCAAAACGCTCTGGACGCCAAGTACCGCCTGGGGCTGGAGATCAGCCTGGAAGCAATGGCTGCGCCACGCTGATGAAAGCGCGATACCGGCTCTGATCCTGTTCGCCAAACGGCTAAAGGGTTACTGGCGGGGAATCGTCAGCCGGGTTCGCTGGCCGATGCACACGGGGCAGTTGGAAGGCATAAACAATCGAATAAAGGTTATCAAACGGATGGCGTACGGTTACCGGGATAGCGAATTCTTTTTCATGAAAATCAAGAGCGTCTTTCCCGGTAATCCGTGAAGAACCATAAAAAAGGCGTCATGCGCCTGGTACACGAGGCGTTCACAGAACAGTTGGCAGAGACCGATGTCGAGCAGGTGATCGGTGCGGCGCTGGACCTGCCGCGCCTGCTCGATGCCGGCAGCCAGCCGCTGGTGTTGATCAGCAGCTATCGCCTGACCCGCTCCAAGTCGCCGCACTGGGTGGTGGTGACGGACTGTGATGAGGACTTTGTGTACCTGCACGACCCGGATGTCGATCACAGCCAGCATCGCCAACCGATGGACTGCCAGCATGTGCCGGTCAGTCATGGGGAGTTTGAGAAGATGAGCCGGTTCGGACGAGGGAAGCTAAGGGCGGCGGTGGTTTTGTATTCCCGCAGTGAGTAAGCCTAGCGCTACAGGAGCTACCGAAGGCGGCGATCTTTTGATCTTGATCTAAAAAAATCAGATCAAAAGATCGCCGCCTGCGCCAGCGCCTACAGGGAATGTATTTCAAGGTGTGGGTTTCAGGCCGATTTTGTAGAGCGCGCCATTGTCCTCATCCGTCAGCACATACAAGTAACCATCCGGGCCCTGGCGCACGTCGCGAATACGCTGCTGCAGCTCACCGAGCAAGCGCTCTTCATGCACAACTTTGTCGCCATCGAACTGCAGGCGAATCAACTCCTGACTCACTAGCGCGCCAATAAACAGGTTCTGCTGCCACAGCTTGAAGCGATCGGCATCGTAAAACGCCATGCCCGTGACGCCCGGTGATTTTTCCCAGACGTGGCGTGGATCAACGCCTCCTTCAACGCTTTTGCCTTTGGCTTCCGGAATCGGCTGCAGCGAATAGTTGATGCCATGGGTCGCCAACGGCCAGCCGTAGTTCTTACCGCGCTCGATGATGTTCACTTCATCGCCGCCACGCGGGCCGTGTTCGTTCTCCCAGATTGTGCCGTTCCACGGATTGAGCGCTGCACCCTGCGGGTTGCGGATGCCGTAGGCCCAGATCTCGGGGCGCACGCCGGACTGCCCCACGAACGGGTTGTCGTCCGGTACTTTGCCGTCCGGGTAGATCCGCACGATCTTGCCTTGCAGCTTGTCGAGATCCTGCGCGGTCGGCCGGTCGTTGTTCTCACCGAGGGTAATGAACAGATAACCGTCGCGGTCAAACACCAGGCGTGAGCCGAAGTGGTTGCCGGTCGAGAGTTTCGGCTCCTGGCGGAAGATCACCTTGAAGTCTTTCAGCGTCTGCAAATCGTCAGACAAGCGCCCGCGTCCCACGGCCGTCCCGGCCTTGTCGCCGGCACCACCGCCCTCGGCGTACGACAGATACACCAGCCGATCCTGTTTAAAGTCCGGCGACAGCACCACATCGAGCAAACCGCCCTGCCCCTTGGCCCAGACCTTCGGTACACCGCTGATCGGTGCCGACAACTTGCCATCGGCACCGACGACCCGCAGATTGCCCGGCCGTTCGGTTACCAGCATGCCCTGGCGATCCGGCAGAAACGCCAAAGCCCACGGATGCTCCAGGCCCTGACTAATCGTGGTGACTTCAAGGGTGCCCTGCTCGCTTTGCAGCTCTTTGGGCGCTGCGGCGAATGCCGGAACACTGACCAGCGCGCCGGTGCACAGCGTGGCTAAAAGGGTTTTACGCAACATGCACGATTCCTTTTGTTCATTTGAATGGCTGACAGAACGTCAGTCCTGCCGTTCAACGGTTGCTACCGCTACCGCGTGGAGGCGGATTGGGGATGAAGGTCGGTGGCGTACTCGGCACCGAGCGGATCGGCTGGCCGTTGCCAATGCCACGGTTCTCGACGGTGGGCTGACGCGGTGTCGGCACCGTGCCCGGCCCGCGAATGGCCGGAGCGCTGGGTTGGGTGCCCTGCAGGCTGTTGGGATTGGCCCGGCGGATCGGGCTGTTGTAGGGGTTGTTGCTGTTGCCGGTCGGGCTTTGAGCCAGCACGACGTCGGCATGAACCAGACCGCCACTGAGTGCCAGGACGGCGATGCCAAACATAATCCGGTTCATGGGGCGGCCTCTCGACGTGCAGGGAACAGAGCCTTCGAGTCCACGCTACGCCGTGGGTTCGGATTTGTTAACCCATCGCCCTTAAACAACATGTAACACGGCTTGACCAAGTCATCGGAAACCGCCGCACACACTGGAAACTTTCGCGCCCGCGTACAGGTCACCTGAACATCACTCGGAGAACTCACCATGGCTCGGGCAATCTGGAAAGGCGCGATCAGTTTCGGACTGGTTCATATCCCTGTCGCGCTGGTGTCGGCGACGTCCTCGCAGGGCGTCGATTTCGACTGGCTCGACAGCCGCAGCATGGATCCAGTGGGCTACAAACGGGTCAACAAGGTCACCGGCAAGGAGGTCACCAAGGAAAACATCGTCAAAGGCGTGGCTTACGAAAAGGGCCGTTACGTAGTGCTGAGCGAAGAAGAAATCCGCTCGGCGCATCCGGTTTCGACGCAGACCATCGACATTTTTTCCTTTGTCGACGCCGAGCAGATTCCGCTGCAGAACATCGACACGCCCTATTACCTGGCGCCGGATAAACGCGGCGGCAAGGTCTATGCGCTGCTGCGTGAAACCTTGAGCAAAACCAACAAAGTCGCCCTCGCCCGCGTGGTTTTGCATACGCGGCAGTATCTGGCGGCGCTGATGCCGCTGGAGTCAGCATTGGTACTGGTCAAGTTGCGCTGGCCGCAAGAGGTGCGCGGCCTTGATCAACTGGAACTTGGCAGCGAAGTCACCAAGCCACAGCTGGCCAAAGGTGAATTGGACATGGCCAAGCGGCTGGTTCAGGACATGAGCGGCGACTGGACGCCGGAAGATTACAAAGACGAGTTCGAAGACAAGATCATGGCGCTGGTGGATAAGAAGGCCCATGAAGGCAAGATCGAGGACGTCGAGACGGTGGGTGGCGAACAAGCGCGCAAGACGGCCGATGTGATCGACTTGACCGAGCTGCTTAAACGCAGCCTGGGTGGCAAGGCACCGGCCAAGCCGAAGGCCAGGACAGCCACCAAAGCAGCACCGGCCAAACGCACCCGAAAAGCGTCCGGGGAATGACAACTGAGGGATTGTCAGGCAACTGACAGGTTGCTTTTGCGACAGTCATCGCTGGCAAGCCAGCTCCCACAGGGTTTAGCCGCGTGAATGAAGTCTGTGTATCACATCGAGCACTGTGGGAGCTGTCTTGCCAGCGATGGCGTCAGCTCATTCACAACCTATTCAGATCAGAATGAAAACGGCCAGCAAACCACCAAAGATCGCCCATTTTTCCAGGTAATAGCGCGCACGATTACGTTTTTTCAGCTCTTTACCGCGCAGGCGAATCTTGTAGATTTTTGTGAAGAAACGGTTGATGCCGCCGGTGCGGTCACCGGCATCGTTCGGCGCACCCGCCGCAGACATCACGGTGCGGCTGAACCAACCATTGAACGCCGCGGCCCAGCGATACTTCATCGGTCGCTCAATGTCGCAGAACAGAATGATACGGTTTTTGTCCGTGGTGTTTTCCGCGTAATGGATGAAGGTCTCATCGAACATCACCGCTTCACCGTCGCGCCAGTGATAGTTTTCACCGTCGACATTGATGTAGCAGCCGGCATCGTTCGGCGTTTCCAGACCCAGGTGATAGCGGTAGGAGCCGGCATACGGGTCGCGGTGACGGACCAGCTTGGAGCCCGGCGGCAGTTCGGCAAACATGGCGGCCTTGATTGAACCGATGCTCTGCACCAGTTCTGTGGTACGCGGGCACAGCTTCATCGCCGATGGATGGCTGTCGCCGTACCACTTGAGGTAGAAACGCTTCCAGCCGGTTTTGAAGAACGAGTTGAAACCGACATCGTCGTACTGGTTCGAACGCTTGATTTCACCGGCGCGGAGCAGATTCTGCCCTTCTTCGCGGATCTCTTCCCAATGCGCCTGCAACGGACTCAGGTCAGGAAACTCAGCCGGATCGAGGAACGGCTTGTTCGGCTTTTTCGAGAACAGGTACAAAAAGCAGTTGATCGGCGCGAGGAACGTCGAGTGGTCGCTCAATTGCCGACCCAACTTGTGGCGCACCCGTCCACGCAAGTGAACGTATGCAATGGAAATGACATAAATAGCGGCAATGATGAGTTTCACGGAAATCGTCACACGTCAAAAGTGAACAAACTGCGCGTCTGCCGGCTTTGGGCCAGCGTCTGCAGCAGTGGCATAAATACAGAAAATCGTCCCGGTGGCACGTCCTTGAGCCCATGCCGTTAGCGGCTTTTGGGTAATTCGCTGGCATTTTAGCCACACTTTGTAACCGATGGTGAACCTCATCTGTGAAAATCTGTCACGCGAATCTGCAATGCGCCACTGATGGCACTGCCCCCCGATCGTCCAAAGGCCCGAAACCGTGGGGCTTGCACCTGATACCGGTACGCAACGGAGGCGCAATGACGCGTGTCACTGCGATACCTGGAATACATTTACTCTTTGGTTGTTTTCAAAAACACTGATGCTCTGCCCTGCGAGCTTGTGACCCGCCACTTCACGTTCACGCTTGTCAAAATTGGCCAGCAACTGCGTTCCATCGGCGAAGGTGGTCCGTTGCACCAGCCTGTCCCCGCTCACCCACTGAAAGTCAGTCATTTGCTGTAGCGCCAGACGCTCGTGGAGCGGCCGGAAGAAGGCGTCCTGCTTCGCGATCAATGGCAAGCGTTGTTTTAATGTCGCAGCGCTGAGGTGATACAGCGGCGGGACGTTGTAGAGCAACTGGCTCAACTGATTCTCGGCGCGCACATTGCTCAACTTCAAGCTGTCGAACAGCCAGTGATGCGTGGTGATGACTGATCCGTGGAACACCGCCTGATACAACGGCAAACGTGTCTGGGGCGCAAAATGCACTGTGCGATAAGGCTCTTTGAGCGGAACGCTTTTGAAAAACACTTGCGGCTGTTCGTCAGGGAACCAACGTCCGACGTAATACGGCGATTTGCGGTTCTTGCTCATGTCCGGGTCGCCCCAGCCAATGACCGGCGTCTGCATGCCGTGGGCAAACAGCACGCCTTGCGCTGTGGTGGCGTTGCCGTCCTCGGAGCCGCTCGGCAACTGCAGGGTTTCGTTCAGCCAGCGTGAAGCTTCGATATTGCCCTGGGCATTTTGCGCTTGCGTCAGAGGGCTATCTGCCTGGTAACTGTCGAACAGCATCCCGGTGGCATAAGCATCGAGAAACCAGCTATTGAAGCCGGCGCCAGCCTGTACTGCCTTGATGCGAGCCTCCAGTAACGGGCGCACGCAGCGTGGATCGGTGTAATGGCCCGACTGCTGAAATCCGCGTTTGAATTGACCACTGTTCAACACGATCGCGCACTGTCGGTTGGCTCGCGAGCCCAGGTGCGCCGTGGTCCAGTCCGGATTCTCAGTGGCCGTGAGCGCTGTTTCATAGGAGTCATAAGGCGCCAGCAGATACCCCGCCGCTACGCCTTCGCGCACCGCTTCGGGGTGCCAGAGGCCGCCCTCCCAGCCTTCGCCCAGTCCAATCCATAGGCGCGACAACCCGGCTGCCTTCAACTGCGCAAAAGTACTCGATGACAAGCTACTGCCCCAACCCTGCGCAGACGCGGTCAGCGCCTCGGAAAATGTGCTGGCCAGCTCCGCGCGCAACGTGCCGTAGCCCTCGGCGAGTTGCTGCATGTCCGGTTCGACGACGGCCTGCCAGGACTTTCTGGCCTGGGTGTTGAGGGCGCCATTGAGACTGCGCAGCAATGTCGCCATTTGATAGCGATTCAGCGGCGGTTGCGCGTTCGCCAGAATATCGCGGGTTTCAGCATCAAAACGGCTACGCAACTCGCTGGCCAGCGCGCCATTGCCGCGCAGCAGTTTCACCAGTGCCGGCCAACTGCGGACGTCCTTTGGTCCGAGCAGGTCATTGCCCCACAAATAAATATGGCTGGCGCCGAGGATTTTTTTTGCTTGTGGCGTTTTTTGCAGTTTTTCACTCAAGGGTTCGTATTGGCCGTTGTCGATCAGCCAACGTCGATAGCGTTTGGCCGGTGCCAGCGGATCGGCGGTGCCCAGCGAAAGTAGGAAGGTCAGCGGTTTGTCCGGTTCAAGCGAGGTGAATTCATGGCGTACGGCCAGGCCGAGGTTTTTACCCTCGGCACTGAAAGTCAGACGATTGTTATAAGGATTGGTCAGCAGCCAATTGAGCGTGAAGCTGCCGTGGTCGACACCCCACAGGGGCAGGCTCAGGTCCTGCGTGCTATTGAGCTCGCCCTGTTCGAGGAGAAAGCCTTGCCACACTGCATCGCCTGCCGGCACGTAATGCCCTTCGGCCAGCGGCCAGATCAAGCCGTTGCCCATAGCGCGGCCAGGTTGTCGGAGAAAACCCAGTTCACCGGAATCACGGGCGGTAATGGACAGCGACAGATCGCGCTGATCGAGACTGGCACTCAGGCGCCAGGCGCCATCATCCCAGCGCCAATCGATGCGGTTGGCGGTCTGGGTCAGGCCACTGACCCCATGCGCGGCGACGCCCACCGAAGCCTGTACGGTATTCGCCTGGGACGGCGTGACTTGAATGGCCAGCGTTGCCGGATCGATTTCAACGCGCCACAGCGCGTTTTCCAGCAAGACATTGGCACTCGCCCACGACGGAATCAGCATGAGGCCAATCAACAGCAGACAGCGAGCAATGAATGGCATGTGCTTTCCTTTTTCCTTCACTGACGCATGGAAACAGGGACTGCGGTTTTTTTCTACAAGCACACGTCACTCATCGGCAGGTCATTCGGCATCGAAGACAAAGACCACCGCCAGAAGGAAAGTTTCTGTCAGACATTTCGCCACTACCTTGCGCCGTGCCTGAAAGCAGCACTTCGCGCCCGGAGCCTGGACTGCTCACGTCAGAGTGACTGGCAAAAGCATTAACCCTCATCAGCGCAAGGTTCGTTATCGCCCGTCATACAACTGCCGCCGTACTTATGCGACAATGCGCGCAATGTCCAAACACAGACCCCGTATTCGTCGTTCAGCAGCGTGGCCACAGCGGTCAACGGTGCTGGCGACGTATGCGCGTTGAATTAACTCAAGCTCAGACTGGGTGGAGCTGGCAAAGCTCCGGATTGGTATCGAAGCGGTATCAGGCAAACAAAACACCAGCTCTAACCCATTGATAGGTAAGGTAATTGATCTCCACAGCTAACATCACGATGCAGTTCGGCGCCAAGCCGCTGTTCGAAAACGTTTCGGTCAAATTTGGCGCGGGCAACCGTTATGGCCTGATCGGCGCCAACGGTTGCGGCAAGTCGACCTTCATGAAAATCCTCGGCGGCGACCTCGACCCGTCCGGTGGTCAGGTCATGCTCGAGCCGAACGTGCGCCTGGGTAAATTGCGTCAGGATCAGTTCGCCTACGAAGAATTCACCGTGATCGATACCGTGATCATGGGTCACGAAGAGCTGTGGAAGGTCAAGGCCGAGCGCGATCGTATCTATTCGCTGCCAGAAATGAGCGAAGAAGACGGCATGGCCGTGGCCGAGCTGGAAACCGAATTCGCCGAAATGGACGGCTACACCGCCGAATCCCGTGCCGGTGAACTGCTGCTGGGCCTGGGTATCGGCATCGAGCAGCATTTCGGCCCGATGAGCGAAGTGTCGCCAGGCTGGAAGCTGCGTGTGTTGCTGGCGCAGGCACTGTTCTCCGATCCGGAAGTGCTGTTGCTCGACGAACCGACCAACCACCTGGACATCAACACCATTCGCTGGCTGGAAAACGTTCTGACCCAGCGTAACAGCCTGATGATCATCATCTCTCACGACCGTCACTTCCTGAACAGCGTGTGTACCCACATGGCTGACCTGGACTACGGCGAGCTGCGTCTGTTCCCGGGCAACTACGACGAGTACATGACCGTGGCGACCCAGTCCCGCGAGCAACTGCTGTCGGACAACGCCAAGAAGAAAGCGCAGATTTCCGAACTGCAATCGTTCGTCAGCCGCTTTTCGGCCAACGCCTCGAAAGCCAAGCAGGCCACTTCCCGCGCCAAAGCGATCGACAAGATCCAGCTGGCCGAGGTCAAGCCGTCGAGCCGCGTGAGTCCGTTCATCCGTTTCGAGCAGAACAAAAAGCTGCACCGTCAGGCAGTCATGGTCGAAAAAATGGCCAAAGGCTTCGACGGCAAGCCGTTGTTCAAGGACTTCAGCTTCCAGGTTGAAGCCGGCGAGCGCGTAGCCATCATCGGCCCGAACGGTATCGGTAAAACCACCCTGCTGCGCACCCTGGTCAACGAACTGACCCCGGATGCCGGTAGCGTCAAGTGGACCGACGCCGCGGAACTGGGCTACTACGCTCAGGACCACGCGCACGACTTCGAAGACGACGTCACGCTGTTCGACTGGATGGGTCAGTGGACCCAGGGCGAGCAGATGATTCGCGGTACTTTGGGCCGCATGCTGTTCTCCAACGACGAGATCCTCAAGTCGGTCAAAGTGATTTCCGGTGGTGAGCAAGGTCGCATGCTGTTCGGCAAGCTGATCCTGCAAAAGCCGAACGTGCTGATCATGGACGAACCGACCAACCACCTGGACATGGAATCGATCGAGGCGCTGAACCTGGCGCTGGAAAACTACCCGGGCACGCTGATCTTCGTCAGCCACGACCGTGAGTTCGTATCGTCCCTGGCCACGCGCATCATCGAGCTGAGCCCGGATGGCGTGACCGACTTCAGCGGCACCTATGATGACTACCTGCGCAGTCAGGGTGTGGTGTTCTAGGACTCAATTTGCGCTCACTGAAAGCCCTGTCCATGTGACGGGGCTTTTTGCATTCTGGCGTGAGCGATGCGGTGGTGCGGATACTTCGCGAGCAGGCTCGCTCCCACAGGGGGATGCATTTCAAATGTGGGAGCGAGCCTGCTCGCGAAGGGGCCGTCAGCAACAACATCAATCCTCAGGAAAATAGTTAGCCTGCTTTCTTTTATTTCAGGCCCACGCCATGATGCGAACTCTCCCACCGCCGCCCGCGAACGAGTGCTCATGTCTGCGCAGCAACTGCCCCCGCAAAGCTCCATGGCGATCACTCTGCAGGTCGTCTCCATCGTTTTCTATACCTTTGTTGCCTTCCTGTGCATCGGCCTGACGATTGCGGTGTTGCCCGGTTACGTGCATGAACAGCTGGGTTTCAGCGCGATCATTGCCGGACTGGTGATCGGCTCACAGTACTTGGCCACCCTGCTCTCGCGGCCAATGGCCGGGCGGATGTCGGACACGGTCGGCACCAAACGGGCGATCGTGTACGGCTTGCTGGGGATCGTGCTGAGTGGCGTATTGACCCTGGCGTCCACACTCCTGCAGGACTTCCCGCTGCCGAGCCTGTTGATTCTGATACTGGGGCGTTTGCTGCTGGGCATCGCACAAGGGTTGATCGGTGTCGGCACGATCAGTTGGTGCATGGGCCAGGTCGGTGCAGAGCATACGGCACGCTCAATCGGCTGGAACGGCATCGCGTCTTATGGCGCGATTGCCATTGGCGCGCCGCTGGGCGTGGTGATGGTGGCCGAATACGGCTTTGCCAGCCTTGGCATTGTCTTGTCGCTACTGGCGGCGGGGGCACTGCTGTTGATCCGCAACAAACCGTCGGTGCCGGTGGTGCGTGGCGAACGGCTGCCGTTCTGGGCGGTATTTGGCCGCATAGCACCGTATGGCGCCAGTTTGAGCCTGGCTTCAATCGGCTACGGCACGCTGACCACGTTCATCACCCTCTATTACCTCAACCGTGGCTGGAGCGGCGCGGCGTATTGCCTGACGGTGTTCGGTGTGTGTTTCATCGTCTCGCGGTTGATGTTCATTTCTGCGATCGCGCGTTTTGGCGGCTTTACCTCGGCGATCATCTGCATGAGCGTGGAAACCGTAGGCCTGGTGATGTTGTGGCTGGCGCCCTCCACGGCCTATGCGTTGATCGGCGCGGGACTGGCCGGATTCGGGCTTTCGCTGGTGTATCCGGCGTTGGGCGTCGAAGCCATCAAGCAGGTGCCCAATTCCAGCCGCGGTGCCGGGTTGAGTGCTTATGCGGTGTTCTTCGATCTGGCGCTGGCGGTGGCCGGGCCGTTGATGGGTGCAGTGGCGTTGAATCTGGGGTATTCGTGGATTTTCTTCAGTGCGGCGCTGTTGTCGGTGACGGGTTTGGGGTTGACCCTGCTGCTCAAGCGCCGGGCGATTTCCTGAAAATTTGGACCAAACCCTGTGGGAGCGAGCCTGCTCGCGAATACGGAGTGTCAGTCAAAACAGATGTCGACTGACACTCCGTATTCGCGAGCAAGCCCGCTCCCACAAAGGTTCTGCACCTGACTATTGATCGGCGGTTTGCATCCCCGCCCGCGTCGGCCTGCCCAACGTATGCGCAAAGAACCGCCCGGCCTCGGAAATCAGATTGCGATGGATATCTTCGCGATCAACCCCATCAGCATCCGTACACAGCGCCGGCATGGCGCGAATCTGCTCTTCGTTGCACGGCGCCATGAACACGAAGTGCCCTGCCCCGGCTAGTAACTTGAAGTCCGGTGCGGTCGGCAGTTTGCGCGCCAGGGCAGCAGCGTTTTTATCGAAGGCGACGAGTTTGTCGCCATCGCCGCTATAAAGCAGCACAGGCACATGCACGTCGGCGAGGGTATGGCGACCGAATTTCAGGCTCAGTGGCGCCATCAGCAACAGGGCATGCACGCGTGGGTCAGCCACCGGTTGCAAGTCATCACGGTCAACGATGAGTTCGCCTTGGGTGTTGCAGGCGTCACGATCGTCCGGACGCTCCTGGCAATAACGGCGCAGGCGATCAAGATCCGGTTGCGCGCCCGACAGGATCAACGCCGTCTCGCCCCCGGCGGAATAACCGATTACCCCGACTTGATCGGCGTTGACGAACGGCGCCAGCATCGAATCGCCGAGGGTCGCGGTAATCGCTTCGGAAATCTGGATTGGCCGCCCATAGAGATTGCTCAGCGTGCCGAGGCGGCTGTGGTCTTGGGAGTTGTCGCCGGGGTGAATCACCGCCACCACCACGAAACCCTTGCGTGCCAACGACGTGGCAAGATCGTGCAAGGCCAGCGGCGTGCCGGTGTTGCCATGGGAGAGCATCAACATTGGGAAACGGCCGATGGCGACTTTGGTGTCTTCGCCGGCCTCCACTGAATAACCTTCGAGCAGGCTCAAGTGTTCGCGATCACTGGAGGGATAAAACGCAATGGCGCGCATCGGTTGCAGATCGAGCGGATCGAGAAAGGTCATCTCGTGGTAACCGACACTCCAGACAGGATGACGCCCCGGCGCAGCTTGCACTGAATTCAGGCTGCCGAGCAGGCAAATCAGTAACGTTGCACAAAGACGCATCATGGGCTGCCCCCCCCTGTTGTTACTCAATCGAATGATCCGTTGCCTTGTAAAGGCCTCAAACGCCGGGGATTCGGTGCTCCGATACGACACTGCACTCAGACGCTAATCGTTTGACTGCATAACCTGGGCCAGATTATGTAACAGCGAGAAACAAAAAACTCCGCATCTGGCTCTTGCGGAACCAGAATACAGAGTTTTTTGGGGATTGCCTGAACCCACGCTGTTCTTTACGCAAGCCTTACGCAGCAGCGAACAATTGCTCGCTGATCTTCGCTTGGGCAGCGGTCATGGCGTTGTTGCGTACTTCATCGCCATACGCCAGGCCTTCGGCACGGACGATTTCGATATCGGTGATGCCGAGGAAGCCCAACACCAGCTTCAGATATTCCTCGTGGGCGATGCCGCTGGCCTGACCGGCATGGATGCCGCCGGCGGTGGAGACGATCACCACTTTCTTGCCACCGCACAGGCCTTCAGGGCCGGCTTCGGTGTAGCGGAAGGTTTGACCGGCAACGGCAACGCGGTCGATCCACGCTTTGAGTTGGGTCGGCACGGTGAAGTTGTACATCGGTGCAGCGATCACGATGGCGTCGGCGGCTTTGAACTCGGCCAGGGTCGAAGCGCTCAGTTCGGCTTCGTGCTGCTGGGCGGCGTCGCGCAGTTCAGCGGTGGTGCCGGCGGCGACCAGGGTGGTCGATGAAAAGTGGCTGATGGCGTCAGCGGCCAGGTCACGGTAGGTCACCACGGCGCTTGGCTCAGCGGCTTGCCAGGCTTTGACGACTTGGCTGCTCAACTGACGGGAGGCCGAGTTGTCGCCCAGAATGCTCGAATCGATATGCAGCAGTTTCATGTGGAATCCCCTGGAATGAATCGCCGGTGGCGACGGAATGGAGACAATCCTACGCAACAAACCAATAGCTGATTAGTCGCCGACAATGCGATAGTTTGTCCCACTGATAGAACAGTCGGATATCAACCATGCAAGATCTCAACGATCTCTACTATTTCGCCAAAGTCGTCGAGGCTGGCGGCTTTGCGGCGGCCGGGCGATTGCTGGGCATTCCCAAATCGCGGCTGTCGCGGCGCATTGCCGAACTGGAAGAACGTCTCGGTGCGCGTTTGCTGCAACGTACCACCCGGCAGTTGAATCTCACCGCTGTCGGTGAGCGCTATTTACGCCACTGTCAGGCGATGTTGCTGGAAGCGGAAATGGCTGACGAGGCAGTGGCCAGCATGTCCAGCGAGCCGCGCGGACGCTTGCGGGTGTCCTGCCCCACGGGGCTGGCGCGGGAAATGTTGCCATGGGTGATCAGCGAATTCCTCGGCAAATTCCCTCAGGTGCAACTGGAAGTCGTCCTGCTCAATCGGCGCGTGGATCTGGTGGCTGAAGGCTTCGATGTCGCCCTGCGCGTGCGCGAACTCGGAGATGAGGATCCGCTGCTGGTGACCCGGCGTCTGCGCCAGGCACAAGTGGTCGTGGTGGCCAGCCCGGCGTTTGCACAAGCTCAGGCCATCAACCATCCGCAAGACCTGAAGAACCTGCCGGTACTGGGTGCGCTGGAGGCTGATCGCATGGTTCATCTGCGCCTGTTCGATCAACACGGTGAAAGTTTTGAGTTGAACATGGAAGCACGGCTGGGCATTGATGACTTTATTGTGCGCAAGACCTGTGTGCTGGCGGGCCAAGGCTTCACCTTGCTGCCGATGATGTACTGCGAGGAAGAACTGCTAAACGGCACACTGGTGCAACTGCTGCCGGAGTGGTCGTTGCCCGGTGGCTGGTTGCAAGCGGTGTACCCGCATCGGCGCGGGGTGATGCCGGCGGTGCGTGCGTGGATCGATCACCTGGTCGAATCGTTCAATGCGTGTGGGGAGCGTTTGTTATGAAGGGAAAGATGAGCGAAGCGGACGTTGCGGCGTTCTGCCTGGCGTTGCCCGGTGCGCGCGAAGACTACAAGCGGGGTGGCGTGCGCGTGTTTTCGATTGCCGGCAACAAGATGTTTGCTTTGCAGGGGCTGCGGGGAGATTCGCTGGCGTTCAAGGTCGACAAGGATCTGTTTCTCGGCCATTGCGACCGCCCGGGCATTCACCCGGCGCCGTACCTGGCGCGGGCGCAGTGGATCATCATGCATCCGCCCTATCCGCTGGGTGCCGAAGAATTGCAGGGGTTGCTGCAGCGCTCGCATCAGTTGGTGGTGAGCAAGCTGCCCAAGAAAACCCAAATCGGCCTGCTGTTGTAGCTTTTGACTGTGTGGGAGCGGGCTTGCTCGCGAAGGCGGTGGATCAGTCGTATTGAAGCTCAATGACACACCGCATTCGCGAGCAAGCCCGCTCCCACATTGTTCAGTGCAAGGCTTAAAACAGGGATAACAGGTTCGAGCCGAGGAATATCTGGTCGATCCAGAACACCTGATGCAACACGACAATCACCCAGAACAACACCTGGAACGACACCTTGCGCGTCTTGTGCCGGAACACTTGCTGAGCGATCAGCGCGCCCGGCCAGCCGCCGGCCAGTTCCACTGCGTGGAGGATGTTCTCCGGCGTGCGCCAAGCATCGGTGCGCGCCTTGCGCTTGTCGGCCCAATACATGAAAAACGCCAGCACGCTGACGATTCCATACGCGGCCAACGGCACCAGCGAAATCCCGCGCAGCCACATCGACAGCGAACCGAACAATGGCAGCGCGCAGACGATCAGCAGCACCACCAGTTTAAGTTTCAGGTTCTGAATGCTGCCACCGGACGGACGACCTTCAGGGCGGCGTGCGCGGGAGTCATTCATGGCTTGGCCGCCGACCAGTCCACCCAGCCAAATTGCCAGGTGGCCAGAATCACCAGACCGAAGACGATCCGGTACCAGGCAAACGCCGCATAGCTATGGCTGGCGATGAACTTGAGCAGGCCGCGCACTGCGATCATCGCAAAGATGAAGGCGGTGACGAAACCGATGGCGAACACCGGAAAGTCTGCTGGCACAAACAGATCGCGGTATTTGTAGCCCGAGTAAACCGCAGCGCCAACCATGGTCGGCATCGCGAGGAAGAACGAAAACTCGGTAGCGGTTTTACGCGACAGACCGAACAGCAGGCCGCCAATGATCGTCGAGCCGGAACGCGAAGTGCCGGGGATCATGGCCAGACACTGGGCAAAACCCACCTTCAAGGCATCTTTCCAGGTGATCTCATCGACCGTTTGCGCATGCACTTCATGCTGACGCTTTTCAGCCCACAACATGATGACCCCACCCACCACCAAAGCCGCCGCCACGGTGATCGGGTTGAACAGATACTCATGAATCAGATCGGCAAAGATCACGCCCAGCACCACCGCGGGCAGAAACGCGATCAACAGGTTAGCGGTAAAGCGCCGCGCGCTCGGCTGAGTCGGCAAGCCGACCACCACATCGAGAATCTTGCGACGAAACTCCCAGACCACCGCGAGAATCGCGCCGAGCTGGATGATGATGTTGAACGCCATGGCCCTCTCGCCGCCGAAGTCGAGCAAGTCGGCAACGATGATCTGGTGTCCGGTACTGGAAATAGGCAAAAACTCCGTCAGCCCCTCTACAACTCCTAGTATCAGTGCCTGCAAGGCCATCCAAAGATCCATCAATCCCCCAAAGAGCGATGCACCCGGGCATGCTCCGATAGTATTTTTTACGTTCACTGCGATCAGCGTAGCTGGTTTTGCTGTACCGATTCCGCGCACAGGATCCACACGAAACAGTCAAAATTGCGTGAAATATCAACTTGGATTCAGGTTTTCACGCGCGGGGCCGAAATCCTAACAGACAAGTCTCAATAGTGCTGCGGCGTTATACGACTTGGGTCGCGTATGCCCGATCACTGAAAACGTGATTGGATGCTGGCGTTGATTTATTACAAGAAAAAAATCCGGAGTGACAGCGTTATGAACAGCTTGCGCAGTGTGTCGATCAGCCGACGCTTGTGGCTCATCTTGATTGTGGCAGTGGTCATGTTGCTGACCTTGGGCGTGTTGATGCTCAAGCAGATTCACGATGAACTGTATCACGCCAAGGCCCAGAAAACCCAGCATGTGGTGCAGACCGCCAGCGGTTTGTTGAGCTATTACCACGAACTGGAAGCCACTGGTGCTCTGACTAAAGAAGCCGCGCAGAAACAGGCGCTCACCGCCATCCGTGGCCTGCGCTATGACCAGAGCGACTATTTCTGGATCAACGACCTCACGCCCGTGATGGTCATGCACCCGACCAATCCCAAACTCGAAGGCCAGAACCTCTCGGCGATCCGCGACCCGGATGGTTTTGCGGTGTTCAACGAGATGGTTGCCATTGCCAGGTCCAAAGGCGCCGGCATGGTCGATTACCGCTGGCCAAAACCGGGTGCCAGTGAGCCGGTGGCCAAGACCTCCTACGTCAAGCTGTTCGAGCCGTGGGGCTGGGTGCTCGGCTCCGGGGTGTACGTCGATGATGTGCAGGCCGAATTCAAGAGTCAGGTGATCAAGGCGACGGTCATAGGCTTGGTGATTGCCGTGATCATGGCGTTGCTGGTGATCCTGATCGCCCGCAGCATCGTGCGCCCGTTGCAGGAAACCGTGAACGCCATGGCCAATATTGCCAGCGGCGAAAGCGACCTGACCCGCAGCCTCGATACCCACGGCAAAGATGAAGTCACTGAGCTTGCCCATCACTTCAACGCGTTCACCGCCAAGTTGCGCCGGGTGATCGGCGACTTGCAGGTGTCGGCCAGCGCACTTGGCCAGTCGTCCAGCGAACTGGGTAACGATGCCTCGCAGGCCCAGCAACGCAGCCAGCAACAATCGCAGCAGATGGAACTGGTGGCCACCGCGATCAACGAGGTGACCTACGGCGTTCAGGACGTGGCGAAGAACGCCGAGCATGCGGCGGCAGAAATGCGCGACGCCGAAGCCCAGGCCCAACAGGGCCAGATCAATATAGACGGCAGTCTGCAACAGATCGACAAGTTGTCCGGGACCATTGATCAAGCGGTGGAAGTGATTCGCACCCTGGCAGCCGAAAGCACTCAGATCGGCAGCGTGCTGGAAGTGATCCGCTCGATTGCCGAGCAGACCAACCTGCTGGCGCTCAACGCGGCCATTGAGGCGGCGCGGGCCGGCGAACAGGGTCGCGGCTTTGCCGTGGTCGCGGATGAGGTGCGTTTGCTCGCGCAGCGTACGCAAAAGTCGACCGCGGAGATCCAGACGATGATCGAGCGCCTGCAAAACCACTCCGAAGCGGCGGTCAAGGTGATCGGCGACAGCAGCAAAGCCTCACAACTGACCATCGAACAGGCCGGGCTCGCGGGTGCCAGCCTGAATGCGATCGGTCAGGCGTTACGTAATCTCAATGGTCTGAATGCCTCGATTGCCAGCGCCACGCTGCAACAGGCGCATGTGGTCGAGGACATCAACCAGAACGTCACGCAAGCGGCCGGGCTCTCGCACAGCACGGCCATTGCGGCGGAGCAATCGAGTGCGGCCAGCCTGAAACTTGGCCAACTGAGCGAACAACTCAACGCCCTCCTGCGCCAGTTCCGCGTCTAACCCAAAAACTGTGGGAGCGAGCCTGCTCGCGAAAGCGTCATGTCAGTTAATGCTTCCTTTGCTGACACAGCGCCTTCGCGAGCAGGCTCGCTCCCACAGGGTTCTTCTGTGTTCTGGCCAATGCAGTACAATCCGCCCCCTTCTTTCACTCCCCCCAAGGAACCCCCATGTCCGGGCTTGAACTGTTTGCCGCCGCCCTCGGCGTGATCGCCGTCTGGCTGACGGTCAAACAGAATCCGTGGTGCTGGCCGATCGGGCTGGTCATGGTGCTGCTTTATAGCTGGATCTTCTTTGAAGTGAAGCTGTACTCGGACATGTTGCTGCAAGTGATCTACGCCGCGCTGCAGGTTTACGGCTGGTGGCAATGGACCCGTGCCGGGACGATGCATGACGGCCGCGCCGTTACCCGCCTTGATCGGCAATCGGTAGGGCTCGGTTTGGCTGGCGGTGCCGTCGGCAGCCTGTTGCTGGGGGCAGCCATGGCGCATTGGACTGACGCCGCGCAACCGTGGCTGGATGCGGCGCTGACCGGGTTTAGCCTGGTCGCGCAATTATGGATGGCGCAAAAGCGCCTGCAATGCTGGGCGTTGTGGTTCGTGCTCGACGTGATTTTCGTCGGCCTGTTCCTTTACAAGGGCCTGTACCTCACCGCAGCCCTGTACGCGTTGTTTACCCTGATTGCCATTCAAGGCTGGCGCGAATGGCGCGCCGACCCGGCGCTGCGCACATGAAGGTCGTGGTTCTGACCGGTCCGGAGTCGACCGGCAAGAGCTGGCTGGCGGCGGGCCTTCAGCAACGGTTCGGCGGCTTGCGGGTGGACGAATATGTGCGCTTTTTTATCGAGCAGAATCCGCGCGATACCTGTCTGGCCGACATTCCCGAGATCGCTCGCGGCCAATTGCAGTGGGAGGATCAGGCGCGGGCGCAACGGCCACCCCTGCTGATTCTCGACACCCATTTGCTCAGCAACATGCTCTGGAGCCAGGCCCTGTTTGGCGATTGCCCGGCGTGGCTGGAGCCGCAATTGCTGGCCCGGCATTACGACCTGCACCTTTTACTTTCCCCCGAGCAGATCGACTGGACCGATGACGGCCAGCGCTGCCAACCGGATCTGCAAGAGCGTTTGAGCTTTTTTAACGCCACTGCCGCCTGGTTGGCGCAACACCGCCAGCCCGTCCGGATAATTCAGGGCAGTTGGGCCGAGCGACAGGCGCAAGCCTTTGCAGAGGTCGAGCGCTTGTTGCACGAGTGACCCTGCTTTTTGGGTCATCCGCCCCACCATTTCCCCCTGTAATGGGGGCAAAGTGTCCATTCCTGAAACACTCGTGCGCGTGCAAAGTGGCCGTTTCAGCGGCCTTCATGGCTTTGTCATGCGCCTTGTTACGCTGATGAAACACATCCCCGCAAACCCTTGTTCCAGAGCTTTGCTCAGCCAATAGACACGTCGCCGGAACGCGGTGTGTTTCAAGGTTGAAACAGCATGTTGGTCAGTCTGCCGTCTCGATCAGGCAAGCCATTGAAATAACTGAAAAACTCAAAAGCGGCACGGCTTTCGCTCTCTCCTTTCCAACGCTGACAAGTTGCAGCCCGCTGAAGAAGGAATTGCCGCCGTGGGGAACTTCAATAAAAGTTTGACCTGCCTACTGCTGATTGGATCAGCAGCCAGCGCATTCATCACTTCTAACGTTCAGGCCGAAGGCAATGGCGTGATCGTGCTCAATCGCGATGTTCAGCCGATCCCTATCGGTCGCAGCGGCGGCAAAGACCCCTATCCGACCACAGTCAATGCCAACCCTTCCGCTCGCATTAACCAGGCGATGGGCAGTACCGAACTCAATGACGGTGAGTTTGCCAGTGTTGCCAGTGGCTCTTCGATTCGCGGCAACATCACCACCCCGACGGCGAACATGCCCGGCATGAACACTCTGACCAATCCCAATGGCCTGCCCGGCATGAACGGCGGTCACGGCGGCGGTGCTGGCAGTTCAATCTCCAACACGGTCAATCGCGCAATGAGCTCCGGCCTTGCTCCGCTGACCCGCATGGCTGGAGGCCAATAAGATGAATCGCACCCTTGTGCTGCTCGCCCTTCTCGGCTGCGCCAACGCGATGGCCGACTCCAACTCGGTTAACAACGCGAACATTCAGGACACCGGCATCCAGTACCGCGGCAACTACAACGTCAACCAGGCCGCCGGTGACCAGATGCAACAGGCCAACACCAAGGCCATTGCCATCGGCACTTCGGCCAGCGCCACGACCAACGTCCGGCAGCACCTCGATACACCCGCCAGTGCGGCGACCAATGCCAGCGCAACCATTGGCGGCAACTCTTTCAGCAACGGCAACGGGATCCTGGGCGTGAACCAGGGCGCCGGGGCCAACAACCAGATGGCCAACGTGACGCGCGTCAGCATCAGTGCTGCCCCGCAGAGCGTTGACGATAGCGCCCTTTCGCAACAGAACGTGGCGTTGTTACCGAGCTCAGGAGCAACTGGTACCTCACCCGGCAGTCGCCAGGTCACGACAAGTGATCAGGCCTTCACCGGCAGCCGCGGGGTAATCCAGGTGAACCAGAGTGCCGGGGTGGGGAACCGAATGGCTAACACCCTGAGCATCCGGGTCGCAGACTGACCCAAATAAAAAGCAGTGCAATTAGAAAGTACCAACACTTAACCAACTAATAAGCACGGAGAAACACCATGAAACCTACAATGGCTCTCAAACCACTGGTTTTCGCACTTGCAGCAGTGATGGCAATCGCAGCACAGGCAGGCGGTCGTGATGACGATCATGGTAATGGGCACGGCAATAATCACGGGCCGAAAGGGCCAACTTTAGAACAACTGCTGCAAATCGGCGCTGGCGCCGGCGCTGCTGTACTCGACACCCAAAACAGCGATGGCAACCTGGTCGGCAACCAAGGCACCAAAAATGATGCCAGCGTCAGAGACTCGGCAAACGGCACCAACGGCAACGTCGGCATGAACAACACCGCCGGCGATGGCAACCAACAAGACAACGCTGCTGCACTGGCTACTGCCGATGAAAGTTTCATCTTCGGCACTGCCGTGGCCGTTTCCAGCGCCACCCAGGTCAACAACAACAACGCGGTTGCCAACTACTCGACAACCAACAACGCCAACCTCAACAACGTGGGTAACGGCGGTTCCGGCAACATTGGTGTGAACAACAGTGCTGGCAACTTCAACCAACAGAAAAACAACCTGGCAATTGCTGTATCGGGTGGTCGTGTAGCTAACGCCGCTGCTGCTGCGAACCAAAGCTCCACAGGTCTGGTGGTGTCCAACAACGGCACTCAAGTCTACAAAAAAGATACCCTCACTGGCACCGTGGCCGCCGTCGGCGCGTTCGCTGCCGTTGGCAAGGCTACCATCGAAGGTGATAAAGGCCATGGCGGCGGTTATGGCGGCAATGACCGCGGCAATGGCGGCTACGGCGGCAGCAAAGATCAGAAAGCCACCTTCGAAGCTGTGGGTGTATTCGGTCTCGCTGGCGTAACCACGCAACAAGTGCTGACCCCGGATGGCTGGAAAAACCCTGTGACCAACAACGCAAACGTCTCCAACGTTGGTAACAACTTCTCCGGTAACGCTGGTTACAACAACGCCGCTGGTGTGGGTAACCAACAAAGCAACTCGCTGTCCATCGCTGCAGGTTGCAAAGCCTGCATGTAATCGCGATCGAAACGAAAGCCCCGGAAACGGGGCTTTTCCTCAGTCCGTAAAGGCGTATCGATCATGCGTAAGACTGCCCTTCTCGCTCTGCTTTGCCTGTCTGGCCTGACTCAGGCTGCCCAGATGCCTATCGCTGCCCTGCCAGGTGGCGTACTCGTCTACAAGAACGTGCAAAGTATTCGTGAGCGCAAGTTTGCCGACATCGTCGAACAGAAAACCGACTTCAGTTGCGGCGCCGCCGCACTGGCCACGGTGTTACGCCAAGGCTATTGGCTCGACGTCGATGAGGAGCACATTATCAAAGGCATGCTGGTCAACGCTGACCAGGACCTTGTTCGTACTCAGGGTTTTTCCATGCTCGACATGAAGCGCTACATAGAAAGCATCGGCATGCGCGCCAGGGGCTACAAGATTCCACCGGAAAAACTCGACGCGGTAACAATACCGGTGGTGGTACTGATCGAAATTCGCGGCTACAAGCATTTCGTGGTGTTGCAGCGTGCGGACAAGGATTGGGTTTACATCGCAGACCCGGTTCTGGGCCACAAACGCTACTCCCATGATGACTTTGTCAAAGGTTGGAACGGCATTGTCTTCGCCATCGTCGGCCCCGGTTATGACAAGGCCAACGCCTTGCGCAGCCCGCCGACACCCCTGACGGCCAAGAACAAGCTGGATGGCTTCAACCCTGTCAAAGATGCTGAATTGATGGACTTCGGGTTCATACAGAGCGACTTCTTTTAATCGCCGATTATAAAGAATGGGGCTGGATGTCCCGGGAGCAGCAAATGAAAACCTCATACTGGCTGGCCGCCGCCTGCCTGGCAGCAAGTGCGTCAGGCTATGCCAATGCAGGATTCAAACCTATCGAAATACAGGACAAGGAACTGTCCGAGCTACGCGGTCGTTACGTCATGCCGGGGCGGATTATCAGCTTCGGCATTGTCATGAGCAGTACCTGGCGCAACGCCAGCGGTGACCTGATCGGCGCATCGACGTCGATGCAACTTCAGGCATCAACCGTAAAACCCGAGTTCTATGTCCAGACAATCAAGGAGCATGGCAACGGCAGCACGCCAACACTGGGCACGGGCAGTGTTATCGGCGGGGCGGGACTTAACAGCAGCCAGGGCGTGACCCAAAGCGTACGCGCCGCCGGCGACGACAACACCGCCAGCAACAACGTCGCGATTAACGTCAGGGAAGCCGCTCAGGCGCCCGCTTTGTTACCTCAGCAGGGGCAGGCGTTAGTGGCTGGACAGACCATCACAGGCAGTAATGCCGCCGGTAACGTTGCGGTTTCAGCTACCAGCGGTGGCGTCCAAATGGCCATTCAGGCTTCCGGCAATCAGGGCACCGCCCTGCAACAAGTCGCCCAGGGTGGCTTGCTGCAGAACACCCGCCTGCTCGGCAGTGCCAACATGGTCAACAACATGACCCAACTCAACGTCGTACTGAACAATAACGGCATGAGCGCCGGCGCACTGGACTGCAACCTGACTCAACTCAGGGCTCTACGCAATATTGGATATTGAACTACGCTGAGTCTCGATCATTGGGCTTAAAGGGACGGCTTATTCATGTATCGATCAGTATCACTGCGTGCCGCTGTATGTCTGAGCACTCTTCTACCGGCGGCGATGCTGCAAGCGGCACCGAACGCCGATGTAGAAGCTCTGAAACAGGAACTTCTGGAGCTTAAGCAACGATACGAAGTACAACAAAAAGCCCTGGCGGTACTTGAGCAGCGAGTTCGCCAGGTCGAAGATCAACCCGTCGCCCCGCCCCCAAAACGTCTGGCCAAATCGCCGTCCGACATGAAAGGCAACCAGAGGGTGGCCGCCGGTACCGGAGCCGCAGCCGCGTCCGGGGGCGCTGCTGGGGGCAGTGGCGCTTCCTACGGCCAATCGCTGGCCGACGATTCGCAACCGGCGCAAAGTGTCTCCAACCTGTATGACGAGGCCAGTGGCTTCTTCGGTGGCGGCAAGTTCAGCGTTGAAACCGGCATCACTTATTCGCGCTACGACACCCGTCAGTTGATTCTCAACGGGTTTCTCGCGCTGGACTCGATCTTCCTCGGCAATATCAACCTGGACCGGATCAAGGCCGATACCTGGACGCTGGATCTGACCGGTCGCTACAACTTCGACAACCGCTGGCAGTTCGACCTGAACGTGCCGGTGGTCTATCGCAGTTCGACCTATCAATCCGGCGGCGGCAATGGCGGTGCCTCCAACGTCACCACCGAGCAGGACGTCGACCGCGATCCAACCATCGGTGACGTTAACTTCGGCATCGCTTACAAATTCCTCGACGAGTCGGTCAACACCCCGGACGCCGTGGTGACCTTGCGCGTCAAGGCGCCAACCGGCAAGGACCCGTTCGGCATCAAACTGCGCCAGACCGATGCCAACAGCAACCTGTTCGTACCTGACACCCTGCCCACCGGCAACGGCGTCTGGTCGGTCACGCCCGGCATCTCGCTGGTCAAGACGTTCGACCCGGCGGTGCTGTTCGGCAGTCTGTCCTACACCCACAACCTTGAAGAGTCGTTCGACGACATCAGCTCCACCGTCAACCAGAAAAACCCGGGCAAGGTGAAGATCGGCGACAGCTTCCAGATTGGTGCCGGTGTCGCTTTCGCGTTGAACGAGAAAATGAGTATGTCGTTCTCGATGTCTGACCTGGTGCAGCGCAAGAGCAAGCTGAAACAGGATGGCGGTGATTGGCAATCGGTGGTGTCCAGTGACGCCAACGCCGGTTACTTCAACGTCGGCATGACCATTGCGGCCACCGACAACCTGACCATCGTGCCCAACCTGTCCATCGGTTTGACCGATGACGCCCCGGACTTTTCCTTCAGCCTGAAATTCCCGTATTACTTCTAAAGCAAAGAGCGCAGCCTGCGACAGCGCCTACACAGGTAGACCCTGTAGGAGCTGTCGCAGGCTGCGCTCTTTTGATCTTCGGTTTTAACGAATCTGATGCTTGTGCAACAAGCGATAGAACGTTGGTCGTGACACACCAAGCACCTTGGCAGCAACGCTGAGGTTGTCACTGTGCCGATTCAACACGTCGCACAGTGCCTGGCGCTCGGCGCGGGTCTTGTAGTCTTCCAGCGTGCCCATGGGTGTGGCGATCGAGTGCTGGCTGATCAGCCCCAGATCCCGCGCCTCGATCTGCCGGCCTTCGGCCAGAACCAAGCCACGGCGCACGCGGTTGGCCAGTTCACGCACGTTGCCCGGCCAGTCATGCTTGCCCATGGCAATCAGTGCATCTTCACTGAAGCTGCGCGGCCGGCGCCCGGTTTCGTGGCTGTAGAAATGGGAAAAATGGTTGGCCAGCATCGACAGATCACCGTGACGTTCGCGCAATGGCGCGGTGACGACTTGCAGGACGTTGAGGCGGTAATACAGGTCTTCGCGAAAGCGCTTGTTCTCGATAGCCGCTTCGAGGTCGACGTGGGTCGCCGCCAACACGCGAACATCCACCGGGATTGGCTGACTGCCACCGACCCGCTCAATGTGTTTTTCCTGGAGAAAGCGCAGCAGATTGGCTTGTAGCTCCAGTGGCAGATCACCGATTTCATCGAGGAACAAGGTGCCACCGTTGGCCGCCTCAATACGCCCGACCTTGCGCTGATGGGCGCCGGTAAACGCGCCTTTTTCATGACCAAACAGCTCGGACTGAATCAGATGCTCGGGAATCGCCCCGCAGTTGATCGCCACAAACGGTTTGCTGTGGCGCTGGGACTGACGATGCAGCGTACGCGCGACCAGTTCTTTGCCGGTACCGCTTTCGCCACGGATCAGCACCGGCGATTCGGTGGGCGCCAGTTTACTGAGCAATTTGCACAGTTCGCGAATCGGTTTGCTGTCGCCCAGCAGTTCGTGTTCGGGTTGATCCACGTGGATCGTGCCCTGCCCGCGCAGGCGCGCCATGCCGAACGCACGGCCAAGGGTGACCTGCACCCGCGACACGTCGAATGGCAAGGTATGAAAATCGAAAAACCATTCACAGACAAAGTCACCGACGTTCTGTAAACGCAGGACTTCCTGATTGAGCACCGCGATCCATTCGGTACCACTGCGGCTTATCAGCTCCTTGACCGCTTCGGGGCGTTCGAGGTGAAAAGGCTGTAAACGCAAAAGGCCGACATCGCAGCTGCGATCGGCAGCATTTTCCAGCGTACAACTGTCGACATCCCAGCCTACCGCGCGCAAACCCGGTAATAAGCGATGGCAGTCGTCACAAGGGTCGACCACCAGTAAACGTCGTAACGCAGGCGCTTCGATCATGACTGTTCCTTGGCGCCAAATTTTATGAAATGGTTGTAAAAACAGTCATTTGGCAGACCTGGCTGTAACATTAGCAAGATTTTGACAGGGCCTTGTATCGATTGCTTATAGGTGTACAAGCAAACTTGTTATAAGTAGCGCAGTTGTTAGTCAGCTATCGACTTACCTCCTCTTTAAAAGCTTTCACCAGGCTTTCAACATCGCTCGTGTAACCCGACAACTGAAAGAAAGTTGAAATTTCTTTGTTTCGTGTGTGACCTGCTCCCCGGTTGCGTGCATCAGTACAAGTAACCAGCCGAACGGTAAGCCCAACCGACGGCAGATCATTTGATTGGGCACTACAGAGAGAAGACCCCATGACCGCCCCGCTCCGTATCAACGAAGCTCTTTTGATTGCCAACCACGCGTTCAAACCTTTCCAGTGCGTGGCCTGGGCACCACAAGACGGCAATGGCGAACTGAGCCTGACCGTTATCGACCGCACCAACTCCCACATCGGTCGTAAACAAATTCCAAGCAGTGCTTATTCCGACCCGGCACAGCTTGAGCAACTTTTGCAGCAAGCCCGCGCCGAACTGAGCGATGAAGGTTACACGCTGCAATCGTGGTCAATGCCACACTGATAACCGGGCGATGCGGATGACTTTTCAGTCATCCGCCCTTCTCGCCTTAGTTGTTCTTGCTTTTTAATTCGCCATGCTTCTGTACAACTTTCAACCGCGCATTCTTGTGTAATTGCTTGGCACGCTTGCGACTGGTTCAAAAAGACACTGTTCTGGCACAGTGCGACCCTCCACCTGTTATTTCTTACAGTTGTACTTCTCCCTGTTCAGGTTTTGAATGTTCCGCTCATGCAGTTACCCGACCGGTATTCGGCTTTGGTCACTCGCAAGGAGATGCGTGCATGTCCAACCAGAACACTTATGCGCTGCCGTCGTTGTTCAATAATGCCGGTCAACTCGACCCGACCTTCGCCGTCAGGGGCGTCGCTCAGGTGTACTTTGCCGACAGCGAGTGCAGCCTGACCCAGGATCTGGCGCTCGATGCCCAAGGGCGGATTCTGGTCGCGGCCAAAGTCGGCGTTGCCGAGGGCAGCCGTTTCGGCCTTGCCCGATTGCTCGCCGATGGCTCCGCCGATCTGTCTTTTGGTGTTCAGGGCAGCGTGATCGACACGTTTGCCAAAGGCTTCGAAGCCATGGCCGGCAAAGTCCAGGCGCTGCCCGATGGACGAATCCTGCTGGCCGGCCTGCATTATGAAAACAGCCGTCGCACCCTGCCCGCCCTCGCCCTGTTCGATGCGCACGGCCGGCCGGATCAATCCTTTGGAGACAAGGGTTACCAAGTGGTGCGCCTGCCGGGCGACTTGTCCATGGGCACCCGCGACAGCTGGCTACCGCCTGGAGTGCCGGGCGCAGAGGCCTGCGATTTTGCGGTGCAGGATGACGGGCACATTGTGCTGATCGCCAATCATCATTTCGAACTCGCCGACCATGCCGGCATGCTGATTCGCCTCAAACCCGACGGCCACCTGGATGAAACCTTCAACGGTCGCGGCTTTGTGATGATCCGTCATTTGTTGCTTAACACCTGGCTCGGCAGCCTGCTGTTGCAGGAGGATGGGCGAATTCTGGTGGGCGGCTCCATCGATTTTCCCCAGGAAGGTCTGCTGGCGCGTTACCTGCCCGATGGGCGACTCGATGAACGCTTTGCAGTGGACGGCTTTATGGCATTCAAGGCTCAGGGCAACAGCGCTCTGGTCAGTCAGATCATTGAGTCCGACGACACGCTGCACTGCTTTGGCAGCAGTCGTGACCCGATCCGCTGTCTGTCCTTCCGCCTGCACGGCAATGGCCGCCCGGATTTACATTGCAATGGCGACCAGCCGCATTTGCTGGATATCGGCCACAGCGGCTGCCAGTGGAGCGCCGCCCAACGCATGGCGGACGGCCGGATCATCGCCGTCGGCGCGACCATTGGCGGGATTGAGGCGGATTTCATCGTCGCCCGCTATCGGCTCGATGGCAGCCTGGACCCGAGCTTCGGCCAAAGCCGGGGCTGGTTGCGCACGCGCTTGGGACGAAGCCTCGATACCGCCAATTCACTGGCGGTGCAAGCAGAGGGGGCGATTCTGGTCGGAGGCTACTCGCTGGATGGAAATTACCGGGCGATGGTTGCGCGCTACACCAACCTGTAACAACTCGCTTCGTGTAGAAGCTGCCGAAGGCTGCGATAAAGGACTGTATTCACGCAGTTAAGCCTTGAACTTGGCTGACACATCCGGCAACTTGCGCGCTTCTTTAAAACAAGGAGCAAGCGATGTCCGCTTCAATGGCCCAGGCGTTCGCGCACAATTTTCTCGGGCACTCGCCACGCTGGTATAAGGCGACCATCGTCGGATTTCTGATCCTCAATGCCGTGGCGCTGTTCACCGTCGGCCCCGTCGCGGCTGGCTGGCTGTTGGTGATCGAGTTCATCTTCACCTTGGCCATGGCTCTAAAGTGCTACCCGCTGATGCCCGGCGGCCTATTGCTGATCGAAGCCCTGCTGCTGAAGATGACCACGCCACAGGCGCTCTACGACGAACTGGTGCACAACTTTCCGGTGATCCTGCTGCTGATGTTCATGGTGGCTGGCATCTACTTCATGAAAGACCTGCTGCTGTTTCTGTTCTCGCGGCTGTTGCTGGGCGTGCGCTCGAAAGCGGCACTGGCGCTGATGTTCTGCTTTCTCTGCGCGTTTCTTTCGGCGTTTCTCGATGCCTTGACGGTCACCGCCGTGATCATCAGCGCGGCGGTGGGGTTTTACTCGGTGTACCACCGGGTGGCCTCGGGCAACGATCCACGTCAGGACAGCGAATTCAGCGATGACCAGCACCTGCCAACGCTACATCACGATGATCTGAATCAGTTTCGCGCGTTCCTGCGCAGCCTGCTGATGCACGGCGCCGTCGGCACGGCGCTTGGTGGTGTCTGCACACTGGTGGGCGAGCCGCAGAACTTGCTGATCGGCCATGAAATGGGCTGGCATTTCGCCGAATTCTTCCTGAAAGTCGCGCCCGTGTCCTTGCCGGTACTGGCTGCAGGTCTGGTGACCTGCGTATTGCTGGAGAAACTGCGCTGGTTCGGTTACGGCACGCTGCTACCGGACAACGTTCGTGCCGTCCTGACCAATTACGCGGCTGAAGACAACGCCGAGCGCACCTCGCGCCAACGTGCGGCGCTGCTGGTACAAGGCGCTGCGGCGCTGATCCTGATCGGCTGCCTGGCCTTTCACGTCGCTGAAGTTGGCCTGATCGGTTTGATGGTGATCGTGTTGATCACCGCGTTTACCGGGATCACCGACGAGCATCGTCTGGGCAGCGCGTTCAAGGACGCCATGCCGTTTACCGCTTTGCTGGTGGTGTTCTTTGCCGTGGTGGCGGTGATTCACGATCAACAGCTGTTTGTGCCGCTGATTGAATGGGTGCTGGCGCTGCCAATGGATCAACAACCGGGCATGCTGTTTATTGCCAATGGCCTGCTGTCGGCGATCAGTGACAACGTGTTTGTCGCGACCATTTACATCACCGAAGTGAAACAGGCATTTCTGGCCGGACACATGAGCCGCGAGCACTTCGAGACGCTGGCCATTGCGATCAACACCGGTACCAATTTGCCGAGTGTGGCGACGCCGAACGGGCAGGCCGCTTTTCTGTTTCTGCTGACCTCGGCGGTTGCGCCGCTGGTGCGATTGTCTTATGGGCGGATGGTGTGGATGGCGTTGCCGTACACGATTGTGATGGGGCTGTTGGGCTGGTACGCCGTCAGCTACTGGCTCTAACAAGCACTGAACAAACCTGTGGGAGCGAGCCTGCTCGCGAAGAGGGAGTGACAGACAACGGATTCGTTGAATGACACACCGCTTTCGCGAGCAGGCTCGCTCCCACATTGGGTTTTCCGATTGGGTCAGCGAGGGAGGATGTACTGCTCGATTGCCTGGGCCACGCCATCTTCGGTGTTCGGCGCAGTGACGACATCCGCCTGACGCCGTACCGCCTCCTCCGCCTGCCCCATGGCAATCGACAAGCCCGCGCAATGGAACATTGCCGGATCGTTGCCGCCATCGCCAATCGCCGCGGTCTGCTCCAGAGGGATGCCAAGATGCGCAGCAATGGTTGCTAGCGCGGTGCCCTTGTTGGCTTCCAGCGCCGTCACGTCCAGATACACCGGCTGTGAGCGCGAGACTTGCGCCATGCCGTTGACCTTGGGCAACAGGCGCGCCTCCAGCTCGATCAGAAACCCGGTGTTGTTGCTGGTGGCGACGATCTTGTCGATGCGCTCCAGATACGGTTCAAAGCTCTCGACCACCACTGGCGGATAGCCGAGGCCGTGCTGCTCGCGCGGTACCATCGGGCCGTTGGCGTCCTTGACCAGCCAATCGCCGCCGCTGAACACCCAGACTTCGACGTCCGGTTGATCCGCGAACGTCGCCAAGGCAATCAGTGCAGTGGTCCCCGGCAAGTAGTGCGCCGCCAGCAGGCTGCCGTCCGGATTGACGATGGTGCCGCCATTGAACGCCGCCGTCGGCAGATCGACGCCCAAGGCTTCGATCTGCTGCAACATGGCTTTCGGCGGGCGCCCGGTGGCGAGGCTGAACAACACGCCTGCCTCGCGCAAAGAGCGCACAGCGGCGACTGTGCGTTGGCTCAGTGTGTGGTCGGGCAGCAACAGCGTGCCGTCCATGTCGCTCAGAAGAAAACGGATCGGCTGGCTCATCCCAGACCGTGCCAGACGCGACCATCGCGAGTCAGCAAGTCTTCGGCAGCCTGCGGGCCGTCTTCACCAGCCGCGTACGTTTGCACGCTCGCGTCCTGTTGCCAGGCGTCGAGGAACGGCTGCACGGCGCGCCAGCCGTTCTCGATGTTGTCGGCACGCTGGAACAGCGTCTGATCGCCGGTCAGGCAGTCGTAGATCAGCGTTTCGTAACCGGTCGACGGCTGCATCTCGAAGAAGTCCTTGTAGGCAAACCCCAGCTCGATGTTGGCCATGTTCAGCGCCGGCCCCGGCCGCTTGGCCAACAGGTCAAACCACATGCCTTCGTTGGGCTGGATCTGGATGCGCAGATACGTTGGCTGCAACTCGTCGACTTCGGTATCGCGAAATTGCGCGTATGGCGCCGGTTTGAAGCAGATGACGATTTCGGTATCACGCACGCTCATGCGTTTACCGGTGCGCAGGTAGAACGGCACGCCGACCCAGCGCCAGTTGTCGATCATCACTTTCAGCGCGACGTAGGTTTCGGTGTTGCTGTCGGGCGAGACGTTGGCCTCTTCGCGATAACCGGCCAGCGCTTTACCGCCGACTTCACCCGCGCTGTATTGGCCGCGTACCGAGTTGGCCCGCGCCTCTTCCACCGTCCATGGACGGATCGCGCCAACCACTTTGGCTTTTTCGCCGCGCACCGCATCAGCGCCGAACGCGGCTGGCGGCTCCATGGCGACCATGGCCAGCAACTGGAACAGGTGATTGGGCACCATGTCACGCAGTGCGCCGGTGTGTTCGTAAAAACTGCCACGGGTTTCGACGCCGACGGTTTCGGCGGCGGTGATTTGCACGTGGTCGATGTAATGGTTGTTCCAGAACGCTTCGAACAGGCTGTTGGAGAACCGGCTGACCAGAATGTTCTGCACGGTTTCCTTGCCCAGGTAATGGTCGATCCGATAGATCTGCTTCTCGGACATCACCTTGAGCAAACAGGCGTTCAGTGCTTCGGCGGTTTGCAGATCGGAGCCGAACGGCTTCTCGATCACCACCCTTCTGAACGCTTCGGGGGTTTCTTCAAGCAATTGGGCAGCGCCCAGTCGGCGCACCACTTCGCTGAAGAATCGCGGTGCGGTGGCCAGGTAGAACACCGCATTGCCAGTGCCGCTGTCGGCGATTTTCGCCGCCAGCGCAGAATAAGTGCTGTCGTCCAGGAAATCGCCCTGAACGTAGCTGATGCCTTTGGCAAGCTTGGCCCACAAGGCCGGATCAAGCATCTGATCGCCCTTGCCGACCTTCGCCGCCACTTCGGTACGGATGAAGTCTTCGAGCTTTTGCGCGAAGGCTTCATCGGTAATGGCGTTATGGTCAACGCCGACGATCCGCAGATTCTCGTCAAGCAAACCGTCGCGACTGAGGTTGTACAGCGCTGGCATCAGCAAGCGCTTGACCAGGTCGCCGTGGGCACCGAACAGGAACAGCGTGGTCGGTGGTGCGGGGTCTGCCTTGGATTTTCTGCGGATCGTATGGGTCATTTCTTCGCTGTCTCCACATGGCCGCCGAAGCCGAAGCGCTGGGCCGAAAGAATCTTGTCGCCAAAGGTGCCCTGGCCACGTGAGCGGTAGCGCGAGAACAGCGAGTTGGACAGCACCGGGACCGGCACCGCTTGCTCCATGGCGGCTTCGATGGTCCATTGACCTTCACCGCTGTCGGCAACCGAACCGGAGAAACCGTCAAGTTTCGGGTCGCTGGCCAGTGCATCGGCGGTCAGGTCGAGCAGCCAGGAAGAAACCACGCTGCCACGACGCCAGACTTCGGCGATGTCAGCCACATTCAGATCAAAACGCTGATCTTCCGGCAGGCGCTCGCTGGACTTGGTCTTGAGGATGTCAAAACCTTCGGCGAACGCGGCCATCATGCCGTACTCGATGCCGTTGTGGATCATCTTGACGAAGTGCCCGGCACCGGCGGGACCTGCGTGGATGTAACCATGTTCGGCGCGGTGATCATCAGACTTGCGATCCTTGGTGCGCGGAATGTCGCCCATGCCCGGCGCCAGAGCGGCGAACAACGGATCAAGACGGGTCACGGTTTCGGCGTCGCCGCCGATCATCATGCAATAGCCGCGCTCCAGGCCCCAGACGCCGCCGGAGGTGCCGACATCGATGTAGTGCAGGCCCTTCTCGGACAGGGTTTTGGCCCGGCGAATGTCATCCTTATAGTTGGTGTTGCCGCCGTCGATAATGGTGTCGCCGGCTTCAAGCAGGTGGCTCAGGGTTTCGATGGTGTCTTCGGTCGGCGCACCGGCCGGCAGCATGACCCAAACCGCACGCGGCTTGGCCAGGCCTGCGACCAGTGCCGGCAAATCGGCAACGCCAGTAGCGCCCTCGGCGGCCAGGGTGTCGACAAAGGCAGTATTGCGGTCGTAAACAACGGTGGAGTGACCGTTGAGCATCAGACGCCGTGCAATATTGCCGCCCATGCGGCCCAGTCCAATAATCCCGAGTTGCATGTGCTGATGCTCCTTACTACAAATAAATGTGTGTCAAAGGTTATAGCCCAACGCGACTAATGGAGGTTAGTCCAGAGCGCTGGGGTGAAGTTTCCGGGCATTGTGCCCGATCCAGACAGATAACGCCTCGAAACGTGCCGAAGACACACCGACCATGAAAAATAAAAAAGTTCCATTCACAGGCAAAAGAAACCAAAATTGATGCCGATAGTGTTCTGCCTCTCGCAAACGAGCGGCAAAATCACAGTTGATGCATGCCATTTGCGAGGTGAGCAATGGACAACGTTGTAACCGCACGTCCCCCACAAACTTTGTACGTTACCGTTCGTCGCGACGAATTGCGCCAACTGCGCGAAGAACGCGAACAATTGTTGCGTGAGGTTGCTCACCTTCAAGAGCGCCTGCAACAGATTCAAGCCATGCAGGATTGCGTGCCGGCGCCGGTGTTGCGCACGCTGCATAACTGATCGAAGGCGGTCTGCAACCGCCCCGCGAACGGCTTCATTGGTTTTATTGTTCCGCTGGCGGCAAATATTTGAAAAACAGCCTTGCCGCCACGCTTTTCTGAATATTCGCGCTCTCTATCGCTTGCACCTGGCTGCTTTGCGCCTCGCGTAACTGGTCTGCATAAGTCTTGAACCGTAGCTTGGCCGCTTTCAGGTGGCCTTTTCTCACACTCCCTGCTTTTTTCGTCTTGCAGTGGAAGTGGGCAAACCACAGCACCGCATGTTCGCGGTGCACCAGCGCTTTTTCATCCAGTACCTCAAATTCCAGCAAATACTCAGGCCCATGGGTAGCGCTGGTCTTGTCAGCCCAGTTCCAGTTGCCGATACGCACCTCGTTTTTTTGCAGCAGGTATTCAAGGTTGCCCACCGTCGGCGGTAGACGGCGAGCCCCCGCGATGCGCAGACGGACGCCCTCCTCCCGCAGAGCCTGAGCGGCCAACGCCAATTGGCGCTTGAGGTCGGCAGCCCGGGTTAGCTGTTCCGCCGCGTACTCATCAAGCCTGAGGCTCAGCGCTGCAGCGGTCTGATCGAGTTTGCGCGCCTGGTAAACCAGCGTATCTTCCTGACTCTTGGGCTCCAGTGAACGATTGCCAGTCTGACTCACACGCACCTTAAGCTCCTCAACACCGCCGAGCAACGCGACGGCGTCCTTGAGTAGTTTACTCAGTCCCGGCGTCGGCCTGGTTTTCGGAACCTCAGGCGACTCATCCCGTCGAGCCTGGTAAACAGGCTCCGCTTCATCGTGACGGTAATAAGTCGTTTGCCGGCCCGTGTAGATGTCAGTGGCGATGACGGCATCATCCGGATCATCAGCCTCATCACTCGATTCCCCCATCAGTACGCCATCCGGGGTTTCAATCACCCGGCGCTTCTGGCTCCGTCTGCGTTTGGTCTGCTTGACACCCGGTTCAACCTCCGCAACACCGGCCTCCAGCCCATGGGCTGCCCTGGAAAGCTCTTCCTCGGCCTTGAGCCGGTAGGCTGTCAGGCGCTCCTGCAGCTTGCTGACAAACTCCTGCGGCACAAACGACTTCGCGCCATCGGTGGGTTCAAGATAATGCGCAAACGCTTCGGCGTTGCGGTAGTGATTGATTGCATCCTTGAGCAGAAGCACCCGCTCATTCGCCGTGAAACCGAAAGTGGTATCGAGCTCCAGCAGGTGCGAGGTCACTCGCCCCAGCGGAATCGCGCGCAACCCCGCCATACCGGCGGCTTCGACCATGCTCGGCTCGAGCGCTGGATCGCCGGTCAGGGCGCCCTGAATTGACATCAGCTCGAACACCTTCAGTCCTTCGGTGTTCAGTCGACGCTTTTTTATCCCTTCAAGGTGCACGACAGCACGTCGCCCATGAAAAAACTGCTGGTCCAGTTGCGCCAGTTCCGCGGCAGTCGCCTCGACCATCTGGCTGACTTCAACTCTGCGCGGGTAGTGCCTGAGAATGCGTTTGCGCGCTTCCAGCAGCGCATTATAAGGCGTGGTATCGGCAACAAGCGGATCATCATAAACCTGCGCAAAGACCTGACGGTTTTCAAAACCCAATTCCGGATCGATGCTCGACAGGCTCTCCAATGCGGTTTCAACCATGTTGTAGCGCACCAGTTTTTCCTCAATGCAGGAGAACTTCGCTTCGCGCAGGTAGTGTTCATCAGCGTCGAACACCGGGCCAAGTCTGTCGAGTTGCGCAATGCACTTGAGCTGCAATTCCACATACGACGTACCGGCCTTGAGCTTTGTCTGATTAAAAATGCGCAGTTTCTGCTGCGACGAGGCCAGGTCTCGCTGGTATTGCTTCAGTTCCTTGCCCTGACTTTGACTGACGTTCTCCTGTAACGCTTTATACGTCATCGACTCTTTATAGAAATCCAACAGCGCAGCATTGCCGATCTCCTCGGCATGGAGGATTTGCTTATCCAGTTCCATCCGCTGTTCTTTCAAGCGCACAAGCCTGGCTTCTCTGGCTGCACGTTCAGCGATGAGCTGTGGATCGCCGAAGACATATTCTTTCAATTGGCTCGACACACGACCACCATGACGCACGCGAAATTCCGCGGCAGTGTCCCACAGCCCCGTGCCATTGTTGCGCAGCTCCAGCCAGGGGATGGGCGCCCCAGCCGGATTGAGCATCAGCACATTCTGTCCTTCGGCCGGCGCCACCCGCGCCCAGCCCCAACCGGCAATACGCCCCGGTACCTGCGCATACCAACGGCCGTCTACGACATGGATGCCCGGCAACGGTGGTGCTTCGATGCGCGAGCCAAGACCTTCGGGATGAGCCAGCAAATAGCGCTGCAGCGTAGCGAGGGTATCTCTGGGTGGCGCAAGCGAAAAATCGAGCGTCGAACCCGGCATCTTCTGCGTGGTGGCCGTCGTCGCAAGCAACCGGCCTGCTGGCCCGTTCGGGCGAACGACAGAGGTGGCGGGTACATCGTGCGCTACCGCCCTCACGGGATGGCGATGGCTGAGCAATACCAATACCAGTTGAATCAATACATCAAACAAAAACTGTCGCGCCGGTAACGCGTCGCCCAGCGCCAAGGCATGCAGAGACTGTAGTGCCTCACGCTCCAGAAGCAGCAGCCAGCCTGCCGCCGCCGCGGGCCCGCGCACATAGGGCATCACCGCGCCCAGCAAGGAATCGAACACCCGCTCGCCCAAGCCCAGCAGGGTTGACCAACGGTACTCGCTATTGGAGATCGTTTGCTCATCCGCACTCTGCAGCAGTAGTTTCGCATTGGCCTGGTAGAGTTCGCTCAACGGATCACCACTAAGGGGCTCTTCACTGAGTACCGGCGCGGCTGGCGTACGCAGGGTGGGAAAGTCGATATCGATCGACAGCCTGGCTAAATGAGGTTCAGTAAAGCCGCCGTGCGCATAGATTTTTCGCGCCTCGGGGTGCAGCCAGTCGAGCATGCTGTGCTCCAGCGCCACATCGCTGCGGATCGCCGCCAGCAACGCGGTCAAAGAGTCGAACTGCATCAGCGACGGTGTATAAAGCGGGCGATACAGCACATGCGGCCCACGCTCAGCGTCGCGGGGGCCAATCACGAACATGTTAGCCACCTCATCGCTCCGCTCGACCTCGACCAGCACAAAGGACAGAGCCCTGATGACGATGACTTGCGCGTCCAGTTTCCGTGCGGCGATGTCCGGCTGCATCAACGCGGCGACCTGTCGATAGCCCGCTTCGGTCAGCCCGCCCTCGCCGGTGATTTTGCATTCAAGCGCCAGCAGCGGCAGTTGCACACGCATCAACTGGGCGAAGCGCTGTTCGCGCCAGGCTTTCTGTGACAGGTCATCTATCAACTTTTGCTTGATCAGTTGAGTGTATTGCGCGCCGATATCGGCTTGTGTCACCAGCCTGCGCAAGGTGTCTGCGGTCACCCAGGCGGGTAACGGGCTGCCGTCGCGGTTGTGCAACTCGGTTTTGCCCGGCAGCAAGCCGGCAAGGTTTTTCAATGCCCGGCGAGTCAACGTATCGGTCTCGACGATCGCAGTACCGGTGGGTGAACCATAAGCATCGGCCTCATAGCGCGTATGGGTGATCAACAGGTTGTCAGGGTCTACGCTCGGACTGAAATCAGACATGCCTTTGACCAGCGCGTTTCGGGCGAACACCGCAGCTGTTTCGATACCGTCGTCATAGCTGCGGCCGTCCGCAACCAACTGCAACGCCGCCAGTTCCAGCAAATATCGACTGCACTCAAGCACGTCCTGAGTCGTGGCCCGGGACATCCAATCGGGCGGATTGTCGAGCACGGTATTGAACAACGGCTGCGCGTAAGGAGTCGTTCGGTGCGAGCGAAAGCATCTCGACGTATCAGTGATCGCGGCGTAGCTTGCTTCCAGCCTGGCCAGATCCTGTCCGGCTGTCTCGCCTGATTCGGCCAATTGCCCAAGCTGCGCGTCGAGGATGGCTTGGGCCAGAGTGACGAAGACATCCGTATCAATCGTCCACGGCTGCATTTGTTGCTCATACGAGGCTGACCCGAGCATCGAGCATCGCTGGTCGGCAAATGCCTGCAGCGAGTCGAAGCAGGCAATGTCACCGGCGGGGTCAAACGCCAGTACGATCTTGCGGCCATTAACGGTCCGGGTCACCAGGATCTCTGCGCCGGTCCGGACTGCGCCACCCGTCCCCGCACTGTATTGCAGCAAGAATGCTTCAGCACAACCGCTGCCGTAGGTCTGCAAACGCAGGGCCTTCTGCGGACAATGGGTAATCTGTCGCAGCGTGTGGCATTGCTCCGCGTCGAGATGGCTGCTGGTGTCCTGCGGACCCAGCTTGAGCAGGAGCGCCGCCTTGCAGATGTCCGCCAGCCACTGCCAGCGCGTGGTACCGGTGGCCAGAGGTTCATTCCAGAAATCCGTCAGCGCTTGCTGTAAGGCCGCGCTCATCGCCCCAGGCAGCGCTCTTAACAGGCTTTCGACCTCACGAATGTCGATGTTCAGGCGACGCCCGTTCGCATCACTGAGAAAATGTTCGCTGGTGAATGCCAGCGTGGCTTTGCCGGTAATGCTGTGAATCATGATTTCAAACAGTGGCGCACTGGAACGAGCGGTCGCAGTTGTATCGTCGGTCGCTACGCGCTCGTTGTCCTCCCAACGAGGCACATTGAGGGTCGTGACCAGCACATCAATGTCCAGTTGCGGATAGCGCTGTTTGAGCGCGGCGCTGAATTGCATGAGGGCTGCCGTGATCACGATAGGCCGGTCGGCAAACTCCCGGGCGACGGCATCAGCCAGCACTTCATTTACTTGCAACAGGGGCGGCGCCGGGTCAAGTCGGGTCATGTCCATATCCTTTGGAGTCAGTCACAGGTGACAGTGCGTCAGGCCTGCTCAATGGAGCGATGAAACCTGATTGCCTCGCCAGCCATGCGGTACTCCTGTACCGCACGCCCACCCACGCGCAGTGGTAACTCACAAACTTTTCACAATAAATTACGGATACTTGCGTCATTGTGGCTGCCCGCTACCTGATGGTGTGGCCGAAAGTCGCTGGTGTACCCCCGTGCACCGGCAGCAACACTCTCAAAGGCTGGAGCGCTTGATGGCGATGTTCAAACGCAGCAACAAGTCTGCGACAGGTTTCGACTGGGCCGGGTTTCTCTGGCTGTTTGTCTTTTTCTGGTACTTCTCGGGCATTACCCAACTGCTGATCCAGTTGACCGGTACCTCCGGCTTCACGGGCTTTCGTCAGGCGTTCGTGATGAGTGCCATCTGGCTGGCGCCGATGCTGCTGTTTCCCCAGCGCACCAGACTGCTCGCCGCCTTGATCGGTGTGGTGTTGTGGGCCTGCTCGATGGCGAGCCTGGGTTATTTCTTCATCTATCAGCAAGAATTTTCCCAGAGCGTGATCTTCATCATGTTCGAGTCGAACGTGTCTGAAGCCGGCGAGTACATGACCCAGTACTTTGCCTGGTGGATGGTGCCGGCGTTCCTCGCACACACCCTGTTCGCCTATTTCCTGTGGACGCGTCTGCGCCCGGTGTACCTGCCCCGTGGCCGCGCCTTCGTGGCGGCGATGGCGATTCTGGTCGCGGTGATCGGCTATCCATTGGTCAAACAGACGATGCGCACCGGCAGCTTCGCCCAGGGCTTTGAAAAGTTCGAAACCCGTATCGAGCCGGCCGTGCCGTGGCAGATGGCCGTGGCCTATCACCGTTATCTGGAAACCCTGGCGGACATGCAGGGCATGCTCGATAGCGCCAGCAAGATCGCGCCGCTGAAAAACCTCACCGACGCTTCGGCCAATCAGCCGGCGACCCTGGTGCTGGTCATCGGCGAATCGACCAACCGCCAGCGCATGAGCCTCTACGGTTACCCGCGCAAGACCACGCCTGAACTGGACAAGCTCAAGGATCAACTGTCGGTCTTCGACAATGTCATCACCCCGCGCCCGTACACCATCGAAGCGTTGCAGCAAGTGTTGACCTTCGCCGATGAGGAAAATCCGGACCTGTACCTGTCCACGCCATCGCTGGTCAGCATGATGAAACAGGCCGGTTACAAAACCTTCTGGATCACCAACCAGCAGACCATGACCAAGCGCAACACCATGCTCACGACCTTCTCCGAACTGGCCGACGAGCAGGTGTATCTGAACAACAACCGCAACCAGAATGCCGCCCAGTACGATGGCGATGTGATCGAGCCCTTCAACAAGGCGTTGACCGATCCGGCCCAACGCAAGTTGATCGTTGTGCACCTGCTCGGCACCCATATGAGCTACCAGTACCGCTATCCGCCGAGCTTCGACAAGTTCCAGGATCGTAGCGGCGTGCCGGCCGGTGTGCGCAATGATCAGGTACCCACTTACAACAGCTACGACAATGCGGTGCTGTACAACGACTTCGTGGTTTCCAGCCTGATCAAGGACTACGCCAAATCCGACCCGAACGGTTTCTTGCTGTACCTCTCCGACCACGGCGAAGACGTGTTCGACTCGGTCGGCCACAAGACCCTGGGCCGTAACGAGAACAAGCCGACCGCGCCGATGTACACGATTCCGTTCATGGCCTGGGCGTCGCCGAAGTGGAAAGAAAACCACGACTGGAATTTCGCCGCTGACCTGGGACGGCCTTACAGCAGCTCGCACCTGATCCACACGTGGGCAGACATGGCAGGGTTGAGTTTCGATGAGCTCGATCGCAGCAAGAGCCTGGTCAGCGACCGTTTCATAGCGCGTCCGCTGATGATCGGCAACCCCTATGAACGTGAGCAACGAGCGCTCATCGACTTCAGTTTGATGAAGCCGAAAAAACCGGACCCCGCAGAGGTCGCACAACATTAATAACGCAAGGGGCCAACGATTGGCCCCTTTTTACTGCTCGCTGTTTACCGGCAGACGCTGCCCGTAGCCCCCCTCAAATAACAATATTTCTCGTTTGTTACTAAATCGCAGCGCGCCGCCTCGTCTTTGAAGCAATGGATTTTTCCCTCGAAGACAAGGAGTCGGCTGCGATGTTCGCGCCTATCACCCGTTCCATGACACTCACCCTCGGCTTGTACAGCATGGCCGTGAGCAGCGATCTGCTCGCCGAAACCGATCCTGAAAAACCGGCTGAGCCCCCCGCCACTGCGCTGGAACTGGCCGCCACCAACATTTCCGCGCAGGGTTTGGGTACCACCACCGAAAACTCTGCGGCCTACACCACCGGCGCCATGAGCACAGCGACGCGGATGAATCTGTCGATCAAGGAAACCCCGCAATCGGTATCCGTGGTCACCCGCCAGCAAATGGATGATTTCAAACTCGGTACATTGTCCGAGGCCATGAGTCAGACCACCGGCATCGTGGTGCAGCACAACGACTCTGATCGGGTCAGCTATTCGGCGCGCGGTTATTCCATCAACAATTTCCAGATTGACGGAATGCTCAATACGTTCGGGCGGATGAAGTCCGATGCGGACACCATCATCTATGACCGTATCGAGGTGGTACGCGGCGCCACGGGCCTGACCACCGGTGCCGGCGACCCGTCGGCGACCATCAACATGGTGCGCAAACGCCCCACCGCACAGTTGCAGGCCTTGGCCGGGGTCAGTGGCGGCAGCTATGACGATTACTACAGCTACGTCGATGTCGGCGGCCCGCTGGCTTTCGACGGGCGTCTGCGCGGGCGCACGGTGCTGGCCTATCGCGACAGCCAGTCGTTCCGGGACAAATATGCCCTGCAACGCGAGGTCGGTTACGGCATTCTCGAAGCCGATCTGAGCGACTCTACCGTGCTCGCGGTGGGTTACGACTATCAGGACAAGCAGGTTCAGGGCACGTCCTGGGGCACCGTACCGTACTGGAACGCTGACGGCGGCAAGGCCGGACTGAGCCGCTCAACGAACATGGCGACGCCGTGGAGTTCGTGGCCACTCAAAGATAAAACCGCGTTCGCGACCCTGGATCAGCAACTGGGCGGTGGCTGGAAGTTGAAGGCTGCCTATACCCACCGCGACAGCGATATCGATGGCAAGGTCTACTACGGCGGCGGGGGTTTCCCCGAGGCGGATCGCAGTGGCATGTCCGCGTACAGGGGGCACATGCTCGGTACGCAGAAAATGAAGGTGTACGACGTCAACGTCTCAGGCCCGTACGCGCTGTTGGGGCGCGAGCACGAAATGATGTTCGGCTATGGCGAGGCTGAAAGCCGCTCGAACTCGCCCCACGCCTTTGACAGTCCGCAAGCCGCCGGTTACGACAACATCCGTGACTGGAAATACATGAGCGACATCGCCAAATTCGCCGACACCGTCACCAGCCTCCCCGGCTCACGGGGCATCACCCGCCAGAAGGCCGGCTACATCGCCACTCGATTGAGCCTGACCGATGAGCTGCATGCCGTACTCGGCAGCCGTTATGGCAGTTGGGACGAAACCAGCACCGATTACTACTACGACGCGCGGCAAACACTCACCCGCGTCGACGCCACCCACCAGCGCCAGAACAATATCTGGACGCCCTACGCCGGCCTGCTCTACGACCTCACGCCTCAATACACGGTTTACGCCAGCTATACCGACATTTTCAAACCGCAGAGCGCGCGCGACAGTAGTCGCAATTACCTCGATCCGGTCGTCGGCAGCAACTACGAACTCGGGCTCAAGGGTAGCCTGCTCGAAGAACGCCTGAACCTCACCACTGCGCTGTTCTGGAGCACGCAGGACAACGTCGCCGAACGTGACGACTCCGTACCTCCGGATCCGGTGACCGGCGAGGAATTTTCCAAATCCGGCGGCAAGGGCAACAAGGTCAACGGCTTCGAGGCCGAAGTTTCCGGGGAAATCCTCAACGGCTGGAACATGACCGCCGGCTACACCTACACCCACGCGGCCAACGGCGAAAAACAACGCAGCAATACCACTGAGCCATTGAACATGCTCCGAGTGTCGACGGCCTACCGCTTGCCGGGCAACTGGCAGGCCTTGACCGTCGGAGGCGCGGTCAACTGGCAGAGCGACATGTACGGCAACTCCAATCGCCCGGTCGGCCGCGGTGCCAACGGCAAATTCATCACCGAAAAAACGCGGATTCGCCAGGACGCTTACGCCGTGGTCAAGCTGATGTCGCGCTATGAGTTCGACAAACACGTGTCGGCCTCGCTGAACGTCGACAATCTGTTCGACCAGAAATATTACGACAACGCCGGTTTTTACAACGGTGTGTACTGGGGTGACCCGCGTACGGTGACCCTGAGCCTGGACTGGAAGCTCTGACCCGTTCTGGCATCCATCAACGTTTGTGGTGAGGGCGTGCTCCTCCCTTGCCACTTTCAGCGTGTTAACCCCGAGTTAATGCCTGCCCGGCACAGTCTGTTCCGAGATCTGCTTCATGGACGAACGGCTCCCACTTGTTCAGTAGGAGGCACCATGAAAATCACTACGGCAATCCTTGCCAGTCTATTCACGCTCGGCTCTGCCAGCGTCTTTGCCGAAGGCGGCGCTGAGCGCATGCGTCATTACTACGACAACTTCCCGGTTCACCACGCGCAAAGCGAACACGCAAGCGAGGCGAAGGCGAAAGAAATTCGCGTTCCCGCCGACCAGACGGCGCAAGTGACCGAGGCCTATCGCGAGTAGGTTTTGTAGAGCAACCGATGGACCTCCACAGGCTCCGCTCTGGCCCTGGAGATGACAGTTGGGCGCCCGGTTCGGGCGCCTTTTTTTATGCCTGCAGTGGCTTGATCCAGAACAGCATCCGCCCGTGATCAGGGTTGAACATGCCCGGCGTGAAACCGAATTTGCTGTAAGCGTTTTGCGCCACTGCGTTACCCTCCAGCACTTCCAGGGTGATCTTGCAGCAGCCACGCTGGCGAGCGATTTCCTCGACCTTGCGAAGCATCTTTTGGCTCAGGCCCAGGCCACGAAACCTGGCCATCACCGCCACATCGTGGACGTTGACCAAAGGCTTGCAGGCGAACGAGGAAAACCCTTCAAAACAATTCACCAGGCCTGCCGGCTCGCCACCGACAAAGGCCAGCACGCTGAACGCGTGTGGTCGGCGCGCCAATTCTTCGGGTAACCGGCGCAGCAACTCAGGGTCGATCGGATGACCGCCGCCCATGGGATCTTCTGCATAGTGATTGAGCACGACGCCGATGGCCTCGGCGTGCAGTGGGTTGGTGTAACTGGCTTGAAGCACAAGAATTTCTGCGGAATCCATTTCCATCCCCGAACACACAATTGCCCCGGCGCGCAAAGTGCTTGCTGAAAGGCGCCGTTGACCTTAGCGCGAGCCCGGTGCGAAAAGCAAAAGATCAAAAGATTGCAGCCTTCGGCAGCGCCTGCCGGGGGCGCTGGGTTTTCGCGGTAAGCCCATGTCAACAGGGTTTGGTATTCAAACAGGCGCCAGCCCGGTACAACGTCCAAGTCCCGCCGCAGGCCGCAATCCTTTGCCGTCCCTCCTCCCACCGCAATGCGCCCGCAACACTTCTTGCACCTCTGACCGAGTTAACCACTCGTCCGGAAATGGCGCCTACCTGTCAACTTTGACAGTAGCCCGCTTGCCCCGCCTGATGTTTGATTAGCCCACTTCCCGAGCGCATTCGGGCTTTTCGCCTCCAGGAGCAAGTGATGGATATCCAGTCCGCCGTACTCAATCAATTGTTCGCGCTCTTCCCGGTGATCATCCAGGGCTGGTTCACCCCGGTGAGACCGGCAGGCATCGCCCACGGTGGCATTCCCCAAGTGCTTTACGACGGCCAGTCCCAAGGCCTGCTGTGCCTGATCGACCCCTGGCCAGAGTTACAACTGCAATCCTGGACCATGGCGGTCGATGATCGCGTGGATCTGTACATCAACGACGACCCCACACCCGTGGCCGGCGTGACCATCCAGCCGGGCGAAGAAGCGCAGCGTCTGCGTCTGTACATACCACACGGGTACCTTAGGCAGGGTGTCAACCGCCTGCATTACAAGGTCTTCCGCGTCGGCGGCAACACCAGTGAAGACTCCCGTGACCTGCTGGTGCTCTATCACCTGCGTACGCCGGACAATCTGGATCTTGTCATCCCCCCAGACGTGATCAACGAAGGCGTCAGTACCGAACGCGCAGCGCAAGGCGTGGAGTTCAGGTTCTTCTATAACAACCGGCGCCCCTATGACCGCATCCGACTGCTGATAGGCGATACCCAGGTCGATTTCGATGTCGCCGATGGCAACGCACCGATCACCTACAAACTGTTCACCGACACGTTTCTCGCAGCGGGCAACAACCCGAGTGCGGTGATCGAATACATTGTCACCGACCAGTTGGGCAACCCCAGCAAATCCCCGGAGAAGCGGCTGGACATTCATCTGGAAGCAGAGACGTTCGACAGCCCGATTTTGCGCGAACGCCTCAACGATCCGGGAGATGACCAGACCAAAATCGATCTGGAGAAACTGGCCGGCAATCCGCTGTTGATCATTGTGCCGACCGGTGACTCACGTTTTCAGGTGGGCGACCTGATTTCCGTGACGTACATCTGCAAAGTTACCGGCCAGCCTGACGTCGTGGTAACGCCGCCTGCCGGCACGGTGGAGGCAGATGAGTTCGGGCAGAGGAAGCTGTGTATTGTTGAAGTGCCTAATAAGCACGTGATTCCTGACGGCGCTGTGACGGCGACTTACAAGGTGCACAGAGCCAATGGTGAAGCGGTGGGGAGTTCCAGGGTTGCGCGGGCGCAGGTGATTGGCGAGGCATTGCCGGCCGCAATGCTGGAGTTCACCAATGGGCCGTATAAGGTTTTTTCTGGTGAAGCGTTCGATGTCCGTTTGCTGCTAACCCGTGATGGCGTTCCGCAGATGGATGCGGTGGTGACTTTGCGCCTTGCATCGGGATTCCAGTTTCCGGGTGGAGGTGTTGGTGGTGAGCGTGATTTCATTACTGATGCCAAGGAGGTTGTAACTGTTACGGGGATTATTGCCTCGGGGACTGAGGGGGGGCATGAGTTAGTTGCCAGGAGTATGGGGGCCAGTGATGTTGTGGCGCGGGTGGAGGTTTTGGCTGAGGGGCCTGTGGGTTATATCGATTTGGGATCTCCTCAATACAATATCGTAATAGGCCGTGAGGGCACGGTATATGTTGAGCTTGATAGACAAATCGCGATGATTGATTCCCGGACTAACCGTACAATTGGCTTTATTGAAAAGGAAGACATTGAGCGCTTTCATGAAATGGTGATAGGGGGTGTCAGAAATTTTGTGTTCGGGCATAACATGAGTAAGAGGTGCATGTATGCCAACCAAAAAGAAACCCCTGCGTGACCTACCAAAAATCCCCAAGGAGCTGCTCGAAGAGTTCGGTGAGGGGCTGATTACCGCAGAGGCTATTGAAGACGCTTCTGCGGCCTTCAAGAAGGCCTTGATTGAGCGAGCATTGAGTGCCGAGCTCGGTCACCACCTGGGGTATCCGCCGGGCGCGCAGCGCCCAGAGGATGAAACCAACCAGCGCAATGGCAAAACGGGCAAGACGATTTTGACGGGGGATGGCCCGCTGCGGCTGGAGATTCCCCGTGATCGGGATGGCAGTTTTGCCCCCATTCTGATCCCCAAGCATGAGCGGCGTTACACCGGTTTTGATGACAAGATCATCGCCATGTATGCCCGAGGCATGACCGTTCGAGAAATCCGCGCTTTCCTCTCTGAGCAATACGGGACGGACGTTTCCCATGACTTCATCAGCTCAGTCACGCACGAGGTGATGGAGGAAATTGGTGCGTGGCAACAGCGACCGCTTGAGCCGATGTACCCAGTCATTTTCTTCGATGCGCTGCGGGTCAAGATCCGAGAAGAAGGCCTTGTCCGCAACAAGGCGATTTACTTGGCGCTGGGTGTTTTACCCGATGGAACGCGCGATATTCTTGGTATCTGGATCGAAAACACCGAGGGTGCGAAGTTCTGGATGAAGGTCTTCAACGACCTCAAGACCCGCGGCGTAGAGGACGTGCTGATCGCCGTGACTGACGGTCTCAAAGGCATGCCAGAGGCGCTAAGGAAACTCTGAAGAAGACTTCCTGATTTTGGCAAAATACCGGGACTCCACCCGCCGAGCTTTCCGATGAAACAGATGACCTTCGCTGACGCCGAGTACGCAGGCAAGCGTAAGCAGACCCGCAAAGAGTTGTTCTTGATCGACATGGATCAGGTGGTGCCGTGGAACGGCTTGATCAAACTGATCGAGCCGTTCTACCCGAAGGGTGAAGGCGGTCGTCCGGCTTATCCGTTGATGACGATGCTGCGTGTACATTTGATGCAGAACTGGTTCGGTTACAGCGATCCAGCGATGGAGGAAGCGCTGTACGAGACCACCATCCTGCGGCAGTTCGCCGGGCTGAATCTGGAGCGTATTCCCGACGAAACCACCATCCTCAACTTCCGCCGACTGCTGGAGAAACACGAGCTGGCTGCCGGCATCCTGGCCGTGATCAATGGCTATCTGGGTGACCGAGGGTTGTCGTTGCGCCAAGGCACCATTGTCGATGCCACGCTGATCAATGCGCCCAGCTCGACCAAGAACAAGGACGGTAAACGCGATCCAGAAATGCACCAAACCAAGAAGGGCAACCAGTACTATTTCGGCATGAAAGCGCACATCGGTGTGGATGACGAGTCAGGTCTGGTGCACCGCGTGGTGGGCACAGCCGCCAACGTGGCGGATGTCACTCAGGTGGACAAATTGCTGCACGGTGCGGAGAACGTGGTCTGCGCCGATGCCGGTTATACCGGCGTCGAGAAACGTACCGAGCATGATGGGCGCGAGGTGATCTGGCAGATCGCGGCACGCCGCAGTACTTACAAAAAGCTGGGTAAGCGTAGCGCTCTATACAAAGCCAAGCGCAAGATCGAGAAGGCCAAGGCCCAGGTGCGCGCCAAAGTCGAGCACCCGTTTCGGGTGGTCAAGCGCCAGTTCGGTTTTGTGAAAACGCGCTTCCGTGGCCTGGCCAAAAACACCGCGCAACTGGTGACGCTATTCGCGCTGTCGAATCTGTGGATGGCACGCCGACATTTACTGACGAGTACAGGAGAGGTGCGCCTGTAATGTGGGAAATGACCGTTGCGAGGTGCTCGCGGCGGCTAAAAGCGCAGAAATACGCGGATGATCTGATCGTTTTGGTCGATTCGCCGTTTTCAAAATCAGCGGAGGCTGAAGTCAGCCAGAAAAGCGTGACTACTTCAGACCATCCCTAAGCGCAGTATTTCCGGCAACAACGCTGCAAACATGCATCGTCCACTTGATCCGCAACAGCCTCGATTACGCGGCGTGGGACAAGCGCCGTGAGCTGGCCAAGGCGCTAAAACCGATCTATCAAGCCATCAACGCAGAAGCGGCTGAGGAAGCACTGGATGCCTTTGAAAATGGCCCTTGGGGTAAGCAATACCCAACGGTGGTGGCGGCCTGGAGACGAGCCTGGGATCGAGTGATTCCATTTTTTGTCTTCCCGCCTGCCATTCGAAAAGTGATCTATACGACCAACGCTATCGAAAGCATCAACGCTCAGCTACGCAAGATCATCAAGACCCGGGGCCACTTCCCGACGGATGACGCAGCGACCAAGCTGATCTGGCTTGGGCTGCGTAACATCACGGCAAACTGGGGCTCGGCGGCTCATGACTGGAAGAGTGCGATGAACCAATTTGCGATTCTGTACGGAGATCGATTTATCAGGCCGACCTGGTAAAACCCGGCCTGCCTGACGGCAGGCCATTACCGGCCCGCACACAAAAAATCTGACACTCTCTGGTGATAACACCAAATGGCGAAAAAATATATGCTAGCGCTTACAATAAAGGCCTTATAATCTTCTCCACCCTATCCCGAAAAATTATAAAAAGATTCACAACCTTTACTGGATACTATTTAGCCATAAGCAAAGACGGTAGCCGAGTAGCTTCTTTTCATCAAAGTGAATCTATTAAGATGATAAACACCTCTACAGACACACTCATTAAAGATTTTCTGCCAGCTCCGCCCCCAGGCGCTTATCTTATATTCAACCACGAAGGCACACAGCTTTATTGCTTAACTTGTAGTGGTCAACTAATCCCGGACACGACGTTAAGTTTTTTCTCGGCCTGAGCTGGGGCCAGTCCGTTGTTGAATTGGTGCGGTCTAATCCAGTTGTACCGATGCATCAGGTAATGACTGATGTCGCGGTGCGCTTCTTGAGCTGTCATGTAGCCCACGGTCGGTATCCATTCAGTTTTCAAGCTGCGAAACACACGCTCCATCGGCGCGTTATCCCAGCAGTTTCCACGACGGCTCATGCTTTGGCGCATGCGGTAACGCCAGAGCCGTTGGCGAAACTGGCGACTGCCATATTGCGAGCCCTGATCCGAGTGAAACAGAAGCCCTTGAGGCCTGCCACGCTGTTCGTAAGCCATGTCCAACGCCTTGATGACCAGATCCGCATCCGGCTTGTTCGACAGCGCCCAGCCCACCACTCGGCGCGCGTAAAGATCCATAACGACAGCCAGGTAATGCCATTTCCCTTGAGCCCAGATGTAGGTGATGTCGCCACACCAGACCTGATTCGGCGCCGGCACATCAAACTCTCGATTCAATATGTTCGGAATGTCAGGCCGCTCAACCGTCGCTTGTTTGTAGGCATGTGATCCAGGTTGTTTACTGACCAACTCCAGTTCCCGCATCAGGCCTCGCACCTTGAACCGCCCAATTTGCTCGCCGTCTTCCTGCATCATCGACACGATGCTGCGGCTACCGGCGGCGCTTCGACTTTGCGTAAACAGTTCGTTAACCCGGCTGCGCAACCGAAGCCGCTCAACGTCTGGAGTTCGGCGCCTGAGACGATGGGCGTAGTAACACGAACGAGTGACGTCAAAGACTGCGCAAAGCCAATCAACCGGCTCTTGGGGGCTCAGTTGATCAATCAGCGCGTGCGCTCGTGCTCTTCCGACATCAAGAGCGCGGTAGCCTTTTTTAAAATGGATTTCTCCCGCTCAAGTCGAGCGATTCGAGCTTCCAATTCCTGGATTTTCTGTTGCTCTGGCGTCAGCGCTTTACTCTGCGGAGTAACGCCAGTGCGCTCCTGCTGAAGCTGATTAACCCAGCGGCGCAACGCGGACTCAACCACACCAAGCGAGCGGCTGGCTTCGATATGGCTATAGCCTTGATCGAGCACGAGGCCTGCGGCCTCGCGTTTGAATTCAGCGGAAAAAGAACGACGTTGTTTGGTCATCAGACACCTCTATCTGGCGAGCATTCTCGCCTAAATGGGTGTCCGGTTTCATTAGACCACTACAAACATACCTTCAATACTCCAGCGACGGCGATAGAGTTGCGCGATCTGCTGCGCGCTGACGCTCTGGGGTAGATTGCTCCAGAACATCAAGCTGCTGTCACCCGAGTCTGTTGGCGAATGAAGCGTCAGTTCGACACGCCGACATTGGTAACCGCCTCTGACCTGGATGATCTGCTCACGCACAGTGCCTGTTTCCACAGGCACGGGTTCTTGCCACTCACCCTCTTGAATCAGGCGTGGATGCTTGGCTTGCTGACGAATGACAAAGGACGTCTGGACCTGCTCACAAGCCTCCATGACCGGGAGCGTGCAATAGAGTCGATCAGCCAGCCACACTTGGCCTGGCTCGGCATTGGCCAGTAGAGGCAGCACGCAAACACGCTCGCTTGCGTAGGCATCCTCACACGCCTGAAGGTCGATGACCTGATCGAGATCGGGGTCGTAAACAACCACCGAAAAGCCAGGACGAGCGGCGCCTCGCTCATGGCGTAGAGCGCCCAGACGTTTCTCAGTGGAAGCCAAATGATTGCCGTCCACCACTCCGGCAACGTTTTGGTGCAGCCCAGCTCCTTGATGGTCGGAGTCAGACGTTGCGCACAACCTGTGACCAGAGCGCGTAACAGCGCAGGTTCAGTACGACTGATCTTGTCGTAGAGGGCAGCCAAACTGACAGGAAGATCTTCCAGTTGCCGCGCGGCGGCGTGCAGGGATGGCTTCAAGCCCAATGAAACAAGGGACATCAGCTTGATGATGGTCGAGAACAGTAGCTCACGAGAATACTGCCGTTGCCGATGCTCTTCGAAGACCTGATCAATCCACTCAGGCGCAATGGCCTGCTCCAGCGCCAATTTGGCCATGACACTGGCAGGTGCTTTTTTCTCGAAACGCGCTAGAACATCGGCCCACATCGTTCGGGTCCTCCTGGCTGAAGTATCAGGGGATTTTACCTAAGACCTTGAAAGGGATGGCCGTAAGGGCGAAACCCTAAGCCGCCGTTACCGCAGCAACGGATATGCCCCCTCCAATTGACTCAAATCCCCCCCTCATGCTCTCCTACGCAACTTGTTACGGGTGCCCTTCACAGGGTGAAACGGGAAACCGGTGAATCATGTGCTTTACTCAAGCCCATGTCAGTCCGGTGCTGCCCCCGCAACGGTAAGCGAGCGAAGCGTCAAAACCACTGTGCCCCAACGGCATGGGAAGGTGACGCTTGCAGGTCGGCCTGACGCCAACCCCTCGTGAGCCCGGAGACCGGCCCGCAACACACAGCCCGCAGTCATGCGTCGCTGAACATAACAAACCCGCGGTGGGCGGGCGCTGTTCGAACCTCTGCGAGCCCGACCCGCAGGGGTTTTCATGCGCTCTATGACCCCGCTGACACTCCAGAGGGAAGCGCCATGTCGATCATCAGCAGCACCGCCAGCAACACCGACAAGATCTCCAGCACCACCACCCTGAGCCAACGCCTGACCGCCGCCATTTTCGCGTCGATCCTGGGCGCCAGCCTCGTCTATTTCGCCGGTTTCTCGCACATCGAAGCGGTGCACAACGCCGCTCACGATACCCGCCACAGCGCCGCGTTCCCGTGCCACTGAGACCTGCCGACATGATCAAGCGTATTGCGCAAACAGCAGGTTTCAGCGGTCTGCTGGCCGCCCTGCTCCTCACCCTGCTGCAAAGCTTCTGGGTTTCGCCGCTGATTCTGCAGGCCGAAACCTATGAAAAGTCCGAACCTGCGGCTGAAGTACACGAACATGCAGCTGGCACGGCTGCCCACACCCACGACGCCGAAGCCTGGGAACCGGAAGATGGCTGGCAGCGTGTGGTCTCGACCACGGGCGGCAATCTGGTGGTGGCCGTCGGTTTTGCCCTGATGCTCGCCGGTCTCTACACCCTGCGCGCGCCGACCAAAACTTCGCAAGGTCTGCTCTGGGGCCTGGCCGGCTACGCCACTTTCGTGCTGGCACCGACCTTGGGCTTGCCGCCGGAATTGCCGGGCACTGCTGCGGCGGATCTGGCTTCACGGCAGCTCTGGTGGATCAGCACAGCCGCGTCCACCGCCGTCGGCCTGGCGTTGATCGCGTTCAGCCGCCATTGGCTGATGAAGATCCTCGGTGTGGCGATCCTCGCTGTGCCGCACGTCATCGGTGCACCTCAGCCGGAAGTGCATTCGATGCTGGCGCCAGAAGCGCTTGAGGCACAGTTCAAAATCGCTTCGCAGTTGACCAACGTGGCGTTCTGGCTGGCCCTGGGCCTGATCAGTGCCTGGTTGTTCCGCCGCAAAAGCGAAGGTCAATACCACCTATGACCGATGACAGCGCAGCGCCGACCTTCGTGGTCGGCCTGGGCTGCCAGCGCGGCTGCCCCGCCAGCACATTACGCGCGTTACTCGATCAAGCCTTGCAGGCCCATCGCATTGAGCTCGAAGCGGTCAAGGCCTTGGCCAGCATCGACTTGAAACGCGATGAGCCAGGTTTGCAAGAACTCGCCGCACAATTGGCCCTGCCGTTGCTGTATTTCAGCAGCGAACAATTGGCCAGCTATCAACAGCAGCTCAGTCACCATTCGCAGATCGCCTACGAACGCACCGGTTGCTACGGCGTCGCCGAAAGTGCCGCACTGGCGCTCGCTGAACAGTTGATTCAGGCACCGGCAAAACTGCTGATTTCCCGGCAAAAATACGCTCAGGCAACGCTGGCATTGGCCGGCGCTGCGTAAAATCCCGATAATCCCCGCCATCGATCATGAGCGATCTTCATCTGAAGCATGGCTGCACCTCTTTTCCAAAGGATTCAACGATGACCGTTTACTTCATCGGCGCAGGCCCCGGCGACCCGGAATTGATCACCGTCAAAGGCCAGCGGCTGATCCGCAGTTGCCCGGTGATCATCTATGCAGGCTCGCTGGTACCGGCGGCGGTGCTGGACGGTCACCAGGCAGAGACAGTGGTTAATAGCGCTGAACTGCATCTGGAACAGATCATCGAACTGATCAAAACCGCCCATGCCAAGGGCCAGGATATAGCGCGAGTGCATTCGGGGGATCCGAGTCTTTACGGCGCCATTGGCGAGCAGATTCGCTATTTGCGCGAGCTGGATATTCCATTCGAAATCATTCCCGGGGTGACGGCGACAGCGGCGTGTGCGGCGTTACTGGGTGCCGAACTGACCCTGCCCGATGTGTCGCAGAGCGTGATTCTGACTCGCTACGCCGATAAAACCGCGATGCCGGCGGGTGAAGAGTTGGCCAGTCTGGCGCAGCATCGCGCGACCATGGCGATTCATCTGGGGGTCAATCATCTGGAGAAGATCATCGCTGAACTGCTGCCGCATTACGGCGCCGATTGCCCGATTGCGGTGATCCACCGGGCGACGTGGCCGGATCAGGATTGGGTAGTGGGGACGCTGGCGGACATTGCCGAGAAGGTTGACGTCAAAGGGTTTCGGCGCACGGCGTTGATTCTGGTCGGGCGGGTGTTGGGGAGTGAGGTGTTTAGCGAGTCATCTTTATATCGCGCGGGGCATGCACATTTGTATCGCCCATGAGGGCCTCTTCGCGAGCAAGCCCGCTCCCACATTTGGAATGCGATCAAATGTGGGAGCGGGCTTGCTCGCGAAGGCGTCGGCACATTTCACCCATAAAAAAACGGCGCTCACGGGGCGCCGTTTTTCATGTCCGCAGCGAACACCTTAGTAGTAGGCGTTTTCTTTCTGCGTGTGGTCGGTCACGTCGCGAACGCCCTTGAGCTCAGGAATACGCTCGAGCAAGGTGCGCTCGATGCCTTCCTTCAAGGTCACGTCGGCCTGGCCGCAGCCCTGGCAACCGCCACCGAACTGCAACACGGCAATGCCGTCTTCAACCACATCGATCAGGCTGACCTGACCGCCGTGGCTGGCCAGCCCCGGGTTGATTTCAGTTTGCAGGTAGTAATTGATGCGCTCGTTGACCGGGCTATCGGCGTTGACCATCGGCACTTTGGCGTTTGGCGCCTTGATGGTCAACTGGCCGCCCATGCGGTCGGTGGCGTAATCGACTACCGCGTCATCCAGGAAGGCTTCGCTGAACGAATCGATATAAGCGGTGAAGCTTTTCAGCCCCAACGCCGTGTCTTCGGGTTTTTCTTCGCCCGGCTTGCAGTAGGCAATGCAGGTTTCAGCGTACTGGGTGCCAGGCTGGGTGATGAAGACGCGGATGCCGATGCCTGGGGTGTTCTGCTTGGAGAGCAGATCGGCCAGGTAATCGTGGGCGGCGTCGGTAATGGTAATAGCGGTCATGGAAACTCCTCGCAGGCTTGTGGCGGAGTTTACGCCAATCATTGCGCCGGACAAAGTCCTAGTATTTTTGTCGGGAAAGATTCTCGCCGGGTTTGTCGTAAATCTGCGCCTTGAGCCAACGGTAGCTGCGTTTTTCCACCCATTCGTAGCTCAACCACGAGCCGACGCCGATAGCCAAAGCGCACACGCCGAACATCAGATAAGGGTTGATCCCGAAGCGCTGCGCCACGAAACCACCGGCCGACAGCACCAGGACATGCATCAGATAGACCGAATAGGAGCAATCGCCCAACAGCTTGAGCACCCGACTGCGCTCGACATAACGCTCCAGTGCCATGCACGCCATGACCAGCACCGCACTTGGCAGGCCCCAATTGAGTAGCCTCGGCGCCGGCGCCAGGTGATAAATCGCCAGCAATGCGCCGATGATCCCCAGCAACGGCAACCCCAACCCCGCGCCGATCAATCCACGGCGATAGAGCACGCCGATGCCGATGCCGAGCAAAAACTCGTAAACGATGTCCGCACGGTAGAACTCATTAATCCAGCCAAACGCCTGACAGGCACTAAACAGCAGCGCCGCCGCTACCAGCAAGCGAACCTGCCAGCGAAACACCAGCGCACAGGCAAACAGCACGTAAAACAGCATTTCGTAATTGAGCGTCCAGCCGACATTCAATGTCGGATAGATGCCGTACCCGCCGGGATTCTCCGTGGGAATGAACAGCAGCGACGATAGAAAATGACCCCAGTCCACTGTCTGGTCGGGCAGTAGCGGCTGCGCGTAAACCACCAGCAACGCCATCAGCAACGTATACAGCCAATACGCCGGGACGATACGAAACAGCCGATACAGCAGAAACTGCCCGGGCCGCAGGGTCTTGTTTTCGGTCGAGAGAAAAATCACCAGGCCACTGATGACGAAGAAGATATCGACCCCTACCGCGCCTTTGTCGATGAACATCTGACCGACCGGCCCACGCGCCTGGAAATCGAAAAAAATCTGCATGAAGTGGTGACAGACCACCGTCCACGCGGCGAGCGCACGCAGGGCCTGTACTGAGATCAACATCGATGGCTCCTGTCCACATTCCCAAAAACACCACTTCACCCTGTGGGAGCGGGCTTGCTCGCGAAAGCGATGGCACATTCAATGGATTCGGTGCCTGACACTCCGCCTTCGCGAGCAGGCTCGCTCCCACAGGGGATTTGTGTGTTACCTGAAGCTGTGACAGCAGGCCAGCCTCAAACGATCAAAGATTCTCGTAGCGGTTCATGTCCAGTACGCCCTCTTCCACCGGTTCGGTCTCGTGGATGTATTGGCTCAGATCGTGGAAATACATCCAGAATTGCGGATGGCTGCGACGAATCCCCCAACGTTCGACGATTTTCTCGAAACGATTGGCGTCCTTGGCACTTTCCATCGCATCGACAAACGCCGGCACTTGTTCGGCAGGAACGTTGAAGATGAAGTTCGGATAACTGCTGAGCACACCCGGATAGATCGTGAGCGTGTCGAGCCCCGGCTGATAACGCAGCGACTCACCGAGCAAGAACGCCACGTTGCTATGGGCGCGGTTACGCAACAGGCTGTAGACCTCACGTTTGCCGCTGGCGGTTTCGACGCGCAGCAGGGTGGCCTCCGGCAACTGATCGATGACCTTCAGGCCCGCGGCCGGGCGCGAAGCCAGGCGGCTTAGCGCTTGCTCGGCATTTTGCAGCGCCGGATCGATGTTCGGTCGCGAACAATAAGCGCCGTTGCAACGATTGATCGGATCCGGTCGCGCATTCAGGTCGCCATAGCGCGCGAGCAACTGCTGGGCGAAATCGTATTTCGGATTCTTCTCGTCCAGCTTCAGGCCGGTCGGTTTGTCGTCGTCGATGGCTTCGTAATCGAGCCACATCTTGAACTGGCCGCTGCTCTGATACCAATCGTTGAGGTAATCCTCTCGGGAATCGGCGGGCATCAGGCGCAGGAAGTTCTGCTCGGCGCCATTGCGGATCAGGTCGAAATACAGGCGGGTTTGCGCCTGATGGGAGACGTTGCCGAACACATCGAAGTTGACTGCCAACTGGTAATAAGTGCGCTCCAGCAGCGGATAGTCGAACAGCCACATCGTTTGCGGCACCTCGCCGATCAGGCCTTTGCTCACCGAGGCGCTGTCGAAGTGGCGGAAAATGCTCAGCAACGCGTTGTCGTTGCCGGCCCACAGGGTCGACCAGCTCGGTGCCGGCAAATCGGCGTAGCTGTCGCGGCGCAAGGCTTCGTATTCGTTTCGTTTGTCACGGTAGTTGCGCCACAGGCTCAGTACGCTGCCGACGTCGTCGTTCTGCCCGGGCATGGCCAGCAACGGCGTGGCCTGGCCGCGATAATTCGGGTCAGTGATATAGAGGTCATGTTCCGGCGCCTGGAACAGCGCCCAGAAGTTGTCACGGATCACGTCGGTGGCGATCTGACCACGGCACACTGGGCCACGAATGAAGGTGCGCACGAAGTATTCAGCGTTATCGAGCATGAACTGATAGCGCGCCTGCGCCGGAATCGCCTCGAACGTAGAGAAAGGATTGGCCCGGCTCTGCGGGCCGTAACCCGGTAAAGCGTTGACCTGCCAGTTGCCGCTGTAGAACAGGCTTTTGACCCGCGCCATCTTCGCCGCGCTCAGCGGATAAGTGATGTGGGTCTTGTGCACGATCACCCCTTGCACCGGCCACAAGCGGTAATACACCTGGGTGCCCGGATCGTCGTTGGGGCGACGCGTGGCGATCAGATCGATCGGCTGACCGCTTGGTGTGCGCGAGCGCACCCACTGAAAGTAATGTCCTGGCTCGCCGTCCTTGAAATAGAGGTGCGCGAGGTACCAGTGCTCGAACAACCAGCGCCCTACCAGACTCTGGCGTGCGCCGGGGGTATTGAGCAGGTTTTCCCACTGGACGATCTGCAACGCCTCTTTGGCGCTCGGCGCCAGGCCTTGTTCGTCAATCGGCGCGCCAGACGCCAGCCAGCGCTGCAGCGTCTGGTATTGCTGATCGGTCAGCCCTGTGACGGCCAGCGGCATGCCCTCTTTTGGATGCGCACCGGCGTAACCCTCAAACTCGGCGGGCATCGCGCACATGTTCTCGCGGTTCAGGCCCAGCACAATGTCTTCCGGCAGCTTGGCGTTGGGCGTCAACGGGGTTTGGTGCCCCAGCTCCAGCATGCGCGCCATCAATGCCGCCTGACTGCCCTGGGCGTCGAGCACCGAATAGAAGCCTTTTTGCTGCCAGGCGCGTTTGCCGAAGGCGTCATAGAACAAACGCGTGGTTGGCGCCGCCTGCGTGCGCTCGCCGTCGTAGACCGGCATTTTGCTCGCGCCACGCGCCGCGCCTTCGCCGCTGCCCAGGTTGAGCTGACAGGCAGAGTCGTAGCACGCATGGCAGGCCACGCACTTCTCGGTGAAGATCGGCTGGATATCGCGGGTGTATGACACAGGCGAGGTCAAGGGCTCTTGCGCAACGGCGCCCCAGCTTAAGAACAGCAAAACAATGCTGATGACGCGGTACGACATGTGCCTGATCCCGACCCTGAAGAAAAACGCCGCGATTCTACAGTATGACGCCCGTACCAACATGAGCGATATTCATGAAAAACCTGCACATGCTCCAAAAGCGCACAGGTTTGTTATGATCCCGCTCCTTCGTAATGGTCTTTCCGAGTAGTCCAAATGTCCGATCGCAGCGTCCGCCTTCAAGCTCTCAAGCAAGCTCTCAAAGAGCGCATCCTGATACTCGACGGCGGCATGGGCACCATGATCCAGAGCTACAAGCTCGAAGAGCAGGATTATCGCGGCAAACGCTTCGCGGACTGGCCGAGTGACGTCAAGGGCAACAACGACCTGCTGGTCATCACCCGCCCGGACGTGATCGGTGGCATCGAGAAAGCCTACCTGGATGCCGGCGCCGACATTCTGGAAACCAACACCTTCAACGCCACGCGTATTTCCATGGCCGACTACGGCATGGAAGAACTGGCCTACGAGCTAAACGTAGAAGGCGCACGCCTGGCGCGCAAGATTGCCGATGCCAAGACCGCCGAGAACCCGGACAAGCCACGCTTTGTCGCCGGCGTACTTGGCCCGACCAGCCGCACCTGCTCGCTGTCGCCTGACGTCAACAACCCTGGCTATCGCAACGTCACCTTTGATGAGCTGGTGGAGAACTACACCGAAGCCACCAAAGGCCTGATCGAGGGCGGCGCCGACCTGATCCTGATCGAAACCATCTTCGACACCCTCAACGCCAAAGCCGCGATTTTCGCCGTGCAAGGCGTGTTCGAGGAGCTGCACCTCGAATTGCCGATCATGATTTCCGGCACCATCACCGACGCCTCCGGTCGTACCCTGTCGGGCCAGACCACCGAAGCGTTCTGGAACTCCGTGGCCCACGCCAAGCCGATCTCGGTGGGGCTGAACTGCGCCCTCGGCGCCAGCGAATTGCGTCCGTACCTGGAAGAGCTGTCGAACAAGGCCAGCACCCACGTTTCCGCGCACCCGAACGCTGGTCTGCCGAACGAGTTCGGCGAGTACGACGAACTGCCGTCGCAAACCGCCAAGGTCATCGAAGAGTTCGCTCAAAGCGGCTTCCTCAACATCGTCGGCGGCTGCTGCGGCACCACGCCGGGGCACATCGAGGCCATCGCCAAAGCCGTGGCCGGTTATGCGCCGCGGCAGATTCCGGACATTCCCAAGGCGTGCCGCCTCTCGGGTCTGGAGCCGTTCACCATTGATCGCAGCTCGCTGTTCGTCAACGTCGGCGAGCGCACCAACATCACCGGTTCCGCCAAGTTCGCCCGCCTGATCCGTGAAGACAACTACACCGAAGCGCTGGAAGTTGCCCTGCAGCAGGTCGAGGCCGGCGCGCAGGTGATCGACATCAACATGGACGAAGGGATGCTGGATTCGAAGAAGGCCATGGTGACCTTCCTCAATCTGATCGCCGGCGAACCGGACATCTCCCGCGTACCGATCATGATCGACTCCTCGAAATGGGAGGTGATCGAAGCCGGCCTCAAGTGCATTCAGGGCAAAGGCATCGTCAACTCGATCAGCATGAAAGAAGGCGTCGAGCAGTTCATTCATCATGCCAAGCTGTGCAAGCGCTACGGCGCCGCCGTGGTGGTGATGGCGTTCGACGAAGCTGGCCAGGCCGACACCGAAGCGCGCAAGAAAGAAATCTGCAAACGCTCCTACGACATTCTGGTCAACGAAGTCGGCTTCCCGCCGGAAGACATCATCTTCGACCCGAACATTTTCGCCGTGGCCACCGGCATCGAAGAACACAACAACTACGCGGTGGACTTCATCAATGCCTGCGCCTACATCCGCGACGAGCTGCCGTATGCGCTGACGTCCGGCGGCGTGTCCAACGTGTCGTTCTCGTTCCGGGGCAACAACCCGGTGCGTGAGGCGATCCACTCGGTGTTCCTGCTGTACGCGATCCGCGCCGGCCTGACCATGGGTATCGTCAACGCGGGGCAACTGGAGATCTACGACCAGATCCCTGTGGAGCTGCGCGACGCCGTTGAAGACGTGATCCTCAACCGCACGCCGGAAGGCACCGACGCCCTCCTCGCCATCGCCGACAAGTACAAGGGCGACGGCAGCGTCAAGGAAGCCGAGACCGAAGAGTGGCGCAACTGGGACGTCAACAAGCGTCTGGAACATGCGCTGGTCAAGGGCATCACCACCCACATCGTCGAAGACACCGAAGAATCGCGCCAGTCGTTCGCCCGCCCGATCGAAGTGATCGAAGGCCCGCTGATGTCGGGCATGAACATCGTCGGCGACTTGTTTGGCGCAGGCAAAATGTTCCTGCCGCAGGTGGTGAAATCCGCCCGCGTGATGAAACAGGCCGTGGCCCACCTGATTCCGTTCATCGAACTGGAAAAAGGCGACAAGCCGGAAGCCAAGGGCAAGATCCTCATGGCTACGGTCAAGGGTGACGTGCACGACATCGGCAAGAACATTGTCGGCGTGGTGCTGGGCTGTAACGGCTACGACATCGTCGACCTCGGCGTGATGGTGCCGGCGGAAAAAATCCTGCAAGTGGCCAAAGAGCAGAAGTGCGACATCATCGGTCTGTCCGGCCTGATCACGCCGTCGCTGGATGAAATGGTCCACGTGGCGCGCGAGATGCAGCGTCAGGACTTCCACCTGCCACTGATGATCGGCGGCGCGACCACGTCCAAAGCGCACACCGCAGTGAAGATTGAGCCGAAGTACAGCAACGACGCGGTGGTTTACGTGACCGATGCCTCCCGCGCTGTAGGCGTGGCGACGCAATTGCTGTCGAAAGAACTGAAAGCCGGGTTTGTCGAAAGAACCCGTGCCGAATACGTCGAAGTACGCGAGCGCACCGCCAACCGCAGCGCCCGCACCGAGCGTTTAAGCTACGCCGCCGCCATCGCCAAGAAGCCGCAGTTCGACTGGGCGACGTATGAGCCGGTCAAACCGACCTTCACCGGCAGCAAGGTGCTGGACAACATCGACCTCAAGGTGCTGGCCGAATACATCGACTGGACGCCGTTCTTCATCTCGTGGGATCTGGCCGGCAAGTTCCCGCGCATCCTCGAAGACGAAGTGGTCGGTGAAGCCGCCACCGCGCTGTACAAGGACGCGCAAGAGATGCTCGCCAAGCTGATCGACGAGAAGCTGATCAGCGCTCGTGCGGTGTTCGGTTTCTGGCCGGCCAATCAGGTGCATGACGACGACATCGAACTGTATGGCGATGACGGCAAGCCATTGGCCAAGCTGCATCACCTGCGTCAGCAGATCATCAAGACCGACGGCAAGCCGAACTTCTCGCTGGCCGACTTCGTTGCGCCCAAAGACAGCGAAGTGACCGACTACGTGGGTGGCTTCATCACCACCGCCGGCATCGGCGCTGAAGAGGTCGCCAAGGCTTATCAGGACGCTGGCGACGATTACAACTCGATCATGGTCAAGGCCCTCGCCGACCGTTTGGCCGAGGCTTGCGCCGAGTGGCTGCACCAGCAGGTGCGTAAAGAACACTGGGGTTATGCCATGGACGAAACGCTCGACAACGACGCGCTGATCAAAGAGCAATACAGCGGCATCCGCCCTGCCCCAGGCTACCCGGCCTGCCCGGATCACACCGAGAAAGCGGCGCTGTTTGCCCTGCTCGACCCGGAAGCTGAAGAAATGCGCGCCGGGCGCAGCGGCGTGTTCCTCACCGAACATTACGCGATGTTCCCGGCGGCAGCGGTCAGCGGCTGGTACTTCGCCCACCCGCAGGCGCAGTACTTCGCCGTGGGCAAAGTCGACAAGGATCAGGTGCAGAGCTACACCTCGCGCAAAGGTCAGGAGTTGAGTGTGACCGAGCGCTGGCTGGCGCCGAACCTGGGTTACGACAACTGAGTCAAAGCACTGCCGATCCGGAAAAACACCTCGGCATGCCTCACGGCGGCCGAGGTGTCACTGCACCGTTTACTGAGTGAACTGCAATCGTTCGACTTTGCTAAGCTCAACCAGTAATGCGGTTTCCTCGGTCTTGAACGTGACTTCCAGCGTGCCCAGCTCCGCCAGATAGGCATCGTTCAGGTCAGGATAACGGTCCTCGAATTCGCCTTGTGTCTTGGCCTGAGCCTCCTTCAATACGCGAAATCGCTGCGGATACTTACGCCTCAGATGATCGGCCCAGTACTGACGTCCGACCATCTCCTCGATCAGAGCATCGCTCTGTTCCGCGGCAATGACCTCGGCGTAGGCGGCATCCAGCATCAACGCCGTCACGTTGCCGCTGTAGATCATGTCGGTGGGTTGCCCTGGCAACTCAAGACGCTCGCGCAGGCCGATTCGGTAAGCCAGGCGCACTTCCGCCGGGTCAGGCCTGCCACCCTGTGACTGACGTTGCAGAATGTCGCGGTCGGCAATCTTTTCAAGCTTGCCCAGACGAAACAGATTTCTGCCCAGCTTGAACAACACGTTGTCCTGTTGACTCTCAGGCGTTGCCTGAACGGTTTCCAGTTCAAAGACTTTTACTTCGATATCGCTGAACAGCAATATGCGTCCGTCTTTGCAGGTTTGCGGCGACTTGGCCATGTTGAACAGGACTTCCCGCAACTCCGGGTTTTGTTCGGCAACTGTCAGCACCCGATGCACGCGACGGGTGAGTTCGGTACGTCCCTGAAGGAAATCCCTCGTTCCATCCAGACCATCGAGCAGGTTGAAGAAGGCAGCACTGTCCGGCACCTGTTCCAGATCGTTCCAGACCCGCGTCAATGCCTCGGCGTCATCGGCAGCCGGATCGATCCAGCGTTCGCGCGCAGCCGTTCCCGTCACATGACTGACATCGATCATCTCGTCACTCATGGCAGACTCTTCAGTATCGAAGTCGCTATCGCTCACCAGGCTTTCCAGCACTTCGTCAATTTCAGTGGAAGGCCAACCCAGCATTGTTTCACCGTCCTGCATGTGGTTGCGCAGCATGATCAGGCTGGCGCCTTCCAGGTTATCGTTGTTCGCCAGATTAGTGCCTGCGCGCAGCCGGCGATGAGCATCGCTCATCAACACCTGGGGAATGGTTTCGATCATGTTGTCGCGCAGATCAAGCGCGCGCAGTGCCGGGAGCGTCAGCACCCCGCCCGGCCAGTAGACCAATCGATTGCCGTGCAAAACGAGGCGTTCAAGGCCGGTCAACGCCGACACATCCAGCTCTTCCAGCCAGTTCTGCGACAGATCAAGTGATTGCAGATGAGTCAGGGCGCTCAGGTGCGTCTGAAGCGCTGGCGACGCGGACAAGCGATTATGCGAAGCCGAAAGCCGACGCAACGCGGGCAAAGCGGTCACCGGTTCCGGCAGCATCGTGAGTTGGTTGCCATTGAGTTCAAGCGTGTGCACGCCTGCAAAGCCATCGAGAAATCCGTCAAGGCCGTTCTCGGCGAGAAAAAGCCTGTTCAGTTTCAGTACGCCGACGTGGGCAAAATCACCTGACAAGGCCGGCAATCGCCCCAGTGGAATGTCGAACAGGTCAAGGGTAAAGCCACCGTCCAGCCCCTCAACCGGCACGGCACCGCGCAGATTCTGGCGCCAGCAGGCGAGAATCAGGTCAGCCGCCTTGCGTCGCTCCATGGCGGACACCCAGAGGGGAAAGGACAGTTCGCGCAATTGAAATGGCGGCGCCGAAATCCACTCGTTCAGGCTCCGGGTCAATGCCTGAAATTGCTCATCCCATCGGGTCAGTTGCGCGAACAGGGGAACGGCGCCACCCAGGCGTCCCGTCAGTTCGTCTACGGCCTGGATCGCCTCGGCGCCACCCAATTCGGTATCGAGCCGCTGCAGTCGAGCTTGCGCCGTCATCCGCGACAGGTCGCTCGTCTGCATCACCGGCAACGCCAGTAGCAGCTCGGGATTTTTGCTCACCAGCGGCGGGTAGTAAGCCGGGCCACCGCTCACGGTGATGCCATCGCGCAAGTCGGCTCTGGACATACCCATTGGCACGATCGAGCGAGAAGCCTCCAGCAAACGCTGGCGCGCATTCTCGCTCAGACGGCAGCCGCTCAAATCAATCCAGAGGCCCTCTCGGGCTGTCAGTGCGGCCTCGGGGATTGTCGTGATCGCACTGTTGTTCAGCTCCAGTTGCAACAGATTCGGCAAATCCAGCACCCCCGTGGGCCAGTTCTCGATCGCCGAATGGCCCAGGCGCAAGACTTTCAAGCCGCGCAGCGAAGTGGCATTCAATGACTCAATGCGGTTGTAGCGTAAATCCAGATATTCCAGACCGTGCAAACCGTTCAAGCGGGTCTGGTTAGCTGAGGTGATCGACAGGTAGTTGTGGTGCAGGCTGAGCTTATTCAGATGGTCGAGGCCAGGCAGAATCGACGGCATCTCGAGCAGTTGATTGCGACTCAGATCCAGGGTGCCGAGCTCAGGAAAATGGCGCAAAAACGCGCTGAAGTCCTCGGGTGAAACCAGCACTTCCGACATTTTCAGGGTGCGCACATGGCTGAAGCCGGTCGTTGACAGCGTCGGCAGTTGCGGCAGATCACCCAGCGTGGCAGCAGGCAATTCAAGCGTCGCGGTATCGGCCAGCAACGTTATCGGGCCGGGCCGCGAAGTCGAAGGTCCGGGACGCGGTTCAAAAGCCGTCGCCGACTGCTGTGCGCCATAGCGCTGGTGCAGGCCATTGCGCCAACACTCGCGTATCCGCGAGGCTGCCACTTCGCGATCGCGCAGCCCGACGGGTTTGCCGTTGACGCTTTTGGGGGTTTGCTGCCAGACCGTGAGCTGCTCGGACAGTACGTTACCGTCCTGGCGTACACCATTGACGTGCGCCAGCAGCGTCTGCCCGGAAAGCCCCTCACGCTTCAGTTGGCGCAACGCCGTCGTCGCCATCTCGTTGCCCGAATCCATGGCCTCCTTGAGTGTGCCGCGGCAATAGACATCAAGCATTTGTTCGGTATTGACCCTGTGGGCCGGGTCGTTGTGCAGGTAGTCGTAGGCTTTGACGAACTGCTCCTGATCGAGTCTGGCCCAGTTGATCTTCAACCCGGCCCAGAGCGGCTGAGGCTCCACAAACAGTTCGTCCGGCAGTGTGGTGATCCGCGTATAACTGAGGTCCAGCGCCCTCAGATGCGGCAACCCGAATACGCCTTTTGGCCAGCTCTGCTGGGTTCCGGAGATGTTCAATGAGCGCAGATTCGACAGACGACTGACGTCCAGTTCGCCTGTCATGCCGTGCAACGCGAGGCGCTCCAGTTGGGGCATGGCATCCACCAGGGCTTGAGCTGTGTCGCTGAATTCCTGGTCCAGCCTGCCGATCACTTGTAACTCGCGAATGCTCGTCAGTGATCTGAGTGATTCGACCAGTAGTGTGCCCACGGCGCCCTGCCAGATCGCCACTTCCAGCGCCCGAACGTTGGGAAACTGGCGCACGAAGGCCTCACTGCTTTGGCCCACCACGTTGGTAATGCTCAGCCCCAGTGTGCGTACATGTGGAAAGTTGGCGTGCAGTTCGGGCAAACGGTCGACGGCATTCAGGTCCAGACGCACAGTGGCTTCGACATCACACAGCCCCCGCAGGCGCCAGGTGTCGAGAATGACTCGCGCGACCGGAGCGCGCACAAACACCGCACCGTCGGCCTGACTCCAGTGCTCCAGCTGCACCCGTAGCGCCTCATATTCGCGGGCCCGCTCATTGAGTAAATGGAAAATCTGTGAGGTGCTCCGCCCCTCCAGCAATAATTGATTGACCATGCCTTCAGCCACTTCATCGGAGAAGTTGGGGTAGATATCCCGCACCCGTGCCAGCAACAAATGATTGCGCCTGCCGCCCGCACCGCGTCCGCTCAAGCGATAGCCCGTACGTCCGTCGGACAGTTTCAGCGGTGACTTGAAGCGCCGGGCGGGTGCATGCGGAATCAGCACCTCGAGCATCTGCTCACGGTGCGTTGTCGCATGGCTGGCCAGTGCGCGCTGCAATTGCGCCTGCTGTCCTACATGCGGTAACCCCAGTTGCAGCCGCGCGTTATCCGGCAGCGCCGACATGATCGAGGGGTAAAAATTGTCACCTCTAGCAGGTACGCTGTTCAGCGGATTGCCCACCTGATCGAACGCCTGGAACTGGCCGGGTTGATTGTGCTGATAGCCATCGGTAACCAGGTACTTGACCTGTGTGGCCGACTCGCTGCCGATGCTGTCGAGCAACGTGCCGGCCACGTCTTGCTGGCGGACCTCCAGGCGCAGGTTATCCGGCCAGCCGGGCAGCTTTTCCAGGGCGTGCAGGGCCAGGCGACGGCTGTCGGCCGAGGCTGCGTTGTCCAGCTGCAGGCCGACCAGCGCCTGATTCAGCCGCGCGATGCGCATTCGCGCACGCGCCTTCAGCAGCAGGCTGGTCGGCAGGCGATCGTTTTGTTTGATGAACAACCGCTCGCGCGCGCTGGCAGCCTTCAGAATCTCTTCGACCGCGCCTGTCGAGAGTTTCGGAAATACCTCGCGTAACGCCGTCAATCCCGGTGTTTGTGTGACAGGCGCGCGGTCGGCTGCGTTGATGCGCTCGAACACCGTACGTTTGTTGGCTGCCACATGGTTGGCCAGTTGTTCACGCAGCACGGCGGTGCGCTGGGCGCGGACCCTGGCACCTTCAAAACCGAGCAGAGTGACGGTGTCTTGCTCGTCCAGCGCTGCAAGCACCTGTTCCGGCAATTGGCCTGCTGAAACCTGCGACCGGGAAACCCTGATGGCCGACCTGGCCGGTGTTGTGGCCTGACCATAACGGGAAACCGCGCTGCTCGGGTTGGCCGGGTCAAACACTTCAATGACACGCCCCTGCGGCCAGCGCGACAGGTTGACCATCTCTGGCACGGCATACGGGTAAAGGTCGTCTGGAACGGCTTGGCCAAGGCGAATCTGTTCAATCATTTCATTAAGCTGGCGGTCGATTCGAAACTGGCGCAGCGTGTCGGCCAACGTCGAAGGCATCGGCAGGTTGTCCGTGTGCATGGCGCGCAAGGCGGCATCGTCGACGCCGCTGAGATCGGCAATGCGCTCCAGCGTCGCCACGTCAAAGCCGTCCGTCGCGGGGCCCAGGCGTCGTAGCAACGTGGCACGATCCCACTCCAGCGGGCGCTCGAAGCCATGTCGCCAGGCGCCCTGGCCGTTGTGCTCAAGCACCGGGTGATACGCCTGCGGATCATCTGGATGCTTGATTCGCCATCTGTTGGCCTGCGGATCGAAGGTCTTTTCATACACCTCGCCATCAATCTTCAGATAGCTTTTGCCGTCCAGCGTGTATTGGCCCAGCGCATCCGGCGCAAGCCCCGCAGGCAGGCGCGTTGTGCTCTTGTAAGGGGTCAGGCCCGGGCGCCACAGTTGTTCGTCACCGAACGGCAACCGGACCTTGACCAGCCCCTCGACAATCGGCGTAGCGAGTATTTTCGGTGCTTTGCTCGCTGCAGCGCCGGCGACGGCCATGAACGCTACGTTGGCGGCCACCGCGCCCAGATAATGCCATGCCAGGTCGGTGTCACCGATGCTCCACGCTTGCACGCCGTGATACACATCCATCGTCAGTTGCACGGCCATCACGGCCATCATCACTTCGCCCAGGCCGGGCACAAAAAACGCCGCGACGTTGAGGATGCTCAGGCCCCACTCGGCGTAGTGCATCATGCGCTCATACCAGGCGTCATGATCGACCTTGGCGGTGGGCACTGCCAATTGCTCCGCCGAGGTTTTCAGGCGCTTCTCGTGCCTGTCATACAGCTCATTGAACAGCTCGCCCGCGAAGAAGGCCTCAATGATGTCCAGTTGCGGTTCGTCATGGTAAACACGTTCGTAGGCACCGTCCCGACTGCCCGCCATGCCCTGCCCCCGGTACGCAAAGTCAGCGTTCCACTTCAGCGTCTGCAAGGCCGGCTGGATCTTGCCAAGAAACTTGCCGGCCTCGCCGTGGGGCACCAGGCGCATGAACCAGCGCTGGTAATTCACACTACGCAAACGCAGCGCCAGATCCTTTTCAAAGGCTCGCAGCGAAGGGTACTCCTTGACCGGAGCCACCGGATCACCGGGTATGCAAACGATGATCCGCGAATCTTTATAGGTCAGCACGTCAAACAGATTCACACCGGGGTTATTCCAGCTGAAATCGATGTTCTTGCCTTTGCGTCGGCGGGCGCCGATGACGAACATTTCGCTGACCGCTGAGCCGAGTACATACAACTGACTGAACGCGACCGCTTCACCGTCCAGCTGTGGGTTTTTTTCACCGTTGAGCACGTCCAGTAACGCGAGATAACCCGAAGGTGAGATCCGCGCCTGGGCATGCGCCAGGTGTGCATGCACGCGCAGGCTGTCCTTCCATGCCGTAATCGTCTGGGCTTTGACAGCAGTGCGTTTGTCCTCGCCGTCGAAGATCGCTTGCAGATGATCCTGATACTGTTTGCCGACATCCAGTTCACGGCACAGCGCAGCAAACTCGGCCGGTGGAATGGGCAGTTTTTTGATCTTGTAGCACTTTGACGGGCCACTTTTCGGATAGTACCAACCGTACAGGCCTTCGCTGCCCCGGCCCATGGGCGCCGGTTCGCCCTGTTCGGCGATCAGCTCGCGCGCACTAAAGGTTTGCCCTTCACGGAAATTGCGCAGCGCCAACTGCAACAGGGTCTGATCGGTACCCAGCGCGTCGGTGAGAATTTCGCTGTACCACCAGGTCTTCGTTGTATCGACTTTCAAACCAAACTTTTTCTCCAGAGCCGCCTCAAGCAACGGTTGCGCAAACTCGGCGACGCTTTTGAATCCCTTGAGGGTTTTCGCCAGGGTTTCATTGGAGGTGCGGCTGCGCGCCTGGCTGTCGCGCACGATTTGGCGCTGATCAACCGGCAGCGCCGCGAACCACGCTGGCAGGCTGCCTTCGGCCAACCCGCCAGGCGTTCTCGCCCGGCTTAAATGATGGATATCGGCGCCGGTGAAATGGCGTATCCGCGCGTGCAGTTTTTTTTTCAGAAAACGATGATGCTGACCCTTTTCCAGGGCCGCCGGGGTGTCAATCATGGGGGGATTACCTGACGCTGTTGAATGAAGCGTCAGTCAATCACCGGGCAAGGCCGCGCTGGTGGTACATATCTATCGCGAATGAAGATCGGATAACGCCCGACGACAGAGGCCAGTGCCCAGACTTTATTTGACTATGCTTACTGTTCACACAGCGCTGACGAGGGATTTATGGACGATCCAGTCGACAACAAACCGCCGAGCTTCTGGCAGATGCTGCACAGTGTCATGGCCGCCGCCTTCGGGGTGCAGAGCGCAAAGAACCGGGCAAGGGATTTCACCCACGGCAAGCCCGGCCATTTCGTGATTCTGGGGATTGTGTTCACGGCGGTGTTTGCCCTGACCTTGCTGGCCATCGTCAAACTGGTGCTGCATTTCGCCGGGGTGTGAAGTGGTTCAGCGCATCAGGGTTTGCAGGTCGAATGCATAGCGGTAAGACGCCGGGCGCCCCTTCGCCGAGAGTTGGCGAAAATTAACCCCGTAGTTCGGCGCTGCGCCCATTGCCAGCAATTTCCGAGCGTGAGCTTTGTCGATCAGTTGCAGCAGCGGCAACTGACGGTCGCGACCACCGTGCTGCTCCAGATCGACACCCTGCGCATCGTCGTGCACCTGCACCAGCGCCCAGCCGCCGAGGGTGAAGTGCCCGCCGACCAGTGCGCTCAGACGCCCGTCCACCAGCGCCTGCAAAGCGGCCGGCGAGGTATTGACCGCGCTGAACAGCGCATCCTTGCCCGGGACCTTGCCCGCTTCGGCAAAGGCGCGCATCGCACCGAAAGCCATTTCATCGTTGGCCGACCACACCAGTGACACCTGCGGATAGCGGCTGACCAGTTGTTTCGCCTGTTCATAGGCACGCTGCTGCGTCCAGCCGCTGTAGACCAGTTGTCGCAGGCGTACTTGTGGATGCTCGGCGAGCGCACGTTGCATACCGAGCTCACGCAATTGTGCCGACGGCGTAATCTTCAGGCCGGAAAATGCCAACACCTCGATCTTCTCGCCGCGTACCACCGCAGGATGCAGGCGAATCAGCTCCTTCATCATCAAGTAGCCGCCCTCCTCGTCGTTGGGCACCAGACTGCCGACCCGGTCCGCGCGATCGCCGACCAGCGCTTGCTGATCGGCTGTGAGCCCGGCATTGACCATAAACAGTTTTACACCGCTGTCTTGCGCCAGACGCAGAATCTGCGGCGCCACGTAGTGTTCGTTGACGAAGATCAGATAGTCAGGACGTTCGGGCCCCTGCAGGGCGACGCGGGCCTGGGCCACGGTCAGGTCTGGCTGGCGTTGTGAATAAAGGATCTGCAACTCGACACCCAGGTCACGGGCGGCCGCCTGCATGAACTGCGAATAGCTGACCCAGAATGCTTCCTCGGTCGAGCCCGGATTGAGGAACAGCACCGATTCCGCGCGCGCAACGGACCCGCAGAATGCGCCAAGCAGCAATAGGCTGAGGTGTAAAAACTTCAACATGAATCATCCGGGCCCAAGGAAAAAAGGCCGCGCAGTATAGCCCTCGAACCACCGGCTATTGACGCCTGATCCCGTTTTTTGTCCGACAATCGTCGGGCGCGGGCCCGGAAGGGTCGTTTACTGATGACTGACCCAAAATACCGCTGTCCCTACGACGAGAATGATCAGGAACAAAATGGCCCATGCATCAACGCTGCTATCGGTTTTCCTTGCCTTGGTCGGATTGCTCATTGCATCGCCTCTTATCGGTTTTATCGGTGATTGCAGAAAGACTCGTCCACAGTTAAGACGATGATTGTCCGCACGACAAATGTGGAATAGCTAATAACCGTTCTCGTTAGGCGATTTGGTTCTTTACATATACTCAAACATCACTTTTGCGCATAACTGCAAACGGGTATATTGCCCCGGCTCCGTTAAGGAGCGCGCGGCCGTGCGCGCAGAATTGCAGAGGCACCATCGGACTCCAGCAAGCGAAAACGCAGCGTTTTCCGAGTAGCCCAAAGCCTGAGAACAGGACTTATATGTACGTATACGACGAGTACGATCAGCGGATCATCGAGGACCGCGTCAAGCAGTTCCGTGATCAGACCCGACGCTATCTGGCAGGTGAGCTGAGCGAAGAAGAATTCCGCCCTCTGCGCCTGCAAAATGGCCTGTACATCCAGCGTTTTGCGCCGATGTTGCGCGTGGCGGTGCCTTACGGCCAGCTGACTTCGCGACAGACGCGCATGATGGCCAAGATTGCCCGTGACTACGACAAGGGCTACGCCCACATCAGTACGCGGCAGAACGTGCAGTTCAACTGGCCGGCGGTGGAAGACATCCCGGACATCCTCGCCGAACTGGCCACCGTGCAGATGCACGCGATCCAGACCAGCGGCAACTGCCTGCGCAACGTCACCACCGACCAGTTCGCCGGTGTCGCCGCCGACGAGGTGATCGACCCGCGTCCATGGTGCGAAATCGTTCGTCAGTGGACTACGTTCCACCCGGAATTCGCCTACCTGCCGCGCAAATTCAAAATCGCCGTCAACGGTTCGACCGCTGACCGCGCCGCCATCGAAGTTCATGACATCGGCCTCGAGCCGGTGCACAACGCCGCTGGCGAACTCGGTTTCCGCGTGCTGGTCGGTGGCGGCCTCGGCCGTACTCCAGTGGTTGGCGCGTTCATCAACGAGTTCCTGCCGTGGCAGGATCTGTTGAGCTACCTCGACGCCATCCTGCGGGTCTACAACCGCTACGGCCGTCGCGACAACAAATACAAGGCGCGGATCAAGATCCTCGTCAAGGCGCTGACCCCTGAAGTGTTCGCGCAGAAAGTCGATGCGGAAATGGAGCACCTGCGCGGTGGCCAGACCACACTGACCGAAGCCGAACTGCATCGCGTCGCCAAGCACTTCGTCGACCCGGACTACAAGGCGCTGGACAACCAGACGGGCCAGTTGGCCGAGCTCGACAAAGCACATCCTGGCTTCGCCCGCTGGCGCTCGCGCAATACCCTGGCGCACAAGAAGCCGGGTTATGTGGCCGTGACCCTGTCGCTGAAACCGACTGGCGTAGCGCCGGGCGACATCACCGACAAGCAGCTCGACGCCGTCGCCGATCTGGCCGAACGCTACAGCTTCGGTCAGCTACGTACCTCCCACGAGCAGAACATCATTCTCGCCGACGTTGAGCAGAGCCAGCTGTTCACCCTGTGGGGCGAATTGCGTGAAGGCGGTTTCGCCACGCCGAACATTGGCCTGCTGACCGACATCATCTGCTGCCCTGGCGGTGATTTCTGCTCGCTGGCCAACGCCAAGTCGATCCCGATTGCCGAATCGATCCAGCGCCGTTTCGACGACCTGGACTACCTGTTCGACATCGGCGAGCTGGACCTGAACATCTCCGGTTGCATGAACGCCTGCGGTCACCACCACGTCGGCCATATCGGCATCCTCGGGGTGGACAAGAAAGGTGAAGAGTTCTACCAGGTCTCCCTCGGCGGCAGCGCCAGCCGTGATGCGAGCCTGGGCAAGATCCTCGGCCCGTCGTTCGCCCAGGAAGCCATGCCTGACGTCATCTCGAAGCTGATCGACGTGTACGTGGAACAACGTACCGAAGACGAACGCTTCATCGACACCTATCAGCGTATTGGCATCGACCTCTTCAAGGAACGCGTCTATGCAGCGAATCATTAAGAACAACGAAGTCGTCGACGAAACCTGGCACCTGCTGCTAAAGGATTTCAATATCGACGAGATCAGCAACTGCGACGATCTGATCGTTCCATTGCAACTTTGGCGCGAACACAGCCGCATGCTCAAGGCCCGCGATGGCGGCCTGGGTGTATGGCTGGACGCCGACGAAGAAGCCGAGGAAATCGGTGACGACGTGGCTGAATTCCAGGTCATCGCGCTGAACTTCCCGGCATTCACCGACGGCCGCAACTACTCCAACGCGCGCCTGCTGCGTGACCGTTACGGCTTCAAAGGCGAACTGCGGGCGATTGGCGACGTGCTGCGCGACCAGTTGTTCTACATGCACCGCTGTGGCTTCGACGCCTTTGCCGTGCGTGCAGACAAAGACCCGTACGAAGCCCTGGAAGGCCTCAAGGACTTCTCGGTGACGTATCAGGCAGCCACCGACGAACCGCTGCCGCTGTTCCGTCGCCGCTAAGCCAAACGGTTTACTGCGGATAAAAAAACGCCGGTCATTGACCGGCGTTTTTTATGCCTGACTGTTTACCAGAAGCGTTGCTGGGTCAAACGACTCCACCAGCTCAACAGCACGCGATCGACCGAACCGCTGGCGGCCATGCCGATGCGTTCCTGCAGGCTTTTGCGTTCGGCGTAATGCAGGTGATAAACCTCGGCCTGTCTGGCTTTCTGCGCCAGGTATTCATCGCTGGTCTTGAGTTCATCGACCAGTTGTTTGTCCAGCGCCGCAACGCCGAGCCAGACTTCCCCGGTGGCCACGTCATCGATGGCCAGTTGCGGCCGGTAGCGGGCGACAAAGTTCTTGAACAGTTGATGGGTGATGTCCAGGTCTTCCTGGAACTTCTCACGACCCTTTTCGGTGTTTTCGCCAAACACGGTCAGGGTGCGCTTGTATTCACCGGCGGTCAGCACTTCAAAGTCGATATCGTGCTTCTTCAGCAGGCGGTTGACGTTGGGCAACTGCGCGACCACACCGATCGAGCCGAGAATCGCGAACGGCGCACTGATGATCTTCTCGCCGATGCACGCCATCATGTAGCCGCCGCTCGCCGCGACCTTGTCGATGCACACGGTCAGCGGCACGCCGGCTTCGCGGATACGCGCCAGTTGCGATGAGGCCAGACCGTAGCTGTGAACCATGCCGCCGCCGCTTTCCAGACGCAGGACGACTTCGTCCTTTGGTGTGGCGAGGGTCAGCAGCGCGGTGATTTCGTGACGCAGGCTTTCGGTGGCAGAGGCCTTGATGTCGCCGTCGAAGTCGAGCACGAACACCCGTGGTTTGGCTTCGGGCTTTTTCTTCTGCTTCTTCTCGCTTTTCTCGGACTTGGCCTCGCCCTTGCGCAGGGCCTTGAGTTGATCCTTGTCGAGCAAGGTCTGCTCCAGCCGCTCGCGCAGACCTTTATAGAAATCATTGAGCTTGCTGACCTGCAACTGCCCCGCCGACTTGCGCCGGCCCTTGCTGCGCATCGCGGCAAAACTGGCGAGCACCACCAGAATGGCGATCACCAAGGTGACGGTCTTGGCCAGGAAACTGGCGTATTCGGTGAAAAACTCCATAAGGCATCCAATGAGGCATTTGAGCCCCATTCTACGGGCGTCTTTCAGCCGATGTCTAACACTGTTCTAACGGAAGTCTAACGGTTTGTGACACCTCGAATGGCCACTTCCAGAGGCCTGCGCGGGCACGATAAGGCTCAGGCAAGCGCGCGATAAGGCTGAGGCGGGAGGGCCTACGGGGGGACGCGAGGGCAGAACCTGATTGAGGTGGTCATTGAGATTTTTCTGCCAGATTCTCAAGGAGACCTATGCTGTCACAGTGCGATGGTTGGCAGCGAAATCGTAGGTCAGTCCCAGCCATGATCCCACCCGTAAATAAAGGGCTTGAACGTGGACAAAGTAACCATCTCGGATTGGCTAATCATCTTGGTAACTCTGCTCAGTCCATTTTTTGCAGTACAGGCGACACGATATCTGGACGAGCGAAACGAGATTAGGGGTCGCAAGTTAAGTATTTTCAAAACACTGATGGCTACTCGTGGCTATGTGATTTCTTGGGGTCATGTCGAGGCCCTAAATCGCATTGACCTTGAGTTCATGAAAAGTCACAAGAAGGAAAAAGCCGTGGTTGAAGCATAGAAGGAGTATCACGACCTCCTGTGTAACGACAAACTATCGCCGGAACAATGGGATACCAAAAGAATTGATTTGCTGGCAGAACTGCTGCACAAAATGGCGGTAGTTCTTAAGGAAACTCTGAAGAAGACTTCCTGATTTTGGCAAAATACCGGGACTCCACCCGCCGAGCTTTCCGATGAAACAGATGACCTTCGCTGACGCCGAGTACGCAGGCAAGCGTAAGCAGACCCGCAAAGAGTTGTTCTTGATCGACATGGATCAGGTGGTGCCGTGGAACGGCTTGATCAAACTGATCGAGCCGTTCTACCCGAAGGGTGAAGGCGGTCGTCCGGCTTATCCGTTGATGACGATGCTGCGTGTACATTTGATGCAGAACTGGTTCGGTTACAGCGATCCAGCGATGGAGGAAGCGCTGTACGAGACCACCATCCTGCGGCAGTTCGCCGGGCTGAATCTGGAGCGTATTCCCGACGAAACCACCATCCTCAACTTCCGCCGACTGCTGGAGAAACACGAGCTGGCTGCCGGCATCCTGGCCGTGATCAATGGCTATCTGGGTGACCGAGGGTTGTCGTTGCGCCAAGGCACCATTGTCGATGCCACGCTGATCAATGCGCCCAGCTCGACCAAGAACAAGGACGGTAAACGCGATCCAGAAATGCACCAAACCAAGAAGGGCAACCAGTACTATTTCGGCATGAAAGCGCACATCGGTGTGGATGACGAGTCAGGTCTGGTGCACCGCGTGGTGGGCACAGCCGCCAACGTGGCGGATGTCACTCAGGTGGACAAATTGCTGCACGGTGCGGAGAACGTGGTCTGCGCCGATGCCGGTTATACCGGCGTCGAGAAACGTACCGAGCATGATGGGCGCGAGGTGATCTGGCAGATCGCGGCACGCCGCAGTACTTACAAAAAGCTGGGTAAGCGTAGCGCTCTATACAAAGCCAAGCGCAAGATCGAGAAGGCCAAGGCCCAGGTGCGCGCCAAAGTCGAGCACCCGTTTCGGGTGGTCAAGCGCCAGTTCGGTTTTGTGAAAACGCGCTTCCGTGGCCTGGCCAAAAACACCGCGCAACTGGTGACGCTATTCGCGCTGTCGAATCTGTGGATGGCACGCCGACATTTACTGACGAGTACAGGAGAGGTGCGCCTGTAATGTGGGAAATGACCGTTGCGAGGTGCTCGCGGCGGCTAAAAGCGCAGAAATACGCGGATGATCTGATCGTTTTGGTCGATTCGCCGTTTTCAAAATCAGCGGAGGCTGAAGTCAGCCAGAAAAGCGTGACTACTTCAGACCATCCTTAACTACGATTTCGATAAGACACACATCAAAAACTCGTCGTATGCACCGCGTTATCATGCTGATACGGAAGCGCAACAGGCAACAATCCGTAAGGGCATAATTGAGGTGCTGGCAGGGAATCAAGCACTATCAATGAAGGTGACAAATCTCCCCGATCAGAATAGTTAGCCCTTCCTCACAGTTTTGTCTTGGAGGCATGAGTTGCAGGGAGGTCGCACAAACGAGACTCTCTGTTTCACTCAAATCAAGACTTTTCCTACTGACCTGCCCTTCCGTTTCCGGTAGCCTCCCACGCGCTCGCCTAAAGGCTGGTTATTGTCTATGGACGAAAGACGCAAGGACGATGCTCAATGATTTCTTCTGCACGACTGGGTGACAAACACGTCTGCCCTTTACCCGGTCACGGGACTACACCTATCGCTTCCGCCTCCGGTGACGTGAATATCAACTTCATGGGATCCGCTCGTGTTGGAGATACCTGTGTGAACGAGCCCCATGAAAGACAGGACACCGTTTCCCCCTTACGATAAGGGATAGGCAAACGGTTATGTTTATGACTAATAGCAACGATAAGAGTGGTGAGCTTTTGGGCCAGGAGCGGCGTCGTCGCTGGAGCCCAGAGCAAAAGCTGGCCATGGTTCGAGAGAGCCTTGAACCAGGACAAAGCGTTTCGGTCGTGGCTCGGCGCAACGGCATCAATGCCAACCAGTTGTTCCTGTGGCGCAAGCTGTACCAGGACGGCAGTCTATCGGCGGTCAGTGCTGGCGAAGCCGTGGTACCGGCCTCAGAGCTGAGCGATGCGCTCAAGCAGATCCGTGAACTGCAACGGATGTTGGGCAAGAAAACGATGGAAGCGGAAATCCTCAAAGAGGCCGTGGAGATCGCCCGGTCGCGAAAATGGATTGCGCACTCACCCTTGTTGCCGGGGGACGACCAGTGAAACTGGTCAGCGAATGTCTCGGTGTGGCGCGCTCGCAATTAACGGTTCGAATCAAGCAATCGGTATCGCCCAAGACACGGCGAAGCAGGCCTGTGAACGACGCTGAGTTGGTGGCCGAAATCCAGCAACAGGTCAGCGAGCTGCCCAGCTATGGCTACCATCGAGTCTGGGGATTGCTGCGTCGCGCCCGTGAAACCCAGCTGCTACCTGCGATCAACGTGAAGCGAGTTTACCGGGTGATGCGTGATCACAACCTGCTGCTTGAGCGCCGGATCAAACAACCCGGCGTGCCGCGTCGGCACGAAGGCCGTATTGCGGTGCAAACCAGCGATACGCGTTGGTGCTCGGACGGCTTTGAGTTCCGTTGTGAGGACGGCGCTAAACTGAGCGTGACCTTCGCCCTGGACTGCTGTGATCGCGAAGCCATCGGCTGGGTCGCGAGCCCGACCGGGTACAGCGGCGATGATATCCGCGACTTGATGCTGGAAAGTGTGGAGAAGCGCTTCGGTGATCAACTGCCTGCAACGCCGGTGCAGTGGCTCAGCGATAACGGTTCGGCCTACACCGCCGAACAGACGCGCCTGTTTGCTCGGCAGATCGGCTTGCAGCCGGTGACCACACCAGTGCGTAGCCCGCAGAGTAATGGCATGGCCGAGAGCTTCGTGAAGACGATCAAGCGTGACTACGTGGCGCACATGCCCAAGCCGGATCGGGAAACGGCGCTGCGTAACCTGGCGATTGCCTTCGAACACTACAACGAGCAGCATCCGCACAGCGCCTTGAACTACCGTTCACCGAGGGAGTTCAGGCGCTTGGCAGCTGCATCAATTTAACGGAGAGTTGGTGTCCGGTTTTGTAGGGGCAAGTCCACTGTGGGTGTGGTGCAGTCATCACTACAGGCTTTCCTTCTATTCAGGTGAATGGCCGTCCTATGGCCCACTTAGGGAGCCCTACCAGTCACGGTGGGACGATCATCACGGGCTCAGGCGATGTCGGTGGTGGCTTTGTCATGGGTGACGCTGGTGGCGCGACCATTATTAACTTCATGGCGCTGGGAGCCTTCCGGCCAGACGGTTCCGTAGACGATGAGAAGATGGCGACCTTGTTGGCCGACCCGAATCTCAAAGAGAAAGCCTTAGCGGCGAACGCTTTGGTAGACCCTAAGGCTGCTGGTAAGAAGCCCGAGGAGAAACCTGAAGAGAAAGCGGAACCTGCCGTCTGCAAAGACCCAGACATGATGGAAGAACTGGCGGCATATATAGCCGACGAGATGAACAACAACATCCACCACCCATCTGTCCTGAAGATGAAGGAACTGCTCAGCTATGACGTTGCGGAAGAAACCCGTAAGCAAATGGAGCTGCCTTGGTATGCCCAAGTAGGTGCGAGCAGCCCACAAGCTATTGGTGCTGCAAATGGCGCTGCTGCTATGGCGATCTGGACTGAGCGCGTGGGGCAGTATCGGGATTGGGACCACAAGCCGAAAATCCATAAGAAGTTCGGTGGGTATTACCACAAGCAAGGCGAGTACGAATACTTCTATGATATTTGGTCCAACATCCACTATGGCTATGTTGGGCGCGCAGGTGGTCTTTCAGAGAGCGTACTGGCCGACGGTGCAGGGTTGGAGCAGATAGTCTCAGACTCTGTCGGGGCGCTCACTGACATAACAAAACCACAGGAAAGAAGAAAACACCGAGGGCCTCAACGTGCCGAGAACGTCGAGGGACTCCGCGCATGGGACGACGATCCCGACCGGATATCTGTCGGTATTGGTATTAAACTTTTTAACCAGCATCCTAATGGTGGCATCACAGCGAAAATGGTGATGGATGAGGTTCTTTCGGTTGCACCACAAGAATGGGGAGCAGGTGTCATTGATCATCAATGCGAGAAAAATTAAGGCCCGTCATGTCGTTCTCTTCGCATTAATTGCCCTGTTGGCGGCTTGGTATACTGCCACCCCCGGCGTAATTATTCATTACTCCAAAGAAGGTAAGGATGAACTTCGATTGGTCTGGGATACGCAGCACGACATCCATAGAGAGAGAATGCTGCCGGGAGAAGCCACATCTGATGTTGGTCACATATTCCCCGATGAAGACTTCTTTATGGTTTTCTTTTGGGGACCCATCAAGGGCAGTATGAGATGTATCGACATAACACCCAAGCGCTGGGCAACGATAGACATATATCTCACGGAATCGGGAAGAGTAGACATTAACAAGACGCCCCCCGACGTTATCACCCGTTTAAAACGGTGTGCCGGCGAACCTGACCCTTTTCGGCTTTAGGCACATATGGCCAACAAACGAAGAAAGTCAAACGGCAACGGAGCATCACGACAATGACGTGGCCCAAGCGCCGTCTCGAACTTCGCGATATCGGCATGGCTCTTTACTTGTTGAGCCTTTTGCTGCCAGCGGTGCGACAAGAAGATGATAACTGGCTTTATGAAACGCTCACTCAAGACACTTTACCGGGATGGTGGGCATTTGTATTGGGGTTATTGTCAATGGTCTACGGTTACGTCGCTTGGTTAGCAAACCCCTTGTTCATCGCTGCTTACCGGACTCGGAACGTCAAGCGGAGCTTCATCTATGCCGTTTTCGCATTGCTAGCCGGACTGTCAGTGCAATTGCAGCTCGTTACTTGGTACGACGAAGACGGTAGGTTCACCATCATTGGATACACCTACGGCTACTACATTTGGTTGCTTGCCTTTGGTTGGATGGCCGGATTGGCTGTTCGTGATGTGTGTAAAGAATGGCAGTAATAATCTGACAGGGCAGCCTCAGCGTTATCTTTACGAGGATTCCTGAAGAAGAGACTCCTTAAAACGATGCGTGGATGTGCGACACACGCGGGATGGCTCCAGCATACCCATGCGCCGGCCCGTCGGCCAGCCGTGAAACCTTCAGCAACAAGCCTGTAACGGGCATTTCAAACAAGCGTATGTTTTTTCATTGACAGCACTCCGTCATCCTCATAACCTCGCCAAACCTTCAACGTACCGGGAAGACGCGGACGTGGGCAGCATCTACTTGATTCGACATGGCCAGGCCTCCTTTGGTGCAGACGACTATGACGTCCTGTCACCGATCGGTGTGCGTCAGGCAGAAATCCTCGGTCAGCACCTCGCTGAACTGGGCATCCGCTTCGATCGCTGCCTCGCAGGTGATTTACGCCGCCAGCAACACACGGCCACCAGCGCCCTGGAACAATTCAGCGCCCAAGGCCTTTCGGTACCGACGCTGGAAACCGATTCCGCCTTCAATGAATTCGATGCCGACGCGGTGATCCGTGCCCTGCTCCCGGCGATGCTGCCTGACGAACCTGAAGCACTCGACATCCTGCGCAATGTCGCGCAGAACCGTGGCGAGTTTCAGCGCATTTTTGCCTTGATCATCGAGCGCTGGCTGGCCGGCACATACGATACGCTGGGGCTGGAAAGCTGGCTGTGTTTCGTCGAACGGGTGCAGGCCGGGCTTCACCGGATTCTTGAGCAAGCAGAGAAAAACCAGAAAATCGCCGTGTTCACTTCCGGTGGCACCATCACCGCCCTGCTCCACCTCATTACCCAAATGCCTGCCAAACAGGCCTTTGAATTGAACTGGCAAATCGTCAACACCTCGCTCAACCAGCTGAAGTTCCGCGGTCGCGAGGTGGCTTTGGCCTCCTTCAACAGTCATGCGCATCTGCAACTGCTGAAGACACCGGAACTCATCACTTTCCGTTGAGTCCGGATTACTGTGAACCTTGCTGTTATCAACCAGCGCCTATAACCAAGAAAGGATCGAACCATGACCTCCGTAGCTGATGCCGTACAAGCAATGAAAGCCAAGTTCAACCCAGCCGCCGCTGCCGGTCTGGATCTGGTCTTCGGTTTCCGCATCGACGACACCAAAAACTTCTCGCTGATCGTCAAAGACAGCACCTGCGAGCTGCAAGAAGGCGAGAACCCGGACGCCCAGGTTACGCTGGTGATGGACGGCGAAACCCTGGAAGGCATCGTCGACGGTTCGACCGACGGCATGCAGGCGTTCATGGGCGGCAAACTGCGCGCTGAAGGCGACATGATGCTGGCGATGAAACTGTCCGAGCTGTTCCCTTCGTAAGACTGCTTTGCGCTTCACACAAATCCCGCCCTGGTGGCGGGATTTTTGCGTCTGCCGCCAAACGAGAGTGTCAGATTTTTTGTGTGCGGGCCGGTAATGGCCTGCCGTCAGGCAGGCCGGGTTTTACCAGGTCGGCCTGATAAATCGATCTCCGTACAGAATCGCAAATTGGTTCATCGCACTCTTCCAGTCATGAGCCGCCGAGCCCCAGTTTGCCGTGATGTTACGCAGCCCAAGCCAGATCAGCTTGGTCGCTGCGTCATCCGTCGGGAAGTGGCCCCGGGTCTTGATGATCTTGCGTAGCTGAGCGTTGATGCTTTCGATAGCGTTGGTCGTATAGATCACTTTTCGAATGGCAGGCGGGAAGACAAAAAATGGAATCACTCGATCCCAGGCTCGTCTCCAGGCCGCCACCACCGTTGGGTATTGCTTACCCCAAGGGCCATTTTCAAAGGCATCCAGTGCTTCCTCAGCCGCTTCTGCGTTGATGGCTTGATAGATCGGTTTTAGCGCCTTGGCCAGCTCACGGCGCTTGTCCCACGCCGCGTAATCGAGGCTGTTGCGGATCAAGTGGACGATGCATGTTTGCAGCGTTGTTGCCGGAAATACTGCGCTTAGCGCCTCTGGCATGCCTTTGAGACCGTCAGTCACGGCGATCAGCACGTCCTCTACGCCGCGGGTCTTGAGGTCGTTGAAGACCTTCATCCAGAACTTCGCACCCTCGGTGTTTTCGATCCAGATACCAAGAATATCGCGCGTTCCATCGGGTAAAACACCCAGCGCCAAGTAAATCGCCTTGTTGCGGACAAGGCCTTCTTCTCGGATCTTGACCCGCAGCGCATCGAAGAAAATGACTGGGTACATCGGCTCAAGCGGTCGCTGTTGCCACGCACCAATTTCCTCCATCACCTCGTGCGTGACTGAGCTGATGAAGTCATGGGAAACGTCCGTCCCGTATTGCTCAGAGAGGAAAGCGCGGATTTCTCGAACGGTCATGCCTCGGGCATACATGGCGATGATCTTGTCATCAAAACCGGTGTAACGCCGCTCATGCTTGGGGATCAGAATGGGGGCAAAACTGCCATCCCGATCACGGGGAATCTCCAGCCGCAGCGGGCCATCCCCCGTCAAAATCGTCTTGCCCGTTTTGCCATTGCGCTGGTTGGTTTCATCCTCTGGGCGCTGCGCGCCCGGCGGATACCCCAGGTGGTGACCGAGCTCGGCACTCAATGCTCGCTCAATCAAGGCCTTCTTGAAGGCCGCAGAAGCGTCTTCAATAGCCTCTGCGGTAATCAGCCCCTCACCGAACTCTTCGAGCAGCTCCTTGGGGATTTTTGGTAGGTCACGCAGGGGTTTCTTTTTGGTTGGCATACATGCACCTCTTACTCATGTTATGCCCGAACACAAAATTTCTGACACCCCCCGCCAAACATTTGAAGCAAGCAAAAATCAGCCCAGCCAATTTTTGAACACAAGACACTTCATCGCCGCACCAATACTGGCTGACACAACGTTGACCTCGGTCACTGCTGTGCTGCCAACCTCTGATTAATCTTCCTGCTCCATCGAAGGCCAAGGACGGCTCCCCGGGAGCCCGCGGCTGATCCCCATTCAAGGAAGAACGTTCATCATGCGCTCACTCAAGATCATTCTGCTGTCGTCGGCGTTCAACGGCCTTACTCAGCGGGCCTGGCTGGAACTGCGCCAGGCCGGGCATTCACCCAGCGTCGTGGTGTTTACCGACGAAACCTCGGTGTGTGAACAGATCGAACACAGCGGCGCCGATCTGGTCATCTGTCCGTTCCTCAAAGACCGCGTGCCGCAAGCGCTGTGGAGCAACGCCGAACGCCCGGTGGTGATCATCCATCCCGGCATCGTCGGCGACCGTGGCGCCAGTGCGCTGGACTGGGCGATCACCAATGAGCTGTCGAGCTGGGGCGTGACCGCGCTGCAAGCGGTCGAGGAAATGGACGCCGGGCCGGTCTGGGCCACCAGTGAATTCAACCTGCCGGCTGGCCTGCGCAAATCCGAGTTGTACAACGGTCGGGTCAGTGACGCGGCGATTCGCTGTATTCGCGAAGTGGTCGAGAAATTCGTCGACGGTTTTGTGCCGGTTGCACTGGATTACTCAGACCCCAAGGTGCGCGGCCGCTTGCAGCCGAACATGAAGCAGGCCGACCGCACCTTCAGCTGGCACGACTGCTCACGCTTCATCAAACGCTGCATCGACGCCGCTGATGGCCAGCCCGGTGTGCTGGCGAGCCTGAGTGGCGGGCAGTATTACCTGTATGACGCACACCTTGACTCGCGCAGCGGCATCCCCGGCGAGATCCTCGCGGTGCATGACGATGCGGTGCTGGTGGCGACCGGTGATCACAGCCTGTGGATCGGCTCGTTGCGGCGCAAACCACAACCCGGTGAGGAAACCTTCAAGCAACCGGCGCGGCATGTGCTGGCCGCGCAACTGACCGAGGTGCCGACACTCAATTGGTCCATTGCCAGCCAGCCGTTCAGTGAAGAGGCGTATCAACCGATCCGTTATCGTGAATCAGGCCATGTAGGTGAACTGACGTTCGAGTTTTACAACGGCGCCATGAGCACCGAACAATGCCAACGCCTGGTTGAAGCGTTGCGCTGGGCCAAATCCCGCGACACTCGGGTATTGCTGATCAAGGGCGGGCGCGGCAGTTTCTCCAACGGCGTGCACCTGAATGTGATCCAGGCCGCCGAAGACCCGGGCGCCGAAGCCTGGGCAAATATTCAGGCAATTGACGATGTCTGTGAAGAGCTGCTGACGGCGCGGCAACTGGTGGTCAGTGGTGTGACCGGTAACGCCGGTGCCGGCGGCGTGATGCTGGCACTGGCGGCCGACATCGTCTTCGCCCGCGCCGATATTGTGCTCAATCCGCATTACAAGAGCATGGGCCTGTACGGTTCGGAATACTGGACCTACAGCTTGCCGCGTGCTGTCGGCCCGGCGATGGCTGAGCAGTTGACTCAGGCGTGTCTGCCGGTGAGTGCCACCCAAGCGCTGCAACTGGGCATGGTCCAGGAAATCGGCCCGCGCTGCCCGGACGAGTTTTCCCTGTGGCTGCTGCAACGCGCCAACAGTGTTTTGACTGATCCGACCTATGCCGCAATGCGTGAGCGCAAGCCGCGGGCTGATCAGGTGTTGATCCAGCAATGCCGCGAAAGCGAGTTACAGGAAATGCAGGAAGACATGCTTTACAACCGCAGCGGGTTTGCCGAGAAGTGCCGCCATTTTGTCTACAAGCGCAAGGCTTGTGGCACGCCGGCGCGGTTGGTGGCGGATTGGGCGCGGGTGCGTGAGGTTGAGCGGGTCGACTGATCTTCACCGTCCCTCACGGCCACATCGCTGGCAAGCCAGGCTCCCACAGGGCTCAATCGTGTTCAAAATTTTGTGTACGACGAGAAAACCTGTGGGAGCTGGCTTGCCAGCGATGAACGATGACGCGATCCCGAGGCAGCACTTACAATGCGCGCCACCTCAAACACCGGCCCGCCCATGGACATCGACCTCGCCCGCACCTTTCTGGAAATCGTCCGCCACGGCAGCCTCGCCGCCGCGGCACAAAAGTTGTTCGTCACGCAAACGGCGATCACCGCCCGTGTCCAGAAACTCGAAAGCCAGTTGGGCAGTACCCTGTTCGTGCGCAACCGCGCCGGGGCGAAGCTGACGGCCAATGGCGAAGCCTTCGTCATCTACGCCAATCAACTGGTGCAGACCTGGGAGGCGGCGCGGCGCGACCTGCCGCTGCCCGAGGGTTATCACAACGTGCTGCACATTGGCGGCGAAGTCAGCCTGTGCAACCCGTTGATGCTCAGTTGGGCTGCCGAACTGCGCGAGAAGATCCCTAGCCACGCCCTGCGCATGGAAATCCGCGACGGTGAAAACCTGCTGCGCCAACTCGAACTCGGTGTGCTGGACGCAGCACTGGTCTATCAGCCGGAATACTGGCCCGGCCTGCAGGTCGAGCAGGTGCTGGAAGAAAAACTGATCCTGGTGCGCTCAACTGAGCGCCCCGATCCCTACGTGTACATCGACTGGGGCCCGGATTTCCGGCGCCAGCACGATGCCGCCCTGCCGGAGAAAGCCAAAGCGGCGCTGAGTTTCAATCTCGGCCCGTTGGCCCTGCAGTACATTCTCGAACACGGCGGCAGCGGCTACTTCCGCACTCGCGTCGTGCGCACCTATCTGGAAACCGGCGCACTGGAGGCGGTGAGCAAAGCCCCGGAATTCGGCTATCCAACCTATCTGGTGTATTCACGCGACCGCGACTCGACGACGTTGCAGCAGGCCTTCGATCTGCTACGTGAAGTGATCCGCACTGATGACGACTGGTCGCAACGCTGGAATCCGTTGAGCTGAATCTGCCGTTTTTCACCGGATCATGGCGCAAGTGACCTCAAGCATCGGCCTGCACAAACGGCCGGATCGGCTAATCTGCCGGGTATAACAACAATACCGACAGGTGAACGCAGTGAGGCAGACCACCGAGGCATTTCGCAGCCGCTATCGCGCGGCGATCCACCCGTTTTACAACCCGTGGCTGCACGGCGCCTTCGTGCTGCTGTTCGGTGTGCTGGCCATCGGCGTGTTCTGGAGTAGCGTACAGCGGGTGAGCTGGCTGGAATGGCTGACCGTGCCGCTGACCCTGGTGTTGTTCAACTTCGGCGTGTACATGGTTCATCGCCATCTCGGCCACCACAAAAAGACCTTCGCCAAACTGTTTTACGCCCGGCACGCGGGTGACCATCACAGCTTCTTCACCCCCGGCCACATGACCTACGACAGCGCGCGCGACTGGCGGGTAATTCTGTTCCCGGCATGGCTGATCGTGATTCACACGCTGCTGATCACCCTGCCGCTGTGGTGGCTGTTCGCACAGATCAACGCCAACGTCGCCGGTCTGTTCGGCGGCTGCATGGTGTTGGGTTACCTGACCTACGAGGTGTTTCACGCCGCCGAGCACCTGCCACCGCACAACCCGCTGACGCGCCTGCCATGGATCCGCCAGATGCGCCGCCTGCATGAACTGCATCACCGCCGCGAACGCATGCAGGAGCGCAATTTCAACATCGTCCTGCCGTTGATGGACTACCTGTTCGGCACCCTGTACTGGGAGCCGGAAGCCACCCCTTTGAGCTATTCGCCAATGCCCATGACCCGCCTGCAGCACCCGATCGACATTGCCGGCGAGCCGATCGCCGTGCTCGCCTATGCCGCCACGGTCAGCCGCTGGCCCGAGTGGCACCCGTCGTCGCTAAAGATCGAAGGCCCGCAAGGCCCGCTGCACGCCGGAGCGCGCTTCGAAGAAGACATACACGCCGGCGGGCGTGAAGGACATCTGCGCTGGGAGGTCACCGAATACCTGCCCGGCCGGCGCTGGTGTGCGCGGGCTCAGGGTGATCACGGCCTGTCGTTGCTGTTGACCTATGAGTGCTCGGCCGACAGTGAGCGCACGCGGTTTGTGCGCACCCTCGATTACCGCTTCGAAAGTCTGGGCATGCGCATCGCCAACCAACTGCTGCTCAAACGACGTATCGAGCGTGAGTCGGCCACGTCGATGCTGGCGCTGCGGGACCGGGTCACGCAGCACCTGGCAGCCATGAGGGCCAGCGCATGAAGTTACGGCGAATGGCAGGGCTGCTGATTGTCGTCGTCATCGGGTTTTTATTGCTGATGCCCACCCACGTTGAGCCCGTCGCCTGGAAACCGTCGCCGGCGCCGTCCCTCAGCGAAGGCGTCTACGCGGACAACCAGCGCCTCAAAGCTGTCGAGCAAGTCGGACCGAGTGACATCGAAGGTCCGGAAGCCCTGTTGCTGGAGAGCGATTTCCTGATCACCGGGCTGCATGACGGGCGACTGATCCGCACCAGCCTCGATGGCACGCAGCGCAAAGTGCTGGCCGACACTGGCGGGCGTCCACTGGGTCTTGCGCGGCACCCCAATGGTCTGTTGGTGATCGCTGACGGGGTCAAAGGCTTGCTCTCGCTCGATGCGCAAGGTCAATTGATTCCCTTGACCACCGCGGCGAACGGCCTGGCATTTGGTTTTACCGATGATGTGGCCATCGACAAGTCCGGGCATTACGCCTATTTCAGTGATGCCAGCAGCCGCTGGGGCTACGGCCACGATGGCGAGGCGATCATCGAGCACGGCGGCGACGGGCGCCTGCTGCGTTATGACTTCCAGACCGGCAAGACCAGTGTGCTGCTGGACAAACTGGAGTTCGCCAACGGCGTGACCCTCGGCCCGGATGACGCCTACGTCCTGGTCAACGAAACCGGTGCCTATCGCATCAGTCGCTACTGGCTGACCGGCCCGAAAGCAGGCACTCACGACCTGTTCATCGATAACTTGCCGGGGCTACCGGACAACCTCGCCTTCAATGGTCGCGACCGGTTCTGGGTGGCGCTGTATGCACCGCGCAATGCCTTGCTCGATGGCACTGCCCAATACCCGTTCGTGCGCAAAATGATCGTGCGGGCGCTGACCGTATTGCCCAAACCGGTGGAAAAGCGCGGGTTTGTGCTGGGGCTGGATCTTCAGGGCAAGGTGATCGCCAATCTGCAGGACGCGAGCAGTGGCAATTATTCACCGATCACGACCGTGCGCGAGTATGGGGATTGGTTGTATTTCGGGTCGTTGAAGGCGAGGCACATGGCGCGGTTGCCGTTGGCTGATGCCCTGAAGTAAGCCAGCTGAATTTGCGCTGGATGGACTGACGCCATCGCTGGCAAGCCAGCTCCCACAATTGACCAGGTTGGTCACGAATTGTGTGGACAACGCAATCCCTGTGGGAGCTGGCTTGCCAGCGATGGCGGTCTGTCAGTTAGACGACTTGTCGAACTTGTCCGGATCTTCGTCTTCGGGAAGATCCTCGACAGGCTCCTCGGGATTGGCGGTGGTATGCGCCGGGCTATTAGGCTCAGGATGGGTCGGAACCGGGTCGAATGCACCCTGCTCTTCACTGGGGAATTTGGGATCGTTCATAAGGCACCTCGCAAAGAGTCGCTGATTGAAGACTCTGAACATTCGAGGTGCCGTGGGGAGTTGTCGTTCCCTTCAATCAGCAACCGCAGGTCGGCGGATCAGCTCGGGGCCTGCAAGTGAGTGACGATCTCGTCCTTGACCTTCAGCCGCTTCTCTTTCAGCTTTTTCAATACGTCATCACTGGGTGCGTCCGAGGTGGCGGTTTCGGCCTTGACCACGTCGGCGTCAGCCTGGGAATACTTGTTGATCAGTGAATCCAGTCGTGGATCCTGGGTGCGTTTTTGCTGGATCTCTTCCTTCGTGCAACTCAAGTCCTGAAACAGGTCATGGGGAACCGGCATGGAACACCTCCATCAGTTGATCGGGAGGCCAACGCGACCGATTGCGCTGGCCAGTCTTCAGAATGGCCTTGGTCGGGCGGTTCTGTCGACCACCTGTCAGACCAGCGGTGGCCGTTCGTCGCCCTGTCGCAAATGCGATAAAACCTTTCTCCGCCGCCCCGCCTCCATTGCATAACGCTCACAACAAACTGCGTGGAGTTACACCAATGGACGGATTCAACCTGCGTCATCTCTTTCTGGCTGTCGCTTTGAGCACTGGCATGGGCAGCGCATTCGCCGCCACTGACAACGATTTCGTCGATAACGCTGCCGCCGGTGGCATCGCCGAAATCGAAACCAGCCGACTGGCCCTGGAAAAAAGCCAATCGGCCGACATCAAGAAGTTTGCCGAAATGATGATCACCGACCATGGCAAAGCCAACGATGAGTTGGCGACGATTGCCAAGGCCCACGACATCGAAGTGCCGGACACCACCACGCTGGTCAAACAGGCCAAGGAGAAAATCCTCGACATGCGCGACGAGTCCTTCGACGCGGCCTACGCCAACAATCAGGTCAAGGCCCACGAAGACACCATCGAGCTGTTCAAGAAGCAGGCCAATACTGTGACGGACGACAAGGTCAAAGGCGCCACCGAGCTGAAAGCCTTCGCGCAGAAAATGTTGCCAGCACTGGAAAAACATCTGGCAGCGGCGAAGGAATTGCAGGCCAAGCATCCGAGCAAATAGCCTTCCCCTCACCCCAAGCTCCAAAAAAATGCCGCATTTCACAATGCGGCATTCGTCATTTCAACGCCGATCAACCGCCATCCGTATCAATATCCGCATCGGTCTCTTCCCCCGGTTTCGCCCGGTCCGGCTCAGGCTCGAAACCCGGGCTGAACTCATTGTCGTTATCGGTGTGCCGGTTCTTCTGATCTACCGCGGGATCAGCACTTTGAGCCTGATCCGTATCGCCCTGCTGCTGCGCAGGTTGCGTCGGCGCCGGTTGTCCCGGCACTTGCGGATCAATCGCCGGATCATTGCGATTGATCGGCTCCCCGGACTGGTTTTGCTGTTGCTCGCTCATAAGCACCTCGTAGTTCTAGGCCAGCACGACTGAAACCAGCCGGGCCTTGATGATTCGAAGCCTGCACAGCGCCAACGTTCAAAACATCGCGATAGGGCCATACCGGTCGCCGACTTTACCGGCTCAATGCGCGAGCGAGAAACGGCGCCGTGCGGCTCTTTTTGCTCGCCGCAACCTTCTGCGGTGTACCCGCCACCACAATCCTGCCGCCCTGATCCCCCGCCCCCGGGCCGATGTCGATCACCCAGTCGCTCTGCGCGACCACGCGCATTTCATGTTCGACCACGATCACGGTGTGCCCCGCCGTCACCAGGTTATCCAGTTGCTCCAGCAACCGATCGACATCCCGCGGGTGCAGGCCGGTGGTCGGTTCATCCAGCACATACAAGGTCGCGCCACGCTGGTTGCGTTGCAGTTCGGTGGCCAGTTTGATCCGCTGCGCCTCACCGCCGGACAGTTCCGTGGCCGGTTGGCCGAGGCGCAAGTAACCCAGGCCAATGTCCCGCAACACTTCCAGCGAACGGCGAATCCCCGGTTGCCCGGCAAACACCGTCACCGCTTCATCGACGGTCAATTGCAGCACTTGGGCGATGCTCAAACCTTCCCAGACAATCGCCAGCGTTTGCGGGTTGTAACGAGCGCCATGACACGTCGGGCATGACGCGTACACGCTGGGCATGAACAACAATTCGACGCTGACAAACCCTTCACCCTCACACGTCGGGCAACGACCCTTGGCGACGTTGAAGGAAAATTGTCCGGCGTCATAACCCGCCGCCTGCGCCTCGGGCGTGGCGGCGAACAGTTTGCGCACGTTGTCGAACAGCCCGGTGTAAGTCGCCAGGTTGGAACGTGGCGTGCGGCCAATGGGCTTCTGGTCGACCTGCACCAACCGCTTGATCGATTCCAGCCCGGCCGTGACCTGACCGCTGCTGACCTGCGGTGCATCGTCCTCAAGGCTGAGCTCTTCAGGTTCGGCATCCACAGTCGGGCGCCCCAATTGCGCGCCGACCAGCTCCAGCAACGCTTGGCTGACCAGACTCGACTTGCCCGAACCGGACACACCGGTCACCGAGGTAAAGCAACCCAAAGGAAATTCAGCACTGAGGTTGTTGAGGTTATTGCGACTGATGCCGTCCAGTTTCAGCCACCCCGAAGGCTTGCGCGCCGCCCGTGTCGAAGTTTGCTGCTCAGCGAACAGGTAGGCGCGGGTCTGCGACTCGTCGATCTCGGCCAGACCCGCTGGCGGGCCGCTGTACAGCACCTGCCCACCCTTCTCGCCCGCCGCCGGGCCAACGTCGATCAACCAGTCGGCGCGGCGCATGGTTTCCAGATCATGCTCGACCACAAATAGCGTGTTGCCATCGGCCTTGAGCCGCTGCAAGGCCTCGAACAGTGCCTCGCCATCGGCTGGGTGCAGACCGGCGGAAGGCTCGTCGAGCACGTAAATCACGCCGAACAACTGCGAGCCCAACTGCGTGGCCAGGCGCAAACGCTGCAATTCACCGGACGACAAGGTCGGCGTGCTGCGCTCCAGCGCCAGATAGCCCAGGCCCAGATCGGTCAGCGTGCTGACCCGCTCCAGCAGGTCCTCGGCAATGCGCTGCGCCGCCAGACGTTTTTCCAATGACAGGTTCGGTGTGTGGCGCACATCCGGCGCGCCGGCATGGCCACTGGCGCCGTGCGCAACGCGCAGCTGGCGGGCCTCGCGGGTTTGCGCGTGACTCAAGGTGTCGCCGGTATCCTCGGCATGTTCCAGGTAACTGGCCGCCGCCACTGGGCGCAGCACTTCGGCCACTTGCAGCAACGGCATCTGCGACAGCTCACCAATGTCATAGCCGGCAAACGTCACCGAGAGTGCCTCGCGCTTCAGGCGTTTGCCTTCGCACAGCGGACACGGGCTACCGAGCATGAACTGCGAAACACGCTTCTTCATCAGCGCACTTTGCGAGTGGGTGAAGGTGTGCAGGATGTAACGCCGGGCGCCGGTGAACGTGCCCTGATAGCTCGGCTCCATCTTGCGCTTGAGGGCGACGCGGGTTTCTTCCGGCGTCAGTCCGGCGTACACCGGCACGGTCGGGGTTTCTTCGGTGAACAGAATCCAGTCGCGCTGCTTTTTCGGCAGCTTGCGCCACGGGATATCGACGTCGATGCCCATGGTCACGAGGATGTCGCGCAGGTTCTGCCCCTGCCACGCCAGCGGCCAGGACGCCACGGCGCGCTGGCGGATGGTCAGGTTCGGGTCGGGCACCATCAGCGCTTCAGTGACTTCATAGACCCGCCCGAGGCCATGACACTGCGGGCAGGCGCCCTGCGGCGTATTCGGTGAAAAGTCCTCGGCGTACAACATCGCCTGCCCCGGCGGGTAACTGCCGGCGCGGGAATAGAGCATGCGGATCAGGCTCGACAAGGTCGTCACGCTGCCCACTGACGAGCGCGTGCTCGGCGTGCCACGCTGCTGTTGCAGGGCCACGGCGGGCGGCAGCCCTTCGATGGAATCGACATCTGGCACGCCGACCTGGTCGATCAACCGTCGCGCATACGGCGCCACCGACTCGAAATAGCGCCTTTGGGCTTCGGCATACAACGTCGAAAACGCCAGCGACGACTTGCCCGATCCGGACACGCCGGTGAACACCACCAGAGCATCGCGGGGGATGTCGACGTCGACGTTCTTCAGGTTGTGCTCGCGGGCGCCGCGCACCCGGACCATGCAGGCGGGCGCTTTGGAGGTGCGTTTGGAAGTCATCAGCCTGCCTTGGTGAGGGGGTTCAAACTCAGTCGTTAAGCACCGCACGAATCATCTGCAACAAGGCTTCCGGGCCATAAGGTTTGCCGAGCAGATGCGTGTCGGGGCTGAGTTGATGATTGCGCGAGATGATGTCGCGGGTGTGCCCGGAGGTGAACAGAACCGCCACGCCAGGTTTCTGCACCTTGGCCCACGCGGCCAGATCTGAACTCTTGATCAGTCCCGGCATGACCACGTCGGTGAAAATCAGATCCACTTCACAGCCATCGAGCAGTATTTGCATTGCGGCGTCACCGTTGCCTGCAGTCAACACGCGGTAACCCTCTTCGCGCAGCAATTCGACCGCCGAGGCGCGCACCGCGTCGTTATCTTCGACCACCAGAATCGTCTCGTGACCACCGCCCAACTGATCGCCGACGCTCGGTGATTCTTCGCGGATCGGACGCAGGCTGCGCGGGAAGTACAACTGCACCCGAGTGCCCTCGCCGAGCGTGCTGTCGATCTCGACATGGCCACCGCTTTGTTTGACGAAACCAAAGACCATGCTCAGACCCAGGCCGGTGCCTTGGCCGTCAGCTTTGGTGGTGAAGAACGGTTCAAATACCTGCTCGAGAATCTGCGGCGCGATCCCGGCACCGGTATCGCTGACAGCAACCCTGACGAACTCTCCGGACACCAGACCTTTACCGGCACAAAACTCAGGGTCGAGTCGAGTGTTGGTGGCACTGAGCACGATGGTGCCCTCGCCCTTCATTGCATCGCGGGCATTGATCGCCAGGTTGAGAATGGCGTTTTCCAACTGATTACGGTCGACGTTGATGTGCCACGGTTCCTGCGGCAACTGCATATCGATCTGAATGGTTTCACCCAAAGCCCTCTGCAGCAATTCGCCAACGCCGTCGAAAATCTGCCGAGGATTGCACACCGCGGGGGTCAACGGTTGACGTCGGGCGAACGCGAGCAATTGCGAAGACAACTTGGCACCCCGCTCGACCGCCGCCAGCGAGGCACTGACCCGGCGCTGCACGTTGGCGTTGTCCGGTTCGTGACGGGCCAGCAGATGCAGGTTGCCGGCGATCACTTGCAACAGGTTATTGAAGTCGTGAGCGACGCCCCCCGTCAGCCCGCCAATGGATTCAAGTTTCTGCGACTGACGCAATTGTTCCTCGGCAGCCAATCGTGCACCGACCTCATCGGCCACTCGCTGTTCGAGGTTGCGAGTGAATTTGAGCAGCGACTCTTCAGCGGTCTTGCGTTCATGGATGTCGATCAGCACGCCGGGAAAACGGAACGCTTCGCCTTGTTCGTTGAACTCGCAAGCGCCGCTGGCCAGCACCCACCTGTAGCCGCCGTCCGGACGCAGTACACGGAATTCGGCATTGTAGGGCTCGCCGGTCTGCATCGAGTGGCTGACGCGATCATGCACCCAAGGCAGATCATCGGGATGAATGTGCGCTTCGGTGACGTGTTGCGGCAGGTCGCTCAGGTCTTGATTCGGCGGATACGAGAAAGTGCGAGCGAAACGCTCATCGGCAGAAAGGACATTGTTTTTCACATCCCAGACAAACGAGCCGAGCAACGCCCCGGCGTTAAGTGCCAGGCGCACGCGCTCGTTATCGGCGCGATAAGCTTGCTCGGCCTCCCGACGCTTGCGCTCGGAATGCATGAACTCGGTGGTTTCCACCACCATCGCCATCACGCCGGCCGGCCGTCCCTTATCGTTGGCCACCGGGCTGTAATACAGATCCATCCAGACGTCTTCGGGAGCCCCGTCGCGCAGCAGCACCAGCTCCTTGTTGCGAAACGACAAGGTACCGCCCGCCAGACAGGTGTCGAGCACATGCCGGTTGAACTCGGCGACCTCCGGCCAGCCCAGTTCCACCGGGGTGCCGAGCAGATACGGATGGCGACCGCCGGCAAACTGCGAATAGGCATCGTTGTAGATCATGTAGCCGGCAGGCCCCCAGAGCATGACCATCGGCAATGGCGAGGCGAGCATCATCTGCACGGCGCTGCACAGACTGGTGGGCCAGGTATTGAGCGGCCCCAGTTCGGTCAGGCTCCAGTCGAACGCACAGATGCGCCCGGCCATCTCGCCTTGCCAGCCGTCACAACCGTGGCTATCGGATAAAAACTGCATCGACTGACTCGGTGTCCTGTGGTGTTTGTCCGACTGATCGCGACGCCAAAATGACGCGATGCCCGTCTGTTTCGAGCACCGTCGAGCGCATTGGTTTCATTAGAGGTATAGCCGATTTTCAAGCCAATTCAGGATTACACACCGATCAGGTGTTTGAGCGGATGGTAGCCAGTTTTCATCTTGGCGGCGACGTCCAGAATCGCCTTCTCGATGCCGTTCAAATGCGTGCAGGTCAACTCGATCGCGGCGCTCTGATTACCGGCCTCGATGTACTCGATCAGGCGCAGATGTTCATTGTCGCGACAGGCTTCATGGCTGTCGTCGTCCAGCGCGGCAATGTACAGCGAGGCGCGGGAAATCAGCTTCTGGAACCAGTCGAGCAACACCGGGTTGTCAAGGCTGCGGGCCAGCTTGAGGTGGAACTCGCCGAGCAGGTAGATCAGCCGCGGGTGATCGCCGGCCGCGTGGGCCTCATCCTCCAGCAGCAGGTGTTCGCGCAGGACCTGCATGGCGGCAATGTCCTTGCGTCGGCATAACTCGGTGACAATACCGATCTCGATCAGGCGCCGGGTTTCGAACAGTGAGCGGATCTCTTCGTTGCTCGGCAACGACACCGATGCACCTTTATTGGGCTCGGTGGTCACCAGTCCATCGGCCTCCAGTTGCTTGAGTGCGGCACGCACCGACGTGCGGCTGACATTAAACAACTCGGCCAGCGAGGCCTCGCCCAGTTTCATTCCCGGGCGTAGCGAACGCTTGCTGATCGCCTCGTAAACCCCTTGGTAGACGCGGTCGACCGTGGTTTCCGGTTTCTTCTCGGTCACTCGAAAGCTCCTTCAGTGCTGGCAACGTTGCCGTGGCGCATGAACTGTCGCGCAGGATATCGCCTTCAGGCTGAAGATGCAGGTTCTTGATCAAGGGTGTTTAAAGCAAAAAGATCGCAGCCTGCGGCAGCTCCTACATTGGAACGAGTTCCCTCTGTAGGAGCTGCCGCAGGCTGCGATCTTTTGATTTACGCTGTCAGTCCGTGCCGTATTTCGGCGAGCGCGGCCCATACAGCAGCCCCGCTGGATGTCCGGCCGACAACAGACGATTGCTGGCCACACCGGCAATCGGATAACCGGCATCGGTGGAGCTGTTGATGATCTGCTTTACCGCCGCCGTGATCAGCATGCCGATCAGACCGCCACCACCGTTGTTGTTGCCCTCTTCGCTCGACGCCCGAGCGGAGCCGGTCCACAAGGTGGTGCCGGACTTCAGGTCGACCAGTTTCGCCGTCGCCGTCACTGCAGTTTCGCTGCTGATGACCATGTAACGCGTACCGTATTCGGTCACGGTGATGTACAGCGCCGCATCGGCGCCGAAGATTTCCTGCAGTTTGTTGGCCGGCGCCTGATGAATGTCATCCGGGGTGGTCAGGCCGTTCTGGCGGAAGGTTTCATCCACCAGCGTGATCGGCAGCACGTAGTAACCGGCCTCGGCCAGCGGAAACGTCACCTGTGACAACAGGCTGTAAGAGGCCTTGACGTCCGGAGAGGTGTTCAGCGGCGGCAGCACCAGAATGCTTTTCGGGCGTGCCTGTTTGTACGCCGAATAATCCACGCTCTTGGGGGCCACACAGCCACCGAGTACGGTCAGCGCCAAAGCCGCGCCCAGCAGTTTTACTGCACGCGAGATCATTGCGCAGCTCCGCTCTTGGCGTTTTTAAGCAGAAAATCCATGTAGATGCCGGACTCGGGGAACAGGGTCTTCTCGGTGCGCAGTTGCTGCACCATCTGATCGTCCTTGCCCATGCTCAGGTACAGCAGACCGAGGTGCGCGTGGTAACCCGGCGGCACGGCTTTGCCACTGGCGCGGATCTTTTGCAGATCGGCTTCCAGCGCTTCGGCCTGGGCTTCTGTCGGCGTTTCGCTTTTGAAGTATTCGTAGACCTGCGGTTGGTAGCCTTCCCACTGGTACAGGGTTTGCGGGCTGCTGCAACCGGCCAGCAAGGCGCTGGCGGCCAGCGTCAGGGCCATGAGTGGCCGAGACAGAGAAAGATTCATTGCGTGTTGCTCCTTGCGATGGGCGTCAATCAGTTGCCCGGTTTCCAGGCACCGGCGTTCATGCCATCAACCAGACGATTGATCGCCTCGCGCATGGCCAGATCGAGGACTTTGCCGTTGAGGGTCGAGTCGTAGGCAGCGGTGCCGCCGAAGCCGATGATTTCGCGGTTGGACAAGGCGTATTCGCCAGCGCCCTGAGTCGAATACACCACTTCGGAGGTGCTGATGTTGACGATATTGAGGTTAACCTTGGCGTAGGCCACCTGAGTCTTGCCGCGACCGAGAATGCCAAACAGCTGGTGGTCGCCAGTTTCTTTGCGGCCGAACTCGGTGACGTCACCGGTGACCACGTAATCGGCACCCTTGAGGCGTTGGGCCTGGCCCTTGATCGCCGCTTCCTGCTGGATTTCGCCCATGTTGTCGCGATCCAGTACGGAGAAACGGTTGGTCTGCTGCAAGTGCGTGATCAGGATGGTCTTGGCCTGACCGCCGAGACGGTCGACGCCATCGGAGAAAATCCCGCGCATGTAGCTGGAGCGGTTGTCGAACTTGCCCACCGCCATCGGCACGCGAACGCCGGTCCAGACTTGCGTGGCGCTTTCCACCTTGGCCACCGGCAGTGCGCGGGAGCTTTCGGTGGCGCAACCGGCAAGCGTGCTGGCCAGTGTGCCAAGCACGGCAATCGCAAGGCCTGAGACCAGCATCCGGGAGATCTTTCTCACTGGGTATTCCTTATTGAAAAACGGTATGTCCCGGCACAGCAACGTGGTGGGGAGCGGAAAAGGGGCGGCATTATGACAAAGTGCCACCATTGATGACAGAATTTTTTTGACGCCAGTGAATTGACCTTTCTGCCGACGCACATTCCCCTGTGGAAGCGGGCTTGCTCGCCAAAGCGGTGCGCCAGTCAATAGGCAGGTCGACCGCTACACCGTCTTCGCGAGCAAGCCCGCTCCCACAGGGGTTGTGTGTTTGGCTTGGGGGGAAGGAATCAATGGAAATCGCGGCTCTGCACGCGAATGCCGTTGAGCAGTGGACTCAGGTCGCTCAGGCGTCCGGCGATCAGGTGGCGCACGTCGCCTTCGCGCTCCCAGCGGCCATCGACCTTGAGCAGTTGCGAGCCGACCAGCACCTGGCGCTGACGCTCGGCGAGGTCGCGCCAGACCACCACGTTGACGTTGCCGAACTCGTCTTCCAGGGTCACGAAGGTCACGCCGCTGGCGGTGCCCGGTCGTTGTCGGCCCGTCACCAGCCCGGCGACGCTGACCGGTCGCCCGTGTTCAACGTCAAGCAGTTCTTGCGAACTGCGGCAGCGCAGGGCCTTCAACTCGCCGCGCAACAACGCCAGCGGATGCGGCCCCAGCGTGGTGCCAACGGTTGTGTAATCGGCGTGCAGATCCTCGCCGACGCTGGGTTTGGGCAGCATCACATCGGGTTCTTCCTGACTCGGCAAACCGGCAAACAGGCCAAGCTGTTTCTGCACCCCGGCCACTTCCCAGCGCGCCCGGTGACGATGACCGGCCAAGCCGCGCAACGCCCCGGAGTCCGCCAGCAACGCCTGCGCCCGATTGTCGAGCGCGGCCCGCTCGCCCAGATCGGCGACATCGGCGAATGCCCCGCGCGCCCTTGCCGCTGCGATACGCCGGGCATCGTCCTCGCGAAAGCCCTTGATCATGCGCAGGCCCATGCGGATCGCCGGTTGTGCGCCGCTGATCGGTTCCAGGCTGCAATCCCAGTCACTGGCGCGTACATCCACCGCACGGATCTGCAACTGATGCCGACGCGCATCCTGCAGAATCTGGTCCGGGCTGTAGAAGCCCATCGGCCAACTGTTGATCAGCGCACAGGCGAACGCCGCCGGTTCGTGGCACTTGAGCCAGCAACTGGCGTAGGTCAGCAAGGCGAAACTGGCCGCGTGGGATTCGGGAAAACCGTAACTGCCAAAGCCTTTGATCTGCTCGAAAATCTGCGCGGCAAACTCTGGCGTGTAGCCGTTTTTCTGCATGCCGGCGGCGAGTCGTTCCTTGTGCGGCTCAAGCCCGCCGTGGCGTTTCCACGCGGCCATGGAGCGGCGCAACTGATCGGCTTCGCCGGGGCTGTAGCCGGCAGCGACGATGGCGATCTGCATCACCTGTTCCTGAAACAGCGGCACGCCGAGGGTTCTTTCCAGCACGACCTTGAGTTCCGGCGACGGATAGGTTTCCTCTTCTTCCTTGTTACGACGGCGCAGGTACGGATGCACCATGCCGCCCTGAATCGGCCCCGGGCGGACGATGGCCACTTCGATCACCAAGTCGTAGAACTTCGCCGGTTTCAGCCGTGGCAGCATCGACATCTGTGCGCGGGATTCGATCTGGAACACGCCGATGGTGTCGGCGCGACTGATCATCTCGTAGGTCGGTTTGTCTTCGGGCGGAATCGTTGCCAGTGTCAGGTCCAGATGGCGATGACGGCGCAGCAGATCGAAACAGCGGCGAATCGCGCTGAGCATACCGAGCGCGAGGATATCGACCTTGAGCAGCCCGACCGCATCGAGATCGTCCTTGCCCCACTGAATGATCGTACGATCGACCATGGCGGCATTTTCCACCGGCACCAGGCTGTCCAGCGGCTGTTCGGAAATCACGAAACCACCGGGGTGCTGCGACAGGTGCCGGGGGAAGCCGATCAGTTGCCCGGTCAGGCTCAGTACCCGGCGCAACACCGGGCTGTCCGGGTCGAAGCCACCTTCGAGCAAGCGTGCCAGCGGCGGCGTTTCATCGCTCCAGTGACCGCAGCAGTCAGCCAACGCATTGATTTGATCCGGCGGCAGGCCCAATGCCTTGGCCACATCGCGCACCGCACCGGCGGCGTGATAGGTGCTGACTACCGCTGTCAGCGCCGCGCGATGACGACCGTACCGGCGAAACACGTATTGCAGGACTTCTTCGCGGCGCTCGTGCTCGAAATCAACATCGATGTCCGGCGGTTCGTTGCGCTCCTTGGACATGAAGCGTTCGAACAGCAGCGTGGTGCGATCCGGGTCGATCTCGGTGATGCCCAAGGCAAAACACACCGCCGAGTTGGCCGCCGACCCCCGGCCCTGACAGAGGATGTGCTGCTCACGGGCGAAGCGCACCACGTCGTGTACGGTGAGGAAGTAGCTTTCGTAGCCGAGTTCGGCGATCAGTTTCAGCTCATCGTTGATTTGCGTGAGCACTTTGGCCTGTGGCCCTTTCGGCCAGCGCCAGGCGATGCCTTCTTCGGTCAGGTGTCGTAGCCAGGAACTGGCGCTGTGGCCATCGGGCACCAGCTCTTTGGGATATTGATAACGCAACTGGCCCAGATCGAAGGTGCAGCGCCGGGCCAGATTGACCGACGCTTGCAGCAGTGCCGGCGGATACAACTCGCGCAACACGTCGAGACTGCGCAAATGCCGCTCGCCATTGGGGTGCAGGCGCAATCCGGCCTCGGCCACCGGCACGTGATGACGGATCGCCGTCATGGTGTCCTGCAAGGCGCGCCGGCCACGGGCGTGCATGTGCACATCGCCACTGGCCACGGGCGGAATTTGCAACTCAGAGGCCAGACTCAGTAAATCCGCCAAGCGCCGCTGATCGTCCTGCCCGCGATGCAGTTGCACCGCCAGCCACAGCCGTTCGTCGAAGGTTTGCCGCAGCCAACGGCCCTCCTCGACCTCATCCACCGCGTCCGGCACCCACAACGCCAGCAACCCCGGCAGCGCTGCGCTGAAGTCCTCGCGCAGCACTTGGTACTGGCCCTTTTGCGTACGCCGCCGGGCGCGGGTGATCAAGCCGCACAGCGCCTGATAACCCTCAAGGTTCTCCACCAGCAGCACCAGTTTCGGGCCGTTTTCGATGCGGATTTCGCTACCGATGATCAGCGGCAGCTCAACGGATTTCGCCGCTTGCCAGGCACGCACAATCCCGGCCAGGGTGCATTCGTCGGTGATCGCCAGCGCTTGATAGCCGTGCTTTTTCGCCCGTTGGAACAGCTCCAGCGCACTGGACGCACCGCGCTGGAAACTGAAATTCGACAGGCAGTGCAGTTCGGCATAGCCATCGCTCATGCGAACCAGCCTTGCAGCCACAACGGCCCGCCCTCGCCTACGGCCCGATAAGCCCAGCCCTGCTGGCCGGCGCGGTTCTGGATCAGGTAATAATCGCGGCGCACATCGTCACCGTCCCACCAGCCGGACTCGATGCGCTCCGGGCCCATGAGGATCCGCGCCGAGCCTTGCGGCACGCTCTGCGGTTCGCCCAGCAGCCAGCCAGGACGCTGGACGCTCGGCAAACCGGCGCAACGGTGTTTGTCGACGCCGTTCTGCCACGCGCATTCCGGTCGATGATCCGCCTGAAAGCGCAGGCCCTGCACCGCGTCATCGCCCAGCCGCGCGCGCAGACGTTCGCGCAATTGCTCCCAGGGCAAGGTCTGCTGCGGACGGTCGTCGAACAGTTCCTGAAACTGCGGGACGAAACTCGGTAGATCTTCGGCGCGCAAACGAAAACCACGCACCGGGGCTTCAACCTGCACCTGTTCCAGTCGCCCACGGGCCAGTTCAAAAAGCATCGCTGGATCGCGTTCGGCACTGAGCAGGCCGACCTTGATCAAGGTGTCCGGCAACCCGGCGTGCTCCAGATGCAGGTCGAAACGTTGTACGCCGCTGTCGCGCCCACAGAGAAATGCCGACAGATCGCCGGTCAGGCGCCGCAGCGGGAATAACAAGGCTTGATGGGATTGCACGTCGAAGTTGAGTTCGATGCGTACATCGAAACGATCCGGCGGCAGATAGAACGCCAGCGCCAGCGGTCGCGCACCGAACAGGGTGTCGAGGTGTTTGAGCATCGGCGCTTCGAAGCGCCGCGCCAGCGCCTGGCGCGGCAGGCTCTGCACCTGACTGAGATTGCGCAGGCCCATGCGCGACAACGCCGTGGCCACGTGCGGCTCCAGCCCCACGCGGTCGATAGGCAACTGCCCGAGGTGATGCTGCAAGGCTTCGCCGTCCGGCACCACCAGGCCGTCATACGCATTGGCCAGGATCCGCGCCGCCACCGGGTTGGGCGCAGCGACGATGCGATGACGGAAACCCAGATCGGTCAGTTCCTTGCGCAACCGCGCCTCGAACTGCGCCCAGGAACCGAACAGGCCAAGACTCGATTCGATCTCGAACACCACGGTGCGCGGGTAATGCACGCTGACCTGTGAGCTGAAACGGTAGGCCCACGCGGCGAGAAACTGCTGCCAGTGCTCAACCTCGGCCACCTCGTAATCGGCAGTGACAAAACCTTTGCTCAGGGCTTGCGCGGCGGTCATCGACTGGCCGGGACGCAAGCCGAGTTGGCGCGCTGCCGGATTGACCGCTTGCAGCACCCGACGCTGGGCCGGGCCGCTGAGCAGCACCAACGGCTCATCGGGATCGGGCCGCTGACGTAACACCGCGTCGAGGGCCAATTGCGGGAACAGGATACAGACCCAGCGCATGACGACCTCAGTGGCCCACGGTAAAAGCAATCGGCGCCGTGCGTGCCAGTCCGCCACGGCACTTGAGTACGCGCAGTTGGGCAGGTTTTGCATCGATGGCAATGCGCAGCGCCGCCGGCGACGGGTTGACCGCTTCGCTCAACGGTCGCCAGGCAAAGGCCAGGGTCTGGCCGGTTTCCGCGGCCACCTGCAAACGCCGCAACGCGCGGTCATCAGCCTTGTGCGGCCAGCACAGCACCGCGCCGCAACTGCCCGAACGCAGGCATTGTTCCGCCGCCCACAAGGCATCGCGCTCACTGGCCTGGATCACCGACAACTGGCGCAGATCGACCCCGGCGTTTTCCCACGCCTGCGGGTACGGCACGAAGGGCGGCGCCACCAGCACGATGCGCTCGCCCGCCGCCGACAGCCTTGCCAGCGTCGGCCACACCAGTTGCAACTCCCCGACACCGGGGCCGGCCAAGAGGATTTCGCTCAGTGCCGCTTCCGGCCAGCCACCGCTGGGTAGCGCTGCGTCCAGCGTGGCATGCCCGGTCGGTTGCGGGCTGGCGGCCGGTGGTGCAGGCCGGCCCTTCCAGACCTGGCCGCCATTGAACAGCGTATCCAACGCAACGACGGCGCCCATCAGCCTTGCCTCACCAGACCGCAGAACACCCCTTCGATGGCCAGATCCTGATCATCACGCACGACAATCGGCTGATACGCCGGGTTGCGCGGCAGCAGCCGCACCTCATTGCCGGTGCGCTCGAAGCGTTTGATGGTGACTTCACCGTCGAGCCGCGCCACGACGATCTGGCCGTTGAGTGCCTCGGGGTTGCGTCGCACGCCGACCAGATCACCGTCGAGAATGCCGTCCTCGATCATCGAATCGCCCTGCACCCGCAGCATGTAGTCGGGTGTGCGGGAAAACAGCGCCGGGTCGAGCATCAGGCGGTTATGAATGTCGGCATCGGCGCCAATCGGCGCACCGGCGGCCACGCGGCCAAGCACGGGAATTTCCAGCAACTCCGGGCGCGCCGGTTGCCCGAGCAAACGAATGCCCCGGGCCTGATGCGGATTGACCTCGATAAACCCGGCTTCGGTGAGCGCCAGCACATGCTTGCGCGCCACGCTGCGCGAGGCAAAACCAAAAGCCTCGCTGATTTCAGCGAGGCTTGGGGGCTGACCGTGTTCGGCGATGCGTTCGCGGATAAAGGTCAGAATGGCGGTACGGCGGGGAGTCAGGTTCGTCATGGAGTACATTTGTACTCCTGTCGGATTTTCCTGACAAGCACCGCAGGTCGGCCCACCCCACCTTGATCGTTCCCACGCAGAGCGTGGGAACGATCAAGTCAAGTGAGGCCGCGTTCGGCGAGGAAGGCGACGATGTAATCGATAAACGCCACCACTTTCGCCGTAGCCCGTCGATGGCTCGGGTACACCGCCAGAATGTGCGGGCCGAAGCTGTCCGGGTCGATCTCATAGTCGGCCATGACCCGCACCAGTCGCCCGTCAGCGATAAACGGCGCAGCGCTCCACAAGGGTGTATGCAGTAAACCGCGCCCGGCCAGGGCACTGGCCAGCAGCAAGTCATAATTGTCACTGCGCAAGCGCGGCGCTGCAGGTTGCGGCAGGCTGAGACGCTGGCCGTCACGCTCGGCCCACCAGAATTCGCGGCTGAGCAACGGGTGCCGGTACAACAGCCATTCATGCTGATCGAGCGTCTGCGCAGTCACCGGCAAGCCCTTGCGCGCCAAGTACTCAGGGCTTGCACACAAGGCCAGGCGATTGCTGCCGACCACCCGCGCAATCAGCCCCGGCAAGTCATCGTGTCCTTCGCGCAAGGCCAGGTCGTAGCCGCTTTCCAGCAGATTGACGAACGCGTCGCACAGATCCACTTGCAGACTGATCTGCGGATACTGCTGCAGAAAGCCGTCGCACACCTGATCGAGAAACGCCCGGCCATAGGCCAGCGGCGCGGTGATTTTCAGGCTGCCGCGCAAACCGTGCTGCAACTGCTCGATTTCCTCACTGGCCTCGTCCAGACGCTGCAATACCAGCCGTGCGGTTTCCAGATACACCCGGCCGATCTCGGTCAGCAAAATCCGCCGCGTGCTGCGCTCGAACAACCGTGCGCCGAGTTCGGCTTCCAGGTGATTGACCGCTTTGGTCAACGCCGACGGGGTTTTACCCAGTTGCTCGGCGGCGCGGCTGAAACTGCCCAGTTGCGCCGTGACCACGAACATTTTCAATGCACCCAACTTGTCCATGCTTTTTCCATTCAGGCAAAAACGTTTTTCGTGAGGAAGGCGTTCTGTCGGCCGTTGCCAGCCACTAATCTGGCCATCAGACGCAATAACAAGGAAATCTTCAATGAAAAGATTCATCCCGAATCTGCTTGTCGCTGCAGTAAGTTTTGCCTCGATGGAAGCCATGGCCGCGGCCGATCTGGTGCTGCTTAACGGCAAGATTTTCACCGCCGACCGCACTCAACCCAAGGTGCAGGCGCTGGCCGTGGAGAACGGCAAAGTGCTGAAAGTGGGCACAGACGCGCAGATCAAAACCCTGATCGAACCCGGCACTCAAGTGATCGACCTGCAAGGCAAAGCGCTGCTGCCCGGTCTGATCGACAGCCATTCCCACGCGATTTTCGGCGGACTGAAAATGGTCTCGGCGAACATGGAGGATGAAGTCGTCGCCCTCGACGAACTGGAAAAACGCCTGCGCGCCTGGCGTGACGACGGCAAGGCCAGGCACGGCGATGTGCTGAGCATTGCCGGCATGAGTTCGGCGTATTGGGCGCAGGCCGATGCGCTGGGCAAAACCTTCAACAGCGGCGAATGGGCCAGCGTGCCGGTGGTGTTCACCGGCAGCGACCACCATACCGCGTGGGCCAACAACGTCATGCTCAAGCGTGCGGGCATCGATGCTGCGCTGCTGAAAAGCTTGCCGGATGCCGAGAAAGACACGATCGGCAAACGGGCCAATGGTGAACCCAACGGTTTTCTGGTCGACGCCGGATGGGATCGGGTCGCCTCGAAAATGCCGGTACCGAGCCCCGCCGCCATGCTCAACGCAGCGAAGTCCGCTGTGCGCTACAACAACAGCCTCGGCATCACCGCCTGGATGGACCCCGCCGCCAACGCCGCACCGGGTGAGCCGGTGTTTGCGCTCAAACCCACGGAGAAAACCGTCGGTGTGCTGCCGGCTTACAAGGCGCTGTCGGAAAGCGGCGACATGAGCGTCCACGTCGCGGCGCTATTGGTAGCCAACTCGAAAAGCGTACCTGCCGATCTCGATACCCTCGACAAGGTGCGCCAGCAGTTTCAGGGCATCCCCAACCTTACCCTGCCCGGCATCAAGATCTTCGCTGACGGCGTGATCGAATACCCGGCGCAGAGCGCGGCGATGATCGACCCGTACAGCAACTCGCACAAACAGGGCGAATTGCTCATCGATCCGCAGCATTTCGGCGAACTGGTCAGTGCCATCGACCAGCGCGGCTGGCGGGTGCACATCCACGCCATTGGCGACCGCGCGGTGCGCGAAGCATTGAATGGCATCGCCCAGGCACGCCAGGATCGACAAAGCGGCGTGACGCACTCGATCACCCACCTGCAAATGGTCAATCCGAAAGAGTTCGCCCGTTTCAAGCCGCTGAACGTGATCGCCTCGATGCAACTGCTGTGGGCCAGCGCCGACGACTACACCACCGACATGATCAAGCCCTACGTCAGCGCCCTCGCCTTTCGCTATCAATACCCGGCGCATTCGCTGCTCAAACAGGGCGCGACGATTGCCGGCGCCAGTGACTGGCCGGTGTCATCACCGAACCCGTTCAACGCCATGGCCCAGGCCATCACCCGCGTCGGCCCGTTGGGCGTGCTCAATGCCGACGAGCGTCTGGACCGCGAAACCATGTTCTACGCCTACACCGCCAATGCCGCGCGAACCATCGGCCTGGAGCAGCAGATCGGCTCGCTGACACCGGGCAAACAGGCTGATTTTATCGTGCTGGATCGTGACGTGTTCAGCGTCGACGACAAGGCCCTGCACGACACCCAGGTGCTGCAAACCTGGTTCGCCGGCCGTCAGGTCTACACCGCCACCCAATAACATCACCCACTTTTGTGGGAGGGGGCTTGCTCCCGAAAGAGTGCGGTCAGACAACACTTCGCTATCTGACACACCGCTTTCGGGAGCAAGCCCCCTCCCACAAAGTGTTCGGCCTGCCCTCCCATAACAATCACAACACCGGGACTTCACATGAAAGCCTTGCCCCTGTTCGCCCTGAGTTTTTTGAGTGCGCTGCCGTTGAGCAGCTTTGCGATCCCCTTGAACGACGACTTCGCCGTGCTGGTCGATCTGACCCTGGCCAGCGACTACCGCACCCGCGGCATCTCGCAAACCCAGAATGATCCCGCCGCGCAGGCTGGTTTGACCCTGGCCCACAGCAGCGGTTTGTACCTCGGCGCCTGGAGTTCCAACGTCGACTTCGGCGGCGGTCTGAAAACCCGGCAGGAAGTCGACTACTACGCCGGCTGGCTGTGGCAGGCCAGCGAAGCCGTCAGCCTGGATCTGGGCTACCTGAAATACGCCTATCCCAGGGAAAGTCAGTTCAACCAGAGCGAGGTGTACGCGATTCTTGGGGCTTACGGGGTGAAGCTCGCGGCGTATTACTCCAGTGATGCGCCGGGCATCGACAGCAAGCAGAGCTCGCTTTACAGCTATGTCAGTTATGAAACCGAATTGCCCTTCGATTCGGGGCTGAAGCTGCGTTACGGCAATATGGATTTCAAGGATCCGCACTTGTACTCGACGTCCGGGCAGGCGGAGGACAGTTATCGCGAATGGGAAGTCAAACTCACCCACAATCTGGCCGGCGTGGTGCTGGGCCTGAGCTACATCGCTACCGATCTTTCGCAGACCCAGTGCCTGAGCAATTGGGGCTTCAAGGATGTGTGCACCGCCACCGTTGTCGCCAGCGTCAGCAAATCCTTCTGACACAGTAACCCCCTGTGGGAGCGGCCTTGCTCGCGAAGGCGGTAGGTCATCAAAATATTATTCGACTGACACAACGCTTTCGCGAGCAAGCCCGCTCCCACAGTTTCGATCTGCGCGGGGCATTTATTACGGGATGTTTACGAATTTTTTACCAATGTTCTTCCACAGTTACACACGCAACCGTGTGTGGTTTCGATTTGAGTAGAGGACTGTTTGACATGGCTTTGGGCAAAGGACTGCGTTTACCGTCCATCACTTCTACCCGACTGGTGCTGCTGTTTTCCCTGGCACTGGTGGCGCTGTACAACCTGGCGACCTGGAAGGCGCTGGGCACGCTGATCACCCTGCCAGCCGCGAGAGGAAATCGCTGATGGTGTTGGTGGTCGGTGAAACCGCCCGTGCCGATCACTTTTCCCTGAACGGCTATGAGCGCGAGACCAATCCTGAACTGAGCAAGTTGAACGTCCTCAATTTCACCCAGGTGCATTCCTGCGGCACCTCGACGGCAGTGTCGGTGCAGTGCATGTTCTCGATGTTCCCGCGTGAGGACTACAGCGACCATTCGGTGCTCGGACTGTTTGACGTCAAGACATCGCTGTATCAGCCGGGACTGGATATTTTTCATGGCTGCCGGCCGGCGATGACGGCTGCGCAATAACCCGACAGACACTGCAAAAACCTGTGGGAGGGGGCTTGCTCCCGAAGGCGGTGGGTCAGACACATCCAAGCTGACTGACACACCGCCTTCGGGAGCAAGCCCCCTCCCACAGTTGATTGTGGTGAACCTAAGGAGTGAGGTTTGCCAGATAGGCCCACGGGTAGATGCCGCGCTGGTGCCCGTCGCTGAACACCAGTTGCACGCCATAGCCTTGGGGGTTGAGTTCGATAATGCGCACGCGATCATCGACCAGGGGGGCAGAACCGCGCAGGCGAAAGGCGCGGCATTGCGAGCAGGGACACTGGCGGCGCAGTTCGGCGTGATCCAGCACCGACTCGCTGCCATCCGGCCAGCTCAGGCGCAGGGTTTGCTCGCGGTGTGAATTGCCGACAGAGACCGGGTTCATTGCAGCTGACTCAAGGCAATCCGCACCGCTTTACGCACTTCCGGGTCGCCATCGTCCTGCGCGGCCTGCAACGCTGCCACTGCACCGCGATCATTCAACTCGCCCAAGGCCAACGCCGCTTCCTTGCGCAGGTTGCTGATGCGATGGCCGAGGGTGTCGATCAAGGCATCCAGCGCGGGAGCGAAACGCAAGCGGCCGAGGCTGCGGGTGGCGCGCAGGCGGACTTGCCAATAATCGTCGCCCAGCGCTTCGATCAATGCCGGGCCGGCGTCGCTGTGGCCGACTTTACCCAAGGTAGTCGCCGCTTCCTCGCGCACTTGCCAGGCGTCGTCCTGCAAGGCCTGGCGCAAGGCTGGCAGCACGTCGGCGCCAGAGGCCAGACCGAGAGCACCGGTGGCAGCGCGGCGCACCTCGGTGTCCGGGTCAGCACTGGCCAACTGCGCCAATGCCGGCAACGCGTCGAGCTGCTTGAGCCAGCCGAGCACGCCCACGGCCTCACGGCGCACATGGGCGTCGGCATCGCTCAGCGCCTCGATGGCCGCCGGCGCGGCGTCGGTGAAACGTAATTCGCGCAGGGCACGGAACGCGGCGATCCGCACGCTGACGTCGGCATGCTCGGTCCACGGCAGAATCACCCGGCCTGCCGCTTCGGTCTTGAGCAGGCTCAGGCTCTGCGCGGCGGCAGATTGCACCGCCGGCGACGGATCGGTCAGTGCTTCACACAAAGCTTGTACAACGGCCTCATCTTCCCAGGCCTCAAGCAGACGTGCAGCTTCAGCACGGACGTCTTCCGCTGTATCTGACCCGAGGCGATCGACCAACCACACCAGGCCATCCGGTTCTTCGAGGTCAGCCAGATCAATCAGGGCAATGCGCCGCACGCCCGCGTCTTCGGCCGTCAGGCGCGGTTGCAGGTCAAGAATGTCCTGGTTATCGGTCACAGCAAAAATAGAAGTCATAGGGCAAATCGCGGCAAAGGGTTTTCGGGAGGCAAGCCGAGCGGATTGAGGCGCGGCAGCGGTCGGTCGTTGTCGTGGCGCAGCAGGTCGAGGCAGTGGCGTTTCAAACGCGAGAACTCATGGCTGGTCACCAGTTCCGTGGTGCGCGGACGCGCAAAATCCAGGCGCAAGTCTTCAATGATTCGCCCCGGCCGCGCGCTCATCACCAGCAAGCGGTCGGCGAGAAACAGCGCCTCGTCGATGTCGTGGGTGACGAACACCACGGTGGTGCGGATGCGCGTCCAGATGTCCAGCAGCAGTTCCTGCATGTTCAGCCGGGTCAGCGCATCCAGCGCGCCGAATGGCTCGTCCATCAGCAACAGCCGTGGACGATTGACCAGCACCCGGGCAATCTCCACCCGTTGCTGCATGCCGCCGGAGAGCTGATCCGGCCAGCGTTCGGCGAAACCGTCGAGACCGACCAGTTTGAGGATTTCATCAGCAGCGCGATGGCGCTCGGCCTTGCCAATGCCACGCATCTTCAGACCGAACGCGACGTTGTCGCGCACCGTGCGCCACGGGAACAGTGTGTGATGCTGGAACACCATGCCGCGCTGCGGCGACGGGCCGGACACCTCGCTGCCATCGACTTTCAGGCTGCCGGTGTGTGCGCTCAAATGCCCCGCCAGCGCGCCGAGCAAGGTCGATTTTCCGCAACCGGACGGGCCGAGAATGCACACGAACTGCCCGGGTTCGATCTGGCAATCGAGGCCCTGCACCGCTTCAAATGCTTGCCGACCTTCGCCGAGGACAATGGACAATTGACGGATGTCGATCCGCCCCTCCGGGGTTTGCATCACGCTCATCAGGCTTTTCCTCGTGGACGATGCCAAGGCGTGAACAGCCCGCCCAAACGTTTGATCAACCCACTGCTGCCCATGCCCAGCACGCCGATCAGCAACATGCCGACGACGATGTCGGCATAGTTTTGAATGGTGTAGGACTCCCAGGTGTAGTAACCGATGCCGAACTGGCCGGAGATCATCTCGGCCGTCACCAGGCAGAACCACGACGTGCCCATGCCGATGGCCAGACCGGTGATGATGCTTGGCGCGGCGCCGGGCAGGATCACTTCCAGCAGGATCGCCCGGCGCCCTGCGCCGAGGCTTTTTGCCGAGGCGATCAGGCGCGGGTCGACGCCTTCGACGCCGTGCACGGTGTTGAGCAGGATCGGGAATAGCGCACCGGTGAAGGTGATGAACACCATCGACAGCTCCGACGACGGAAACATGAGGATTGCCAATGGAATCCATGCCACGGCCGGGATCGGGCGCAGCACTTCCAGCGGTGGCAGCAGCAGGTCTTCGGCCCATTTCGAACGGCCGATGGCCAGGCCCAGGGCGATGCCGATCAGCAATGCAGCGAGGTAGCCGGCGAAGACGCGGCTGAGGCTGGCGGTCAGGTGTTGCAGGAGCTTTCCGGAGTCGCCCAGACCGAGTGCGGCTTCGATCACCGCCAATGGCGTGGGGACGTTGGCGAAGGTGACCAAGCCGAGGTTCCAGTGGTGGCTGGCGGCGAGTTGCCAGAACAGCAGGCAGAGCAGCAGGGAGGCGGCTCTCGGAACCCAGCGTGAAAATGATCGGTACACAATAATTCCTCTCAACCGAGATCCCCTGTGGGAGCGAGCCTGCTCGCGAAAGCGGTGGGTCAGGCGATGAAGTATTGGCAGGTCTGACGCCTTCGCGAGCAGGCTCGCTCCCACAGTTGACCGAGGTGTTTAACGGGTTAGCGGGTGGCGACTGCCTGAGTTGTGGCATCGGTGAAGTCGAAAACCTTGCCGCCCTGCGCCGCCGCAAACTGTTGTGCCTGGCCCTTGAGTAGAAACGCACTCAAACGCCCCTTGGCATCACTGGCAAACCACGCCTGATCCGCCAACAACTTGATCCCGCTGTCACTGGCCTGCGCATACACCGCACGGATGTTTTTGCCTTCCTGTTTCAAAGCGGCCAACGCGGTGAACGCACCTTCGGCCGAGGCGTACTGGCGCACCTTGTCTTCACCGCGCACCCAGATTTCGGCGACGTGGCTGAAGTCGGTGATGGCTTTACCGCTGGCCGCATCCACCGCTTTCAACGGCGTTTGCGCGTAGTTGGCCAGTTGCGCGGTGTAATCCAGGTTCGAGGCCTTGAACGCGGCGCGGATGTACTGGTCGTCGACGAAGGTGTTCAGATCCAGCCCACGATCCGCCTTCTTCAGCAGTTTCAACGTGTCGATGGCCGTGCCGACTGCCTGGCGATACTCGGGCTTCCAGCTCAGATCACGGGTTTGCACGCCAAGCGCACCGTGGAACAGATAGTTGACCTCGGCATCAACGCCGGTGACTTTGGCGATCAGCTCGCTGTACTTCTCAGGTTCGGCGGCCAGCAACTGATTGGCCTCGATACTGGCGCGCAGATAAGCGACAACGATTTCCGGGTACTTTTTCGCATAGGCTTGATCCACCAGCGCGCCGTGGAACGTCGGCGCATTCGCCTGGGCGCCATCGTAGATCTTGCGAGCGAAACCGCGGCTCGGGAACAGCTCGGCGAACGGCACAAAGTCGGCGTGGGCGTCGATCTTGCCGGCCTGCAACGCGGAGCCGGCGACTTCTGGCGGCTGGGCGATGATGTTCACGTCTTTGAGCGGATCCCAGCCCTGCTCTGCCACCGCGCGCAGCAACATGCCATGTGCCGTGGAGGCAAACGGCACCGAGATGGTCTTGCCCTTGAGTTCGCTCAGCGACTGCACGCCGGACGCGCTCGGCACGACGATGCCGTTGCCGCTGCCCTTGGTGCTGCCCGACAACACACTGATGAACAGGCTGTGCTTGCCGGCGGTTTCAAACGCCACGCCATTGAACGCACCGGGGAAATCGGCCATGGCGCCGAAGTCGAGCTTGCCGGCGACCATCTCGTTGGTCAGCGGCGCGCCGCTGGTGAAGTTCTTCCACTGCACGTCATACCTGGCGTCTTTGTAGGCGCCGTCGTGGGGCAGGTATTTGTCGAGCAGACCAAGCTCACGGATCAACAGACCGCCAGCAGCGCAGTTGATGGTGGTGTCCTGGGTGCCGATGGCGATGCGGATGGTTTCGGCCGAGGCCGACACGGTAAACGAAGCCAGTACCAGACCGGCGATTGCTGCACGCAACATGAGTGTTTCCCCTCGAATCATTTATTTGAGTTCGTCTCCGCCGCGATCAGGGCGCGGTGGGAAACGAGGGGTTTTCGATGAATCCAGCGTCCGGTGTTTCCGGATGGCTAATGGTTTGCCACAAATCCCAAATGTAGGAGATCCCTTGTGGGAGGGGGCTTTCTCCCGAAAGCGGTGTTTCAGTCAATAGAGATGCCAGCAATGCAGGCCTCTTCGGGAGCAAGCCCCCTCCCACATTTCGATTGCGTTTCAACGCAATAAATAAGGGATATCGACTTTCACGGCCCCCGTCGGGCAGTCCTTTTCACACGGCATGCAGTACCAGCATTCATCGAACGCCATGTAAGCCTTTTGCGTGGCCGGGTTGATCGCCAGCAGGTCCATCGGGCAGACGTCGACGCACACGGTGCAGCCCTTTTCGGCGATGCATTTGTCCTCGTCCACGGTGACGGGGGCGTTGGAGCGGAAGAAGATTTCCTGAGCTTGATAGGCCATGGTTCGGGCTCTCTGTTATTGATGCATCACGCGGCGAAAGCGCCCACCCGCAAGCGGTCGTAGGCCTGCATTTCTTCGGCATCGAGCGGGATGATGTAAGGCTCGACGGCTTTCTTGAAACTGGTCATCTGGCCGTCGTCGCCCTTCTTCAGATGGCAATGGCAGAACCACTCAGCGTCGTTACGTTGCGGGTGATCGACGCGGTAGTGGTACAGCCCCCAGCGGCTTTCGGCGCGGAACAGCGAAGCACGCGCGGCCATTTCAGCGCAGTCACGGATCACGCTGGTTTCCATCGCGCGCATCAGTTCATGAGCGTTGTTGGCTTTCATCTGCTCGAGGTCGCGCTCGATGTCGCTGAAGCGTTGCAGGCCGATCTGCATCTTCTTGGTCACTTTCGGCGGTTGCAGGTAGTCGTTGACGAAGCGCCGCAGCTTGTACTCGACCTGCGCCGGCGGCAGGCCGTGTTCGCGATCCAGCGGTGCGTAGACCCGCGCTTTCTCTTTCTCGATCTGCCCGGCATCCAGTGTGGAGAACTCACGCCCGGCGACAAAATCCGCCGCGTTGTGCCCGGCAAACCAGCCGTAGGTAAACGCGCCGAGCATGTAGTTGTGCGGCACAGCGGCCATGTCACCGGCGGAGTACAAGCCTTTCACAGAGGTCTCGGCACGTTCGTTGACCCACACCCCGGACGCCGAGTGGCCGCTGCAAAAGCCGATTTCGGAGATGTGCATCTCGACCATCTGCGTGCGGTAATCGGTGCCGCGATTGGCGTGAAACTGGCCACGACTCGGGCGCTCGTTGCTGTGCAAAATCTCCTCGATGTTCTGGATGGTTTCCTCGGCCAGATGGTCGAGTTTGAGAAACACCGGGCCGTTGCCGCTTTCCAGTTCCTGATGGAACTCCCACATCATCTGCCCGCTCCAGTAGTCGCACTCGATGAAGCGTTCGCCCTTGTTGTTGGCGGTGTAGCCGCCCAACGGGCCGGTGACGTAGGCGCAGGCCGGGCCGTTGTAGTCCTTGATCAGCGGGTTGATCTGGAAGCATTCGAGGTTCGCCAGTTCGGCCCCGGCGTGATACGCCATCGCGTAACCGTCGCCGGCATTGGTCGGGTTTTCATAGGTGCCCATCAGGTAGCCCGACGACGGCAACCCGAGACGACCGGCCGCGCCGCAGGCAAGAATCACCGCTTTGGCCTTGATCACATGGAAGTCGGCGGTGCGGCAATCGAAGCCCATCACACCGTTGACCGCGCCCTCCTCGTCGGTCAGCAAACGCGTGCAGACCAGTCGATTGGTGACGCTCACCCGCGCGCGCTTCAACTGGCGATAGAGAACTTTCTTGATGTCGTGCCCTTCCGGCATCGGCAGCACGTAGGCGCCCATGTGGTGGACTTTTTTCACTGCGTAATCGCCGGTCTCGTCCTTCTCGAACTTCACACCCCAGCGGTCAAGTTGCTCGATGGTTTCGAAGCTGTGCGTTGCGTAGGCGTACACCGCCGCCTGATTGACGATGCCGTCGTTGGCGATGGTGATTTCCTTGGTGTACTGCTCGGGCGTCGAGTGGCCGGGGATGATCGCGTTGTTCAGACCGTCCATGCCCATGCTGATCGCGCCGCTGCGCTTGACGTTGGCCTTGTCGACCAGCAGCACACGCAGATCACGGTTTTTCTCTTTGGCCTTGATCGCCGCCATCGGACCGGCCGTGCCGCCGCCGATCACGACGATGTCGTATTCCTGCTCAAGCGTGCTGCGTGTCATGCCTGCTCCCCTTTTTGCCGGTCGATCCGCAGGCGGTACTGGAACGCATCGCCACGGTAGTAAAGGTGTTCGAAGTCCAGCGGCTGGCCCTGAGCATCGTGGGTCAGGCGCTCGATGCGCATGATCGGCGAGCCGGCCTCGACGTTCAGCGCCTGGGTCAGGTCGCTGTCGGCCAGCACCGCGTCGATGGCCAGATCTGCGTGGCCGAGGGCGATGCCGCAGTCGTTTTCGAGGATCAGGAAGATGTCGCGGGTGACCAGATCGGCCTTCTCCAGGCGCTCGCCGACGGCTTTTGGCAGGTAAGTGATTTCCAGCGAGATGGGCTCGCGGTTGATCAGCCGCACGCGCTTGATCTGCGCCACGGTTTCGCCTTCGGCGACCTGCAAACACTCGGCGACGCGCTTGTCGGCCGGGATGAATTTGAAGCTGCGCAGGCGGTTGATCACCTCGTAGCCGCGACCGGTCATGGACTCGGCGAGGCCTTGCAGGCTGCTGACGTTCTGGAAGGTTTTCGGTTTGGCGACGAAGGTGCCTTTGCCGTGGATCTTGAAGATCAGCCCTTCCTTTTGCAGATCACCCAAGGCCTGGCGCACGGTGATGCGGCTGACTTTGAACAGCGCGCCGAGTTCGCTTTCGGACGGCATCTGGCTGTCTTGCGGGTATTCGCCATCGAGAATGCGCGCGCGCAGGACATCGCGTAACTGAGTGTGCAAAGGCACGCTACTGAGGGAGAGAACGTTATCGGTCATCTTCGGATCACTTGTCATAACGAGTTATGACGTGATCTTAGAGTTGTTATGACAAGGTTGAGAAATATTGTTTGGGCATATCCTTAGATGCGACGACACAAAGAGCATGGTGGGAGGGGGCTTGCTCCCGAAGGCGGTGTATCAGGCAATGGAGATGCCAGCAATGCCAGCCCCTTCGGGAGCAAGCCCCCTCCCACAAAGAGAGAGTGTGTGGTCTGGGGAATCAGTGGCGCTTGAGAATCTGATCCATGACCCAGTCAGTTTTCAGGGCTTGTTCGGCGACTGCCGGGTGTTGTGAATCGCCACGAATATGCGCATTCATGCCCAGTACGTGATGCCACTGAATGTGCTCGTGATGGGGGATTTCCAGGCTGATGTGTTCATCGGCATGCAGTTGCACGGGATGCTCATCAAATACCGAAAAACTGATGCGCCCTTCGCTGCCGATGATCTCGACCCGATCTTCTCGCCTGTCCGCGACAAAGCTCCAGCAGCCCATGCCCAGTGCTCCAGATGCAAACCGCCAACTGGCGCTGACGGCGTCTTCAGCCGCATACAGCCCGGCCTGATGCGCAGTGAAACCGGCAACTTCAGTGATATCGCCGAGCAGGTACTGGAACAGGTCGAAACCGTGGCTGGCCAGATCGGCGAAGTAACCACCGCCCGCCACTGCCGGATCAGTGCGCCAATTGTTGCTGCCCTGCAGGTCCGCCGCTGAAGGTGCCTTGGTCAGCGTCCAGCTCAGGTGCCGCACATCGCCGATGCGGCCCTGCTGCAGCCATTGCCGCACGTGTTGAAAGCGCGGCAATGAACGGCGGTAGTAGGAAACGAACAGGTGCAAACCGGCGTCGGCAAACCCTTGCTGCATTTCGCGGCTTTGCCCGGCGTTGAGCGCCATGGGCTTTTCCACGCAGCAATGCTTGCCGGCGGCGGCGACTTTGAGGCTGTAGGCGCGGTGACTGTCGGGCGGCGTGGCGATGTACACCGCGTCCACCTCCGGATCGTTGATCAGCGCATCGACATCGGTGTAAACCCGCGCGATGCCGTGGCGCGTGGCGTAATCGGTGACGGCTTCAAGGCGTCGGCCCATCACCGCCACCAGCGCCGAACCGGGGGCCTTGTAGAAGGCCGGGCCGCTCTTGCGTTCAGCGACGCTGCCGCAACCGATCATGCCCCAACGCACCACGTCCATTGTTGCTCCCTCGTGTCTTGAAAATCAGCCGATGCGCAAAGCGCGCAGGTCGAGATGACCGTCCTTGAGCGGCGGGCACCAGTAATAGCCGCCGGTGATCGGACGGCTGATGCGATACAAACCATCGGTGATGCCGTCTTCCAGACCGCTCATGCGGCGCAGTTGCGCTTCGAAGGCATCCAGCGAAAAACCGAACGCGAGGAACATCAGACCGGCGCGATCACCTTCGATCCACGGCATCGAACGGCGCACGACAAATGCCTCAGGCGCGAAGCTTTCCTGCGCGGTGCGTTTGACGTGGGCGGAGACTGGCGCGTCGTCGATCTCTTCGTTGTCGCTGAGGCGACGGCCCATGATGTTGTCTTTGTCGTCGGCGGACAGCTTGTGAAAACCCTTGAGGTCGTGCTGCCACTGCTGGATCGCAGCGAAGCTGCCACCCACCAGACCTTCGGCGCCTTCGCTTAGCAGCGCGGCGGCGATGGCGGCTTCGTCGTGGGGGTTTTCGGTGCCGTCTTCGTAGCCGGTCAGGTCATGGCCATCCTTGTGGCGGAAGGCTTCCTGAGCCTCTACCAGAGACAGGGCCGGGGCTAGTGCGGCTTCGAAGGCATTGCAGCGGTTGAGCAGCTCACCACGGTCGACGCCGTGCAGCCAGACCCACAGGGCGTGCTGGGTCGACGGGTTTTCGACGCCGACGCCGGTCATGGCCGGGAAGCTGCGCAGGCCGTCGATCTCGACGTTAAGGGCCCTGGCCAGGGATTCACCGAAACCGACCACCACCGACTTGCCATCCACCAGACTCATCAGGTTGTCGATTGCCTGCGGCAGTGCTTCAACCGACTGGAGGGCAAAAAACAGATGACGTGCTTGCGCAGGTACAGGGGTGGCGAGAATGCCTGGCTGGTAGTAACTCATGTGAACTCCTTGGGAAAGTGCGCGGGAGTTTACCTGTGGCCGGAGGGTTTGTGGGGTTGAAAATCTGGAGCAGGGTCAAAAGATCGCAGCCTTCGGCAGCGCCTACAGTTTGAAATGCGATCCCCTGTAGGAGTTGCCGAAGGCTGCGATCTTTCAAATCGTCGCGGTGCTCTCAACCCGCCACGCACTCGGGCTCATCCCCGTCCAGCGCTTGAACGCCCGGCGAAAACTGCGCACATCGCTGTAGCCCACTTCCTCGGTGATGCGCTCGATCGGCATGTCCGGATTGGCCAGCAGGCTCGCTCCCACAGAGGTTTCAGTGCATTGGTAAGTTTTTGCTGAAAAAAAGGCGACCAACCGGCCGCCCAAACGTACTGCACGAGAGTCTGTTACAACGTCAGTTGCCCCGAGGGCGAAATGCTTTGGGCGAAAGTCAGCATTCCTTACGCCTTCTGAAAACAACTCCAATCCAATGTGGGAGGGGGCTTGCTCCCGAAGGCGTCGTGTCAGGCCCTGCTTATGCTGACTGACACAGCGCATTCGCGAGCAGGCTCGCTCCCACAGAGGTTTCAGTGCATTGGCAAGTTTTTGCTGAAAAAAAAGGTTCTTCACGGATTACCGGGAAAGACGCTCTTGATTTTCATGAAAAAGAATTCGCTATCCCGGTAACCGTACGCCATCCGTTTGATAACCTTTATTCGATTGTTTATGCCTTCCAACTGCCCCGTGTGCATCGGCCAGCGAACCCGGCTGACGATTCCCCGCCAATAACCCTTTAGCCGTTTGGCGAACAGGATCAGAGCCGGTATCGCGCTTTCATCAGCGTGGCGCAGCCATTGCTTCCAGGCTGATCTCCAGCCCCAGGCGGTACTTGGCGTCCAGAGCGTTTTGAGTTCAGCTTTCATCAAGTAGACCGTCATCAACGCTTGGTTGGCCGCCAGCAAATCCTCCAAGCGGACCTGTTGCTCCGGTGTTTTCAGGTTCTGCGGGTTGCGCAGGAGCAGCCAACGCGCTTGCTTGATGACCTTTCGGGCCGGCTTGTCGTGACGCAGTCGATTGGCTTCGTCGACGCGAACCCGATCAATCACCTCTCGGCCATATTTGGCCACCACATGGAAAAGGTCGTAGACCACTCGCGCTTTTGGGCAGTGCTGACGAACCTCCAGATCAAAAGCGGTGTTCATGTCCATTGCCACCGCTTCGATTCGGGCGCACCCCTCTGGCCCCAGCTCTTCGAAAAATGGCCTGACCGCCGCCCGGCTGCGGCCTTCGCCGATCCACAGCACCCGTCGCGTATCCGCATCCAGAACAACGCTGGCATAACGATGACCTTTGAACAATGCGAACTCGTCCATCACCAAACGTCGCGGTTGCGCCTTTGGCAAAACGCTCAATGCTGCTTGCAAGGCTCGACGCTCCAGCACCCGAACGGTCTCCCAATGCAGCCCAAACATCTGCGCTACGTGCAACGTGGGAAGGCGTTCACAGGCTTGAATGACCGCCTCTGCCAGACGCCGTGTCATGCGGGCATAGCGATCCAGCCAACTGACGGCCTCCATGCGTTTGCCACAGTCGCGGCAACCAACGCGTCGGAGCAAAACGCTCAGGCGTACTGCGCGACCGAGAATGGGTAAATCACGAATGACTCGCTGGCAATACTCATGCGTGGTTGAACAGGGTTTTTGGCACCCACCACAGGAAGGGAATCGGGTGGCGTGGGGTGTAAGATCGATCTGGAGGGCATCACCATCAGGCTTGATCGTGACGACAGAAAAGCCCTCCCAAAAAGGAAGGAAAGTATTAATATCGCGCATAAGAACGCCGGTTTGTTAGATGTGTTTGCTCGCACGAACATCATCAATCAAATCGGCGTTCTTGTTTCTGTGTTTCCCGGGATTCCGTGAAGAACCAAAAAAAAGGCGACCACTGGCCGCCCAAACGTACTGCACGAGAGTCTTTTACAACGTCAGTTGCCCACGCTCCTCCTCGGTCAACTGCTGTTTCGCCTGTTCATCCAGCGCCCCTGCCCCCAGCACCTGCACCGGGCTGTTCGGGTTGTAGCCCGGCGTTGGCGCTCGGCTGGCACCATCGCGGGACGGCGCCAGTTGCTCATTACCAAAACTCAACACCTGCACGGTAAACACCGAGGCCTGATTCTGCCGCGCTGCCGCCTGCTGCTGGCGCGCCACGTCTTCCGCCGCTTGTGTCGCCGAAGATGCCGCCGAACTGGCCGAAGTGATCGCCCCGGTATTCACCGCCGACACCACCGGCACCCCCGTCGACTTGCCCTGCACCGAAATGTTGGCGGCGTTGACCACCGTCAGCGCGGCGATGTTGACGTTGCCCGACACGCGAATCCCCGCCTCGCCCGCATCGATGGTGCCCAGCGGCGCGATCAGGTCGATATCACCCGGTGCCACTTCGGCAATCGGGTTCAGCGTGGCGATACCTGCGCCGGTGCTCGGCACCGATGGCGAAAGGCTCACGTTGCCCCAGGTGTCGTAAATGCGTTTTGGCGGGGTGTAGACCACGGTGGTTTTTGAACCGCGACCGGCGTTGATATCGCCCTCGGCCGACCAGCCGAGAATCGAGCCACCAAAGGTGGTCATGATCCGGCTCTGCCCCAGCAGGATGCTGCCCTGCGAGTAGAGCTGAATATTGCCCGAGCCCTGGGTGATGATCCCCGCCGTCGATGGCGGCGCCGCGCCTTCGATGCCGAACACCTGGCCACCGCCCGGCGTGAGCATCTGGATGTCGCCGCCGAACAGGGTCTTGACCCCGGCTCCACCGTACAGCGTGATGTCGCCGTCGTAACGAATCGGGTTGCCCGCCACATCAACCGTCGGGAACAGCGACGCAATGGCGTTGCGACCACGCAAGTAACTGCCCTGACGCGGGCCGTCGACATCGTTGTATTCCAGGCCACCGGCACGCAGTTCAGCGAAGTACACCTGCCGCGCGAAAATCGCCTGCTCGGCACTCGGCAGCGCGGCGTAGAAGGCTTGCGCCTGTTCTTCAGCGCCGTTGAAGCCATAGCCGAGGGTCAGCCAGCTCCGCAACTCGTCAAGGTAGGTCTTGACCACTTTGCCCGGTTGCGCGCCGAGGGAGGTCTGCGCACTGGCGACGTTTTGCGGGTTCAGGTAGCGCGCAATGAACCGCGAATAATCCAGTCCCGGTGCGCCGGTGCCCGCCTGCAATACCACACTGGCACCCGGTCGCTGATCACCCGCCACCAAGGAACCGATGCTGGTGATGCTGGCGCGGTCCTCCATCAGAATATTGCGCCCGGCGTTGATATCCAGCGTACCGGGACCGGCGATATCGAAGCTGCTGTAAAGGATGTCGCGGCCGGCCGAAACCCGTGATACGTCTCGCGGATTGTTATGGACGAACAGGTTGCCCGTGGAAGTGATGTTTTCTGTAATGTTGCTCAGATCGTTGGGAGCGAGCGTTGGCTGCCCCAGGTTAGTACCGGAGGCGACAATGTCGCGACCGGCACTCATCCAGACCGGCCCCGCCGCTTCATACCAAGTGCGTTTGGACGTTGCAAAATTCAACGTCTCGCCACTGCGAACCCCGACCAGGTCACCGGTTAACGCATAGAACCGCGCGGGGCCCTGCACATTGCTCAATCCTGAATAGCTGTCGGGGCCAAAGGCGAATAACGGATAGCGGTCGTTGCCGACCGCAACGATACCGTCGCGGCTGTAATTGGTCGCCGCAGGTTTGCTATCCCTGCTGGTGACATACCGGTTGAAGGCCGGATTGAACGGTGTGGCAATCGCCAAGGGACTGGCACCGGACTGATTGATCGCATAACCACCGGCATAAATCGAGTCACCCGCGAGCAACTCAAGCTGTCCGGCCGCCGCCGGAGCCAGGAGCAATGAATAACCGGCCAGCGGGAAATTCGGCAGCCCGGTGTAGCTGGCTGACGGCCCGGCATAGATAGATCCCTGCCCCGCCACGGCACGCAGTATGGACGGATACACGAATCGGCCATCGGTCGGCGAAGTATTACGGCCGGTGATCAACGCATTACTGCCACTGAACTCGCCGAGTTGCGTGCTCGGCGTCAGGTTGCCGCCAGCCGAAAACAGGTCGATGGCCGTGTGATTCGTCCACAGGGAGAAACCGCTCAACACCCCACCTTGCTGAACCTCCCCGTTGGCATTCAAGACCGGTGTGGCGTTCTGCAAAATCACCCGGCCTGCATCCGCAGCCCCGCCCAGCACCAGGTCACCACGGGTGTTGAGGCTCATGCCCGAGTCACCGGGTATCAGCACCACTCCACCGGAAGCGGTACTGGTGGTGGAGGTGAATGGATCAAATGCGCGGGTTTCCCGAGCGTCATGGAACTGGTAGCCGGCGCCGTATTGCAGGTCAATCCCGCCCAGCGCACCGGCGCTCAATTGCGCCGCGCCGCGCAGGTTGATCAGCGCGCCTTGCAGATCGTGTGTCGGCGCGCGGGTGCCATTTTCCCCGGCCCGTGCCAGCAGCGATGGGTTCAGCGCGCCGCCGATGCGAATGTCCATGTCGCCGCCACCGGTCATCTGCACGCTGCCGTCGCTGGCGATGCGACCGGTGCTGCCCACCGCCACGATCAGCCCTTGGCTGCGCGGGTAATTACCTTCATTCCCCATCGGTTTGAGCATGCCTGCATCACTGCCGGCCCGCAGGCTGATATTGCCGCCACCCAAAGTGCCGAAACCGGTGAAACCCACCAGGTAAGGTTCGGTATTGGCGTCTCCGGTTGGCATCAACCGCGAGGCATAACTGCCGAAGTTGATCCACCAGGCGGTAGGCACGTCCGGACTGCCCGTGCCTTGGCGCCACAGCCAATTGCCCACCGCGACACTGGCCACCTGCTCGCGGAAGCCACCTGCCGCTGATTGCGCTTTGGTGCCCACCGAATCACCCGATACGGCGCCGCCGGCATTGATCGTCAAGTTGCCGCCCAGCTGCGGATACCAGGCCTGATAGAGGCTGTCAGTGCCACCGTTGACCCATTTTTCGTAGTCGGCGCCAGCCGTGCCCAGCACCGAATTATTGTCCGAGAGATGCCCGCGCTTCTGGTTGTAGAGCGGGTCGACATTCGCTGATTGAGTACCGGCGGTGTACACACCGAATGGTGAATCCATGCTCAGATTGCCGGCCGCCATCAGGTCGAGATCGCCGGAGCCGGTGCGCAGGACGCTGAACATCTGCATATGGGCTTTGGCGGTTTTGCCGGGATTGTTGCCGATACACAGTTCCGGTTGTAAATCACAAATGAATTGAGCTTCCTCGGGAACCGGCTCGTAGTCAGCCCCCATTCCGCTGCCCGGCGCCCAGACCCAGCGGGCCATGGGTGCGCAATCGCTCGGCTCAATAGTGCACGCCGCCAGCGCATCATCCGGTACGGGTTCAAATTCGGGAAAGCCATATTGGTTACCCGCCGCCCAGACCAGCCTGCCAGGAGACGTCGTTACCTTCACCCCGTAATGAGTGTCGGCCAACCTCAGGTTGCCCTCGTCGGTCACAGGTTTCACGGCACGGCTGTCAGCGGCGTCAAGATCGGCCCCCGCCACCACACGCATCGACCACGACGCGCTGCCCGACGGCAGCATGCGGGCCACTGCCCAGTTTTTGCCTTGCTGGTCACCGTTGAACGGACGCAGCTCGATCACCGAAGTGCCTGCTGCGAGCTTCACATCGGTCATCGACGGAATCAGCGACCCGCGCAACAAGGCCAGCGCGCCACTTAATTTCACCCCGGAAACGCTGGTCAGATCCGCATCGTAAACGCCTGGCAACGGCACGCCCTTGGGCCAGTTCATCGCTTGCAGAGCCGTGGCCTTGTTCAAGCGGATGCCGGCACCCAGGCGTGTTTGCGCAGGCAGCGTCACACTGTCGCCGAGCAGCGTGCCGGCGGCGTACAACAGGTTGCCGTTCTGGTCGTGGATCGCCCCCGCCAGCACGGTACCGGCGCTGAACGTATACGCCTCACCCAGCACTGCCTGAGTCGGCAGCAACGTGCCACTGGCCAGAACCGCGCCTTGGATGGTCACGTCGTAATTGAGCGTGGCGCCTATCGGGAACTGCGTACCTTCGGCCAGCGAAACGCCGGTGCCCGGTACGATCAGATCGCCACCGAACGGCTGCACACCGGCGATCAGTTTCCAACCAGCGTCATCCTGGGTTTGCGGTGGCGGGGCGAAGCCGTCGTTGATGCTGCCGTAAATATCGAGATTGCCGCCAGCGCGGATTACCAGACTACCGGCCTCACCCGATCCATATACAGAGGGATTCAACCGTGTATGCGGATTGAGGCTCGCGTAGCGATAGCCAGACAAGTCCAGATCGCCCTCCACCACCAGATCACCGTCGGCAGTCTTGCTGGCGATTTCCACGCCCGGGCGCAGATGGAACGCATCGGCGTAAGCGGCGTTGTTCAACCCGGCGAGTTTGCGTTGCAACAAATCGGTGTTGCCCAGGGCGGCGTTGATGAAGGTGTCGCTGTCACCGTGAATCCGATCAAGCATGGCTTGGTCGATGACTTGATACGGTCGGCCAGTGACGGCCTGATCGGTGCCATCGCGGGCATCGGTGTAGCGACGCACGCCATTGAGGCCGATGGAACGTGCGCCCTGAATGGTCAACGCACCGCTGGCATCAATGGCGATGTCATTGCTGCCCAGGCGCGGCGCGTTCAGCTCCAGCGCGCCGCGCAGCAAGGCATCGTTTTGCCCGGCGAGAATGCCGGGCACGGCATCGGTGCCGTGACGCAGGTCGATCCGCGCACCGGAGGCCAGTGTCAGCAGACCATAACCGGAATTGAGTTCGACCGTGGCCCGGTTCGGCGCATCGATGATCTTGCCGTAGCTGTCGACGCGCAGGACGCGGCCATGGGCGTCGAGCACGCTGTTACCGGCCAGGGTCAGAGCGTTTTTCGCCGACAGACGAATACTGCCGACGCGCTCACCACTGGCGTCGACCAGACCGGCCACCGTAAGGCTGCCGTTATCCACCGAGACATTGACCTCACCGGCCTTGAGGCCATCACCGATAACGAGACTGCCCTGCTTGAGCTGCAAGCTGCGGCTGCCGAACACCTGCCCGGCGTTCAAGCGCTGGTTGAGCGCGGCAAACTGCTCAGAGGCATCGCCACCCAAGCGTTGCGCGCGAATGTCCACGCCACCAGCCTTGTACGGTACCAGCGTGCCGCCGGCATCGTAGTAACCACTGCTTGAACCGAGGATCTGCCCTTGCAGATCGACCATCCCGGCAGCGTCGGCCAACGCAATGGCGCTGAGCGTACCGGCCTGATTGTTCTGCGCCGACAGATCGATCCGCGAGCCCGCCGCCTGCCGGATATTGCCATTGGCGCTGTACAGCGACACATCGCCGCCCCAGCTGTATTTGCTCACATCATTGAACGGCAACGTACGCCCGGCCAGATCCAGCACGGCCGCGTTGCCGAGGGTCAAATCACCTGCAGAATTCACCGTCAGTTTGCCGCTGGCCAAGGCGATACGGCTGTCCAGAACGATGCTGCGCGCCTCAAGGTTGAGTTCCGCACCCAAGGCATCCGCCACCCCGGAAGCCGCGCCACCGCTGAGCGTCAGGTTGTTGCCGGCCTTGAGCAAGCTGACCGACGCCGCTTCACCGGTGAGCAACGGCGTGCGCAGGTTCAGATTGCCGCCGCTGTAGCTGTAGCCCTTGAGCGGGTCGTAAGCGCCCTGCTGCTGATACACCGCCAGACTGCCCTTGTGGTTGGCGGTGATGCGTTCGCTGGCCGTCAGGTTGACGTTGGCAAAGCCCAGCGCCAGACGATTGTTCTGATCCAGGCCGCTGGCCTGCGGCATCGGACCGTAACCCAGTTCGATACGTTGCGCCTGGATGTCCAGCGTGCCGCTGCCCGTGCCCGCACCGCCAGTGATGACGCCGCCGGGTGTCTGGGTGGCGCCGTTCCAGATCAGGTTTTGGGTGCGAATGCTCGCCACATCGCTGGCATCGCCCAGACCGTAGATCGCCGGAGTGACCAGCACAAGGTTTTGCAATTTGCTTTGGCCGGTCTGCGGATCGAGCGTATCGAGGCTGACGCTGCCGTAAAAGTTGAACGCATCGCGGGTGGTCAGGCTCAAGGTTTCCAGCGCTGGTGCGCCGTACTGCGTATCACCGCGCAGCAAGCGGTCAAGCACGTTCTGGTTCAGGGTCAGCCCGGCCGGTACGCGACGGCCTGCCGCCGCCAGCGCCTCGGCACTGCCAGCATTCACCGAGCCGACCGACAGCGCCAGATGCCGCGTGCCAAAACGCACCGCTTCACCGAGTTCGAATTGATTGTCCGTGGCCGCAGTAATGCTGCCGTTGGAATACAGCAGCGCCGGATTGCTGCAGGCTGCGCTGGCGCACGTGCCGATTCGAATGCTGCCCGCGCCGCTAGTGCCACTGCCCACGTCCGGCGCCAACACGTTTGTCCAGCCGTTGGACACGACCAACAGGCTGGATGCGCCCGGCTGGTAGAGGTAACCGACCGTTGAATCGTAGGCCACGTTGCCACGCCCGAGCGTGTTGATCCCGGCACCCGCCTCGACCGTGATACCGCCAGCGCTCAAGGTAGTGCGCAGCAAGACTTCCGGCGCAGAAAGGACCGCCCCCGCACGTAACGCGATATTGGCGGTGCTGCCGAGGAAGCTGATGATATTGCCTGACGTGTTGTACACGACATCGGGCATTGCGCCGAGGGTCAAACGCCCGGCGTTGAGGTTGTTCAGCGTGTCGGCGTACAACGACACACCACCGGCGTGCGCGGTCGGTGCCTGCCCGGCGCCGAGGATTTCCAGGTCACTGCCGGCATACCCACCGCGCACCACCGCCGTCCCGATCAACCCACCCTCGGCGGCGTTGAACAGCGCGCGCCCGTTGAACTGCAAAGCAATGTCTTGCTGACCACCGGTACTCAAACGCAAATCCAGGGTCTTGCCGTCCAGCGGCGTCAGCGCACGAGGCACCCCGCGCCTGGCGGCATCGTTCTGGATGAATCGGGTAAGCCCGGTTTCGTTGTACTGCGAGTATCGGCGCAGCACGTCCGCCGACGTCAGGATGACCTGACTGGCCAGGCTGTCGCGCAGGCCGGTATTGGCAATCGACACCTGCCCGCTGCTGGTCCACGAACCATTGCGCAGTGGCAGCGCCGCCGTGGTCGCAGCCGGTGTTGTCTGCCCGTTGACTTCGACCCGGAACGCCCCCGGCAACAAGGCAAAGGTGGAGGGCAACAGCGTGTAAGTGCCCGCCGCCAGCCCCGGCACACCGGCGCCAATAGTGACTTGCTGGCCCACGCGCGGATCGACCGCGCCCGCTTCCGCCAGCATCGGCGCATAGCGGCTCTGATTGCCCGGAACAATGGCGTAGACCGGGTTGTTGGCAAGCCCCGGCAAGCTGAAAGTGCCGTCGGTGGCATTGCGCACCAGCGGATTGAAACGCGCATCGGTAGAACCGCCGCGTCCGGAGATGAAACCAGCGCCGCGAAGATCGCCACCACCGGACAGATCGATCAGCGCACCGCTCTGCACATCAATGTATTGCCCACCGATGGCCACACCGTTTTTTTCGCCAGTGATGCCGTTCAACACCACCGACTTGCCGTTGTAGAGATAATCGATGCCGTCAGTCGTGCCGCCGTAGGGCATGACCAGACCGGCACCGCTCACCGACGTTGTACTGCCAGCAAGCAGACGCACCTCGCGGCTGGTGGTCAGCAAATCGTCGCCGAGGACAATCTTGCCCAGCGGTGCCCGCACAACACCGCCCTGCTCGATGTACGCAGCGGAAAAGCTCAGATTGCCGAATACCGAGTACGGCACCTCAGCGGGCGCCGCGCCACGGCCGCTGATGCGCAAGGTGTGTTCAGAACCCGCAACGGCGCCCTGATAGCCGACCCGCACTTCAGCCTGGACGCCCGTGCCGGGATAGATCTGCGCAGCACCAAGATTCAAGTCACCCGGCGTCCACAGCCGGGTTTTCTCGGCACCGTCGTTTGGCGCGAGGAAACGCAGGTCGCCGCGGCTGTCCAGAGACACCACACCGAACGCCCGGCGGCTGTACTCAACAGCCGGGGCATTGAGTTGCAGAATCGAACCCTGCGTGCCAACCGACAGGCCATTGCCCACGTCCAGCAAGTCTGCCGACGCCTTGAATGTCGCGTCCGACAGTTGAGCCGTCGGGTTATTGGTCAACCGCGGCCGGATCCTGTTGACGCCCGCGAAGTAGCTGCCCACACCGGACAACCGCAAGTACGGAGCGCTCAAGTCGACACGTGTCGTGTCCCTGGACGTTTCGGCCAGCGACAACGCCCCGGCGTACAGATTGAGGCTCTGGTTCATCTGCAGATTGACGTCGCCGTCAAACGACAGCAGGCCGTTGCTCAACAGGCTCAGATTGTCGAAACCACCCGCCATCAAGCCGTCGGCACTCAGACGTGCCTGGCCATATCGCAAGCCTTCGGCGACCTCGCCCGGACGCAAATCCTGCGCGAGCGGCTTATCACCCGCACCCTGGGCGATGATGAGTTCCCTCGGCGCCCGCACCGCATTGCTTGCCGAATCAACGTAAAGCGGCGTCTCCAGGGCGATGTCCAGACGACCACCCGCAGCGCCGACACCGCCCGCCGCCGCACGCAAGTTGCCATCAAGGAACAGGCCGTTGTAGGAACTCAGGCTGATACGCCCGCCATCCGTCGCGACGCGGGTTGGCCCCTGCCCGGCGATATCCACAGTGGCCTCGGTGCCGGATGCGTCAAGCCGCGCGCCGGGACGCACAATCACGTAGGCGTCGGCCGCCGTGGCCGTCGCCAGTTTCGAATCGATTTCGCCGCCGATGATGATGCTGCCGCCCTTGCCGACCTGGCCGTAAGTGCGGCCCAGCGCATCGACCGCAGTATTGGCGCGACCGGCGACATCCAGCACCGCCTGCTCGCCGATCCAGATGGAACGGTTATGCGCATTCGGATCGGCCAATTGAATCGACGTTTCCGGTTTGATCGAGCCGAACTGCTGCTGACGAATATCAACCGTACCGCCCCAGGTATTGAGCTCACCTTCAACCGTGATCTGCCCGGCACCCCGCAACTTGATGCTCTGCCCGGGATCGACGCTGATGCGCGAACCGCGGCCAAGCGTCAACGGACTGTTGGCCGCGTCGATCAGATCGATCAGGCTGGCCCCGCCCTGCAAAGTCAGGCTGGCGCCGGCGCGTTGGGTCAGTACACCCTTGATCGGGTTTTCCTGGAACAGCGTCGGCGTCCACAGCGCCAGTGCCGATTGTGGATCGACCCCGCTGACCTGATTCGGCGCGGCATCGGCAAAGCGGTACACCGGCATGTTCACGTCAATCACCGTGCCTTCGGCAACGTCCAGCCCGCTCAGGCCGATCAGGTTGTAAGCGGAGAAACCCTTGCTGAACAGGTCGGCGGACAGCTGCAGGGTGTTGTCGGCCAGCGCCTTGTCGCTCTGCCCGATGAGTATTTTGTTGGCCTGCACGGTCAGGGTGCCGCCACCCGTGACACCGAAGCCGCGCAACTCGCCATCGAGATTCAAATGGGTCTTGCCCGGTGCGCTAACGGCGCTGGATTCCAGCGTCAAATCACCGCCCTTGCCGCCCCGGGTCTTGCCGTTGGCAAGCATCGCGCCGCCAGAGGAAACATCGAGCAGGCTACCCGCGCCGATATCGATATCGCCACTGCTACGGATCGACAGCAGACCACCGTTGAGATACGCCAGACTCGCGCCATCGTCCGGGTTGGTGCGCAGGTTGCTCCACACACCGCGGGTATCCAGGCGCACGCCTTCGGCAACGACTACGTGTGTCGACTGGCCGGATTTCGCCGTGAGTCGGGTATCGGTGGTTGTCGAGCCGTTGAACTGATTGAGCACGTTACCCAGACGCAAACTGCCGCCGCGAGCCGTCAGGTCAGCGCCAATGTGCACATCCGGGGCATACAAGGTGATGTCACCACCGGCATCGACCGTGAGCGCGCCAGCCACGGCAACTTGATCCTTGGCCGCCACCTTGAGCGCACCGAGGCGCAAGCCGTTGAGCGCGTCGTTATCCAGGAACAACTTGCCCTTGCGCGAATCGGACACCGCACCGGTCAGATCCAGATCATTGCCGGCCAGCGGACGCTCGCCGCCAATCTGCACCCGATCAAGCAACGGGTTGAGCGTATAAAGCAATCCACTCGCCGCCGCCACATACGCCGGGTCATAGCTGCCGACAATCAGTTGCGCACGACGCGCCAGCGCCGACTGGCTTTGGTCGTAGCCATCAAGCAGCGGTTTCGGCGCCTGATTCTGCCGCTCGCCCTGATACACCTCGCCAATCATCTGCCCGTCGAGCGCGGCGTTGGCGGTGGCGATCACCAGTTGCCCGGCGTCGCGGCCCACGGTGTACCCAGACTCGAAACGCGAGCGCGGGGCAATCAGCGGGTTGTAGAAGTAGGTCGTCTGGCCCCAGCGTTCGCTGCTGTCTTCATAACCTTTGTACAGCCCGGTGTAGAGCAGATCGCCCGGTGCCCTGGAGACTTCATACAATTTGCCGTCGGCGCCACGCAGCCAGCTCTGGCGAATCTCGCCGCTCTGCACATCGAGGGTGCCGCCGGACAGGTTGATCAGCGAGCCCTTTTCAGTGACCACATCGTTGCCGGCAAAACTCACCGTGCCGCCCTGCGCCATCCACTCACCAACGCTATGGCCCTGCGTGCCGAGGTAGCCGCCAACTTCGAGCAAACCGCCCGCGGTGTACCAGCGATCCGTGGCATAGCCGTTGGTGCCGGCCGGCACATAGACCAACTCACGTACATCGACCCAGATGTCATTGCTGTTGAGCGCGCCCTTCTCACGGTTGACCGAAGCATCGCGCTGCTCGTTGCCCTGCACGTTGATCTTGATGTTGTTGGTTTCCATCGCCACTTTGACGCCAAGGGCACCGGACACATCGATCATCGCGCCGTCACGTACCAGGCTGCGGCGCTGCGCGCTGACCGCGACCTGCCCACCGGTGGCCAGGGTGATCGAGCCGTTCTGGAACTCGACGCTGCCGCCGCTCTGGATCTCGATGCGCGACTGATCGCCACGGATCCGGTTGTTCGCACTGACGCCGGTCAGCGCCGCGTCATGTTGACTGTCGAGGGCGGTGAGATCGCTGCTGTCGAGCATGATCGCCGTGGCACTGCCCTGCCCCAGCGTGACGCTGCCGTAGGTGTCGGTGCTTGGGTTGGTCAGGTGAATCGTGCCGCGCGTCGCCACTGACGTGCTGGCGAGCAATACGCCGTTCTGCACCACTTCGTGGCCGGTCAGGGCGATGTCGCCGGTGGCGGACTGGATCAAGCCGTTGTTAGTGACTTTGCCCGCCACAGCGCCGGCCTTGAAGCCTGGAATGACTTCACTGCCGAAGGTGGTGGACAGCGCATTGCCTTCGGTGCCCGAGCCTTTGCGGATGTAGAAACGGTCACCGGCCGCCAATACAGTCTGGCCCTTGGTGGTGTTGATGCTGCCGTCGTTCTGCACTTCGTTGCCGAGCAGCAAGGCATAGCCGCCCGCATCGGTGGAGGCCGCCGGTTTATGCGTCGCGATGGATGCGCCGCGCTCCACCAGCACCTTGCCGGCAGCGTCGGTAAAGGTCGGCTGAGTGCCGGTGCTGTCGAAATACAGGCCACGGTCGCGGAACTGGATATCGGTCATGTTGGCCGCTGCCGCCACCAGGTTGCGCACGTTGACCTGGCTGCTGCCGCTGAACACGATACCGTTACGGTTGATCAGCATCACCGTGCCGTCACCCTTGATCTGGCCCTGGATCTGGCTGGCCCGTGCGCTTGGATCGTTAACGCGGTTGAGCACCGCCCAGTTCGCTTGCTGAGCGAACTCGACCGTGGTGTTACGACCGACGTTGAAGGTTTGCCAATTGAGGATCGCCTTGTCGGCCGTCTGCTCGATCTTCACCGTGGTCTTGCCGTCGGCCTGGGTTTGTTGCGGCCCCTTGGCGTTCTGCCAACCTTGCGCAAGGCTGTTATCGACCTTCAAACCGCCCTCGCCCAGACCGTCCGGAACAAACTGCACCGAGCCCAACACCGCTGCACGTCCGGCCGCCTGCGCTGCTTGCTGTGCGGCAATCGCTGCGACCGTGTTGTTCAAGGTCTGGATCGACCGCTGCAACTGCTGATTGGCCTTCTGTTGCTGCGCCAATGGCGGCGTCATGCCCGGCAAACCACCGACGCTCGGCCGTGCTGCCGCAGCTTGCTGCGCGGCGCCCTTGGCGGCGAACCAACCCGAACTGAACGCCGTCTGTGCGTGCGCACTGCCCGCCACCAGACACAACGCCACCGCTTGCGCCAACGGCTTGAGCAGCCACAGCGCCGGGTCCACGGCATCACGCTTGAAGGACGGAACGTTGGTACGACGACGGGATGGGCGAGCGAGCATCACTACGAGATCCTTTTTGATTGCCACACTTGGGTTGCCACGCAAGGCCGCAGGCGTGCAAAAACCTGCTGTTACGACATAGGCAGTTGGCGAGGGGCGCGACCGAACGGATGTCACACAAACTTCATGTTCGCGGTGTATTCGAGCAAAAAAAGGGCGGCAACCCGAAGGTTGCCGCCCTTTCGATTACGCCAGCTTGAGCTTAAGGACGACCGATAGCGTTGCAGACGCTAGCGTTGTTGATGTCCAGGTTGTAGCCGGAAGTGTTGGTGATGAAGCTCGCGGTTACAGCGTTTTTCCAGGCGTTAGGCACAGCGACGAACTTGTGAGCCTGAGTCGCAGCGTTGTTGCCAGGGATGCTGTAGTGAGTGGTCAGGAAGGCTTTGACGTCAGCGGCCACCGCTGCATCCTTGTAGCACTGGCCGAAGATGAAGTTGGTGTAAGCAGCCAGTTTGTAACCCGAAGCCGGGTTAGCCACCACTGGCGACCAGTTGGCCGGCAGTGCAGCCGCCGCTTGAGTCGCAGGCGCGGAAACCGACGACAGGGCCAGGGTCACGTTGAGCGACGTTGGCTGAACGCCGTTGACGCGGGCAACCACAGCGTTGCTGGTAACGTCAACACCGTCCGGGCCGACATAACCGATGGAACCGTCGACTGCGTTCACAGTGGTGGCTACTTCAGAAGTGCTGGCTACGCCGACCCAGTTCGAAGGCAGGGTCGAACCGGCTGGCAGACGAGCGCTGGTGAAGGTGCTGCTGGTGGTGAACTGAGTCGGGCAGACCGAAGCCAGGTGGCGGGTCAGGATTTCCGAAGTGCCGCTGGAGACGTTGCGATAAACAATGCGGATCTTGGTGGCATCGGAAGTACCCAGCAGCTCGCCCCAAGTGGTTTTCGCGCCGGAGAAGGCATCGCACAGCTGAGCGCTGGTCAGGTTCAAAGCAGTCTGACCGGTTTTTTTGTACGGGATGGCAACCGAAGTGGCTACCGAAGGCAATTGGATCAGCGGGCCGTAAGCAGCACCGAAGTCGGTGTCGTAGGTGCTCAGTTCCGAAGCGCTGAGGATCGAGTCGCTGCCGGCGAAGTGCACGGTGCCGGTGGTGCCGAAGCCGGCTGGATTGTTCTTCAGGAAAGCTGTCTTGCCACCGCCGCTACCGATGGCGGCGTAGCTGAAGTTGGCTGGCAGGATGCTGTCGGCAGAGCCTTTGTACAGAGCGGCTGGCAGCGTTGCACCACCACCGGTAACGGCCATGGCTTGAGCGGAGGCCAGAGCGGCGACGGTCAGGGAAGCGGCGATCAGAGTGCGCTTGAACATGAAGAATCTCCTTTTCAACGTAGGTTGTGAACACAGGTTTTCAGGGAACTTGCATGACACTGGGAGGACTCACCTGGGCCTCGCTAGCGTTGGCCCTGGTTAAGTCGCACTGAGAAATTCGCAGTTTCCGGTGACAGATAAAGGAAAAAACCTCGGGAGGTGCGCGGTGATTTTTGTCAGGTTTTCTCGGGTGTTTGGGGGGCGCGGTGACGTGTCTGGCTCAGCGGTTTGGCGGAATCGGGCTGGAGCCGTTGAAGGGTCGTTGCAGATGACAGAAAGGAGAACCCGAGGATGGTGGATTCGAGGGTCGGGTGATGCTGAAGTCCTGGAAAAAAATCTGGATTATTTATTGCCCTGACTGGCCCCTTCGCGAGCAAGCCCGCTCCCACAGGGTTCTGTGTTGTGAAGTAAATTGCATTAACAACTTCAATCCCTGTGGGAGCGAGCCTGCTCGCGAAGAGGCCAGCCCAGACACCACCAAGGCATCAGGCATATCACTACTGCACCAACTGGTTGATCTCAATGATCGGCAACAACACCGCCATCACAATCACCAGCACCACCCCACCCATCACCACAATCATCAAGGGTTCAAGCAGCGCGGTCATGCCCATTGCCCGGCGCTCGATATCCCGAGACAAGGTCTGCGCCGCGCGCTCAAGCATCGGCGGCAGCGAGCCGGTTTTCTCGCCACTGGCGATCAAATGGATCAGCACCGGCGGGAACACGTTTTCCACCCGTAGTGCAGCGGCGAGGTTGACGCCTTCACGCACCTTGGCCGTGGCTTCAGTGACGCTCAAACTCAAGCGGTCGTTGGACAGCGTCTGCCGCGCCGCCTCCAGCGCGCGCAACAACGGCACCCCGGCGCCGCCAAGAATCGCCAGCGTCGAGGCGAAACGTGCGGTGTTCAGCCCCAGAATGAACCGCCCGAACAGCGGCAACTTCAACACCCTATGATGCCAACTCAAACGCGCCGCCGGATTACGCAAGTAAAGCCGCCAACTCCAGAAAGCCCCGGCGATGATCGCCGCGCACAGCCAGCCCCAAGCGCGAATGAAATCACTGGCGGTGAGCATCGCCAGGGTCAGCCCCGGCAAATCCTGCCGCGCCTGAGAAAACGCACTGACCACCTGCGGCACCACGTAGCTGAGCAGGAAAATCACAATGCCGATCGACACCAGACCAACCACACCCGGATAGATAAACGCCGTGAGAATCTTGCCGCGCAGGTTGTTGCGCTCCTCGATGTAATCGGCCAGCCGTTCCATCACCTGCGCCAGATCGCCGGACTCTTCCCCCGCCGCAATCAACGCGCGGTAGATCTCGGGAAAATCCCGTGGCCGCGCCGCCAGCGATTCGGCCAGACGCATGCCGCTGCGCACGTCGGCGCGCACGGCGCTGAGGGTGTGGGCGATGTGCTTCTTCTCGGCCTGTTCGACCGTGGCACTCAGCGCCGCTTCCAACGGCAGACTCGCGCCCAACAGACTCGCCAATTGCCGCGTGGCCCAGGCCAGATCGTTGTCCGAGAGCTTCGCGCTGAACAGTCCACCACCGCCGTGTTGGGCGACATTGCTTTCCTTGTGCACCGACAGTGCGGTCAACCCGCGCCCGCGTAATGTTGTGAAAGCGGCGCTTTGACTGTCCGCCTCAAGGTGCCCGGATTCGATCTTGCCAGTGGCATCAGCAGCTTCAAAACGATAGCGATTCATCAGGCGTCCCGTGTCACACGCAAGATTTCTTCAGGGGCCGTGGCGCCGCTGCGAATCCAGCGCTCGCCGTCCTCACGCAGGCTGAACATCCCGGCTTTGGCCGCTGAGGCGCGCAAGGCCTGCTCCCCTGCCCCTTGATGGATCAGGGTGCGGATGTCGTCGTCGATGCAGAACAATTCGTGTATGCCGGTGCGGCCGCTGTAGCCGGTTTGATTGCACGCTGCACAACCGACCGGGCGCCAGGTGCCGGGGGCTGCCGGGTCTTCTTGCTTGCACTGATTGCACAGGCGTCGCACCAAGCGCTGCGCCAAAACGCCGAGCATTGAAGACGCCAACAGAAACGGTTCGACGCCCATGTCGATCAAGCGGTTGACCGCCGACACCGCGTCGTTGGTGTGCAAGGTTGCCAATACCAAATGCCCGGTCAGCGAGGCCTGCACGGCGATTTGCGCGGTTTCGAGATCGCGGATTTCGCCGATCATGATGATGTCCGGGTCCTGGCGCAGAATCGCTCGCAGCGCGAGGGCGAAGGTCATGTCGATTTTGGCGTTGACCTGAATCTGGCTGATGCCCGGCAGGTCGTATTCCACCGGATCTTCAACGGTGAGGATGTTGCTGGTGCTCGCGTCCAGCCGCGCCAGCGCCGCGTAGAGGCTGGTGGTCTTGCCGCTGCCCGTGGGGCCGGTGACCAGCACGATGCCGTGGGGCTGGCGGATCAGGTGATCGAGTTTGGCCAGCACCTGCGCGTCCATGCCCAACGTTTCCAGATGCAAGCGCCCGGCCTGCTTGTCGAGCAGACGCATCACCACCCGTTCGCCATGGCCGGTGGGCACGGTCGAGACACGAATATCGATCGGCCGACCCGCGACGCGCAAGGCAATGCGACCGTCCTGCGGCAGGCGTTTTTCGGCGATGTCGAGTTGCGCCATGATCTTGATCCGCGACACCAGCGCACCGTGCAACGCCTTGCGCGGCGAGACCACATCGCGCAGTGTGCCGTCGACGCGGTAGCGCACCACCGAATGGGTTTCGAACGGTTCGATATGAATGTCGCTGGCCTCGTCGCGGGCGGCCTGGGTCAGCAAGGCGTTGATCATGCGGATCACCGGCGCGCCGTCCTGGGTGTCGAGCAGGTCGGTGATTTCCGGCATGTCCTGCATGAGTCGGTCGAGGTCGACTTCGTTTTCTGCCGCACCGACCACGGCCGCGGCGCTGCCGGTGTCGGCGTAAGCGCTGGCGAGCAAGCCATCAAGTTCATCGTCGCGCACGCGCTGTATCGTGCTCGCGCCGAACTGCCGCCGCGCCTCACTGATCGACCACCCCGGCGTTGATGGGCACACCGTCAGCACGCCATCGCACAAAAGAATGCGCTGCGCCTTGGCCCAGGCGTAAGGCAAAAGACTCACAGACGCGGGCCTCCCTCAATCGGAACGGCTTTGATGGTCGCACGGGGGCCCGAAGCCGGAACCGAACTTGGAACCCCCTGCGCCGCCGTCGGCAACTGCGGCGCGTGCATATCCGGCATTGCCCAACTGCGCTCCGGTTGCAAACCACCCTGCGCCCGGCGCATGAAGTCGTAGCGGTTCAGCGTGATGCCGCGCCCCGCTTCGCTGTCGCGAATGATGTACGGGCGCAGGAACACCATCAGGTTGGTCTTGGTGATCGCCCGGCGTTCGTTGCGAAACAGCGCGCCAATCCCCGGTATCGTCGACAACCACGGCACCGCGTCATTGCTCTGGCTGTAGCCATCCTGCAGCAAGCCGCCGAGCACCATGATTTGTCCGTCGTCGAGCAAGATGCTGGTGTCGATCGCACGTTTGTTGGTAACGATGCCCGCCGCATTCGCGCTGGTGGACGCGCGTTCGTCGATGCTGCTGACTTCCTGATAGATATCGAGCTTGACCGTGCCGCCCTCGGAAATCTGTGGGCGCACGTTGAGCTTCAGCCCCACCTCTTCGCGGGTCACGGTCTGGAACGGGTTGTTGCTGGTGCCACCGCCGCCAGTGACGTAGCTGCCGCTGACAAACGGAATGGTCTGGCCGACAAAAATACTCGCTGCTTCGTTGTCCAGCGTCAGCAGGTTCGGCGTCGACAGCACGTTGGTGCCGCCCTTGCTCTTCAAGGCCCGGGCCAGCACCTTGAGGTCGAGAATCTTGCCGATGCCGGGAATGTCGACCGTGCCGTTGACGTAACCGAGGTTTAAACCTTGTGGCAGTACGTCGATGCTGGTCTTGCCGTTGACGTTGATCCCCGAACCACCCAGATTCGCCCCGCCGATCACGCCATTGCCGCCGAGGTTGCCGGTCTGCCACTGCACGCCGAATTCACTGGCATCGTCCTCACCAACTTCGACGATCAGGCTTTCAATCACCACTTGTGCGCGGCGTTGGTCGAGCAAGTCGATGACCTCGCGCAGGTTGCGGTACAGCGGTTCGGGCGCGGAAATCAGCAAGGTGTTGGTGGTCGCGTCAGCCTGAATCGTCACGCCGCCCGCGCTGAAGGCGACGTTTTGCTCGCTGGTCTGGGTGCCGCTGCTGCTGGTCGGGCTGCTGCCCTGCGCATAACTGCCGCCCGTGCTGCCGTTGCTGGAAGTAGTCGAGGTCGTACCGCTGGTTTGCGTGCCACTCTGAGCACTCGAACCAACATTATTACCGCTGCTGCCCATGGCACTGAGCACCGAACGCGCACTGTCACTGGTGCCGCTGTCACTCTCGCCCGTGAGCAAACCGCGTAACGCCTGCGCCAGTTTCGCCGCTTGCGCGTTACGCAGATACACCACATGCAGGTTGCTCGGATTGCTCTGCGCGTTGTCGAGTTTGTAGATCAGGTTGCGCGCCAACTCCGTGCGCTCGGGACTACCGGCACGGATGATGATGGTGTTGGAACGCGGATCACCAATCACGGCAATTTTTTGCGTCGGATCGTTGCCCGGCGCGTCGAGCAAATCGGCGACCATCGGTGCGATGTCGGCGGCGATACCGTTCTGGATCTGCACCACGTCGGTATCGATGGCGCTCTGCGTGTCGATGCCGGCGATCAACTGCGCAACACGATTGAGGTTCTCGGCGTAATCGGTGACGACAATGGTGTTGTTGCCAGGGTAGGCGTTGATCGGATTGTTCGGCGAGACGATCGGGCGCAGCACCGGAATCAGGTTCACCGCGTTCTCGTATTGCAGGCGGAACGTGCGGGTCAGCATGCCGTTACCGGCGGGTTTGTCAGCGCTGTAGATCGGCCCGCCAAGCAGTTTTGCATCAGCCTCCGGCACCACCTGGGCGACCCCACCGACATCGACCACGGCGAAACCCTGCATACGCAACGCCGACAGCAACATGTCGTAAGCCTGACGCGCCGGCACCTGCCCCTCTGAAACCAGCGTCATGTTGCCCTTGATCCGTGGATCGACGAGAAACTGCTGACCCGTCGAACGCGACAACGCGCGCACCACCGCTTGAATATCCGCCTCGACAAAATTCAGCGTGACCGGTTGCTCACCCAGCGGATTGCTCGGCAGCGTGGTCCCGCGTGCCGCGCCGCCGCCACGGCTGCGCTCGGTGATGTTGTGCAACTGCTTTGGCGCCGGTCTGGCTTGTGCCTGCGCCCGCTCGCGGTCGAGTACCGCATCGCCGCTGCGCTGAGTGTTGGCCAATGGCCGACCGAGTTCGCTGTCGACCAGCAACGGCGGCTGATTCTGCGGTGTGCTGGTGTTGCTGCACGCGCTCAACGCCATCAGCAGCATCGGCAGTGCCATGCGTGCCGGTTTGGATCCTGACCCCTTCATGAAGCTTCCTTAGCGCCCAGCGCCTGATCCATGCGAACGGTGCCTGACAAAGTGCCGGCAGTGACTTCGGTCGAAGCGTTTTCCACGCGTTGCAAACGGGCTTCGACCACTTGCAGAGAAAGTTGCGACGGCTGGCTCAGCAACCAGTCGAGTACCGCGTCGGCCGGCGCGGCGTCGAAGGTCAGTTGCCACGAAGCCGAATCCGCCGCCTGTAATTGATAGTGTCCGGCCAAACCACTGGCCTGCAGGGTTTGCTCCAGCGACTGGCCGACGCTTTGTCCGTCCGGGCGCACGCTGACCTCGCGCAGCAGCACTTCCAGCGCTTCGGTTTGCGCGCGCAGCTTCGGCGTTTCGCTTTGCCAATAGGTGATTTTTTTCAGCGGTGGCTGAATCAGCGCGACCCAGACCAACAGACCGAACAGCGCGATGGCCATCCCCGCAACCATGCGTTTCTCACGCAACGCCAGCGGCTGCCAACGCGCCTGCAACTGACGGTTGAAGCCCTGCCAGCGGGCGCGGTAAATCGCCAACGCAGCCTTATTCATCTTCTGCCTCGCTGCTGCTGTCTTCGGTTTCACTGGCGGTGGCTTCAGCGGCCGGGCGCAACGTCCAGCCCTCGTCGTCGGCCGTCGCGCTAATTCCGGCCTGGGCCAGGGCGCTTTGCCAATCCTTGTCATTGCCGCTGCGACGGGCGTCGGTCAGCAGGCTCAGTTGCAACGTGCCGTCGACATAGGCCAGACGCCCGACGCTACCGGCCATGAACGGCATGCCGGTGCCCGCCTGCAACACCAGGCGACTGAAGTTCTGCGCCGGATCGTCGACCGCGCCTTTTTGCCGCGCCGCCAATTGCTGGCGGGCCTGCTGCAGCGGATTGAGGATCACCGGCAACTCGGGGAAGGCCTGCTTCACCCGCAGATTCATTTGCGTCTTGAGTTGCTGACCCTGACTCGCTTCGCGCGCGGCATACAGATTCAAACCGATCACCCACACCGCCACGGCCAGCGCCGACAACCCTAGCGCCCGCCCCCAACCACGATGGTCAGTGACTTGTTGTTGCAGCACACCGTGCAAGCCCCAACCCGTTACCGGCCCGGTCCAGCGCTGCGCCTCGCTCATGGGCAGTTCGGCGCCCGGTGGCGGCGCAGTGCCTATCCAGTGCAGCGTTACGCCCGGCTCCCACAGCGTGTTGTCGACGCCCTCATCAAACAACGGTTGCACCCGCGCCGATTGCAGGCTTTCGCGCAGCAACAGATGGCCGTCCTGCACATACGCGACAAGGCCCGGCAGCACCGGCAAGCTGTACGCCGCCGGGTACAGACCGCGCAGGTTAAGGCCGGATTGCTTGAGTAACTGCGCAAGGTGCAACAGACGCTGACGTGGCGCCCACGCAATCTGCACCCGCCCCGCTTCGTCACGCGGACTGTGGGCGATGTGCATTTCGCTGCTGTCGCCGAGCATCAGCGCCTGCGCCGCACACTGCACCGCCGCTGCCGTTTTGTTGGCCGGCAGCGGCGGCAGATCGATACTCGCCAGCAGGCTGTCCGCTGGGTGCAGAAAACACAGCAGCGGCGGCAGTTTCGGCAACTGCCCCAACTGCGCCAACTGCGCCAACGTCAGCCAGTCTTCACGGCTGACCTGGCCCTGACGATCCAGCCAGGCGCAATTCACCGTGCTGTCCAGCTCCAGCTCCGCCAATGGCGGCAGCGCAACCCTTAGCTGAGTCATACGCCCACCCGCGACCAGATCACCTGCGGCAACCGGTCCTGGCTGCGATGCAACAACGCCTCAAGGCTGACCCGACGCTGCTCGCGCCGGGCTTCGCCACGCAGGCGAAACCAGTCACTGGTGATGCCGACCTTGACGCTGCTGACTTCCAGCTTCGGCATGCGCAAGCGGTTGACGAAATCGCCACGGTTGATGAACCAGCGCCCGGCGTCACGCTCATTGATCAACGCCTGCGCGCGCTCCAGCGACAGCCCCGGCACATACGCTGCCAGCACCGGTGCGGTGGCGGTATTGCCGTTGACCCAAGTGGTCGCGGGAATCACCGTGAGGTACGGCGCCAGTTTGCCGATCACCGCGTCATTGACGCCGTCAACACTGCGCAAATCATCGAGACTGCGCAGCATCGGCAACTTCGGATTTTGTGGTTTGCGCGAGGCATTGGGCGAAGTGGCGCGACCGCTGTCGAAGCCGTTGTTGTTCTCGGCCATTTGCGGATTCAACAGGCGCGGATACGACTCGATCACCCGCTGACGGATGCGCTGATTCAAACCGGCGCTGATCCCGATCAACTCGCACAAGCGCTGAAACGCCTGCACCTGCGCCTCATCAACACGCTCGTTGGCCACCAGATTGCGCAGGTTGAACTTGCCCTGCTCGTCCTCCAGCCGCCCCTCGAAACCCTGCGCCAGCAAGCGCTGCGCCCACGGCTGATCGAGCCGGGTCAGCGGATCGCGCTGACGTGCGTCCCACAGCAACTGACGGCTGATCTCCAACCCGCCCTGCACCACCCAACGCCCCTGCACCCGCTGCTGATCAGCCTCCAGCGCACGGGTCGACACGCTCTGGCGGGTCAACATGCCCGCCGCAATCACCGCCACCACGGCCGCAATCAGCAGCGCGCTGATGATCGCCATGCCTTGTTGCTTCGCCCCATCAGGCGAATGTCTGTTCATGGCCGGCCTTACAGCTGCCAGGAACCGATATCGGCATTCACGCCGTCGCCGTCCGGCTGACCGTCGGCACCGAGGGAGAAAATGTCGATCTCGCCATTGGCGCCCGGATTGAGGTACTGATAAGGGCGGCCCCACGGATCATTCGGCAGACGCTCCAGGTACGAACGCCAGTTGCTGTTCTTCGCATCCGCCGGCCGCTCCACCAGCACTTTCAAACTCTGGTTCATGCTCGGATAAGTGCCATGGTCGAGGCGATACAACTTCAAGGCCTGCATCAACCCGCCAATGTCCTGCTTCGCCGCCGTCGCCCGCGCCTGATCCGGACGATCGAGCACCTTGGGCACCACCATCGCCGCCAGAATCCCGAGAATCACCACAACCACCATAATCTCGATCAGGGTGAAACCCTGCTGGCCACGCGGCGTGCGCATCGGTTGCTGAAGCGATTTGAAAGGTGCGATATCCATCTCGACATACCCTGGCTTGATTCGATTCGACGCGCAGTGTTGCAAGAAGATATGTCAGTGATGTTGAAAATCCTCGGGTGTTTTCGTCGTCAAGCCGTCAAGGACGCGGGTTAGCGTCGAGGGCTGGGTTTTGGCTTTGGGCCATGTATGCGTGCGCGTTCGCGGGAAGAAGGTTTCACGTTGATTGAGGTGCTGGTGGCGCTGGCGATTATTGCCGTGGCGATGTCAGCGGCTGTGCGGGTGGCGGGGTTGATGACGCAGAGCAGCGGGGTTTTACGGGATCGGTCGGTGGCGATGATTGCGGCGCAGAGTCGGATGGCGGAGTTGCGGTTGGAAGGCAGGTTGCCGATGGGTATGAAAGCGCAGGAATGTGATCAGGGGCGGTTGTTGTTGCGCTGCGAACAGGTAATCGCAGCGGCAGAGAATGGTCGATTGCTGAAGATCGGCATCCGGGGGTGTCAGAAATTTTGTGTTCGGGCATAACATGAGTAAGAGGTGCATGTATGCCAACCAAAAAGAAACCCCTGCGTGACCTACCAAAAATCCCCAAGGAGCTGCTCGAAGAGTTCGGTGAGGGGCTGATTACCGCAGAGGCTATTGAAGACGCTTCTGCGGCCTTCAAGAAGGCCTTGATTGAGCGAGCATTGAGTGCCGAGCTCGGTCACCACCTGGGGTATCCGCCGGGCGCGCAGCGCCCAGAGGATGAAACCAACCAGCGCAATGGCAAAACGGGCAAGACGATTTTGACGGGGGATGGCCCGCTGCGGCTGGAGATTCCCCGTGATCGGGATGGCAGTTTTGCCCCCATTCTGATCCCCAAGCATGAGCGGCGTTACACCGGTTTTGATGACAAGATCATCGCCATGTATGCCCGAGGCATGACCGTTCGAGAAATCCGCGCTTTCCTCTCTGAGCAATACGGGACGGACGTTTCCCATGACTTCATCAGCTCAGTCACGCACGAGGTGATGGAGGAAATTGGTGCGTGGCAACAGCGACCGCTTGAGCCGATGTACCCAGTCATTTTCTTCGATGCGCTGCGGGTCAAGATCCGAGAAGAAGGCCTTGTCCGCAACAAGGCGATTTACTTGGCGCTGGGTGTTTTACCCGATGGAACGCGCGATATTCTTGGTATCTGGATCGAAAACACCGAGGGTGCGAAGTTCTGGATGAAGGTCTTCAACGACCTCAAGACCCGCGGCGTAGAGGACGTGCTGATCGCCGTGACTGACGGTCTCAAAGGCATGCCAGAGGCGCTAAGCGCAGTATTTCCGGCAACAACGCTGCAAACATGCATCGTCCACTTGATCCGCAACAGCCTCGATTACGCGGCGTGGGACAAGCGCCGTGAGCTGGCCAAGGCGCTAAAACCGATCTATCAAGCCATCAACGCAGAAGCGGCTGAGGAAGCACTGGATGCCTTTGAAAATGGCCCTTGGGGTAAGCAATACCCAACGGTGGTGGCGGCCTGGAGACGAGCCTGGGATCGAGTGATTCCATTTTTTGTCTTCCCGCCTGCCATTCGAAAAGTGATCTATACGACCAACGCTATCGAAAGCATCAACGCTCAGCTACGCAAGATCATCAAGACCCGGGGCCACTTCCCGACGGATGACGCAGCGACCAAGCTGATCTGGCTTGGGCTGCGTAACATCACGGCAAACTGGGGCTCGGCGGCTCATGACTGGAAGAGTGCGATGAACCAATTTGCGATTCTGTACGGAGATCGATTTATCAGGCCGACCTGGTAAAACCCGGCCTGCCTGACGGCAGGCCATTACCGGCCCGCACACAAAAAATCTGACACTCTCCGGCATCCAAGTATTCGACCGCAACCAGGATGCGCCGCCGTTGGCCAGGCTGGAGACTTTGATGTCCCGAACGGAAAGCCCCTCACCCTAGCCCTCCCGAAACGTCGGACCGCCCAGAGGTAGAGGGAACCGATTCGGGGATATTCGAGAGTTACACCGACTTGAACGTCTTTCGTTGAATCCAAAATCGCCAAGCTCACAAAGCCAAATCGAAGGCCCTTCACCAAAGCCATAATCGCTACGTTCCTTCACCGAACCATAATCGCCAGAATCTTCCAGGTCGACGTACCCCGCAAGACACCTCGGTCGGCCCCCTCTCCCTCCGGGAGAGGGCTGGGGTGAGGGCCGCGTCCACTCACGCAGCCTCCAGAATCACCAAAGCCATAACCGATAAGGCCCTTAACCAAAGCCATAATCGCCAAGGTCTTCTAGGTCGCCGTACCCCGCAAGACAACTCAGTCATAGAAAACAACTGACACGGAAAAGGGAGATTTTTCAACAAGGCTTTTAGGATTTGTCTTGCAGCCATTTTTTGAGCTTCCCGGTAAAGTCAGACTACCGCAGCCATAAGCTGGCACGCCTCGCAACGATTCAAGGACGATACATGATTGCTTCTGCACGACTGGGTGATAAACATGTCTGCCCTTTGCCCGGCCATGGCACTACCCCGATTGCCTCCGCCAGTGGCGACGTAAATATCAACTTTATGGGCTCCGCCCGCGTTGGTGATACATGTGGGTGTGGCGCTGTAATCACCACAGGTTTCTCATCGATTCAAGTGAATGGCCGTCCTATGGCCCACCTTGGCAGTCCTACCAGCCATGGTGGAACCATCATCACCGGTTCAGGCGATGTAGGTGGTGGTTTTGTCATGGGCGATGCTGGCGGTGCAACCATCATTAACTTCATGGCACTGGGAGCGTTCCGCCCAGATGGGACTGTGGACGATGAAAAGATGGCGACCTTGCTCGCTGATCCAAATTTGAAAGAGAAAGCTCTGGCGGCGAATGCCTTGGTAGATCCGCAAGCCAGTGCCGAAAAACCCGAAGCGAAGACAGTGCCGGAAGCACCTACTACGTGCAAAGACCCTGACATGATGGAGCAACTGGCCAATTACATCGCCGATGAGATGAACCGCAATATCAATGACCCAGCAGTCTTGGAAATGAAAGAATTAAACAGCTTCGATCCTGAGGCGGAAACCAAGAAATTCATGGAGCTTCCGCTCTACCTACGCCTAGGGCAGGCCCCCCAGTTTTACAGCATGGCACTTGGAAAAAAGGCGAAGGCTTTCGCCATCTGGACGAATAAGGTGGGACAGGGTCAGGATTGGGATCACAAGCCCAAATTGGCCAAACTATTTGGCGCACCTTGGCATAAACAGGGGCCGTATGACTTCTACTACGATATCTGGTCGAACATCCATTATGGGTACGTCGGCTTAGCCGGTGGACTCTCTGACAGCGTGCAGTTGGATGGCGCTGGAGTTGAGCAAATAGGATCAGACAGTTGGCGCTTCCTCAAAGACCCCAAGAGGTTTGATGGCCCACGAAGGACAGAAGGTGTCGAAGGGATGCGAGCATGGGACGATGCGCCTGATAGAGTGTCGATCAACCTCGGAATGGAACTCTACAAGGAATATCCGAACGGCGGTGTCACTGCACAAATCATCATGGACAAGGTGTTGGCCGTGCCAATTGCTGACTGGGGTACAGGGGTTCAAATACATGTCTGCAAGTGAAAATAGACCACGACGTATTGGCCGGTGGATAGGGCTATTTCTCATTGGTGCTGTGGCGTGCTGGTACATAGCTATACCGCGAGTTGTCGTTTACTACTCAAAAGACGGCACCAAGAACATTAATTACGTCCTGAACACACAGCACACCATCGTTCGCGGTGAACTGCTGCCGGGAAAAACAACGGGTGATGCGGGACATATCTTTCCTGACGATGAGTTCTTCATGCGTCTGGACTGGTGGAATGCAAAGGGCCAGAACCGTTGCATCAGCATTACTCCCCAGTGGCCGACAACGGAAATTCATATTGACCGTAACGGCGAGATTGACACCAGTGAAAGCAGTGGCACTGATGGAACGCGATTGAAGGTTTGCAAGTAGGATTTAGCCAAGCTATAGGTGGCTGCTTTCGGCCCAGAGTACGTAAAAACGGTTTCGCAAACCCTTGCTGTGATTTCTGAGGATGTTCATCGTTTCGAAACTTATCGCGACTGGAGAGCCAGCGCACTCCCACCTTGGAACACGCTCAAAGGTGGGAGCGAGCCTGCTCGCGAAGGCGCCAGAATGAACACCCGATCAATCACCAGGTGATCCCGACACCCGCATCACCCCGGCAATTGCAAATTATCCAACGCCCGATTCACCGCCAACTCCCCGAGCATGATCAACTGCGCAATCCCCCAACAACGCCCGACGCTGCGACGCCGGCACCAGACTGGCGACGTTCTGCGCAATGATTTGCGCCGAAGCAAGCGTTTCACTGGCATCAATCAGTAATTCTTCGTTTTTGTTGTCCGCAGTCACGGCATACATCCCACGTTTTTTACGTGGCGGCGGCGTGGAGTCGGGCGGACAGAGGTAATGGTCAAGCGCGCGGTCGGCGGCTTCGTGGAGTTTTCTGGAATCGATGGATTCGTAGGGAGACGTGCAGTTGGATTCGGGCGGGTTGGGTGTTGGTTTGATCATGGTAAAGCTCCTTGATGACTGGAGCCGCCACCGTTCGCGGTCAAACAAACTGGGTGGCAGCTGTACGCGGGTTGACCGACCGGACATCAAGGAATCCGGCACACCCGAAGGTGTCCCACGCACAGCCACCGCGACATGATTTCAGACAGTGCCTGAACACGTGCAGAACGCTGGCGCGCCTTGATATTGGGCGGACGGTCAAATCCGATCGCTGATTCGTCAGCGACCGCACCACAATAGAACCCGCCCCCCAAGGCACACAAGCCGGCGGATTCTGGCGTAGCTGTAGGCAAAGGCGCAAGGATATGTAGCCTGAGAGAGTGTCTGGAGATGTCTTTTTAAACGTTGGTGTTTATCGAGACAGCATTCCACCACTTGCCCCTAAATAGATCCCTCCCCTTATCCAAGGCGCCCGCTGTCGCGGGTCAGGTCTATTGCGACTTTAGTCACTGTCGAAAACGGGAAGTAATGCAGGTAGTATGCGGCGGCCTTGTGCCACTATTATCAAGGCCGCGCTACACCTTGATAGAGCTGCCCTACCCCCCTATTTTTCCCCGCGAACCTGGAACGGTGACACGCAATGGATGCAAGCATTCAGAAGATCGAACTCTACGGCCACGCCCTCGACACACCGCAGAGCAAGCTTGATACAAACCTGGTCAGGCAAGCATTCTCGACGATTGCCTCGACATGGTCGCGGAAAATCAATGGCGGCTTCTACGACCTGTTTTCCGACCTGGATAACCTCTACGAAGACGGTGACGATCTGGCACACGAGATCCGCATCCAGGCAATTGGTCAAAGTATCAAACTCACCGTGGCCCACGGGATCTACGATATCGACGAAGAACGTTTCTATGACGCCTTCATGGAGCGCTACGACTCGTGGGATGAAGACTTCGGCGTATTGGCCGAGCAATACGAGGCCATTGTCGAGCGCACTGCCGAGCAGGATGCGCATCGCACCAATCGCCGCCATGGCCGCCGCCAATGGGTAGGCTACGGCTCAGAGAAAGCGGTATACGATGCCGACGCGAAAAACCTCATGTCCAATATTGGTCATGGTGTATTTAACCTGATGGCCAAAGGGGTCAGCGCACTCGGCAACTCGTTCAAGAAAGACGAGATTTTCAAGAGCCCGGCAACGGTCAAGGCTTTTGCAGACGGTGCCAGCAATATCGTCAATGCGGCGTACCTCGCGACGCTCGACGCCATCAATGCCGACTCACCCGGAAAGTTGCATGGCTACTCGAAGGACGAGATCAGAAAGTCCCAAGCGATTACCGAGAACATTGAAAAAGGCCTGATCCCCGACGATGCCGTGCTGCCGTCGGCGATCAAGGCGATCAGTGCTTATCCCTACAACGAGCGCATCTACCCGATCCTGCTGCGCAAGTTCGGCGGTGATCAAGGGCGGCTGGATGATGTAGTGGAGTTTTTCGGCATGGGAGGCCTGCTCAAGGAAAAGCAAACGCTGATCCAGGAGCAAATGCGCCAGTGCGATCTGAGCACGGTGGAAAGTTTCAACGCCAGTCGTCCGGACATCGAACGCTATGCGCAATTCATCTGTTACGACCGTTTCGACGAACACTGTGAGCGAGTAATCGAGAAAATCGTGGCGCGCGAGACTCAGACAAGCTCGCCATCTGCCATATCCTCCACACTACCGGGCGCCGCAAAACACAGCGCCAGCGGGTTGACCGTAGCGATGGCCGCCGAGGGCTTCAGGTCCAATGCCGACCACAAGTTCTATGCAGCGCCGGACTTGCCGGCGAAGAAAATTTTGACATTCGAATCCAAAAACGCGCTGAACATTGCCAAGGACGAAGTGGTGTTCTACTTCGACGACACGGTGTTTGGTTCCGGCGACAAGGGCGTATTGGTTGATCTTGAGCGCGTGTATGCGTACTTGCCATTCAAGGAGTCGCACCGCGTGGCACTTGCTGATATCGCCGACGTTACCATCAGCGGTCTGATGAATAAAAAGCTGACGATTGCCAAGCGTGATGGAACCAAGCTGGATGTGCCACTGACCCAAAGCAACAAGGGCGCGACCAGCCTGTATGAGGCCATTCTTAAGCTGGTGCGGTTGAGAGAAACGGCGGGGAACTGATTTATCAGGTCTGCCGAAGTTCAAGGTCGGTGACATACCGGGCGCGATGCCGAAAGCAGCAATAAACTGATCCGCAACCTTACGCCGAGTATCCGAAGTGTCTGTCGTGCTGAAAATCGGAGATAGGAGCCATCAAATGAAGGCTTCAATCCTCGTACTTGTCGCGCTTTATTGCACGGGTATCAGCGCAGCGTTTGCCGATGCCTCACAGGCGCCAAACGACAAGCGCGGGCCAACAGGCATCGTCGCCGGTGAGCGTTTGGCTGCGGCCAAAGCCAAGCTAGTCAAACAAGGATGGAAGCCGACGCGGATGCATAGCAGCGACGGCTATGAGTACAGCGGCGTGGAGAAGGAGCTGGCTACACGCGAGTTCTTCGAACTGGATACCTGCTCGTTTGATAGCTCGCGCTGCGTCTTGTACTACGCGAAGACAGGAACTTGCCTACGCGTCGATATCATTGGTGAGCAATTCAATGACATGAGGGTGACGCGATGGACCCGCGAATGTCCTTAAGCGCCTCAATAACCACACGAAGACGGCACGGTAATAATCAACTGCTCCCACAGGTTCCAGCGTCGTACACAGCATCTGCCATCAGCATAAAACCCTGTGGGAGCGAGCTTGCTCGCGAAAGCGCCAGAATGAACACCCGATCAATCACCAGGTGATCCCGGCACCCGCATCACTCCGGCAATTGCAAATTATCCAGCGCCCGATTCACCGCCAACTCCCCGAGCATGATCAACTGCGCAATCCCCGCCAGCGCCTGGCGCTGCGATGCCGGCAACAGGCTGGAGACGTTCTGGGCGATGGTTTTGGCCGAAGCGAGTGTTGCACTGGCATCGACCAGCAGTTCTTCGGTTTTGTTGTCCGCCGTCACGGCGTACATCCCACGGTTTTTACGTGGCGGCGGCGTGGAGCCGGGCGGACAGAGGTAATGGTCGAGCGCGCGGTCGGCGGCTTCGTGGAGTTTTTTTGAATCGATGGATTCGTAGGGGGAAACCGAGGCGGTTTCGGGTGGGTTGGGTGTTGGTTTGATCATGGTGAAGCTCCAAATTTATACCTGGTGGAACCACCAACACCTGTCGCTAAACAAGTAAGGGTGGCAGCTGTACGCGGGTTAGCGAACCGAGAGGTATAAGACCCGGCAGACCCGAAGATCTCCCACGCACAGCCACCATATCGTCGTCGCAAACGTCTGCGACAAACTGGAGCGTCGTTGTACTTATACCTGGTCGGGTCGCTAAACCCGGTCGCTGGGTTGCCAGCGACACGTAGACGATAAAGACCAGGTACAAAGCGCACAAGCCGGCGGATTCTGGCGTAGCTGTAGGCAAAGGCGCAAGGGTGTGTAGCCTGAGAGAGTGTTTGGAGATGTCTTTTTAAACGTTGGTGTTTATCGAGGCCTCATTCTGTCATGTATTCACAACAGATCCGTCCCCTCATACCACGAAATAATTTCTAGGACGAACGCCCCATAAACGCGGCGGTCATTGCATGAGGCCTACCGAAGCAGGCTTTCCGAACGCCAGATCATCATCAGAGTCTGGTATCAGCTGATTCTGTTGAAAAAGTCGGATTTTCAAATGGCCTGAACTCAGGCACGACCACCACCGGAGAACCTACTCACCACATTGAGTGGTTTTTCGGCCCTTCGGTGACCTTTGCTGCTCTGTTATTGGGTTAATTTGAGGTTTTTTGCTTGGTGCAGGCGCACCTATCCCGTGACTGGTGGCCCTTGAGATGAAAATTTGGCCAGCCGTCGCAGGTTCTGCACCGCAGCGGCCAGCGTGAATTCATCCGTCGCGCCACTCATGCCACGTAGCCGCAGGCGATCCAATTTCAGGATGCGCTTGAGGTGGGCAAACAACATTTCGACCTTTTTACGTTCGTGGCGAGAGCGCTGATATGCCGGCGTTGCTGCAATGCGCCGAGCCACATCGCGAGCGGCTTCATGGACGCTGCGAGCGATCTTGCGGAACGCAGTGTTCGGGCAGCACTTGGCTTTCATCGGACACGTAGCGCAATCGGTCTGCCGGGATCGGAAGATGATGGTGTTGGCTTTGGTGACGTGTGAACGCTCGTTTTTGAAGGCTCGCCATTCGCTGCGCAATGGGTTGCCGGCTGGGCAGCGGTATTCCTCGGCCTCTTCATTCCAGTGGAAATCGTTACTCGAAAAGCTGTCGTTCTTGCGCTCAGTTTTGTCCCACACCGGCACATGCGGCTCGATGTCTTTTTCCTCCACCATCCAGGCCAGCATCGGCGCGGTACCGTAAGCGGTGTCGCCAATGAGGCGTTCCGGCTTGATGTCGAACAGCGCTTCGACCCGTTCGATCATCGTCTTGGTGCTCTCGACTTCTGCGGTTCGATGAGCCGGTGTGGGTTCCACATCCATGATCACGCCGTGCTCGGTATCGATCAGATAATTCGTGGAGTAAGCGTAGAAAGCTGGGCCGCCTGGAGCAGCGGTCCAACGGGCCTGAGGATCCGTCAGCGACAGGCGCTTCGGTAGCGTTTCGGCCAGAGCCTCTTCATCGAGCGCCTCAAGATACTCACGCACGGCGCGAGTGGTCAGGGATGGATCGCTCCAGTTGACCTGTTCATCTCCCGGTACGCCGCGCTGCCGACTCGCATCCGCCTTGATGATGCTGGCGTCCACGGCAAAGCCTTCACCTTTGACCAAGCCTGCGTCCATGCAACGACGCAGCACTTCATTGAACAACCAGCGAAACAGATCACTGTCCCGAAAACGGCCGTGTCGATTTTTGGAAAAGGTCGAGTGGTTGGGCACTTCATCTTCAAGGCTCAACCGGCAGAACCAGCGATACGCCAGGTTCAAATGGGCCTCTTCGCACAACCGTCGTTCGGAGCGGATGCCATAGCAGTAGCCGACGATCAGCATGCGGATCATCAGTTCAGGATCAATCGACGGACGTCCAATCGGGCTATAGAAATCGGCGAGGTAATGGCGCAGGTCACTCAGATCGAGACACTGATCAATGCTGCGCAGAAGATGATTGGCTGGGATGTGATCTTCAAGGTTGAACGAGTAAAACAGCCGCTCCTGCCCACTCGATAACTGTCCCATCATGCTCTGTGATCCCCCGCCGGCCAATGAAGCAATTTTGCCGCAGGTCAGACAGGGGAGCTACTTTTTCAACAGAATCAGCTAAAAGCGGCCGTTCAAAAAGTCTAACGAGGCATGATGCCGATGCGCCCTTCCCACCAACCTAAGATCGGTTCAATCCGTAGCTCTGGACAGAGTGGTGGCAAACAGCTAGCTTGGATCGTATAACTGGTTGCTAACGATTGGGAGTAGAGCATTGCGAAAATGCTCTTTATAAGCAAAAAGACCTTTAAACAGGGATTTGTTATGGCCAAATTTTCTGGCTTCTTCGCTTATGCAGCTTCACCTAATGAAATTGGTCAAACTATTGAACGAGCTATACTCGTCGCGAACGAAAACAACAATCTATCTATAAAGTCTTGGCGAGCATTAGATATCGTCGGTCAATTTATCGCAGGGGAAGTTTTAACTGGCATTAAACAAGCAGACCTTTTTGTCGCTGATATTTCCGTCCTAAACTTCAATGTCACTTATGAAATAGGATTCGCTATAGGAATAGGAAAAAGGATTCTAATCACTCGAAATGAAAGCATAAAAGAGGGAACGCCTTCAATTCGAGAAATTGGAATATTCGACACCTTGGGGTATAAAACATACCAAAATTCAGCAGACTTAAGCGAGTTCATAAAGACAGCAATTATTTCAACCCCGATCCCAATACCCAACAGAATAAATAACAAGTCCCCAGTGTATTTGCTTGAGGGACTACATAAAACAGACTGGGCCACACGCATTGTTTCCCGCATAAAAAAAGCAAGATACCTCTTCAGATCATTCGATCCTAATGAACAACCAAGGCTTTCTGCGAACGACGCGATTAGTCAAATATCCCAGTCCCATGGAGTAGTAATACCCTTATTATCTTTTAGGTCTGTCGGTGCCGAATCCCATAACATGCGTGGTGCGTTTCTTGCTGGCTTGGCTGATGGAATGGGTAAAGCACTTTGTATTTTGCAGGATGGCGAAGGTCCAGTTCCAATTGACTATCGCGACTTCGTAAATACCACCTTTCATCCGAATGACATTAACGACTATATAGCGGATTTCGCAGGACGCGTAGCCGAATCCTTTCAACAAGATGTTAAGCTAAACATAACTACAAACGATACATTTCTACAGTCCCTAGATCTAGGTGCAACCTCCGCCGAAAACGAAATGCGGACGCTGGAATCATACTATTTGAAGACGGATCCTTTTTTAAAATCTTTAAGAGGTGAAGCCAACATTGTAGTCGGACGAAAAGGCTCTGGAAAATCAGCTATATTCCTACAAGTGCGCGACAGAGAACGCAACAAAAATGGAAATATTGTTTTAGATCTCAAGCCTGACGGCTACAAGCTAATTAAATTTAAGGAATTAATTTTATCTTTTTTAGAGGAAGGTACTTTTCAACATACTATCATGGCATTCTGGGAGTATGTCTTACTTTTGGAGATATGCTACAAAATCTTAGAAAAAGATCGTGAAGCCCATATACACAACCATCATCTTTACGACCCATATCAAAAACTAGCCAAACTATATAAAAGCGAAGGATACGACAGTGAGGGTGATTTTTCAGAAAGGATGAGCATCCTTATGGAAAAGATAACCACTGAATATCGGTCCAAACATGGCACTGCCACAGAAGTTAGACTTTCGACAGGACAGCTTACTGAACTCCTCTATTGCCACGACGTGAAGCAGCTTACAGAGCAAATCATCGAATACATGCGACACAAAGATGTTTGCTGGCTACTATTTGACAATCTTGATAAAGGCTGGCCAACCTCCGGACTACAAGTAGAAGACCTGCTAATTGTAAGAGCGCTCATTGATGCAACTAAAAAAATTGAACGCCAGTTCGGCAGATCAAGCGTTGTTGTTAACACTATCGTTTTCCTTCGAAATGACGTCTATGAACTTTTGGTAAAAAGCACCTCGGATCGCGGCAAAGAAGCAAAAGTCCTTCTAGACTGGACGGACCCTGACTTACTTAGAGAGCTTATTAGATTAAGGATTGTTGCCAACAACTTTACCGGGAAAGAGCAGTTTCAAGGCCTTTGGCCGAAGCTTTGTGTAAGCCACTTTGACGGCGAAGAAAGTTCCCAGTTTCTAATCGACAGATCTTTAATGAGGCCAAGATTTCTTCTAAATCTCATCAGCCAGTGCAAAAGCTTCGCGATAAACTTAAATCATGAGCAAATAGATAGTGACGACATCATAAAAGGAATGGCGGCTTACTCAACCGACTTACTTATCGATATAAACTATGAAATAAGAGACGTAGAAAGCCATGTGGACGATATTTTATATGCCTTTATAGATAGTAACGCGATATTGAGCAAAACAGAAATTCACTCAGCCCTGAAAGATTTCGGTGTAGATGAGTCGCTAATTGAAAAAATATTTGATCTACTGCTTTGGTACGGCTTTATTGGTCTAGATATTGAAGGAGAGGCCAAATACATTTACAACTTCAACTACAGCGCCCAACTTATGAATGGAGTAATAAAGAAAAAACCGGACATATCCTACGTCATAAACCCAGCCTTCTGGCCAGCATTAATGATAAAAACTAATTTACCAACCCACTAGATCATTGCTCGAAGCCAAGCTAGCACATCCGTCAACGAAGGGAATCATCGATGAACAATTTAATTCAAAAGCCACAAATGCAGTTAGTTGACCCACAAGCACAGATGATTGTGGACGTACTGCAAAGTATTGGACTACCACACGACAATATTATTGCGTCTGCTGAAGACAGAGCGATAATTGGGCAGAGCTTGCCGGCTCTTATTGAATCGCTCCCTCCCGAAGCCAAGCAAGGTGCTAGATATCTTTCAAAATTTGTAGTAGGCGCGGGATTCGGTCTTTTCGATTACTCCCTCAATGCAATCTGGAACGAAGTAGTCCTAGACCTTCACAAAAAAGTTATAGCTTACGGCCTTGATATTTTCTACGACGCAGCCATTGGCGGAAAAAACAGAGAATTTTATCAAACAGAGGAGGATCTTCGCTCAGTAAAAGATTCAACACTGCTTGATACGTGCCGTAAACTTGAACTAATCAGTGAAACCACATCCAAGAAACTAAAACATATGCTTGACATGCGGAATGACATAGGCATTTCGCACCCAACTAATTACACTATCAATGCTTATGAATTACTAGCTTGGCTTACAAACTGCATCAAAGACGTCCTGAAAGACCGACCTACAGAGTCCGCACTACAGGTTCAGGCATTTATTCAAAACTTACGCAGTTATACCCAGCCATTAGACGCCACCAATCTTGCTGGAATAACTGCAAAAATCAATGAACTCGCGTCTCATCACTGCGGGAACGTTCTGAGAACAATGTTTGGGATATACGTTGCTCATGATACAGACCCACAGGTTCGAAAAAATATTTCACTTTTATCTATACCTGTTTGGCGTGCAAGCAACGATGATTTCAAATATCGCCTTGGTCTGACATTAGAAGGATACAATACAAATCTCCACAAAGATAAATATGATCTCGGGGCTCAGTTCTTCCAGGTTGTCAACGGTAATGCCTTCCGTTCCAACGCAGAGCGTGCAATATTAGTTGATGGTCTGGTCGACACATTGCTAGAAAAACATCATGCTTGGGATAATTATCATCATGAAGCCCCTGTAGCTGATGAGATCATGTCTTATATCCACAACCAGCAAGATATACTGCAGAACTTTGGCCCAAAACTGATAAAAGTATTTCTCATGTGCCGTATTGGTAATGGCCGAGCCTATAACAACGGCGTTTCGCCACGAGGCACAGGATACTACGACCAACTCCTTGCTTTATTAGGAGACGCGTGGGCTCCATCAGCACTGGCTGCTTTAACCTCATACGAGATACAGCTCCAGTTAAGCGAAGAGATTTGCCGAAAACAAGCATGTAAGGCCTTAGAAAAACTAAAATCAGGTGTAGTCAATCAGCGATTGCTTGAATGCATTGACTTTCTCCTTGCCAATCTACCGGGTAATGGCAAAGCTCCACTTGATAGCCGGTTCAAACAACTGACTGCAGGATACTTAACGTGGCCATAGTTCTGATTCAGAAAAAGACAACCTTCTCATCTATACAAACAATTTAAATTCAGCTTAGATTCACCTGAAAAGCCCGTATACATAATGAAAGCTGGTATGACGGGCTTTTCATGATCTTCTTGGGTACGGGTACATCTCGCCGTAATTGCCCAACTACCGAATTTTGCTCTGCCTATCTAATGACAGAAGAAATTATCAAACTCTGGGAGTTGCTACATTGGATCGGCGAGTCCAAAACGAACTCATAGACCCACCTTGTCGGCGTGCATCACCCGGCGCTGCTCCGAGGAGTTCTTATTAATAAACGCTGAGACAGCCTTCATTGATCGCACGATCATTCCATCTACAACTTTCCGGTGAAAATAGTTTTAATGGCCCGCTTTTAGCCGATAGTGGGTATTCACATCAGTTTACCCTTGCGTGAAGGCGCAAATATTTTTTGCTTTTAATTCCTTCTCTTTTTCAGAAGCACTTGTAATGGCATCCGTCTAAACCGTAAAAACCAACTTCCTTCAACATTAGAAATCAAGGCCTCACCAAACTAGGCAACACCACCCCCTCCCCCAACCTCTCCACCCCCAACCTTACCCTCTCCCCCCCTGCTCAATCACCACCCCATCCCCCTCCACCGCCAACAACTTCACCCCCGGCCCAACCTTCTCCCCCTGCAAAAAACTCCTCGGCGGCCCATCGTTCAGGCTCAGTATCGCCACCGCCCCCCTACTACCCGCCATCACCCCGCTCACCTTGATATCCACCGGCGCCGTCTGATTGGAAAACCACTGCAACGCCGGGCTATCACTGCGTGCCGCCAGCAATTGCGGGGCCGCTGCCGGGGTGTGTGATTCGGCGGAGGTCAGCAGCAGCGACGACCACGTCGCTACGCCGACCAGCGCTGCGAGCAGCGCGAGTGCCTGGACCATTTGGGGTGGGGAAAAGCGTGCGGTGAATCTCATGGGTTGAATCTCCTTTTTATCCCTGCTGTCAGCCTACGCGGCAATTCTCTCCGTTTTATTTCACACGCCTTACATGTTGGCCGTGCACGATGGCGCAGGACGCAAAGGAGCGCGCGCGCGATGAACAGGCAAGAGGGTTTTACGCTGATCGAGTTGATGGTGGTGCTGGTGATCATCGGCATCGCCAGTGCGGCGATCAGCCTGAGTATCAAGCCGGATCCGTTGCAGTTGCTGCGCAAGGATGCCGAGCGTGTGGCGCAGTTGCTGCAGGTCGCGCAGGCCGAGGCGCGGGCGGATGGCCGGCCGATTGTGTGGGTGAGTGATGCCAAGGGGTTTCGGTTTAGTCGGCGCAGTGACAGTGGCAAGGGGTTTGATCATTTCGCGCAGGATCCGCAGTTGCGGCCGCGTGCCTGGCAGAGTCCGAAGATGGAGGTGCGGGTGGAGCCGAAACAGAGGGTTGTGCTGAACGCTGAGTGGATCAATCCGCCGCTGCAATTGACGTTGTCGGATGGGTTGAATCGCTTGAGTGTGCTGCGTGATGGCAGCGGAAGGATCAGTCTGCAATGAAGCGCCAGCAGGGTTTTACGCTGATTGAGGTGATGGTCGCGATTTTGTTGATGGCGGTGGTGAGTTTGATTGCCTGGCGCGGGCTGGACAGTGTGACGCGGGCGGACAGTCATTTGCAGGCGAGCAGTGAGCAGAGTGACGGTTTGTTGCGGGCGTTGAATCAGTTGCAGCGGGATGTGGAGATGCGGGCGGGGATTGAGCTGACCGAGCCGAAGAAGGTTGGCGTGGATGATGAGCCACCGAGCGCCCGAGAGTGTCAGATTTTTTGTGTGCGGGCCGGTAATGGCCTGCCGTCAGGCAGGCCGGGTTTTACCAGGTCGGCCTGATAAATCGATCTCCGTACAGAATCGCAAATTGGTTCATCGCACTCTTCCAGTCATGAGCCGCCGAGCCCCAGTTTGCCGTGATGTTACGCAGCCCAAGCCAGATCAGCTTGGTCGCTGCGTCATCCGTCGGGAAGTGGCCCCGGGTCTTGATGATCTTGCGTAGCTGAGCGTTGATGCTTTCGATAGCGTTGGTCGTATAGATCACTTTTCGAATGGCAGGCGGGAAGACAAAAAATGGAATCACTCGATCCCAGGCTCGTCTCCAGGCCGCCACCACCGTTGGGTATTGCTTACCCCAAGGGCCATTTTCAAAGGCATCCAGTGCTTCCTCAGCCGCTTCTGCGTTGATGGCTTGATAGATCGGTTTTAGCGCCTTGGCCAGCTCACGGCGCTTGTCCCACGCCGCGTAATCGAGGCTGTTGCGGATCAAGTGGACGATGCATGTTTGCAGCGTTGTTGCCGGAAATACTGCGCTTAGCGCCTCTGGCATGCCTTTGAGACCGTCAGTCACGGCGATCAGCACGTCCTCTACGCCGCGGGTCTTGAGGTCGTTGAAGACCTTCATCCAGAACTTCGCACCCTCGGTGTTTTCGATCCAGATACCAAGAATATCGCGCGTTCCATCGGGTAAAACACCCAGCGCCAAGTAAATCGCCTTGTTGCGGACAAGGCCTTCTTCTCGGATCTTGACCCGCAGCGCATCGAAGAAAATGACTGGGTACATCGGCTCAAGCGGTCGCTGTTGCCACGCACCAATTTCCTCCATCACCTCGTGCGTGACTGAGCTGATGAAGTCATGGGAAACGTCCGTCCCGTATTGCTCAGAGAGGAAAGCGCGGATTTCTCGAACGGTCATGCCTCGGGCATACATGGCGATGATCTTGTCATCAAAACCGGTGTAACGCCGCTCATGCTTGGGGATCAGAATGGGGGCAAAACTGCCATCCCGATCACGGGGAATCTCCAGCCGCAGCGGGCCATCCCCCGTCAAAATCGTCTTGCCCGTTTTGCCATTGCGCTGGTTGGTTTCATCCTCTGGGCGCTGCGCGCCCGGCGGATACCCCAGGTGGTGACCGAGCTCGGCACTCAATGCTCGCTCAATCAAGGCCTTCTTGAAGGCCGCAGAAGCGTCTTCAATAGCCTCTGCGGTAATCAGCCCCTCACCGAACTCTTCGAGCAGCTCCTTGGGGATTTTTGGTAGGTCACGCAGGGGTTTCTTTTTGGTTGGCATACATGCACCTCTTACTCATGTTATGCCCGAACACAAAATTTCTGACACCCCCGAGCGCCCCGCCCGCTCTGACTGTGCGCAGTAGCGACAGTAAGGGTTTTCGGCTGGACATTATTCGCACGGCGGCGGATCAGCCGGGGGCGTTGCAGCGGGTGCGGTGGTGGGTCAAGGGTGACACGTTGTATCGAGCGGTGGCGGCGGCGCGGAGTCGGTATCCGTTGCCGGCGCCTACTGACGGGGTTGCTGTGCTGAAGGATGTTAGTGATGCACAGATTCGGGTTTGGGAAGTGGATAAGGGCTGGCGGCAGTTGAGTGGGAATCGGCGGGAGGATCCGTTGGGGTTGGAGATTCGGTTGAGTCGGGAGGTGCCGCAGGGGGTGGAAAAGTATCGGCTGGTGATTGGGCCGTTGGACTGACACATGCCTGATATTCCCTGTGCGGCAGCTCCTGCATTGGAATCGGGTACATCTGGCAGGGACTGGTTGGCTGACCGGGCGTCTTCGCGAGCAAGCCCGCTCCCACAGGTTGGATTGGGTGTAGGCAGTTGGAGGTTGGTTGGCTGTTTGGGTGTCATCGCCAGCAGGCTGGCTCCTACAGTTGGATTGGGTGTAGGCAGTTAGAAATTGGTTGGCTGTTTGGGTGTCATCGCTGGCAAGCCAGTTCCCACAGTTGGATTGGGTGCAGGCAGTTAGAAATTGGTTGGCTGGCAGGTCGCCTTCGCGAGCAGGCTCGCTCCCACAATGGGATCGAGTATACCCGCCAGAGCTTGGGTGGCTGGCAGGCCGTCATCGCTGGCAAGCCAGGCTCCCACAGGGATTGAGTACAACCGGTAGATATTGGTTGGCTGGCAGGCCGTCATCGCTGGCAAGCCAGCTCCCACAGGGATTGAGTACAACCGGTAGATATTGGTTGGCTGGCAGGCCGTCATCGCTGGCAAGCCAGGCTCCCACAGGGATTGAGTACAACCGGTAGATATTGGTTGGCTGTCAGGCCGTCATCGCTGGCAAGCCAGCTCCCATAGGGATTGGGGGTGGTCAGTTGGGGGTTGGTTGGCTGTGAGGTCGTCATCGCGAGCAGGCTCACTCCTACAATTGGATTGGGGGTAGTCAGTTGGGGATTGGTTGGCTGGTCGGCCGTCATCGCTGGCAAGCCAGCTCCCACAGGCATTGGGGCTGGTCAGTTGGGGTTGGTTGGCTGGCAGGCCGCCTTCGCGAGCAGGCTCGCTCCCACCGTTTTAAATTTGCGTACAGCCCCAGCGGCAAAGCCGCCCCACTCAACAGGATGAGCGTTAGCTCGGCTGCAGATCTTGATCTTGATCTTGATCCACAGGCGACGTCGGAAGGCCTCGTTCCGGGATTCATCCGGGGGTGGGAGCGCAGCGACCGTTTGGCGCAGCCAAATGCATCGAGAGGAGGTGCAGCGAAGCAAACCGTAGGCGATGCGCCCGGATGGATCCCGGAGCGAAGGAACCCCGAGCCTCAGCGAGCGGGCCGCACGTAGGAGCAAGCCTTTTGGGTTACCTTTTCGGCGTTTGGAAAAGGTGACCCGCCGTCAGGGCGGAACCCTAAGCAGCCATAACCGCAGCAACGGATATGTACCCAATCAACCCCACTAGCTCAAAACGACGACGCCACCCGGCAACTCAGTGCATTTGACGCCATAAGCATCCCGAATCAGCAATGCAACGCCAGCAAGTTGGTCAAGGCTGAAACGAGCCTGGACGCGGCGTTGGCCAAGTTCGCGGTTGAGCAGCAGCAACATGCCGGGACGGTAGCGGTTGATCTCATCAATCATCTGACTCAACGTCGCCCCGTTAAACACCAACACCTGCTGCCGCCAATTCATCACCGCCGCCGTGTCGACACTCTGCACACTGCCAACCTGCCGCGCGTCATAGGTCACCTGCTGCCCCGGTTCAAGACGCAGGCTGCGACCTTCAACATCCACTTCAACCGCACCATCAAGGCAAGTCACGCAAACTTGCTGATCAGTATTACGCAAGTTGAAACGCCCCTGACTGGCACGCAACCACCCTCCCCCAGCCTGCATCGCCAGCGGCAACCGCGCGGTCTGCACCTCAACCTCCCCACTGACCAGCTCAAAACCCTGCACACCGTCAGACACTGCACGCTGATTGATCCGCGTCTGCGTGTTGAGCTCCAGGCTCACACCCTGCGCCGGTTCAAAGCGGCGCTGTTGGCCGACCTCAGTAATGTAGTCAGCGCCCAGCCCTTCAAAACCACCAGGAATCGTCCCGCGCACCAGCAAAAACGCCGCCGATGCGGCAATCGCGCCACCGAGAAAAGCACGTCGACCAAACCCGCGCGGCGCCTGCATTTGCTCCACGGCCGGTTGCAGTTGCTGCCACAACCGCTTGGCCTCTTCGAACGCGCGGGCGTGCTCGGCGCTCTGGGCGCACCATTCGCGCAAGGCGCGGGCGTCGGCGACGGTGGCGCGGCCCGAGGTCAGCAGAACCAGCCAGTCACGGGCTTCGCTGTGCAGAGGGTCGGCCGCCGATGGCTCGGCAGGTGTCAGTCGAAAGATGTTCAAACGCGCAGATTCTCAACGAATTGATCGGGCACTATTCAGAAGACGGTTTTCCGGCCCCGCGACCGAACCGCTGAAACACTTTTCTTTCCAGTTTGGCGGCGCAGAAGCCCAACGCCGCTTTGATTTCCTTCTCAACCATGCGTGTGGAAATGCCAAAGCGCTGGGAGATTTCCAGATGCGGCGCCTCTTCCAGACGCGCCGCGATGAAGATCTTCCGGCGCCGTGCGGGCAGCTCGTACAACGCACTGAGCAGCGACTGGATTTCCTTTTGCCCACCGACCACCCGCGCCGGGTCGAGCGCTTCGTCGCCGATTTGCAGCAGCTCCTCGACTTCTTCGCCGGTGAGCAGGCGCGCATCAGCCTGGCGGCGGTCGGCAGCGATGTTCAGGGCCATGCGATAGAGGTAGGCATTGGGTCGCAAAAGGTTGGGCGGCGTCTCCATGCGGTCGACCCGCAGCCAGGTCTCGTGCAACACGTCGTTGGCCAGATCCTCCGAGCCCAAACGCCGACGCAGGCGCACCCTGAAGTCCTCGTAAGACGTCAGGAACAGTTGAGCCATCGAACCTTGTCCGGTGTCTTTCATCCCCCGGAAACTCCTTCCCATTTGGTGCATTCCATGCGTTTCCCTGACGACTCCGGTAACAACAGCAACGTGACCGGCTGACGCAAGGCGCTGGGCGTCGGCCGGTTGATCCTGAGATTGCGAAAGCTTTCCACCAGCGCGTTATCGCGCCGTACATCACCGGTCGAGGTGACCAACCGGTTGTGCTGCACCAGGCCATCGCGCCCGACCCACACCTGCAACACCGCGCGATAACTGCCGGGACGGGTCAGCGGCGAGCGGCACAGGTTGCGCTCGATTGCCGCTTGCACCGCCGTGGCGTAACTGCGGTTGACCGCGACGCTTTCCGGCGTCTGTTTTTGCGGCGGCGCCGGCACGTCTTCGACCTGCGCCACTTGCAAGGTAAATGCATCGTCCCGGGCGTAGCGCGCCATCAAACCACTGCCGCCAAGCAATCGACGCAGGGCATCGGCGGCGGTGTATTCGCCATCCACCGCCAACGAGCGCCGGCCGCGACTCAACTGACTGTCGACCAGCACCGCCACACCGGTGGCGTGGCTGTACTGATCCAGCGCGTGCGCCAGATCCTGTGCCGGAATGTGCAGCGTCATGCGCAGGTCCGCCGGCACCGCATCGGCCATGGCGTGGCCCGCCGTACAGCCAAGCAGCCACCCCAGACACATCCGGCGCACAAGCCTCGTTGAACGCTGAAACCCGTCCGTGGAATTGCCTCGCTGCACGGCTGACGAATCCTTGGAAATCGTCATCCTGAGGGCTGTTTATGAATCTGGTGTGACGGGCGGTGCAAAAAAACCATCACGGGAATTGCGCACGGCTTGCACTAGACTCAAACCAAAGCGCGGCCCCGTCGGGCCGGCCAGGAGGCGAGCATGAAAACACTGTGGCGATTGAGCCTTGGCGGGCTGTTGTTGATGGCGCTGTCGAGCGCTTATGCCGAGGAACCGTTGGGCTGTGTCGAGGTGACGGTCGGCGGCTACAAGGCGCCGAATTACGATTGCCTGAGCCAGCAGATGGGCAACAACCCCGAAGGCGCTGCGGCGGCTAAAAAGAATCAAGAGGCGCTGAATGTGCCAGTGAACAAACGGCCGCCGAATCAGGTTGGCCTCGCGACCCCGGCCGCGACCAGCACGCGGATGGGCAATACCTTTGGCACGTCGGTGAAACCGCAACGTCCGCCGCAGTGACATCGACGAACCAATGACACCCATGTAGGAGCTGCCGAAGGCTGCGATCTTTTGACTTTGCCTTTAAAAAACAAGATCAAAAGATCGCAGCCTTCGGCAGCTCCTACACTGATTGTGCCCATGCCCCGGATGGGAACGATCAGGGCGGGCTCAATCGCTTGGGGTTTGGCGGAAGCTCACCGCAAGGCGATTCCAGCTGTTGATGGTGGTGACGGCCATGGTCAGGTCGACCATCTCCCCTTCACTGAATTGCTCGCGCGCCTGCTGGTAAATGTCATCCGGCACATGGCTGTCGGCAAGCAGCGTCACCGCCTCAGCCCAGGCGAGCGCCGCACGCTCGCGGGGATTGAAGAAGTTGCTGTCGCGCCACACCGCAAGCGCATACAAGCGTCGATCACTCTCCCCGGCCCGTCGTGCATCCACCGAGTGCATGTCGGTGCAGAACGCACAGCCGTTGAGCTGCGAGGCGCGGATCCTGATCAGTTGCAGCAGCGGCTGCTCGATGCTCAGGTGGCTGGTCAGCGCCTCCATGGCAATCATCGCTTTCATCGCCTTGGGCGAAGCGTTGTAGTAATCCAGGCGCGGGGACATGGGCAGGTCTCGGTAGACGGAATAATGACTTCACCGTAAACGCTGACAGCGATGCATCACAGCCCCAATTGCACGGAAAACCGGCACACCACTGCATCCCCGCCAAACACAAATCCCCCTGTGGGAGCGGGCTTGCTCGCGAAGGCGGTGAGTCAGTCGATAGTTCAGTTGCCTGATACGACGCCTTCGCGAGCAAGCCCGCTCCCACATGGGAATGATGGTAAGGACGAGATTTGTGTCTGGCCACAGTCAGGGTGGGAGTGGGCTTGCTCACGAAGGGGGCGATACATTCAACATCGGTGTTTCCTGACCTGATGCCTTCGCGAGCAAGCCCGCTCCCACAGGGGAATGATGGTGGGGACGAGATTTGTGTCTGGCTACAGTCAGGGTGGGAGTGGGGCCAATTTCGGGTTTTTCGGGTAGGCAACTATTGCCCATCCCGCAACAGCGGTAATCTGGCGGGCACTCAATTCGCCCTCCGGAGCCCAGTCGGTATGGAACTTCACGTTGTGATCAACGGCCGCAAGGATCTGGCCGGTCAGTTGTATCAGCAACTGCGTGGCGCCATCGAATCCGGGCGTTTGGCCGCTGGCACACAATTGCCTCCGAGCCGCTTGCTGGCCGAGCAACTGGGGATTTCGCGCAAAACCATTTCCGACACCTACGCCCAACTGACCTACGAAAACTTCCTCACCGGCGTGATCGGCAAAGGCACCTACGTCAACGCACGCCCGGCGCAAGTCCAGCGCAAGCAAAGCCATACCGAACTGGCCAGCGCCGAGGTGATCGAGCGCTGGCGCAATCTGCCGGTGTTTCTGCGTCACCCGACGCTGGAAGGTTCGCTGCGCTACGACTTTATCGGCGGCGCCACCAGCAAGGGCCAGTTCCCCCATGACGACTGGCGCCGCTGTGTCTCTCATGCGATGCGCCAGATGGCCGGTTCAAAAGGCTTCTACAGCGTGCCCGAAGGCTTGCCGGCGCTGCGCAATGCGATTGCCCGGCACATCGCGTTTTCCCGTGGGGTGAACTGCCAGGACGAAGACATTGTGGTGTGCAACGGCGCGCAACAGGCGCTGGACCTGATCACCCGCGTGTTGATCAGCCCCGGCAGTCGGGTCGCGATGGAAGACCCGGGCTACCCGCCGGCGCGCTTGCTGTTCGGCACCCACGGCGCGGATGTGGTCGGCGTGCCCGTGGATGACGAAGGCATTGTGGTTGAGCAAATTCCCGAGGGCACGCGACTGATCTACGTCACGCCCTCGCACCAGTTTCCGCTGAGCATGCCGATGAGTCAGGCGCGGCGCGAAGCCTTGCTGGCCCGCGCCTATGAGCTGGGAGCAATCATCATCGAGGACGACTACGACAGCGAGTTCCGCTACGAAGGCCGGCCCACCGACTCCCTGTTCAGCCTCGACCAGCGCGGCATCGTCGCCTACGTCGGAACGTTCTCCAAAACCCTGCTGCCGGAGCTGCGCCTGGGTTACGCGATCCTGCCGCCAGCGATCCTCGAAGCGGTGATCCGCGCCAAGCAACTCACTGATCTGCATGCCTCCACCCTGCCGCAATGGGCCTTGGCGAAGTTCATCGCCGAGGGTTGCCTGCTCAAGCATATCCGCCGCTGCCATACGATTTACGCCCAGCGCCGCGAACGGATTCTGGCGCGCATGGCCAGCGATCTGTCGCCGTGGCTTGAGGCGGTGCCACCCAGCGCCGGGTTCCACATGGCGGCGTTCTGCAAACGGCCGATCGATTTGCCGTTGGTGATCGAGCTGGCAAAAAAGGTCGAGGTCGGCCTCTACGCCATCGACGGCTTCTACTATCAGCAACCGATAAAAAGTGGTCTGTACTTCGGCTTCGGCGCCATCGAAACCCTGGACATCGATATCGCCCTGGATCGCCTGCGCGACATCCTCCAGCAAGTGGCTTGAGTGATTGGCCTAACCGATTAACCGCCGATTGGTTATTGGTGATACCGGGGTGCAGGCCTATTCTGCACAGGCGTTTTCCCTCAATGAGCAGGATTCGTCCGGCCTGATTCAGGAGTGTGAGCAATGTCCAACGAAGTGATCAACACCGTACAGGTGCAGGCCGCCGCCGGCCGTGCGGATGAACTGGGCAGGCAACTGCAGAAGATCGTCGAAACCCTGCGTGAAACGCCGGGCTGCGACTCCTATATGGTCGACCGCTGTCCCGAAGACAGCCACCGCTGGATGGTCAGTGCCCGTTGGCAGTCGGAAGCGGCGATGCAGGCGCATTTCAACCGGCCCGAGGCGCAGGGGTTTATTGACCTGATCGATAGTCGATTGGCCAATAGTGTGGATTTCAACAGCTTCCCTATCGTCTGACCCGACGCCTTCGCGAGCAGGCTCGCTCCCACATTGGAATGCGTACCCTGTGGGAGCGGGCTTGCTCGCGAAGGCGTATTGCGCCCCGCCCATTTTCTTCCTGAAGCCCCACCAATTGGTCACCTGATCTTCCAGAATATTGGCCGTTTGAATGCCCTGCCCTGCGGACTACTGTGATTGCACCCCCAACCCTCACAGGTAACCCGCCATGAAAGCCCTGCACTTCTTCGCCGCCGCCCTCGCCTTGACGATTTCCGCCTCGGCCCTCGCCCATGACCCGTCTGAGAAAGTCACCGTCCTGCAAGACCAACCGCTGAAAAACGCCCCCGGCAAAAAAGCCATGATGATCGAGGTCGACTACAAACCCGGCCAGTCTTCCATCGCGCACAAACACGAGGGCACGGCCATGGCCTATGTGCTCGAAGGCGAAGTGATTTCCCAGGTGAAAGGTGAACAGGCGACCACCTACAAGAAAGGCCAGTTCTGGTACGAGCCCGCCGGCTCCGAGCATCTGGTGTCAAAAAATGCCAGCAAAAGCAAACCGGCCAAGTTGCTGGTGTTTATGGTGCTGGCCCCGGACGAACAGGTGTTGATCCCCCTGAAAGACTGATGGTTGTTTGGCCAGCCATAAATAAAAAGGCGCAAATCGCTGATTTGCGCCTTTTTATTGCTCGGGGCAATTAACCGATTGCGTTTAAAGCAAATAAAACTATCCACGCGCTGATAAACCGACAAATTGTCAGCTGCCTTACAGGTTCTCCGGTTTAGTCTGAGTTAGCGCCGAGCGCCGTTTTAAAACTCGGCAATTGCAACTTTCCGACTGAAGTTGTTTCACGGGAGATTCACCATGAAACTTGCGTTGGCCAGTACGTTGGTAATTTCGGTTTTAGCCCTCTCCGCCTGTTCAGTGCCTACCGCTCCGCGAGCGGTCTCATCCCTCGACACGCTACTGCCCCACCCGACCGGCCGCAGCAGCGCCACTCAGGTGAAAAGCGGTCCCGGCGTCGCGCTCGGCGTCATCTACAGCCCAAGTACCCAGACCAATCGCGAATACCTGCGCGACTATCAGGCCAACGCCGGCACCGGTTTCGGCCAGAGCCTGCTGGTGCAACCGATCCACGACGCCTATGTCGCCAGCTCAAAACCGGACATGGCCGTTGACTGGGTCAACGCCTCCCTGCAACGCCAGTTCGGCTCAGTGACGGTCTACCCGAACATGCAAAGCCTGCGCGCTGCAAGACCGGATGTGGTGGCAATTGTCGATACCCACAGCCAACTGATTACTTCGCGCAGTTCCGATATCAAGGCCGATGTCAGTGCCGATTTTTATGATGCGCAACTTGACTACATCGGCACGGCGAAAGGTTCGGAGGCGAAAGAACTGACGCCGATCTGGGCGGACTTCAAAGGGTCTAAAGAAATTGTCGCGGATATTAATCAGCAACAGGATGTGCAAGTAAGGGCGCTGCAGAAGTTTGACCAGTCGCTCAGTAATTTATTGACCAGACCGACAAGTAACGTGTCGATGCTCGATAGTAAACAAGGTCAGAAGTTGTATTGAATGTAAGGGCCCTTTCGCGAGCAGGCTCGCTCCCACAGGGGACTTGTGTCGATCACAAAACCAATGTGGGAGCGAGCCTGCTCGCGAAGGGGCCAGACCAGACACCACAAAACCTTCAGACATAAAAAAGCCCCGGCATCTCACGACACCGGGGCTTTCTCATTCAGCCACTACTTACGCCAATTCAGGCTCGGCATTCGCAGCAACCGCAGGCACCACCGCTTGCCCGCTCAACGCCAGATCCAGCAGTTCGCGGTTGGCAACGGCATACATGGCGTAGTCCGTGCCGCTTGCCGCGCGGATTTCCACCAGCATGGCGCGCCAGCGCGAGATCATGCCTTCGTGCTGTTCCATCCACAGCGCCAGGCGTGCTTCCACGTCCTGAGTGCCGTCGCCCTGTTGCAGGACGGAGATGGTGATCGCACGTTGCTGCCAGTCGACGTCATCACGGAACGCTTCACGGGCCAGGGCTTGCCAGTTGTTTTCAACCGGCAGTGCGCTGATCTGTTGCAGGTACCAGGTGATGTCCAGCGCACTGCCCACGGCGAAGTAGGCCTTGGCCACTTCGGCAGGGTTCTGGCCAGTCACGTCGGAAGCTTCGATGATCGGCAGCAGCGTGTACAGGTGCGAGGTGCCCGCAACCATACGCGCCAGCAACTCCGGCACACCGGCTTCGACGTAAGCCTGATAACGCGCCTGCCAGTTTTCGCGGATTTCGCCGCTGAGCAGTTCGTCGAGCTTCAGACCCAGCTCTTTCAGGTGCGGACCGAAGTGCGCGGTGTCACGGGCAGCGTTCTGCTCGTTGCGACGGGCACGCAGGAACCAGCGCGTAGCGCGGCGACCCAGACGCATCAGCTCGTCCATCAGCTCCAGTTGCACGTCAGCAGAGACCTGATAGTCCAGGGCTTCGATCTGACGGAACCAGTGCGGGAGGTGGAAGATGTCACGCACGATCACGTAAGCACCGGCCACGTTCGCCGGGCTCATGCCGGTCGACTCTTTGAGTCGTTGAACGAAGGTGATGCCCATGTGGTTGACCAGATCGTTGGCGATCTGGGTGCTGACGATTTCGCGCTTGAGGCGGTGACGACGCATGGCTTCGGAGAACTTGCTGACCAGGGTCGGCGGGAACGCCGTTTCCATGTCGCGGGTCAGGTAGTCGTCGTCCGGCACCAAGGAACCCAGCAGCTGCTCCTTGAGGTCGATCTTGCTGTACGAGATCAACACCGACAGCTCAGGACGGGTCAGACCGTGGCCTGCCGCAACGCGCTCGTTGATCTGTTCTTCGGTCGGCAGGAACTCAATGGCACGGTCCAGCTTGCCACGGCCTTCCAGATCGCCCATCAGACGTTTGTACTCGGCGATGCGCTCGTAGGCACGACGCGCCGCCAGGGACAGAGCCTGAGTCTGCTTGTAGTTGTTGCCCAGCACCAGGCCACCGACTTCGTCGGTCATGCTCGCCAGCAACTGGTTGCGTTGCTTGTCGGTCATGTCACCGGCCTGAACCACTTCGTTCAGCAGGATCTTGATGTTTACTTCGTGGTCGGAGCAGTCCACACCACCGGCGTTGTCGATGAAGTCGGTGTTGGAACCGCCGCCATTGAGACCGAATTCCACACGACCCAGTTGGGTCATGCCGAGGTTACCGCCCTCGCCCACAACCTTGCAGCGCAGTTCGTTGCCGTTCACGCGCAGTGCATCGTTAGCCTTGTCGCCGACATCGGCGTGGCTTTCGGTACTCGCTTTCACATAAGTACCGATACCGCCGTTCCACAGCAGATCCACCGGCGCCTTGAGCAAGGCGTTCAGCAGTTCGGTCGGGGTCAGCTTGTCGGCCTTGATGTCGAAGCGCTCTTTCATCTGCGGCGAGATCGCGATGCTCTTCGCGCTGCGCGAGAAGATACCGCCACCTTCGGACATGATGCTGGTGTCGTAGTCGGTCCAGGCCGAACGCGGCAAATCGAACATGCGCTGACGCTCAACGAAGCTGGTCGCCGGGTTCGGGTTCGGGTCGATAAAGATGTGCATGTGGTTGAAGGCAGCGACCAGTTGCAGCTTGTCGGACATCAGCAAGCCGTTACCGAACACGTCACCGGCCATGTCGCCGACGCCAACCACGGTGATGCTGTCTTCCTGAACATTGATGCCGCGCTCGCGGAAGTGGCGCTGTACGCCAACCCACGCGCCTTTGGCGGTGATGCCCATTTTCTTGTGGTCGTAACCGGCCGAACCACCCGACGCAAACGCGTCACCCAGCCAGAAGCCGTAGTCGATGGCGATGCCGTTGGCGATGTCGGAGAAGGTTGCAGTGCCCTTGTCCGCCGCGACCACCAAGTACGGGTCATCGTCGTCGTGACGCACGACGTTGGCCGGCGGCACCAGCGCGCCGTCTTTCAGGTTGTCGGTGATGTCCAACAGACCGGAAATGAAGATGCGGTAGCAGGCGATGCCCTCGGCCGCGATCTCGTCACGGCTGCCGCCCAGTGGCAGGCGACGCGGCAGGAAGCCGCCCTTCGCACCCACCGGCACGATGACCGAGTTCTTCACTTGCTGGGCTTTTACCAGGCCGAGGACTTCGGTACGGAAGTCTTCTTCGCGGTCGGACCAGCGCAGGCCACCGCGAGCAACGTTACCGAAGCGCAGGTGCACGCCTTCAACGCGTGGCGAGTAAACGAAGATTTCGAACTTCGGTACTGGCTTCGGCAGCTCAGGAATCGCGTGCGGGTTGAACTTGAAGCTGAAGTACGACTTGTTCTGGCCGTTGGCATCCGTCTGGTAGAAGTTGGTGCGCAGGGTGGCTTTGATCAGGTCGAGGTAACGACGCAGGATGCGGTCTTCGTTGAGCACCTGGACGTCGTCCAGTGCGGTCAGAATCGCTTGTTCCAGACGCTGTTGCTTGTCTTCCAGATCATCGCTGCCAAGCTTGCGTGCCAGGTAGAAACGGGTCTTGAACAACCGGGTCAACTCGCGAGCGATGTCGGTGTGGTTGTTCAGGGTGCTGGCAATGTAACCCAGATCGAAGCCCAGACGGATCTGCTTCAGGTAACGGGCGTAGGCACGCAGCAGCGCGACGTCGCGCCATGGCAGGCCGGCGGTCAGGACCAGACGGTTGAACGCATCGTTTTCGGCTTCGCCACGCACGATGTGGACGAACGCGTCCTGCAGGGTGTCGTTGAGTTGCTGGATGTCGAGGTCCAGGCCTTCAGCGGCCGTGAACGCGAAGTCGTGAATCCAGAACTCGCGGCCATTGGTGTGGCGCAGACGGTACGGGAATTCACCCAGCACGCGCAGGCCGAGGTTTTCCAGAATCGGCAGAACGTCGGACAGCGCCAGCGGCGTGTCGGCGTGGTACAGCTTGCAATGCAGCTCGCGTTGGCCAGAGACTTGGCCCAGCGGCTGATAGAAGCTCATCACCAGCGGATTTTTTTCGTTGAGGCTCAGCAGGTGCTGCATGTCGACCACGGCCGAATGCGCGGCGAAACGCTCGCGGTAACCGGCCGGGAAGCCTTTCGGGAAATCAGCCAGCACGTTGGTGCCGTGGGCTTCGCCGAAGCTTTCGACGGTCAGTGCGGCGTAGTCGTCCTGCCAGCTGCGGCACGCCTGGACGACTTCTTTTTCCAGCAGCACGGTGTCGATGTCGAGACGGTTCTTCGGGTCGACACGCAGAATCAACTGCACGCGCGCCAGCACGGACTCGGAGAAGAACGTCCAGAATTCGCAATCGGAGGCCTTCAGGCGCTCCATCAGCACTTGCTGGATTTTCTGGCGAACTTCGGTGGAATAGATGTCGCGCGGCACGTAGGCCAGGCAGTAGCAGAAACGACCGTACGGGTCTTTGCGCAGGAACACGCGGATCTTGTTGCGTTCCTGGATCTGCACGATCGACATCACGGTGGTGAACAGTTCGTCGACCGGGGTCTGGAACAGGTCGTCACGCGGCAATACTTCGAGGACCTGCGCCAGCTCCTTGCCCAGGTGCGCCTTGGACTGGAAGCCGGAGCGGTGTTCGATTTCTTCGACCTTGCGGCGGATGAACGGGATGACCCGCACGCTCTCGCCATACACCGAGGAGGTGTACAGGCCCATGAAGCGGTGTTCCTTGATGACTTTGCCGTCAGCGTCGATTTCACGGATCGACACGTAGTCCGGGTAGGCCGGACGGTGTACACGGCTTGGGTGCGCAGCCTTGGCGAACGACAGCAGGGTCGGCTCGCGCAGGTAGCTCACGGCGTAATCTTCGATGCGCAGGTCATCGTAGGTCAGGCCGGTGCGCAGCAGCTTGGTCAGGCCGAGGAAGGAGTTCTGGTCGTACTCGATATGACCGCCATCAGCCTGATCGGTGACCACGAATTCTTCGTAGCCAAGGAAGGTGAAGTGGTTGCCCACCAGCCATTCCAGGAAGCTTTTGATTTCGTTCTTTTCGTCGGTATCGACGGCGAAGGCGCTGTTGTCGAGCTTGGCGAGGAGTTCCTGCACCTTGGCTTTCATCGGCTCGAAATCGGCGACCGCGACGCGGACTTCACCGAGAACCTGTTCCAGCTCTTTGCTCAGCACATTCAGTTCGGCCGCGTTGGCGCAGCGGTCGATTTCCAGGTACATCAGCGATTCGTGCAGAACGCCTTCGCCGGTGCTGCCCTTCGGCAGAATTTCCAGCAACTCGCCCTTGCTGCCACGACGCACGCTGAGCACGGTGGTTTGCAAGGTGTGGATGCTGTAGCCGCGGCGGTTCAGTTCGGTGCGGACCGAGTCGACCAGAAACGGCAGGTCATGGTGCAGCACTTCAACCGCGGTGTGGGTCGACTGCCAGCCATGACGCTCGTAATCGGGGTTGTAGACGCGCACTTGCGGTTGCGCGTGATCGAAGCGCTCAAGCAGGCGCCACGCAGAAAGAGTACAGCCAGCGAGGTCGGAGAGGCGACGTTGAGTCAGCTCGTCCAGGGAAATGATGCCGAAGAATTGTTCAGCGAACAGCGCCACTTGTGGCAGTGCCTGTTCACTGATGTGCTGCGCCAGTGCCGCTTGCAGTTGGTGCTGGAAGTCGGCTTTGCTGGCTGCGGTGAAGAACGCCATCTGTGGTACTCCGCTTAAGCTTGTTATTGATGGAAAGCGTCGCGTGCTACACCCCTTTCGGGGCTTGTGTCGCCCTGTTCCTGATTCTCGGGCAGAGGCAACAGGGGGACAGGTGGGTGAAGCTGGACGAGACACTCAGGTCACATTCACCTTCCATGAATGGGCATCTGCAAAAACGACTGTCGGGGCTGCCGACAATGCCTTTACGGGTGCTCATCCGTTGCGCAGCTTAATGGGTGCGACAATGTGTCTGCTTGCGGTGCTGCGACATATTCGGTCATTGGCACGTAAACCAAGGCTTTGGCACCGGTAAACACTAGCACCCGTGGCGCAAAACGCTGGTCTGAATGCCCGTATTTACGGTACATCCGTGCCAGAAATGACCATTGACCTGTGTCGCGTCCACGACACATCCTCTGACACTCTCACATGCAGAAATTCCCGAGGGCTGGCAGAATCGCGCCCAATTGCGACCAACACGCCCCCCGAGGCAGGAATTCCCCCATGCAAATGACCACCGCCCTACTGATCGTCAACCCGTGCGATGACGAAGAAGACAACATGGCCATGCTCTGCTGCCACAGCGACAAGGGCGACATGTTCCTGATGAGCCGCTACCCGGACGAGGATGAGCTGGAGATCACCCTGGATGGCGAGCCTTCGACGCTGGATGGCGTTAAGGTCACCCTGACCTCGAATCTGTTGAAGATCGAGATTGCGGCGGCAAATGCCGATGCGTTGAATGGGGACGATGTGCTGGAGATAAGCTTTAACCCGGACATGGTTGATCTGGATGAGGTTGTTGAGACCCTGAAGAACATCCTCGACGGGACTGGCACCTTCATTAACGAAGTTTGATGGCGTCTGGGCTGGCCCCTTCGCGAGCAGGCTCGCTCCCACATACGCCGTTCAAATGTGGGAGCGAGCCTGCTCGCGAAGAGGCCCGAAAGAACACTACCCCTCCCCGGCACTACAAAAATCCAACAAATCCCCCAGTCATTTCCCGCACTTTGCGCAAAATGCCGTTAGTCGCCACCCCCCGCGATGGATTAAAGTAACGCCCCCAGCCCCGGCGTTATCCGAACGCCTGTGGCCACCCTTTCCAGGAACAGTCATCGATGGAACATCGTGAAGCGCTGCTGGCGCTGCGAACCTTTCTTTCAACGCAGATTCTCGGCCAGGAAAAACTCATCGAGCGTTTGCTCATCGCCTTGCTCGCCGACGGCCACATGCTGGTCGAGGGCGCGCCGGGTCTGGCCAAGACCAAAGCGATCAAAGAACTCGCCGAGGGCATCGAAGCCCAGTTCCATCGCATTCAGTTCACCCCTGACCTGTTGCCGGCCGACATCACCGGCACCGAGATCTATCGCCCGGAAACCGGCAGTTTCGTGTTCCAGCAAGGGCCGATCTTCCACAACCTGGTGCTGGCCGACGAAATCAACCGCGCCCCGGCCAAGGTGCAATCGGCGCTGCTCGAAGCCATGGCCGAGCGCCAGGTCAGTGTCGGGCGCAGCACTTATGAGCTGTCGCCACTGTTTCTGGTGATGGCCACGCAGAACCCGATCGAGCAGGAAGGCACCTACCCATTGCCGGAAGCGCAACTCGATCGCTTCCTGATGCACGTCAAAATCGGTTTCCCGGACGCCGCCGTCGAACGCCGCATTCTTCAGCAGGCCCGCGGCGAAGCGCTGAACGGCGAGACCAAACCCGAACGCCGCGTGAGCCAGCAGGCGATCTTCGCCGCGCGCAAGGAAATCCTCGGGTTGTACATGGCCGACGCCGTGGAGGAATACCTGGTGCAACTGGTCATGGCCACGCGCACGCCGGCCAAGTTCGACCCGGAGATGGCCGAGTGGATCGCCTACGGCGCCAGCCCCCGTGGCTCGATCGCCCTCGACCGTTGCGCCCGCGCCCACGCCTGGCTGGCCGGGCGCGACTTCGTCAGCCCCGAAGACATTCAAGCCGTACTGTTCGACGTGTTGCGTCATCGCATCATTCTGTCGTTTGAGGCCGAAGCCGCCGGCATCGATCAGGATCGTGTGGTGCAGCGGATTCTCGACGTCGTAGCCGTCGCTTGACCCCCATGAACGCCCCTCTGCCATCCGAACCGGGCATCCGCATCAGCCTCGCCGACCTGATCGAGATGCGCCACCGTGTGCGCGAAGTGCAGCTGTTTTCCACGCCTAGCCAGCGCAGCCCGCTGATTGGTCTGCATCACTCGAAATTCCGTGGCCGTGGCGTCGACTTCGATCAGGTGCGGGTCTATCAGGCCGGCGACGACGTGCGCACCATCGACTGGCGCGTGACGGCGCGCACCCAGGAGCCGCACACCAAGCTGTTCCATGAAGAACGCGAACGGCCGATCTTCATCATGGTCGAGCAAAGCACACGGCTGTTTTTCGGTTCCGGACTGATGTTCAAATCGGTGCTGGCGGCGCAAGTGGCGGCGCTGATTGGCTGGGCTGCCCTCGGCCATAACGACCGGGTTGGCGGACTGGTGTTCGGCGATAACGAGCATTACGAAATCAAGCCACGGCGCAGCAAACAGAGTCTGCTGCAACTGCTCAACCGTCTGGTGAAGGTCAATCAATCGCTGCACACCGAGCGTGAACCGGATCGCGACGCCTTGGGTGTTGCCTTGCGCCGTGCCCGCGAAGTCCTGCGCCCGGGCAGTCTGGTGATCGTGATCTGCGACGAGCGCGCGCTATCCGACAGCGCCGAGCAGCAATTGAGCCTGCTGTCGCGCCATTGCGACCTGCTGATGCTGCCGCTGTCCGATCCGCTGGATCACGCCCTGCCCGCTGCCGGGCTGTTGAGATTCGCGCAACGCGGCGCACAACTGGAGCTCGACACCCTCAACTTCGATCTGCGCCAGACTTATCGCGCCCAGGCCGAAGCACGCATCGCCCGCTGGGAATTGCTCGCGCAAAAGTTGCGGGTGCTGCTGATGCCGTTGAGCACGCAAAGCGAAATGGTCGAGCAGATGCGTGAGTTCCTGAATCCGCAGCGTCCGGGGAAAGGTCGATGAACGGCCTCGAACAACTGCAACCACTGATTTCTCCGCCACCGATCGCCTTCTGGCCACCGGCGCCGGGCTGGTGGCTGCTGCTTATATTGCTACCGCTGCTCGGTTTCGCGGTGTGGCGACTGCGCCGATTCATCCCGATCAAGAAACGCCCGATCGTGCGTGCCGAACAGCCGCTCGATCCGGTGCGCATCGCCGCCCTCGCCGAACTGGCGCAGATGCCCAAACCTTACGACGGCGCACCGGCCGGCGCGTGGTTGCAACAACTCAACGGCTTGCTCAAACGCCTGTGCCGTAACCATTACCCCTACAGCCAGAGCCACACGCTTAATGGCCGCAAATGGCTGGCCTTCCTCGACAACCGCTGCCCGGCCGCCGGTCTGACGCGCTGGATGGTGCTGGTCGAAGGCGCCTACAAACCGGAATGCAAACTCGACGACAAAGCCATCGCCGGCCTGACCCAAGCGGTCGACACGTGGATTCGCAAGCATGTTTGAATTCGCCTGGCCGTGGATCTTTGTCCTGTTCCCGCTCCCCTGGTTGATGCGCCTCGTGCTGCCCGTGGCCGACAGCGGCGAGCCGGCGCTTAAAGTCAGTTTCCTGTCTGATCTGGAAGGGCTCGCCCGCCGTCGTGCTCGGGCCAACCTGCCGGCGTGGCGTCAGCAGGCACCGTTCATGCTGCTATGGCTGTTGCTGTTGACCGCCGCCGCGCGCCCGCAATGGCTTGGCGAACCGCTGCCGATTGCCGCCAGCGGCCGTGATCTGTTGGTCGCAGTGGATGTGTCCGGCTCGATGGATTTCCCCGACATGCAGTGGCAGGACGAAGATGTCAGCCGTCTGGACCTGGTCCAGCACCTGCTTGGCGACTTCCTCGAAAGCCGTGATGGCGACCGCGTGGGCCTGATCCTGTTCGGCAGTCAGGCCTATCTGCAAGCGCCGCTGACTTTCGACCGCCACACTGTGCGCGTCTGGCTCGATGAAGCGCGAATCGGTATCGCCGGCAAGAACACCGCCATCGGCGACGCCATTGGTCTGGCGCTGAAACGCCTGCGCATGCGTCCGGCGCAGAGCCGCGTGCTGATTCTGGTCACCGACGGCGCCAACAACGGCGGTGAAATTGATCCGCTGACGGCGGCAAAACTCGCCGCCAGCGAGGGCGTGAAGATTTACCCGATCGGCATCGGCGCCAATCCTGAAGACAGCGGTTCGACCGGTTTGCTCGGCGTCAATCCGAGCCTGGACCTCGACGAGCCGGCGCTCAAGGCTATCGCGGAAGTGACCGGTGGCCAGTATTTCCGCGCCCACGATGGCAAAGAGTTGCAAGCGATCAAGGACACCTTGGACCAACTCGAACCGGTGACCCAGCAACCGACCCAGGCACGCCGGGCGCAAGCCTTGTATCAGTGGCCGCTGGCGCTGGCCCTGTGGCTGAGCCTGCTGCTGGTCGCCCGCGAATTGTGGCCCGACAACCCGCTGCAACGCCTGTTCACCAAGGAGCTGTATCTGCAAAGTCCGTTGCCTGACTGGCGTGAGCGCCTCAAGCGCTTGCGTCTGCGGAGGCGCCGATGATCGCCCTCTGGCCGCACTGGTTCCGTCCGTGGTGGTTGCTGTTGCTGCCGCTGCTGGGCTGGCTGATCTGGCAACTCTGGCACCGACAGAAACGCGCTGGGCGCTGGCAGATGATTTTGCCGCCGGCGTTTCATGCCACCCTGCTCAGTGGCGGAAATGGTCGCGACAGCAAACTGCCGTGGGTTGCCCTTGGCGTCGCGTGGTTGCTGACCATTCTGGCGCTGCTCGGACCGAGTTGGGAGCGTGTCGAACAGACCAGCCAGAAACCCGCCGATCCGTTGGTGGTGGTGCTGGAACTGACCCCGGAAATGCTCGCCACCGATTCACCGCCGACGCGACTGGAACAGGCGCGACGCAAACTCTTCGATCTGTTGCAGGCGCGCAGCGATGCGCAGACCGCCATCGTCGTCTACGCCGGCAGCGCCCACACGCTGGTGCCGCTGTCGGATGACCTGGCCACCAGTCGTAATTTGCTCGACGCGCTCAAGCCATCGTTGATGCCGGAAAGCGGGCATCGCGCCGATCTCGCCGTGAGCAAAGCGCTGGCCCTGCTCAAACAAGGCGCGCTCGGCCAAGGCCGGATTCTGCTGATCGGCTCGTCCCTCAGCGAAGAGGAACGCCAGGGCATTCGCCGCGCACTGAGCGGGCAATCGGCGCAGTTGCTGATGCTCGGCATCGGCACCGCCGAAGGCGCACCGATCGCGCAGGAAGACGGCAGTTTCCTCAAGGACGAACAAGGCGCGATTCGCGTACCGCAACTCGACAGCCCGGGCCTTGCGGCGTTCCTTAACAGTGTCGGCGGTGAGTATCACCCTGCCCGACTGGACGAAGCTGATCTCGGCGCCCTCGGCCTGCTCAATGGCCCGCGCAGTTTGCGCGACGATGGCCAGACCGTGCGCCTGGATACCTGGGCGGATCAGGGTTACTGGCTGCTATTGCCGCTGTTGTTGCTGGCCGCGTGTGCGGGGCGACGCGGCTGGTTGTTCTGCCTGCCGTTGCTGTTTTGCCTGCCACAACCCAGCTACGCTTTTGACTTCGAAGACCTCTGGCTGCGCCCGGACCAGCAAGGCCTGCACCTGCTCAAACAGAAGCGCCCGGCCGAAGCCGCGCAGCATTTTGACGATCACCAATGGCAAGGGGTGGCGTTGTACGAAGCCGGCGACTACAGTGGCGCCGCCCAGCGTTTTGCCGAAGGCAGCGATGCCCGCGCCCACTACAATCGTGGCAACGCACTGGCGAAAAGCGGCGAGCTGGAAGCGGCCATCGATGCCTACGAGCAGGCCCTGGAGCTGCAACCGGACTTGCGCCCGGCGCAGACCAACAAGGCTCTGGTGGAGAATCTGCTGAAGCACAAACACACGCCGCCGCCCGCCGAACCGGACAGCAAACCGAACGAACAGAACCTGCCGGGCGACGAAACAGCGCCCGCAACTGCGCCGCCACCGGCAATAAAAAGTGCAACGCAAAGCGACGCGCAACCGGCCGAGCCCGCCAGCGAACCGCCGCCGACCACCCCACCGCAGCCAGGCCCCAACGAACTGCCGGGCAGCGATGAGGAAGAACAGACGGACACCGTGCCGACCCTGCGCCCGAGCGAGGACAACCTCGAAGGCGAGCGGCGCCAGGCACTGGAGCAATGGCTGGGCAAGATCCCGGATGATCCGGGCGAACTGCTGCGACGCAAATTCTGGTACGAACAGCAACAACATCAGGATCAGGAAAACACTCGATGACCCGCTTTACCGCTCTCTTGCTGCCACTGCTGATCTGTACGGCCACCGCCAACGCGGCCGAGCTGACGGCCAGTGTGGATCGCAGTCGCCTGAACTCCGGCGAGACGGTCGAGCTCACCCTCGAAACCAGCGATGTCACCCAGTTCGGCAAACCCGACCTGACGCCGCTGGAGCCGTTGTTTGAAGTGCGCGGTACGCGGCAAGTCAACCAGCTGAACACCCTCAATGGCGACAACCGCGCGACCACGCGCTGGATCATCACCCTGTTGCCGAAAGAGAACGGCAGTGTGGTGATTCCGCCGCTGCAAGTCGGTGATGTGCAGAGCCAGCCGATCACCGTACAAGTGGTCGAAAGCGATACCCGCGAAGACAAAAACGGCCTTGACCCGGTGTTCATCGAAGCCAGTCTCGACCAGACCAGCGTCTACGTGCAGGCGCAGGCGATCCTGACCCTGCGCATCTACCATTCGGTGTCGCTGTACGACGACAGCAGCCTGACACCGTTGCAAATCGCCGATGCGCGCATCGAGCAACTCGGCGACACCCGCACCTACGAGAAAGACATCAACGGCGTGCGCCATGGCGTGATCGAGATGCGCTATGCGATCTACCCGCAGCACAGCGGCTTGCTGAGCATTACGCCGCAGACTTTTAGCGCGACACTGGTCGACACTCAGCCGTCTCAGGACACGAATGCGCAGGGGCCTAAGCCGGGCAAACTGATGCGCGTCAGTTCTTCTGAAATCCCCCTGACCGTCAAACCCAAACCCCTGACCTACCCGGTCGACGCGCCATGGCTGCCCGCGCGCAGTCTGAGCCTCAGCGAAAGCTGGAACCCGGAACCGGAACACACTCAGGTTGGCGATTCCCTGACCCGCAGCCTGACATTGAAAGCCGAAGGCCTGGCCGCCTCGCAACTGCCGGCGCTGCCCGCCACCGACGTCAACGGCCTGCGCCGCTACCCGGATCAACCGGTGCTGAGCAACCAGAGCACCGACCGTGGCCTGACCGGCAGCCGCGAAGAACGCGAAGCCCTGGTGCCGAGCCGCGCCGGCGCCATCGATTTGCCGACGGTGGACGTGGTCTGGTGGAACACCTTCGAAGATCACCTGGAACACACCAGCCTGCCCGCGCGCACCCTGCAAGTGGCGAACAACCCGAGCCTGCAAGTCGACACCCCGGCCGGCAGCCTGCCAGTGAGCGCCGTCGATAACGACGTGCTGTGGTGGTGGAAACTCAGCACCCTGATCCTCGCCTGCACCACCCTGCTCGGCTTCGGCCTGTGGTGGCGCGCGCGCTGGCAACCGGCAGTGCATCGCGCCGCCCAAACCGGCCCGAGCCCGCGCACCTTGATGGACGACATCAAGCGCGCGAGTCAGGCGAATGACCCGCAGGCGACGCGGCAGGCACTGGATGCGTGGGCACGTCAGCAGCCGGAGACACTAGCGGACATGGCGGCGCGGTTTGTGCCGTTGTCGGATGCGCTGGATGGGCTCAATGGTGCGCTGTACAGCGAGACCGGGCAGCATTGGCAGGGTGAGGATTTGTGGCGGGCGATTCGCGCGATTCCGGCGGCGGAACGGGTGCAGGATCCAGTGGGTGATAGCGGGTTGCCGCCGCTCTACCCGAAGTAAAAGATCAAAAGATCGCAGCCTGCGGCAGCTCCTACATTTGGGAATGCAGTCCCCTGTAGGAGCTGCCGCAGGCTGCGATCTTTTGATCCAATGGGGTAAGGGGATTCCATGCGGAGACTGCGCGGCGCAATAAACTGTAAACTCTCCCCCTCTTTCGCCGCCTCTTCATTCTCCTGCGGCCACCACCTCTTTATCTGTAGCGGAGTCCACCTTGCGTCTGTTTCACACCTCCGACTGGCACCTTGGGCAAAACCTGCATGGCCAGGAGCGCGATTTCGAGCATGCGTGCTTTCTCGAATGGCTGCTGCGCCAACTGCAACTGGCGCAGCCGGATGTGCTGCTGATTGCCGGGGACATCTTCGACACGGTCAATCCGCCGGTCAAAGCCCAGGAGCGCCTCTACGACTTCATCGTCAGCGCCCACGAGCAGCAGCCGTTGCTGACCATCGTGATGATCGCCGGCAACCATGACTCCGGCTCGCGGATCGAACTGCCTGCACCATTGATGCGCCGTTTGCGCACCCATGCACTGGGTCGGGTGTTGTGGCTGGATGATGGTCAACTCGACTCCGAACGGCTTTTACTGCCTTTGCCGGACGCATCGGGCGAAATCGCTGCATGGTGCCTGGCGCTGCCGTTCCTGCGCCCGGCGGAGGTCACCGGCGCACATCTGGGTGACAACTATCTGCGCGGCATCGGTCAGGTTCACGAATGGCTGATCGAGGCGGCGAATGCCAAGCGCCAGCCGGGTCAGGCGCTGGTCGCCATCAGCCACGCGCACATGGCCGGTGGTTCGGTATCCGAGGACTCCGAGCGCAGCCTGATCATCGGCAACGCCGAAGCTTTGCCCGCCAGCCTGTTCGGGCCGAGCATCAGCTATGTTGCCCTCGGCCATTTGCACAAGCCGCAGAAGGTCAACGGCGAAGAACGCATCCGCTACAGCGGCTCGCCGATTCCGCTGTCGTTTTCGGAGATCGGCTATCAGCACCAGATTCTCGACGTCACCCTTGATGGCGAAACCCTGGTCAGCGTCGAGCCGAAACTGATCCCGCGCTCGGTCAACCTGCAACGCATCGGCCCGGCGCCGCTGGCGGAGATCCTGCTGCAACTGGCGGACTTGCCGAACGTCGATCTGCTCGCCGAAACCCAGCGCCAACCTTGGCTGGAAGTGCGCGTGCGCCTCGACGAGCCGCAACCGGATCTGCGCCATCAAGTGGAAAGCGCCTTGCAAGGCAAAGCCGTGCGGCTGGTGCGTATCGCCGCTGAATACGCCGGCAATCGTGGCGCTGATGGCGCGGAAGAAGGCACTGCGCTGATCGAACTGGATCAACTCACGCCGCAGGAATTGTTCAGCCGCGCCTGGCTCGACAACTACGGCAATGAAGTCGATGAACAGACGCTCAAGGACTTCGCCGAACTGCTGCAAGACGTGCAAATGGAGGGCGAGCAGCCATGAAGATTCTCGCCATTCGTTTGAAAAACCTGGCCTCGCTGGCCGGCCCCTTCGAGATCGACTTCACCGCTGAACCTCTGGCCAGTGCTGGTCTGTTCGCCATTACCGGCCCGACCGGCGCCGGTAAAAGCACGCTGCTCGACGCTTTGTGCCTGGCGTTGTTCGGCGCCGTGCCGCGCTTGAACAACACCGGTCGTGACGCCAAGGTGCCGGATGCCGATGGCGAAATCGCCACGGGCGACCCGCGTACCTTGCTGCGCCGGGGCACCGGCGAAGGGTATGCCGAGGTGGATTTTGTCGGCGTCGATGGCCGCCGCTATCGGGCGCGCTGGGAAGCCAATCGCGCACGGGAAAAGGCTGGCGGCAAGTTGCAGGCCAGCCGGCAGAGCCTGCGCGATATCGATCAGGATCAACTGCTCGCCAGCCAGAAAGGCGAGTACAAGACTCAGCTGGAAGCCGCGCTGGGTTTGAACTTTGAACAGTTCACCCGCGCCGTGCTGCTGGCCCAGAGTGAATTCAGTGCGTTCCTCAAGGCTGACGACAACGACCGCAGCGAGCTGCTGGAAAAACTCACCGACACCGCGCTGTACACCCGCCTCGGTCGTCGCGCGTTCGACAAAACCAAAGAAGCCCGCGAAGCGCACAAGCTGTTACAGGATCAGGCCACCGGCGTCACGCCGCTGACTCCCGAGGCCCGCGCCGAACTGGATGAGCGTTTCAACGCTGCGCAGCAACAGCTGAAGTTGCAGCAGACGCAACTCAAACAGCTTGAGCAGCAGCACAGCTGGCTCAAGGATCTTCGCCAGTTGCAGGACGCGCAGCAAGCGGCTGCCGAACAACTGCACAGCGCCCAACAGCAGTGGGAAGGTTTGGCCGGTGATCGGCTAAAACTGACGCGACTGGAGCAATTGGGCCCGCAACGGCACCAGTTCGCCCGCAAGACTGAACTCGACGCGCTCTTGTCCCCGTTGGCCGCGCAGATTGCCGCGCACACGCAGCAACACGCCGAACTGACCGAGCGCCAGACGCTTCTGGAGCAAAACCTCGACGCCGCGAAAGTCGCCCTGAGCGAAGCGCAGCACACGCAAACCGACAGTGCACCGCTGTTGCGTCAGGCATTCGAAGAGCAAAGCACCCTCGCCCGTCTGACCAAGGATGTCGCCCTCAGCGCCGAAGCGAAACACAACGCGCAGCAGGCTTGCACTCAAGGCCAGAGCGCCATTGCGGCGCTGATGGAGAAGCAGACTCAAGTCGCCGAGCGCTTGCAAAAGATTGCCGCCGAACTGGAACAGAGCGCCCATCTCGCGCCGTTGAGCGACGCATGGAACGCCTACCGCGATCGCCTGCAACAATTGATGCTGATCGGCAATCGCTTGAACAAAGGCCAGACCGAACTGGCCTCGCTCGAAGAAAACGCCACTCGTAGCGCCGAAACCTTCGCCACGCAAAAACAACAACTGGAAGTGCTGTTCAAGGAGGCTGGCGCCGAGCCGGATGCCGTTGCCGAGCAAATCGGCATTCTCGGCACTCTGTTGCAGGACAACCGCAAGCAACTGCGCGCCATCGAAGACCTCTCACGCCTGTGGGCCACTCGACAGGATCTGGACAAGCGCGGCGCCGAGCTGCAACAACGTCAGCTCAGCGCTCAGCAGGAACGCGAGCGCCTGACTCAGGACGGGGTGAAAACCAAGGCTGAACTGACCGTCGCCGAACAAATCCTCAACGTCACCCGCGAACTGCTCGAACGCCAGCGTCTGGCGCGCAGTGCCAGTGTCGAAGAGCTGCGCGCGCAGTTGCAGGACGATCAGCCGTGCCCGGTATGCGGCAGCAACGAGCACCCCTATCATCAGCCCGAAGCGCTGTTGCAAAGCCTTGGCCGTCATGATGAAAGCGAACAGGCCAACGCCCAGCAAGTGGTCGATCAGCTCAAGGAAAAGATTATCGAACTGCGCGCCGAAGTCGGTGGCGTCATCGCTCAGCAAAAAGAACTGCTGCAGCAACAGGAGCAACTGACCGCGCAGCAACAAGCGCTGACGCCAAGCCTCGACGCTCATCCGCAAGCGGCGCAGTTGATGAATCAGGACGCCGACAAACGCGACGCCTGGCTCAGCCGGCAAAACGAGCAGTTGAACCAGAGTATCGCCCAGGACGAACAACGCCAGAACGCCCTGCTCACCCTGCAGCAGGACGCCGCGCGTCTGACCCAGCAATTGCGTCAGGCCGAAACCGCGCATCAGCAGGCGGCGCAACACCTGAGCAACCAGCAGCGTGAGTTGAGCAGCGACCGCCAGCGCCTCGATGAAGAACTTGGCGCGTTTGGCAGCCTGCTGCCCGCCGACACGCTTGAGGCGCTACGCCTTGAACCGGCGGCGACCTTCATGCAACTCGACCGGCAGATCGCCGAGCGTCTGGCGCAGGTCGATCAGCAGAAAGAAGAATTGGCCGAACAGCAACAGCGGCAGCAGACGCTGGAGAAAGAACAGGATCGCCAGCAGACCCGCGTACAACAGTCGCAAGCCGCCGAGCAGCAGTTCAATGCACTGGCCGAACAGCAGCAAACCTGCCAGCAGCAACTCACACAACGACTTGGCGAGCACAGCAGCGCCGAGCACTGGCAGCAGCAACTGGAACAGGCCGTGGAGCAGGCACGCAACGCTGAAACCACAACGGCTCAGGAACTGCAAAACGTGCGCACGCAACTTGTGCAGATCGCCGCCGAACGCAACGCGCAGCAGGAGCGTTTGCAGGCGCTGGAAAGTGAAGACAAGGAACTGGCCGGCAAGATTGCCGACTGGCGCGCCCGCCACCCCGAACTGGATGACGGCGGGCTCGAAGACCTGCTGCGCGTCGACGATGCGCAACTTTCTGAGCTGCGCCAACGCTTGCAGATCAATGAGAAAGCCATCGAACAGGCCAAGGTGTTGTTGCAGGAACGCGATCAACGTTTGCTCGACCATCAGGCGCAACACAACGGCAATCTCGATGCCGAGCAACTGGCCAGCGCCCTCGCCGACCTGCAAAGCCAGTTCAACGTCAGCGAGCAGCAATGCGCCGAATTGCGCGCCGAACAGGCCGAAGACCAGCGCCGTCAAAACGCCAATCAGGCGCTGGCGCAACAGATCGCCGACGCTTACATCGAGTACCAGCGCTGGGCGCGCCTGAGTGCGTTGATCGGCTCGGCCACTGGCGACACTTTCCGCAAGATCGCCCAGGCCTACAACCTCGATTTGTTGGTGCATCACGCCAACGTGCAATTGCGCCAACTGGTCAAACGCTATCGCTTGAAGCGCGGCGGCAGCATGCTCGGCCTGTTGGTGATGGACACGGAAATGGGCGACGAACTGCGCTCGGTACATTCGTTGTCCGGCGGTGAGACGTTCCTCGTCTCGCTGGCACTTGCTTTGGGCCTGGCGTCGATGGCGTCGAGCACGCTGAAAATCGAATCGCTGTTTATCGACGAAGGCTTCGGCAGTCTCGATCCGGAATCCCTGCAACTGGCGATGGACGCGCTCGACGGCTTGCAGGCCCAAGGGCGCAAGGTCGCGGTGATTTCCCACGTACAGGAAATGCATGAGCGGATTCCGGTGCAGATTCAGGTACAGCGTCAGGGCAATGGCTTGAGCACCCTGGAGGTGAAATGAACACGCTGTATTCCTTCCGCCGCTGTCCTTACGCGATGAGGGCGCGGATGGCGCTGCGCTATTCGGGCGTGCCGGTGAACATCGTCGAAGTCAGCCTCAAGGCGAAACCGGCTGAAATGCTGGCGATCTCGCCCAAAGGTACGGTGCCGGTGCTGGATGCGGATGGACGGGTGATCGATGAGAGCCTGGAGATCATGCGTTGGGCGTTGGCGCAGAATGATCCGCAGGGTTGGTTGCTGGGTGGCGATTCACGGATTGCGGAGCTGATCGAGGCGAACGATCAGGGGTTTAAGGTTGATTTGAATCGGTATAAGTACGCCGAGCGGTATCCGGAGCAGCCGATAGCGTTTTATCGGGCCGAAGGCGCGGTGTTTTTGCAGCGTTTGGAAGGGTTGCTCAAGGATCGTGATTACTTGCTGACGGATCATCCGAGCCTTGCGGATATCGCCTTGCTGCCGTTCGTCCGCCAGTTTGCCCATGTCGATCGCGAGTGGTTTGCGCAGACGCCTTTTGTACGATTACAGGCTTGGTTGCAACACTTTCTAGAATCCGACCTCTTCACCTCGATCATGAAGAAGTAACCCTTACCCTCCCGCTTGATGATCGTTCCCACGCTCTGCGTGGGAATGCCTCAAGGGACGCTCTGCGTTCCAATCGGACGCGGAGCGTCCGGGGCTGCATTCCCACGCGGAGCGTGGGAACGATCAGGTAAGCGCTTTACGCCAGAGCATCGCACATACCCAACGCCGAGCAATCCACTTCAAACGGCCCGAGAAAATCGGCCGAGACCTTCACCGGTGGATTACCGGCCAGTAGCCCCAGCGTATTCGCCCGCTCAATGTTGTGCGCAATGTTGTGATTGGCCTCTATGGCCCGGGCCAATGCACCGACCGAGCCTTGGCCAATCCCCAGTAATGAAGCGCCGTTGGTGATTAATGCCAGACCGGCGATCACCCAGAATCTGTAGCCTTTCATGCGCCGCCGACTCCTGCGAGTTCAGCCCGATCGACCATCACGCTGTGCGAACGGTGTTCAAACTGGATGCCGGGGTTGGCGACTTGAATCGGTGCGTCGAAGCTGTGTTCCATCTGCGATGAGACGCTGACGATCAGCACCAGAGCCAGGTAAAGACCGATGGCCAGGTAGGCGCCGAATTTGGCAGAAGAGATGATTGCGCTGGCCATGGTGTTCTCCCGTGGGCATGTTTCAGAGCCCACAGAATCGATCAAAAAACCCTACCTAACCACTCAGCGTTTCCCATAGTAACCATCAGCTTCGTTGATTATTTAGCGCCTCTATTTGTGCGTTTGAGAAAACCTATGACCGTCCTTCACGCACGCGTGTAGGAGCTGCCGAAGGCTGCGATCTTTTGATTTTGCTTTTTAACAACAAGATCAAAAGATCGCAGCCTTCGGCAGCTCCTACAGGGAGTTGTTCGAGGGGGGAATTTCAGTGTTGGGCTTTGTGATCCAGGGCGGCGTAGAAGTTGGCGCTCTGTTGCAGGTATTTCTGGGTGTAGCTCTGGGTGTGGGATTTTTTGCTGTTGATTTCGACGTTGGCGCTGGCTGGCAGAACCACGGTGGCGGAGATGGCGGAAGCGGCGATAACGGAGAACAGATTGAAGTTCATGGCGGTAACCCTCGTGTTCGGTTGGCTTGCTTGCCCGGTTGGGCTGTGGAGCAAACTTAACGCTCGAGGGTTGATCGCTTGAAATGCTTTGTAGCATTAGCAGTTATCAGCGCGATTAATACAAAGAGACAGGCCCCGTAAACCGGGGCCTGTGGCTTATTGTCGCACGATGAACTTGAGGTCGCTCGGTGCGTCCATCGGCAGTTTTTGCACGGTTTTACCCAGCAGACCGGTCTTGGCGTCGCGCTCGACGACGACAATTTCGTTGCTCTTCTGGTTGGCAATCAGCAGGAATTTGCCACTCGGATCGAGGCTGAACTCGCGAGGGTGATCACCCTCAACCGAACGTCGCTGTAGCTCTTTGAGCTGACCGGTGGCCGGATCGATCGCGAACACCAGCAGCTGATTGGCGGTGCCACGGTTGCTGACATAGAGGAATTTGCCGTCGGCGGACGCGTGCAACGCAGCGCCGGCCTTGTCAGACGTGGGCTGGCCAGCAGCGAGATCGACCAGTTGCGTCTGGGTCAGCATGCCGTCGTGGTAATCGAACACCGCGACTTGCGCGCTCATTTCCATGGTCAGCCAGGCGTGTTTGCCGTCAGCGCTGAACAACAGATGACGCGGGCCACTGCCGGCCGGTAATGCCACAGAGGCAGTCATCGCCGGGGTCAGTGGCAGGTCCGGGTTGGCCTTCGGGTCGAACAGGTAGACAAAGACTTTGTCCGCACCCAAATCGTTGGAGAACACGTAACGGCCGTCCGGCGAAGACACCGTCGAGTGCACGTGGTTGGAGGCCTGACGCTCGAGATTGACCCGGCTCGCCGGGTGCGCGCTCATTTGCACCACCGGTTTGAGCTTGCCATCGGCACCGACCGGCAACACCGCAAGGGTGCCACCCGGATCTTCCATCACCGAATAGTTGCTGACGAACAAGTGGCTGGCATCACCGCTCAGGCTCGAGTGAGTCGGCTCGTTGCCCAGGCTCTGTACCTGATTGATCAGGCTCAGGGCGTGGGTCTTGGGATCAATGGCATAGCTGCTGACGCGGCCAACCGGGTCAGTCTGGCCCGGGCCGTTTTCGTTGACCACGAACAGGTGTTTCTGGTCTTTGGACAGGGTCAGCCACGACGGGTTTTCAGTGTTGACGACTTGCAGCGGTTTGACGGCAATCTGGCCGGTGGCACTGTCGAAGTTCATTCGATAGATGCCCTGGCTGCTGCCTGCGGTGTAGGAGCCGACCAGCAATTGATAGCTTTCGGCCGATGCCGTGGAAAGGCCCATCGCGCCGACGCTGCCTGCCATCAACAGCGGCCAGAATTTACGCATTTTCATTATTGTCATCCTCGTCGTCGCTGCTGCTGACTACGTCGCCATGACAAACCAGGCGGTGTTCGCCGATCGCTTTGGTTTCATTGAAATAGCCGACGATCAGCCAGCTCTGCAGGGAGTCATCAAACGTTGCTGCTGCAACCTGCGCCGGCGTGAATTCCCAATGCTTGGCCGCTCGGCCATCAATGCATTCGATGTGCAGATTGTCGTCTTCATCGAGGGCGAATTCGAAGGCGTGCAGGCCGTCGATTTCGACCATACCGCAGTGTTCGAGGGCGTTGAGAAGGGTTTGGGCAGTCATGGCAAACAGTCTTTCTAGGGGGGAAAGGGCCAATGATAGCTCAATGTGATCCAGAGGCCTTATGGGAACCCTTGTGGGAGCGAGCCTGCTCGCGAATGCGGTGTGTCAGGCCATGAAGGCTGACTGGGAAAATGCATTCGCGAGCAGGCTCGCTCCCACATGGATTATTGGCTGTCAGTTACAACGCGTCGCGTGAGGGCTTGCCGTCCACCAGGCGCTGAATACGCAACGGGTTGGCGTTTTTCAGCGGCTCGGGCAGCAAGCTGTCCGGGTAGTTCTGGAAGCACACCGGGCGCAGGAAGCGGTCGATGGCGAGTGTACCGACGGAAGTACCGCGCGCATCGGAGGTGGCTGGATATGGGCCGCCGTGGACCATCGAATCACACACCTCGACGCCGGTCGGGTAACCGTTGAGGAGGATCCGCCCGACTTTCTGCTCCAGCAGTGGCGTCAGTTCCACGAACTGCTCGAAGTCCGCCGGCTCACCAATGATTGTCGCGGTGAGTTGCCCGTGCAAACCCTGCAACGCGGCGCTGAGCTGCGTCTGATCGGCCACTTCAACGATCACCGTGGTCGGGCCGAACACTTCTTCCTGCAGCACTTCATCGCCATTGATCAACAGGCTGACATCGGCCTTGAACAACTGCGGCTGCGCCTGATTGCCCTGCTGGGGATTACCGGCCAGATGCTCGATGCCGGAATGCGCCAGGAGTTTCTGCAAGCCTTTGCCATAGCTGCCGAGGGTGCCGGCGTTGAGCATGGTTTGCGCCGGTTGATCGCCGATCAGCCCGGCGACTTGCTGCACGAAAGCCGTGAATTGCGGCGAGCGGATACCGATGACCAGACCCGGATTGGTACAGAACTGACCGCAACCCTGCACCACCGATGCCGTCAAGTCGCGGGCCACGGTTTCCGAACGCGCAGCCAGCGCCTGCGGCAGGACGATCACCGGGTTGATGCTCGACATCTCGGCGAACACCGGGATCGGTTGCGGCCGCGCGGCGGCCATGTCGCACAGGGCACGCCCACCCTTCAGCGAACCGGTGAACCCCACTGCCTGAATCGCCGGGTGCTTGACCAGCCACTCGCCGACGCCACCGCCGTAGACCATGTTGAACACGCCGGCGGGCATGTTGGTTTTTTCTGCCGCGCGAATCAGCGCATCGGCGACCCGTTCAGCCGTCGCCATGTGGCCGCTGTGGGCCTTGAACACCACCGGGCAACCGGCGGCCAGCGCCGAAGCGGTGTCGCCGCCGGCCGTGGAGAACGCCAGCGGAAAGTTACTCGCGCCGAACACGGCCACCGGTCCGAGACCAATGCGGTACTGACGCAGATCCGGACGCGGCAATGGCTGGCGATCCGGCAACGGCAGGTCGATCCGCGCCCCGTAGAAATCGCCACGGCGCAGCACCTTGGCGAACAGGCGCATCTGGCCGCTGGTGCGACCGCGCTCGCCCTGGATACGCCCGGCCGGCAATGCGGTTTCGCGGCAGACCACAGCGACGAAATCATCACCGAGCGCGTCGAGTTCATCGGCAATCGCATCGAGGAACTGCGCGCGACGTTCAGCGCTGAGGCTGCGATAAGCCGGGTAAGCGGCAGCGGCGGCTTTGGCGGCGGCGTCGACTTCCTGCTCAGTCGCCTGAATAAAATCGTGGGGCAATTGTTCGCCGGTGCTGGCGTCTACGCTTTGCAATTTGACGTTGCCAGCAGCGCTGCGCTGACCGCCGATGTAGTTGTGACCGAGAATCTGAGTCATGGGATCTCCTTAAAGGGTGCCGATGCTGCCCGGTTGGAATACGGCTTCCACCGGGACGATGCCATTGACCAGCGGCGCACCAAATTCGGCCTGGCTGATCTCGAATACGTCACCCGGTTGGGTGCGGATGCCATCGGCGAACGACAGTGTCGCGGTGCCGAAGAAGTGAATGTGTACGTCGCCGGGACGTAAAAACTGGCTGTACTTGAAGTGGTGGTATTCAAGATTCGCCAGGCTGTGGCACATGTTGGCCTCGCCGCTGAGAAACTCGTTCTGCCACAACACTTCACCGTTACGCAGGATGCGACTGGTGCCTGCAAGGTGTTGGGGTAGCTCACCGACGCGAAGTTCCGGGCCATAACTGCAACTGCGCAATTTCGAGTGGGCCAGGTACAGGTAATTCTTGCGCTCCATGACGTGGTCGGAGAATTCGTTGCCAACCGCAAAGCCAATGCGATAGGGCTTGCCGTCGTGGCCGATGACATAGAGACCGGCCATCTCAGGCTCTTCGCCGGCATCTTCGGCAAATGGCGGTAACGGAAACGCTTGGCCGGGACGCACGACGATGCTGCCATCGCCCTTGTAGAACCATTCCGGCTGCACACCAGCCTGCCCCGCTGCCGGTTTACCGCCCTCCACACCCCATTTGAAGATGCGCATGGTGTCGGTCATCGCTGCTTCGTCGCCGGCCTGCTGGTGCATTTTGTCTCGGGCCGAAGCGCTGCCCAGATGGGTCAGGCCGGTGCCGCTGACCAGCAGGTGCGCCGGGTCCGGGTGATCGAGTGGCGGCAGGATGCGCAGGTCTTTGAGCAACTGCGCATAGTCGTGGCTGATGCCCAGGCCGAGGGTTTGTACTTGCTGCTCCAGAGTGCCGCCGGCTTCGATGGCTGCCAGCGCCAGATCGCGTGTGGTGCGGGCGTCTTGTACTTCGCGAATCACACCGTCCTCGACCACGCCAACGCGGCGTTCGCCATTGCTTAATTCGAATTGCACCAGATGCATGAATTTTCTCTCCTTTACGTCAATCTTGAACGCTGCGACGACCCAATGTGGGAGCGGGCTTGCGTGGTTTCCAGAAATCAGGTTCGGGTAGCGCCTCGGGCGCTGGCGGCGAACTGGTCAACCGGCAGCACGTGTTTGCTTTCCAGTACGCGATAGACAACGCCCGTCAGGATCAAGCCAAACACCATCACCCCCGAGAGGAAATACAATCCCGACGCCAGATTCCCGGTGTACTCCTTCAACGCGCCGATCACGAACGGCCCGATGTACCCACCCAGATTCCCCACCGAGTTGATCAACGCAATCCCGGCCGCCGCACTCGCGCCGGCAAAGAACCGCCCCGGCAAGGTCCAGAACACCGCCGTGCAGGAGAACAGCGCAAACGCCACCAGACACAGCGCCGCCAGTTGCGCCACCGGCAACGACAGCCAGGCACTGAGAAACAGGCCAATCGCGCCCAGCACATAAAGCACCGCCAGATGGCCGTAGCGATCGTTCAAACGGTCAGAACTGCGCGGCACAATCAGCAAGCCGATGATCCCGAAGATGTACGGCACCGATGACACGAAACCGGTCACCAGATCGCTGCCGCCAAACTGTTTGATCAGGGTCGGTAACCACAAACCGAGGCCATAAATGCTCAGGGTCACCGGCAGGTAAAACAGCGCCAGCAGTAACACGCGCTTGTCTTTGAGCGCATGCAACGGATTGCCATGGCGGGTCTGGCCGTATGCCTGCAGATCCTTTTTCAACTCGCCGGTCAGCCAGTCTTTCTCAGACTGATCCATCCATTTCACTTGTTGCGGGCCATCCGGCAGCCAGCGCAGCACCGGCCAGGTCAACAGGATCGCCGGGGTGCCGATGACGATGAACAGCCATTGCCAGCCATGCAGACCGAGGATGCCGTCCATGCCCAGCAAGCCGCCGGACACCGGGCCGGTGATCATCATCGCGATCGGTTGGGAGAGGATGAACAGGCCAAGAATCTTGCCGCGATGGCGCACCGGAAACCATTGGGTGATGTAGTACAGAACACCGGGAAAGAACCCCGCCTCCGCCGCGCCGAGTAGAAAGCGCATCACGTAGAAACTGTGCGGGCCCTGGACGAACGCCATGCCGATGGTGATGGCGCCCCAGGTAATCATGATTCGTGCGAACCAGCGCCGCGCGCCGAAGCGTTCGAGCATCAGATTGCTGGGGATTTCGAGGAGGAAATAACCAATGAAGAACAGCCCGGCGCCGAGGCCGTAAGCCGCATCGCCGATGCCGATGTCGGCGCCCATGTGCAATTTGGCAAAGCCGACGGCGGAGCGATCCACATAGGCGATCAGGTACAGCAGGATCAGGAAGGGAATGAGTTTTAGCGTGATGCGGCGAATAAGCCGCAATTCCTGGCTCATGGGATCGGTCTCCGATTGTTGTTTTTATAGAACCTCGGGGGACGCCTCTCACGGAAAACCGTCAGGGCCATCCCTCCGTCGAAAACGACTATATAGTAATACTAATTCACCAACAACACTTCCAAACATAGGATTTTACGCTTAGATTAAGCCGTAGCTGGAACACTATAGTCATACAATAAGAGAATCGATCATGTCTGAGAAGAAACCCACCCTGCGCTCCGCCCAATGGTTTGGCACGGCCGACAAGAACGGCTTCATGTACCGCAGCTGGATGAAGAATCAGGGCATCGCCGACCACCAGTTCCATGGCAAGCCGATCATCGGCATCTGCAACACCTGGTCGGAATTGACTCCGTGCAACGCGCACTTCCGCCAGATTGCGGAGCACGTCAAACGCGGGGTGATCGAGGCCGGTGGTTTTCCAGTGGAATTCCCGGTGTTCTCCAACGGCGAATCGAACCTGCGCCCGACTGCCATGCTTACCCGCAATCTGGCGAGCATGGACGTTGAAGAAGCGATTCGCGGCAACCCGATTGACGGCGTGGTGCTGCTGACCGGTTGCGACAAAACCACCCCGGCGCTGCTGATGGGCGCAGCCAGTTGCGACGTGCCGGCGATCGTCGTCACCGGCGGGCCGATGCTCAACGGCAAGCACAAGGGCAAGGACATCGGCTCCGGCACGGTGGTCTGGCAGCTCAGCGAACAGGTCAAGGCTGGCACCATCACCATCGACGATTTCCTCGCGGCCGAGGGCGGCATGTCGCGTTCGGCGGGCACCTGCAACACCATGGGCACCGCATCGACCATGGCTTGCATGGCCGAAGCACTGGGCACTTCCCTGCCCCATAACGCGGCGATTCCAGCGGTGGATGCGCGACGTTATGTGTTGGCGCACATGTCCGGCATGCGCGCGGTGGAGATGGTTCGCGAAGATTTGAAGCTGTCGAAGATTCTGACCAAAGAAGCCTTCGAGAACGCCATTCGCGTCAACGCGGCCATCGGCGGTTCGACCAACGCGGTGATTCACTTGAAAGCGATTGCCGGACGCATCGGTGTCGAGCTGGATCTGGATGACTGGACGCGCATGGGGCGCGGCATGCCGACCATCGTCGACCTGCAACCGTCCGGACGCTTCCTGATGGAAGAGTTCTATTACGCTGGAGGCCTGCCCGCAGTATTGCGTCGCCTCGGTGAGGCCAATCTGATTCCGCACCCGACTGCGCTGACAGTCAATGGCAAGTCCATCGGCGAGAACACCAAAGACGCACCGATTTACGGTGAGGACGAAGTGATCCGCACGCTCGACAATCCGATTCGCGCCGACGGCGGGATTTGTGTGTTGCGCGGCAATCTGGCGCCACTGGGTGCGGTGCTCAAGCCATCTGCCGCGACCCCGGAATTGATGCAGCATCGCGGGCGGGCGGTGGTGTTCGAGAACTTCGACATGTACAAGGCGCGGATCAACGACCCGGAACTCGATGTCGATAAGGATTCGATTCTGGTGATGAAAAATTGCGGGCCGAAGGGTTATCCGGGCATGGCCGAAGTCGGCAACATGGGGTTGCCGGCCAAGCTGTTGGCCCAGGGCGTGACGGATATGGTGCGTATCTCTGACGCACGGATGAGCGGCACGGCGTACGGCACGGTGGTTTTGCACGTGGCTCCAGAAGCGGCTGCGGGTGGGCCTTTGGCGACGGTGAAGGAAGGCGACTGGATCGAACTCGACTGCGCCACTGGCCGGTTGCATCTGGATATTCCGGATGCTGAGCTGGCGGCGCGCATGGCTGACCTGCAGCCGCCCCAGCAATTGTTGGTGGGTGGGTATCGTCAGCTTTACATCGACCATGTATTGCAGGCGGATCAGGGCTGTGACTTTGACTTTTTGGTCGGCTGCCGTGGGGCTGAAGTGCCGCGTCATTCCCACTGACAACACAATTCCCCTGTGGGAGCGAGCCTGCTCGCGAAGAGGGAGTGTCAGTCGACACCTGTTTGACTGATATACCGCCTTCGCGAGCAGGCTCGCTCCCACATTTGGCTTCTGTGTCTGCCTCAAGATTGTCTGGTGCCTGCTATGATGCGCGGCATCTCCATCGCTCAGGATCGCGCCGTTCCCCATGGATTACCGCAAACCCTCCGACCGCAAAAGCATGCACTCGCGCATCGTCCAGGAACTGGGCATGCAGATCGTCTCCGGACGCTTCAAGCCCGACGACAAACTGCCCGCCGAAGCCTTGCTGTGCGAGGAGTACGCGGTCAGCCGGCCGGTATTGCGCGAAGCCACGCGGGTGCTGGTGGCCAAGGGTCTGGTCTACTCCAGGCCTCGGGTGGGCACGGTGGTCAAGGCGCGCCGCGAATGGCACATGCTCGACCCGGACGTGCTGCACTGGCTGATGCAAAGCAGCCCGCAGAACGAGTTCTTCAACGTCCTGACGAGTGTGCGCAGCATCATCGAACCCGCCGCGGCCGCCCTCGCCGCCCAGCATGCGACCGATGCCGACATCGCCGCCATCGGCGAAGCCTACCAACGCATGGAAGCGGCGCCGACGCCGGAAGCCTTGCTGCAACCGGATCTGGATTTCCACAGCCGGATTGCCGATGCGACCCACAACGACTTGCTGGCGAACCTGTGCAACATGTTGTCGGTGGCGATTGCCGAGGCGTTGAAGCATTCGAACCAGCGGCCGAATCTGCATGAGTTGGCGTTGCCTCGGCACAAGGCGATTCTTACCGCCATCGAAAACCGTGATGCCCTTGGCGCCCGCCATGCAACGCTGGTGCAGCTGGATGATGCGCGTAGTGCGCTCAGCGTTGTGCTTGGCACAGAACTCTCCTGAACACCAAAGAACCTGTGGGAGCTGGCTTGCCAGCGATGAGGGCTTAGCATTCAACATTGCTGTTGGATGTTAGTCCGCTATCGCTGGCAAGCCAGCTCCCACAGGGTTTTGTGTGGATCATAAGATGTAAAAAAGCCGCAACCTGAAGGTTGCGGCTTTGTCGTTTCAGCCCTGCAGATCAGTGAGCAAACAACGAATTGCCCTTCTGCCCCGCCAGTTTCTCCGGTTTGATCAGGAACTTCGCCAGTGCCGGCAGCAGCCACAGCGCACCGAACATGTTCCACAGCAGCATGAAGGTCAGCATCAGGCCCATGTCGGCCTGGAACTTGATCGCCGAGAAGATCCAGGTGCACACGCCGATGGCCAGGCACAGACCGGTGAACAGTACCGCTTTACCGGTGGATTTCAGGGTCTGGTAATAGGCTTCCTGCAACGGCAGACCGGCCCGCAGGAAACTTTCCAGGCGACTGTAGATGTAGATCCCGTAGTCCACGCCAATCCCCACGCCCAGCGCCACCACTGGCAAGGTCGCGACTTTCACGCCGATGCCCATGAACGCCATCAGCGCGTTGCCCAGCACCGAGGTCAGCACCAGCGGCAGGACGATGCACAGGGTCGCGGCCCAGGAACGGAAGGTGATCATGCACATCACCGCCACGCAGATGTACACCAGGATCAGGATGGTCAGTTCGGCCTGTTTGATGACTTCGTTGGTGGCCGCTTCGATCCCGGCGTTACCGGCGGCGAGGATGAATTCCAGACCGTCCTTGTTGTTGTCCTTGGCAAACTCCTGCACCGCCTGCACCGCACGATCGAGGGTTTCGGCCTTGTGATCGTTGAGGAACACCAGCACCGGCGCCAGCGAGCAACTGTTGTTGTACAGACCGTCGGCCCGGGCAATCGAGTTGTTCAACACGTCGGGGTTGCGCGACAGGGTTTCCCACTTCAGGTTGCCCTCGTTCATGCCCTTGATCATCTGCTTGGACACGGTCACCAGCGAGATCGCCGACTGCACGCCCTCGGTGTTCTGCATCTTCCACATCAGTTCATCGATCGGCGCCATGGCTTCGAAGCGTGAGCAACCTTCAGCCTTGGTCTTGACCATCACCACCAGCACGTCGGAGCTGGTCGAGTAGTTGCTGATGATGAAGTTGTTGTCCTTGTTGTAGCGCGAGTCCGGACGCAGCTCCGGCGCGCCTTGGTCGAGGTCACCGATTTTCAGGTTCTGGCTGTACCAGAGGCCGCCACCGAAGGCGATCAGCGCCAGGGCGACAGAGATCGGTGCAACTTTCGGGCTGGCGAAATTCGACAGCAGGCGCCAGAACGGATGCTCGCGGTTTGCGTCTTTCTTGCTCTTGGCGATCGCACGCTTGCTGATGCCGACATAGGAAATCGCCACCGGCAGCAGGATCAGGTTGGTGAAGACGATGACCGCCACGCCGATTGACGCGCCGATGGCCAGCTCACGGATCACGCCGATGTCGATGATCAGCAGCGTGATGAAACCCACCGCATCCGCGAGAATCGCGATCATCCCCGGCAGGAACAGCTGCCGGAACGTGCGGCGTGCGGCAGTCAGGGCGTTGTCCGCCTCACTGGATTGCAGGGCGATACCGTTGATCTTCTGCACGCCGTGGGAGATACCGATGGCGAAGATCAGGAACGGCACCAGCATCGAATACGGATCGAGGCCAAAGCCGAAAAAGTGCATCAAGCCGAGTTGCCAGACCACCGCCACCAGCGTCGTGCTCAACACCGCGATGGTGCTGCGCACGCAGTTGGTGAACCACAGCAGCAAAATCAGAGTGATGACGAAGGCGATGCCGAAGAACAACACCACCATCACCAGGCCGTCGATCAGGTCGCCGACCTTCTTGGCGAAACCGACGATGTGGATCTTGACGTTGGGGTTCTGCGCTTCGAACTTGTTGCGGATCTTGTCTTCAAGTTCATGGGAGAACTTGCGATAGTCCAGCGCCAGCAACTTGCCTTGATCCTGGGGGTCCGGGTAGGACTCCAGCAGCGGGATGTCGACGATGCTCGACTTGAAGTCGTTGGCCACCAGCCGCCCGACCTGACCGGACTTGAGCACGTTGTTGCGCAGCAGATCGAGGCTGTCCTGCGAGCCGTTGTAGCTCTGCGGGATCACTTCACCGCCGGCAAAACCTTCTTCGGTCACTTCGGTCCAGCGTACGCTCGGACTCCACAGTGACTTGAGGCCGGAGCGGTCAACACCGGAGATGTAGAACACCTCGTCGTTGATCTGACGCAGCGTCTCCATGTACTCCTTGGAGAAGATGTCGCCGTCAGTGGCCTCCACCGAAATGCGCACGGTGTTGCCCAGGTTCGCCAGATCGTTGCGGTGCTCCATCATCTTCTCGATGAACGGATGCTGCAGCGGGATCATTTTTTCGAAACTGGTGGACGGCCGGATCAGCGTGGCCTGCCAGAACAGGAAAATGCTCACCACCAGGCAGATCAGGATCACGGCCGGGCGGTTGTTGAAAATCAGACGTTCGAGGAGCGTCGCTTTTTCCTGCTGAGGAGTGATCAAGGAAGTCATAGCCCCGCCTTCTTATTATTAATCTCGGCGCCGTTTGGCAGGGTGGTGTGAACGCCACCCTGCCCGGTCAGAATCAGGTTGCCGTCGCCAGCGGCGGTGACCGACGACAGGGAAATGCGATCCGGGCGGTTGAACACGCTGAAGGTTTCGCCGTTGTCGCTGCTGCTGATCACTGAGCCGCCGTTACCGACGATGACGATGGAGCCGTCTTCGAGCAGCGTGGCGCCGGACAGACCGAACTCCAGCGCGCCGCGAGCAGCCTTCAACTCAACCTGTTCCCAGTTGCTGCCGAAATCAGTGGAGCGGTAGAGGTTGCCGCGCAAGCCGTAGGCCAGCAGTGTCTGCGGTTGCGCCGTACCGATCACACCGAACAGCGAACCTTCATACGGGCCTTCGAGTTTTTCCCAGGTCTGGCCCCAGTCGGCGGAGCGGAACATGCTGCCCGACTCACCGACGATGAACAGCCCGGCGTCTTTTACAGCGGCGATGGCGTTGAGGTGGAACTGGTCCTCGTTGTCGAGGCGATCGCTGACGTCTTGCCAGTTCTTGCCACTGTCGGTGGTTTCCAGCAAAGCGCCGTAAGCGCCCACGGCGAGGCCGCTGTTGACGTCCTTGAACCAGACATCGAGCAGCGGCGATTCGCGTTTGAGGTCTTCAAATTGTTTGGTCCAGGTCAGACCGCCGTCCTCGCTGGCGAGGATCTGCGCGTCGTGGCCGACCGCCCAGCCGTGTTTGTCATCGACGAAATACACAGCCGTCAACAGTTGCCGGCTTGGCACTTTGGCTTGAGTCCAGGTCTTGCCCTGGTCATCGGAATAGAGAATGTGCCCGCGATCCCCGACCGCCACCAGCCGTGCTCCGGCGTGGACAACATCGAGAATCAGGCTTTTTGCAGCTTTGGCGGATGCGCTGGCATAGACCACGTCGGCCGGAGCCTCGGCGGCAATCACAGGTGCCGACAACGTGGCAAAGCCCAGCAGCGCGAGTGCTGTGGCCAGCAACGCGGTGTTGCGTAACGCCGGCGGGCGGCAACGACTCATAGACCTTCCCCTATTTATTATTGTTAGGCCATTGGCCTTCAAGGGCGCCGCAAGTGTGCTCCGCTGATGGCTGGTCAGAAGCATAGTCCTCAAACCCGCAATCCAGAGCCACTTCGGAAGCTGGCTCATCCTATCGGGCTTTAGAAACGTCTGACAATCGGCGCCACGTTATCTTTTGTTAACCGGATGCAGGCTCCTGTCGCCAGTGAATTCCATTGTGGGAGGGGGCTTGCTCCCGAAGACGGGGTGTCAGCCACTATAAATGTCGCCTGATCCGCCGCTTTCGGGAGCAAGCCCCCTCCCACAGGGGTTAGCGGTGTTTGGGGGATCTGCGGTGACGGGTGAATGCAGCGCCATTCGCCGGATGGATGCGGCAAATCTTGTGCGGGGGACTTGCACGATCGGTATTATGGTATACCATCAGGCGCACAGACACTCTCAATCCCCCAACGGAGCAGCTCATGAGTTTCGAAATTCGCAAGATCGTCAGCTATGTCGAAGAAACCTTCATCGAAGGCGGCAAAGCCACCGACGAGCCAGTGACCATGGTCGGCCTCGCTGTCGTGATGAAAAACCCTTGGGTGGGTAACGGCTTTGTTGAAGACCTCAAGCCGCAGATCCGTGCCAACTGCTCGGATCTGGGCGCGATGATGGTTGAACGTCTGGTCGCCATCATCGGCGGCGCAGAGAAGATCGAGGCTTACGGTAAAGCAGCCGTGGTCGGCGCTGACGGCGAAATCGAACACGCTTCCGCCGTGATCCACACCCTGCGCTTCGGCAACCACTACCGCGAAGCGGTCAAGGCCAAGAGCTACCTGAGCTTCACCAACAAGCGCGGCGGCCCGGGCACTTCGATCCAGATCCCGATGATGCACAAGGACGACGAAGGCCTGCGTTCGCACTACATCACCCTGGAAATGCAGATCGAAGACGCGCCGCGCGCCGACGAAATCGTTGTCGTGCTGGGTTGCGCCGACGGTGGCCGCCTGCACCCGCGCATCGGCAACCGCTACATCGATCTGGAAGAACTGGCCGCCGAAAAAGCCCAGTAATCACAATAAAAAGGCACTGCAGGAGCGCTCCATGATTCGGCTCACCGCTGAACTCACCCCGGCTGGCACCAGTTACCTGGCGACCGGCCAAGGCCAGCCCGTGGTCTTGATCCACGGCGTGGGCCTGAACAAAGAAATGTGGGGCGGGCAGATTGTCGGCCTGTCCAGCCAGTACCGGGTGATCGCCTACGACATGCTCGGCCATGGCGCCAGCCCGCGACCGGCCAGCAGCACCCACCTGCTTGGTTACGCCGATCAGTTGCTGGAGCTGCTTGATCATTTGAATCTGCCTGAGGCAGCGGTGATCGGGTTTTCCATGGGTGGCTTGGTAGCGCGGGCGTTTGCCCTGCATTACCCGCAGCGCCTGCAAAGCCTGGTGGTCTTGAACAGTGTGTTCAACCGCAGCGAAGAGCAGCGCGCCGGCGTCATCGCACGCACCGCGCAAGCGGCCGAACATGGCCCGGACGCCAATGCCGAAGCCGCGTTGTCACGCTGGTTCAGCCGCGAGTATCAGGCGGCCAACCCAGCGCAGATCGCCGCGATCCGCCAGACCCTGGCCGGCAATGATCCGCAGGGTTATCTGACCACTTACGAATTGTTCGCCACCCAAGACATGTACCGCGTCGACGACCTGGGCAGTATTCAGGCGCCAACGCTGATCGCCACTGGCGAACTCGACCCCGGTTCCACCCCGGAAATGGCCGAGCAACTGGCCCGATGCATCCCCGGCGCGAAGGTTGCCGTGCTGCCCGAGCAACGGCATATGATGCCCGTAGAGTCGCCGCGTCTGGTCAACCAGACGCTGCTGGAATTTCTCGAATTCGCACACTCCCGACAAAACCAAATAAAGGGGATCGTTGCATGACACTCGCACGCTTCCAGATGTGCATCGGCGGAGAATGGGTCGACGCCCTCTCCGGCAAGACTTTCGAAAGCCTCAATCCGGCATTGGCCAAGCCATGGGCGCAACTGCCCGATGCTGACGAAGCCGACGTCGAACGCGCCGTGCAAGCCGCGCAGACGGCCTTCGACAGCCCGGCCTGGCGTGGCCTCACCGCCACCGCACGCGGCAAGTTGCTGCGTCGCCTCGGTGACCTGATCGCAGAAAACAAAGAACAACTGGCGCAACTGGAAAGCCGCGACAACGGCAAGCTGATCCGCGAAACCCGGGGTCAAGTCAGCTATCTGCCGGAGTTCTTCCACTACACCGCCGGTTTGGCCGACAAGCTCGAAGGCGGCACGCTACCGCTGGATAAACCGGATCTGTTCGCCTACACCGTGCACGAAGCCATGGGCGTGGTCGCCGCGATCATTCCGTGGAACAGCCCGCTGTATCTGACTGCAATCAAACTGGCCCCGGCCCTCGCCGCCGGCAACACGATTGTGATCAAGCCGTCCGAACACGCCTCGGCGACGATTCTGGAGCTGGCGCGTCTGGCCCTCGAAGCCGGAATTCCGCCGGGCGTGGTCAATGTCGTCACCGGTTACGGCCCGAGCACCGGCGCCGCCCTCACCCGCCATCCGCTGATCCGCAAGATCGCCTTCACTGGCGGCGCGGCCACAGCGCGGCATGTGGTGCGCAGCAGCGCCGAGAACTTCGCCAAGCTGTCGCTGGAACTGGGCGGCAAGTCGCCGAACATCATCTTCGCCGACGCCGACCTGGACAGCGCGATCAACGGCGCGATTGCCGGGATCTACGCCGCGTCCGGTCAGAGTTGCGTGTCCGGTTCGCGCCTGCTGGTGCAGGACGAAATCTACGACGAATTCGTCAATCGACTGGTTGAACGCGCCCAGCGCATTCGCATCGGCAATCCGCAGGAAGACAACAGCGAAATGGGCCCGATGGCCACCGCGCAGCAACTGGCGGTGGTTGAAGGTCTGGTCGCCGATGCCATCGCTGAAGGCGCGCGTCTGCGCACGGGCGGCAAGCGCCCGGCAGATCTCGGCGACGGCTGGTTCTATGAGCCAACGCTGTTCGAGTGCGACCGCAGTTCGATGAAGATCATGCAGGAAGAAGTCTTCGGACCAGTGGCGTCGGTGATGCGCTTTAAAGATGAAGCAGAAGCGCTGGCGATCGCCAACGACTCACAGTTCGGCCTCGCCGCCGGCATCTGGACGCGCGATCTCGGTCGCGCTCATCGCCTCGCTCGCGATGTGCGTTCGGGGATCATCTGGGTCAACACTTACCGCGCGGTGTCGGCCATGGCGCCCATCGGCGGCTTCAAGAACAGTGGCTATGGACGCGAAAGCGGCATCGACTCGGTGCTGGCCTACACCGAACTGAAAACGGTGTGGATCAACCTTTCTCAGGCGCCCATGCCTGATCCGTTTGTGATGCGCTAGGAGTCCTGCGAAATGATCGAACCCGGCATTTACAAAGACGTCATGAGCTCGTTCCCGTCCGGCGTCACGGTGGTCACCACCCTCGACCCGGATGGCGGCATCGTCGGCATCACCGCCAGCGCCTTCAGCGCGTTGTCGATTGACCCGGCACTGGTGCTGTTCTGCCCCAACTATGCCTCCGACACCTACCCGGTGCTGCGTGACAGCAAGAAATTCGCAATCCATTTGCTGTCCGCCGAGCAGACCGCCGAGGCCTATGCCTTCGCCGGTAAAGGCAAGGACAAGGCCAAGGACATTGAGTGGCATTTGAGCGAACTGGGTAACCCGATTCTGGCCAAGGCCACGGCGATCATCGAGTGCGAGTTGTGGCGGGAATACGATGGCGGCGATCACGCGATTATCGTTGGCGCAGTGAAGCACCTGATCCTGCCCGCGCAGCCGGTGACGCCGATGATTTATCACAAGGGCAAGTTGGGCCCGTTGCCAACCCTGGCCTGACAGCCAGACACGATTGCCAATGTGGGAGCGAGCCTGCTCGCGAAAGCGGTTGATCATTCAACATTTGCATCGACTGACACGACGCCTTCGCGAGCAGGCTCGCTCCCACAGGGAACACCTGTGGATTGGAGGAATGATGAGTAACGAAAAGTACGAAAAAGGCCTGAAGATCCGCACCCAGGTGCTCGGCGAAGCCTACGTACAGCGCTCGATCGAGAACGCCGACGACTTCACCCGTCCCTTGCAGGAGATGGTCACCGAATACTGCTGGGGCCATGTCTGGGGTCGCGAGGGGTTGTCGCTCAAGGAGCGCAGCATGATCAACCTGGCGATGATCTCGGCGCTCAACCGTCCGCACGAACTCAAGCTGCATGTGCGTGGCGCCTTGCGTAACGGCCTGAGTCGTGAGCAAATACGCGAAATTCTGCTTCAGGTCGGCATTTATTGCGGCGTCCCGGCGGCCGTGGACAGTTTCCGGCTCGCCCGTGAAGCCTTCGCCGAAGCCGACGCCGAGGCCTCCAGTTAACCCCTCGGCTGTTTTGATGCCCGTCTGGCATGGACAGCCACAGTAAAGAGCGGACCCCATGAAACGCCAGCCACTCGACGACAGCTTCAAGGTCAATCGCAACCCCGTTACCCTGCGCGAAATCGTGCTGGATAAACTGCGTAGCGCGATCATGAATTTCCAGCTTATGCCAGGGGATCGTCTGGTCGAACGCGATCTGTGCGATCGCCTGGGCGTGAGCCGCACGTCGGTGCGCGAAGCCTTGCGTCACCTCGAATCCGAAGGTCTGGTGGAGTTCGCCGACGCCAAGGGCCCGCGCGTCGCCATCATTACACTGGCCGATGCCGTTGATATCTATGAGCTGCGTTGCGTGCTCGAAGGTTTGATCGTGCAGCTGTTCACCCTGCGCGCCAAAGCCAAGGACATCAAAGCCCTGGAAAAAGCCCTCGATGACAACCGCAAGGCACTCAAGGACGGCGAGTTGCAGCAGGTGATCGATTCGGTGCAGGGTTTCTACGACGTGCTGCTCGAAGGCTCGGGCAACCATGTCGCGGCCACGCAACTGCGTCAGTTGCAGGCACGCATCAGTTACCTGCGGGCGACTTCGGTGTCTCAGCAAAACCGTCGCGGCGCGAGTAACCATGAGATGGAAAAAATGGTCGAAGCGATCAAGAGTGGCGATCCACTGGCGGCGCATCAGGCGTGCGTCGATCACGTGCGTGCCGCGGCTGCTGTCGCTCTCGATTACCTCAAGCGCAAGCAGGAAGAAACAGGCGCCGTGCCTGCGATCACCCTGCCCATTGCGCTGAAAGAACCTCGTATAGGTCACTGACATGTCCAGCCCGAGCTATTGCCCGAAATGCGGTGGCCCTGACCTCGGTCAGCAGGTGCCGCCGGGCGATACGCACGAGCGCCTGATGTGCCGCGGCTGCGGCTACATCCACTACGTCAATCCGAAGATCATTGCCGGCTGCATCATCGAGCAGGACGGCAAATACCTCCTGTGCCAACGGGCGATCCCTCCACGTCCGGGCACCTGGACGCTGCCAGCCGGTTTCATGGAAAGCGGCGAGACCACCGAACAGGCGGCGCTGCGTGAAGTCTGGGAAGAAAGCGGTGTGCGTGCGGAAATCGTCTCGCCGTACTCGATCTTCAGCGTGCCGAAGATCAGCGAGGTGTACATCATCTTCCGCGCCAGCGCGCTGGAGATCACCGGCCAGTACGGCCCGGAAACCCTCGACTATAAATTCTTCGCCCCCGAAGACATCCCGTGGGAACAGATCTATTACCCGGCGATCCGGCAGATCCTCGAACGCTATATCGAGGAGCGCCAGGCCGGGGTGTATGGCATCTACATGGGCAATGACGACAGCGGCAAGATCCACTTTATCCGCTGAGGATCACCTTCGCCGCTGTGGGAGCGGGCTTGCTCGCGAAGGCGTCGTGTCAGTCGATAAAAATGTTGAATGAACGACCGCTTTCGCGAGCAGGCTCGCTCCCACAGTGTTTAGTGGTGTTGCTTAAAGTGGCACAATGCCCTCGACGATGATGATTTCCGCCCTAGCCCATTCTTCGCGATAACGTTTCGCTTCTTGATACGCCGCTGACCGGTAGCACGCCACAGCCTTTTCATAGCTTTCGAATTCAATCACCACGCTGCGCTGTGGCGTCTTGCGCCCTTCCATCGCCTCGCTGCGCCCGCCTCTGGCCAGAAACTTCGCGCCGAACGCGGCGAAGGCTGCCGGCGCGCGCTGGGTGTATTGGCTGTAGTGATCGGCATCGGCTATATCCACGTGAGCAATCCAGTACGCCTTCATAGTGACCTCTTTGTTGATTTTGTATTATGGTATACCAATATATTTCCAACAAACCCTGAGAGTCCAGCATGGCCTTCAACAGCATCGAAGAAATCATCGAAGATTATCGCCTCGGCAAAATGGTGCTGCTGGTCGATGACGAAGACCGGGAAAACGAAGGCGACCTGTTACTCGCCGCCGATTGCTGCACACCCGAGGCGATCAGCTTCATGGCCCGTGAAGCGCGTGGCCTGATCTGCCTGACCTTGACTGACGATCACTGTCAGCGTTTGGGTCTGGAGCAGATGGTGCCCAGCAACGGCAGCGTGTTCAGTACCGCGTTCACGGTGTCGATTGAAGCGGCGGTCGGCGTCACCACCGGTATTTCCGCCGCCGACCGCGCCTGTACGGTTGCCGCCGCCGTGGCAAAAGATGCCCGCGCCGAAGATCTGGTGCAGCCCGGTCACATCTTCCCGCTGCGCGCCAAGGAAGGAGGCGTGCTGACCCGCGCCGGGCACACTGAGGCCGGTTGCGATCTGGCCCGCCTCGCCGGTTTCACCCCGGCATCGGTCATCGTCGAGGTGATGAACGACGACGGCACCATGGCTCGTCGCCCGGATCTGGAAGTGTTCGGACGCAAGCACGGGATCAAGATCGGCACCATCGCCGACCTGATCCACTACCGGCTGAGCACCGAACACACCATCGAGCGGATTGGCGAACGTGAGCTGCCGACGGTGCACGGCACGTTCCGTTTGATCACTTTTGAGGATCGCATCGAGGGCGGCGTGCACATGGCGATGGTCATGGGCGATTTGCGTCGCGAAGAGCCAACGCTGGTGCGCGTGCACGTGATCGATCCGCTGCGGGATCTGGTTGGCGCCGAGTACAGCGGGCCGACCAACTGGACGTTGTGGGCCGCTTTGCAACGGGTCGCGGCCGAGGGGCATGGGGTTGTCGTGGTGCTGGCCAATCATGAATCGTCGCAGGCGCTGCTGGAACGGGTGCCGCAATTGACCCAACCGCCACGGCAATTCAGCCGCTCGCAATCGCGGATTTATTCGGAGGTGGGGACCGGGGCGCAGATTCTGCAGAACCTTGGGGTGGGTAAGCTGCGCCATCTCGGCCCGCCGCTCAAGTACGCCGGGTTGACTGGTTATGACCTGGAAGTGGTTGAGAGCATCCCCTACACCGAATAACCCGAGACCGCCGCAAATCCAGTGTGGGAGCGAGCCTGCTCGCGAAAGCAGGGTTTCAGTCGCTGGAGATGTTGGCCGATCCACCGCTTTCGCGAGCAGGCTCGCTCCCACAGTGTTTCGCATTTCAAGCCACAAAAAAGCAGATCCGCCAGATAACCGGTAAGGCAAAGTGCTTGCACAAAGTTTGGAATACCATAATATGATATTCCATAGACCGGACACTCCAACGGACGTCCATCTACTGCTCCCGACAGGCGGGCAACAACGCAAGGCCCGCTCAAAAACACAACAATGAGGGCGTGAAAATGGTGTTGAACAAAGCTGCAACCGCGATCTTTTTTGCGGGACTGCTCAGCGTGACCGGCCAGGCTGCAATGGCCGCCGAAAGCGTGAATTTTGTCAGTTGGGGCGGAAGCACCCAGGATGCGCAGAAACAGGCCTGGGCCGATCCGTTCAGCAAGGCCAGCGGCATCACCGTCGTGCAGGACGGCCCAACCGACTACGGCAAACTCAAAGCCATGGTCGAGAGCGGCAACGTGCAATGGGACGTGGTCGATGTCGAAGCCGATTTCGCCTTGCGCGCCGCCGCTGAAGGCCTGCTCGAACCCCTCGATTTCAACGTCATCCAGCGCGACAGGATCGACCCGCGTTTCGTCAGCGACCACGGCGTCGGCTCGTTCTTCTTCTCCTTTGTCCTCGGCTACAACGAGGGCAAGCTCGGCGCCAACAAACCGCAGGACTGGAGCGCGCTGTTCGACACCAAGACCTACCCCGGCAAACGCGCCCTGTACAAATGGCCAAGCCCGGGCGTACTCGAACTGGCGCTGCTGGCCGATGGCGTCGCCGCCGACAAGCTTTACCCGCTGGATCTGGATCGCGCTTTCAAGAAACTCGACACCATCAAGAAAGACATCGTCTGGTGGGGCGGCGGCGCGCAGTCGCAGCAACTGCTGGCGTCCGGTGAAGCGAGCATGGGCCAGTTCTGGAACGGCCGCATTCACGCCCTGCAAGAAGATGGCGCGCCGGTCGGTGTGAGCTGGAAGCAGAACCTGGTCATGGCCGACATTCTGGTCATCCCCAAGGGCTCGAAAAACAAGGACGCGGCGATGAAGTTCCTGGCCAACGCCAGCAGCGCCAAGGGCCAGGCTGACTTCTCCAACCTGACCGCCTACGCCCCGGTCAACCTCGACAGTGTGGAGCGTCTGGATTCGACGCTGGCTCCCAACCTGCCGACTGCCTACGCTAAGGATCAGATCACTCTTGATTTCGCGTACTGGGCCAAAAACGGCCAGGCCATCGCGACACGGTGGAACGAATGGCTGGTCAAATGAAAATGGCAGCCACGGCGTCCCGTCCCTCCACTGCCACCGGGAGCGCCGCAAGCGCTGCCGGTTCGGCCGAAGGAAAACAGGCGATTGCGATGTCCTTCAAACAACGCTGGCGCGGCGCCGGCAACCTCGCCCCGGCGCTGCTATTCATCGGCCTGTTCTTTCTGGCGCCGTTGATTGGCCTGCTGTTGCGCGGCGTGCTCGAACCGACGCCGGGCATTGGCAACTATGAACAACTGTTCGCCAACTCGGCGTATGCCCGAGTACTGCTCAACACCTTTTCGGTGGCCGGGCTGGTGACGCTGTTCAGCCTGTTGCTGGGCTTTCCGCTGGCCTGGGCGATCACTCTGGTGCCGCGCGGCTGGGGGCGCTGGATTCTCAACATCGTGCTGCTGTCGATGTGGACCAGCCTGCTCGCCCGCACCTATTCGTGGCTGGTGCTGCTGCAAGCGTCCGGTGTGATCAACAAGGCCTTGATGGCGATGGGCATCATCGATCAACCGCTGGAAATGGTGCACAACCTCACCGGCGTGGTGATCGGCATGAGCTACATCATGATCCCGTTCATCGTGCTGCCGTTGCAGGCGACCATGCAGGCCATCGACCCGATGATTCTGCAGGCCGGTTCGATTTGCGGTGCCAGTCCGTGGACCAACTTCTTCCGGGTGTTCCTGCCGCTGTGCCGGCCGGGTCTGGCCTCCGGTGGCTTGATGGTGTTCGTCATGTCGCTCGGTTACTACGTCACCCCGGCACTGCTTGGTGGGGCGCAGAACATGATGCTGCCGGAGTTCATCATTCAGCAGGTGCAATCGTTTCTCAACTGGGGCCTGGCCAGTGCCGGCGCTGCGTTGCTGATCGCGATCACTCTGGTGCTGTTCTACTTCTACCTGAAGCTTCAGCCGGAATCCCCGGTTGGCGCCAGTAACGCGAGGTAAGCCGACATGCTCCTGACTCCCAATGCGATGAGCCGCCGCATGCGCTTCGGCCTCTACGCCACCACCGGGCTGATCGGTCTGTTCCTGCTGTTGCCGATCGTGTTCATCGTGCTGCTGTCGTTCGGCTCGTCACAGTGGCTGGTATTCCCGCCGCCGGGCTGGACGCTGAAATGGTACGGCCAGTTCTTCTCCAACCCTGACTGGATGAACGCCGCTGCCGCCAGCCTAAAGGTCGCTGTGCTGACTACGATCTGCGCCGTGGCCCTCGGTTTGCCGACGGCGTTTGCGCTGGTGCGCGGACGTTTCCCAGGCCGAGAAATGCTCTACGGTTTGTTCACCCTGCCGATGATCGTGCCGCTGGTGATCATCGCCGTAGCAGTGTACGCGCTGTTCCTCAAGCTCGGTTACACCGGGACGATGTTCGCCTTCGTCGTCAGTCATGTGATCGTCGCGCTGCCGTTCACTATCATCTCGATCATCAACTCGCTGAAGCTGTTTGATCAGTCGATTGAAGACGCGGCGGTGATCTGCGGTGCCTCGCGCCTGCAAGCGGTGTTCAAGGTGACGTTTCCGGCGATCCGTCCGGGCATGGTTGCCGGCGCCCTCTTCGCCTTCCTCGTTTCGTGGGACGAAGTGGTGCTCAGCGTGATGATGGCCAGCCCGACCCTGCAAACCCTTCCCGTGAAAATGTGGACCACCTTGCGCCAGGACCTGACGCCAGTGATCGCCGTCGCTTCGACGCTGCTGATTGGCTTGTCGGTATTGGTCATGGTCATCGCCGCCGCATTGCGCCGGCGCAACGAAATCAGCGCCTGAGCGCCAGGAGTACGACATGAGTGCCGTGATCAAAGACGCATCCCAGCAAAACGACAAACCCCTGGTCAGCCTGCGCAAACTGAACAAACACTACGGCGATTTTGCCGCCGTGGACAACATCTCGCTGGACATCAAGGACGGTGAATTCCTCACCTTTCTCGGCTCCAGCGGCTCGGGCAAAAGCACCACGCTGTCGATGCTCGCCGGGTTTGAAACGCCGAGCAGTGGCGAGATCCTCGTCAACGGTGAATCGTTGGTCAATGTGCCTCCGCACAAGCGTGACATCGGCATGGTGTTTCAGCGTTATTCGCTGTTCCCGCACCTGTCGGTGCGCGACAACATTGCGTTTCCTCTGGCGATTCGCAAACTAGCGGCCGCCGAACGTGAAAAGCGTGTCGATGCGATGCTGAAACTGGTGCAGCTTGAGCAATTCGCCCATCGCCGCCCTTCGCAACTCTCGGGCGGCCAGCAACAACGCGTGGCTATTGCCCGGGCGCTGGTTTACGAACCGCGCATTCTGCTGATGGACGAACCGCTCGGCGCGCTGGACAAAAAACTGCGCGAGGATTTGCAGGATGAATTGCGCCAATTGCATCGTCGTCTGGGCATCACCATCGTTTACGTGACCCACGATCAGGAAGAAGCCATGCGCTTGTCGCAACGCATCGCGATTTTCAGTCACGGCAAGATTGTTGGATTGGGCAGTGGTTATGACCTTTATCAGAATCCGCCGAATGCGTTTGTCGCCTCGTTCCTCGGTAACTCGAACTTCCTCAAGCTCAAGGCGCAGGGCAATGCGGCGGCTTCGTTTGAAGGACAGTCATTGTCGATTCGCCTGACCGCTGGGTTGCACACCGATCAGGATGTGTTGCTGATGGTGCGGCCGGAAAAAGCGCAGGCGTTGAGCGTGGCGCAAGCGATCAGCGAACCGTTGCCATCGGGTTGGAACGAGGTTTCAGCGAAGGTCGTAGAAGTGCTGTTTCTCGGCGAAAGCCAGACCTGCAGCGTGGTCACCTCGGGCGGCACCTCAATGACGGTGAAAGCATTGTCAGCCGCGGGCATGCCGCTCAAGGCCGGCGACCCGGTACAAGTGCGCTGGGCCACGGCTGATGCCTGCGTCTACACCGAATGGAGCGAAAGCGACCTCAACAAAGCCGCCGGTTCCCACTGAAACCCCCTGTAGGAGCTGCCGAAGGCTGCGATCTTCTGATCTTGCTGTGAAAAAACAAGATCAAAAGATCGCAGCCTCGTTTCACTCGACAGCTCCTACAGGAATGCATTCCAAATGTGGGAGCGAGCCTGCTCGCGAATGCGGTGTGTCATTCAACGTTAAGGTTGACTGACACGGCCTCTTCGCGAGCAGGCTCGCTCCCACAGGGTCTGCCGTCATTTCAAGAATGTCCCCCTCAGGGCCACCCAAGCGTCGGGCCGCGGTGGCTCTTTTTTTGGTCTCAAGGCGCGACCGTCACATCGCCCTGCCCACTCTCGGCCAGCGCTGCAGCGACAAACCCTTCAGCCTTCTTGCGCTCGACGAACGCCCGCACATACGCTGCGCCTGCCTCCCGCCCACGGGGCACCGCCATGGCCTGGCGAATCGCCGTGAACGCGCCGTCCAGCACGCGGTAACGCGCGTCGGCATCCGCGACTTTCTGCAATGGCTGACGGACACCGGCGGCGGCATCCAGGTGTTGCTCAATAAACAGGTCAACGGCACCCGCCGAGGTTTCGGCACGCTCCAATTGTGCGTGCTGCAGCGTGCGACTGAGGAACAGGTCGTAGGCCGCGCCTTTGCCAACGGCCAGTCGCAATCCTGGCTGATCGAGGTCCTCGACGTTGCGATATGGTGCCTGCGCTTCGACCAGATAAGTCCCTTCAATAATCACGTACGGCTCGCTGAACGCAATCTGCGCCTCACGCACCGGCTCGATGGCGAGGAATGCCAGGTTCCACACGCCCTCCTCCAGCGCCGCGAAAACCTTGCCCGCCGCATCAAAGGTGCGCAGCTCCAATTCGACACCCAACTCGGCAGCCAATGCTTTGGCCAATGCCACCGAAACACCCTGCGGCGCACCGTCTGCCCCGCGCTGTGCCAGCACCGGGTTGCCAAAATTGATGGCGGCATGCAGCACGCCGTCGGGCGCGAGATCGGCCATCACGGCCGGGGTGATTGCACTCATGGTGTTGCTCCCTGATTGGATAAAAAGTCAGTGTGCGTCGTGGCTGACACTGTCGAGGACACAACACACAGCGGGGAAGCCTTATGTCGGTGCCTGACAGGCACTCAAATGTTCCAGCGCACGACGCGTCACCGCATCAATGTAAGCCGCGTCACCATAGACCCGCGCCAGCAGAATCGCCCCCTCGTAATCCGCCACCCATTGTCGAGCGGTCAGCAAGGCTTGGACTTCATCGACCCGACCTTCCAGCAAATGCGCAAACGCCTTGGCCCATGCATCGAAAAAGCCGCGAATCGGCTCCAGCAATTCACTTTTACCGTACGCCGCATCGACCGCCACCACGCCCATCAGGCAACCAATCGAGTCATCCTGAAACAGCCGCGCCGCCTTGCGGCCCATTTTGCTCAGGCGTTCTTGTGGCGTGAGTTTTTCGTCGAAGGCCACGGCAAACAGGGTCTGGTTGATGACCTGATGCGTCCAGTCGAGCACGTCACGCAGCAAGGCCTCCTTGTTCGGATAGTGGTGATAGAACGAAGCCTTGGTAAAGCCGCAAGCGGACGCAAGCACGTCCATGGTGGTGCCATGATAGCCAAGGCGCTTGAAGGTATTGGCGCACCGCAGAAGCAGCTCTTCACGGGGGATTTTCAACGGTCGCACGAGTATTTCCTGATCCGGATAACTGGCGGTGATTCTATGACATAAGCCTGCCCTTCTCAATTTGACGGTTACCAACTGTTCGTTTAGTTTCTATTTACCGAACAGATGGTCAGTAACTGGCCGCCGACAAAAAATCAGGGAGAGCAGAGATGAACGAAGCCAACAGTGGCCCCGGCCGAGTCACCCGCGAACAACGCGGTCAGTTGTTTTTGATCGGTCTGGATCGCGCCGGCAAACGCAACGCATTCGACAGTGCAATGCTGACGGACCTGGCATTGGCCATCGGCGAGTATGAGCGCAATGACGAACTCCGCTGCGCCGTGCTGTTCGCGCATGGCGAGCACTTCACCGCAGGCCTGGACTTGATGGAGCTGACGCCGAAACTGGTGTCAGGCGCCTTCAAGTATCCTGAAGAAGGCATCGACCCATGGGGCGTTTCCAAACCGCGCAGGCGTAAACCGGTGGTGGTTGCCATTGAAGGCATTTGCTGGACGGCGGGCATCGAATTGATGCTCAACGCCGATATCAGCATTGCCGCCACCAATGCCCGTTTCGCTCATCTGGAAGTGTTGCGCGGGATCTCTCCCGCCGGCGGTTCCACCGTGCGCTTCACCCGCGCAGCGGGCTGGACCGCCGCCATGCGCTACATGCTCACGGCGGAAGAGTTCGATGCCGATGCCGCCCTGCACATGCGCCTGCTGACCGAAGTGGTCGCACCCGGCCAGACTCTGGCACGCGCCATCGAATACGCCGAACGCATTGCCAAGGCTGCGCCTCTGGCGATTCTGGCGACGCTGCAATCGGCGTTTCTGGCGCAGGATCAGGGAGACGATGCGGCACTGTCGAAGCTTGATGAACAACTGCTGGCCCTGATCAAAACCGAGGATGTCCGCGAAGGCGTCATGGCGATGATGCAAAAGCGCGAACCGCAGTTCAAAGGTCGCTGAAGGCTTTGCTCAACTCACTCGGAACAATTTCATGAACACCATGGCCGCAGCCTTTGCCGAATCGATCCAGAGACAGGACATCGCCCTCATTGCCCGCGATGGTTATCCGTTGTCCGCCAAGCGCTACGGCGCAGCGAGCGTCGTCAAAGGTAACCTGATCATGGCCGGTGCCACCGGGGTCCAGCAGCGCTTTTATCGGCGTTTTGCCGAGCACGCGGCGCGCCAGGGCTTTCACGTGCTGACCCTCGATTACCGGGGCATCGGTGAGTCGAAACCGGCTTCGCTCAAAGGCTTTGAGATGTCTTATCTGGATTGGGCTTATCAGGATCTGGCGGCGGCAGTGGATCTGCTAAGCCAGGAAGTATTGCCGCTGTATTGGGTCGGCCATTCGTTTGGTGGTCATGCGATTGGTCTGTTGCCCAATCACCCCGCCCTGACAGCTTGCTACACCCTGGGCAGTGGCGCGGGGTGGAGCGGCTGGATGTCCCGAACCGAGGCCTGGAAAATCCGTCTGATGTGGACGTTTGTGCTGCCGGTGATTGTCGCCCGCAAAGGCTACATGGCCTGGAGCATGCTGGGCATGGGCGATGATTTGCCGCTGGGCGTTTACAACGACTGGAAACGCTGGTGCAAATTCCCCCACTACTACTTCGACGACCCCCAGATGAGCCATCTGCATGCGCTCTACGCCGAGGTCACAACGCCATGCGTTTTCGCCACGTCGGTCGATGATCCGTGGGCGCCGCCGCGTTCGCGCGATGCGTTTGTCAAAGCCATGGTGAATGCACCGCTGACATTGCTGGATCTGCAGCCGCCACGGGGCAGCAAACCGTACGGGCACATGGGTTACTTCCGCGAAAGCGCACAGCCGTTGTGGGATGAGGTGCTTGATTGGCTGCAAAGCGTCCCTGCACACACCACATAACCTGAGCTGCTGCAGGCTGCGATCTTTTGATCTTGCTTCAAAACAAGATCAAAAGATCGCAGCCTCGTTTCACTCGACAGCTCCTACAGGAATGCATTCCAACTGTGGGAGCGAGCCTGCTCGCGAATGCGGTGTGTCATTCAATATTGATGTTGACTGACACGGCCTCTTCGCGAGCAAGCTCGCTCCTACAGGGGTTTTGTGGTGTTTAGGTGATCGGGGAATAGCCTTCGATGTCGTCGGGCCAGGCGGTGAGGATTTCGAAGCCAGTCTCCGTCACCGCCACCATATGCTCCCACTGTGCCGACAACGAGCCATCCTTGGTCAGCACCGTCCAGCCATCCGGCATGTTCTTCACATGGCGCTTGCCCGCATTGAGCATCGGCTCGATGGTAAAGATCATCCCGGCCTTGAGCTTCATCCCCTGATTAGGGAAGCCGTAGTGCAGGATCTGCGGCTCATCGTGGTAGATCTTGCCAATCCCGTGCCCGCAATACTCGCGCACCACACTGAAGCCTTCGTTCTCCGCCAGACTCTGGATCGCATGGCCGATGTCGCCCAGGGTCGCGCCCGGACGAACCGCGCGAATACCCGCGCACATGGCGTCGTAAGTGGTCTTGATCAAATGCTGTGCTTCAGGTGTGGCTTCGCCAACCACGTACATGCGGCTGGTATCGCCGAACCAGCCATCCTTGATCACCGCGATGTCGAGGTTGACGATATCGCCGTCCTTCAACGGCGTACCCGACGGAATGCCGTGACACACCACATCGTTGACCGAGGCGCAGACGGTTTTCGGAAAACCGTGATAACCAACGTTGGCCGGCACCGCTTTCTGCACATTGACGATGTAGTCGTTGCACAGCCGATCCAGTTCATCGGTGGTCACGCCGGCCTTGATGTGCGGCACCAGCATCGCCAGTACTTCGGCGGCGAGTTTGCCGGCAGCGCGCGATTGGGCGATGTCGGCCGGGGTGTTGATCTTGATCTGGTTTCTCATGCGCTGACGGCTTCCTGAGTCAGTTGTTGCAGGTCGAGCCCGCCATTTTGTTCGGCGCGGATCAGCAAGCGGCAGATCGCACTGTGGTCGAGGTTGGGGTGCAGTTCGGCGAGCATGCCGATGCGCATCCAGTGCTCGGCCTGCGCGTTGATCGAGCGGCTGAGGGCGTTGCTGGAGATTCGCAGGTTCTCGTGCATGTCCTCTGAAATCTTTACGATGCCCATATATGAATCCGATACGATGTGTATATGGAACGTATATTAGCCAAGCCTCGTCAGAGATTGCAAACCCTCAGCCGAGCGCCGCATCGAAAAACGACGAAATGAGCCGGCTGGAACGCCGTTCTGCCAAGCAATAAAGATACGTCTCGGTGAACAGCTCTTCGCCCTCGATTCTGATCGTGCGGATGTTCGGGTCGGCGATGAACTCCGCTTCCGACACCACACCCAGCCCCAACCCGCGCACCACCGCTTCACGCAGTGCCTCACGACTGCCGATTTCCATGGCGATGCGCGGTTTTACCTGCGCCGCATTCAGCGCCTGCTCCAGCACCAGCCGCGTGGTCGAACCGGGCTCACGTTGCAGCAGCCGTTGCCCTTCCAGTTCTTCCAGGCGCACGCTGCCGCGATTGGCCAGCGGATGCTCATGGTGCGCGAACAAGATGATCGCGTGCCGCGCATAACGCACTGAACACAACGCCGGATCATCCTGACGCCCGGCCAGCACAGCGATGTCGGTGACGTAATTTTCCAGATCCGACAACACTTGCGCTGAGTTACCCACGCGGATCGACACGTCGATATTCGGATGCTGTTGCAGATAACTGTCGACCATTTCGATCACATGAAACGGCCCCACCGCACCGACCTTGAGCTGGCCGCTGTCGAGCCGTCCGGAGTCGCGCAGCAGGTTGTGCGCTTCCAGTTCCAGCAAGGCCAGCCGTTGCGCGATCGGCAGCAACTGCCGCCCGACATCCGACAATTCAATCCGCCGCCCACGCCGATGAAACAGTTCGACGTTGTGCTGTCGCTCCAGACTTTGCACCTGCGTGGTCAGTGTCGGTTGACTGAGCCCCGACGCCCGCGCCCCGGCACTGAAACTGCCGTGGCGGGCGACGGCGAGAAAGGCCCGCAATTTGGCGCTCGACATCCATAGACTCCATCAATAGTTAGCTGCGGTTTCGCATATTGAATTGATTGAATGACTGTCACGTGACAGACCTAGCCTGTGGCAACTCCCAACCACACCGTGGAATGCCATGAAAACAATTAACCAGTTTCTGCGTGCCGCCAGCCTTGCCGTACTTGCCCTGAGTGCCAGCCAGGGCTGGGCCAAGGACAAACTGACCATTGGCCTGATCCCTTCGGAAGACTCCCAGGCGATGATCGAATCGAGCAAACAAGTGCTCGACGATCTGCAAGCCAAAATCGGCATGCCGGTGGTGCCGTTCGTGGCCACCGATTACAACGGCATCATCGAAGCACTGCGCTCGGGCAAACTCGACGTTGCCTACCTCGGCCCGTTCTCCTACGTGCTGGCGACCTCGGTAGCCGAAGTCGAAGCGTTCTCCGTGGCGGTGACCAAAAAGACCGGCCAGAGCGCTTACAAAAGCGTGATCCTGGCGCGCAAGGACAGCGGCATTCATACGCTGGCCGACCTCAAGGGCCATACATTCGCGTTCGTCGACCCGAGCTCGGCGTCCGGTCATTTGTTCCCGAAAGCAGGACTGGAGCAGGCCGGGTTTGTGCCGGACACGTTGTTCAAACGCGTGATTTTCTCCGGTTCCCACGACGCCAGTATCCTCGCGGTCAAGAACAAGAAAGTCGACGCCGCCGCCGTGGCTGACCGCATCTTCGCCAGCGCCGTGGCCAAAGGCGTGGTCAAGCAGGATGACTTCGAAATTGTCTGGAGTTCCAAGCCGATTCCCGAATCGCCGATGGTCTGGCGCAAGGCGCTCGATCCGGAGTTGAAGAAGAAAGTCGCCGACGCACTGGCCTCGATCAAGGACGTGCCGTGGGGTGATCAGGGTGTGCTCAATGGCTTCCAACCCACCACCGACGCGTCCTATGACGTGGTGCGCGAAACCGCCAAGGTGCTCGATCTCGATTTGCGGAGCATGAAATGATCAGCATCCGCCAACTGAGCAAACACTACGGCAGCAACCCGGTATTGCGTGGCATTGACCTGGAGGTCGCGGCCGGCGAATTCGTCGTGGTGCTCGGTCAGTCCGGCGCCGGTAAGTCGACCTTGCTGCGCTGTATCAATCGCCTGGCGCAGGCCGACAGCGGCACGTTGACCGTGGCCGGCATCGACGCCCTCGCCTGCCCTGACACCAGCGTTCTGCGCCGCGAAGTGGCGATGATTTTTCAGCATCACAACGTCGTGCCGCGCTTGAGCGTCTTGAAAAACATACTGACCGGACGCCTCGGTTCGGTCAGTACGCTCACCTCGATTCTGCAACTGTTTCGCCGTGACGATGTGGCGCTGGCGATGCAATGCCTGGAGCGTGTCGAACTGGCGCACAAGGCCGGCGAGCGCACGGATTCGCTGTCCGGTGGGCAGAAGCAACGCGTCGGCATTGCTCGCGCGTTGGCGCAACGACCGCAGGTGATTCTGGCCGATGAACCGATTGCCAGCCTTGACCCGAAAACCGCGCGCCTGGTGTTGCAGTACCTGCGCGACGCCACTCGCGAGCTGGGCATCACCGTGCTGTGCAATCTGCATCAGGTCGAATACGCCCGCGAGTTCGGCGACCGCGTGGTCGGCCTCGCGCACGGCAGCCTGGTGTTCGATGGCAAAGCGTCGAGCATGACCGACGCCGATCTGGCACGAATCTATCCGGGGCAATTGGCGGAATCTTGCGCAGAGCTCCCGAAAACCACCCTGTCCTATCGCACTGCTTCGAGGGCCTGAGCATGCAATCGCAAAACTATCAGTGGGTCGGCGTTCGTCCCCGTGGCCCGCGCAGTTGGCTGACCACCGCCGGTGTTGTCCTGATCGTGCTGTGGACGCTTGACTGGAGCGCCCAAGGCGCGCAACTGAGCCTCGGCGAACTGGCCGCCGGGTTGCCGCAGATTGGTGATTTTCTCTCGCGCACCTTTCCGCCGGACCTGAGCATCCTCCCGCGACTGCTGGCGCCGGCAGTAGAAACCCTGCAGATCGCCATCTGGGGCACCCTGCTCGGGGTGTTGCTGGCGATTCCGCTGTCGTTTCTCGCCGCACGCAATCTGAGCCGCAACCGCTGGCTGTTTCACGCCACCCGTCAGGCACTGAATTTTACCCGCAGCATCAACGAACTGATCCTTGCCTTGATCTTCGTCTCGGCAGTCGGGCTCGGCCCGTTCCCCGGCGTATTGGCGCTGGCGCTGCATGGCGTGGGCATGCTCGGCAAGTTCTTCGCCGAGAGCATCGAAGAGATCGACCAAGGCCCGATTGAAGCGCTGCAAGCGACCGGTGCTCGGCCGCTACAGGTGATCGTGTTTGGTGTTTTGCCGCAAGTCATCACTGCGTGGATTGCGGTGATCCTGTACCGCTTCGAAGTGAACCTGCGCTCGGCAACGGTGCTGGGCATGGTCGGCGCTGGCGGCCTGGGCTTCGAACTGGTGAGCAGCCTCAAACTGTTCAAATATCAGGAAACCGCGACCTGCATCATCGTCATCACGTTCATGGTGATCGTCGCCGATGCCGTTTCGAGCCGGCTGCGGGCGTCGATCCAGAGCGGTTCATCCGTTTAAGTAGCGCTGTTATCGGCCCAGCCGATTCAAACCTGCGATTTATCGATTTGTGCCGTTGTCGGGCGCCACAGAGTATGTGCCCACACGACAACAACAAGAAGGATCCACCATGACTGCCCGTTTTCAAAACCCCGTCGACACCCGCTTCGGCTGGGGCAGCCTGCAAGAACTTGCCGCCCTTACCGAGCAGCAAACCGTTGCCCTCGTGACCTTTCCCGAGGCGCGTGGGCTGGGGCTGGTGGATCGCCTGCAAGCCCTGCTCGGTGAGCGTCTGGTCTATGTTTTCGAAGATGTGCAACCCAATCCCGATGTCGCGCATCTACGCAGCACCTACGAGAACTTCTGGCAGCAGGCCGGCGGCTGTGACGTGGTCCTGGCCGTCGGTGGCGGCAGTGCCATTGATACCGCGAAGGCGTTGATCGTCGGTACCGAGTCAGGACGTTTCGATGAGCTGCTGACACTGCTGGCAACCGGCAAACCGTTTACCCCGCCACACTGCAAACAGCTGATCGCCGCGCCGACCACGGCCGGCACCGGCAGCGAAGTCACGCCGTGGGCGACCATTTGGGACAGCGCCAGCCAGAAGAAATACTCGTTGCACCTGGATTGCACCTGGCCGCGCGTGGCGATCATCGATCCGCAACTGATGCTCACCGTGCCGGCCGGCGTGACCGTTTCCACCGGGCTCGACGCACTGTCCCATGCACTGGAGGCAATCTGGAATGTGAACGCCAACCCGGTCTCGGATACCTTCGCGATCTCGGCGATTGAAGACATTCTCGAGTGCCTGCCGAGCCTGCAAAAAGACTTGTCCAGCCAGGAACTGCGCACGCGCATGGCGTTGGCCGCGCTCAAGGCCGGGCTGGCATTTTCCAACACCAAAACCGCGCTGGCGCATTCGATTTCCTACGAAATGACCCTGCGTCACGGTTTGCCCCACGGCATCGCCTGTTCCTTCACCCTGCCGCTGGTACTGGGTCTGGCCTGGGGTCACGACGTCACCCGCGACCGCACACTGCAGCGGGTCTTCGGCGAGGATTTGCCCAAGGCTCAACAGCAGTTGCGCGAGTTCCTCCATGCTCTGGGCGTGAAGACTGAATTCGCCGACTACGGCGTCTCGGCACAGGACGCCGAAGACATCATTCACCTGGCGATGCAAGGCGCGCGCGGCAAGAACTTCATCGGTTCGCAAGCTGCCTGATTTCGCCCGAAACCTGAACCACCCAAGCACAGCCGGCGGCGTCAAACGCTGCGGTGATTTCCTGTCGCACCGAAAAAGAGTGCACCCGCCGTCGACACCCGGCGGGAACCCACAACAATAAGGAAAAGATCATGAATCGTGCCGAAACAATGCCTGGTCTCGCCGTACGTTCTGCCTCGTTCCGGGTCGCGCAGTGGCGCATGCTGCTGGCGGCGATGTTCTGTTACCTGTTTTTCTACACCGGCCGGCAGACCTTCGGGTTTGCCATTCCGGGGATTCAGGCCGAGTTCGGTCTGAGCAAGGAAACCCTCGGCTGGGCGTCTGCGGCGATGTTGTGGGCGTACGCCATCGGCCAGGCCATCAACGGCAACCTCGCCGACAAGTTCGGTGGCCGGAAGATCATGACCCTCGGCGCAGTACTGTCCTGCGGCGCCAATTGGGTGACCAGTTTTGCCGGCGGCTTTGCCAGCCTGATTCTGCCGTGGGGCGTCAACGGTTACTTTCAGGCCTTGGGCTGGGCGCCGGGCGGGCGGCTGATTGCCAATTGGTGGGCTGCGGGCGAGCGCGGCAAGGTCTATGGGTTCTACACCTTCGCCGCCGGTTGCGCGTCGGTTCTGTCGTACGTCACCTCTATCGTCGTGCTTGAAGTGCTGCAACTGGAATGGCGCTGGATCTTCCGTTTGCCAGTGCTGCTGATGCTTGCCGGCGGGATCATTTTCTATCTGGTTGCCCGCGAACGGCCACAGGATCTGGGCTTCGAGCCCGTGGCCGACACCGGTGTGGCCAACGCTGACGACAAACATCAGGAAGCGGCACAGGGCGAAGTCGAATCCTCGGCACAACGTTATAAAGCGGTGCTGAAGAACCCTCGCTTGCTGATCGCCGCACTGTCATTGGGCTTTCAGAACGCGGCGCGCTACGGCTTGATCGTCTGGGTGCCGGTGCACTTTCTTGGCGCCGACTGGAAAAGTGGTGACAGCCTGATCGATCCGAAATGGATCACCGTCGCCCTCCCCGTTGGCATGGCGGTCGGCGCGTTGAGCAACGGCTGGGTGTCGGACAAGCTGTTCGGTTCCAAGCGTTATCTGGCGATCATGCTCTATATGGTGCTGGGTGCTGCGACCAGTTTGTGGATGTGGAGCCTGCCGCCACACAGCGTAATCGGTCTGGTCGCGCTGTTCCTTTGCGGCTTCTTCGTCTACGGCCCGGCGTCGAGTTTCTGGGCGCTGTGCCCGGATCTGGTCGGGGCCAAACGCGCCGGTACGGCGACCGGGATCATGAACTTTTCCTCTTACCTGTTCGCCGGATTGGCCGAGCCACTGATCGGGCGTCTGCTTGACACTACGGCAAATACGTCTCTGATCTTCATAGTGGTCACCAGCGCCTGCCTGTGCAGCGCAGCAGTGGCATTGTTCATCCGACGCTGACGGGGCTTGCATGTACCAGTATCACAAGTGGTTGCGTTCGTTTCATGCGGTGGCCAAGACCGGCAGCTTTACCCTGGCTGCCGAGTTTCTCAGCGTCGGCCAGCCGACCGTCAGCGAGCAGGTCAACGCGCTGGAAAACACCTTCTCGGTCGAGCTGTTCCATCGGCGTGGCCGCTACATCGAAATGAGCGCCGCCGGGCACAAGCTCTACGCCATCACCCAAGGCCTGTTCGGCCAGGAGGATGAAGCCGTGCAACTGTTGCAGAGCTTCAAGCAGCGCAAGACCGGCATGTTGCGCCTCGGCGCGGTGTCGCCCCCGATTGCGATGAACCTGACGTATGAGTTGATGCAGCGCCATCCGGATATCGAACTGGAAACCTCGTTTTCCTCGGAAAAAGACACTCTGGCGCGGCTGTTCAACTTCGATATCGACGTGGCGATTCTGGCCTTGTCGGAATTCGATGAGCGCTTCCACACGCGGCTGTATCACCGTTACCCGATCATTGCCGTGGTCCGCGATGACCATCCGTGGGCCAGTCAGGCGCAAGTTCACGTCAGCGAGATCAGCGGCGAAAAATGGGTAATGCGCGAGAAAAGTGCGCGCACCCGGCAACTGGTGGAAGAAAGCTGCAAGCGCCTCGACATCGAACTCGATTGCGTCATGCACCTGAACAGCCGCGAAGCCATCGTGCACGCCATCGTCAAGGGCATCGGCATCGGGTTTGTCTCGGCGGTCGAGTACGCCGAAACCCCCGGCACCACGCCGATCACCTTTGTCGATCACCCGTTCTTCATCGAATACCACCTGTGCTGCCTCGGCATCCGCAGGAACCGGCCAGTGATTGCCGAACTGTTTGATTCCAATCCACCGCTGACCTGATCAGCACTGCCCCTTGAACCGCCTACCTCATTGCCGAGGGACGGCCCACGCTTACCTGAAAACGGAGATTGACCATGCAGTACCAACAACCGACTCACCTGCAAGCCGCGATCCTCGACTGGGCCGGCACCGTTGTCGATTTCGGCTCGTTCGCGCCGACGCAGATTTTCGTCGAAGCCTTTGCCGAGTTCGGCGTCGCGGTATCGCTGGAAGAAGCGCGCGGCCCAATGGGCATGGGCAAATGGGATCACATCCGAACCCTGTGCAACCTGCCGCAGATTGCCGAGCGTTATCGTGCAGCATTCGACCGCGTGCCGAGCGATGACGATGTGACGGCGATCTACGAACGCTTCATGCCGCTGCAGATCGAGAAAATAGCCCTGCATTCGGCGTTGATCCCGGGCGCGCTCGAGGCGATTGCGGCGTTGCGCGACAAGGGTTTGAAAATCGGTTCGTGCTCGGGTTACCCGGCGGTGGTGATGGCCAAGGTTGTCGAACTGGCGCGGGAAAATGGCTACGTCGCTGACCATGTCGTCGCCACCGATGAAGTGCCGAATGGCCGACCATATCCGGCGCAGGCTTTGGCCAACGTGATTGCTCTGGGTATCGATGATGTGGCGGCCTGCGTCAAGGTCGACGACACCTGGCCGGGGATTCTCGAAGGGCGCGCCGCCGGCATGTGGACGGTGGCATTGACCTGTTCCGGCAACGCACTGGGCCTGACCTATGAGCAATACAAGGCATTGCCGTCGGATCGACTGGCGGAAGAACGTGCGCGGATCGGCAAGATATTCGCCCCCTCGCGCCCGCATTATCTGATCGACACCATCGCCGAGCTGCCCGAAGTGATCGAAGACATCAATGCGCGCCTGGCCCGAGGCGAGACCCCGCAAGCCTGCTAATCACCTACATGATCGTTCCCACGCTCCGCGTGGGAACGATCAGGTGCCTCGCTCAAATCGCGGACAAAAAAAAGCTGCCAAAGTCGGCAGCAAAAACTTTAAGAACACGCGGTGTATTGGCCTCAGCATAGACGCCGGATAATGACAGTGTCATGACAGCCACACATTCATTGAACCGCCCCTGCCCCGTCATCAGGATGTCATCAAGATCACGGCAGAATCCTCGCAAACCGTCTTGAGCCTCGCGACAGATGCTCTGCAAGGATTCCCATGAAAGAAGACGCCTCGCTGTTTGCCGCCATCGACCTGGGTTCGAATGCCTTTCGCCTGATGATCGGCCAGTCAGTGCGAAGCCGCAAAGGCTTGCAGATTCAGGAAGTGAAAACCCTGCGTGAACCGGTGCGACTTGCTGAGGGTTTTGATGGCGGCGCGCTGGATGCGTTGGCCCTGGATCGTGGCTGGCAGGCGTTGGCGCGGTTCGGCAAGAAGCTGCGCGGTTTCCAGGCCGGTCGAGTCCGTGCGGTGGCCACCAGCGCGGTGCGCGAAGCCGACAATTCGCAACTGTTTCTGGCCAGTGCCGAACGGCATCTGGGTTTTCCCATTGACGTCATTTGCGGCCATGAAGAGGCGCGGCTGGTCTACGCCGGCGTGACCCACGCCTTGCCGAACGCCGAAGACCTGCGCCTGGTGGTCGACATCGGCGGCGGCTCCACGGAGCTGATCCTCGGCCAAGGCTCGCAACCTTTATTGACGGAGAGCATCGCCATCGGCAGCGGCACTTTGAGCGCGCGGTTCTTTCGCAGCGGCGATGTGTCCGCCGGCGCGTTACAGGAAGCCGAACGCTTCGCCATCCTGCAGTTTGAAAAAGTTGCTCGTCGCTATCGTGCTCAGGGCTGGCAGCAGACCATCGGCTCCTCCGGCACCGCGCGCATGCTTGCCAAAGTGCTCAAGGCCAACCACCTCAACGACTTCGGTCAGGACGGCATCACCTATGGCGGACTGCTGCGCCTGTCGCTGCTGCTGTTGAAGGTCAACAACGTGCAACAGCTCAAGCTCGCCGGCCTGCAACCACACCGCCAGAGCATTCTGCCCGGTGGGCTGGTGTTGATGCTGGCGGCGTTCAAAGTGTTCGGCATTGCGCAAATGCTGCCCTCCGAACCGGGTCTGCGTTTAGGCGTGTTGCACGGTTTGATGAGCCAGCACTGATCCTCGCCACGACAGATTCGTCCACCCTTCAGCGGCGCTGATCGACGATCGGAGCTGATGATCAAAAACTGCGGCAGCACCCTGACCTTCCAGCACGCGCCGACACCTCAGGCGGTACTGGAACGCGGGCGGCGGGTGGCGTTAGGCGAGCCGCTGGAGATGCTGACACCGCAGCGCTTACAGAAGCCGCTCGGGGTCAGGGCGCATTACCTGACGGAGCCGTTTGATGGGGCGCAGATTCTCAGATTTCACTTATGACGTTGTGCAGGTGAGTTGTTTGCCAGATCGGGTCAGCGTCGACGTCGATGATCTCGAAACCTTGCCGTTGCCAGAACGCGATGGCGCCCGGCAGAAACGGATGGGTGTGCAGATAGATCACCTCAACTCCGTCGGCCAGTGCCAGGTCTTTGAGTGATCGATACAACGCGCCCGCCAACCCGGATCGCCGTTGTGCAGGCACGACGAACAGGCGCACGATTTCCACCACGTTACGGTCGGCATAATCAAGGTTCGGAAAACGTCGGTCGTATGGCAGATAGCCAATCGAGGCAACGATCTGCCCCGCCTGGCGAGCAATCAGAAAACGCCCTGCCCCACGCAGATAAACCTCGGCGAACCGCGCCAGATCATCAGGCATGCCGGTCGCGCTCAGCTTGGGAAAAAGCTCGGCGCGGGCGTTTAGAACAAAATCAAGAACTTCAGGAATGTCGGCGTCGGACACGGCCTGAATAATCGGTTGATGACTCATGTAGCGGTAAACACCTGGACTGCGGCTGGCCACAGTAGCAACAACAAGTCCCGTGAGGCCATCCAGAATCTCATGCCTTACACAAAACCCTGTGGGAGCGAGCCTGCTCGCGAAGGCGGCAGATCATCCAACATTGATGTTGACTGACCGGACGTTTTCGCGAGCAGGCTCGCTCCCACAGGTGTTGTATTTCATGCAGCCAGAGTGTTACGCCAGCTCTTTGCGCAGCTGGCGGGCGGCGGTGACCATGTGCACCAACGCCGCTTCGGTCTCCGGCCAGCCACGGGTTTTCAAACCGCAATCCGGGTTGACCCACAGCCGCTCGGCCGGAATCCGCTTGGCCGCTTTGCGCAGCAGATTGACCATTTCCGAGGCATCCGGCACCCGTGGCGAGTGAATGTCATAGACGCCCGGGCCGATGTCGTTCGGGTAAGCGAAGGCTTCGAAAGCCTCCAGCAACTCCATGTCCGAACGCGAGGTTTCGATGGTGATCACGTCGGCGTCCATTGCTGCAATGGACTCGATCACATCATTGAACTCGCTGTAGCACATGTGCGTGTGGATCTGGGTCTCGTCGCGCACACCCGAGGCGCACAGGCGAAATACTTCCGTCGCCCAATCCAGATAAGGCTGCCACTGCGCCTGACGCAACGGCAGGCCTTCACGGAACGCCGCTTCGTCGATCTGCACGATCTTGATGCCGGCAGCTTCCAGATCGACCACTTCGTCGCGAATCGCCAGCGCCAATTGGCGGGCCTGCACTTCACGGCTGACGTCTTCACGCGGGAACGACCACATCAGCATGGTCACCGGACCGGTCAGCATGCCTTTCATGACCTTGTCGGTCAGGCCTTGAGCGTAGCGAATCCATTCGACAGTCATGGCTTTCGGACGGCTGAGGTCGCCAAAGATCACCGCCGGTTTCACGCAACGTGAGCCGTAGCTTTGCACCCAACCGAAACGGGTGAATACATACCCGTCGAGTTGCTCGGCGAAGTACTCGACCATGTCGTTACGCTCGGCTTCACCGTGCACCAGCACGTCGAGGCCCAGACGCTCCTGGATTTCCACCGCATGGCGGATCTCGCTGTGCATGGCTTCGGTGTACTCGCCTTTACTGAGTTTGCCTTGCTTGAACGACTGGCGAGCGAGACGGATCGACGCGGTTTGCGGGAACGAACCGATCGTCGTGGTCGGGAACAGTGGCAGATCCAGACCGGCACGCTGCTTGACGATGCGCTGGGCGAACAGCGACTGACGCTGACTGTCCTTGGCCGTAATCGCGGTGACACGAGCCTGAACGGTCGGTTTGTGAATGCGCGGCGAGGCAGCACGGGCCGCCTGTACCGAACGGCTTTCAGTCAGTGCGCGCAGCACTTTCGGCGCTTCAGGTTCATTGACCGCTTGCGCCAGAACAGCCACTTCTTCGCACTTCTGCACGGCAAAGGCCAGCCAGCTTTTCAGCTCGGCATCGAGCTTGTCTTCACGCCCCAGATCCACCGGGCTGTGCAGCAGCGAGCAGGACGGCGCCACCCACAGGCGCTCACCCAGACGCTCATGGGCATGGCGTAAAGTCGCCAAGGCATTTTCCAGATCGCAACGCCAGACGTTACGGCCGTTGACCACGCCCAGGGACAACACTTTGTAGGCCGGCAGACGATCAAGAATGGTCGGGTATTGCTCCGGTGCGCGCACCAGATCAATGTGCAAACCATCAACGGGCAAGTTGGCGGCCAGACCGAGGTTTTCTTCCAGACCACCAAAGTAAGTGGCGAGCAGTTTCTTCAGCGGGTCACGCTGGATCTGGTTGTAGGCACGCTCAAAGGCGTTTTTCCATTCCTGCGGCAGGTCGAGCACCAGAATCGGCTCGTCGATCTGCACCCACTCCACGCCTTGGGCGGCGAGACGCGCAAAGATCTGACCATACAGCGGCAGCAGACGATCGAGCAGTTCGAGCTTGTCGAACTCGGCACCTTTGGCCTTGCCCAACCACAGATACGTCAGCGGACCGATAATCACCGGTTTGACGTTGTGGCCCAGCGCGCGAGCCTCTTCGACCTCTTCGAACAACTGCTCCCAGCCCAGCTGGAACTGTTGATCCGCGCTGAATTCCGGGACCAGGTAGTGATAGTTGGTGTCGAACCACTTGGTCATTTCCTGCGCGTGGGCACCACCGCAGCAACTGTCGCTGACGCCGCGCGCCATGCTGAACAAGGTTTGCAGACTGGCCTTGCCATCGTGCGGACGGAAGCGTTCAGGGATCACGCCGAACATCAGTGAGTGCGTCAGGACCTGGTCGTACCAGGCAAAGTCGCCGACCGGCAGCAGCTCGATGCCTGCCTGTTGCTGCAAGTCCCAGTGAGCCTTGCGCAGATCGCGCCCGACCTCACGCAGCCCGGCCTCGTTCAGTTCTCCTTTCCAGAACGCCTCTTGCGCCTTTTTCAGTTCGCGGTCGCGACCGATGCGCGGAAATCCAAGGGAATGGGCCAGTGCCATAACAAACAACTCCAATGTTCTGTTGATGGCAGCCATTGTCGGCAGCGCAAGCGAGTGAGACAAACTCAATTTAATCGCGATGATCACAAATTTTACTCATGATAAAGTCATCGCTGCCTCTGCTCGAACAACGCTGTTGCCCATGCGCGACATTCCGATCCTGAAGCGGTTTGCACTGCAGGATATTTATCCGCAGATCAAGCGGTTCGTGATGACGAAGACGCCCTTTGAATACTCGATGGCGCGTCTATATAAACGCGCTCGAAGCGTGCCCGTGCGCGCCGTGTTTTTGTTCTATCGTTAGATCGAAATGGCAGTATTTGCGGGCGACTAAAGGTTGCGACGGCCCCGGTCTGAGCCTATGTTGCACGCGAGCTTATTCCCCGCGAATGGAACGCGATCAACACCACAAAGAGGTGAAGAGATGTCAAAGGATTCACGCCCTGCCGTACTTGGGCTGATCGGCAATACGCCGCTGGTACAAGTGACCCGCTTCGATACCGGCCCCTGCACACTGTTTCTCAAACTCGAATCACAAAACCCCGGTGGATCGATCAAGGATCGCATCGGTCTGGCGATGATCGATGCCGCTGAACGTGATGGCCGCCTCAAACCCGGTGGCACCATCGTCGAGGCCACCGCCGGCAACACCGGCCTGGGTCTGGCACTGGTTGGCCGCGCCAAAGGTTATCGCGTGGTGCTGGTGGTGCCCGACAAGATGTCCACCGAGAAAGTCCTGCACTTGAAGGCCATGGGCGCCGAAGTACACATCACCCGTTCCGATGTCGGCAAGGGCCATCCCGAGTATTACCAGGACGTCGCCGCACGACTGGCGAAAGACATTCCCGGCGCGTTCTTCGCCGACCAGTTCAACAATCCGGCCAACCCGCTGGCTCATGAATGCAGCACCGCGCCAGAGATCTGGGCACAGACTGAACATGACCTGGACGCCATCGTCGTCGGTGTGGGTTCGGCCGGCACGCTGACCGGGCTGACGCGATTCTTCAAACGCGTACAACCGGATCTGCAAATGGTCCTGGCCGATCCGGTCGGCTCGGTGATGGCGCAATACAGCCGCGACGACTCGCTGCCAACCCCCGGTTCTTGGGCGGTCGAAGGCATCGGCGAAGACTTCATTCCGTCGATCACCGACCTCTCCAGCGTGCGCCACGCGTATTCGATCAGCGACGAAGAAAGCTTCGATCACGCCCGTCAATTACTGCGTGCCGAAGGCATTCTCGGTGGTTCATCCACCGGTACCCTGCTCGCCGCCGCGCTGCGTTACTGCCGCGAACAAACCGAGCCAAAACGCGTGGTCAGTTTCGTTTGCGACACCGGCACGCGCTACTTGTCGAAAGTCTACAACGACCAATGGATGACCGATCAGGGCTTGTTGCAGCGCAAGGGCTACGGCGACTTGCGCGATCTGATCGCCCGACGTTTCGAGGATGGCCGGGTGATCAGCGTCGGTCCCGACGACACCTTGCTGACCGCGTTCCAGCGCATGCGACTGGCGGACGTTTCGCAACTGCCGGTGCTGGTTGAAGGCAAGGCACTGGTCGGCGTGATCGACGAATCGGACATTCTGCTGGCCGTTCACGAAGATGCCGCGCGTTTCAGCCAGTCGGTCTCCAGCGTGATGACCGACAAACTGCAAACCCTCGCCCCCGGTGCGCCCCTCTCTGAGCTGGAATCGGTGCTCAGCCGCGGCCTCGTCGCCATCATCGCCGACGCTTCTGGCTTCCATGGCCTGATCACTCGCACCGACATGCTCAACCAATTACGGAGATCCCTCGCATGAGTCAGCACGACAAGAATTCCCAAGGCTTCGCGACCCGAGTGATCCATGCCGGGCAGGAGCCTGACCCGACCACCGGGGCGCTGATGCCGCCAATCTACGCCAACTCCACCTACCTGCAAGACAGCCCCGGCGTGCACAAGGGCTTCGACTACGGCCGCTCGCACAACCCGACGCGCTTCGCGCTGGAGCGTTGCGTGGCGGATCTGGAAGGGGGCACTCAGGCGTTTGCGTTCGCGTCCGGGCTGGCGACGATTTCCACGGTCCTCGAACTGATCGATGCCGGGTCGCACGTTATCTCCGGCAATGACCTGTACGGCGGCACCTTCCGCCTGTTCGACAAGGTGCGCCAGCGCAGCGCCGGACATCGTTTCAGCTACGTCGATCTGACTGACCTGTCGGCGTTTGAAGCGGCGCTGCAGGACGACACGCGCCTGGTCATCGTCGAGTCGCCGACCAACCCGCTGCTGAGCCTGTCGGATCTGGCTGCCATCGCGCGCATCTGCCGTGCCCGCGGGATCATCAGCGTGGCCGACAACACCTTCGCCAGCCCGTATATCCAGCGTCCGCTGGAACTGGGTTTCGACATCGTGTTGCACTCGACCACCAAGTATCTCAACGGGCACTCCGACGTCATCGGCGGCATCGCCGTGGTCGGGCAGAACGCAGAACTGGCCGAACGACTGGGCTTTTTGCAAAACGCGGTCGGTGCGATTTCCGGGCCGTTCGACGCGTTTCTGACGTTGCGTGGAGTGAAGACTCTGGCGCTGCGCATGGAGCGGCATTGCAGCAACGCCCTGGATCTGGCGCAGTGGCTGGAACAGCAACCGCAGGTCAAACGCGTCTACTACCCAGGCCTTGTGTCGCACCCACAGCATGAATTGGCCAAGCGGCAGATGCGCGGTTTCGGCGGGATGATTTCTGTTGATCTGAATACGGATCTGGCTGGCGCGCGGCGCTTCCTGGAGAACGTGGAAATCTTCGCGCTGGCCGAAAGCCTGGGGGGCGTCGAGAGCCTGATCGAGCACCCGGCGATCATGACCCACGCCACCATTCCGCCTGAAACCCGGGCTAAACTGGGCATCGGTGACGGCTTGGTGCGTCTGTCGGTGGGTGTTGAAGACATCGACGACCTGCGCGCTGATCTGGCGCACGCGCTGTCGAAAATCTAGACCTGCAAGAACGACAAAGCCCGCACGATGCGGGCTTTGTTGGTTCGAGTAGGCGGCCAGCGCTGGTCTCTGGCTTACAAGGTTTATCAGGCTTCTCACAGTACCGGGCGAAATTGAAAAGTACGGCCTCGGCTGCTTCACACGGCATAAGGGCTGGATCTCAGCGCGGAGATCTTTCTAACCGTGCACCCTTCGGAACGCGCCCCACGTCCCCTTGCTATCCGTTTGCGCATCAGTCTGCGTCTTCACCTACACCTTTGAGCCTAGCAAACGGTTACGGAGGCGGCGCAGGGTTTTTAGACTGAATTGAGCTTTGCGCAGAACGTGCAGGAAGGGAAGCGCCTAACACCCGTCCATTCCCGCTGCGCACTAGCACATTTGTGCTAATCGACCGCTCCGCCACCCGGCGCTATATTCCCTCGCAACCCTCGATGTTCCTCAACACTGCCACCTGGCGGTGCTCAGGATCGTTGTGCCTGGAAATCAGAACAACACCAAGGAAGAAATACCATGAAACTGCATATCCCCCTCTGCAAAATGACTGTCGTCAGTGCCCTGCTGCTCGGCATCGCCGGGTGCCAGACCGTCAAACCCACCGAAGCCAGCATGAAAGAACGCGCGCAAACCGTTATCGGAAAACCGGTCTCGAAAATCGACAACATCCGCAACGACAGCACCCTCACCTACTACACCGCCTACACCCCGGCCGGGGAATACAACTGTGAATTGCCCAGCGGCGTCATCATCGCCGTGGCCAGCATGGGCATGATGAAGCCGCCCCTGTAGTGCCTGCCCAAAGGCGCTTCGCCAATTCCGTTTCAATAACTCTCCCGCCTCGGTAAAGGACTACGTCCCATCATGAAAACCCTGATCGCAACACTCACCCTCACCGCGCTCTTCCTGACCGGCTGCGCCACGCCGAAACAATGGGAGGCCACAGGCGGCAGCAAAAACGATGGCGTCGTCCAGGTTTCCTATGAACTGGGCCAGTTCGAAAGTGGCCAGACCAGCGCCGAACAAGGCCTGACCGTCGCCGCGCAACGCTGCAAGACCTGGGGCTACAAAAATGCCGAGGTCACCGGCTCAGAGAAAAACATCTGCCGCACCATGGGCCAGTACAACTGTCTGCAAACCACCATCACTCAGGACTATCTCTGCAAGCGTTGAGCTAAACCTCCTCGACCGGCTCGGTTTGCCGGTCGCGCAGGGCACGCAAGGTCGCGCGCAGCTCGGCCGGGCGTACCGGTTTGGACAGGATGGCAATTTGGCGGTCGTGCAAGGCCGCCTGTATTTTTTCGATGTCATGCCCGGTGATGATCATCGCTGGCACCGCAAAGCCGCGTTGGCGGCGCACGTCGTCAATACACTCGATACCCGTAGCATGGGTGCCAAGATCGAAGTCGGCGACGATGATGTCGCAATCGGTGGTCAAATCCCGCCCGCTCAGTTCGGCCTGCACCTCACAGCCCCAACGTTCCAGCAACGCCGAGGTCGCCATCAGCACGTTGTGGTCATCCTCCACCAGGCACACCTTCAGCCCGGTCAACAGGCCGACTTGTCGTGCGTCATCGCGGTTGATCTGCATCTGCTGCGGCGCCGCCAATGGCAAGCCAGACAAGGTGACAGCCGTACCCCGCCCGAGTCGTGAGCGCAGCGCGACTTCGACTCCGATCAACTGCCCCAGACGTTTGACGATCGACAGGCCCAGCCCCACGCCTTCGACATCTTTGTCGCGCACCTGACGAACCCGGTAAAACTCCTCGAAAACCTTGGGCAAATGCTCCTCGGCGATGCCGTTGCCGCGGTCATGGATGACAATGGCCAGTCCTGCCCCGCGCTTGCGCACGCCAATCAGCACCGGCTGGTGCGCGCCGTATTTGAAGCAGTTGGACAGCACGTTCTGCACCATGGTCGCGAGCAGCGCCGGGTCGGTTCGAACCCAGCGTTCACAAGGTCGCAGGCGCAATTCCACGCCTGCCCAACGTGCGGCTTCGGCGTTCTGGCGAATCAGATCGGCAAGCCACTCGCCCAGATTCACGGCTTGCAGTTTTGGCAGAATCCGCCCGTTATCGAGGGTGTACAGGTCGAGAATCGAGCGGAACAACTGCGACACATTGAGCAGCGAACGGTCGATGTTGTCGACCAGCCGCCGCTCCTCATCCCCCAACCGCGACTCACGCAGACACGCGGTAAACAGGCCGATGGAGTGAATCGGCTGACGCAAGTCATGGCTGGCCTGGGCGAGAAAGCGTGATTTTTCCAGATTGGCCGCGACCGCTTCTTCGGAAGCCTTGCGCGTGCGCTCCAGCAGCAGGTGCGCGTAGAACGGGATCACCGTGCTGGTGATCATCAGCATCAATACCATGAACGGTTGCGCCTGCCACACCGGCGTCAGGCGATACACCACCAGCAAGGCCAACAACGCCAGTACCGTGGCAATCGCCAGATAGCGCGAACCGTAACGCATACCATTGCCGAGGTTGACCCAGATAATCACCGCGTACAGCGGCAACGCCGCCTCGCCGCCCACCACCAGCCCGAAACAGGTACCGGTGTAGTCGTGGACCATGGCGAAAATCCGCCGCGCCGGGTAATGCCCCGGCCAGCGCACTATCGTCTGACGCAGCACGATTGAGACCAGCAAAAACAGACCAATATAGGTAATCACCGGCAGGTAGGTATCGAAGCGCTGGCCCGGCAAAAAGCCAAGTACGCCGATGTAGACCACCGCAATGCTGGCGATGATGATGCGCAGGTTAGCCTGATCGAGTTCGGTGTTTTTCTCGAACTTCATGATTAACGTCCTTGTGTCGCAATCGTCATATTCGGAATGAGCCTACAGGCAACCCTTGCGCCCAGTGCTAAGGTGCTTGCCAAGAACAACGCCTGACCCAGGGAGGGTCACGCCATGACATACCGAATCATCATAGCCGACGATCACCCGATGTTTCGCGAGGCCATGCTGCGCACTGTCCAGCGTCTGCTGCCCGAAGCGAGTCTTGAAGAAGCTGGCGACCTGGACGCCGTAATGGCGCTGTTGCCCTGCGGTGATGAGCCGGACAGCCTGATTCTGGATCTGCGTTTTCCCGGCCTCACCTGCGTCAGCCAGCTCGCCGAACTACGCCGACGCCTGCCGCGCACCACGCTGATCGTGGTGTCGATGGTGGATGATGAGGCGCTGATCAGCGAAGTCATGGCGGCGGGCATCGACGGTTTCATCGGCAAAAACATTGCCCCGGAGGAGATCGGCCAAGCGATCCTGGCGATCCGCGAAGGTGAAGTGCTGGTGAAGTTTGCCCCGTCAGGCTTGCTGCGGCTGGAAACCGGCGCCGCCCTCACGCCCCGTCAGCAGGAGGTGTTACGGCTGATCGCTCAGGGCAAGACCAACAAGGAAATTGCCCGGGCGCTGGATATCTCGCCGTTTACGGTGAGGATTCACGTGTCTTCGTTGCTGCGCGCGTTGAACGTACCCTCCCGGGCGGCAGCAGCCGTGCGATATACCGGGGCCGGTTGAGTGGCACCTTGTCGATTGCCCCCCATTCACCAAGCCATCTGCCGCGACTTTCTGACAGGAGGTCCCGACCATCGCCTATGCTTTGAGAACGCGTAGCCGCTGCACATCTCTGCGCACTACGCGCCCCCTTCTTGATAAAACTCCATGGACCGGAATCCAGGTCGCTTGACGTACAAGTGATGGAGATTGCCATGTACCCATCGATAAGCCCGCTCTTGCTGCTCGCCATCGCCATCTGTCTGGGCGGATCGTCTTGCCACGACAATGGCAGTAGAGATGAACGCGACGCGCAAAACCAATCGTCAGTGAACGGTGGCAACAATCGAACAGGGTCGGGCATCGTGCCCACCCAGCAGATCCAGCCGCGAATGCATCGACGCTGATACACGGCCATGGCTGGAGCGGATGCTCCAGCCGCCCCTTCAGAATTTTTCCGGCACACGATTGTAGGGGTAATCCGGCTCCCGATAGCCCGCAGGCTTCTGGCGTTTTGGCAGTGTTACCGACTCACGCTCCACGTCCTCGTAAGGGATGTGGCTGAGCAGATCGGTGATGATGTTCAGGCGTGCCCGGCGCTTGTCGTTCGAATCAGCCACTCGCCATGGAGCGTGCTCGGAATCCGTTGCGGCAAACATGGCATCACGCGCGCGTGAATAGTCATACCAACGGCTGTAGGACTTGAGGTCCATGGGCGTCAGTTTCCATATCTTGCGCCCGTCCCGGATACGCGCCTGAAGGCGCCGAGTCTGCTCTTGCTCGCTGACCTCGAGCCAGTACTTGAGCAGGATCACGCCGGAATCAACGATGGCACGCTCCACCGCCGGGACCGCCTTGAGGAAACCGGCCACCTGTTCTTCAGTGCAAAAACCCATCACACGCTCGACGCCGGCGCGGTTGTACCAACTGCGATCAAACATCACCACCTCGCCGGCGGCCGGCAAGTGCGGCAGGTAGCGTTGGATATACATCTGACTTTTTTCGCGATCAGTCGGCGCCGGCAACGCGACGACACGGAACACCCGCGGGCTGATGCGCTCGGTCAGCGCCTTGATCGTCCCGCCCTTGCCGGCACCGTCGCGCCCTTCGAAAACGATGCACACCTTGATGCCCTTGGCCTTGACCCATTCCTGCAACTTGACCACCTCGATGTGCAAGCGGCGCAGATGTTCGAGGTAGTCCTTGTTTTTCAGCTTTGCTGGCTCAAGGGTCGGTTGTCTGGCGCTTTTTTTCTTGTCCTTGCCCTTTACCTTTGCCATGACCCAAGACCTCATTCAATTATCGGTAGCTCAACAGCGTAGGTGCGAAGCCTGTGTTCGGCCAATGACAGTGCTGTACGTGCGCCCCTGCGATGAGGTCAACGGATCAAGGATCGACCTGCGCCATCAGTTCCGGCACCGATTCCGGGCGTTTTGCGTAGCGCTGCGCCAACACCGCACAGACCATCAGCTGGATCTGATGGAACAGCATCAGCGGCAGAATCAGTACGCCGATAGTGCTACCGGCGAACAACACCTGCGCCATAGGCACACCGGTGGCCAGGCTCTTTTTCGAGCCGCAGAACAGAATGGTGATGCGATCTTCCTGGCTGAAACCGAACGCCTTGCCCAGCAGCGTCGATGCCACCAATACCAGCGTCAGCAAGATGCAGCAGACCACCACCAACCCCAACAGCTCGAAGAGTGGAATCTGATGCCAGATACCTTCGTTGACCGCTTCGCTGAATGCGCCGTAGACCACCAGCAAAATCGAGCCCTGATCGACAAACTTCAGCCAGTTCTTGTTACGCCCTACCCACGCGCCGATCCAGCGCCGGGCGATCTGCCCGGCGATGAATGGCAGCAGCAGTTGCACACTGATTTTCAGCATCGCGTCGAGGGTCGAACCGCCGTCGCCGTGGACGTTGAGCAGCAGTGTCACCAACAGCGGCGTGAGAAAAATCCCGAACAGGCTGGACGCCGCCGCACTGCAAATCGCAGCGGGAATATTGCCCCGCGCCAGCGAAGTAAAGGCGATGGCCGACTGCACCGTGGCCGGCAACGCGCAGAGGTAAAGCATACCCATGTACAACGGGTCGCCGATCAACGGGGACAACAGCGGTTTCAGCGCCAGCCCCAATAGCGGGAACAGGACAAACGTCAGGCCAAACACCAGCAGATGCAGGCGCCAGTGGCCGGCGCCGGCGATGATCGATTCACGCGAGAGCTTGGCGCCGTGGAGGAAAAACAGCAGCGCAATGGCGATGTTGGTCAGCCAGCCGAAACCGACCGCGACCTGACCACTGGCCGGCAGAAAACTGGCCAGCAGCACAACGCCGATCAGGGTCAGGGTGAAGTTGTCGGGCAAGAATCTTGGGCGGGTCATGGTTTGCTCATCCGGGGGTTGCCAGTACGTGATTGCGACTCTAACGTGACGGGCAATTACCGACTAACGCCGAAGAACCGCCAGATGCCGCCAAAAGGACACGACAAAAGCGTCAGACGCAGTATTCCCGGACTGCCCAGCCTGCCACGCCCGCTGTACGGCCGCACAGAATCGCTGCCCAATCGGGCATTGACCCGGCGCCACAGTCATCCGTGGGTGCAATTGTCATACGCGATTCAGGGCGTGCTCGAAGTGCAGACCAGCGCCGGACGCTTCGTCGCCCCGCCCGAACGCGCGGTGTGGATTCCGGCAGGCGTGCCGCATCGGGTCTTCAGTTCACCGCACACCGAAATGCGCAGCCTGTACATCGATTGCAGCGTCGCCGGATGGGCGGCCGAGCGCTGTCATGTGCTCGGCGTCAGCGACTTGCTGCGTGAGTTGATCCGCGCCTTTAGTCAGATTCCTGTCGAGTATGACCAAGGCGGCCCGCACGGTCGCCTGGCCCAGGTGATCCTCGATCAGTTGGCCGACGCACCCCAAATCGACCTGATGTTGCCACTGCCGCAAGACAGCCGCTTACGCCAGATCTATCAGAGTCTTGAGCAGCATCCGGAACAACCCACCACACTCAGTCACTGGAGCGAGAAATTCGGCGTGACCGAAAAAACCCTTAGCCGCCTGTTTCTGCGCGACACAGGTCTGACTTTTCGCGCATGGCGCCAGCGCCTGCGTCTACTCGGAGCACTGACGCCGCTGGAGAGGGGCGAACGCGTCACCGACGTGGCTTTGGCCTGCGGGTATGACTCGACGTCGGCGTTCATCGCTGCATTTCGCCAACAGTTCGGTGAGACGCCCGGGGAATTTTTCCGTTGAGTTTGTCGATATTTATCGAATTAGCACATGCCAATCGGCAAAGTTCAGGGTAGAGTTTCGCCCATCAGGATTTTTGACGATAACAATGATGACCCCTCCTTTAGCGAACCTGTCGGCGGTAACAGCATGATCGAAGTCACTGAAGTTTCCATTGCCCAATTGCGCGCTGCCCTCGAAGCTGGTCAGACCACCTCGGTGGAGCTGGTGCAGGCTTATCTGGCGCGGATCGACGCTTACGACGGCACAAACACCGACACGGCACTCAATGCTGTGGTGGTGCGCAACCCGCAAGCCCTCAAAGAAGCCGAGGCTGCCGACGAGCGCCGAGCCAAAGGCCAGACACTCGGCCCGCTGGATGGCATTCCCTACACCGCCAAGGACAGTTATCTGGTCAAAGGCCTGACCGCTGCGTCGGGCAGCCCGGCGTTTGTCGATCTGGTCGCCCATCGCGATGCTTTCACCATCGAGCGACTGCGCGCCGCCGGGGCGATCTGCCTGGGCAAGACCAACATGCCGCCGATGGCCAATGGCGGCATGCAGCGCGGCGTCTATGGCCGGGCCGAGAGCCCGTACAACGCTGACTACCTGACGGCGCCCTTCGCTTCCGGTTCGTCCAATGGCGCCGGCACCGCCACCGCCGCCAGTTTTTCCGCGTTCGGCCTCGCCGAGGAAACGTGGTCGAGTGGCCGTGGCCCGGCGTCGAACAATGGCTTGTGCGCCTACACACCGTCGCGCGGGGTGATTTCGGTGCGCGGCAACTGGCCGCTGACGCCGACCATGGACGTGGTCGTGCCCTACGCCCGGAGCATGGCGGACTTGCTCGAAGTGCTGGACGTGGTGGTTGCCGAAGATGCCGACAAGCGCGGCGATCTGTGGCGCCTGCAACCCTGGGTGGCGATTCCGAGCGTTGCCTCGCTGCGCCCGGCTTCCTACGCGGAACTTGCGGTGACCGCCGATGCACTGGCGGGTAAACGCCTGGGCGTGCCAAAGATGTACATCAATGCCGACCCCGAGGCTGGCACCAGCGAAGCGCCGGGTATCGGTGGCCCGACCGGGCAACGCATCAACACCCGTGCGTCGGTGATCGAGCTGTGGAAACAGGCACGCGCCGCGCTGGAAGCCGCCGGTGCCGAGGTCATCGAAGTGGATTTCCCGCTGGTCTCCAACTGCGAAGGCGACCGTCCCGGCGCGCCAACCGTGTTCAATCGCGGCATCGTCTCCGAGGCGTTTCTGCATCACGAATTGTGGGACCTGTCGGCCTGGGCGTTCGATGATTTCCTGCGCGCCAACGGCGATCCGAAACTGAACCGTCTGGCCGACGTCGACGGACCGAAGATCTTCCCGCACGACCCTGGAACGTTGCCCAACCGCGAAGGTGATCTGGCCGCCGGCATGGACGAATACGTACGCATGGCCGAACGCGGTATCACCCCATGGGATCAGATTCCGACCCTGCCCGACGGCCTGCGCGGCCTGGAAAAGACCCGCAAAATCGATCTGGAAGACTGGATGGACTCGCTCAAGCTCGATGCGGTGCTGTTCCCGACCAACGCCGACGTTGGCCCGGCGGATGCCGATATCAATCCGCAATCGGCGGACATTGCCTGGAGTAACGGCGTCTGGGTGGCCAACGGCAATCTGGCAATCCGTCACCTCGGCGTGCCGACCGTCACCGTGCCGATGGGCATCATGGCCGACATCGGCATGCCGGTCGGGCTGACCTTCGCCGGTCGCGCCTACGACGACTCGGCGCTGTTACGCCTGGCTTCGGCGTTCGAGTCGACCGGTTCCAGACGCTTGGTGCCACCGCGCACGCCGCCGTTGTCGGCAGGCAAATAATCAGATCGCGGGGATTGGAGCCTGGCAGGCTTCAATCCGCCTGCGGCTGCAACAACCTGAAGTCGAAAGCATAAATCAGACTAAGTAGCAACTGTCATATCTGACAGTCGCAACGACGCCCAAGTAAAGAGTAATGTTTTATTGGGGCTTGGCTATTCAGCCATTCACCCACAAGCAATAAACCACTCATTACTCAGGAACGTTAGCCATGACTGAAATCATAGATCTCGCCGTGTTTGGATTTGATGAAAACCTTCAGCCCCTGCGAACTTCGGGCGAAAAAAACACACAAGAATCATATTTCAAAGCGGTGTTCACACCTCCAACACCTCCCTTCGATAAATTCCATCCCTCCCGGTTTAAATACGCGTCCAACGAAACCCGCGTCGTCGTTAGTGCGATCGATGACTCTGGAGCTCGATTGGGCATCCTCTTTGGCATGCCCCGCGACCTGCAGAGTGGCACATATGCAATCGATAACGACAACGCGACGGTAGGGGCAATGTTAGTTGTGCGTGATCTCGCCAAACGTGCCCACGAAGGCAGCATCACTTTCACTCGAGATGCACAAAAAGGCACAATTGAAGGCACGTTTCACTTTAAAGTCCTTAATATGGACTCGGAATACGAAGTGGCAGGTGAATTCTATCTGGTAAAAACCGGAGACATTTGAAAAACAGGCCCGTCACATTAAAGCAATCGACCATTGCGAATGCCAAACGGAAAGCTTGTCTTTTGCAGTGTTTGGCATTCGATATATCTCACCTATCGTTTTTGCTGCATTTATTTCGCTGAACTATCGTTCATGAGCGTCAGCTTGCTTTTATATCGTGGACATTATGTACGTGCTCAGCGCCCCGCCCATGCCTCCAGCACATCCTCCGCAAGCGTTGCGCCGAGGGGGCGCAAACCAGTGAACAAGGATCGACGCGCGACGTTGCGCCGACAATTCGTTTTTAACGAACTCTACCCGAGAAATAAACGATTTTTCTTTGCGGCAAACGCGTCGCTAGCATGGCCTCGTCTGACCTGAATACAACACCGAGACAGGGGGCGTGACATGCCAGCCAACAACATCAATATCGGCGAACCGTGGATGTGGGGCGCCTTTATCATCTTCGTCCTTGCCATGCTTGCCCTGGACCTGTTTGTCTTCGGTGGACGCAAGGCGCACCGGGTCTCGGTCCGCGAAGCCTTGTCCTGGGTCATCGCCTGGTGCTTGTTGGCATTGAGTTTTGCGGCGTTGCTCTGGTGGTACCTGCACGGTGCGTTCGGCGCTGAAATCGCCAGACAAAAGAGTCTGGAGTTTCTGACCGGTTATCTGATCGAGCAGTCGCTGTCGATCGACAACATGTTCGTTTTCGTGATGATCTTCAGCTACTTCGCCGTACCGCCGGAGCTGCAACGCCGGGTGCTGTTGTACGGCGTGCTCGGGGCCATTGTGATGCGCGCCGTGATGATCTTCGCCGGGGTTTGGCTGGTGTCGCAGTTCGAATGGCTGCTGTACGCCTTCGGCGTGTTCCTGATCTTCACCGGGATCAAGATGTTGATGTTCGCCGAACAACAACCGGACCTCGACAAAAACCCGCTGCTGCGTTGGGTGCGCGGGCATTTGCGGATCACCAAAGGCTTTCATGGCGAACGCTTTTTCGTGTTGCAGAACGGCGTGCGCTGGGCCACGCCGATGTTTCTGGTGCTGGTGTTGATCGAGGCCAGCGACTTGATGTTTGCGGTGGACAGCATCCCGGCAATTTTCGCCGTCACCACTGACCCGTTTATCGTCTTCACCTCGAACATCTTCGCGATCATGGGCCTGCGGGCGCTGTACTTCCTGCTCGCGGACATGGCCGACCGCTTTCATCTGCTCAAGTACGGATTGGCGATTGTGCTGGTATTCATTGGCGGCAAGATGGTGTTGATGCCGTGGGTGCACATGCCGGTAGAGTGGTCGCTGGCGGTGGTTGGGAGCGTGATCTTCGGCTCAGTCTTGCTTAGCTTGGTCATGACCAAAGATGCCGAACACCGAACTGAATGAAACCCCACAAAACCCTGTGGGAGCGAGCCTGCTCGCGAAGGCGTCGGGCCAGTCAACATCAAAGATGAATGACCCACCGCTTTCGCGAGCAGGCTCGCTCCCACATTTGAATGGCGGTGATTGTTACTTGTCTGACTTGATGCTGGTCCAGACGCGAGTGCGCACGCGCTCAAGTTTTTGCGGCAGTGGCTGCACCACGTAGAGGTTTTTCAGCGCTTCGGGGGTCGGCGTCAGGTTCGGGTTGCCGGTGATTTCCTTGTTGATCAGCGCCATCGAATCCTTGTTCGCGTTCGGGTAACCGAGGAAATCACTGATCGGCGCGATCACCTTCGGATCAAGCAAGGTATTGAGGAACTCGTGAGCCTCGGCAACGTTCTTCGCGCTCTTCGGAATGGCGAAGGTGTCGAACCAGATCGGCGCGCCTTCCTTCGGCAAGCGCCAGTCGACCACTACGCCGTTGCCCGCCTCTTTGGCGCGGTTGCCGAACTGGTAGAAACTGCCGGAATAACCGATGGCTACGCAAATATCGCCATTGGCAATGTCGGTCATGTATTTGGCCGAGTTGAAGTAAGTCACGTAGGGGCGAACCTTAAGCATCAACTCTTTGGCTTTTTCATAGTCGGCGGGGTTCTGGCTGTTCGGATCGAGCCCCAGATAATGCAGGGCCAGCGGCAGGATCTCGGACGGCGAATCAAGCATCGCCACGCCGCAGGATTTGAGTTTTTCCATGTTCTCGGGTTTGAACACCAGATCCCAACTGTCCACCGGCGCATTGTCGCCCAGCGCGGCCTTGACCTTGGCCGGGTTGAAACCGATCAGCACGGTACCAACCATGTACGGCACACCGTATTGGTTGCCGGGGTCGTTCTTGTCGAGCAGCTTCAACAGTTCTGGATCCTGATGACTCCAGTTCGGCAGCCTGGACTTGTCGAGTTTCTGGAACACGCCGGCCTTGATCTGTGTATCGAGGAACTGGTTCGACGGCACCACCAGGTCATACCCGGAGTTACCGGTCAACAGCTTGGCTTCCAGGGATTCGTTGGTGTCGAAGGTGTCCCAGGTCACTTTGATACCGCTTTTCGCAGCGAAATCCTTGGGTACGGACGGCAGAATGTAATCCGCCCAGTTGTACACCCGCAGCTCGCGCTGCTCGGCCTGGACGGCGCTGGCCAGTAGCGTCAGCCCACACACGGTGGCACCCAGAATACGTTTCATCGTGACCATGGTTGTTTCCCCAGAATGCGACGTGAGTTCGATGGTTTTTATGTTCTGTACACGGCAGCGGCGTTAAAGGTCGCCGAGGGCAAAAAGGTTCAGCGTTTAGTTATGGCTTCGATTCTTGCTGACAGCGTAGCGCGAGCACAGTGGGCGATTGGCCAAAAGGGGATAGATGTGGCCAATTTGAATGTCCGCCGAGATGCGGAAACAACAATGCCCGGCGATTGGCCGGGCATTGCTTGTACTGCAGACGTCGATCAATCGGTATAACCCAACCTGACCGCCCTGCTCTGCTGAGTCTGGCCACGCGTCGCCAGGCAGTAATACAACGGAACCGTCACCACCAGGCCAACCAGCCACGACAGGTCCGCACCCTCCACCAGATTGGCGTACGGCCCGACGTACAGTGAAGTGTTGGCGAACGGCAACTGCACGATGATGCCAATGAAATACGCCACGATCGCGTGCAGGTTGAAGCGCCCGTAAATCCCACCGTCAGCACGGAAGATCGAACTGATGTCGTAGCAGCCTCGCTTGATCAGGTAGAAGTCGATCAGGTTGATTGACGCCCACGGCACCAGCACCAGCAACAGCGCCAGAATCAAACCGATGAACTCGGAAATGAAATCCGCCGACGCGCCCAGCGCGACCACGCAGCAACCCGCCAGGATCACGCTCGACAGCACCACCCGCACCTTGATGCTCGGTGTCCATTGGCTGGCAAAGGTCTGGATCGAGGTGATGATCGACAGCACTGCGCCATACAGATTAAGGGCGTTGTGGCTGATGATATTGAGCAGGAACAACACCATCAGAATCGGTCCCAGCCAGCCGGTGGACTGCTTGACCGCTGCCATCGCTTCGGTACCTTCCGGCGTCGCCAGCACTGCGACAGCGCCGAAGCTGAACGACAGAATCGTGCCCAGCGTTGCACCCAGATAAGTCGCCCAAAACGGTTTGACAATGCCGATGTCCGCCGGCAGGTAACGCGAATAGTCGGACACGTACGGCGAAAAGCTGATCTGCCAGATAATCCCCAGCGACACCGTCGCCAGCCAGCCGGACAGGTTGAAGCTGCCTCGAGTCAGGAAGTCCGCCGGCAAGTCATGGGCGAAGATATAAATGAAGCCGGCCAGCAAGGCGCTGCCCATCACCCAGGTGCCGATGCGGTTCAATGTATGAATGAAGTTGTAGCCGATCACGCCAATGGCCGTGGCGGCCAGCGCACCCATCAGAATGCTCAGCGGTGCCGGCACCGACGGCGCAATGCCGACGATCGATTTACCCGCCAGCACAATGTTGGAAATGAAGAACCCGATGTAGATGATCGCCGCAAAGAACACGATCAACAGCGCACCGTAGCGCCCGAACTGGCCACGACTCTGGACCATTTGCGGAATGCCCATGCGCGGGCCTTGCGCCGATGCCAGGGCAATCACCACGCCACCGATCATGTGCCCCAGCGCAATTGCCAGCAGCCCCCAGAGCAAATCGAGATGGAACACCTGAACCACCATCGCGCCGGTGACGATGGGCAGTGGCGCAATGTTGGTGCTGAACCAAAGCGTGAAAAGGTCGCGGGCCTTCCCGTGGCGTTCCGCGAGTGGGACGTAGTCGACCGTGTGATTCTCGATCAACGGATCTTGCCGGGACATCTGGGACTTATGCATGAACTCGAGTTTGTCTGTTCTTATCGTTGTATGAAGCCAAACCGGGAGGACTCTTTGGTCGCCCCTCAGATGCGAACCATATTATGGTATTCCAAACTTTTCACAAGACTGATCCGTAATTTACGGCGCTATCTGATCCGTCATCCTCGCTGAAACACTGGCCTACCCAATAGCCAAAAAGCCCGTAAACGTTGAGTTTCCGACGAACGCGGCACGTTTATCGGTTCAGCTCAAAAGCCCTTGCAAAGATTAAATTGCGGTATACCATCAGACCAACAAACACATAAAAACAGCGTCACATCACCCGAGGACTGTCCAATGATCGATGCCGCCATCTACAAACAAGTCATGGGCTCGTTTCCGTCCGGCGTAACCGTTATCACCACCCTGGACGATGACGGTCAGATTGTCGGCCTGACCGCCAGCGCCTTCAGTTCGCTATCAATGGACCCGGCGCTGGTGCTGTTCTGCCCCAACTACAGTTCTGACTCCTATCCCGTACTGATCAAAAATAAACGCTTTGCGATTCACGTTCTGTCCGGCGGCCAGCAAAGCGAAGCCTATGCCTTCGCCCGTAAAGGCAAGGACAAGGCGCAAGGCATCGAATGGACGTTGAGCGAACTGGGCAACCCGATCCTGGCCAACGCGACGGCTATCATCGAGTGTGAGTTGTGGCGCGAATACGAAGGCGGCGACCACGCCATCATGGTCGGCGCCGTGAAGAATCTGATCGTCCCCGAGCAGCACACCGGGCCGCTGGTGTACTGCCACGGCAAGATGGGCGCCCTGCCCGTGCTGGCCTGAGCAAAACTCCAGCCCCATACAGACCCACTGTGGGAGGGGGCTTGCTCCCGAAAGCGATGTGTCAGCCACCAGAGATTTCGATTGATCCACCGCATTCGCGAGCAAGCCCGCTCCCACACGTAGCCTCAACAACAAAAGATCCGAGGAAGCGTCATGAAATTTTCCCTGTTCATCCACATGGAACGCTGGGACGAAAGCGTCAGCCACCGCCAACTGTTCGAAGACCTGACCGAACTGACCCTGATGGCCGAGGCCGGCGGTTTCAGCACCGTGTGGATCGGCGAACACCACGCCATGGAATACACCATCTCGCCAAGCCCGATGCCGCTGTTGGCCTACCTCGCGGCCAAAACCACCACCATCCACCTCGGCGCCGGCACCATCATCGCGCCGTTCTGGCACCCGTTGCGGGTCGCCGGTGAATGCGCCCTGCTTGACGTGATCAGCAACGGCCGCATGGAAGTCGGTCTGGCCCGCGGCGCCTATCAAGTCGAATTCGATCGCATGGCCGGTGGCATGCCCGCATCAAGCGGTGGCCAGGCCTTGCGGGAAATGGTCCCGGTGGTCCGCGCCCTGTGGCAAGGCGACTACGCCCACGACGGCGACATCTGGAAATTCCCCACCTCCACCAGCGTGCCGAAACCGATCCAGAAGCCGAACCCGCCGATGTGGATCGCCGCCCGCGACCCGGACTCGCACAACTTCGCCGTGGCCAACGGCTGCAACGTCATGGTCACGCCATTGATGAAAGGCGACGAAGAAGTCCTCGACCTGAAGAACAAATTCCAGACTGCGCTGGACAACAATCCGGACGTACCGCGCCCGCAATTGATGGTGCTGCGCCACACCCACGTACACACCGCCGACGATCCTGATGGCTGGAAAGTCGGCGCGAAAGCGATCTCACGTTTCTATCGCACGTTCGATGCGTGGTTTGGCAACAAGGAGACGCCGGTCAATGGCTTCCTCGCCCCGAGCCCGGAAGAGAAGTTCGCCGGGCGTCCGGAGTTTGAGCTGGAAAGCCTGCACAAGACGGCGATGATTGGTACGCCGGAAGAGATCATTCCGCGGATCAGGTACTACCAGGAGCTGGGGGTGGATGAGTTCAGTTTCTGGTGTGATAACAGCCTGCCGCATGAGGAGAAGAAGAAATCGCTGGAGCTGTTTATCAAGCACGTGGTGCCGGCGTTTCGCTAAATGCCTTACTGATTGAACACGGCACATAAAAACGCCCCGACAGTGTTCGGGGCGTTTTAGTTTTGAGTCGGCTCTTCGTCCCAGAAGTTGCCGGGAGGTGCGTATTGTCCATTTCGTAAAACAGCACACCACCCAAAACTTCGGTAGAACATTTCAAGATCAACGATCTCGTAAAGGTCTTGGCCAATTTTTCTCAATGTGATCAAGCTATTGGCATAGTGAGTATACGGACCACCCGCCCCGGCGATCAGTCTACCTGACTTCAGAAACCGTTAAATAATGTCCAACAGCTGTAAGTCCGACTTGACCTGACGGGCATCTTGATCAGACAACTGCGACATAAGAAACTCCAATCCGTGCGCATCAATAATCTTCTTTATATCCGCAGAAGCAATATCGAAAGCAACCTCGGGCTCCCTTCCTGCCGAGAGCACAAGCCCTGCAGTTTGGAGCATAAGATTTTCTACTGGATTAACAAAACTTTCCTCCATCTCATTTAACGCATAGCCCACTTCAAGTTCGCCTTCAACCCAAGAAAATCCGGCCTTTTTGTTCCGCCTGATCTTATTCCGACAGTAAACAGGATAGTAGTAAAACATCCGCTGCATGATCTCTTTATAACTTATAATATCCGGCACAACCAGCCCTCTACCCCGCACAGCCGTTAACAATAAAGCCCACTGCTACTGCCCTGAACCCGCCCAGCAAACTCAATAAAATCCACGAACACTCATAAACCATCAAGCCTATTATTTGAGTATCGTAACTTCAACGGCGCGCCATCTCTATTACTACACGCCTCTTACACCGCCCACAAGGCGCTTGTATTTTTCATAAACCGAACCACGGGAAAGCACAGCGTCATCCACGTCATATAAAATACAGGACCAAGCTTTCGCAAAACTCAAAAAAACCTCCAGGTACATTAATTTCGCATGTTCAGTATGATCCAGGTTAATCTCAATCATTATCTGCGGAGTACCCCCCAAGGCATCCTGCCACGCTTGCTGATCTTCGGCATCATAAAACTCGTCTAGTACATCTTTTGAGTGCCAGGCCAACCATATGCTCGAATCACCTTCGCCAACGCTGCCCCGAAAAGGCTTACCGGAACTCACGAACCCACCCTGGGCCAGGATGACTTCTTTAAAATCTTCTACGCTCAACTTTTCTGATGAAAGTATCATTGCCGATAACGACATAATTATAGCCCCCCTCTGCTGGCACCATACAAAAATAGCTGTTCCAGGGAAAACGGGGGACAGACCACGTTTTCACTAGATGGTCGATTTTTTTGGCCGTCCCGGGCTCCCTCGCTGCACCCGACGACCGATCATTGCCTCGACATGAACAGCAAACTTTGAACCACCAAAAACATTACTTCCATTGGTCGCGTCACGAATCTGGTCAACCAATTCTGATTTTAAGTCATTTTTTAACAGTTCGCGGTAAGCATCTGCCGGCTGCCCGCCCTGCCCGCCCTGCCCACCAAGCGCCAAATACTGAGCATGAGGGGTAACAATGTGTAATCGCTCTGATTGTGCGTTAACACGGTAAATTGACCACAGATATTCCGCCGGATGATTTACCATTTCCGTTCTGACGGGTTTCATTTTCGATATATCGATAACAGCACAACAAATATCGTTCATTCTTGCGCTGTTGCCATTATGAGGACTGACTAACATATGAATGTGATTGTTCATTAAACACCACGCATGAATATCACAATAATTTCTAGAAGCCTGCCCGACCAAAAGTTCCAAATAAAAAGGTAATCTTCCTCGGTAAAAAAACACACAAACCTATTGTTTTCTCTCTGAATCAAGTGCAGTGGCACGCTTGGTATCAAAACTCAGGGTCTACGCGGCATCGATGAATCCTTTCAATTGGTCGAACTGAAAGCTTAGCGCGCCGCAAGGCTCAAATGACGGAAAATTTTTACGTGTTATTTCAGTCAACTACATTAAACGTGGTCTTTCCCCATTTATCTCTAGAGAACGACGAGTGCTTTGATTGTGGCGGCTTGGCCTGGAATACTGGCTAGGTGCATAGAGTTCGGAGGCAGCCAAGACTGGGAGAGCTTGCAGTGGATTTGTGGGGATCCCTCAGGGACAGACCATGTTTTCGAAATACCTTCTAAACGTGGTCTGTCCCAATCCATTCTTACCGGCGTTCAGGTAAACCATCCAGTCATTTACACGATGAAAGCGGACGATCTGGCGACCGCCCGCTTTCATGACTCTCAATACTCAAAGTCGGTGGAGACTTTGAGATCACTGTCGAATTTCATAACAAAACAGCGCCATCTGCCTCCCGCATGCGCATACATCACTTCATTCAACCTGGAAACCAGTTCCGAAGCTTTGGACTCACAATCGTCGGACAGGAATACCGAATGCCGAACACCTTCTTTACGATAAGAAAAGCTTGATTCAACCCAGCCCTCCTCAACGTCAGATTCTGCTTTATAGGTAATCTCCTCACAAGACTCCGGCGCTTCTGCATAAATCAATGAAGCCAGATCATTCAAAATTTCCAGTTGTTCTTTCATAACGCTATCCACCTTTCTTGTTCTGGAAGCGCCTTGTTTTCGCTTCACCATCAATTGTGTACTTTACAACCATCGAGTCAGGCCTTGCAGAGCCTGCGTCAGAACGTTGAAATTGTACGCTGACTGGCCCAATTGCCTTACCGCCCTTCAGCGAGACTCGCAACTCATTATCAAAGCGTTTGTAAGACGAATTTTTGAAATTACTGTCCTGCGGGTTGTATCTGTCACACGTACCTCCTAGCGAGCAGGCCTGGATATGCCCACCCACGTCAGTCGGCAGCCCTTCTTTACCGACAGCTGTCTGTCGCGAATCTCGCGGGACTTTGACCAACACAGGCTGGAAAGTAATGTTGTCGACAAAACCAGAGCCATTCGTGCTGAAGCTGGTGCCATTGGAAAGCTCATATTGAGCGTTCGGGCGAGGATTATTCAGTTCGTCAAATTCCGGCGAACCTTTGACTGCCTTGGTCGGATCGACCGATATCGTTTTAGTCTCCGAACCACCCAACGTATTCTTCACGCCATTTTTGATCATCAACATGCTGCCGGCGGCCGCGCTCGCCAGCATCGAAATCCAGCCAGCCTTTTCGGGCGAAACACCTTGAGCCTGAAGGGCAAGTTTTGCCTGCGCCTGCTGCAAAATCGACGACTCTGTCAGGTTTTGCAGAATATAGGCTTGCAGATCAGCTTTGATGCTCAACGAAATACGCGAGTCCAGCTGCCTGCCCTGCCCTCCAAGCGCCAAGTACTGAGCATGAGGAGTGAAAACGGGGACAGACCACGGTTTCGGAGTGCTTTCTAAACGTGCTCCGTCCCCACTTCTTCTTACGCTCACGTTTTTATCTTCGTCAATTGCCTCGCGCCGAAACGGGCGCAAAATCGGGACAGACCAAGTGCCTCAGAATACTTTATAAACGTGGTCTGTCCCGTTTTCATCAGTTCCTTAAGGACACTCTGAAGAAGACTTCCTGATTTTGGCAAAACACAGACTCCACCCGCCGAGTTTTCCGATGAAGCAAATGACTTTCGCCGATGCCGAGTACGCCGGCAAACGCAAGCGGACCCTTAAAGAGTAGTTCCTGATCGAGATGGAGCGGGCGGTGCCGTGGAAGAGTTTGATTGCTTTGATCGAGCGGTACTTCCCGAAGGGTGATGGTGGTCGTCCGGCCTATCCGCTGATGGCGATGCTACGTGTCCATCTGATACAAAACTGGTTCGGCTACAGCGACCCAACGATGGAAGAGGCACTGTACGAGACTACTATCTGCACCAGTTTGCTGGGCTGAGCTTGGAGCGCGTCCCTACGAAACCACCATCCTCAACTTCCGTCGCCTGCTGGAAAAGCACGAGCTGGCGGCAGAGATTCTGGGCGTGATCAATGGCTATAGTTCTATGACTTTCAGTCGATAGCGTGGAATGACAGCTACGAATTACCGATAGTTTTTATAAGAGAGTAAAAATGAACGTCAGGACAATGAACCTCGCTCCAAGGGCTGCGGTATTTTTCTCACTCATTATCCTGGTGGTTTTTGCACTGGGCATTGTCGCTGTGCTGCAAATGGGCAAGCTCCGAGAGTCCGAACAAGATGTAGAAAGAAACTGGATGGCGAGTATTCGTGAGATCGGTAAGATGAAGGCGGGTACCTTGCGGCTGCGTTTGGAAAGCATCCGCATTACTGTGACAACCGATGAGCAGAAACGGCAAACCCAAATCGCTGCCTTGAGCGGCTATCGAAACTCTCTCCAGAGCACCCTCACCAATTACGTTCCTTTGATCTCGGGGTCGGCGGAGCGGGAGCTGTACCAGGCGGTCGCAACCGATGCGCAGGAGTACTTCAAACTGCTGGATGGGTTGGAGCCGCTGCTGCGAAGCGGTGATAATGCCGCTGCAATCGCTTGGATCAATACCCGCATCGCCCCTATGACCAACGCCCTGCAGGAGACGATGGACAAATTCTCGGACTTCAACGACGAGGGGGCCAAGCGTGCGGGTATCAATGCCTCGTCTGTCTACGGCGGTGGCGTGACGCTGGTGATTGCCCTGCTGGCGGCTACCGTGCTGCTCACCATCGTGCTGGCCACCGTGCTGACCCGCAGCATCACTTCGCCGATCAGTGATGCTCTGGCAGTGGCTGAACGCATCGCCGGCAGTGACTTGTCCAGGAACATTGAGGCCAGTGGCCGCGATGAAGCCGGTCGCCTGTTGGCAGCACTGTCGAAGATGCAGGCGAATTTGCGGGAAACCATCGCCCACATCGCTGACTCCTCTACCCAACTGGCTTCGGCCTCGGAAGAAATGATGGCGGTGACGGAAGACGCCAGCCGCGGGCTGGTACAGCAGAACGACGAGGTCAATCAGGCGGCCACGGCGGTGACTGAAATGAGCGCCGCAGTGGACGAGGTCGCACGCAATGCCGAAGCCGCCGCGCAATCTTCCCGCGAGTCCATGGAGTTCACCCGCTCCGGTATCGAGAACGTGGCGCAGACCTTGAAAGCCATCGAAGGCCTGGCCGGCAACGTGTCCAGCACCGGTGAGCAGGTCAAGGCCTTGTCCAGCAGGGCGCAGGACATCAGCAAAGTGGTTGAAGTGATTCGGGCCATTGCCGAGCAAACCAACCTGCTGGCACTGAACGCGGCCATCGAAGCCGCGCGCGCTGGCGAACAAGGACGCGGGTTCGCGGTGGTGGCCGATGAAGTACGGGCACTGGCCCACCGAACCCAGCAGTCGACCCAGGAAATCGAGGATATGATCACGGCGATTCAGGCGGACTCGACCCAAGCGGTGAGCGCGATGAACATCAGTACGGAGATGGCCAACAACTCGATCTCAGTGGCGCAGAATGCGGATGTTTCGCTCAAGCAGATCGCTCAGGCCATTACCCAGATCAACGAGCGCAACCTGCTGATCGCCACCGCCTCTGAAGAGCAGGCCCAAGTGGCCCGTGAGGCCGACCAGAACCTGACCAGCATTCGCGAGCTGTCCATCCAGAGCTCGGCGGGCGCTAGCCAGACCGCCAGTGCATGCGGTGAGATGGCCAATCTGGCGATTGAGCTGAATCGCTTGGTTGCGCGTTTCAAGGTTTAACAGCCGCTTCAGTCTTGGCCTGCGGCCGCCCGACGTTAATCACCCTGACGTCGGTCGGGCCGCTGGCCTGTATCCGATCAATGCACAAGACCGCTGGAATCTTGAGCGGTTATTGCCCTTGCCCTGTCCGCCACTGAATGACCTCCAACACCGCACAACTCTCCCGGGCGAGCAGGTGGCCCCAGTCTGAAAAAGACTTCCATCTCTGGTGAAATACCCCTTCTCACACGAATCGAACGGTTGAGTCTGATGAAACAGATGTCCTTCACCGATGCCGAGTACGCCGGTAAACGTAAGCAGACCCGCCGCGAGCGCTTCCTGATCGAGATGGATCAGGTGGTGCCCTGGAAGGGCCTGATTGCCTTGATCGATCCACACTATCCGAAGGGCGAAGGTGGCCGTCCGGCGTATCCGTTGATGGCTATGTTGCGGGTTCATCTGCTGCAGAACTGGTTCGGCTACAGCGATCCTGCGATGGAAGAAACACTTTATGAAACGACGATTCTGCGCCAGTTCGCGGGGTTGAGTATGGATCGGATTCCCGATGAAACGACGATCCTCAACTTCCGGCGTTTGCTGGAAAAACATGAGTTGGCGGGCGGGGTTTTGCAGGTCATCAATGACTATCTGGGGGATCGTGGTTTGATGCTGCGCCAAGGCACCGTGGTCGATGCGACGATCATTCATGCACCGAGTTCGACCAAGAACAAGGACGGCAAACGCGATTCCGAAATGTATCAGACCAAGAAAGGAAACCAATATTTCTTCGGGATGAAAGCGCACATCGGCGTCGATGCCGAGTCGGGTTTAGTCCATAGCCTGGTGGGCACGGCGGCCAATGTGGCGGACGCGACGCAGGTCGATCAATTGCTGCATGGCGAGGAAACTTATGTCTGCGGCGATGCGGGTTACACCGGAGTCGACAAGCGTCCTGAACATCAGGATCGCAAGATGATCTGGTCGATTGCCGCGCGTCCGAGCAGCTATAAAAAGCACACCAAAAAGAGTTTGATCGGCCGTATGCGACGCAAGATCGAATACGCGAAAGCGCAGGTACGGGCCAAGGTTGAGCATCCGTTTCGCGTGATCAAGCGCCAATTCGGCTATACGAAAGTGCGTTTTCGTGGTTTGTCGAAAAACATCGCGCAGCAGACGACGTTGTTCGCGTTGTCGAATCTGTGGATGGTGCGAAAACGGTTGATGGGTATGGGCGAGATGCATCTGTAATGCAGGCTGATCGCCCTGAAGCAGCGCGTTTAGAGGAAAGAACCATGAATTAAGGATAGGAAAGGCCTGTTTTTCGACCGCCTCATGTTTTTTAAACCTCAAGTAGCGAGGGCATGAAAAATCGGTGGGGGTGTCAGAAATTTTGTGTTCGGGCATAACATGAGTAAGAGGTGCATGTATGCCAACCAAAAAGAAACCCCTGCGTGACCTACCAAAAATCCCCAAGGAGCTGCTCGAAGAGTTCGGTGAGGGGCTGATTACCGCAGAGGCTATTGAAGACGCTTCTGCGGCCTTCAAGAAGGCCTTGATTGAGCGAGCATTGAGTGCCGAGCTCGGTCACCACCTGGGGTATCCGCCGGGCGCGCAGCGCCCAGAGGATGAAACCAACCAGCGCAATGGCAAAACGGGCAAGACGATTTTGACGGGGGATGGCCCGCTGCGGCTGGAGATTCCCCGTGATCGGGATGGCAGTTTTGCCCCCATTCTGATCCCCAAGCATGAGCGGCGTTACACCGGTTTTGATGACAAGATCATCGCCATGTATGCCCGAGGCATGACCGTTCGAGAAATCCGCGCTTTCCTCTCTGAGCAATACGGGACGGACGTTTCCCATGACTTCATCAGCTCAGTCACGCACGAGGTGATGGAGGAAATTGGTGCGTGGCAACAGCGACCGCTTGAGCCGATGTACCCAGTCATTTTCTTCGATGCGCTGCGGGTCAAGATCCGAGAAGAAGGCCTTGTCCGCAACAAGGCGATTTACTTGGCGCTGGGTGTTTTACCCGATGGAACGCGCGATATTCTTGGTATCTGGATCGAAAACACCGAGGGTGCGAAGTTCTGGATGAAGGTCTTCAACGACCTCAAGACCCGCGGCGTAGAGGACGTGCTGATCGCCGTGACTGACGGTCTCAAAGGCATGCCAGAGGCGCTAAGCGCAGTATTTCCGGCAACAACGCTGCAAACATGCATCGTCCACTTGATCCGCAACAGCCTCGATTACGCGGCGTGGGACAAGCGCCGTGAGCTGGCCAAGGCGCTAAAACCGATCTATCAAGCCATCAACGCAGAAGCGGCTGAGGAAGCACTGGATGCCTTTGAAAATGGCCCTTGGGGTAAGCAATACCCAACGGTGGTGGCGGCCTGGAGACGAGCCTGGGATCGAGTGATTCCATTTTTTGTCTTCCCGCCTGCCATTCGAAAAGTGATCTATACGACCAACGCTATCGAAAGCATCAACGCTCAGCTACGCAAGATCATCAAGACCCGGGGCCACTTCCCGACGGATGACGCAGCGACCAAGCTGATCTGGCTTGGGCTGCGTAACATCACGGCAAACTGGGGCTCGGCGGCTCATGACTGGAAGAGTGCGATGAACCAATTTGCGATTCTGTACGGAGATCGATTTATCAGGCCGACCTGGTAAAACCCGGCCTGCCTGACGGCAGGCCATTACCGGCCCGCACACAAAAAATCTGACACTCTCAAATCGGTGGGTACTTCAGACCTTCCTTAGACGGTCGTTTATCGATTATAAATTCTCTGTAGACCTTCCTGAGGCGCAACTGTGTACTCGAAAATTCACTCTAAAAACAGCCAAAGCTCTTTACGCTCTATATGACAGTAAAGCACAATGTTTTTCGCACATCGACAACTTCCGAAATAAAGCCAACAAAGCACTGGGATCCTGCCCCTACTGCGGACTCCCGAGCAATGTCACCCTTGATCATTATTTACCGCGGAACATAGAAGCCTTCCCCGAGTTCTCTATACTAACTGAGAATCTTATTCCCGCTTGCAATAAATGCCAATCGGCAAAGGGGGAGTTCTTCAGCAAACTAAAACCTTCCCTCAGCACGAGAAAAAACTCCTTCAAAAACAAACTAACACAAAACACCAGAAAAAATTTATTTCTACCAAATTTCGAAAAATCATTAGAACACGCCCTACTTTCAAACAATATCCTCCACGCCTAATCCACCCATATCTAGACTGCTTTATTGGCGCACCGATAATAAGGGTCAAAAAGGAACCAACCACACTTGACTTTGTAACATCTGCAAGTGGAAAGCTCAGCCGTAGAGATCGTCGAAATCTAATCTTTCATATTAACAAACTTAACATTTCTGACCGAGCAAGCTCCTACGCCGAAAAATATTGGCTAGCCCTGATATCAGACTTCAAAGACCGAGCAATAACTAGTACAGCTTTAGCGAAGGCCGAATTAGACCACCAGCTGAACTCAGCATATGAAAGATCAGGAAAGTCAATTAACTCAATTGAAATATCACTTATAAGGTCAATAAGAGAAGATGAAAAATCAATCTCTCACCTTGTTGATTCATCCATGGCCCAGCCCCCAACTAAAATATTAATTTCCAAAGCTATTCGATTGTGAAGCTTTATATATTTCATGCCGCGTTTTTCTCAACGGACATACTATGTTGCGAGTATTGGGTAAAGCTTCATCGATCAACGTGCGTAAAGTGCTGTGGACGTGCGCCGAATTGCAGATTCCTTTCAAGCGTGAAGACTGGGGCTCGGGCTTTAAATCCACCGATACGCCTGAGTTCCTCGCATTGAACCCCTGCGCCATGGTACCGGTGATTCAGGACGGTGATTTCACCCTGTGGGAATCCAATTCGATCATCCGTTATCTGGTGGCGCGTTATGAAGGCACGCACCTTTACCCGACTGACGCGCGAGACCGGGCGCGGGTCGATCAGTGGATCGACTGGCAGGCATCGGAGCTGAACCGCTCGTGGTCGTATGCGTTTGTATCGCTGGTGCACAAGTCACCCGACCATCAGGATCGCGCGGCGTTGGCCAACGGTATCGAGCAGTGGTCCAAAACCATGAAAATCCTCGACCAACAGCTGGAGAAAACAGGCGCCTACATCAGCGGCGAGCAGTTTTCGCTCGCTGATATTCCTATCGGGCTGTCGGTCAATCGCTGGTTCGAAACCCCGCTGCAGCATCCGCACCTGCCGGCGGTTAACGCCTATTACGAGCGCTTGAGCCAACGGCCCGGCTATCTGCTGCACGGGCGCAACGGCACGCCGTGAGTCGCGTCATGTCCCCTTATGCCTCGCCGAAGCCTGGCGTCAATCGCCCGCACGCACGACCCCACGCGCCTCAAGCAAGCGCACAAACATGCTCAGACTGCGCGACACCGTGCCCCGCCGCCACACCAGCCAAGTGGTCAGATAGCGAAAATCCGCCGCCAATGGCCAGACACTCACCGTTGCGCTGCCGGGCATGCTCTGCAGCATTTTGCGCGGCATCAGCGCCAGCCCGGCGCCCGCGCTGACGCAGGCGAGCATGCCGTGGTAAGACTCCATCTCGAAGATTTTGCCGGGCACGGCGGCGTCGGTGCTGAACCACTTTTCAAAGTGATGCCGGTAAGAGCAATTGGAGCGGAACGCGTAAATATTCTCGCCATTCACATCCGCCGCGCGCTGGACTGCAGCGTGATTGAGCGGCGCGATGATGACCATCTCTTCTTCGAACGCCGGCACACCTTCCAGTGCCGGATGCAGCACCGGGCCGTCGACAAATGCAGCAGCAAGGCGCCCGGAAAGTACGCCGTCGATCATCGTCCCGGACGGCCCGGTGGACAGGTCCAGATCGACTTTCGGATGGAGCTGGTTGTACGCCGCGAGCAATTGGGGGATGCGCACCGCCGCCGTGCTTTCCAGTGAGCCCAAGGGAAACGCACCTTGCGGTTCTTCCCCCGCCACAGTGGCCCGGGCCTCCTGCACCAGGTCGAGAATGCGCCGTGCGTACTCGAGAAAACTCCATCCGGCCGGTGACAGACGCAAACGACTTTTCTCGCGAATGAACAGATCGACGCCCAGATCCTGCTCAAGCTGTTTGATCCGCGTGGTCAGGTTCGACGGCACGCGATGGATCTGCGCCGCAGCGGCGCTGATGCTGCCGTGCTCGGCAACGGCTTTGAAGATTTCCAGCTGCACCAGATCCACAGTCATTCTCCAATCGTGAAAGAAACAATCTTTATTATTCAGTTTCCAGAAAACAAACACCACCCTACTCTAGGCCCATTCACTGAACACGCAGGATGAAAAGCCATGAGCCAGATTTCCAGCCAGACCCACGCCATTTCGATCAACCCCGCCACCGGCGAGCAGATCGCTGCCTACGCGTTTGAATCTGCAGAAGCCCTCGACGCTGCGCTGACCCGTGCCGCGTTCGGCTTTGGCAAGTGGAAACGCAAGCCGCTGCAGGATCGCTCCCGGGCCCTCACTGCGCTGGCCGGCGCTCTGCGTGAAACCGCCGAAGAAATGGCCACCATGATCACCCTGGAAATGGGCAAGCCGATTGCCCAGGCTCGTGGTGAGATCGAAAAATGCGCCAAGCTCTGCGAGTGGTACGCCGAACACGGCCCGGCCATGCTCAACGCCGAACCGACTCAAGTCGAAGGCGGCAAGGCGCGCATCGAATACCGTCCGCTCGGCCCGATTCTGGCGGTGATGCCGTGGAACTTCCCGATCTGGCAAGTGCTGCGCGGTGCAGTCCCGGCGCTGATCGCCGGCAATACTTATGTGCTCAAGCATGCGCCGAACGTGATGGGCAGCGCCTATTTGCTGCGTGACGCGTTTACCCGCGCAGGGTTTGCAGCAGGCGTGTTTGAAGTGCTCAACGTCACTCCGGAAGGTGTTTCCAGCGCCATCGCTGACCCGCGTATCGCCGCCGTCACCTTGACCGGCAGTGTCCGCGCCGGTATGGCCATCGGCGCCCAGGCTGGTGCCGCGTTGAAGAAATGCGTGCTGGAACTCGGCGGCTCCGATCCGTTTATCGTGCTCAACGATGCCGATATCGATGAAGCCGTGCAGGCCGCCGTGATCGGGCGTTACCAGAACTCCGGCCAGGTCTGCGCGGCCGCCAAGCGTCTGATCATCGAAGAAGGCGTAGTCGAAGAGTTCACCCGCAAATTCGTCGAAGCCACACGCAAACTGAAGGTTGGCGATCCGCTGTCCGCCGACACTTACATCGGCCCGATGGCGCGTTTTGATCTGCGTGACGAACTGGATCAACAAGTGCGCGACACCCTTGAAGAAGGCGCGACCCTGCTGCTGGGTGGCGGCAAGGTTGAAGGTGCGGGCAACTACTACGAACCCACCGTGCTGGCCAACGTCACCGACCGCATGACCTCGTTCAAACAGGAACTGTTCGGTCCGGTCGCCTCGATCATCACCGCCCGCGATTGCGCGCATGCCATCGCTTTGGCCAACGACAGCGAGTTCGGCCTGACCGCAACGATGTACACCGCCAACGTGCAACTGGCCCAGCAATTGACCAGCGAACTGGAAACCGGCGGCGTGTTCATCAACGGCTATTCCGCCAGCGACCCACGCGTGACCTTCGGTGGCGTGAAGAAAAGCGGCTTCGGCCGTGAGCTGTCGCACTTCGGTGTGCGCGAGTTCTGCAACGCGCAGACTGTGTGGCTGGATCGCAAATAATCCAAGCCTTTGCACCGTCTCCTGCAGGAGCTGCCGCAGACTGCGATCTTTTGATTTTGTTTTTCAAGATCAACTGATCGCAGCCTGCGGCAGCGCCTACACAGGCATCAGCGTCTATAGTGAACGGGTTCCTGCCCTGAAGGCCCGTTGTCCATGGTCAACACCGAACACCTGATCATCTGCGAGCACTGCGATTGCGTGTACGAAAAAGTCGCGCTCGCCAAACATCAGAAGACCCTCTGCCAGCGTTGCGGCGGTGTACTGCAGCGCTTCAGCGGGTTGACGGTTGAACAGCGTCTGGCCCTGACATTCACGGCTGCGGTGCTGTGGCTGTTCGCCAACTTCTATCCGGTGATGAGCATCAGCCTCAAAGGCCTGAAAAACAGCGCAACGCTGTGGGATTCGGTGCTGGCGTTGAGTCAGGGACCAATCACCTTCATGGCGATGGTCGCGGCGATCTCGATCATCATCGCTCCGGCCTTTCAACTGGTGCTGCTGATCTGGGTGCTGAGTTACGCCCTCAGCGCCCGACGCGCGCCGGGATTCAAGGTGTGCATGCGCTGGCTGGAAACGTTGCGCCCGTGGAGCATGCTTGAGGTGTGCTTGCTGGGGGCTATGGTGGCGGTGTTCAAACTGGCCGGACTGCTCGATGTCTTGCCCGGCATTGGCCTGTTTGCGCTGGCCGTGCTGAGCCTGATGATGATCCGCATTGCCGGCCGCGATATCCGTGACCTCTGGGACATCTCATGAAGCGACCACCGACCGCCAGCGAACTCGACCTGTGCCTTTGCCACAGTTGCGGCCTGGCCTGCGACATGAGCGACGAACCGCACGAATGCCCGCGCTGCGACGCCCCGTTGCATCGGCGCAAGATCAATTCCCTGACCCGCACCTGGGCCTACTTGCTCGCGGCGCTGGTGTTCTATATCCCGGCGAACCTGCTGCCGGTAATGAACACCACCATGCTCGGCAGTGGCTCCGACAGCACGATCATGAGCGGCGTGCTCGAGTTCTGGCAGCACGGCGCCTGGGACATCGCGCTGATCATCTTCATCGCCAGTATCGCGGTGCCGGGGGTCAAGTTCGTCGCCCTGACGCTGCTGCTGATCACCGTGCAACGCGACAGCGGCTGGGCACGCCGCGAGCGGTCGAAGCTGTACCGCTTCGTCGAGCTGATCGGCTACTGGTCGATGCTCGACGTGCTGGTGGTGGCTCTGGTCGCGGCGCTGGTGAAATTCCAGGCGCTGGGCGATATCGAACCGCGCCCGGGCATCCTGTTTTTCGGCATGGTGGTGGTGTTCACCATGCTCTCGGCAATGAGCTTCGACCCGCGCCTGATCTGGGACAACGCCCCGGACGACGAACCGCTCAGCGACGCAGAACCGCCAGCAGCACCTGCAACGGATGGCGCAACGCCTGATCCGACTGGCGCTTGACCTGACTGCGGCACGAATAGCCGGTGGCCAATGCCTCGCCCTTTTCTGCGGGCGCATCGATTTGTCGGGCCCAGGATTGCTCGTAGATCACCGCCGACGTTTGGCGATTACGCGCCTCGTGGCCATAGGTGCCAGACATCCCGCAGCAACCGGTGGCCTGAGTCGCCAGTTTCAACCCCACCCGCTCGAACACTTGCTCCCATTGCCGAGTGGCAGCCGGGGCATTGGTTTTCTCGGTGCAATGCGCCAGCAACCGGAACGTCTCGGCACTGCTCTGGCGGGCCTGTTCCGGCATGACCTCGAGCAGCCATTCCTGCAGCAAAGCGACTTCCGGGCATTGCTGCATGCCGGGCACTTTCTGATATTCCTGGCGATACACCAGGGTCATCGCTGGATCCAGCCCCACCAGCGGTACGCCAATGTCCGCCAGCTCACGCAACTGCCGCGCGTTGCGCAACGCCGCACGGTTGAACGCCGACAAAAAGCCCTGCACATGCAGCGGCTTGCCGTTGGCGCTGAACGGCGCCAGATAAACCTGATAACCCAAACGTGAAATCAGTTCGAGCAGATCTGCCAGCAGCGGCGCTTCGAAATAGCGGGTAAACGCATCCTGTACCAGCACCACGCTGCGTTCGCGTTGCGCCGGAGTCAGCGCAGACAAGGTCGACACTGTCGCCGGTTGCACCTGCCAACGCCGCATCGCCGCGTGGAAATCGAAACGGCTGAGCAACGGCACATCGACCATGCCGCCGACGCGTTCGAGCATGCCGCGAACCAACGAGGCGCCCATCAAGCCGTTGTACAGCGCCGGAATCCGCGCCATGTGCGGGATGGTGTATTCCAGCGAGGCGATCAGATAGTCCCGCGCCGGACGCAGATAACGGCTGTGATACAGCTCAAGAAACCGCGAACGAAACTCCGGCACGTTGACCTTCACCGGGCATTGCCCCGCGCAGGATTTACACGCCAGGCAACCGGCCATGGCGTCGTAGACCTCATGGGAGAAGTCCGCCGCTTGTGCGCGGCTGTTGCGCCAGCGCTGCCAGAATGTGCTGAAAAATGCCGGTCGGCGAATCGCATCCGACAACACATCAACCCCCGCCTCACCTTGCAGGCGCAGCCACTCGCGGATCAACGACGCGCGGCCCTTGGGCGATTGCGCGCGTTCGCGGGTGGCTTTCCAGGACGGGCACATCGCATCGTCCGGGTCGAAGTTGTAGCAGGCGCCGTTGCCATTGCAGTGCATGGCGGCGCCGTAGCTCTGCCAGACTTTCTCGTCGATCTGCCGATCCAGCTCGCCACGCAGGGTCACCTCGTCGATTTTCAACAGCGCCGCGCCGGTATTGGCCGGGGTAGCGATCTTCCCAGGGTTGAACTGGTTGAACGGGTCAAACGCCGCTTTCAATGCTTGCAGTGCCGGATACAGTTCGCCGAAAAACGCCGGCGCATATTCCGAACGCAGGCCTTTGCCATGCTCGCCCCACAGCAGGCCGCCGTAACGTTGGGTCAACGCCGCGACGCCATCGGAGACCGGGCGCACCAGCGCCGCTTGCTGCGGATCTTTCATGTCGAGAATCGGCCGCACGTGCAGCACGCCGGCATCGACATGGCCGAACATGCCGTACTGCAAACCGTGGCTGTCGAGCAAGTCGCGCAGTTCGGCGATGTACTCGGCCAAGTGCTGCGGCGGCACGGCGGTGTCTTCGACAAACGGCTGCGGCCGCGCTTCACCGGCAACGTTGCCGAGCAGCCCGACCGCGCGTTTGCGCATGCCGTAGACCTTGTTCACCGCCGCATGACCAACGGCCAGGGTGTGGCCGAGTCGCTCGACAGTGCGGTCACTGGCCAGGTGCTCGATGAAGGCTTCGACCCTGCGCTGCAGATCTTCGGGATCATCACCGCAGAACTCGACAAGGTTGATGCCCAGCGTCGGCCGCCCGGCGCTCTCCGGGAAATACTCGGCCACGCCGTGCCAGACGATGTCCTGCATCGCCAGCAGTAACACTTTCGAATCCACGGTTTCGATCGACAGTGGCTTGAGCGCCATCAGTGCGCGGGCATCGCGCAAGGCGTCCATGAACCCTGCGTAACGAATATTGACCAGCATCGTGTGTTTGGGGATCGGCAGCACATTCAGCTTCGCCTCGACCACAAAGCCGAGCGAGCCTTCGGCGCCACACAACACGCTGTTGAGGTTGAAGCGGTTGTCGGCTTCACGCAGGTGCGCCAGGTCGTAACCGGTCAGGCAACGGTTGAGGTCGGGGAAACGCTGTTTGATCAGTTCGCCCTGCTCATCAATGATCTGCCGCGCACAACGATAGACTTCGCCGACCCGATCCTCACGGGCGCACTGTGCGGCCAGCTCGTTTTCCTCAAGCGGCAAACCGTGCAGGCGCTCGCCGCCACGCAGGATCATGTCGAGTTCGAGGACGTGGTCACGGGTCTTGCCGTAGGTGCAACTGCCCTGGCCGCTGGCATCGGTGTTGATCATGCCGCCAACGGTGGCGCGGTTGGAGGTCGACAGCTCCGGGGCGAAAAACAGCCCGGCGGATTTCAATGCGGCGTTGAGCTGATCCTTGACCACCCCGGCCTGCACCCGCACCCAGCGCTCTTCAACGTTGATTTGCAGAATGCGGTTCATGTGCCGCGACAAGTCGACGACGATGCCGTCGGTCAACGATTGGCCATTAGTGCCAGTGCCGCCACCGCGCGGGGTAATGACCACTTGCTGATAAGCCGGTTCGGCGATCAGTCGTGCAACCCGCGCCACGTCATCGGCGTCCATGGGAAACACTGCGGCCTGCGGCAAGCGCTGATAGATCGAGTTGTCGGTGGCCAGCACCACACGACTGGCGTAGTCAGCGCTGATCTCACCGCGAAATCCACTGGCCTTCAGGGCGTTGAGGAACTGCTGATAATCGGTGGTCAGAGCGGTAGCGGGCGACAGCTGGGCAATCATCGGTCAGGGTATCTCGGTCAAAATCGGGCCGTGCGGCGGTGAACAGTTGTACGCAACGAATGATTGCGTCAGGCTCCGCCATCTCATGCCGCCCATGTTCATTGCTGAAGGACAACGGGACAAGCATAAATTCGACCCGCTATTAATGACTTTTACGAATGAATCCGCGAACGCTCACCCCCTCCATGTCGTTATTGCTGGCCTTTGAAGCCGCCGCGCGCCACGAAAGTTACACCCGCGCCGCCCATGAACTGTCGCTGACACAAAGTGCGGTCAGCCGTCAGGTGCAGATTCTGGAGAAGATGCTGGGCATGCGCCTGTTCAATCGGGAGGGACGCAAAGTCGTCCTGACGGATGTCGGGCGCATGTATCAACGCGAACTCGCCGAAGCCCTCGGACAGATCCGCAGCGCGACCCTGCAAGCCATGGCGTTTTGTTCGGGAATCCACAGCTTGCGGCTGGCGACGCTGCCGACTTTCGGTTCGAAGTGGTTGTTGCCGCGACTCAAGGACTTCTACACCGCCCACCCGGGCATGACCGTACACCTGCATTCGCGCATCGAAGCCATCGACTTTGATACCAGCGAAATCGACGCGGCGATTTGTGTCGGGGGCGGTGAATGGCCGGGGCTGACGGCCCTGCCCTTGCATACCGAAGAACTGGTGGTGATCGCCAGTGCGCAGCTATCGGCCGCCGAGCGCAACAATGCCGAGCAACACATCACCGGCCAGTTGCTGCTCAACGTCAGCAGCAACGCCCAGGCCTGGGCCGAGTGGTTCACTTATCACGGCCTGCCGCACCGCAGCATGCGCATCGGCCCGAGCTTTGAAATGACCTCGCACCTGATTCAAGCCGTGCGGGCCAACATTGGTGTCGGCCTGGTGCCGCGGATTCTGGTGGAGGATGAACTGCTTAATGGCGAACTGCTGCAACTGGGTGAGCCGATCACCAGCCGTCGCAGCTACTATCTGGTGTATCCGCCGCGTAACGAAGCGTTGCCGTCACTAAAGGCGTTTCGGGATTGGTTGGTGGATACGCTCTGATACGTATCAGCGCTTTAGCGGTGGAGGCGCACTGGGCCCCTTGAAAAGTGGTTTTTCCAAAGGTTTTCCGTCGGGCCCAAAGAATAGATATTCGTATTTCTTTGGCATTAACTGCATAGCTCTGGCGGTCATGACGAACCCTCTGATGCCGGGCTGAATTCAACCCATTTAACCTTCGCGGAATCTATCAGCAAAAACTCAGCACCAAAAGGCGTCGTTTGGCCACTGGCATCGAGCCAGCGCGGATTATGGATCAGGAACTGCCCATTGGCTGACTCCGGCGGCCACTCGGCCGGACAGCCAGCGACGCGCCTTTCGTCATGCAAATGCAGGGTGATGAGCCGATCAAATTGCGCAAATGCGCAGAACCATTCACTCGGGTAGGAAGATTGTTTCGTTACGTTTCTGCGACGCAACCAGCCATGCAACCTGTCATTGGTAGCCAGACAACAGGACAGCAATCCAAGTATCAGCGAAGAAAAGAATGCCCATGACGTCTGCGCCTTTCCATCCCATATCCCTACAGAAAGCCCCTTCGCCCCCACCCACAGACAGACCACACCAATACCTGTTACTGCCCCGTGAATCACAAACGTAAATATCAACGCCTGCACAATCTGCCCAAACGTGTCAGGTTGTTTGAATGCAGTGAGCGTATAAAAAATCCAGGTAGAGACAAATCCGGGTATGAGGTACTGCAGCAACGGAATAACGTCTTTGACCAGATCATCCATGATCTGCGGCTCCTTGAAAGACCTGCCGCCCCCGTTTGAGGGCTGGCACTCAAAAGCCTAGTGCACGCTGAAAAAATGCTCGTAGCCAACTGTCACAGGTCATTACCCGAGACCAAGAACCAGAGGCCCTCGCCAAGCCAACCATTCTCGACATCGCAAGAAAGGTCGGGCGCAACGCGCCGCCGCAATTCGGCCAGCAAGTGCAAGACTGGATTCAGGATCACCGCGAGAATAAAGGCAACTTCGCGACCATCGCGCTGACCGACATTTCAGACTGACCACCCCTGAAAAAAGTCAAAAAAAAGCAGAAACCGTGAATCCGGTTTCTGCTTTTTTTGCGTCGACAACGGGGGTTACAAGCAATCGCGTACCGATTTGCGCAACGACCCGGACTTGGCCCACGGCGGCCCCTGATACAACGACACCCGGCTGCCATCCTTGTATTTTACGATGTCGAGGATCTCGTCAGCCGTAACAATGCTTGGCGCAGTAATGCGGTAACCATTGGAAATCGATGTCTGCGTGGTTTTGGCAACATCCTGCTGCCATAGCGGCAAGACACACGCGGCATAGTCTTTGGGCGCTTTGCCGCTGGTCTTGCTGACATTCGGCTCACCCGGCACCAACGAAGTCGGCAACGAGCACCCCGCCAACATGGCCAACGCCAGACCCCCGATCCATATCCGCATAATGTTTTCCTGCTAAAAAAAAGCGAATGTACCGCCTAACCGGGCACACATCCATCGTGGCATCACGCCTGCGGTCAAGACTGGACAATTTTTTACAACCCTTAAGCGCAATGACGACGAGCTACACGCGCCCGGCAAAAATTCCGACTACTCTGTTTTACCGAGAATGCTCCGGAGGTGATCATGCGGCTCAATGAATACGAACACGAACTTCAGCGCGACCTGCAAAGCGTCGCATCGGATCTGCGCTGGTCGGCAGTCGACCTCAAGCGCATCGCCGAACAACTGCGCAAGTCCGGCAACGAAGCGGACGCCCAGGCAGTGCTGAGATCCTGCGAAGTCTTGCAAAGCGATGAAGAACGGCTGCAACTGTATGCCAAGGAAGTGAAGGCACGCGCCATCAGCCGAATAAAAGTCCACTGACACTGACCAGGCCCGCCCACCCACAAGAGCCCCGGTACAAACCGGGGCTCTTTCATTGCACGCCGATTTCGCCAAAGTGCCGACAGGCACCGCTGCCCTCGCCCGCCAAAGACCCGGCACTTTTCTTAAGAGCACAAGCTCCAACCCCCAAGGAACCTATAAACAAAGGCTCGGCTCGAATATTGCAGTTTTATTTCTATTTTGTGACAAGCAGTAAACAGGTAACAGATGAAAGTACGCGCGACCGTCATTTGCGAACAGGATCGACACATTCTCCTGGTGCGCAAACCCCGATGCCGCTGGACCTTGCCCGGCGGCAAAGTCGAGCCAGGGGAAACCCGAGCGGACGCTGCCGTGCGCGAGTTGCAGGAAGAAACCGGACTGGATGCCGACGGTGTGTTGTATCTGATGGAACTGCAAACCGGCGGCACGCGACATCACGTCTATGAGGCCTCGGTGACCAACATTGATCAAGTACGCCCGCAAAACGAGATAATCGATTGTATGTGGCACCCACTGAACACCGTACACAATCTGAACACCAGCGAGGCGACCTTGCGCATCGTCCAGGCCTTTCAACGGCGCTTGTAAGATTTAACCGGCAAACGCCCTGCGGCCCGCGCTCATTTCCGTGCGCAGTTCACCGATAAAGTTGGAGATGTCACGGACAGTGACGAGATGTTCCGGGGAAACGCCATTGAGCAGCAACTCGACCCGCCCACTCTCAGGCTCATACACCTTGATGCGCAGCAACCCTTGCTCCACTTGAGTGCAGTCGCACTTAAGTGCCGGGAAGCCGGATTCGACAATGCGGCAAATGTCGGCGATGGCAAGCATGGCGGACGCCTCGCAGGCGATGGGTCGATCAATCCAGACAGCATAGATGAGCGAGTGGCGCCCCGCTCGCCTCGAAAACGCCAACTCGATCACGTTTTTCGCACGACCCGTCAGTGCGCGCCATGATCCCAGATCCAGTTCCAGATGCCCGGCAACTGCACGTCCTGCGAACTTTGCTGAACGGTTCGGGCCAGGGCGGCCTTCTCCAATGCCGCGTGATCGTCATAGAACGGCTTGTCCGCCAGCCTTACGCCGGTGGCTGCGGCGCTATCGAGCAGGATTTGCAGGTATTCGCGAGTATGCCGAGCGGTATATCGATTGAGGTCATGAAAGGTCACCACCACCGGAATCACGCCATCCACCGTCGGAAATTCGCCGAGGGCAATGCGTTCCCGCACTTGCGAAAGCTGCAGCAGCATATTCGCCCGCCGCCGCGGGCTGGCATTGAAGCCCCAGATCTTGCCGTCATTGGCACTCAGATCCGTCAACAACACGTGCAAGCCATGCTGCTGATAGGCCGCGAAGGTGCGTTTGTCGAAGTTCCAGAATGGCGGGCGCAACAACGTCGGCTGCGCGCCGGTGATGGTGGCAATGTCGGCCGTGCCGTTGCGCAGCGACTCTTCAAGCTCCTGCGGATCGAGCGAGCGATGATTGGTGTGCCAGTGAGTCGCCGTGTGAAAGGCGAGGATATGCCCCTCATCGTGCTCGCGTCGCATGATGCTGCGGCCAATCTCACTGTTGCCGGCTCGCGGCGCACGGGTCTGGACGAAGAACACCGCTTTGATGCCCGGTTGCACGGGGTTGTCCTTGAGGCTGTCGAGCACCGCCGCCGATGGGTTCCAGAAACTCGAGGCGCTGGGGCCATCGTCGAAGGTCAGCAGAAAACGCACCGGGGCCTGAGCTCTCAGGCGTGTTTCGGTTTGCGCGGTCATTTCGACGGGCGCGGCGATGCAGCCGGCCAGTCCCAACACCATCGCCGCTGCACAAAGAAGTCTGAATCCGGATGTCATGTTTTGCCTTGAGCCTGACCACTGCGGTCATGTTGTCGATTGGCAAAACTCCCTCGCCTTTATCCATCCCTGCGCCCGGTTCTGCGAGCCGGAGTTGGATAAGGTACACAGGGTTTGGTTCCAGCGCTCGTTCAGTGAGCCAGTGCCCGCTGAAACGAGGTGTCGATAATCCCCGCCGTGGCCAGCGGTGCCGGCAAGGCTTTTACCTTAGACAGGAAGTCGGCAGTGCTTTGCAGGTCCGTCGCGGCCTGCTGATCAACCGGTCCGACGGTCATATGTGCCTGGCGCAGCCAGTGCCGCGAAACCTCCTGATCGAGATTGGCTTTTTTCGCCCACAGGTCAGCGTATTCGTCGGTGTGGCTATCGACCCACGCGCGCGCCTGCTTCACACGCGCGAGAAAATCGGCAATCGCTGCACGTTTGCTATCAATCGACGGTGCGGACGCCGCGATCGCGCTGAGGCCCGGCATCAGGTTCTTCGCGGTCAGGATCGGACGCGCACCGGAAAACACGATCTGCTGGGAAATGTACGGTTCCCACACCGGGAAGGCGTCAATGCTGCCCTGCGGTAAAGCGGCGGCGGCATCGATCGGCATCAGTTTGACAAAGTCGACGTAGTTCTCAGGCAAACCGCCCTGCTCCAGTGCGCGCAAAGTCAGTTGCTGGCTCCAGGCGCCCGGCCAGTAAGCGACTTTCTTGCCTTTGAGGTCGGCAATGGTTTTCACCGGCGAATCCTTCGGCACCAGCAACGCGATGGTGTCCGGGTTCTGCCGCGACACCCCGATCAGTTTCACCGGCGCCTGTTTCGCGGCGAGAAACAAAAAACCTGAATCACCAAGGAAGCCCAGATCCAGCGCTCCGGTTTGCAACGCCTCCGCCAGCGGAGCGGCCGCCTGGAAATGTTTCCAGTCCACCGTGTATGGCGCGTCTTTCAACACCCCCGAGGCTTCCACCGAGGCGCGAATGTTGTAGTAGTTCTGGTCGCCAACGTGCAAGAGCAAAGACTCGGCAGCATAAGAAAGCGGCGAGGCAAACAGTGCAGCGGTCAACGCATGGCGTAGGAGACGGGAAAGCTTCATGGCGAATCCTGCGAATGGAGAATGCATAGACCATAACGCTCTTAATTGACCACATTGAAATTCGATTAATGCATAAGCTCATCACTGCAGAGATCAAGTGTTTACCAGGCAACAGTGGCGCACCAGACTGTTGGCGCAGCAACACTGAAACCTCTATGAACCTCGCCTTAACCCTTGTAAAACGGGCTTTCGGCGTACATGGCACAGAGCCTGCAATATTCCATTCATGCAGGAAGCATTCGACAAAAATATCTTTTTGGACATAAGAAACTGTGCCTTTGCCGGAGCACCCCATGAAACTGTCACGTCCGTTTTTCCACCTCAAAACGCTGCTGGCCACCAGTGCGATGGTCTTGAGTCTGCAACCACTTGCTCACGCCGCCGAAACTGCCCCGGCGCAAGTCCACCTTGACTACGCCTATTACTCACCCGTCAGCCTGGTGCTTAAACACTTTGGTTTCCTCGAAAAAGCCCTGCCGCAAACCAAAGTCAGTTGGGTACTGAGCCAAGGTAGCAACCGCTCGCTGGAGTACCTCAACAGCGGCGGCGTCGATTTCGCCTCCAGTGCCAGCCTCGCCGCGGTGTTGAGCCGTGCCAACGGCAGCCCGATCAAATCGGTTTACGTTTACAGCCGCGCCGAATGGACCGCGCTGGTCGTACGCAAAGACTCGCCGTACCAAAGCATCGCCGACCTCAAAGGCAAGAAGATTGCCGCCACCAAGGGCACCGACCCGTATTTGTTTACCCTGCGCAGCCTGCAACAGGCCGGGCTGAAAAAGGACGACGTGGAACTGGTGCATTTGCAACATCCGGACGGCCGCACCGCGCTGGAAAAAGGCGATGTCGACGCCTGGGCCGGCCTCGATCCGCACATGGCGGCCAGTCAGGTGCAGGCTGGCTCGAGCCTGCTGTACCGCAACCCGGCGTTCAACAGTTATGGGGTGGTCAGCGTGACCGAGCAATACGCCAAGGAGCATCCGCAGACCATCGAAACCGTGATCAAGGCCTACGAGCAGGCCCGCGAATGGGCACTGAAAAACCCGGATGAATTCGCCAACCTGCTGGCCAAGGAATCCGGCCTGCCGCTGGACGTGGCCAAGCTCCAATTGTCGCGCACTGACCTGAGCACCCCGCAACTGACCGCCAGCGATGTCGTCGCCTCCAAAGCGGCCGCGCCGATTCTGGTTTCCGAAGAACTGGTGCGCCGTGGCGTGAATGTCGATCAAGTCATCGATCAATTGCTCGACAGTGGCGTGCAGCAAGCCGTCGCCCGCCAGTAATCGAACAGACTCATCCCGAATCCGCGCGCGTCGCGGATTCGTCGTGAGCGGAGCCCAAGCCATGACTACTCACAGCAAAGACCTGCCCGCGCCACTCGCCGTGCCGCGACGGCAGCCGTCTCCTCTCAACCCGACATGGCAACGGCGCTTCAAAGGCGTGGCCCTGCCGCTGCTGATTGTCGTCGCGCTGGAGATCATCGTGCGCATCGGCTGGCTGCCGTCCTATCAAATGCCGGCGCCGAGCGACATCGCCCTGACCCTCACCGACCTCGCCGAAGGCGCCTTGTGGAAACACATCGGCGCCAGCCTGATTCGCGTGCTGCTGGGTTTTGCCATCGGTGCCGGCCTCGCACTGGTGTTTGCCGCGTGGGTCGGTCTGAGCCGCGAAGCCGAGGCTTATCTGGAGCCGACCTTCGCCGCGTTGCGCTCGATCCCGAGCCTGGCCTGGGTGCCGCTGTTGCTGCTGTGGCTGGGCATCGACGAGACCTCGAAAATCGTCCTGATTGCCATCGGCGCGTTCTTTCCGGTGTACGTCAACGTGGTCGCGGCGATTCGCAACATTGATCGAAAACTGGTGGAAGTCGGCCATATCTGCGGCTTCAGCCGCCTGCAACTGGTGAGCCGGATTCTGCTGCCGGCGGCCCTGCCCGGCTTGTTCACCGGCCTGCGCAGCGGCATGAGTCTGGCGTGGATGTTTCTTGTCGCGGCCGAACTGATCGCGGCCACCAAAGGCCTGGGTTACTTGCTCAGTGACGGCCGTGAAACATCACGTCCAGACATCGTGCTGGCGGCGATCATCGTGCTCGCGTTGCTCGGCAAACTCAGCGACGGCTTGCTCGCCGCACTCGAACGGCGCTCGCTGAGATGGCGCGACACGTTCACTGGTCAGGACGCACAGGAGTAAGGCAAAGAGCCAACTACGCTGACATTATCCAACCGGAGATTCAGCCGATGTGCGGAAGACTCTCGCAGTACCGCGGCATTCACGACTTTGTCGCGGTGCTGAGCATTCCCGATGCGCTGATCAATCATGTCGGCGACGCTCCACTGGCGCGCTACAACGCCGCGCCGACCACTGCTCTGGCGGTTCTCCATCAGCACCAACAGCACCTGCATGCGGACAACCTGCGCTGGGGCTGGCGCCCGCACTGGGCAAAAGAGCGCCCTGCACCGATCAATGCGCGCGTGGAGAAAGTCGCCCACGGCGCGTTCTTTCGCGCGATCTGGCGTCACCGCTTGATCGTGCCCGTGGACAACTGGTTCGAATGGGTCGATACCGAGGAGAAAATCCGACAACCGTGGCTGATCCGTCGGGCGGATCGCGGGCCGGTTTTCTGCGCCGGGATCGGACAATTTCCGACACCGGGCACGGATGCCCGAGACCACGATGGTTTCGTGATCATCACTGCCGACAGCGTGGGCGGCATGCTTGATATTCATGATCGACGCCCGGTGGTATTCAACTCAGAGCTCGCAAGCGAATGGCTCGACCCCGCTACCCCCATAGAGCGCGCCGAGCAAATGCTGCTGTTCGAAGGGGAAGGCACTGAGGTGTTCGAATGGCACAAGGTCGACAAAGCGGTTGGCAATGCTCGCAATCAAGGCGCCGACCTGATCGCCAAATTCGCCTGAAAATTCACCTGCACTGCACGTTTATCCCTGTAGGAGCTGCCGCAGGCTGCGATCTTTTGATCTTCAACATGCAAGATCAAAAGATCGCAGCCTGCGGCAGCTCCTACTGGGTGATACGTGATCTTTACAGGAGGTGTTTCAGACCTGAGACAGCGTTGATGAAACAGTCGTTTGAGCGAACTAACCGCCTGTCTGACATTTCAACCGTCATACATACATTTAGATGCACTACGGATAGCATGCGCGCCGCATTTCCATTTGGCATACCAGTTGACCTGCGAGTCAACAAACAAGGAAATTCCCTACAACTCTTTTTAAGCCTTGCAGAGAACTAAGTTGCGCGACGATTTTGCAATCAATCGGGTGAACGGCCTGGAATGTATCTATCTGTCCATGACAGAACGCTTTCAACTCGACTGTTTTATCGGCCACTACATCAAGACCCGAAACCTGCGCTCAGTCCCGGACATCGAACGCATCTTGCGCACCACCCTCGAGGGATATCCCGGCCACGCGCCGGTAATGGTCAACGAGCTCAATGCCTGGATCGACAAAACGTTGGGTTACCGGGCAGCACACCCCGATTTCACCAAGCTGGAAGACCTTTGAAAGGCGAAAAGCCCCGCTTCTGCGGTAATGCTGCTCACTTAAGCATTTGAATCCTCGCCGGGCTTCTTCGAAAATCCGATGTCAGATCTCTGGCATCGGATTTTTTATGTCTGTTCAACAGGACTTGCTCGACCTCGGCGACCTTTTCAACTTCTGTGACTTGAGCACATTCACTCAAAATATTCCCATCGAGTGGGTCGCGTCTGCGCTGGATCTGTCCAGCCAGGCCACTATCCGACGGCGTCGCTTGCCTGCCGACCAAGTGCTCTGGCTGGTGCTCGGCATGGCATTGTTTCGCGACGAGCCCGTTCATGAGGTCGCCCGACGTTTGAACATCTGCGCCCAAGGTCTGGCTTCTGACCATCTATTGGCCCGTAGCGGTGTAACCGAAGCCCGCAAGCGGCTGGGGGCCGACCCGGTTGAGTGGTTGTTTCGCAAAACGGGTACTCAATGGGGCGCGCAGCGCTATCCCGATGATGCCTGGCAGGATCTGCAAGTATTTGCAGTCGATGGTGCGCTTCTGCGCACGCCGGATACACCGGAGTTGCGAGACCATTTCGGTTCTGGAAACACCTCGACCGACCGCCAGACTCCCTTTCCCATGCTGCGCCTGGTGGCGCTGATGAATGTGCGTTCACACCTGATCCTGGATGCACAGCTTAGCCCTTACCGACGCAGCGAAATGCGTCTGGCCGATGAGTTTTTGCAGCAGATCCCCGACCACTCCGTGACGCTGTTCGATAAAGGGTTCTGGAGCGCCGATCTCATGCTCAGCCTGAGCGGCGACGGCAGTCACCGTCATTGGCTGATTCCGGCAAAAAAGGGATTGGTTTGCGAGGAGGTAGCCCGTTACAACGAGCATGATCGTTTGGTGCGTATGAACGTGTCGCCGCAAGCCAGAAAGCGAAATCCGACTCTTCCTACACACTGGGAGGCGCGTGAAGTCAGTTATGAAATTCAAGGCAAAGTAAAAACAGTCATGACGTCGTTGCCGGCCAAGATCTACACTCTTCCTCGGTAGGCTCATCTACCTCTTCGGTCGTCATGTCCACCTCGCTTTATCGAAAACAATCATCTTTCAAGCGTAGAACATTTTTCTTGCCGGCTTACAACCACCAGCGCAGTAAAAAGAAAACCGCCATACTCAACAACATGCTCAGCAACGTACTGCGCGTGTACACCACCAGTCCAATCGCCACCAGCGAACTAAGCAAATACGGGTTATCCCACTGCAAGTTCAACTGTTTCTCCGGCAGGAACACGATAGGGCCGCAAATTGCCGTCAACATTCCAGGCACCGCAAAGCCCAGGAACTGCCGGGCATTACTGCTTAACCGCAGCGGCAAACGCGGTTCCAGAAAGACATAGCGGTTGAGGAACACCAGAATCCCCATCCCGACAATCACTGCCCAGACCATCATGTGCGCCCCCGATACAGCTTGTTGCAAACAAATCCCGCGGTCATCCCGGCCAGCCCCGCCAGCACCAGCGCCGAACCCCACTGCCAATAACTGAACAGCACCGAGCAAAACAACGACACCGCCACACAGACCACCGTCGGTACGTTGCGCACCACCGGCGTGATCAGCGCAATGAAGGTCGCCGCAATCGAGAAGTCCAGGCCCAGGTGCTCAAGCCCCGGAATGCTGCTGCCCAGAACAATCCCGGCGAGCGTAAACAGGTTCCACGCGATGTAGAACGTCAGGCCAACCCCCAACGCATACCAACGATTGAACTGCTGACGGTCGTGCTGGCTGGTCAACGCAAACAGTTCATCGGTGAGGAGAAAACCCAAGCCGATGCGCCAGCGGCCCGGCAGCGGCGAAATCACCGAGCGCATGCTCATCCCGTACAACAAATGCTGCGAAGTCAGCAGCACGGTGGTCAGCAGAATCGAGAAAATCCCGGCACCGCCCTTGAGCATGCCGATCGCCACCAGTTGCGCGGCGCCGGCAAAGACAATGCTCGACAAGCCCTGGCCTTGCAGCGGCGTGAGATTGGCTTCGATCGCCATGGAACCCGCCAGCAAGCCCCACGGCGCGGTGGCCAGGGACAGCGGCATGATCGCCGCGGCGCCACGAAGAAACGCACTGCGCGGCATAAGTGAGTCAGACATAACGCTCTTCAACCTGGGGAAACGGTCGACGACTGTGCCAGTAGACAGCCGGTTCTGGCTTGAACAATCTTGCGCAATTGTCCATGCCCTGCGCGTAACATAGCGTTCATCACAAACGCGTCAGGGAGACGACATGCTGTACCGAATCGCAGCCGACGGGCTGGTGCTGTTTCATCTGCTGTTTATTCTGTTCGTGCTGTTCGGCGGGCTGCTGGTGCTCAAGTGGCCACGGCTGATGTGGCTGCATTTACCCGCTGCCGCGTGGGGCGTTGCGGTTGAGGTATTACATCTGACCTGCCCGCTGACCTACTGGGAAAATCTGATGCGCCACGCCGCCGGGCAAACCGAATACGCCGGCGGCTTCATCGAGCATTACATCTGGCCGGTCATCTACCCGGCGGGTCTGACCCCAGAGATCCAACTGGTGTTGGGCAGTGTGGTGCTGGCGGTCAATCTGTTGGTATACGGACGGTTGATCCGCTCGTGGAAGCTGCGCCGGGCGAGCCGCATTCCGTTTTAACGCGAAACGGGTTTCAAGGCTTGCAGCCACGCCGGATCAAGGCGTGGCTGGTCAATGTCCAGACCCAGTGCCTGCATCCGCTCCTTATGCTGCTCGACTTCCCGATGCAATTGCGCATGATCGCTGGAGTTGCCGTCCAACTCATGCATTTGCGTCAAACCCAAGTGATAGAAGCGCAACACCTTCATCGCCGTCGGATCATTCTTCCCCACCGCCGCCGTCACCTGGTGCATCACATTGGTCACGCTCATCAAATTGCGCTTGAGCCGCCAGCTATATACCGCCGGAGCCATCCAGGTCTGACTCCAGAAACGTCCGCGCAACAACGCTGCCGTGAGCAGGAACGCCACAAACACGCCGCCGACATTGAACCGCAGATTATCGCCGCCGGGTTCGCCAAACAGCGCCACCGCCGCCGTTGAAAACAACATCGCCAGCAGCAAAAACAACACCGCAACAATCAGCGTGCTGCGCCGGGTCTGCTGGCGAAAGGTGACGGCGTCCATCGGCTGAATCTCGAACATCTGTAATGACTTCCTTGAGCGAGAAAAAAGGTGCAATGCAAAAACAGGCCTGCGCATTATCGCCTTACCGAGGGATTTAGCTATGCTGGGGCTCCTTTTCATCTTTTCAGCGTCCAACGGGGACATGGCGGTACAGCGCAGATCGTGCCATCTTCATTCATGGATACACACTATTCGGATGCCATCCGCCTGGTTTGGGAATGACATCGTTTTAAGGATCATTGCATGACCCAACGACACGTAATCAACGCCTCGGTCAGCCCCAAAGGCAGCCTGGAAACCCTTTCTCAACGTGAAGTTCAGCAACTGAGCGAAGCCGGATCCGGCAGCACCTACACCCTCTTCCGTCAGTGCGCCCTGGCCATCCTCAATACCGGCGCCCATGTGGATAACGCCAAGACCATCCTTGAAGCCTACAAGGATTTCGAAATCCGCATTCACCAACAGGATCGCGGTGTGCGCCTGGAGCTGTTGAACGCCCCGGCCGATGCCTTCGTCGACGGCGAAATGATCGCCAGCACCCGGGAAATGCTGTTCAGCGCCCTGCGCGACATCGTCTACACCGAAAACGAACTCGACAGCCAGCGCATCGACCTCAGCACCTCGCAAGGCATCAGCGACTACGTTTTTCATCTGCTGCGCAACGCCCGCACCCTGCGCCCCGGCGTCGAGCCGAAAATCGTCGTGTGCTGGGGCGGCCATTCGATCAACACCGAAGAATACAAATACACCAAGAAAGTCGGCCACGAACTGGGCCTGCGCAGCCTCGACATCTGCACCGGCTGTGGCCCCGGCGTAATGAAAGGCCCGATGAAAGGCGCGACCATCGCCCACGCCAAACAGCGCATTCACGGCGGTCGCTACCTGGGCCTGACCGAACCGGGCATCATCGCTGCCGAAGCGCCGAACCCGATTGTCAATGAACTGGTGATCCTGCCGGATATCGAAAAGCGTCTGGAAGCCTTCGTCCGCGTTGGCCACGGCATTATCATTTTCCCGGGCGGCGCCGGTACCGCTGAAGAGTTCCTCTACCTGCTGGGCATTCTCATGCACCCGGACAACGCCGGCCTGCCGTTCCCGGTGATCCTGACCGGGCCGAAGCACGCGGCGCCGTATCTGGAGCAACTCGACGCTTTTGTCATCGCCACCCTTGGCGAAGCGGCCAAGCAACACTACGAAATCATCATCGACGATCCGGCCGAAGTAGCCCGTCAGATGACGACGGGTCTGAAAGTGGTGAAGCAGTTCCGCCGCGAACGCAACGATGCGTTTCACTTCAACTGGCTGTTGAAAATCGACGAAGGCTTCCAGCGCCCGTTCGATCCGACCCACGAAAACATGGCCGACCTCAAACTGCACCGCGACCAGCCACCCCATGAACTGGCGGCCAACCTGCGCCGGGCGTTCTCCGGAATCGTTGCCGGTAACGTCAAGGACAAGGGCATTCGCCTGATCGAAGAACACGGCCCGTATCAGATCCGCGGTGACGCAGCGATCATGCAACCGCTGGACGCGCTGCTCAAAGCCTTCGTCGCCCAACACCGCATGAAACTGCCGGGCGGCGCGGCGTATGTGCCGTGTTATCGAGTGGTCGCGTAAGCTTTCAGCCACCCCACAATCCCATTGTGGGAGCGGGCTTGCTCGCGAAGAGGCCGTGTCAGCCAATTAACGGTTGACTGACCCACCGCTTTCGCGAGCAAGCCCGCTCCCACAGGTTTCAGCGTTGTCACAAATCACGTATACGACGCAGACACTGTGGGAGCGGGCTTGCCCGCGAAGAGGCCCTGATCAGCAACCTCAATCCTCAGCCCTGCTCAGCACCCAATCGCACCGCCAACGCCTTCGCCTGTAACGCCACATCCGTCACTGCCGTACTCTCCCACCACATTCCGCGCAACGGCGGGCCCATGGCGAACAACCGATTCGCTGCCTGCCCGTGTTCGTTCAGCACTGCACCATCAATCGCAGCCGCGATCCCCAACGCCAACGGCCCCGGTCGCACCAATCCCCGCGCCAGCAACTGCTGCGGCAACGGTCGCGCCACCCGACGCCAGTCATACTCGATGCCACTGGAGTTGATCAGCGCAGCGCCATGAACGACACCGGTTTCAGCCTCACCACGGCGCCGAATGCGAATACTCACACCATCCTCAATGCACGTCTCAAGCCCTTTGAAAGAAGCCGCCTGAATCCGCAAGCGCCCTTCGCCCTGCAACCGCTCGACCAACTGCGCACTCAGCGGTGGCGAACGGTGGTGATGACTTTCCCACCACGGCCGCACATGGCGTACGAATTGTCGACGCTGAACGTCAGTCGCCTGACTCCAAAGTCGCCCGATGTGTGCACGCACCGTGTCCAGCGGCGCCTGCCAATCAATGCCCTGAGCGATGGCCTCACGGCAATGCCGACGCACTTCACGCAGCAATTGTCGGGGCGAGCGAATGCTGTGATCCTCAGCAAGGAAGTCCACCCAAAACGGCGGTTGCCGCCGTACATGGGGCAGCAAGCCGTGACGGGAAAACACTTCGATCGGCCCGCGATGCCCGGCCTGCTCCAGCGAAACCACGGCATCCACCATGGTCAGGCCAGAGCCGATGATCAGCACCGTCGATTGCGGATCGAGTTGGCTCATGGCCGCGACATCCCACGGATCGAGGGCGGCGGCATTGAGGCCGCTGGATTGTTTTTGCGGGGTGCGTGCGGCGGGAAACATGCCAGTGGCGAGTACTGCGAATGCGCCACGTAAAAGTTGACCGTCACTTAACGTCAACTGCACCGAATCCGCGTCGGATTGCAGGTCGACGACTTCTGTGCAGAGATGCTCAACGGTCGAACCCCACTGCTCGCCGACCTTCCGCGCTTCGGCTAGACGCTGCTGTACATAGACCCCGAACAATCCGCGGGGCGGGAACAATTCACTGACGGACACCTGCTGCTCGCTAGACTCGGGCCATCCACCCGCTGCAATGTACTCAGTCAGCCATTGCGTCAGATCATCGGGATTATCCGGATCGACACTCATCCGCGCCGCGTTGCCATTGAGCGTATGGCCCAGTTCAACCGCGCTATACGCTTCGCCCCGACCCAGTTCGGCATGCGGCTCAATGATCAGGATTTTTCGCTGACCCGGCAAGCGCAGCAATTGCGCCGCCAGCATCGTGCCGCTGAGGCCGCCGCCGATGATCAGGATGTCTGCTTGTTTTTTTAGAACCATGGAACGTTCTTTTGACGTGCCGTTCATGCCGCTCTCGTTATTCGATTTCTGCCGCTGTCGCGCCAGATTAATCATTTGAGAAGGGAGAATGAAAGCATCAGAAACGTTTACGGCAAACGCAGCAAAAAGATCGCTACCTGCAGGAAACAAACTTTGTAGAAACTAAAATAGGCCCCGGCAGCTGAGGCCTATACCTCTAGAAGACAGTTTGTATCAATGGAAAATATTGTAGAAAACGGATTCCGATTCGTTTTCATTTTCGTGAATGTCATAGATCAGGTAACAAAGCTCCTTGCTCGAGCCGAGCAAGTCCAGCAACTTCGCCTTGGGAATGAGAACCTGGTATTTACTTCCCACTGGCTCAAAAGATTGCTGTTCCGCCAAGAGATGTAGCTTTCCCTGATTTTTGGCATAGACCTCAACTCTAGAGGCATGTTCTATATAAGAAGAAACCTCAATAATCGCCGTTGCACCCTGAGCAGGAACGTCCGACAGTTTGATTTCTCCATTTTCCGCTTCTTTAATTATTAGTGCTTTCAAGCGTGCCATATCCAACTCCTTCTTTATGTTTATGCGTGCACCAAGACGAGGCACGCGATATGGATTTGGCACTCAACGTACTTTTCTGTCTACTGTCAGAAATTACAGGTTCAACCTCTTTCCCGACGAACGGCATTCGGCAATCAAATCACCACATTACGAACAAACCGCGTCGCCACTTCCCCATCATTGCGATAGGCGTGCGGCTGGTTGCTGGCGAACATGAAGAACTCGCCCGCGCTGATGTGCTGCGGTTGCTCGCCAAGCATTAACGTCAGACAGCCTTCGAAGACATAGATCTGCTCACTCCAGCCATCGGCATCCGGTTGCGAGGGGTAGACCTCGCCTGGTTGCAGACACCACTCCCATTGCTCGACTTCGCGGGTCGCGCTGGCTTTTGACAGCAATACCGCTTTGCTGCCGGGAATCACGCCGGCCCACGCCACCTCGTTGATCCGGCTCGGATCACGGGCGTCGGACGCCTGAATCAAGTCGCTGAAGGCAACGTCGAGCGCTTCGGCAACGCGATCAAGGGTGGTCAGGCTGACGTTTTTTTCACCCGCCTCGATCGCCACCAGCATGCGCCGACTGACCCCGGACTTTTCCGCCAGTGCGGTCTGGCTCATGTCGGCGGCATGGCGCAGACGCCGGACATTCTGGCTGACGTGTTGGAGGACGGAGGCTCGTTGACTGGAATCTTTGTGCACTATATTGCTCACTCGCTGGGGCTGGGCAGTATACTGCGCAACATTTGGCGCATTGTGCGTCGCTCTTTCTCCAGCGTGCAAGGACATGACGTCAGTGAATCGCCCCGATACCTCCCTTCGTTTCTCCCGTTTCAGCAAAGCCGAGTGTGTGCTGGTGCTGATCACCATGGTCTGGGGCGGCACCTTTCTGCTGGTGCAGCACGCGATGACCGTCAGCGGCCCGATGTTCTTCGTCGGCCTGCGCTTTGCCGCCGCTGCCGCCATCGTTGCCCTGTTTTCCTGGCGCCACCTGCGCGAACTGACCTTGTTTGAACTCAAAGCCGGCGCCTTCATCGGCGTGGCGATCATGCTTGGTTACGGCTTGCAGACGGTGGGACTGCAGACGATTCCAAGCAGTCAGTCGGCGTTCATTACCGCGCTGTACGTGCCGTTTGTACCCTTGCTGCAATGGCTGGTGCTGGGGCGGCGACCAGGTTTGATGCCGAGCATTGGCATCATGCTCGCGTTTACCGGGTTGATGCTGTTGTCTGGGCCGTCCGGGGCGTCGCTGAATTTCAGTCCCGGTGAAATCGCTACCCTGATCAGCGCCATCGCCATTGCCGCCGAGATCATTCTGATCAGCACCTACGCCGGCCAGGTTGATGTACGCCGGGTGACCGTGGTGCAACTGGCCACGACGTCGGTGTTGTCATTCTTGATGGTGGTGCCGACTGGAGAGGCGATTCCCGATTTTTCCTGGTTGCTGCTGTCGACTGCGCTGGGCCTCGGCGCGGCGAGTGCGGCGATTCAGGTGGCGATGAACTGGGCGCAGAAGAGTGTTTCGCCGACTCGGGCGACGTTGATCTATGCCGGTGAGCCGGTCTGGGCCGGGATTGTCGGGCGACTTGCCGGAGAACGGTTGCCGGCGATTGCGCTGGTGGGCGCCGGGTTGATTGTGGCGGCGGTGATTGTCAGTGAGTTGAAGACCAAGGGTAAGGCTGCCGTTGAAATTGAAGGCGCACTAGAGAACGACAACGGCAATTGAAAGCAAAGATCAAAAGATCGCAGCCTTCGGCAACTCCTACATTATTGGAATGCGTTTTCCTGTAGGAGCTGCCGAAGGCTGCGCTCTTTTTTCGCCGTTGAAACACGGCCAAACACAAATATCCAGACTACTTTGTAGGATTCTGAGACATCCTGGCGTTTGGTGATCGGGGAGCTGGCACGTATGATGCTTCACAAACTTCCGCAGATTAGAAGCCTATGTCCCTGATAGTTCTACTGCTTCTGCCATTCATTGGCAGCTGTCTGGCAGCGGTGCTGCCACACAACGCGCGTAATACCGAATCCCTGTTGGCAGGCCTGGTCGCTCTGATCGGCACCGTTCAGGTGGCAATGCTGTACCCGCAAATCGCCCACGGCGGCGTGATCCGCGAAGAGTTCATGTGGCTGCCCAGCCTCGGCTTGAACTTCGTTCTGCGCATGGACGGCTTCGCCTGGCTGTTCTCGATGCTGGTCCTCGGCATCGGCACCCTCGTCTCTTTATATGCCCGTTATTACATGTCGCCGGACGATCCGGTGCCGCGTTTCTTCGCGTTTTTCCTGGCGTTCATGGGGGCCATGCTCGGCTTGGTGATCTCCGGCAACCTGATCCAGATGGTGTTCTTCTGGGAACTGACCAGCCTCTTCTCGTTCCTGCTGATCGGCTACTGGCACCACCGCGCCGACGCCCGTCGCGGCGCCTACATGGCGTTGATGGTCACCGGTGCCGGTGGGTTGTGCCTGCTGGCGGGGGTCATGATCCTCGGCCATGTCGTCGGCAGCTATGACCTGGACAAGGTCCTGGCCGCCGGCGATCAGATTCGCGCACATGCCCTCTACCCCATCCTCTTACCCCTCATTCTTATCGGCGCACTCAGCAAAAGTGCTCAGTTCCCCTTCCACTTCTGGCTGCCCCATGCCATGGCGGCGCCAACGCCAGTCTCCGCGTACCTGCATTCGGCAACCATGGTCAAGGCCGGGGTTTTCCTGCTCGCGCGTCTGTGGCCATCGCTGTCCGGCAGTGAAGAATGGTTCTACATCGTCAGCGGCGCCGGCGCGTGTACCTTGTTACTTGGCGCTTATTGCGCGATGTTCCAGAACGATCTCAAGGGCCTGCTCGCCTACTCGACCATCAGCCATCTCGGCCTGATCACGCTGCTGCTGGGCCTGAACAGTCCGCTGGCCGCCGTCGCTGCGGTGTTCCACATCCTCAACCACGCCACATTCAAAGCCTCGCTGTTCATGGCCGCCGGCATCATCGACCACGAAAGCGGCACCCGCGACATCCGCAAACTCAGCGGGCTGATCAAACTGATCCCGTTCACCGCGACGCTGGCCATGGTCGCCAGCGCCTCGATGGCGGGCGTACCGCTGCTCAACGGTTTCCTGTCGAAAGAAATGTTCTTCGCCGAGACCGTGTTCATCAACGCCACGGCGTGGGTCGAAGCTGCGTTGCCGATTGTCGCGACCATCGCCGGCACCTTCAGCGTCGCCTATTCGCTGCGTTTCACCGTTGACGTGTTCTTCGGCCCGCCGGCCACCGACTTGCCGCACACCCCGCACGAACCGCCGCGCTGGATGCGCGCGCCGGTCGAACTGCTGGTATTCGCCTGCCTGCTGGTGGGGATTTTCCCGGCACAAATCGTCGGCCCCTTACTGGCCGCTGCAGCGTTGCCGGTAGTCGGCGGCACCTTGCCCGAATACAGCCTGGCAATCTGGCACGGTTTGAACGCGCCGATGATCATGAGCCTGATCGCCATGTCTGGCGGCATCGCGCTCTACCTGTTGCTGCGCAATCAGTTCAGACAGGGCCGCTTCAAATATCCGCCACTGGTAGGTCGCTTCAACGGCAAGCGCCTGTTCGAACGCAGTCTGGTGGTAATGATGCGCCTGGCACGACGGGTAGAGCGCCGACTTGGCACTCGGCGTCTGCAGATGCAGCTGTTCCTCGTGGTGCTGGCAGCGGTGCTCGCCGGCCTGATCCCGATGCTGCACAGCACCCTGAGCTGGGGTGACCGACCGAAGATTCCGGGCTCCATCGTCTTTGTCACCCTGTGGCTGCTGGCGATTGCATGCGCCCTCGGCGCCGCGTGGCAAGCCAAGTATCACCGTCTCGCGGCACTGACGATGGTCAGCGTCTGCGGATTGATGACCTGCGTGACCTTTGTCTGGTTCTCCGCACCGGATCTGGCGCTGACGCAACTGGCGGTCGAAGTGGTGACCACCGTGCTGATCCTGTTGGGTTTGCGCTGGTTGCCACGGCGGATCGAAGAAGTCACGCCACTGCCGAGCAGCCTGCGCAAAGCGCGAATTCGTCGTCTGCGCGACTTGCTGCTGTCGATTGCGGTCGGTGGCGGCATGGCGCTGCTGTCCTACGCCATGCTCACGCGGCAGACGCCAAATGACATTTCCTCGTTCTACCTCAGCCGCGCCATGCCCGAGGGCGGTGGCAGCAACGTAGTCAACGTGATGCTGGTGGACTTCCGGGGCTTCGATACCCTCGGCGAAATCACCGTACTGGTCGCCGTGGCGCTGACCGTTTTCGCGCTGCTGCGCCGCTTCCGCCCACCGAAAGAAAGCCTGCAACTGCCAGCCCAGCAACGTCTGTTGGCGCCCGACGTGGTCACCGATCTGGTCAACCCGCGTTCGGCCAGTGACACCGCACTCGGCTTCATGATGGTGCCGGCGGTGCTGGTGCGCCTGCTGCTGCCGATTGCGCTGGTGGTGTCGTTCTACCTGTTCATGCGTGGCCACAATCAACCGGGCGGCGGTTTCGTCGCCGGACTGGTGATGTCGGTGGCGTTCATCCTGCAATACATGGTGGCCGGTACGCAGTGGGTCGAGGCGCAAATGAGCCTGCGGCCACTGCGCTGGATGGGCACCGGGTTGCTGTTCGCCACCGCCACCGGGCTCGGGGCGATGGTGGTCGGCTATCCGTTCCTCACCACCCACACCTGGCATTTCAGCTTGCCGTTGCTGGGTGACATCCATGTCGCCAGCGCGCTGTTCTTTGATATCGGTGTGTATGCCGTGGTCGTGGGCTCGACACTGTTGATCCTGACTGCCCTCGCCCACCAATCGGTGCGTGGCCACAAGACCGCGTCTCTGCCCAAGTCCGTCGCCAGCAAAGGAGCCGTCTGATGGAAGAAGTCATCGCAATCGCCATCGGCGTGCTCGCCGCATCCGGCGTCTGGCTGATCCTGCGGCCCCGGACCTTCCAGGTGGTCATGGGCCTGTGCCTGCTGTCGTACGGCGTCAACCTGTTCATCTTCAGCATGGGCAGCCTGTTCATCGGCAAGGAGCCGGTGATCAAGGATGGCGTGACCCAAGACCTGCTGCATTACACCGACCCGCTGCCACAGGCACTGGTCCTCACCGCGATCGTCATCAGCTTCGCCATGACCGCGTTGTTCCTCGTCGTTCTGCTTGCCTCGCGCGGTCTGACCGGTACCGACCACGTTGACGGCCGGGAGCCTAAAGAATGATGGCGATGACTCACCTGATCGCCGCACCGATTCTGCTGCCGCTGCTGACCGCTGCCGTCATGCTGATGCTCGGTGAGAAGCACCGGCCGCTGAAGGCGAAAATCAACCTGTTCTCCAGCCTCGTCGGCCTGTTTATCTCGGTCATGCTGCTGCAATGGACGCAGACCACCGGCGTGCCGGGCTCCATCGGCGTGTATCTGCCGGGTAACTGGCAGGCGCCGTTCGGCATCGTGCTGGTGGTCGATCGCCTGTCGGCGTTGATGCTGGTACTCACCGGGATCATCGGCGTCAGCGCCCTGCTCTTTGCGATGGCACGCTGGGATGGCGCGGGGTCGAGCTTCCACGCATTGTTCCAGATCCAGCTGATGGGCCTGTATGGCGCATTCCTCACGGCGGATCTATTCAACCTGTTCGTGTTCTTCGAAGTGTTGCTCGCCGCTTCATATGGCTTGTTGCTGCACGGCTCGGGCCGGGCGCGGGTGTCGTCGGGGCTGCATTACATTTCGATCAACCTGCTCGCCTCCTCACTGTTCCTGATTGGCGCGGCATTGATCTATGGCGTCACCGGCACGCTGAACATGGCCGATCTGGCGCTGAAAATCCCGCTGGTGCCGGAAGCCGACCGTGGCTTGCTGCACGCTGGCGCGGGGATTCTGGCGGTAGCGTTCCTGGCCAAGGCCGGTATGTGGCCGCTGAACTTCTGGCTGGTGCCGGCCTACTCCTCGGCCAGTGCCCCGGTGGCGGCGATGTTCGCGATCATGACCAAGGTCGGCGTCTACACCCTTCTGCGCCTGTGGACGCTGCTGTTCTCCGGCCAGGCCGGGGCTTCGGCGTTCTTCGGTGGCGACTGGCTGATCTACGGCGGCATGGCGACCATCGCCTGCGCGGCGCTGGCGATTATTGCCGCCCAACGTCTGGAGCGCATGGCCAGCCTGAGCATTCTGGTGTCGGCGGGGATCTTGCTGTCGGCCATCGGTTTCGCCCAGCCGAACCTGATTGGTGCGGCGCTGTTCTATCTGGTCAGCTCGACACTGGCGTTGAGTGCACTGTTCCTGCTGGCCGAATTGATCGAGCGTTCGCGCTCGGCCAACGAAATCCCGCTGGAAGATGAAAGCGAATTGCTGCCACGACCGCAGGAATCCCTGCAACCGCCCAAGGGCATCAACCTCGACGACGAACAGAAAGCCGTGGTCGGTCAGGTCATCCCATGGACCATGGCGTTCCTCGGCTTGAGCTTCATTGCCTGCGCCCTGCTGATCATTGGCATGCCGCCGTTGTCCGGCTTCATCGGCAAGCTCAGTCTGATCGGCGCGCTGCTCAATCCACTGGGGCTGGGCAGCGGGGCGCCGATTTCCAACGCCGCATGGGCGTTGCTGGCGCTGCTGATCCTGTCCGGGCTGGCCTCTTTGATGGCGTTCTCGCGCTTGGGCATCCAGCGCTTCTGGACGCCAGAGGAGCGCCCTTCACCGCTGTTGCGCAAGCTTGAATGCGCGCCGATTTTCCTGCTGTTGGGATTGAGCATCGCTCTGACCTTCAAGGCCGAACCGCTGCTGCGCTACACCCAGGCCACTGCCGACGCGCTGAACAACCCGCAGCAATACGTGATGGCGGTGCTCGGCACCCGCGCCGTACCGAGCCCGGAAGCCCGGACAGCCTTGCAGGAGGTGCAGCCATGAAACGTGTATTTCCTGCCCCGTTGCTGTCCATCGCACTGTGCGTCTTGTGGTTGACGCTGAACCTGTCGATCAGCCCCGGCAATCTGCTGCTCGGCGCCATACTGGGTTTCGCGGCACCGTTGATGATGCGCAAACTGCGTCCTAAACAGGTGCGCATTCGCCGTCCGGGAACGATTCTGCGCCTGTTCATGATCGTAGGGCGTGACGTGGTGATGTCCAATCTGATCGTCGCCTGGGGCGTGCTCAACGCCGGCCGCCGCCCCCCTCGTTCGTGCTTCGTCAAAGTGCCGCTCGAGCTGCGCGATGCCCACGGCCTGGCGACGCTGGCGATGATCTGCACCGTAGTGCCCGGTACGGTGTGGTCAGAGCTGGCGCTGGATCGCAGCATTCTGTTATTGCATGTCTGGGATCTGGATGACGAGGCGCAATTCATCGAGCACTTCAAGAGCACTTACGAGCGGCCGCTGATGGAGATTTTCGAATGAGCCCATTACTGTCGAACGCAATCCTGCTGACGCTGTTCCTGTTTTCATTGGCCATGGTGCTGACCCTGGTCCGCCTGTTCAAAGGGCCTTCGGCGCAGGATCGGGTACTGGCGCTGGACTATCTGTACATCGTCGCGATGCTGATGATGCTCACCCTGGGCATTCGTTACTCCAGTGACACTTACTTCGAAGCGGCGCTGCTGATCGCGCTGTTCGGCTTCGTCGGCTCATTTGCCCTGGCGAAATTCCTGCTGCGTGGCGAGGTGATCGAATGAACGCGGAGTTGTCTGTTTGGGTTGAGATTCCGGTGGCGATCCTGCTGGTGCTCAGCGGCGTGTTCGCCCTGATTGGCGCGACCGGATTATTGCGGATGAAGGATTATTTCCAGCGCATGCACCCACCGGCGCTGGCGTCGACGCTGGGGGCGTGGTGTGTGGCACTGGCGTCGATCATTTGCTTTTCAGCGTTGAAATCCGGGCCGGTGCTGCATGCCTGGCTGATCCCGATTCTATTGGCGATCACAGTGCCGGTGACCACGTTGCTGCTGGCGCGGGCGGCGTTGTTCCGCAAACGTATGGCCGGGGATGATGTGCCGGCAGAGGTCAGCAGCCGCCGTACGGAAAGCGGTAGCTGACCCAGCAGTTTTGTGTTGCCGGGTCCACCCTCTTCGCGAGCAGGCTCGCTCCCACAATTGGAATGCGATCCCCTGTGGGAGCGGGCTTGCCCGCGAAGAGGCCTGCCCTGCCAACCACACACATCCCTATCAGACTCAGACCCAAGCCACCGCCAACAACCCCGCCCCCAAGCCCAGACACAACGGCGAATACACCCAGGTATCCAGCCGCGCAAACCGTGACCCTTTCACTTCCTTGAAAAACCCCACCAGATGCGAATCGCCAATCGCCCGGGCAAACATCAACAATGCAATCGCACTGATCACCCATTGCAGCGCTTTGTGATGCATTGCCGGCATTCCCCAGCCGACCCGCAAACACACCAGCGCGGCAATCACCAATAACGCCCCCGCCACCAGCAACGTGATCCAGCCCGACGGCTTGAACGCCGGGCGCATCGTTTTGACAAAACCTTCCACCGGCACTTGCGGCACCGCCGCCACCGCCGCCCACTGCCCACCCAGCGCCCAGTACACATGCACCAGGGCGATTACCGCGAACGTTGTCACCAGCCATTGAGCCAACACAAAGGTCATGGTTGAAATCCTTGAAAGGGATTTGAACAAATCATCCTAGTCGGCTTTTTTTCAAGTGCACGACCGATCAGCGGTACGGTAAAGTGCCGCCCCATGAAATTCTCCTGTTCCGATCGCTCACTGCTGGCCTGGATGCTTTATTGCTGCGTCCTGTTCAACGTGTTCGCCTGCAGCATCGGTCACGGACAAATGGTCGGCATGCAGCTCAACGGTATCGGCGGCCAGTTCTGTACGGTGGACCCGGCGACACAAGCGCCGCTCACCTCCAATCCTTCCGAAGAAAAACTGCCAACCCTGTCCAAAGCGTTCGGTTGCCCGTTGTGCTCCATCGGTGGCATGGGCCCGGCGTTCAACTCCAGCGTGACCCTGGCGATCCTGCCGGAACAACACAGCCCGCCGCTGGCGCCCATCGTCAGTGCCGACCTCCCTGCCCGCTTTACCTGGCCCTCGGCCAACCCTCGCGCGCCCCCGCTCGCCTGAGTGTTCTTGCCTTTTTGATTTGTCAGCCCACTGCGCCAACGCGCGGCGTTTGCCTGTGCGCTGATTCCTAGACAAGCATTCAGGATTCAATCATGAAACAACTCACTTTGCTGGCGAGCCTGTGTGGCTGCCTGTCCGTTAACGTCTGGGCGCAATCCACCGTGGATCTGGCGCCTATCACCATTGACGGCGAGTCCGGCACCGAGCCGGGCCTGAGCCTGGAGCAATCCAGCGGCATGGCCTCGCGCCTCGGTTTGAGCGTGCGCGACACGCCCGCCTCGGTCGCCATCGCCAATCGCAACGACATCGAACGCCACGGCGCGCAAAACTTCCAGGATGCCGCCAACACGCTGCCCGGGGTCAACGCCAGCGCACCGCCTGGCTTTGGCGGCTTCGTCTCCTATCGTGGCTTCACCAGCAGCCAGATCACGCAGATGTTTAACGGCATCAACGTGTCCGGCGGCCTCGCCCGCCCCGTGGATGCATGGATTTACGATCGAGTTGAACTGGTCGGCGGTCCGTCGTCGCTGATCAACGGCGCTGGCTCTGTCGGTGGGTCGTTGAATTACGTGACCAAACTGGCAACCCGCGACGAACGGGCGGTTGAGGGCCGTGTCAGCTACGGCAGCCATGACACCACCGAAACCGCCTTCGGCCTCAACCATGCGTTGACCGACCCGAGCAGCGACGTGCAGCACTACGCGCGACTCGACGTCAGCCACAACACCAGCAACGGCTACATCGACCGGCAAGAGCGTGATGCCTGGAGCGTGGCGTTTTCGCTACTCAGCGACCTGACGCCGGACCTGTCGCACACCCTTGCCCTGGAATATCAGGATGAGCACGAGGACAGTCCGTATTGGGGCACGCCTGTACTCAATCCCAAGGCCGGCGAGTTGAAGATTGATAAACACAACCGCTTCAACAACTACAACGTCGCGGACGGTCGCTATGAACAGCGGACGATCTGGGTGCGTTCGATCATCGACTACCGGATCAACGACAGCACCACCCTGCGCAACACGCTGTACCACCTCGACAGCCAGCGTGACTACCGCAACCTCGAAACCTATCAGTACAACGCCGACAACTCGGCGGTAAACCGCTCGACGGCGTATCAGGTGCGACATCAGGGCGAGCAGAACGGCAACCAGTTCGAACTGCGGCATGACAACACGCTGTTCGGTCTGGATACGACGTGGTCGGGTGGCTTTGAGTACAAGGTCAATCAGACCACCAACTATCCGTTGAACATCAAAAACGCGAATACGGTGAACCCGAACAACTATCGGCCGGGGCGCTTCTACGACATTCCCGGCACCCACCCGGCCCTGATCAGCGACAAGACTAACGAGGTCACCACCAAAGCGCTGTTCGTGGAAAACCGTCTGGCATTGACCGACAAACTGTCGCTGCTCACCGGTCTGCGCTACGACGACATCGGCCTCGACGTAACCAACCACCGCGCCGTGACCGCGAGCAATCCGCGTCACCTCAAGCGCCGTTGGGAACCGGTCACTGGTCGCGCCGGCCTGACGTATCAGTTCATTCCATCAGCCAACGTCTACGTGCAATACAGCACCGCTGCCGAGCAACCGAACGGCACGCAGGACTTTGACGTTTCGACCGGCAAGCAATGGGAGATTGGCAGCAAGTTCGACTATCTGAACGGCCGTGGCTCGGCAACGGTGGCGGCCTACACCATCGAGCGCAAGGACTTCGCCGTCACCGATCCCCTGGACCCGACCAGCAGCATCCCGGTCGGTCAGCAGACATCAAAAGGCATCGAGATTGCCAGCTCATTGCGCATCACCGACAAACTGCTGGCCGAGGGCAATTTCGCCTGGGTCGACGCGCAATACGATGACTTCACTGAAAAGAATGCCGCAGGTGCAGTGGTATCGCGCAAAGGCAACACACCGACCAACGTGCCGGATCGGGTCGGCAACCTGTGGCTGACCTATGATTTTTCGCCGCAATGGCAAGGTGGGGTTGATGCGCGTTACGTGGCGTCGGTGTTTGCCGATAACGCCAACACCATGACCGTGCCGTCTTACACGTTGTTTGGCAGTTTCCTCAGCTACAAGGTTGATTCACACACCACCGTCACCGGGCGGGTACGCAACCTGACCAACGAGGTGTACGCCGAGTTTGCACATGTTTCGCCGGCGTACTATTTGGGTACGCCGCGCACCTTCGAGTTAGCGGTGCAAACGAAATTCTAGAAGCTTCGCGAGCAAGCCCGCTCCCACATTTGGAATGCAATCCCCTGTGGGAGCGGGCTTGCTCGCGAATAGGCCGGTAGTCTCAACCCTTATTTCAAATCAGCCGACACCTTATCCGCCACATCCTTCGGCAACCATGCCTGCCACACATCCGGGTGCGCTTTCATGAAAGCTTCTGCTGCCTGACGCGGCGCCGTGTGCTTCTCGCTCATCTCGGCCAACGCCTTGTTCAGCGGCTCGATCGGAAAATCGACCTTGCTGAAGAACTCGGAAATTTCCGGATACTGCTTCTGAAACGGCGTAGACACCCCGATCGACAGCTTCGACGCCAGCGAGCGGGTCGGTTTCGGATCGGGATTATCGGCATCGGTCAGCGTCTTCCAGGCCTCGGCATCAAACGGCGGCTCTTCCAGCTGCACCAGTTTGAACTTGCCCAGCAACGGCGTGGGTGACCAGTAATAAAACAGCACCGGTTTACCGCGACGGATCGACGAACTGATTTCGGCATCCAGCGCCGCGCCCGAGCCGCTGCGGAAGTTGGTGTAGTCGTTCTGCAAACCGTAAGCTGTCAGCTTCTGTTTGTTGACCACCTCCGACGTCCAGCCGATCGGGCTATTGAGGAAGCGCCCCTTGCTCGGGTTTTCCGGGTCCTTGAACACGTCCTTGTACTTTTTCAGGTCACTGACACTGCGCAAGTCCGGTGCCAGCGGCTTGATGCCCTTGGCCGGATCACCCTTGATCACGTATTCCGGCACCCACCAGCCTTCGGTGGCGCCCTTGACCGTATCGCCCAGGCTCACCACCTTGCCTTCGGCTTCCGCCTTGACCCACACCGGGCTGCGCCCGGCCCACTCCTCGCCAATCACCTGGATGTCATTGTTGGCCAGCGCGGTTTCCAGGGTGATGGTGGTTCCGGGCAAGGTGTCGGTTGGCAATCCATAACCCTTCTCGACGATGATCCGCAGAACATCGGTGATCAGGCTGCCGCTTTCCCAGTTCAGGTCGGCAAAATGGATCGGTGTCTGTGCCGCCATGGCCGATTGCGCTGATGTCAGCAAAGCCAATGTGGCCAGGCCCGCGGCCAGCAACCGTCGAAATCCGTTCATGCTTTTGCACCTCGTGCTGTTCACAGCAATAGCAGGTTGGCCTGACAGAAGACCGCAAGCCTCTGAATACTCAGTCAACTGACTGTAGCCGAGGTTCCTGCTTTTTCCGGGCCCAATCCCGGACGAGGTTACGAATCAGACTTTTCCTGCAAGCTTTGCAGCTCGCGTCTGACCATGCTGGCGTATTCCGCTGGACGCAGGGAGTAGATCTGCGCAGCCACCCACCCCAGCCAGGCGCCCCGCTTCTCGGCCTTGGCAGCGAACAGACGCAGGGCCTCTTCTCGCGCACTGTCGAGGTGTTGCGAATGGAAGTCGGCCCGACTCATGTCGCCGGTCACTCGCTGGCCTTGAAGGTCGCCAGTTCGCCCTTGCGCCACTTCGCGGCTTTGCCGGTGACGGCTTTCAGGGTTTTGGTCAGGCCTTCCTGCAATTGCTCATTGGCGGCGAACACGGTGACGACGCTGTGACCTTCCTTGAACAGGATCGCGTGGCCGTCAGCGGTGTCGACGAAGGCGTAGTCGCCGATGCCATAGACCGTCAGTTTGATTTCGCGAAAACGGATATCCAGCTTGCCGCCTTCACGACTGGGCAAGACCGACGCACTGAAATGATCACCGACCTTGAGCTTGAGCCCCGGTTTGTCATCGACCACCAAAGCACTGTCGGTGTCGATTTCGGCTACATAAATGCCTTCGGCGTTCTGCTCGGTGATGTAAACAAAACGTGATTGAAACAGCTTGACCAGCTTTGCGCGCAAATCACCCAACACAAACAAAGCATGCATATCGAGGTTACTGACTGCCAAAGAAACATCCCCACATCTGAAAAAGAACCGCACACGGAAAACGCGCACGGCAAAAATACGGCCAGGCCGATGGAACTGCCAAATGACTCAAAAAAACCCGAACGCAGCAGAAAGCTCGTTCAACGCGAGGGTTGCAAGACTACTGGATTGTCACTCGCGAAACTCATCCCTGAGTCGCCAAAGCTCGCAGGAAAATTCCTCACATGCTCTCAGAGATAGCTGACTACAAACTTTAGGGACAATTCTCACGAAAAAAAGCACTTTTCCGACATATCGCTCGCGAAAAATTGCTTTAGATAAGCCCTGTCGTCAACAGGTACTGGCGATTCTAGAGCAGCGATGCTCCTCACGACTACCCGAAACGGCCAGTAAATATCGGCCTACTGATGAAAAGGACTTCACATGTGCACGCTTACTCACTCTGCCAGGGCCACTGACGCCCGCCTCAAATCGCCGCTGATCCTGCATGTCAGCACACTGAAGGATTTTCCGGAGCCGGCAGAAAACCAGCAGACTCCGCGCTTTCAAGTGGTGCCGGCGGGCAATGCCTTCTTTCACATAAAGGAAAAGTCCACAGGACGCGTAAGAGGTTTCAGAGAGGATCACAACGAGGCTTGCGCACTCGCCCGTTCACTTGAATTGCAAATCGAACTCCTGGCCAGCAGTTGCCTCAGATAAAGAGAGTGAGTGACTGCGCCATACCGGCGCAAACCAACAAGGAGCACATGATGGATTTGCCGACTTACGATCTGAAAACCCTGTTTGATCAACTGGGACTGCCTTCGGAAGGCACAGCAATCGACGACTTCATCGAAACCCATCAACTGGACGCCGACATCAAACTGATCGACGCCGATTTCTGGACGCCGTCACAGGCACAACTGCTGAAGGAATGGTTACGGGGTGATGGCGAAGAAGCCGTGGTGGTCGATGAACTCAACTTGCGTCTGCACCACGACAAATAACCCTGATCAGTGCAGGCTGTCTCCCGGCTCGGCTTGCAAACGGGCGAGCCACGCAGCCCTGCACTCCTCGGCCTCGTCGCGACTGGCAAACGCAGTGCCGCGCCGCTCGCCATTGAGTAAGACGACCCAGCAAACGCTTTGCCCCATCGCACGCAAACCGGCGGGCACGCCACTGCCGATCATCACGGCAACATCCACTCTGCACTGCATGCTGACCTCTCAATTTCATTAGCAACCTAACTATGTAGGCATATTAATGATTTCGCCACAGAGGAAACAGCAACCGCCGTGCACAGATTCGTTGCATCAAACGTAACAATCGATCAGCGCGGACTTTCCGGTTTATAGCCCAACCGCAACCCGCCCCAGTGCCGGCCTTTGACCATGATCGGCACCGACAAATCGTGCATCAACTCGCCCGTGTCACGCGTGTAGGTCTGCAACAACACCGGTTGCTGATGGCTGCCACAGCGAATTCCGGTGCGATCGGCAAACTTGCGCTTGGTGCGATTGTTGACCGCATCGACCTGAACATCCCCGGTCAACGGCTGACTGAATGCCTGATTGTGCGTCGGCACATAACCCTGCTGCGTGCAGGCGATGGCAAACACCAGACCTTCGTGACGCGGCAACAGCGGTTCCTGAATCGTCGGCAAAACCTGATCGGTATAACGGTCGAAGCGGGTTTGAAACTTGGCCGGTTGGGTATTCGCGATCGGCACATACTGACGGTCGAACAGATCCTCAAGGCTGATCCGTCCCTGCTCGACATCCGCCTCGAACCGCGCGGCAATCTGGCTCGCCCCTTCGCGCGCCAGGTCATAAATACGCTGGTGGTAATCATCGAGACCGACTTCAGCCAGGCGCTCGCTGATGGTTTCCGCCTGCCCTTCCATCTGCACTGCCGCTTCGGCGAGGCGACGGGTCTGTTGATCACTGATCGCCAGATCGCTGCGCATCTGCTCGATGGCTTTGAACAGACTATCGAGTTGTTCGCGATTGGTCTCGGCGCCCCGGGCGATCTCGCCGACCTGGCCTTCCACGCCAGCCGCCAGGCGTGCGATGTTTTCCAAGTGCTGACCAGTGTGCTCGACCTGTTCGACGCCCGTCTGCAAGTCGCTCGATAGCTCGCGGATCTGCTCCACGACTTGTGCGGTGCGTTGCTGGATGTCGGCGACCATCTCGCCCACTTCCCCCGTGGCCGACGCCGTTCGGGCCGCCAGCCCGCGCACCTCATCCGCCACCACGGCAAACCCGCGACCATGTTCACCGGCGCGCGCCGCTTCAATCGCCGCGTTCAACGCCAACAGATTGGTCTGACTGGCAATCGACTGGATCACCAGCGTCACCCGCTGAATGTCATCACTGCGCAGACTCAAGGCTTCGATCAGTTCGCGACTGGCATTGGCGCGCTGACTGAGCTGGTGCATGCGCGCGATCGAGTCGACCAACTCGGTTCGCCCCGCCGCACTGCTGTGATGCGCCTCACTGGCTGCCGCCAGCGCTTCGCGGCTCAACTGAGACGTCGCATGTTCGGTGGCGATCATCACCTCGGCATTGCTGACAATCCGCGCGGCGGCATCGAGTTGCGATTCCAGTTTGCTCGCCAGCTCCTTGACCGAAAACGCCACGCCAGCAGCCGACAAGGCGTTATGGCTGGTGGTGTAGGAAAGGTCACGGGTCAGTTCGCAAATGGCGCTGCCAGTGTCGGCAGGCTGTACATCGGGGACTGCTCGGGAGCGCAGGCGCGGCAGCCAGACAATCAGCACCGCCAAGGGCATGCCAATGTAAAGCGACCACTCACCCAGCGTCATGCCGGCGAGCAACAGCATCAGGGCGATGCTTTGCAGAGTCGGTGCGATCCAGCGGTTTTTCGGCAAAAGCACTGGTGCAGGCAAAGCCCCAACCAGAGATCCATCTCTCGTCATATCAACACCCCACGCTTATTCTCATTATTGTGACTGCATTAAACGCCACTAGAACGCCATTATCCATGGTCCGTTAGTCGTGGGGTCTGTGTCAGGTCAATGGAACGACGGGAAATATCGCAGACGAGCAAAAACAAAGATCGCAGCCCCTGCAACTCCATCCAGGAGGTGCCGAAGGCTGCGATCTTTTCGGGGTAACCCACATTCATGGGTTACCGTACAGAATCAGGCCTGACGCTGGTGCTTGTCGATCTGCTCGTGACGCTCTTGAGCTTCGATGCAGTACTTGGTGGTCGGGCTGATCAGCAGACGTTTCAGGCCAATAGGCTCGCCGCTGTCGTCGCACCAGCCAAAGCTGTCTTCCTTGATGCGCTCAAGGGCTTGTTCCAGTTGCGGCAGCATGCGCTGGTCGCGATCAATCGCGTTGACCAGCCAGGTGCGCTCTTCTTCAACCGAAGCCGCGTCCGCCGGGTCAGCCGGAGTGTCCAGGCTTTCGATGGCGATACGGTTTTGCTCAATGCGCTCGTGGGTTTCGACTTTCATGTTCTGCAACAGCTCACTGAAGAAAGCGTGTTGCTCTGCATTCATGTAGTCATCTGCCGGCATGGCCAGCAACTTGTCCTTTGTCATTGATATCTCTATAAAAAAACGTGCATTAAGGCGAAATAGGGAGCGTTCCGGCGAACCGTGTCCGGTCGACGAAAAGGCATCGTTTATTGCAAACGCCACCCGGCACTCAATTTACGAGGGGCGGCAGTCTAAGGCCCGTTTCAGGCATCAGCAACTGTAAATACAGGGAATTTGTCCGACAACGCCCGGAAAATGCTCTGACACAGGCACCACAGCGGTCATCGGAGTGCGTTTATAGCAAGAAATTCAGTCGAGCGGCTGTATATAGAAGACAAACGGCTAACCGAGCGGCGTCCTTGTGGCGATTTTTTCATGCGCCAGTGCATCGTTTCAGCCAGGCAGACCCGGCAAAGCCCCACTAATATCAGGCCAAACCAGCACGCTGTGCCCAAAGGATGACTTATGCCAAGCCCCGATCTGCCGGCCTCCGACGAGCCCACCCTCGCCAGCCCCCCGATCACTGCCGAGCGTCTGCTGCAACTGATCACCGAAGAATACGAAACCCTGCCGCGCCAGCTCAAACGCATCGCCAGCTACATGAGCCAGCAGAGCGACCGGATCATGGTCGACCGCATCAGCGACATCGCCCGTGAGTGCGAAGTCCACCCGTCCGCCATCGTCCGCTTCTCCCAGCGCTTCGGCTTCAGCGGTTTCAGCGAGATGCAGGCACTGTTCCGCACCGCCTACACCCACAAAGCCTCGCCGGTGCAGAACTACCAGCAACGCATCCGCAACATGATCGCCGACCAGTCGCAGCAAGCCAGCGACGGCGACCTCGCCCGCGAATGCATCGAGGCCACCCGCTCCGGCATCGAACGCCTGGGCCGCGAACTCGACGACATCGCCTTCGAAAAAGCCGTCGACCTGATCACCCACGCCGACAACATCTATGTCGTCGGCGTGCGCCGCTCCTTCGCCGTCGCCGATTACCTCGTTTACAACTTGCAACACACGCAGAAGCGCATTCACCTGGTTTCCGGGCTTGGCGGTAGTTATCGCGAGCAAATGCGCAGCGTGCGCGCAGGCGATCTGGTCATCGCCATCAGCTTCACCCCCTACGCCAAGGAAACCCGACACTGCCTGCACTACGCCCGCCAGCAGCAGGCCAACACCCTGATCCTTACCGACAGCCACCTCTCACCACTGGCCAAAGGCGCGAACAGCGTATTGCTGGTCAACGAAGGCAGCGCCCTCGCCTTTCGTTCATTGAGCGCGACCTTGTGCCTGTGCCAGGCGTTGTTCGTGGCCGTCGCCTATCGACTCGAACTGAATGTCGATGAGATTCACGAACAGGCCGGATTCGACGACTGACATTTCCGCCAACCTCCGCTAGGTTATGCCTACCCCACCGGTTTGACTTGAAGGAACGCGTCATGAAACTGATCGGCATGCTGGACTCCCCTTACGTGCGCCGCGTGGCGATCTCCGCCAAACGCCTCGGTATCGACCTCGAACACGAGCCCGTCTCGGTGTTCCGCCACTTCGAGCAATTCCAGCAGATCAACCCGGTGGTCAAAGCGCCCACGCTGATCCTCGACGACGGCGTCGTCCTCATGGACTCGACCCTCATCCTCGACTACCTCGAAACCGTCGCCGGCAACAGCCTGCTGCCGAAAGACCTGAGCCAACGCGCCCACGCCCTGCGCCTGATCGGCCTCAGCCTCGCCGCCTGCGAAAAAGCCGTGCAACTCTATTACGAACGCAACCTGCGCCCGGCCGACAATCAATACCAACCGTGGGTCGAACGTGTCGAAGGCCAACTCGCCGCTGCGTTTACTGCGCTTGAACACGAACTCGAAAAAACCGGTTTGCCCACCGACGGCACCCTGAGCCAGGCCGGCATCAGCCTCGCCGTCGCCTGGAGCTTCACCGACCTCGTCGTCCCCGACCAGATCGATGTGGCGCGCTATCCGCACATCGCCCGCTACACCGCCTACGCTGAAACGCTTGAAGCGTTCGTCAGCACGCCGATGACCTGACCATGAGCGCACCTGAAACCGCGGCACCGGCACTGAAAGAGATCTTTAACGCTGAGCGTTTGCAACACATCGCCACAGAAATGAGCGCCGTGTATCCGGCGTTTAAGGCCAAGGCGTTTTTGAAGCATGCCAATGATGGACTGGCTGAGTTGTCGGTGATGCAGCGGATGGCCCGCGTCAGCGAAAGCCTGCACGCCGTGCTGCCGCTGGACTACGAAGATTCCCTCGAAGTCCTGCGCGAACTCGCCCCACGCCTGAACAGCGGATTCGTCAGCATGTGCCTGCCGCACTACGTCGCCAGCTACGGCGCGCACGCCTTCGATACCTCCATGGACGCCCTGAAATACTTCACCACCTTCGGCTCCTCCGAATTCGCCATCCGCCACTTCCTGCGCAGCGACCTGGAACGCTCTCTGGAACAAATGCACGACTGGACCCAAGACGAAAACCACCACGTCCGCCGCCTCGTCAGCGAAGGCAGCCGCCCTCGCCTGCCGTGGTCCTTTAGGTTGGAACCGATACAGGCTGATCCGCAATTGGCCGCCGGGATACTGGATCGATTAAAGGCGGATGAGAGCTTGTACGTGCGCAAGTCCGTGGCGAATCATTTGAATGACGTGACGAAGGTGCATCCGGAATGGGTGCTCGACACGATTGAAGGTTGGTCGCTGGAGAACAAACACACCGCCTGGATTGCGAAGCATGCGCTGCGCAGTTTGATCAAACAGGGGGATTTGCGGGCGCTGACGGTGATTGGCGCTGGCGGGAAGCCTGAGGTTGAGTTGCTGGATGTGAAGGTTGAGCCGGCGGTGGTGAGACTGGGGGAAGCGATTACGTTGTCGTTTGTGGTGAAGTCGACGGTGGCTGAGGAGCAGAGGTTGGTGATTGATTATGCGATTGACTATGTTAAGGCGAATGGCGGGGTTTCGGGGAAGGTTTTCAAGTTGAAGACGGTGGTGTTGGCGGGGTTTGGGAGTGTGGTGGTGGGACGGCGCCAAGTGATTAAGGATTTTACGACGCGTAAGCATTTTGTTGGGGGGCATGGGGTGAGAGTGATGGTTAATGGGGAAGTGTTGGCAGCTACCGCGTTTAACATCATTGCGGGATGACGCCATAAAGAGATTGAGTGGGGCTGGAAAGGGTTGAACAGGTGCGAAATCAAGGGTGGGTCAGTTTCGGCCCATATTGAGCAGCTATTCATGAAGGACTGCTATCGGTCGATTGTGTTGAAAAAGTCGCTCCTCTCAACTGCCCGGATATTGACCGGGGAAAATGCAACTTTTGCACGTTGCTACGTGAAATCTGAGCCCGGAAGCCTCAGCCAAAAGTGAGGATTTCAATCTCAGACGCGTACTTTTCTGCCATGGAAACCAAGGTGGACTTTTTCAACAGAATCGGTCGGAAAAGGACGGTGAAGTCCCAAGATTTTGGGGGTGTCAGAAATTTTGTGTTCGGGCATAACATGAGTAAGAGGTGCATGTATGCCGGGGGTGTCAGAAATTTTGTGTTCGGGCATAACATGAGTAAGAGGTGCATGTATGCCAACCAAAAAGAAACCCCTGCGTGACCTACCAAAAATCCCCAAGGAGCTGCTCGAAGAGTTCGGTGAGGGGCTGATTACCGCAGAGGCTATTGAAGACGCTTCTGCGGCCTTCAAGAAGGCCTTGATTGAGCGAGCATTGAGTGCCGAGCTCGGTCACCACCTGGGGTATCCGCCGGGCGCGCAGCGCCCAGAGGATGAAACCAACCAGCGCAATGGCAAAACGGGCAAGACGATTTTGACGGGGGATGGCCCGCTGCGGCTGGAGATTCCCCGTGATCGGGATGGCAGTTTTGCCCCCATTCTGATCCCCAAGCATGAGCGGCGTTACACCGGTTTTGATGACAAGATCATCGCCATGTATGCCCGAGGCATGACCGTTCGAGAAATCCGCGCTTTCCTCTCTGAGCAATACGGGACGGACGTTTCCCATGACTTCATCAGCTCAGTCACGCACGAGGTGATGGAGGAAATTGGTGCGTGGCAACAGCGACCGCTTGAGCCGATGTACCCAGTCATTTTCTTCGATGCGCTGCGGGTCAAGATCCGAGAAGAAGGCCTTGTCCGCAACAAGGCGATTTACTTGGCGCTGGGTGTTTTACCCGATGGAACGCGCGATATTCTTGGTATCTGGATCGAAAACACCGAGGGTGCGAAGTTCTGGATGAAGGTCTTCAACGACCTCAAGACCCGCGGCGTAGAGGACGTGCTGATCGCCGTGACTGACGGTCTCAAAGGCATGCCAGAGGCGCTAAGCGCAGTATTTCCGGCAACAACGCTGCAAACATGCATCGTCCACTTGATCCGCAACAGCCTCGATTACGCGGCGTGGGACAAGCGCCGTGAGCTGGCCAAGGCGCTAAAACCGATCTATCAAGCCATCAACGCAGAAGCGGCTGAGGAAGCACTGGATGCCTTTGAAAATGGCCCTTGGGGTAAGCAATACCCAACGGTGGTGGCGGCCTGGAGACGAGCCTGGGATCGAGTGATTCCATTTTTTGTCTTCCCGCCTGCCATTCGAAAAGTGATCTATACGACCAACGCTATCGAAAGCATCAACGCTCAGCTACGCAAGATCATCAAGACCCGGGGCCACTTCCCGACGGATGACGCAGCGACCAAGCTGATCTGGCTTGGGCTGCGTAACATCACGGCAAACTGGGGCTCGGCGGCTCATGACTGGAAGAGTGCGATGAACCAATTTGCGATTCTGTACGGAGATCGATTTATCAGGCCGACCTGGTAAAACCCGGCCTGCCTGACGGCAGGCCATTACCGGCCCGCACACAAAAAATCTGACACTCTCAAGATTTTTCAACAAACGGAGTCCCCCTACATGGAAGTCATCAATCATTTGCAGCCAGAAGCGTGTTCAGGCATTGTAGTGGTCAACTAATCCCGGACACGACGTTAAGTTTTTCTTCGGCCCGAGCTGGCGCCAACCCACCGTTGAATTGATGGGGTCGAACCCAGTTGTACTGATGCATCAAGAAGTGACTGATATCGCGCTGGGCTTCTTGAGCCGTTCTGTAACCCGTGGTCGGTATCCATTCCGTTTTCAAGCTGCGAAACACGCGCTCCATTGGCGCGTTGTCCCAGCAATTTCCCCGCCGGCTCATGCTCTGGCGCATCCGATAACGCCACAGCCGCTGGCGAAATAGACGACTCGCATACTGTGACCCTTGATCCGAGTGAAACAGCAGGCCTTGAGGTTTGCCTCGTTGCTCGTAAGCCATATCCAGCGCCTTGATAACCAGATCGGCGTCCGGCTTTTCCGACAACGCCCAGCCCACTACCCGGCGTGTGCAAAGATCCAGCACGACAGCCAGGTAATGCCATTTCCCCTGGGCCCAGATGTAGGTGATGTCGCCGCACCACACCTGGTTGGGTGCCGGAACATCGAACTCCCGATTCAAGATGTTCGGGATATCCAACCGTTCAACTGTCGCTCGTTTATAGGCATGTGATCCGGGCTGTTTACTGACGAGTTCAAGCTCGCGCATCAGGCTGCGCACTTTGAATCGACCGAGCTGCTCACCGTCGTCACGCATCAGCGACAGGATGCTGCGGCTGCCCGCAGCACTGCGACTTTGCGAGAACAGCTCGCTCACCCGGCTGCGCAACCGCAGCCGTTCGACATCAGGTGTTCGGCGCCTAAGGCGCTGGGCGTAGTAGCACGAACGGGTGACTTCAAACACCTTGCACAGCCAATCAATCGGCTCATGGACGCTCAGCTGATTGATCAGCGCGTACGCTCGTGATCTTCCGACATCAAGAGCGCGGTAGCCTTTTTTAATATCGATTTTTCCCGTTCAAGGCGGGCAATCCGGGCTTCCAGCTCCTGGATTTTCTGCTGTTCCGGAGTCAGCGCTTTGCTCTGTGGAGTGACGCCTTGGCGCTCCTGCTGAACCTGATCAACCCAGCGGCGCAGGGCCGATTCGCCGATGCCGAGTGAACGGCTGGCTTCGATGTAGCTGTAGTTTTGTTTGAGTACGAGGTCGGCAGCCTCGCGCTTGAATTCAGCAGAAAAGGAACGGCGTTGTTTGGTCATCTGACACCTCGATCTGGCGAGCATTCTCGCCTAAATGGGTGTCCGGTTTCATTAGACCACTACAGCATGGAGGAAATCCGGCGCGAGATCGATGCCCTTGATCAGGTTGTCATTCAACTGCTGGGCAAGCGCTTTCACTACGTACTCGCAGCCTCGAAGTTCAAGACCTCGGCGACTTCAGTTCGTGCGCCAGAGCGGTTCAAAGCCATGCTATTAACTCGACGCGAGTGGGCAGAGGCGGAGGGCCTGAATCCGGATGCAATCGAGAAAATGTACAGCGACCTGGTGAATCACTTCATTGCAGAAGAGATGAAGCACTGGGCTGCTCAACAAGATGACACTTGAGACCAGTGGCCCGGCTGTCTGCCGTGAGTAGTCGATTTCGGTCAGTCATGACAGGCAGCAATCGGCCGATTCTGTTGAAAAAGTAGCTCCCCTGTCTGACCTGCGGCAAAATTGCTTCATTGGCCGGCGGGGGATCACAGAGCATGATGGGACAGTTATCGAGTGGGCAGGAGCGGCTGTTTTACTCGTTCAACCTTGAAGATCACATCCCAGCCAATCATCTTCTGCGCAGCATTGATCAGTGTCTCGATCTGAGTGACCTGCGCCATTACCTCGCCGATTTCTATAGCCCGATTGGACGTCCGTCGATTGATCCTGAACTGATGATCCGCATGCTGATCGTCGGCTACTGCTATGGCATCCGCTCCGAACGACGGTTGTGCGAAGAGGCCCATTTGAACCTGGCGTATCGCTGGTTCTGCCGGTTGAGCCTTGAAGATGAAGTGCCCAACCACTCGACCTTTTCCAAAAATCGACACGGCCGTTTTCGGGACAGTGATCTGTTTCGCTGGTTGTTCAATGAAGTGCTGCGTCGTTGCATGGACGCAGGCTTGGTCAAAGGTGAAGGCTTTGCCGTGGACGCCAGCATCATCAAGGCGGATGCGAGTCGGCAGCGCGGCGTACCGGGAGATGAACAGGTCAACTGGAGCGATCCATCCCTGACCACTCGCGCCGTGCGTGAGTATCTTGAGGCGCTCGATGAAGAGGCTCTGGCCGAAACGCTACCGAAGCGCCTGTCGCTGACGGATCCTCAGGCCCGTTGGACCGCTGCTCCAGGCGGCCCAGCTTTCTACGCTTACTCCACGAATTATCTGATCGATACCGAGCACGGCGTGATCATGGATGTGGAACCCACACCGGCTCATCGAACCGCAGAAGTCGAGAGCACCAAGACGATGATCGAACGGGTCGAAGCGCTGTTCGACATCAAGCCGGAACGCCTCATTGGCGACACCGCTTACGGTACCGCGCCGATGCTGGCCTGGATGGTGGAGGAAAAAGACATCGAGCCGCATGTGCCGGTGTGGGACAAAACTGAGCGCAAGAACGACAGCTTTTCGAGTAACGATTTCCACTGGAATGAAGAGGCCGAGGAATACCGCTGCCCAGCCGGCAACCCATTGCGCAGCGAATGGCGAGCCTTCAAAAACGAGCGTTCACACGTCACCAAAGCCAACACCATCATCTTCCGATCCCGGCAGACCGATTGCGCTACGTGTCCGATGAAAGCCAAGTGCTGCCCGAACACTGCGTTCCGCAAGATCGCTCGCAGCGTCCATGAAGCCGCTCGCGATGTGGCTCGGCGCATTGCAGCAACGCCGGCATATCAGCGCTCTCGCCACGAACGTAAAAAGGTCGAAATGTTGTTTGCCCACCTCAAGCGCATCCTGAAATTGGATCGCCTGCGGCTACGTGGCATGAGTGGCGCGACGGATGAATTCACGCTGGCCGCTGCGGTGCAGAACCTGCGACGGCTGGCCAAATTTTCATCTCAAGGGCCACCAGTCACGGGATAGGTGCGCCTGCACCAAGCAAAAAACCTCAAATTAACCCAATAACAGAGCAGCAAAGGTCACCGAAGGGCCGAAAAACCACTCAATGTGGTGAGTAGGTTCTCCGGTGGTGGTCGTGCCTGAGTTCAGGCCATTTGAAAATCCGACTTTTTCAACAGAATCGGTCGGTTGCTGCCGTTGGTGACAGGCAAAAATCGGCCAGTATCGGTCAACTGCAGTTAATGGTTAGCGGCTACCTGCTACCCAACTCATTTATCCTGAATGAGCTGCAAGGCGCGATCAAAGTCGAACAGTTCCACCTGCGCCGCGGCGAGTGCCAGCCGTTCTGCCAACGCTCGATCGAGTGGCATATTGCGCAGTGCCACCAGCACGTCCGAAGCCGCCGTATCACCTTCGTCCAAAAGAACAATAAGCCTGCTCAGTTGCTCCCTGATTGCCGAGTCGTCCAGCGGGTAGCCATCCATGGAGGCCGGTGTGTTTGTTTTAAGGTCGGCCAGAGCCGCCAGGGTCGGGAGCAAGCAATGCTCGACCTGCATCGCTAGCGCTTGCACTACCGTAGCCGGCTCGCCGTTCTGGCAGGCCTGTTCTAACAACGTGCAAGCCTGCGCCACAGCCTTGGCGCCGATGTTGCCGGCGGTGCCGCGCAAACTGTGCGCCAGCCGTCCCGCGGCACCAGGATCCGGATCGATTCGTGCGGCCTGGAATTGCCCGGCAAAGTCTGTCTGAGTATCGCGAAACTTGCAGAGCAGACGTAAGTAGAGATCCCGCCGCCCCATGCAGGTGGCGAGACCCGCCGCCAGATCAATGCCCTCAAGACGATCTGGCAAGCCATCGGCAAAGACTGCGTTCAGCGGTGCTTGAGCGGCTCGTGGCTTGATCCACTTTGCCATTGTGGCGAACATGGTTTCGACATTCAGTGGCTTGGAGATATGGTCGTTCATGCCGCATTCGAGCGCACGCTCGCGGTCACCGTCCATAGCGTTGGCGGTCATGGCGATCACTGGCAGAGTGCTGAAGCGCGGTTGCTGGCGAATTTGCCGGGTGGCCGTGTAGCCATCCATCACTGGCATCTGGCAGTCCATCAGCACGCCATCGAAGTCGCCATCCTCGCCGAGGATATCCAAGGCCTCTTGGCCGTGCGTGGCGAGTCGCAAGCGTATTCCGACACTTTCCAGCAGCTCGCTGGCCAATTCCTGATTCAGTTCGTTATCTTCGACCAGAAGCAGCCGCGCTCCCTTGAGACTGGCGACGGTATCGGCATTTTGTAGGGAGCGTTCGCCAGCCCGAGTATCGCTGTTCGTCTCTCTGCCCAGCACGACACCGATGGCTTCGAGTAACGAGGACGGCGTAACGGGTTTGGTCAGTATCACCGGCAACTGGAGGCCCTGGCGTTCGGCTTCTTCGCGGGCTTCTTCGCGGCCAAAAGCGGTCACCATGATGACCGATGGTGTGCGCATCAGACTGGCGGAATGCATTCTGCTCACGGCCTCCATGCCATCCATGCCGGGCATCCGCCAGTCCATCAAGACCAGATCGTAAGGCAATACCTTGTGCTCGGCGTCGGCCAACATGCGCAGCGCCAGACTACCGCTCTGCGCGACATCCACTTCCAGGCCAAAGCTGCGTGCCATGCCCGAGAGAATTTCACGGGCACTGGTGTTGTCATCCACGACCAGTACCCGCATACCAAGCAGTTCGCCGGCTTTGAACATGCGACGCGGCAGAACGTTTTGCTGCACGCCGAGTTGCACCTGGAAATGGAATGTAGAGCCGATCCCCGGTTCACTTTCGACCCAGATTCGGCCGGCCATCAGCTCCACCAGTTTCTTCGAGATAGACAGCCCCAACCCGGTGCCACCGTATTTGCGGGTGATCGAACTGTCCGCCTGGCTGAATGACTGAAACAGGCGTGAACACTGCTCGACGGTCATGCCAATGCCTGTGTCGCGGACCCAAAAATGCAGTTGCACACTGTCCGTGTGCGCCCCCACTTCTTCCACACCGACCACGATCTCGCCGTGCTCGGTGAATTTGGCTGCGTTGTTGCCCAGGTTGATCAGCACTTGCCCCAACCGCAGAGGATCGCCCAGCAGTGCCGTGGGCAAGTCGGGCGGGATCTGGAGCAACAACTCCAGGCCCCTGTCCTCGGTCTTCAGGCCAATCATCGAGGTGAAGCTGTCGAATACGTCCTCCAGGCGGAAAGGCACGTGTTCGAGGCTCATCCTGCCGGCCTCGATCTTGGAGAAGTCGAGGATGTCGTTGATGATTCCCAGCAGGTTCTCCGCTGATCGGTGCACCTTTTCAATGTAGTTGCGCTGGCGTTTATCCAGTTCTGTACGCAGCGCCAAGTGGCTCATGCCGATGATGGCGTTCATCGGTGTTCGGATCTCATGGCTCATGTTGGCGAGGAACTCGCTCTTGGCCAGCGTGGCCTCTTCCGCTGCAGCCCTAGCCTCTGCCAGTGCGGTGACGTCGATGTTGATGCCGGTTGCGCGCAATGGCTTGCCGTCAGGCGTGCGTGAGAAGCGATTCAGCGAGCGGAACGTGCGCACCTGCCCATCGTTTTTACGCACGATCCGGAAGTCGAACTCGACGCGATCATCGCCACTCTGAACGGCGTTCTCGAACGTGCTGCTGACTCGCGCCACATCCTCGGGATGCACCAGCGCCTTCCAGTGCGCCAACGAACCACCGAAGCCGCCAGACTCAAGTCCGAACAGTGTTTCAAGCTGGGGAGTCCAATAGTTTGTGCCGCTGACCAGATCGACGTCGAATAACCCGATGTCACCGGCCTCTTGTGCCAGGTTCAGGCGATCGCTGGCAGTTCGCAGCCTGGCTCCCATCGCCCGGCGTTCACTCACGTCGCGCACCGAGGCACACACGCAGACGCCACGCCCCTCGAGGCGGGGCAAATGGGAAAGGCCGATTTCCACAGAGAACAGGCTGCCGTCTTTGCGTACTCCGCTCAAATCGTCCAGATCGCCGCCCATCTGCCGGGTTCCGCCGCTGGCAATGAAGCCGTCGCGTAACCTGACATGCCGCTCGCGGGCAGCCTGCGGTACCAGACGCTCGATGCTGGCGCCAATCAGCTCGCCGGTGGCGTAACCAAACAAGGTGTCCATTTGCGGGTTGGTCATCAGGATGCGGCCGTCGGCTCCCAGCACCAACATGCCGTCCGGTGCTGCCTCGATGATGCCGCGGTACCAGGCCTCGGTGGCGCGCAGTTCTGCCTGCTGGGCCTCCAGCTCTCTGGCCTGGTGTTCCAGCAGCAAGGTTTGCGCGCCCATTTCGTCAGCCTGGCGCCGTGTTTCCTGCAGCAGCGCTTGGGCTGCCTCGCTGCGTTCCATAATGGCCATCGCACCGGCCAGCCTGGGCAGGACTTCTTGCAAGAGCAACGCCTCTTTCTCCTCCAGCGAGTGAAAGCCAGCCATTTCCACAACCCCGAGCAGGCGCTCGCCACGCAGCACCGGCTGCACCATCAGATGGCTGGCGGCTGCTGCGCCCAACTGCGCGCGCACATGCCAGAACGATTCGGGCAGATCCTCAAGCTGACGGGGTTGGCGATCCAGTGCGCACTGGCCAAGCAACCCCTCACCGAGTTCAAGCTCGGCGGGCAACGGGTGCTCACTGTCCACCGCATAATCGCCGACTAATTGCAGGCGCGAAGCGCCCTCATAAAGCACGTAAAGCGCCCCTTGGCATATGCCCAAACGGGGCGCGATGCGGCTGAAAAAAGCCTGGGCCAACTGATGTGGCGTCTCTGCCTGTTGCAGATCCACTTGCAGGAGCGAGGCATGGCCTTTCACCCAACGCTGGCGTTCAAGTTGACAAGCCTCCACTTGCAGCGTGGCAATGGCCCGCGCCAAGTCGCCGGTTTCGTTGCGCAGGTCGGTGTGGGGGATCTGGCTGTCCAGCTTGCCCGACGCCAATTCATCAACCGCCACGCGGACGCGGTTGAGCGGCACACGAATGGAATAGCTGACCAGCCAGGTCAACAGCAAAGCCAACGTTGAACCGCCCAACAGCAAGATATAGGTGATCATGCTGCTGCGCTGGGCATACTCAGCGAGGTTCTTCGCCGTATCGTGGATGTCGGCTTCCTTGTTTTTCTCGATCTGGTTGAGCAACCCGTCGCCGCCCTGTTCCAACGCAAGAAAATCCTTACTGTTGAGCAACATCAAGGCTTGACCCAAGGAACCCTTGCCGGCGAACTCCAACGCTTCATCGCCATCTTTTTGCAGACGCTGTAATACCCGTTCGAATTCCAGCAGGCTGCTGATGCTGCTCTGTCTGCGCAGTGTTGGACGCACCTGCGCCAACGCTTCGAGGAGGCGCTCTTGGGCGTGGTCCATCTGCGCCCTGGCGCTGATGCGGATGTCGGCGTTATTGGTCGCGATCGCCCGTTGCATGGCCAGCAACAGATGCGGTAGTTGCACCCGAACTTCCTGCACATGCTGGATACCGGCAAGATCCTGTTGGTACAGCTGCTGCATTTCATGCCTGAGCGAATACTGGGTGCGCAGGCTTTGCACGCCGAGTATCAGGATCAATGTCATCAACGCCGCGAAGCCGATGATCAATTTGCTGCGCAGGGACAGGCGCTCGAGCATCTCGAACAGTCTGTTCATAAACGGCCTCTTTCAGCTGGATGTGCAGAGTGATGCGCGGGGCTCAGGAACGATCAGCAATTTGCTCAAGCAGGGCTAACTGCCTGGCCATGTCCTGGTCGCTGTCGGCAAATCGCTCGGCAATTGCGCGAAACTGTTCGGCATTGGCGAGAAACGCGTCACAGATGTCCGGATCAAAATGCGAGCCCCGGCCTTCGCGGATGATTTTCACCGCTTGCTCGTGAGGCATGCCGGGCTTGTACACGCGGCGACTGATCAGCGCATCGTAGACATCCGCCACGGCCATCAATCGGGCGCTGATCGGGATGTCATCGGTGGCCACGCCTTGTGGATAGCCACTGCCATCCCATTTTTCCTGGTGGCCGTAGGCAATTTCCTTGGCCAGATGAAGGAAGTCGACGTTTATTCCCAACTGATCCTCGGCGTGCTGGATGGCGTCGCGTCCCAATGTGGTGTGGGTTTTCATGATCTCGAACTCTTCGGCGGTCAGCCGTCCCGGTTTCAGCAGGATGCGATCAGGAATGCCAATCTTGCCGATATCGTGCAGCGGTGCCGATTTGAAGAGCAGTTTGATGGTGTCCTCGTCGAGGAAGTCCCGGAAGCGCGGGTGATTGCGCAACAGTTCAGCCAGGCGTTTGATGTAGTGCTGGGTGCGGCGAATGTGGTTGCCGGTTTCGTTATCACGGGTTTCAGCCAGCGAGGCCATGGCGTGGATCGTGACATCCTGGATGGCGATCACCTCGCGGGTGCGCCGTTGCACTTCCTGCTCCAGAAAATCGTTCTGATTGCGCAGGAAATCGGCAACGGCCTTGAGCTTGATCTGAGTCTCGACCCGGGCCATTAGAACCGGGGGAATGATCGGCTTGGTAATGTAATCCGCAGCACCGAGGCTCAAGCCGCGAATCTCGTCCTCCATAGCGGTCATGGCGGTCAGGAAAATGATCGGTATGTGGCGAATGCGAACGTCAAGCTTGAGCTGCTCGGCAACGTCATGACCGGACAGGCCCGGCATCATGATGTCCAGCAGGATCAGGTCGGGAAGCGGGTCTGCCTGTAGCAGGCGCAGGGCCTTTTCGCCGCTGTTGGCGGCCTTGACCCGATATTTGTCCTTGAGCAACTCTGCGATCAGCATCAGGTTATCGGGTGTATCGTCGACCACCAGAACGGTAGCTGATGGGTAAACGTCCTGCATGCTATCCATGTATGTTGGCTCCCGAGTCCGCAATTCAAGAGCTGGCGTACTTACGCCAGTCTCTTGCTGGCAAGCGTAGCTAGAAACGCCGCAATCGCTAGCTGAAGATCGGCAGGTTGGTTCGAAGAGGCACTCAATCGAATGTCTGCTATTGGCTGTGGATTCAACCGGTGGACGCAACAATCGGCCAAGCGCTCATGACGCCGTCCCGTAAACATCAAAAACCCAGTGTGCTCGCGATGAGCTCAGCGCTTCCATTGATGTTGGCTGACACTACGCCGCCGCAAGCAGGCTCGCTCCCACAGTGAGCATTGGTATTTGGGGAATTACGCTCCGTCAGCGACTGCGCCGACATGGGGCGGCATTTTCCGGCGTTTCCCCCATTGCTGGCGTCGATAGCCCCATCGCGTCAATGACGCTCTAATACAAAACCTCGGCGTAGCAGCTCGTCGATGCTCGTCTGCGGTAGCCGAGGGTGGGTTTCAGCGTGTCAGCGTCTGATCAACTGCACAGTAACCGGGCTGGGCTAAACGCCCCGTAACCTCATATCAGTGCTGAGCCGCGTTTACATTCGAGGCTTTCACCCAAGTCACGGATCATCTCCATCAATGCCTTCACCCGCAGCGGCAAATTTCCGGCCGGGTATACCGCGTGCATCTGTGGGCTCTCGCCGCTGCTGGAGGTGAGTTTGTACTCAGGACAAACCCGGCACAGGCGCCCCGCTTCCACTTCGGGCTCCGCCATCCAGTCCGCCAAGCGGGCGATCCCGACGCCTGCCAGGGCTGCCTGAAATACCGCCAGACCGGAGCTGAAACGAAATTTTGGATGAACCCGAAAGCTGATGGCCTGCTGCTCACTGCGAAAATTCCAATCCTTGAGAATCCGTGGCGCCGTATGCAGGATCAGCGAGTGCGACTCCAGTGCCTCGATGGAGTCGGGCATGCCGTTGCGCTCCAGGTAGTCGGGGCTGGCATACAGATAACGTGAGTAACTCCAGAGCGCAAAGCCGATCAATTCGCTGGATTGTGGAAACGCGCCGCGAATCGAGAAGTCCAGCTTGCTCTTGGCCGGGTCAATGATCTCATCGGTGAAAATCACATCGATTTTTACGTCTGGATAACGCTCGCAGTATTGCGCGATCAACCGGGGCAATACCCCGTGCCCGAGAAGCTCGGGGGCGGAAAAACGGATCCAGCCGGAGGCCAGGCCGCTGAGGCCGGCCAGGTCTTCATCCACCTCACGTTGCAGATCGAGCATTTTGTACGCGTGGGGCAATAAGCATTCACCCGCTTCGGTCAAGCTCACGGCATTGGACGAGCGAATGAACAACTTGAGCCCCACACTTTCCTCCAGGGCTTGAACGGCGCGGGTCAGTGCGCTGGGGGAGCGCCCCAGCGTCCGTGCCGCGGCGACGAAGCTGCGCTTGCGAGCCACGGTCGCGAAAGCTTCAAGTTCGCCCAACATATTCAGTGCCACTGTCCACCTCATTGCACTTTTCACAACGCGGCATTGCAACACAAAAAAGTCCCTTCCGTTAACCTTCCCGTTCAACCCACAAGGATTGGGCAAACAGGAGCGCACGGACGTGTCGAAGCTGGATATAGAAATCGGGAAAGCTGCAGCTTGTGTTGATGAAGTCATTCATGAATGGCTGGAAAAACAATCAGTGACTTCGATCCGACGGGAGATACCGCAAATTCATCTGTCGCTCGAAGAACAACGCACACTTCAGGCCGGTCTGGCATCGCTGGACGTGACCGATAGCGCCTCGGGTATCCGCCACATGCCGGTCCTGGGTCAGTTGCTGGAAAGTGTCCTGGCCACCGAGAAAATTCAGCAGCTACGCAATTTTCCAAAGTCCCGTGAAGTGGCGATGATCGTCAGGGGGCTGCCGCTGGACCCGCAACTGCCCGCCACGCCCTATGACCTGGAGCCGGGTATCGAGAACCTGTCGACGCTGGCCGGGGCTATTTTGTCCGTGCTGCAAACGCTGCAAACCCGTCCGCTGGCGTACGAGGGTGAAAGCAGCGACACCGTGTTCCGTCACGTTTCGCCCAAGCAAAAGCGAGAGACCGAAAAGAGCTCCTATGGCTCGCGCGCGGATCTGGACATGCATGTCGACAACCCTCACCTGCCTTTGACCTGCGAACCCGTCTCGCAGCTGTCGGCCTGTCCGGAGTACCTGACCCTGACCGGCCTGCGCTGCGAGCTCGACGTACCGACGCGCATCGTCGCCATTGACGAGGTGCTGGCCATTCTGCCGACCTGGGTCGAAGAAGAAATGTCACGGCCGAAATTCACCGTTCGCCGGCCTGCCTCCTTCGGCAAACACGGGAATGTGCTGGAAAACGTGCCCTTGCTGTACAGAAGCGCAACCGATGGCCTGTATTGCCGCTACAACAAAGCGAGTGTCGAAACGACCTGCGCCAATGCGCAGTTCGCCCTCCAACTGTTCGCCGCCGCCGCCAATCATGCCGATGTCGTGCACCACATACTGCTGCAACCCGGCGACATGCTGATCTTCAAGAACCAGCAAACCCTGCATGCCCGGGATGGTTTTACACCCCGCTACGACGGCCGTGATCGCTGGATGTTACGTGTCTTCGGGGTCAATGATCCGGCACGCGTGGTGCCGCTGGACCCAGATCAACCCTATATAGTCAGAGCCTGATTCATGGTCGATATTGTCATCCTTTGCGTGTTCGCCTTCGCCGCCGGCCTGATCGATGCGGCGGTGGGCGGCGGCGGACTGATCCAGATTCCCGCACTGTTCAACGTGCTGCCCACCGCTCAACCGGCGGCACTGCTGGGTACCAATAAGGTCGCGGCCGCCTGCGGCACCGCATTCGCGGCCCGGTCCTTCGTGCGCAAGGTGGTGATCGACTGGGGTCTTGTGATCCCCGCCGCCTGCGCGGCTTTTGTCATGGCCTTCTTCGGAGCCGCCACGGTGTCGTTCGTACCCCAGTCGATGATCCGGCCGGCGGTGCTGGTGTTGATCGTACTGATGGCGATCTACACCTTCTGGAAAAAGGATTTCGGCGCCCTGCACAAACCCATGCGCATCGGTACCAAGGAAAAACTGCTGGCGATCATCATCGGCGGTGCCATCGGTTTCTACGATGGTCTGTTCGGTCCCGGCACTGGCAGCTTCCTGATCTTCCTGTTTATCCGCTGCTTCGCCTTTGACTTTCTTCATGCCTCGGCATCGGCCAAGCTAGTGAACATCGCGACCAACGTAGCGGCACTGATGTTCTTCATTCCGACGGGTAACGTGCTCTACCTGATCGCAATCCCCATGGCGGCATTCAACATCCTGGGCGCGCTCACCGGCACCTGGCTGGCGGTTCATAAAGGTGTGCCCTTTGTCCGGGCTCTGTTCCTGGTGTTGCTGGTGATTCTGATCAGCAAACTGTCCTACGACCTGTTCCTGTAAACCAGAGGAAAACTCCATGCACCCCATGTTCGATCGCCTCGTGGCACTACTCGATGCCCGCTCAGCCTCCTACCGGGTGTTGATGCACGATGCCGAGGGCCAGTCGGCGCGCGTCGCCGAAATCCGTGGCACCGAGCCCGGCCAGGGCGCGAAGGCCATGCTTTGCTCCCTCAAGGGTCAGGCCGAACCCTATGCCCTGGTGATCCTGCCGGGCGACCAGAAGCTGGACATGAAGAAAGTCGGCGCGGCCCTGGGCGGAAAAAAAGCCGAGCTGGTAAAGGCCGAAACCGCCATGGAACTGACCGGTTGCCGGATCGGCGCCATCCCTCCTTTTGTTTTCGATGAGCGGATTCAATTGATCGTCGATCCGGCCTTGACCACTGGCTACGCTGAAATAGCCTTCAACGCGGGCCGGCTGGACGCGTCGATGGTGCTCGATACGAAGGATTATCTGGCGATTGCCATGCCTCGATTGCTGGATATCAGCCAGGCTTGAGCAGATGTTTTCAGGGACGGATTTATTTTCAAACTTCTTAAAAAACGGATCTTGAAAATAAATCAGTCTCCTGGGCTGTAGCCATCGGCGAGAAGCGGCTTTTCGGGGACGAGGGCAATCGGGCAATAGTCGCCATTCACGAAAGGCTCCTTTCGACGCATGGCAGCGTGATGCTTAGCTTCATTGGTCCACCGCTTACCAACTTCCGTAAGGGATGCCGAACTTCTCGATATAGCGCTTGGATTTTTCACTGACCGGGTACGCGTAACGCCCTTGGTTCTTGCCCTGACCAGGGCCTAACGGTTCGATCTCGGCTTGGGCCTTTGCCACTTTGGTCGGGCGATGGCATGAATCCCGAACAAAAACCTGCACAACGCCACCGGGAGCCAAGCCCAAGTAGATAGACGCGCTATAGCTGGCCTGTTCCTCTGGAGTTTCAGGACATCGCTGATTAACGGAAGCCATCATCATTTGCCTAGCCTCCTCAGGCACATCCACCCAAACCTTATAAGTCTGCGGTTCGACAATGGATTGCCAGCGCACGTAAATGCGTTTGGGCAGATCAACGCCGATCACCGCTTTTGAGGCAGCGCCCACAGCATGCCAGCCTCGGGCGGATTCCTTTCCATTTTCCGGTTCCCCGCCTGCGGCCGTACCTCCTCCCGTGCGCTTGAACAGCTTGCCGTTTATATCCTCGACGGCGCTGTCTTCAACCCACACCTTCATGTAATAAGGTTCGGTGAACGCGAGTTCCCACGACTCGGCTTTGGGATCGTTTTTGCCTGATAGCGGATCTGCAGATTGGCAACCGGCCAAGAACAATATGCATAGCAGCGTGATGCTTAATTTCATTGGTTTATCGTCTACCAACTTCCGTAAGGAATGCCCCACTTCTCGATATAGCGCTTCGACTTTTCACTGACGGGATACGCATATCGTCCTTGGGTTTTCCCCTGACTCGGCCCCAACGGCTCGATTTCGGCCTGAGCTTTCGCGACTTTGACCGGATCGTGACATGAGTCTCTTACCCACACTTGCACAACGCCACCGGGCGCCAAGCCCAGATAAACCGAAGAAACATAGGTAGCTCTTTTCTCTGGCGTTTTCGAGCAGCGTTGGTTGACCGAAGTCAGCATCAATTGCCTGGCTTCTTCGGGTATATCGATCCAAACACTATAGGTTTGAGGCTCTACGATGGATTGCCAGCGAACGAAGATTCGTTTGGGGAGATCAGCGCCCACCACCGCTTTGGCGGAGCTGCCCAAGCCGTGCCAGCCTCGCGCAGACTCTGTTCCGTCTTCTGGCTGCCCGCCCGAGGCGGATCCGCCGCCAGTGTGTAGGAGCGTCTTTCCTTTGATGTCTTCGACGGAGGTGTCCTCAACCCAGACTTTCATATATCTAGGCTCGGTAAAGCCGAGTTCCCACCATGGGGATTTGGGGTCGTTTTTTGCTGATAGCGGGTCAGCGTGACAACCAGCAACAAACAGTATGCAAAGCAAGGTTGCGAATAACTTCATTACCAAAGCGTCCAGTCAGGTACATGTGGATGTTTTATTCGAATTGCATCTGCCGTGGGGGCGTTGATATATACAGCCCGCAAGCCACTTCCATCTCTTCGCCCAAGTGGGTGGTTCCAGTTCGCGGATGTATGAATGTACTTTAGCTGGAGCACTTGCTCCTCTTTCAGCGTGGTGCTGTAGTCACCAGAGACAAATCGATCGCACATGGATTGAAGTTCTGCAGGAATTACAAACTCAGGGGTCTCGGGAATATCGTTGAAACGCACTCCCTTGGCTTTTGCCTGTTGATGCATTACGCGCAGGCAAACTCTAGCCAGCATTCCGCTCACCGGCCGTTTTAGCTGCAAGGCAGCATAGACTCGCTTAACGCGTGGACCCAATCGATCTTGCGGGTCGATTGGCATCAGGAGTGCCGGTGGTGTAACGATCTCCAGCATTTCGGAGGGCCAGCCTTTGCTTAGCCACTGGCTTCTCACCTTCACCGCATCCTGGTAGATCGATGTGGTGGCGACATCCGTATTAATGGACACCTCAAGAGTTTGCATTGGGCTGATGAGTACGCACTCTTCAGCCTCTTCGAGGTAGCCACCACCAATATCGGAGTGCACACCGGGCAGGACAATTTCTGGATGGTCCATCGCCACGCGACTGAGGGCAAAATTACCTCTGCATTCATCCCGAGCAACCAGTTGGACAACATCGGTGAAAAAGCGTCGGTCGAGGTAAAGCCTGATACCTGGTGCTACAGCGCTTTTGATGTTGCCCAAATTGGACCAGCCAGCAATTGACGGCACCGTGTCGAACAAACCTATGAAGCCCATATTGATATCGCTGTGGTATTGATCAACGAAGGACGAACTGAAGACATCAGAATTACTTCGTAAGATTTCGCCCAGCGGGCCTTGTTTGCCACGCACGATCTCATTTGCGAAGTGCCGAGCGGCTGCCGCGCCGCGACTGAATCCGAAAGTGTCGAAGGTCAATGAGACAATTTCACTCCCCGGATTTTCTTTCACTGCTTCATTGATACGTTGTTCGATGAGCACAAACGACGATTGAACGCGACCGGCAACACCTGTTTCCCCGCGCCCGGCGCCAGCTCCCAGGGTGCTGTCTTCTTCACCTGATCGGGTACCGATGCCTTCGACATACACCATACGGAATGCCTGCTTTCGCAGCCCCTCGCCTTCGGCTACTTCAGGAGCGTCATACAGATCACTCAGCCTTTTCACATTACTGACGTCATTACCGTAACTGCTATCCGGATCGCTCATATACGGCTTGCAGTTAGCATCGATATCTTTGGCAGCAATCGGATGATGCGCGCCACAAAGCAAACCTGCGGCGGCGTTATTCGCGTTGTTACCCGTGCCATCAAAGAAAACCCCAATCCGCAGCGCGATGCCGATTTTCTCAGGCTCGGGCGCGGGTTCTTTCCCGTGTTTTTCGTATTCCGCCCAGTGCTGGGCGTGGATATCGACGGGTTTGGCTTCTTCGTAGCGACGGTTTTTCGGGGGGTTGGGGACGTAGCCGCTCAATCCGTGATTCCTTGTTCTGATCCTTGAGAACGGGCCGAAGGGTGACAGCCGAGGCTGGGGGGCGCAAGGCGTGGCCGTGTGCCAGCCTGGTTGAGACCGCGTGGTGCGACGAGGGTTTCCCCTCGTCGTGGTGGGGGTTACTTGGGGATTTCGACTTTATCGAGAGCCTGGTTTACGGCCAGTTCGGCGAGCATTACGACTTGCGCGATGCCCAGCGCGTTTTTGCGGTGGGAGGTGCTGAGTATGGCGGCGAAGTTGTTGAGCATTTCGCTGGCGGAGCCGAGGGTTTCGCTCGCGTTGGCGAGCAGCGATTCGGTGTCGTACTTCGGGTTGGCGAAGTACATGCGCTCGGGCTCGTTGGTGCTGGCCATGATGTGGTCGGCGGGTTTGAGGTAATGGTCGAGGGCGCGTTCGGCGGCTTCGTGAAATTTCCTGGAATCGGGGGATTCGTAGGGGGATGTGGGGTCGGTTTCTGGCGGGTTGGGTGTTGGTTTGAACATGGTGAAACTCCTGATTTTCATTAGGAGCTACCAACATCACTTGCAGATGATGGGTGGCAGCTATGCGCGGGTCTGCAAGACCGGGAAACCAGGCACCCGGCAGACCCGAGGGTCTCCCGCACAAAGCCGCCATTGAACGGACGCAAATGAGCGTCCTTTGGCAGGGCTGTGCGACTGGCTTTCCGGCGGGCTTGCAGACCCGATCACTGATGAGCAGTGACGGGAATCAAGTTACGGGGGGAGTACCAGGCGCACAAGCCGGCGGATTCTGGCTTAGTCGTAGGTAACGGCGCAAGGCGTTGTAGGGTTTCGGTGGTTACTTGAGGCTTCGTTTAAACAGTGGTGCTTTTATTGTTTATTTCGGTCAGAGGTTGATCAGGTGACTGGGCTGACGTCTTCGCGAGCAAGCCCGCTCCCACAGGGATTTATGGTCGGCTTGGGACTTGCGGGGGCTGGGTCGGTGCCATCGCTAGCAGGCTCACTCCTACATCGGCCGGACCAGACTTGGGAGCGTTTTTGGTCGGGCTGACGTCTTCGCGGACAAGCCCGCTCCCACAGGGATTTGTGGTCGGTTTGGGACTTGCGGGGGCTGGGCCTGCGTCATCGCGGGCAGGCCCAGAGCATTTTTGCCGAAACGCCTGAAGGCCGCGGTTTTTCGGACAACATCTTCGACGCGGATGAAGCTGCCCAGCAAGCGTTCCAAAACGAATTCAAGGAGCGCGACCCTGAAATTGTCAAACAGCTGGAAAAGATGATTACAAAGTACGATCGCTAAGTGCGACGGCCGCAGGGTCGAGCCAACTGCGCACGGCGGGTGGTTTACAGGCTCAGGCAGGCGCCGCGGCTCGATGCAAAACTTGAAACTCAATTGAATTTGCCGAGGTGGGTCGGGTTGGTTGCGCTCTGCGCTGAGCGCAGCATCGATTCGACTTCGGCAGCTGCTGAACGCCGGTCGCCCCAGATGGCATTCGCACCCACCACGACAAGGTGGCTGAATGCTGCTGCTTTTGATCCCAGCTTCACCCTTTTCGGAGTGGCCCTGGATACCACCATAAGTCCTACCACCTCCACTCAGAAGCTTCTTCCCAGGTAACCTCTTCGATCGACATTTTCGTGTTTTCGAAAATACTGCTGACGGCATTCTGCATCTTGGGTTAATTTGTCCCACTGCCACAATCCAGGAAATGAACAATGAATAAAGCTGACCCGCAACACCCATCCCGCCGCATGCTGCTCAAGCGCGGAGCGGCCCTTTCAGCATTAACGATTACTGGAGTGGCCGGATTAACTATGCCTTCAGTCTCTTTTGCTGCAGCGCTCAGCAAAGAAGAGCGAGATAAAATGACGCCGGATGAGGTCATTGAAAGCCTGAGATCCGGCAATCTGCGTTTCCGTGAAGGCAAAAGGCAGAAGCATGACTATTTGGCGCAAAAGCGCGCCAGTCAAAACGGGCAGTATCCGTCAGCGGTAATTTTAAGCTGTATTGATTCGCGCGCCCCGGCGGAAATCCTGCTGGATGCCGGTATTGGTGAAACGTTTAACTGCCGCGTGGCTGGCAATGTGGAAAACGAAGACATTCTCGGCAGTATGGAATTTGCCTGTGCTCTAGCAGGGGCCAAGGTAGTAGTGGTGATGGGGCATACCTCCTGTGGTGCAGTGAAGGGTGCAATTGCCAATGCCGAACTGGGAAACCTGACTGGATTGCTGAGCAAAATCAAACCGGCAATTGCTGAAACGGTATACGAAGGTGAGCGTACAGCTGACAACTATGAGTTTGTCGATTCCGTTGCCCGCACCAACATCAAAATGACGATGGCCGATATCCGTCAACATAGCCCGACCCTGAACAAGCTTGAGCAGGATGGGAAAATAAAAATCGTAGGCGCTATCTATAAGCTTATGGGTGGAGAGGTTGAGTTCTTTACCTGAAAACAAATAATCGTCAGCCTGGCCATGGCCGCTTTCGATTGCAAACGCTACGGCTGCAGGTCTTCCTCTGAATTGCGCAGTGGCCGCAGCTCACCTCGGGCGACCTCATCTGGTACTGCGAAGGAGCACCTGGAAGGCACCGACGATGAGTGCCAGCTGGATGCGATGGATACGAAGTCTGATCGCTGAGCGCTCCCGGCTGGTTCGTTCTGGAAGTGATGGGGGATTGGGCGGACGCCTTCGCGGGCAAGCCCGGCTCCCACAGGTTTCGCGGGTTGCTCAGGTTTTGTGGTGTGTCATGTGGATCAGGGCTGATCGCCTGCCACCCGGCGCCGGTCGTTCTTCGATGGAAAACGGGATGAAGCCGAGTTTCGGATAGAGCAACAATCCTGCGGTGTTTTCGTTGAAGCAGGAGAGTTGCACTTCCTTGGCTTGGTATTTTTCGAAACCCAGCGTGGTCATGGTTTCGACGATGTATCGCGCGACACCTTGCCCGCGAGCGTATGGCGCGACGATGACGTTGCCGATGCAGCAGATGCCATCGTACTCAGCACGGTAGAAGTTGGCGAAACCGACGAACTCGCCGTTTGCCAGAAAAGCCGTGGAGTCGAAGCGCTGGCTGATCGCGGTGTGCATCTGCTCTTCCGTCAGCGGGAAGTTTGCTTTCGGGAACATGAAGAACAGCTCTTGCTCGCCTTGAGGAAAGCCGCAAATGGTTTTGACGTCGTCGGCGGTCACTGGCCGGTGGGAGAAATTCATCACTGCCCTGCCCTCACTTTTTGCCGCTGGCCAGATGATGCGCAACCAGCGCATTGGCATGCCCGTGGCCCATACCGTGTTCTTCCTTGAGCCATGCCACCAGTACCATGTGCTTTTTGTCGGTGACGCTGGCGAGCAGGGTCAGCCAGTGGTCGATGGGTTGGCCGTACTTTTTCTCGATGGAGGGGAAGTACGACGCCGGGCCTTTTACTTTGTTGTCTTCGCTCATGCTGCACGCTCCGTTGGTTCGCGACGGAGGGTCGGCGGACGCTCCTTGTCGGCAAGGCCTAAGCGTGGACGCGAAGTGCGGATCCGGCAACTGCCCCCCTACCGGACGCCGCAAAAACCTGTGGGAGCGAGCCTGCTCGCGATGGCGTCGTGTCAGCCAACATCGTCATCGGATGACACACCGCTTTCGCGAGCAGGCTCGCTCCCACAAAGAGGTCAGCGTGTGCCTGTGCGGCCCGGCAGCATGCGCACCCAATAATAATGAAACAACCCCGCCAGCGCGTGCTGCCCAATCAGCCAGTAACCGCTGCTGCCGATCAGTTCGTGCCACTACTTCAGGCATTTGCCGAAGTCCGGGGTGGAGATCATCAGGTCATAGAAGGCCAAGAGCATCAACTGCGAGATGCAGATCTCCCAGGCCGGTGGTTTCGACGCAGACAAATGCGCCGACGAACAGCATCCGCATCCGCATCCGCATCCGCCAGTGCAGAATGATAGAAAGATCACGTGGAGGTACATCAAAATCCAGGATTAAGCCTCCTGACTCTCACGTCTACCGCACTTCGTTTATTTCTGCATGACAACGAACTGATTACTTTCCCTAATGGTAGATACCCGAATCAGCGACCTCCGTGGCCTCTTCTGTGCAGTACACGACTTTATCCAGATAAGGTGCGACTTCCTTTGCCCAATCGGCCTTACGACGGGCGAACCAGATCAGTTGCGCACTGACATCAACTGGCATTTCGGCTTGTCCTGAGCTTTTATATGCCGCCCAAGTATCTGCGGCGCCGTGTTTTGCCGAGTCCTGATGTGTATAGGCAAGAAACCGTTTAATATGCCCTGTGGGGCACGCTTTGGTTGCTGCATAGTCTCGTTCGATATGAGCGGCAGAATAGGAGTCTTCAACCATATGCAGCAATGAACCCAGCGCGTGATCGGCAAAGTCGTTGGGGGTGTCTTCCAGATGGTACTTGGGCTGCATGATGTAGCTAAGTTGCCAATCCGCCTGACGGGCAAAGTAACGGTTCAGATTTTCTATTTTCACAGCTTTAAAGTGAGTTGCAGGCTTCAGCTCATTCGTCGCCATGCGATAGGCAAACTCGGCCCACATAAGGATTTTCTGTTTTGTATCGACGGCTTTCTCGCCATCCGCCGACGCCATTGAGTGTAAAAACTGCATATCGCCGTAATGGCTGCGGTAATGCATCTTGTACCTTGAATCGATGGTGTAAGCAGAGTTGTTTGCTCGCCTCTTCGCATCCCACATATGCCCCACCCAAGTCAAAGCTGAAATTCTATAGAGACTTTGGTTCGGGTCATCATTCCACCATACGCCACGTATGAGTGAGTCTTGAATAACGGCATCAGGACTGCTGTTTAACTTGCAAACAGCATCGTTCGGGGTTTCCTCAACGCAGCGTTTTACAAACCGCTCACGTGCCAAACGTGTAATTCTTTCGTGTACCGGTTCCGAAAAATGATCTGCAGCAGTACCTTGGGGCGCAACGATATATCTGTTCATTGGGTTTAATTTGAAGGCGTGCGCACTACCGGCTGCGGTGGCCATTATCAAAATAGCGATGCTGATCTTTTTCATAGCTAAGTCCGTTGCTATCCAGTCCTGATCACAATGCTAGTAGTTAATTAAACGGCCGTTGTCTTTTAATTCGCGGGATGCCCCTTTTTAACTCCTTACACATTCAAGCATGCGCGCGTCGGCAAGGCCTAAGCGTGGACGCGAAGTGCGGATCCGGCAACTGCCCCCTACCGGACGCCGCAAAAACCTGTGGGAGCGAGCCTGCTCGCGAAGTTGTCGTGTCAGCCAACATCATCATCGGATGACACACCGCTTTCGCGAGCAGGCTCGCTCCCACAAAGAGGTCAGCGTGTGCCTGTGCGGCCCGGCAGCATCCGCACCAGCGTGTTATCGCGCACCCAATAATGGTGAAACAGCCCCGCCACTGCGTGCAGGCCGATCAGCCAGTAACCGCTGCTGCCGATCAGTTCGTGCCAGTACTTCAGGCGTTTGGCGAAGTCCGGGTCGATGGCGACCGGGGCCGGTACGTGGAAGCCGAAGTACGGGAACGGTTTGTCGCCGGCGGCGAGCATCAGCCAGGCGAGGATCGGGGTGGCGATCATCAGGCCGTAGAGGGCCAGGTGCATCAGGTGCGCGATGCCGGTCTGCCAGGTTGGGGGTTTGGGGGTGATCGGTGGGCGCGGGGTCAGGCGACCAAGCAGGCGGATCCACACCAGGGCGAAGATGCTGGCGCCGAACAGGCCGTGAAAGCCCATCAGCAGGCCGCGCGCTTCGCTGCCCTTGGGCATGTAGCCTTTGATTTCAACGCAGGCGTAAACGCCGACGAACAGCGCCAGCATCAGCCAGTGCATCGTGATTGAAAGTTTTCCATAACGGTTTACGGCGTTGTCGCGGGTCATAAGTAGCGCCTCGTGATTGTCGTGTGTGACGGTCGGAGCGGTCGACGGTCACGTTCCTTTGGCCGGGCGAACCGACGGTGTCACCCTGCCCGGCCAGTCTTAAGACAGTCTGAAGATCGGCCCGTGGATTAACCTTCTTTCACCTTCAGACTTCGTTAAGAAATGGCTTGGATACTCCCCTCAAACCTATTGAGGGAGGCGTTCTGCCCATGCCCGATTTCGACTGGAACATCCCCCTGCCCCTGCACTTCGGCCAAACCGAAACGCCGCAGATGATGCTGACCCATACCTTGCCGGATGACGGGCAACGAACGGCATTCGAGACGTTCATTCAGCAGCGCTTTCGCAAGGCCCACGGTGCCGATATTCGTCACTTCATGCCGGAGCTGTTCGGCATGCACAACGCCGCAGGTGAACTGTGCGCGGTGGCCGGTGTACGTCGCGCCCATCTGCAGCCATTGTTTCTTGAGCGCTACCTGGATGAGCCGATCGAACCGCTGATCAGCGCGGCGGCGGATCGCCCGGTGGACCGCACCGCGATTGTCGAAGTCGGCAACCTCGCGGCCAGCGACACCGGCAGTGCGCGTCTGAGCATCATCGCTATCACCTATTTGCTGGCCATGGGCGGTCTGGAGTGGGTGACGTTCACCGGCAACATCGGGCTGGTCAACAGCTTCCATCGTCTCGGCCTGAATCCAGTGACATTGTGCGCCGCAGACCCGGAGCGACTGGGTGACGAGCGTCAACATTGGGGCAGTTATTACGAAAGCAAACCGTGGGTACACGTCGGCAACATCCGCGCCGGGTTCATCCATTTGCGCAATATCGGACTGTTCAACCGGCTGGGATTGCCGACTTCGATTGAAGGAGCTTTCCATGTCGCTTGAACTGCAACGTTTTCAGGAAACCCTGCGCAGCCATGCCGGGCGCAACGACAACGCGGTCGCGCTGTGGGGCGATACGCTGAAAATGGATTACACGACCCTGTACGCCGAGGTGCTGTATCGCCAGGAGCGCTTGCGCGATGAACACGTGCAAGTTGTCGCACTGGCACTGGATAACGGCGTCGACGCGATGCTCTGGGATCTGGCCGTGCTGTTCGAAGGCCTGACCTGTGTGACGCTGCCGCCGTTTTTCAGCCCGGCGCAACGCGCCCATTGTCTGGAGCTGAGTCAGGCTGAACGGGTGATTGCCGAGCCGGAGCTTGAGGCCGAACTGCGCAATGGCGGTTATGTGAAAAACGGCGAGTTCTGGTGCCGCACATTCAGCGGCCCAAGTCGTATGCCCGCTGGCACCGCCAAACTGACGTTTACCTCCGGCACCACCGGCACGCCCAAAGGCGTGTGCCTGAGTGCCGACAGTTTGTTGCGGGTGGCGCGAGAGCTGCATCAGGCGAGCGAGCCGACTAATCCTGAGCATCATCTGAGTCTGCTGCCGCTGGCGATTCTGCTGGAAAACCTCGGTTGTTATGCGGCGCTGTATGCCGGTGCGATGTTGAGCCTGCCGAGCCAGAAAACCCTCGGCATTCACGGCGCCAGCGGTGTCGATGTGCCGCGCCTGCTCGGCTATCTGGCCAGCCGTGCGCCGGAGAGTCTGATTCTGGTGCCGCAGCTGTTGCTGATGCTGGTCAGCGCTGCCGAACAAAAGGCGTTCGACCCGCAAACGCTGCGCTTTGCCGCCGTCGGAGGCGCACGGGTGTCCGAGGATTTACTGCACCGCGCGCAACGGGTCGGCCTGCCGGTTTATGAAGGTTATGGCTTGTCGGAATGCGCTTCGGTGGTTTGCCTCAATCGCCCCGGTGCACGGCGTCCGGGCAGCGTTGGCCGGCCGTTGCCGCATGTTGAAGTAAGGCTGGCCGAGGACGGCGAAGTGCTGATCAAGGGCTCGCCGCTGCTGGGTTATCTGGGGGATGCGCCATACGCCGAAGAGTGGTGGCCGAGCGGCGATCTGGGCGAGTTCGACCCGGAAGGTTTTCTCTACCTCAAGGGCCGCAAGAAGCATCAGTTCGTCACCAGTTTCGGGCGCAACGTCAACCCGGAATGGGTCGAGTCGGAACTGACCCAGCGCCGCCACATTGCCCAGGCGTTCGTCTATGGCGAGGCGATGCCGCACAACCACGCCCTGCTCTGGCCGCACCGCGCCGATTGCAGCGACGCGGATCTGGCCGCCGCCGTCGCCGAAGCCAACGAAGCCTTGCCCGATTACGCCCAGGTGCGTCGCTGGACACGCCTACCCCACCCCTTCAGCGCCGCCAATGGCCTGCTCACCGCCAATGGCCGCCCGCGCCGCGAAGCCATCGTCGCGCATTACCACACCCAATTAACCGAATCCGTTATCTGCGAGGCATCCGCATCATGAGTTTTTTCGACACCCTGCAAGAAGCCACACAGCAGGAACGCCACGAGCTGTTCAACCTGCCGATCATCGTTGATGCGCTGCAGGCAAGGTCAGCCTTGAGAGCTATCGGGAATTTCTCGCCCAGGCCTATTACCACGTGCGCCACACCGTGCCGCTGATGATGGCTTGCGGCGCACGTTTGCCAACACGTCTGGAGTGGTTGCGCAAAGCCGTCTGCGAGTACATCGAGGATGAATACGGCCATGAACAGTGGGTGCTCAACGACATTGCCGCCTGTGGCGGTGATCGTGATGCGGTGAGTGATGGTCAGCCGTCGCTGTCGATCGAGTTGATGGTCAGCTTCCTCTACGACCTGATCGCCCGGGGCAATCCGGTGGGGCTGTTCGGCATGGTCAATGTGCTTGAGGGCACCAGCATTGCCCTGGCCACCCACGCGGCGGGCAGCATTCGTGAGCGTCTGGCGTTGCCGGAAACGGCGTTCAGTTATTTGAGCTCCCACGGCTCGCTGGACATCGAACACATGCAGACCTACCGCCGACTGATGAACAAACTGGAGGATCCCGAAGATCAGGCGGCGGTGATCCACGCCTCGAAAGTCGTGTATCGCCTGTACACCGATATGTTCCGTGGCTTGCCGCGTGAAGTGCAGGCTCAACATGCAGCTGCATGAAGCGCGTGTTGTCCTGACCGGCGCCAGTGGCGGTATCGGCATGGCCATCGCCAGTGCCTTGTGCGCCGCCGGTGCGCGGGTGCTGGTCGTGGCCCGGCATCAGGAAGCGCTGCTGCCGTTGCTTGAGCGTTATCCGCAAAATCTGTATTGGATCGGCGCCGACCTGACCTTCCTCAGCGACCGACGCAAAGTGCTGGCCGCCGCTGAAGGCATCGGTGGCATCAACCTGCTGATCAACGCGGCCGGGGTCAACCACTTCGCCATGCTCGAACAGCTCGATGACAGCGACATCAACGCCATGCTGGCGGTGAATGTCAGTGCGCCGATCTGCCTGACAAAACTGCTGTTACCGCTGCTCAAGCAGGCGGACAGCGCCATGGTGGTCAATGTTGGCTCCACTTATGGCTCGATCGGCTATGCCGGTTATGCCAGTTACTGCGCGAGCAAGTTTGCCTTGCGCGGTTTCTCCGAAGCGCTGCGCCGGGAGCTGGCTGACACGCGGGTCAGCGTTCTTTACGTCGCGCCCCGCGCCACCCGCACGTCGATGAACAGCAGCGCGGCGCAAGCCTTGAACGATGCACTGAAAGCCAACGTCGACGACCCGCAAACCGTGGCTTCGGCGGTTCTGCACGCGATCGCCGGCGACCGCCGCGATCTGTATCTGGGCTGGCCCGAACGCTTCTTCGTGCGCCTCAACAATCTATTGCCGCATCTGGTTGATCGCGGCCTGCGCAAGCAGTTGCCACTGATCCGCCGCTTCAGCGAAAAACCCGACAACGAGACCCTCAAACCATGAAAAAACTGTCCGCATGCCTGTTATTGGCCACCCTGAGTCAAAGCGTCTGGGCGCTGGATTCCGCCGATCAACAACGCCTCACTGGCATCCAGCAGAGCTGGGCGCACATTCAATACGAAGTCGCGGAAAAACAGCGCGCCGCTGCTTTCGAGCAACTGTCCAGCGAAACCACGGCGTTCACCACGCAACGCCCGGCCGTGGCCGAAGCGTGGATCTGGAAAGGCATCGTCACCAGCAGTTGGGCCGGTGCCGAGGGCGGACTGGGTGCGCTGGGCAAAGCCAAGGACGCCAAGGCTGATCTGGAAAAATCCCTGACCCTTGATCCCAAAGCCTTGCAAGGTTCGGCCTACACCAGCCTCGCCGCGCTGTACGACCGGGTGCCGGGCTGGCCGATCGGTTTCGGCGACAGCGACAAGGCTGAGCAACTGCTCAAGCAGGCGCTGCAACTCAATCCCAACGGCATCGACAGCCTGTACTTCTGGGGTGATCACCTCTACCGTGAGAAACGCTACGCTGAAGCCAAAGCGGCGCTGCAAAAAGCCCTGCAAGCCGCGCCGCGTCCAGGCCAGGAAAGCGCCGACGCCGGGCGCCGCAAAGAGATCGCCGCCCTGCTGGTGGACGTCAACAAGAAACTCGACTGACAGGAGTCCGCGTGCGTTTATTACTGATTGAGGATGACGTGGCGCTCGGTGAGGGCATTCATCAGGCGCTGGGGCGTGAGGGTTACACCGTCGATTGGCTCAAGGACGGCAGCAGCGCGTTGCATGCGCTGCTCAGTGAGACCTTTGACGTGGCGGTGCTCGATCTTGGCTTGCCGCGCATGGACGGCCTCGAAGTGCTGCGCCGTTTGCGCGACAGCGGTTCGAACCTGCCGGTGCTGATCCTCACCGCCCGCGATGCCACCGAAGACCGTATCGCCGGGCTCGATGCCGGCGCCGACGACTATCTGGTCAAACCCTTCGATCTGGCTGAACTCAAGGCGCGTTTGCGTGCCTTGTTGCGACGCAGCGCCGGGCGCGCTCAGGCGCTGATCGAACACGCCGGCATCAGCCTCAACCCCGGCACCCAGCAGGTCAGTTATCAGGGCCAGCCCGTGGCGCTGACGCCCAAGGAATATCAGTTGCTGCACGAATTGCTCTCGCCGCCTGGCCGGGTGATGACCCGCGATCAACTGATCCAGTTGCTCTACGGCTGGAACGAAGAAGCCGAAAGCAACACCCTGGAAGTGCACATCCATCACCTGCGCAAGAAGTTCTCCACCGACCTGATCCGCACCATTCGTGGCGTGGGCTATCTGGTGGAGGAGCGGCGATGACCTCGATTCGTCGCCGCACGCTGACGCTGATCATCGGCCTGTTGCTCGCCGGTCTGGCGGTGCTCAGCGTGTTCAACGTGCATGACAGCAACCACGAAATCGCCGAAGTCTACGACGCGCAACTGGCGCAGAACGCCCGCCTGCTGCAAGGCGTGATGCGCATGCCGATGGCCAGTACCGAACATGCGCAGTTGTATCAGGCGTTCAATCAGGCCCTCGGCGAAGCCAAGCCACGGGTCGATGGCCATCCTTACGAAAGCAAGATCGCCTTTCAGGTGTGGAATCCCAAGGATGAGGTGCTGGTACACACCGCCAGCGCACCCTCCTTCACCGCCCCGCCGACCAAGCCAGGCTTTAGCGATGTGCTGGATTTGAAGGGTCGGCAATGGCGGGCGTTCATGCTCGAAGACAAGCAGAATGGCCTGCGCATCTGGGTCGGCGAGCGCGACGATGTGCGCGCCGATCTGGTCGACCGTATCGTCCGTCACACGCTGTGGCCGAACGTGCTCGGCAGCCTGATTCTGGCGGCGATGGTCTGGCTGGCCATCGGTTGGGGGCTCAAGCCCTTGGCGAACATGGCGGCGACCCTGCGTGCGCGCCACAGCGGCTCGCTGGAACCGCTGCAACTGACGCCGCTGCCCAGCGAACTGGAACCGATGCAGGCGGCACTCAACCGCATGCTCGCGCAGATCCAGGAAGTGCTCGGCCGCGAACGGCGCTTCATCGCCGACGCCGCCCACGAAATGCGCACGCCGTTGGCGGTGTTGCGGGTGCATGCGCAAAACCTGCTGGAGGCCGGCACCGAACAGGAACGCCGTGAATCCCTGGAATTTCTGATCTCGGGCGTCGACCGCACCAGCCGTCTGGTCAATCAGTTACTGACCATGGCGCGCCTGGAGCCCAAACCCAACCCGCCGCCGCTGCAACGCATCGACCTCAGCGAAACCGTGCGCAACAGCCTGGTGCAACTGACACCGTGGTTGCTGAGCAAACAGCTGGAGCTGGCCTTCGAGGACAGCGCCGAAGCGCTGCACGTCATGGCCAGCAACGCCGCCATCGACATCGCTCTGAACAACCTGATCACCAACGCCGCCAACTTTTCCCCGGAACACGGCGTGATCACCGTGACGCTGACTCAGGCTGATGGTTTCTGCCATTTGAGTGTCGAGGATCAGGGGCCGGGCATTGACGAGGAAGATCGAGAGCGGTTGTTTGAACGGTTCTACAGCCGTGGCAATGCTCAGGGCGCGGGATTGGGGCTGACCATCGTCAACACCATCGCGATGCGGCTAGGTGGGCGGATTACGTTGGTCAATCGGGCTGAAGGTGGCTTGCGGGCGACGTTGTCGATCCCCGACGGCACCCGTTGAACAGCCAGACAAGCCACGACCTCACGTCGGGATCTGATCCAGATCAGCTATTGGTGACCACATCGGCGTAGAACAGAGATTAGCGTACGCCCCGTACGTTGATCGTTCCCCCGCTGGAGGTTCACCTCATGCTCACTGTCAAAGACCACAACGACCGCGCGTCGGCCGCCTATGCCGCGCAAAGCGGTGAATACTGGATCGAATCGCTCAAGGATGGCCGGCACGTGTTGATCCGCCCACTGGCGGACAAGGATCGCGAGCGTGAATACGCCTTCATCAAGCGTTTGTCCGCCGAGTCCCGGCACATGCGTTTTCTCGCGCAGATCAGCGAGCCCGGCACCGCCCTGCTCAATCAGTTGATGGACGTCGACGGCAAGCAGCGCGCAGCCTTCATCGCTCTGGCTCACGAAAACGGTGAGTTGATCGAGATCGGCATCAGCCGTTACGCCGCCACAGGCGAACAAGACGGGGAATGCGCCGTCACGGTGGGCGATGAATGGGCGCATCTGGGCCTGGGTACCTTGCTGATGGAGCACCTGATCACGGCCGCCCGCGACAATGGTTTCAAACATTTGTACTCGGTGGATTCTGCAAGCAACACGGCCATGCGCGACCTGGCCCGATCGCTGGGTTTTGAAACCCATGGTGATCCCGACGACAGCCACCAGGTCATCCATCGCCTCTCTCTGTAATACCGCAGCGCAACCCGCCCCGGCCAACGGCACGGGGCGCGTCAGATCAAGGGGTAATCGCCACCTTCAGCACGCCATCGCGCTGATGGCCGAACAGCTCATACGCCGCCTCGATATCGTCCAGATTGAAATGGTGGGTCACCAGCGCTGACAGATCGACGCCACCGCTGTGCACCACCGCCATCAACCGGCGCATGCGCTCTTTACCGCCGGGGCACAGGGTGCTGACGATGCTGTAATCGCCCAGCCCCGCCGCAAAGGCATCGTAGGGAATGCGCAGATCCGACGCGTAAACCCCAAGGCTCGACAGCCGCCCGCCGGGGCGCAGCACCCGCAATGCGGACTCGAACGTGCCTTGAGTGCCCAAGGCTTCGATGGACACATCCACACCGCGCCCGTCGGTCAACGCCATTATTTGCTCGACCACGTCGCCGTCCTTGAAATTGACCACGTGGGTCGCGCCCAACTGCCGCGCCACCGTCATGCGCTCGGCCACTGCGTCGACACCGATGATGACGCTCGCGCCCTTGAGCCGTGCTCCGGCCACCGCGCAGAGCCCGATCGGGCCCAGCGCAAACACCGCCACGGTGTCGCCGATACTGACCTCGCCGCGCTCTGCGCCGGAGAACCCGGTGGACATGATGTCCGGACACATCAGCACCTGTTCATCGCTCAGCCCGTCGGGGATCGGGCACAGATTGGCCAATGCATCAGGCACCAACACATACTCCGCCTGACAACCATCAATGATGTTGCCGAACTTCCAGCCACCGGCGGCGCGAAAGCCGTGCCGGGTGTCGGGCCCGTCCTGTGAGCCGCAGCCGCACAGGCAGGCATAACTTTGGCCGCTGGGGGTAATGGCGCCGGCAATCACCCGCTGACCTTCGACAAAGCCGCGCACTTGCGAGCCGAGTTTCTCGATCACCCCCACCGGTTCGTGACCCACGGTCAAGCCTTTGGCCACCGGGTACTCGCCGCGCAGGATGTGGACGTCAGTGCCACAGATCGTGGTGGTGGTGATGCGCACCAGCGCGTCCAGCGGGCCTACTTCGGGAATCGGCTTGTCATCCAGCACGATGCGGTTCTTTTCAACGAAAATCGCCGCTTTCATCATGGCCATGAGCGAAGCTCCTGCGCGGGTGGTTGAAGTGAGTGCAGCACCTATTGGAGACTGCGCCGACTTAACCGACACAAGGTTGATCACGGTCAACCCTTGCGGGATCGCACCCAGCGCAGCGGCCTCGATTGAACGCAGCTCAATTACCCGCGCAAAAGCGCGGCAGCGGATGAAATCACCAGCAGCACCGCGAGGATCCGGTTCAACCAGCGCAACTGCTCAGGATTGCTGAGCCATCGCGCCGCGCCTCGGCCAAGCAGCGCCCACAGCGCCAGACACGGCAGCGACACCAGAAAAAACGCCAGACACAGTGCGTTGAGCCCTTGCCCTTGAGCGGTGAACACGCTGATCACGGCAATGGCCATCATCCAGGACTTGGGATTGACCCATTGCAGCAATGCCGCACCGATCAGACCTAGCTCGGTTTTTTCTTCACCGGCCTCAGGCTGGATGGCGGTGACTGGTGCGCTGAAAATCTGCCACGCCAGCCACAGCATCCAGCACAGCCCGAGGCCGCTGATGATCGGACGCACACCGGGCAACATCAGCGTGCTGGCGCCGGCCCCGGCGACCCACACGAGTGACGCCGCCCCCACGCCCGCACCCAGAATGATCGGCAGGCAGGGTCGCCAGCCACGGCGGGCGCTGGTGCTGAGCACGATCAGGTTGGTCGGGCCCGGAGTGATGGAGGCGACGAAGGCAAAGAGGATGAACGCAAGCATGGCACGGCCCTTTTGAAAGTCAGGGCGTACTGTGGCGGGTGTGGTGGGCGGCGGTCTTGAACGTTTGTTCAGCGCCGGATGCTGCCGCCGGCACGCTGCTGATAGGCGCCAGGAGTGATGCCGTAGGCGCGCACAAACCAGCGGCCCAAGTGGCTTTGGTCAGCAAAACCCAAACGGCTGGCGACGTCCACCGGTTGCACGCCAGCGGCGAGCATTTGCCGGCCACGACTGAGGCGCAACTGGATCAGCCAGGCATGCGGCGCCAGACCATAGGCAGCCTTGAACGCGCGGGTCAGGCGAAAACGGTCGGTGCCGCAGGCTTGTGCGAGGGTTTGCAGGCTGATTTCTTGTTCGTGGTAAGCCATCAAGTAATCGCGAGCCTGCCGGGCGGTTTCGTCGGCCAGGCTTTTGAAGACTTCGGGAGGCGTGATCATAGAAGTGTACCGAACATATGGACGGACGAATATACGGATATCCATATATTAATCAAGCCCGGAATTTACACTCCAATCATTCCCGGACACTAATCCTGTGGGAGCGAGCCTGCTCGCGAAAGCGGTGGATCATTAAGCATTAGCGTTGACTGACACGACGCCTTCGCGAGCAGGCTCGCTCCCACAGGGGAATTCAGGTTGGCTGGGTTATCCAAGCAACAACCCCTGCTCCGCCTCACACAACCCCACCACATAATCCCAGACCACCCGCAACCGCACCGACTTGTGCAACTCGCGCCGGGTGCTGATCCAGTAACTGCGTTCGATGCTTTCGTCGGGCAGCAACGGCACCAGATCCGGATCGGCGGCAGCCATGTAGCAGGGCAAAACCGCGATCCCCAATCCCGAACGCGCGGCTTCCTGTTGGGCGATGACGCTGGTGCTGTGAAACACCACGCGCGGATTGCGGCAGAAACTGTTGAGGAACATCAATTCCTGACTGAACAGCAAATCATCCACATACCCGATCCACGCATGCCGCCCGAGGTCTTCGCGGCTACTCAGCGACGGTGCGTTGTCGAGATACCTTTGACTGGCATACAGCGCGAGGCGGTAGTCGGTGAGTTTGCGCGTGACCAGCATGTCTGCTGCCGGGCGCTCCAGATGAATGCTGATTTCCGCCTCGCGGTTGAGGATGCTGACGAAACGCGGCACCGCCACCAACTCCACCTCAAGACCCGGATAGCGCTCGAACAGGCCGATCATGCGGCTGGCGAGGAATTTGATACCTAGGCCTTCGGTAACGCCGACGCGGATTTTGCCCAGTGGTGCGGTGGATTGGGTGATTTCCTCCTGGGCCAGCAGCGCGACGTTTTCCATGGCTTCGGCGTGTTTGAGCAGCGCCTCCCCCGCCGGGGTCATTTCGTAGCCTTGGGCGTGCTGGACGAACAGCGCGGTGCCGAGGCTTTTTTCGATGGCCTCGATGTGGCGGGCGACGGTGGCGTGGGTGGTATTTAGCCGGCGGGCGGCGGTGAGCAGGCGGCCGCTGCGTTGCAACTCGAGAAAGAACCGCAGGTCGTTCCAGTCGAACATGAGAAGTCCTTGTCAGCTAAGGTCAGTCGAGGCTGTTTAAAAACGCACAGCGGCTGCGCAAAAACTAACATTCTTTTGACGAAAGCTAACAACTAGAGTGTCCGACAATAAAAACAAAAAGCGAGGTCAGGGAATGCAGACTTCCCTCGATGAATACGATTACATCGTGGTCGGCGCCGGCCCCGCCGGGTGTTTGCTGGCCAATCGGCTGTCGGCGGATCCGCAACAGCGCGTGCTGTTGCTCGAAGCCGGCGGACGCGACAACTATGCCTGGATTCACATTCCCGTCGGTTATCTGTTCTGCATCGGCAATCCGCGCACCGACTGGTGCTTCAAGACCGAGGCGCAACCCGGTCTGCAAGGTCGCAGCCTGAGTTATCCGCGCGGCAAAGTCCTCGGTGGCTGCTCCTCCATCAACGGCATGATCTACATGCGCGGCCAGGCCGGCGACTATGACGGCTGGGCGGCCGAAGGCAATCCGGGCTGGGCCTGGAATGACGTGCTGCCGCTGTTCAAACAAAGCGAAAACCACTTTGCCGGCGCGGCTGAATTTCACGGTGCCAAGGGTGAGTGGCGGGTCGAGCAACAGCGCTTGTCGTGGCCGATTCTGGACGCGTTTCGCAGTGCGGCCGAACAGAGCGGCATTGCCTCCATCGAGGATTTCAATCAGGGCGACAACGAAGGTTGTGGCTACTTCCAGGTCAACCAGAAGGCCGGGGTGCGCTGGAACGCGGCGAAGGCGTTTCTAAAACCGGTGCGTGATCGCGCCAATCTGACGGTGTTGACCGGGGTTGAGGTGGATCGTGTTGTGCTGGAGGGCGGTCGCGCCTCGAAGGTCAGCGCCCGACACGAAGGCCAGGTGAAAAGCTTCAAGGCGCGCAAGGAGATCGTGTTGTGCGCCGGTTCTGTCGGTTCGCCGAGCATTCTGCAGCGTTCGGGGATTGGCCCGCGCCCGCTGCTTGAGCGCCTCGGCATCGGCGTGATTCATGAGCTGTCGGGGGTGGGCGGCAATCTGCAGGATCACCTGCAACTGCGCCTGATCTACAAACTGGAAAACGCCCGCACCCTCAACCAGATCGCCGGCAGCGTGTGGGGCAAGATGGGCATGGGCCTGCGTTATCTGTATGACCGCAGCGGGCCGTTGTCGATGGCACCGAGTCAGCTCGGGGCGTTTGCGCGATCCGGGCCGGAGCAGACCTCGGCGAATCTGGAATATCACGTGCAGCCACTGTCGCTGGAGCGTTTTGGCGAGCCGCTGCACAGCTTTCCCGCCTTTACCGCCTCAGTCTGCGATCTGCGTCCGCAGAGCCGTGGCCGCATCGAAATCCGCTCGGCAGATCCACAGGAAGCGCCGCTGATTCAACCCAATTATCTAAGCCATCCCGAAGATTTGCGCGTGGCCGCCGACGCCATCCGCCTGACTCGCCGCATCGTCAGCGCCCCGGCCCTGCAAGCGTTCAAACCGGTGGAATATCTGCCCGGCGACAGCCTGCAAAGCGAAGCGCAACTGCACGAAGCAGCGGCCAGAATCGGCACGACGATTTTCCATCCGGTCGGCACTTGTCGCATGGGCAATGACGGCGATGCGGTGGTCGATGCGCAGTTACGCGTTCACGGCGTTCCCGGCCTGCGCATCGCCGATGCGTCGATCATGCCGCGCATTACCTCGGGTAATACCTGTTCGCCTACGCTGATGATTGCCGAGAAGGCTGCACAACTGATCCTGGCTGGACCTGTACACAGTCCAAATGTGGGAGCGAGCCTGCTCGCGAATGCGGTAGCACATTCAACATAAACGTTGACTGACACGACGCCTTCGCGAGCAGGCTCGCTCCCACAGGAATCAACAGCAGATTCAAGGCATCGCGCATCACCCGGACACGCAACACCAGTGGAACAACAAAAACAATCACTGTGAGGGATACCGATATGTCAGAACACGTTCAGCCGCTGGACGTCGCGAGCGACGCCAGCACTCGCAACGACACGCAGAAAGTCATTTTCGCCTCGTCCTTGGGGACGGTGTTCGAATGGTATGACTTCTTCCTCTACGGCGCCCTCGCGGCAGTCATCAGCAAGCAGTTCTTCGCCGGGGTCAACGACACCACGGCGTTCATCTTTGCGCTGATGGCCTTCGCCGCCGGGTTTGTCGTGCGGCCTTTCGGGGCGCTGGTGTTCGGTCGGCTGGGGGACATGATCGGGCGCAAATACACCTTTCTGGCGACCATCATCCTGATGGGCGTGGCGACGTTCTGCGTCGGCCTGCTGCCGACCTACGCCAGCATCGGCATCGCCGCGCCGATCATTCTGGTGGTGCTGCGCATGCTCCAGGGCCTGGCGCTCGGTGGCGAGTACGGCGGCGCCGCGACTTACGTGGCGGAGCACGCGCCGATCGGCAAACGCGGTTTCCACACCAGCTGGATTCAATCCACCGCAACCCTCGGCCTGCTGCTGTCGTTGCTGGTGGTGCTCGGTTGCCGCTACTTCACTGGCGATCAATTCGAAGTGTGGGGCTGGCGCATTCCGTTCCTGCTGTCGATTGTGCTGCTGGGCATTTCCACCTGGATTCGCCTGAGCCTGCACGAGTCGCCGGCGTATCTGAAGATGAAAGAGGAAGGCAAAACCTCCAAGGCGCCGATCCGCGAATCCTTCGGCAAATGGGAAAACCTCAAGGTGGTGCTGATCGCCCTGTTCAGCATCAACGCCGGGCAAGCAGTGACCTTCTACGCGGCGCAGTTTTACGTGCTGTTCTTCCTCACCCAGTTCCTGAAAATGGACCCGGCGGTGGCCAATACCTTGCTGATCATCAGCGTGGTCATCGGTGCACCGTTCTTCATCTTTTTTGGTTGGCTGTCGGACAAGGTCGGACGCAAACCGGTGCTGATGATCGGCCTGCTATTGGCGACCGCGCTGTACTTCCCGATCTTCAAATCCCTCGCCCATTACGCCAACCCGGCCATCGATCAGGCCAGCCGTCAGGCGCCGATCACTGTGCTGGCGGATCCAGCAACCTGCACCTTCCAGTTCGATCCGGTGGGCAAAGCCAAATTCGACAGCCCGTGCGACAAGGTCAAAACCTTCCTGGTCAAACAGGGCCTGCCCTACTCCAGTGTCGCCGCACCGACCGGCAGCGCCGTGCAAGTCAGCGTTGGTGACGTGCAACTCGACGGCTTTGACGAAGCGGCGTTGCGCGGCGCGATCACCCTCGCCGGCTACCCGCAACAGGCCGACCTGCAGCAGATCAACAAACCGATGATCGTTGCCCTGATCGTCGCGCTGATCATCATTTCCGCCATGTGCTACGGGCCACTGGCGGCGTTGATGGTCGAACTGTTCCCGACGCGGATTCGCTACACCTCGATGTCCTTGCCGTACCACATCGGCAATGGCTGGTTTGGCGGGTTCCTGCCGACCGTGTCGTTTGCGCTGGTGGTGTACACCGGGGATATTTTCTACGGGCTTTGGTATCCGGTGCTGATAACCGGGGTCAGCCTGGTGGTGGGGATGATCTGTTTGCGCGAGACGAAAAATATCGACCTGGACAAGAACTGAATCTGACTGACCTGCCCCCTACCAATCGCGCACAAACCTGTGGTGAGGGTATTAATCCTTCATCACAGGTCAACCCGATCTGTTTCCAGACTTGGCACAGGCGAAATCTCGTCTACGATCAATCTCACACAGCCCCGCGACGCAGAAAAGCGTTCGTGACGTGGGGGAACGAACCTCTCGGAGAGGATTCTTCCATGCCCACTGCACGGTTTCCCCAGCCCCGGCCCCAGCCATCGTTACCCTCGGCTCCCGCCTGGATCAAATCGATCCCTTGCCGGTGCATGCGTTTATCGCGCGCGCGGCCACGACCTCCACATTGACGCTCAGCCGTGCGATCAACCTGCAAGGCAGGCATTGATCGTACAGCCCCCGAAGTGCTGAAAAGTCTGAACGTAGCAGCACCCTTGAAGACGTCGTTCGGACTCGAAAACGGAACCGGCATCGACCGGTTACCACGTGTTCTTTCCGATAAAAAAGGGACTGCCGACATGAACTACGAAAGCGAAGACGCATTAGCGAAAATCAATCTGGCGATCTGGCAACACGATCAGCCGGCGCAAAAAGTGAAAGCGGATTCAACCTATGGATTTTTCTTCGGCTCAAATGGCGTGAAAGTCGTCGCCCAAGGCGACTCCTGGTTCGACTACTTGCCTGGCGTGGACATCATCAAGTGGCTGAAGCTGACCTCCGGCTACAAGATCAAGAGCTTTGCCTCCGGCGGCGACACTCTGGAAAACATGGTGTATGGCACTGAAATCAAAGAAGGCGCGTGGACACGCCAGCCGGTGGAGTTCATTGAAGTGCTGGACGAAATCAAGAGTACAAAACCGGCCTTCTTCCTGTTTTCCGCGGGAGGCAATGACATTGCGGGCGACGAGTTCGCCTCCTTCCTGAACCACGCAAGCTCCTCTCCTGCTACGCTGCTGCGCACCGATTACGTCAAAGACACCATCGGTCGGGTGTTCCGGGGCGCCTATGAAGAAATGATCAAAAAGGTCAAGGCAGCGAGCCCCAAGACCAAAATCATTTTTCACGGCTACGGACGCGCTATTCCCACCGGTAAAGGCGTCGTGAACTTTGGCAATTATCGGTTTATCGGCCCGTGGATTCGCCCCTCGCTGACCCGCAAGAACATCATGGACCCACAGGTTCAGCGCCAAATCGTCGCGGACTTTATCGACCAGTTCAATGCAATGCTCAAATCCGTCGCCGATAGCCATCCGGACGTGCACTACCTGGACTTGCGAGACCTGATCAAGGACGACGACTGGATCAACGAACTGCACCTGAACGCTCCCGGATACAAACGCATGGCTGCCGTGTTCGAAGACAAGATGGACTCGCTGCTTTCATCCAGATTGGCAGCGGTGCAGCGCGACGCCAAAGCGGCCGCGCAGCTATCGTTTCAATTGCTCGAACAATCGTTGATGGCGACCCAGTCCGGTACACAGGCAACGGCCCAGACATTGCGAGCGGCCACCTCGATGCTGCCTGCGGTCAAGCACACCAGCCGTAGCCGAAAAGCAGCGCCCGCCAAAGCCAAAACCACTGCCAAACGCAAAGGTAAATAAGCGTCAGCCCGCCACTGCATTGCGCTTTGGCGGGCTGTTGGCTTCAGGCATCTGCCTTGATCACCTCGAACTTCACCTGATCCGGATAAAACGCCACGTAGTTCTGGATGTCTTTGACCGAGACTTTCGGATGCTCGTACGTCCACACCGCATTCGCCCCCTCATGCCCTGGCACCTGCAGGCTGAAGTAATTGGCGTCGCCTTTGTATGGGCAATAGCTGGTGTGGTCGGTGCGGGCGAAATATTTTTCGTCGATGTCTTCGCGGGGGACGTAGTACACCGGCGGGTAGTTGGCTTCGTTGAGGATCAGTACGTGGGAGGATGCGGCGACCTGGATGCCGTGGAATTTCACTATCAGGCAGCCGGGAAGTTGTTCGAGGGCAATGACGGGACTGGGGCCGGTGCTTTTCATGGGTTTCTCCTGAATACGGCGAAGAGACCGGTTCAGGTATAGCCCATCGGTTCTGTTTGGGGTGGTTTTACAGCTGAACGGCCCATCAACTTCAACAGCCCCTCATCGGAACGCCGCCCGTGTAGCCCTCTCCGCGAGGGAGAGGGCCGTTTTTCAGGCATCACGCAACGATATCAGTCGCCACCGCTTGCCCCACCACACCCACGGCAAAGTCCACTGAACCCTGCCCCGTCAAGTCAACCATCAGGCTGGTCTGATTGGTCTGGGCGAAGTAAGTCAGAATCGCATCGCCCGCATGCCCGGTGAAGCCGCTGACAAAATTCAGCGACGCTGCGCCCGTGGCGAAACCGGCGATCCCTGACAGGTCGATCTTGTCCAGGCCGCTGGTGAAATCCATGATCCAGTCCGGCGCGGTCATGGTCGAATCACTGGCCGCACCGAACACGAAGGTGTCCGCGCCTTCACCGCCCCGCAGCACATCAGCGCCGCCGCCTCCGTAGAGGATGTCGTTGCCAGCACCGCCAAACAGGTGATTGACCGCTGCGTTGCCGATCAGCAGATCATTGCCCGATCCACCCAAAGCGTTTTCCACTGTCACGCCGTAAGCTATCGACACGTTACCGACCAGACCACCGACGTCGGAGAACGAGCCTTCATTGAGGTTGATCTTCTGGTTCTGGGTGAAACCGGAGAAGTTCAGCGTGTCATCGCCGCCACCGTCCCACACCGAGAACACCAGTTTCGACGACGCCGATGTGGCGCTGTAGAAATCACGCCCGGCGTTGGAGCTGAAGCCGTAAGTGGTGTTATCGGCGCGGGTTTCGGAGTTGGCACCGTAGAGTTTCTGCACCGCCACGATATCGTCCAGCAACGGCGCCGACGCGTAGGCACCACTGCCGTCCTTGCTGAAATTCTGCTCGGTGTTGTACTCGCTCCAGTAGCTCATCAGGCTGTAGCCGCGGGTGTCTTCGGCGTACTTGGCGTCAGCGTACGTCGGGTTGCCATTGCCCGCGTTGTAGGCGCCCGGGTGCGACAGGCCAAGGGTATGGCCGATTTCGTGGGTCAGGGTCTGGCGGCCGTAGTTGTTGATGTCCGGGGTCTTGTTGACCTGGTACTGATCGTTGATCAAGTACCACGACTGGCCGTCATAGCTGCCGCCACTCGGCAGATAAGCAAACGCGGCGCCGCCGGTGCTGACGTCGTAGTTGCCGAACGTCATGTGACCGTCACCGCCCTTGCCTTCGGTGAAGGTAACGTTGGCGACGTCAGCCCAGGATTGCATGGCCAGCACGGCTTGAGCTTTCTGCTGGGCGCTGAATTCGCTGAAGTTGCCCAGTTTCGGGTTGTAGTTCGCCGGTTTTTCGGTCAGGAAGGTGTAGCTAAGGTCGATTTTGCCGTCAGCGTTTTTATCGCCCCACGACAGGTTTTTGCGCAGAATTTCGTCGGCTGCCTGGTCGGCGGTAAAAGAAGGTTTGCCGTTGACCAGCCCGATGCCACGGTCATACAGGTGGCTGAAGGTATTGACTTCGTCATAGGTGCTGCTGGTTCTGGAGTTGGCTTGAGCCATGGTGGACTTCCTTGTTTCTGAATGGTCAGTGTCGACAGACCACGGCGATCTTCTGGCGAGATCGTCCCGTCTCCCGCGTGTTTGAATCGTCGAAAAACCTGACACAGGTGAAAACAGGTCGCTAATCAATTTCTCGATAGGTGCGGCCACGTCCCCGGAATACCCGTCATGAGCGGCAACGTTTTATCTGTATATCCATACAGATAAAAGTTGCCCCTGACGCCAAGTCCGGCCATTCTGTGCACCTGTTCCGACCTTGATCGATGATGGTGGTTATGCGGCTGTACCTCTGTGAAAAACCTTCCCAGGCCAAAGACATTGCGGCTGTGCTCGGCGCCAGACGCCGGGGCGACGGCTGCTGGCTGGGAACGGACGTCACGGTGACCTGGTGCATCGGCCACTTGCTGGAAACCGCGCCGCCGGATGCCTACGACGCACGCTACAAGCGCTGGGTACTGGCGGATCTGCCGATCATTCCGGACAAATGGAAAATGACCGTCAAACCGCGCACCGCCAGCCAGTACAAAGCCGTCAAACGCCTGCTCGGCGAGGCCAGCGAACTGATCATCGCCACCGACGCCGACCGTGAGGGCGAGATGATCGCCCGGGAACTGGTCGAGCACTGCCGCTATCGCGGGCCGATTCGCCGCTTGTGGCTGTCCGCCCTGGACGAGGCCTCGATTCGCAAGGCCTTGGCCGCGCTGAAACCGGGTGCTGAGACGTTCAGCCTGTATCACTCGGCATTGGGTCGATCCCGGGCGGACTGGCTGATCGGCATGAACATGAGTCGCCTGTTCACCCTGCTCGGTCGTCAGTCGGGTTATCAGGGTGTGTTGCCGGTCGGTCGGGTGCAGACGCCGACATTACGGCTGGTGGTGGATCGTGATCGCAGCATCGCCGACTTCGTGCCAGTGCCGTTTTGGGCGATCGATGTGGAGTTGTTGCACAACGGCACGCCGTTTACCGCGCAGTGGCGAGCGCCGCCGGATGTCTGCGACGATCAGGATCGCTGTTTGAATCAGGCCTTGGCGCAACAGGCTGCTGCCGCTATCAGCAACGCCGCCAGCGCCCGCGTGGTAAAACTGCGCACCGAGCGCATGCGCGAAGTGGCGCCCCTGCCCTTCGACCTCGGCACCTTGCAGGAAGTCTGCTCGAAGAAACTCGGCCTCGGCGCGCAGGAAACCCTCGACATCGCCCAGGCGCTCTACGAAACCTACAAGGTCATCACCTACCCGCGCAGCGATTGCGGTTTCCTGCCGCTGAGTCAGCACAGTGAGGCGCCGGCCATTCTCGCGGCGTTGCGCCAAGCCGACCCGAGCCTCGACGCGCTGCAGGGCTTTCTCGAACCGCAGCGCAAATCCCGGGCGTGGAACGACGCCAAGGTCAGCGCGCACCACGGCATCATCCCCACCGCAGCGGCAAAGAACCTTGAACGCCTGAGCGGCAAGCACCGTGCGGTTTACACGTTGATTCGCGCGCGGTATCTGGCGCAGTTCCTGCCCAATCACGAATACGATCGCACTCAGGCCGATTTCGATTGCGCCGCTGAAGCGTTGCGCGCGGTCGGCAAGCAGATCATCGAACCGGGCTGGAAGCGTGCCTTGCCCGAGGCACTGGCACCGGCCAAAGGCCGTGAAGCCCCCGCGCCGCAAACCTTGCCGGCACTTGGTCAAGGCGTCGAGTGCGCCGTCGCCGCTGTGAAGCTCAAGGATCTGTGGACGCAACCACCCAAGCCCTACACCGAAGGCGATCTGATCAAGGCGATGAAAAACGTCGCCAAGCTGGTGGAAGATCCGCTGCTCAAACAGAAGCTCAAGGACACCACCGGCATCGGCACCGAAGCCACCCGCGCATCGATCATCCAAGGCTTGCTGGATCGTGGTTATCTGGTGAAAAACGGCAAGGCCCTGGCCGCCACACCCGCCGCGTTCAGCCTGATCGACGCCGTACCGCGAGCGATTGCCGACCCCGGCACCACGGCAATCTGGGAGCAGGCGCTGGACATGGTGCAAAGCGGCGAGATGAGCCTGGAAGAATTCGTCACCAAACAAGCGGCGTGGATGAGCAAACAGGTGACCCGCTGCTCGGGCTTGAGCCTGACCATCAGCGGCCCGCCACCTGCCGGCAAGGCTGGCGCGCCGTGGAAGAAGAAACGCAAATCAACGCGGAGCAAAACCGCCGGCACCACCAAACGTGCCGCGAAACCCGCAGCCAAAAAGTAATACACGCTACTGTTTCTGAAAGGTCGTTACTTCAGGAAGCCAAAGCATGCCTAACGTCGAACTGCACCCCGCCCAGCGCGACGAACTGCAAACCATCGAAAATCTAATGCAGTTCTACATGTACGACTTCAGCGAATGGCTGCCGCTGAAGTTTGCCGACCATGGCTTCTTCAGCATCCAGTGGAAGGACGACTACTGGCGCCACCCAACCACCAGACCGTTCCTGATCCACGTCGACAACCAACTTGCCGGCTTCGTGACCGTAGACAACGACACCCACATCGCTGGCGCCGAACACAACATCGGCTATTTCTTTCTGGCTCGACGTTTTCGTGGCCAAGGCGTCGCGCAGTTTGTCGTCTCTGCCCTCTTGAGCCGAATCCCCGGTCAGTGGCAGATTTTCCATATCGATGCCAACCGGCCTGCGCAGCGCTTCTGGGCGCGGCTGATCCCGCATTTGAGCGGTGGCGAATTCACCTCAGAGCAGCGGGAAGTGGACGGTTATCGGTCTACGTTCTATGTCCTGCGCAGCCCCTTTTCCGTCATCTGAACGGATCCTTTCTCATTCCAGAACAGCTTTGTCCGACAATATGTAGTGACCAAAAATAATCACTACAAAACCGTTGACGGCGTCGTTTGGCTTTTGCATGATGAAGACGTTCCCCGATCGGGAAAATCGGTAACACGCTTGAGCAAACTCGTCTGACCGCCGAGTTGTTTTTTCCGGATACACGCTGCCCACAAGGCAGATTGAAGAAGCTGACCTGGCCTGAACGTCCAGTACAAGGACGAGAAGCGCTGGCGAAAATTCTCAAGACGCTTGTGGTCGACACTGAAAACGTCGCCAAGGAGCCTCCCGGTTTTCGCTGCTTCTCCTCGTTGTGACGCTATTGCGTAGCAGTTATTCAACACGACTACATGCAACAGATGCATGACCCCGTACTTCACACGGGCGAGCGCTGACGTCCTGGTTTCGGTGCCAGGGATCAACTAACCGATGGGCTACCTGTATTAGCGAATCAACTTTGAAAGATCACCAGACTGGTCAAGGGGCAATATCATGAATCTGAACAATCAACCGACTATCGAAGAACTGGCTCGTATGTTCGCTGCGCAAAAAGACAGCCACGACAGCCATATCCTGTGGATCAGCAAGTCGGGCCAGGTGCATATCGACTGCCTGGCACCCCACGCAGGTGAAGAAGAATTCGACCGCAACAACCAGAACCTGCTGGCCCGCCTGAAGATGTACCGCCGCGGCCACGGTTATGTCGGCAAGAAAGCCGCGGCCGATAAAGACTTCATCGCTAATGTGCTGCAGACGCTGAAACAGGTGTGGGACTCGATGCAGAACAAAAATGAAGTTCGGGTGATTGATCGGTTCTGCTGATTTATAACTTCAATAATTGAAAGGGCCTGCTCCCCAATGGAAGCAGGCCCTTTTTTACTATCACCTACACGGGGGAAGGTGTTTCGAGGACGAGGTCGATGAACGCCAGCGCCGCCGCACTGTGATAATTGTTCTTGCGTCGCAACAACGCCGCACCCCGCTGCGGTGCTTCACTCTCGACCCGCAACCTGCGCAACGCCCGGTCTTCAGTCGCAATCGCCTCCGGCAACATCGTCGCCATCGGCGCACACCGCACCACCTCCAGCAACGTACTCACCGAGTTCACCTCAATCCGCACATTGGGCGTAATCGCCTGCTGACGGAAATACTCGTCCACCGATAACCGTGTGATGAAGTCCGGCGCCAACAACGCGAAATCCATCTGTGCCAGCGCCTCCAGTTTCAGTACAGCGGTGCTGTCGTACAGCGGATGCTCGCGCCCCACCATGAGTCCCAATGTCTCGACAAACGCCGGAATGCACTCGATGTCCGGGCTGCGCACCGGGGTGAAGGCAATGGCGACGTCCAGCGAGTCTTCCGCCAGCCCAGCTTCAATGTCATCCATCGACAACTCGAAAATCTGCAGATGAATCCCCGGAAACCGCGCCGTGTAGTCGCGCACCAACGGCCCGACAAGATAGGCCATGAAGGTCGGCGTCATGGCCAGACGCAAGGTGCCACGGGACAGATCCTTGACGTCATGCAAGGCACGCTTGCCCGCCTCCAGTTCCACCAGCACCCGCCGCGCACATTCGATATAGGCCTCACCGGCATCCGTCGGTTTAACCGTACGAGAGGTGCGATCAAACAGAATCACACCGAGGGTTTCTTCCAGTTGGCGAATCTGTTGCGACAGGGTCGGCTGCGATACATGCAGCGCCTCGGCCGCACGAGTGAAGCCGCCGTGATCGGCCACGGCCAGCAAGTAACGCAAATGTCGTAGCAACATACAAAAACCATCTATAGGCAGGACTTATGCGAAGCATTGTATATGGGTCTTGGACGCTATGGGTCAAACGGCAGAAGATGAACCCCACACAGCAAGCCAACCCCTGAAAGGAGTGACACCATGCAACAGTCCCACGCCTACAGCGACACCAGCCTGGCCCTGACCACCCGCATTCTCGACGCCAAGGCAGGCAAAAACCTGTCGTGGCAGGATCTGGCCGACGGCACCGGCCTCAGCCTGGCCTTCGTCACCGCCGCCCTGCTCGGCCAGCACCCACTGCCGGAAAACGCCGCCCAAGTGGTCGGCGACAAGCTTGAACTGGACGCTGCCGACGTCGCCGCCCTGCAAATCATCCCGCTGCGCGGCAGCCTCAGCGGCGTGCCGACCGACCCGACCATCTACCGCTTCCACGAGATGATCCAGATCTACGGCACCACCCTTAAGGCGCTGGTTCACGAGCAGTTCGGCGACGGCATCATCAGCGCGATCAACTTCAAGCTGGACATCAAAAAAGTCGAAGACCCGGAAGGCGGCTCTCGCGCCGTGGTCACCCTCGACGGCAAATTCCTGCCCCTGCGTCCGTTCTGATCTGCCCGGCCCGCACCCCGTGTGCGGGCCAACCGATCACCATGAAGAGGACCTGCACATGAAAGCCCTGATCGATGGTTTCCTGAAATTCCAGAACGAAGCCTTTCCACAACGCACCGAACTGTTCAAACACCTGGCGACCACCCAACAGCCCGGCACCTTGTTCATCACCTGTTCCGACAGCCGTGTAGTGCCGGAACTGCTGACCCAGCAAGAACCCGGCGAACTGTTCGTGATCCGCAACGCCGGCAATATCGTGCCGTCCTACAGCCCGCATCCGGGCGGGGTTTCAGCGACGGTGGAGTATGCGGTGGCGGTGCTTGGCGTGACCGACATTGTCATCTGCGGCCATTCCGATTGCGGCGCGATGACGGCGATTGCGAAGTGCAAGTGCATGGATCACCTGCCCGCCGTCAGCGGCTGGCTGCAACATGCCGAGTCGGCAAAAGTGGTAAACGAAGCGCGGCCGCATGCCAATGACGCGGCGAAACTGAGTTCGATGGTGCGCGAAAACGTGATCGCGCAACTGGCGAATATCCAGACCCATCCGAGTGTGCGTCTGGCCCAGGAGAAAGGCCTGCTGAACCTGCATGGCTGGGTGTACGACATCGAGACCGGCTCGATTGATGCGCTGTCTTCGGACCGCCGCACCTTTGTGCCGCTGGCCGAGCAACCGGCGACTTGTGCCATCCACGCGCAAACTACCCACGCGGCCTGAGCAAGTGATCGTTCCCACGCTGGAGCGTGGGAACGATCATTGTCCGCCGGATCAGCGTTTTACGCGAAGATCCACCTGAGTCATCCGGCTACGAACCGTGAACACCCCGTCCCCCGAAAGAATCGCACTGCGCGCAAACAACCGCCCACTTTCCCAGTTCGAAAGCCCCAACTCTGGCTTGTTCAGCGCGTACTGCCCATCGACCCAGCGGGTAATGCCATTGCCCACGAACGGCGCGTTGACCGCGCGATAAAAGCGCTCTTGCGCCGCAGCATCTTCGCTGATCAGCGACACGGTGAATTGCGGGCTGTAACGATTGAACAGCGCAATCGCCTGATCCAGATCGTCGACAATCATCAGGCTGACTTCCGGGGTTTCTTCCCACTCCCACTCGCGGCCCAACTCGGATTGTGCCAACGGTTCGGCCAGTGCTTCGGTCTGATAACCCTCGGCGCGATAGACTTCGACTGTCGCGGCTTGCCATTCAGTCGGCAGGCAACTTTCGCTGCCCTCGACAATGTGCAATTTGCAGCCCTGACCACGTGCAGTGCCGGCCTGTTGCAGCGCGTCGAGAAACAGCGGCACCAGTTCGGCTGCGCGTTCGCGCTGAATCAGGCAGACGTTCAGGGTGTTGCAGACCTTGCGATCCAGCGAGTTGCGCACCACCGCCGCAAAGCGTTTGGCGTCAGCCTCACGATCGGCGATCAACCAGGCACCACCGGTGCCATGCAGGCTGACCGCAGTTCCTGCCTGCTGGGCAATGCTGCCCAATTGACTGACTGCCCGGCCTGAGCCGCGAGCCACCGCCAGCGACAGACGCCGATCGGCAAACATCGCCCAACCGGCGGCGTGATTGATGCTCTCCACCAGCGAGACAGCACCCACCGGCAGACCGGCCGCTGCCAGCGCCGGGTTCAAGGCGTGGGTGACGATGGCTTGCGCCGTGCCCAACGCATCGCTACCAATGCGCAGCACCGCTGTGTTGCCGGTGCGCAATACACCGGCGGCGTCAGCAAACACATTCGGTCGCCCCTCGAAAACAAACGCGACGATGCCCAACGGCGAGACCACTTGCTCGACTTTCCAGCCGTCGTGCTCAACGCTGCTGATGACTTTGCCACGCGTCGGTGCGGCATCACGCCAGGCGCGCAGGCCGGCAATCATGTCGCGGCGCATGCGCTCGTCGGCGAGCAAGCGCGTAGTCGAACGCCCGCGAGCCTTGGCCCGCTCGATGTCGGCGAGGTTGGCGGCTTCGATCTGCGCCCAGCAATCCGGGGCCTCGAGACGCTGCGCGAACAGATCGAAGAACTGGCTGATCGCCGCATCGGGCACCGCCGACAGCGCGGTGAACGCCGCTGCCGCTCGTTCGATCGCCACCGCAGCAGCCTGTTGATCGGCCACGGGAATCAGCAACAGCTCACCACTCACCTGCTCGACCAACAGGTGGTCGCCGGGTCGAAAACGCTCGGCCAGTTCGGGGCTGACCACGGTCACGCGGTTACCAGCGAAAGGGATCGGCGTGCCAGCGACTAGACGTTCGAGTGCAAGAGACATGAAGCGGATTCACCATGCAGAGGGCGGTCGGAAAATGTATAGGATTCTTCGCTGAAATACACCTTGCGCAAACACCACTGTCCCTGTGGGAGCTGGCTTGCCAGCGATGAGGCCGGCACATTGAAAATTGATGTTGCCTGATCCGCCGCCATCGCTGGCAAGCCAGCTCCCACAGGGTTTTGCAGTGTTGGTCTGGTCGGGTCAGAACACCGACCAGCCAATCCGCGAACTGAGCATCTCCAGCGCCGCCATCCCCGCCAGCGAATTACCCGCAGCATTGAGCTCCGGCGACCACACGCACACCGTGAACTGTCCCGGCACCACTGCGACGATCCCGCCGCCGACCCCGCTTTTGCCCGGCAGACCGACGCGGTAAGCGAAGTTGCCCGCCTCGTCATACAGGCCGCTGGTGGCCATGATCGAGTTGACTTGCTGGGTCTGGCGGCGCGTGAGGATCTGTTCGCCGCTGTGCTTGCAGAAACCGTCGTTGGCCAGGAAGCAGAAGGCTCGCGCCAGATCGATGCAGTTCATGCGCAGGGCACAATGGCTGAAATAACTGCGCAGCACCGACTCGACGTCGTTGTGGAAGTTGCCGAACGATTGCATCAGGTAGGCCATCGCCGCGTTGCGCGCACGGTGCTGGTATTCGGAGTCGGCGACCTTGGCGTCGATCATGACCTGCGGATTACCCGACAGGCGCCGGACGAAATCACGCATCGACAGGGTCGGTGCGGCGAAGCGCGACTGGTTGATGTCGCAGATCACCAGCGCGCCGGCGTTGATGAACGGATTGCGGGGGCGACCGCGCTCGAATTCCAGTTGCACCAGCGAGTTGAACGGCTGACCCGACGGCTCATGGCCCAGGCGTTCCCAGATCGCCTCGCCAGAATGATCGATGGCCTGCACCAGGCTGAACACCTTGGAAATACTCTGCACCGAGAACGGCGTTTCGGCATCGCCGGCACAATACATTTCGCCGTCGTTGCCATACACGGCGATGCCCAGTTGATTGGCCGGCACGGTGCCGAGGGCGGGAATGTAGTCAGCCACTTTGCCCTGCCCGATGAGGGGCCGGACAGCGTCAAGGATCTCGTTCAACAGCGTTTGCATGCCGGGTTCCGAAGTCTCGCCCCATGGGATCGCGGGGACACTGGGGCTAGACGCTGCGCAGCGCGGTTGAATCACACAGGCCTGCCGGGTTTCAGAGGCCCTTGGATTAATGTATCCCGTCGAGCCCCACCAGCAACGCGCTGTCGCGGCTGTAGATGTCCGGCGCATAGCGCACATGCCCCATGCTGTCGACCTGTGCGGTCCAGTAGGTCATGAGGATCGGCACCGGCGCAGCCAGGCGGAATTCATGGGTGCTGCCGGTGGCGAGCAAGGTGTCGGTACGGGCCTTTTCCGCCGGACTCAACAGCAAGTCACGCAACTGCATCGGGTGTTCGACGCGCACACAACCGGAGCTGAACGCCCGCGGCCCCTTGTCGAACAGCGCCTTGCTTGGCGTGTCATGCAGGTACACCGAGAACGGGTTGGGGAACCGGATCACCATCTGCCCCAGCGGGTTGCGCGGCCCGGCTTCCTGACGCAACAGGATGTTGCCGGGGTTGTCCCAGTCGATATCCGCCGCCGCCAAGGGTTGCCCGTTGGCGTCGAGCACTTGCAGGTTCTGGCGGCTAAGGAAGGTCTGGTCCTTGCGTATCGCCGGCAGTTTGTCTTCTTTCCAGATGGTCGGCGGCACCGTCCAGGTCGGGTTCAGGGTCAAACGCGTGACCCGCGACTTGAGCAGCGGGGTCTGACGTTCAGCACGGCCGACCTGCGTACGCGTCTGCCAGACCGGCACACCAGCCCGATAGAGCGTCAATTCGGCAGCGGCGACATTGACCAGCAAACCGTCGGGTTCCATGTCCTGAGCCAGCCAGCGTAACCGCTCAAGATTGACCCGCAGCTGCTCGCGACGGGTCAGCGGGCTGATGTTGAGTTCGGCAATCGTGCCGGGGCCGACCACGCCATCGGCCTGCAACGAGTGATTGGTCTGAAAGCTTTTCACCGCCTCGACCAACACATCGTCATAGGCGTTGTCCGGCGTGTCGACCGCATGGGTCAGATAACCTTCACTGTACAGACGCTGAGCCAGTTCCGGCACACGTTTGTCTTCCATCGCCGGGCGCAACAGCGGCCCGTTGGCGACAGCTAGCCACTGCGGCAAGGTTTGCTGGCGCTGGCTGGCGTAAAGGTGACGCAGGCTCTGGTACTGCGCCAGACGCGGGCGCGCCAGATCGAACGCGGCCTTGATGTCGTGCATCCCCGGCACGGCAATCGCCAGCAATTCGGCTTGACGGTCACGCGGGGTGTCGTCGGCATGCCACAGCGGTTCGAAGTGCGACTGCAACAGCCGACCGTAATGCAGATCCTGCAGGGCTTGCAGATAGGAGCGGCTGATGTCGATATCGGCGCACAATTCGCCGTCCTGCGGTGGGTTCAGCGCCACCGGGTAGCGTTTCGGGTTCAGCCCATCGTCGGCCAACAGCTGCAATTGCGCCTGCAAGGCCGGCAACCGTGCGGTCTCGCTGGCCCACACTGGCAGCCAGTCCTGCTGCTGATAGAACGCCTGCAGTTGCCCCAGCGCCTGCCCATTCAGATGCGCGGCAATCGCCGGACACGCCTGCGACAGACCAATCAGCACGGCCTGCAACGGACTTTGCGGCTCCACCGGCATTGGCGCCGCTGGCGTCGGCAACGCCTGCAACGGCGGCAGCGGTTCATCGGCACAAGCGACAAACGGCGCAGCGAGCAAACAAATGCTCAAGTAGCATGCGTACTTTTTGAACAACTGCTTTACTCCAATCCATGGCCATCTAGATGATGGCCAACCTTACATCAGGTGCGCTGAACAGTCAGGCTCGATACACGGGCTTGCAGGTTACGACTGGGAGTCAGGAGCCAAAGTGCCAAATAGGTAGCCAGTGAGGACACTTTTTAAATGTTGACGTTTGTGCGCCGACTTTTGCTGAGCACCGCGACCCTTGTCGTTGTGAGCAGCCCAGCTTTCGCTGCCGGCAAGCCATCGCCGGTTCTCTTCACCAGCCTCGCGCACGCCGCGCCAGAACTCAATCCCCAGGCGCTGAAAGGTGCCCTGAGCGCGATGCAGTGTGCGGTCAACAACGGTGCGAAGCCGTCGCGCCATTTGGCGATCATCGATTATTCGCAACCGTCCACTGAGCGCCGACTGTGGATCTTCGACCTGAACCGGAAAAAACTGGTGCTGCGCGACCTCGTCGCCCACGGCTCCAACTCCGGGGAAAACTTCGCCACGCAGTTTTCCAATGTCGAAGGCAGTTATCAGTCCAGCCTCGGCTTGTTCCGTACTCAGGAAAGCTACAGCGGCACCCACGGTTATTCGCTGCGCATGGACGGTCTGGAACCGGGCTTCAATGACCTGGCCCGTGACCGCGCCATCGTGATCCACGCCGCCGATTATGTGAACCCGTTGTGGAGCAAGCGTCAGGGCCGTATCGGCCGCAGCCAGGGTTGCCCGGCTGTTCGCCCGCAGATCGCCAGACAGGTGATCGATAAACTCAAGAACGGTCAGTTCATGTTTTCGTGGTACCCGGACCAGCGCTGGCTGAAGAAGTCGCCGTATCTCAACTGCCAGCCGCAACAGGTGGCGAGCATCATCAGTACCCACGCCAGCTAACGAATCACCGCAATCCCCGTGTAGGAGCTGCCGAAGGCTCGGGCCGCGATCGGACGATCTTTTGACCCTGCTTTTTTAAGATCAAAAGATCGCAGCGTGCCGCAGCTCCTACAGGGATTTGTGGTGTCCATAATTTTTCGGCACAGGCAGTCTCAGTCACCGGATGCTTTGGCTGTCCCGACGCTTTCGCGAGCAGGCTCGCTCCTACAGGTGGTTTGGGTTCGGCTGATGATCAGCGCCATGATCATCAGCGCCGTGGCGACACCGAACGTGGCGTGCAAACCACTGCCGATGACGGCGGCCGGCGCCTCGGTCGGATCACCGGTGGCCACGGCAAACACCGCGCCCATCACCGCCGCGCCAGTGATCAATCCCAGGTTGCGCGCCAGTCCCAGCAGTGCCGAGACCACGCCGCGTTGGTCCTGGCTGACCCCGGCCATCAAACCGGTGTTGTTGCCAGCCTGGAACAATGCGTAACCGCTGGCAATCACCACCATCGGCAACACATAAGCAAACACTCCGAGACTCATCGGCAACAGCGCCAACAGACCGCAACCGCAGACCAGCCCCAGCAGCGCGCCCGGCACCACCCGCCGCGCACCGAAGCGATCCACCAGACGCCCGGCCGGTACCCCGCCGAGCGCGGCCAGCAGCGGCCCAACCGACAACACCAGGCCAACCATGGCGCCAGTCAGTCCCAACCCTCGGCTCAGGTAGAACGGCCCGACCACCAACGTGGTCATCATCACCGTGGTCACCAGCAACGTCAGGGCCAGACTGCCGCTCAGGCGCAGGTCGGCGAACAGTGACAAGCGCAGCAGCGGTGCCTTGGCCTTCTTCTCGACCATGATGAACAACCCCGCGCCGCACAGACTGCTCAGCAGCAACGCCAGCGTATAACCTTCGAGCGTCATCGCCAGCGCGTAGGCTGCCAGCGTCAGCACCAGCACGCCGCTGCCGAGATAATCAAACGCGACACGCGTGCTTGCGCTGCGATCCGCCGGCAGATAACGGTAAACCAGCCAGGCATTGAGCAGCCCCAATGGCACATTGAGCAGAAATATCGACTGCCAGCCGACATGCGCCATCAACAGCCCGCCCAGCGACGGCCCGAGGCTGGTGCCGGTGGCCGACATTGTTGCCAGCAAGCCCATCGCACTGCCCGCTCGCGTTTTGGGCACGGCATCGGCCACCAGCGCCACGGTCAACGCAAACATGATTGCCGCACCGAGGCCTTGCACTGCCCGCGCACCGATCAACCAACCGAGTCCCGGCGCCAGCGCGCAGGCCAGAGAAGCGCTGGTAAAGATGCCGATACCGATTAACAGCAGGCGCCGACGCCCCAAGGCATCCCCCAGACGCCCGACGCTGACAATCAACGTGGTGATCGTCAGCAGGTAAGCCAGAACGATCCACTGCACCTGTTGAAACGTCGCATCAAACGCCGCTGCCAGTGTCGGCAACCCGGCGTTGGCGATGCTGGTGTCCAGCGACGGCATCAACATCGACAGCGCCAGGCTGGTCAGCGCCCAGCGCGCGGTAGTGCTCAGGGGTTCTCGCGGCATGGGCTACTCACAATGCAAAGGTCATGCGCCGTAGCCTGAGCCTCGACAATACAAGGCGCAAGACGCATGCTTTGCACTCAATACCTGCACGGAACGCCATGCCATGCCTGCACCGGATCTGAACCTGCTGATCACCCTCGACGTGCTGCTGCGTGAAGGCAGCGTCGCCCGCGCCGCCAAATGTCTGCAGTTGAGCCCCTCGGCGATGAGCCGCGCCCTGGCCCGTCTGCGCGAAACGACTGGAGATCCGCTGCTGGTGCGTGCAGGTCGTGGCCTGGTGCCGACGCCCCGAGCGCTGGAATTGCGCGAACGGGTCAGCCATCTGGTGCAGGAAGTCGAGGCGGTTTTGCGTCCTGCCGAAGTACTGGATCCGGGGCAGTTGCAACGCACGTTCACCTTGCGCAACACCGACGGTTTTGTCGAAACCTTCGCCGCCGCCCTGCTCGCCCGGGTCGCAACAGAGGCGCCTGGCGTGCGCCTGCGTTTTGTACAGAAGGCCGACAAGGACAGCACACCGCTGCGCGAAGGTCGGGTGGATCTGGAGACCGGTGTGGTCGACGACAGCACCGATCCGACGCTGCACAGCCGCATCCTGTTTCTGGATCACTGGATCGGTGTGGTACGTGAGGGGCATTCCTTGAGTTCGGGCAAGATCAGCGCCAAGCGCTTTGCCGGCGGCGAGCACATTCTCATTTCACGACGCGGACGCAGCAGCGGCCCGGTCGACGAAGCGTTGATGGCCTTGGGCATGACGCGGGACATCGTCACCTCATTCGGCGGATTTTCGGCGGCGCTGACGCTGGTCCGTGAGTCAGACCTGATTGCCACCGTGCCGGAACGTCACACCAGCAAACTGCGCAGCGGCCTGCACAGTTTCGCCCTGCCTTTCGAGATGCCGCCAATCAGCGTGTCCATGCTCTGGCATCCGCGCATGGACGCCGACCCGGCGCACCGCTGGTTACGCAACTGCGTGCGGGAAGTCTGCGCTTAACGCGCATCCCCACCGGCAGGTTTGTAGAAGAGGAATTTTTTCGTTTCGGCGGTTTTGCGGTATTCCTTCGCCCAGCTCGGGTGGACATTGCGGTCGTGGAAATACAGCGCACCTTGGGTGCGATCCTTGAGCTGACGGTTCAGCGCCTTGCCGGCAACTTCCTTGGCCAAGGCGTATTCGGCATCTTCCTTGACCTGATCGGGACGCCCGTCGCACCACCAGGAAAACTGGCAGCTTTTGGTTTCCGAACCCTGTTTGACCACTGCACAAACGGTGTCGGGAAAACCTTCATGGCCGAGGCGATTCATCACCACGCTGGCCACGGCTTCCATCTCCGGGGTGTCCTTGCCTTTGGCTTCCCAGTAGATACTGCGCGCCAGACAAGTGATCGGATCGTCCAGCGGCGCGGCACCGGCGGGGTCAACCGCCTGCACTTCGGTCGGGGTGATCGCTTCGGATTTCGGCGCTGGTGCAGCGCTGACTTTATCGGCGGCTTTCTCTTCCAGCACTTGGGCTTTTTCTTCGGCCTTGGCCTTGATCGGCGCTTGATCGGTAGCCCATGCAGCGCCAGCCAAAAGGGTTAATGCGAAACAGCCAGCCAACCACTTCAATCCCATGTCAGTTCTTCCGGCAGAGCCCGATTCGGGCAACGTGTTACGTAGGGGAGACGCCCGGTTTCCGGGGTCTTGACTGAGTGTAGACGGCAAAATTACGCGCAGCGTTCCGTAGAAAAAACTGTGCGAGGAAGAAAAAGACATTGCACCCACCGGGGGCGTTTCGCGCATCATGGGCGCATTGCGCCCAAGGGAGATTTCCATGCGTTTCATGCCATCTGTTTTGCGCTTTGCCGCGTTGTCTGTGGGCGTTGCGTTTGCCGCCTCGGCCATGGCCAGCGACGAGTCGCAACTGATCGAGTCCATCAACAAGTACCGCAGCGAACCGCAACGCTGCGGCAGCCAGGCCTCCAGCGAACTGCCGCCGCTGTCGGCCGATCCGCGACTGCGGCTGCCGGCCAGTGGGGCTGTCAATTTGCAGCAAGCCATGGCCAGTGCCAGTTACCCGATGGTTAACGTGCAGGCAATCACCCTCAACGGCCCGCGCGATGCGGCGTCGGCGATGCAGGCGATTCAGGAGAGTTTCTGTCAGGTGGTGCTCGATCCGCAGTTCGTCGACGTCGGCGTCAGCCGCGCTGATCGCGACTGGCGCATCGTGCTGGCGCGCCCCCTGCTGTCGGCCAGGCTTGGCGATGCGCAAAGTGAAGGGCAGAAATTGCTTGAGCAACTCAATGCCGCTCGCAGCCAGCCACGCCAGTGCGGTGGCCAGGCCTTCGCTGCTGCCGCACCGCTGGCCTGGAACGCGACGCTGGGCACGGTCGCCCAGGATCACAGCCGTGACATGGCCAACAAAAACTACCTCGACCACAAGGACCGCGACGGCCGCACCCCCGGCGACCGCGCCGAACTGGCAGGGTACAGCGGCCAACTGGTCGGTGAAAACATCGCCGCCGGTCAGGACACCGTGGGCAAAGTCATCGATGGCTGGCTCGCCAGCCCCGGCCACTGCGCCAACCTGATGAACCCGCAATACAAGGAACTGGGCGCCGCTTACGCGACCGACCCGAAAAGCGATGCGGGGATTTACTGGACTGCGATGTTTGGTGCTCAGTAAATAAGCCCCAGAAGCACCGGCGATCATAGGAGGGAGTGGGCTTGCTCACGAACAGGCAGGCACATTCAACATCGCTGTTGCCTGACCTGATGCCTTCGCGAGCAAGCCCGCTCCCACATGGGAATGACGGTGGGGACGAGATTTGTGTCTGGCCACAGTCAGGGTGGAAGTGGGCTTGCTCACGAAGGGGGCAGGCACATTCAACATCGCTGTTGCCTGACCTGACGCCTTCGCGAGCAAGCCCGCTCCCACATGGGAATGATGGTAAGGACGAGATTTGTGTCTGGCCACAGTCAGGGTGGGAGTGGGCTTGCTCACGAAGGGGCGGCACATTCAACATCGATGTTGCCTGACCTGACGCCTTCGCGAGCAAGCCCGCTCCCACTAGGGAATGACGGTGGGGACGAGATTTGTGTCTGGCCACAGTCAGGGTGGAAGTGGGCTTGCTCACGAAGGGGGCGGCACATTCAACATCGGTGTTGCCTGACCTGACGCCTTCGCGAGCAAGCCCGCTCCCACTAGGGAATGACGGTGGGGACGAGAGTTGTGTCTGGCCACAGCCAGGGTGGGAGTGGGCTTGCTCACGAAGGGGGCGGCACATTCAACATCTGTGTTGCCTGACCTGACGCCTTCGCGAGCAAGCCCGCTCCCACATGGGAATGATGGTAAGGACGAGATTTGTGTCTGGCCACAGTCCGAGTGGGAGTGGGCTTGCTCACGAAGGGGGCGGCACATTCAACATCGGTGTTGCCTGACCTGATGCCTTCGCGAGCAAGCCGGTTCGATTGCAGGTGACCAAAGATCACACCCAAATCGCATCCCATAAGGGATAGTCACCAAGTTTTTCCACCAGGCCTGCCCTCAAGGGGTTGGCTACTACATATCGGGCCAGCTTCACCAGATCTTCCTCTCGCCGCAGTGCATGGTCATGGAAGCTTTGCTGCCAAAGGCTTCCTGTTCGTCCGCTCATCTGGTTGATTGACCGGGTGCTCAAGGACTTGGCCTGGCACATCAATTGGCCCAGCGTTCCTTTTTGCAACTGGATCAGCCAGTGGAAATGATCGGGCATGACAACCCATGCCAATGTGTCGGCGAATCCCTCCTCCTGTGCTTGCTTAAACTGATGCACGACCAACCGGCCGAGTCTGTAATCCTTGAATACCGGTTCCCGCCCCACAGTATTGGCGGTTAGAAGATAAATGCGGTTGTCCTCGCTATGTCGGCCGGTTCGCAGGCGATGTGATGAAAAGCGTTCGGGCATTCCTTTGCCTTCTTCATGGTTGAGTCCAGGAAAAGGCTAGATCAGCGACCACAATGCGCAGGAGTTGTTTATTGGCAGAATGTGTCTGCGCCACAGAACGAATGTGGGAGTGGGCTTGCTCACGAAGGGGGCGGCACATTCAACATCGGTGTTGCCTGACCTGATGCCTTCGCGAGCAAGCCCGCTCCCACATGGGAATGACGGTGGGGACGAGAGTTGTGTCTGACCACAGTCAGAGTGGGAGTGGGCTTGCTCACGAAGGGGGCGGCACATTCAACATCGGTGTTGCCTGACCTGACGCCTTCGCGAGCAAGCCCGCTCCCACTAGGGAATGACGGTGGGGACGAGATTTGTGTCTGGCCACAGTCAGAGTGGGAGTGGGCTTGCTCACGAAGGGGGCGGCACATTCAACATCGGTGTTGCCTGACCTGACGCCTTCGCGAGCAGGCCCGCTCCCACTAGGGAATGACGGTGGAAACGAGATTTGTGTCTGACTACATTGACCTGATGCCTTTGACAATTTTCAGCTTCAAAAAAGTAGTCATTTCACTTGCCGGGGGAAGTATATGAGCCGATACCAATTATTGTCCGATCGCTATCTGAAACCCCATTATCGAAAGCACCTACCACCGATTAAAACCCTTTGAATGCAGACACTTGCAAAGATGGAAAGGCATTGATCCGCTAAAAACACTTGATCATCGACCCTATCAATCAGCCATTCATTAATAGTGATTGGACGCTTGCCAAAGTTGCCCATACCCTGCATCCACTCCCTCCGTTAAATGCGGACTTTTCACTCCTGCGAGGCTGTCATGTCAGAGCGCGTCTTGATCGATGGCTTCAACCGCCGCGTTGACTACCTGCGCATGTCGGTGACCGATCGTTGCGATTTTCGCTGCGTGTATTGCATGGCTGAGGACATGCAGTTTCTGCCGCGCCAGCAAGTGCTGACGCTGGAAGAAATCTATCAATTGGCGCAAAGCTTCGTCGCGCTGGGCACGCGCAAGATTCGCCTCACCGGCGGCGAGCCGCTGATCCGTCCCGGCGTGGTGCAACTGTGCGAGCAGATCGCCGCCCTGCCCGGCCTGCGCGAGTTGTGCCTGACCACCAACGGCTCACAGCTGGGCAAATTGGCCGCCCCGTTATTCAACGCGGGGGTCAAACGCCTCAACATCAGCCTCGACAGCCTCGACCCCGAGCGCTTCAAACAGATGACCCGCAACGGCGATCTGGCGCAGGTCATCGAGGGCATCGATGCCGCGCGCAAGGCCGGTTTCACGCGCACCAAACTCAACTGCGTGGTGATGCAGGGCCGCAATGATCAAGAGATCAATGATCTGGTGAGTTTTGCCATCGACCGCCAGCTCGACATCTCTTTCATCGAAGAAATGCCGCTGGGGATCATCAGTGAGCACAGCCGCGCCGAATCGTTTTTCTCCAGCGCGCAGGTGCGGGAAAAGATCGCCGAGCGCTACACCCTGATCGACTCCGCCGAATCGACCCAAGGCCCGTCGCGCTACTGGCGGCTGGCCGAAGCGCCGCAGATTCGCCTGGGTTTTATCTCCCCGCACAGCCACAATTTCTGCGGCACCTGCAACCGGGTGCGGCTGACCGTCGAAGGTCGCCTGCTACTGTGTCTGGGTAACGAGCATTCGCTGGACCTGAAAGCGGTGCTGCGCGCCCATCCGGGGCAGCCGCAACGTTTGGACAAAGCCATCATCGAAGCGATGAAGCTCAAGCCCTACAGGCATAACTTTGAAGTGAACGACGACGTACAGGTCGTGCGATTCATGAACATGACCGGCGGTTGAACCGTCACATCCTCGCGTAATCGAGATCGCCCAGCATGATCATCAGACCCAAGGTCAGTCAGTTCGCCATCCTGTTTACCCTCAAGGGTTCGATTGCCAAGCGAATCGCCCTGCGCACGCTGATGGTCACCTTGCTGGCGTCGGCCATCGTGCTGGTGGAAATCCTCCACCCCAGCAGCTTCACCAAGGTCAACGCCACGCCGTTCACGTTGCTGGGCTTGTCGCTGTCGATTTTCATGAGTTTTCGTAACAACGCCTGCTATGACCGCTGGTACGAAGCACGCAAGGCCTGGGGCGAAGTGATCGTGCATGTGCGCTCGATCATTCGCGAAACCCGGATTCTCAGCGAGTCGGATCAACGCCCGCCGCTGCTGCTCAACCTGGTCGGCTTCGCCCACGCCCTCAACGCGCGGCTGCGGCGTGAGGACGAAGCGGCGGCCAGCAGTGCGTGGGTCACCCCGAAACCCGACGCCCAATTGCCGGACTACAGCGCACAGATCCTGCACCGGATCGGCGAACAATGCTCCGATCTGCAACAGGCCGGAGCACTGAGCGAATGGCGTTACATGCTGCTGGCCAATCACCTGACCAGCCTCACGCAGGCTCAAGCCGTGTGCGAGCGGATCAAGAATACGCCGCTGCCCTTCCCCTACACCTTGCTGCTGCACCGCACGATTTACCTGTTCTGCATCCTGTTGCCGTTCGCCATGGCCGAACCGCTGGGCTGGCTGACGCCCCTGTTCACCGCGATTGTCAGCTATACCTTTTTCGGTCTGGATGCGATTGCCGATGAGTTGGAAGATCCCTTCGGCCGCGATGAAAACGACCTGCCAACCGACGCCCTGGTGCGCACCATCGAGCGCGACATCCTGGCTGAACTGGGGGTTGCGCAACTGCCACCGACCATGATGCCCGTCGATTACGTCCTGAGTTGATCGGCCAGTCACAGCCTTGTCTGAGCGCTATTGGATTTAACAAAAGCCTGCTTAGATAGCGGCTCCGCCATGATTCGACTCAGGAGCCGCACTTGAGCACTACGCCAGAGGACCTTCCCCGCCCTGATCCCGTCACCCTGCGCCAGGCCTGGCGCTTCTGGCTCAAGCTCGGTTGCATCGGCTTCGGCGGCCCTGCCGGGCAAATCGCGATCATGCATCAGGAACTGGTGGAGCGCCGAAGCTGGATCTCCGAGCGGCGTTTTCTGCATGCCCTCAACTACTGCATGTTGCTGCCCGGCCCGGAAGCCCAGCAACTGGCGACGTACATCGGCTGGTTGTTGCATCGCACCTGGGGCGGTGTGATTGCGGGCGTGCTGTTTGTGCTGCCGTCGCTGTTCATCCTGATTGCATTGTCATGGGTGTATATCGCCTTCGGTGATGTGCCGGCCGTGGCCGGGGTGTTTTACGGGATCAAACCGGCGGTGACGGCGATTGTGCTGCACGCGGCCCATCGCATCGGCTCGCGGGCCTTGAAAAACGCCTGGTTATGGGCGATTGCCGGCGCCTCGTTCGTGGCGATTTTTGCCTTCAATGTGCCGTTCCCGCTGATCGTGCTTGGCGCCGCGCTGATCGGTTATCTCGGCGGGCGCCTGGCGCCGCTGCGGTTTGATAACGGCGGCCAGCGCAGCAGTGCAAAGTCTTTCGGCCCGGCGTTGATCGACGACGACACGCCGACACCCGACCACGCACGCTTCAGCCTGCCGAAGCTGTGGCGTCTGGCGCTGATCGGCGCGGCGCTGTGGTGCTTGCCCATGGCCTTGCTGACCGCGCTGTTCGGCTGGGACGGCACCTTCACCCAGATGGGCTGGTTCTTCACCAAAGCGGCGTTGCTCACCTTTGGCGGGGCTTATGCGGTGCTGCCTTACGTCTATCAGGGCACCGTCGGGCATTACGGCTGGCTCACGCCAACGCAGATGATCGACGGCCTGGCACTTGGCGAAACCACGCCGGGGCCGCTGATCATGGTGGTGGCGTTTGTCGGCTTCATTGGCGGTTATGTGCAACCTGCATTCGGCGCGGAGCATGCGTTCGCCGCTGGCGCCGTGGCGGCGACGCTGGTGACGTGGTTCACCTTTCTGCCTTCGTTTCTGTTCATCCTCGCCGGTGGGCCGTTGGTGGAATCGACCCACAACGAATTGAAGTTCACCGCACCACTGACAGCCATCACCGCAGCGGTGGTCGGGGTGATTCTCAACCTAGCGTGCTTCTTCGCTTATCACGTGTTCTGGCCGAGCGGTTTCGCCGGGCCGCCGGATGTTTTTTCGATAGCGTTGGCAGTTATGGCGGCGCTGGCGCTGTTCGTTTTCAAACGCGGCGTGATTGAAGTGTTGATCGTTTGCGCCCTTGTCGGGCTGGGCTTTCATCTGCTGCGCTGAATGCCGCGAGCGCGACCGATTCGGAATCAGTCGTTTACACGCCCGCAGATTGCCCCTTACTATCCGGGCACACCGGTCGGCGGGTCAGGCCCGCCACCGACGTTTTCCGCCAACGGAAACACGCGTTATGAGCACGTCACCACAACAACCAAAATCGTTGAACGTCTCTGCACTGCGCGCCCTCTGTCACAGGGGCCGCGTATGAATCGCATCGTCAATCTCCCCATGGCCCTGCGCCGCTCCAAGCTGCGTCACTCCGCACGCCCGCCGGATATCGCCCTGCCTGTCTGATCGCGTCCGTTAAAACACGCGACAGCCCCCTGCTTCTTGATATCCCTGCCAGGACGCATGCGCCTATTGCCGCGCTGCGTCCGGCCCGAATCTGCGCGCCTGTGCGGCGCCATCGTGAGTGATTGACCATGAAATTCGCAGCCATCGAAGACGCCCGCCTGTTCCTTGAACAGAACCCCGATATCGACATGATCGAGCTGTTCATCCTCGACGCCAACGGCGTGCCACGCGGCAAGCTGTTGCACCGTGAAGAACTGCTCGCCGTATATGAAAGCGGCCGCCCGCTGCCCAGCACCATTCTCGGTCTGACCGTTCAGGGTGAGGACGTGGAAAACTCCGGTCTGGTCTGGGATGTCGGCGACATCGACTGCCGCGCCTATCCATTGGAGGGCAGTCTGGTGCGCTTGCCGTGGCGGCAGATTCCGACTGCCGCCGTGCAGGTCAGCATGCACCCGACCGAGGGCCTGCCGGCGAGCATCGCCGACCCGCGCCATCTGCTGATCAAGGTGGTCGACGCGCTCAAAGCCGAAGGTTATCACCCGGTCATGGCCTGCGAGCTGGAGTTCTATCTACTCGACGCCAAACGCGATCACAACGGCCGTCCGCAACCGGCGCTGGATGCCGACGGCGGTCGACCGCGACACACCCAGGTCTACGGTTTACGTGAGCTGGAGCAGATTGAGCCGTTCCTCGCCGACCTCTACGGCGCCTGCAAACTGCACGGTATTCCGGCGCGCACGGCGATCTCGGAATACGCACCGGGTCAGGTAGAAATCACCCTCGAACACGGCGATGCACTGGAAGCGATGGATCAGGCGGTGCGCTACAAACGCTTGGTCAAAGCCGTGGCGCACAAGCACGGCATGCAAGCGACGTTCATGGCCAAGCCGTTCGATGATCTGGCGGGTACCGGCATGCACATGCACGTTAGCCTCGCCGACGCCGAAGGACGCAATCTGTTCGCTTCCGAGGATCCAGCTGGCACGCCGCTGCTGCGCACGGCAATTGGCGGCATGCTCGCGTCGTTGCTGGATACGCTGCTGCTGTTCTGCCCAAACGCTAATTCCTATCGTCGCTTCCAGGCCAACAGCTACGCGCCTTTGGCGCCGACCTGGGGCGTCGACAACCGCACCGTCAGCCTGCGCGTGCCGGGCGGTCCGGCCAACACCCGGCACATCGAACACCGCATCTGCGGCGCCGATGCCAACCCGTATCTGGCGGCGGCAGCGATCCTCGCCGGCATTCATCGGGGCATTCGTGAAGACCTTGATCCGGGCGCTCCGGTCGAGGGCAATGGTTATGCGCAGGCGAAGGAGTTGCTGCCGACGGATTGGCTGACGTCTTTGCAGGCACTGGAAAATTCAGCGTGGGCGCGCGATGCCTTGGGGCAGGAATTTCTGGGGGTGTATCTGGCGGTGAAGCGTGCCGAATACCGGCAGTTCATGGCTGAAGTGGGTGAGCAGGATTGGCGCTGGTATCTGACCGAAGCCTGAATATTCACATCTCCCCTGTGGGAGCGAGCCTGCTCGCGAAGGCGTCGTCACATTCAACATTTGGGTGACTGACGAACCGCTTTCGCGAGCAGGCTCGCTCCCACAAGGGACCGCGTACCGAACTCGAATTTTGTGTGGACACTGACATGACTGAACGCTGCAATTCCTACTACACCGCCACCCTCAACCAGGACACCGACTACCCGACGCTGCAAGGTCGGCACAAAGTCGATGTGGTGATCATCGGCGGCGGTTTCACTGGCGTCGCCACCGCCGTCGAACTCGCCGAAAAAGGCCTGAAAGTCGCCATCGTCGAGAGCAACAAAATCGGCTGGGGCGCTACCGGGCGCAATGGTGGCCAAGTCACCGGCAGCCTCTCCGGCGACGCTGCGATGCGCAAACAGATGCGCCCGAAACTGGGCGACGAGGTCGATGATTTCATCTGGCACCTGCGCTGGCGCGGGCACGAAATCATCAAACAGCGCGTCGAGAAATACGCTATCGCGTGCGACCTCAAACACGGTCACCTGCACGCAGCGTACAAACCGAGCCACATGACCGGTCTGCGCAGCGATTACGAAGAAGCCGTGCGACGCGGACTGGGTGATGACGTCAGCCTGCTCGACCGCAGCCAGGTGCGCGATCTGCTGCAAAGCGACCTCTACCACGGCGCCATCAAGAACACCCGTAACATGCATTTGCACCCGCTCAACCTGTGCATCGGCGAAGCGCGGGCGGCGGAAAGTCTCGGTGCGCTGATTTTTGAAAACAGCGAAGTGCTGGAGATCATTCACGGCGATACGCCTGGCGTGAGAACCGCTCACGGTCAGATCGATGCCAATCAGGTGATGCTGGCCGGTGACGTCTATCACAAACTCGAACCGGGGCAGCTCAAGGGCAAGATCTTCCCGGCCATGGGTGGCATCGTCACCACCGCGCCGCTGGGCGATCTGGCCAGACAAATCAACCCCGAGGATCTGGCGGTGTACGACTGCCGTTTCGTCCTCGATTACTACCGCCTCACCGCCGACGGCCGCTTGCTGTTCGGCGGCGGCGCCAACTACAGCGGCAAGGATTCACGCGACATCGCCGCCGAACTGCGCCCGTGCATCGAACAAACCTTCCCGGCGCTCAAAGGCGTGCAGATCGACTACCAGTGGAGCTGCGCGATGGGCATCGTCATCAACCGCATCCCGCAACTGGGCAAGCTCTCGGACAACGTCTGGTATTGCCAGGGCTACTCCGGGCATGGCATCGCCACCACGCACATCATGGGCGAAATCATGAGCCGGGCGATCACCGGGCAGATGGAGCAGTTCGATACGTTTGCAGCGTGCCCGCACATTCGCGTGCCGATGGGGGATTTGCTGGGTAACCCGTTGTTGGCGGCGGGGATGTGGTACTACCAGATGCTCGAAAAGTTGCGTTGATTGCACTGGCCCTTTCGCGAGCAGGCTCGCTCCCACATTTGAAATGCACTCCAATGTGGGAGCGAGCCTGCTCGCGAAGAGGCCGGCAGCATCAGTAAAAATCTCAATCCGGCAACTGCTCCACCTCAATCCCCAACCGCCGGTAATCCTCGACACTTCCCGACGCCAGATGTCGCTCGGTAATCAGCGTATGCACCCGCGTGCACGGCGTCACCACGAACGGCTCGACCGCGCCAAGCTTGTCCGCCGTGGTCACCGCGATCACCTGCGCAGCACTGTCGAACAGTGCCTGCTTCACTGGCACCTCATCGAAATACAGCGAACTCAGTCCCACTTCCGGATGAATCGCGCACACCCCGGTAAACAGCAGGTCAGCCTTGATGCTTTGCAGCAGACGCACCGTTTCGTGACCGCTGACCGACATGGTCGCCAGGTTCAACTGCCCGCCCGCCAGAATCACCTTGATGCCCTTGTATTCGGCGAGGGTGATGGCGGTCATCGGCGAGGTGGTCACCGCTGTGATGCGGATATCCGCTGGCAATGACCGCGCAATCTGCAACGTGGTGGTGCCGGAGTCGAACAGCACGATCTGGCCATCCTTCACCCGCCCGGCGGCGAGTTGCGCCAGGCGCGTCTTTACCTCATCGGTTTCACTGATGCGGGTGAAGTAGTCCTTGCCGGTGTCCTTCGGCCTTGGCAAGGCACCACCGTGTACCCGTTGCACCAGGCCGGCATTATCCAGTTCGGCGAGGTCGCGGCGGATGGTGTCTTCGGACACGGCGAAGTGCTGGCTCAACTCGGACGCCATGACCTTGCCGTCGCGTTCGAGGATCAGGAGGATTTTCTGCCGACGCAGGGATGGGAGTTCGGTAACCGAATGATCGTGCATGGTTATGCCTGTTTATGCTTGTAATTGCAGGTTTTCGCTGAGATTAGCCAAAGCCTCGGGCAAACACAAACAGGCAGGTATCAATTGTTTCGATCACTGGAATCAGCAAGGCGAATTTTTCCTTTGCATTCAGCCTGTTCAGAATGGCCCCACCCTCAACAGGCTCAGGATGACCACCTTATGAATCTCAATTTCGCGTTTGCTTGCATGATCGTCGTGTCGTTCGCGATTGCCTTGGGTCACGCCTGAGGCATCAAACCGACACCACCCGCGCGGTACGCACAAACAACGCATGCGCCTTCTCCCAGAAATTCCCGCCGAGCACAAAAAAGCTGCCAATAAACATCAGATCCCCAAGCAATTGCAGTTGCCACAGATTGGGCCTCAGCCCCGGCCAGAAGTTGTCGAAATACGGTTCCAGAAATGAGGTGAGCAACGGCAGGCAAAACATCACCACGCCCACCCGATGCCGCAGCGGCGAGACTTCCGCGACAGGCGTCGGCAGCATCCCCGAGACATGCCGGCCAATCGTGCGTTTGAGTTCAGCGAACCCGGCCTTGCCCATCACCGCGATGACCACCAGCAACAACACCTTGTTACTGATGAACAGCACGCCGGTCAGCGCCGCGACTTTCGAGCCGGGTACATCGAGGGCGGCGGCCAACGGCACCATCAGCCACGAGCCAAGCATCAGGCAGATGATCGCCACACCGACCTTGAAGCGCCAGGTGGCAGCGGGAGCCGGTGTCAGCGGATCTTGAGCAGTTTCCATGGTCTCGTACCTGTTTGGGTGGGGGCTGATGCCTGAAAAGCGTAGCAGCAGATTCGCCCGAACAATTTGCAATTCGCCGTCTATGCTCCACTGATATTTGCGGGTCAGGGACATAACGCAATGCCTTCGACAACAGCCCCGCTGACGCGGCCCGGTCATCTGTTGTTGCTTGTCGCCTTGAGTTTCAGCGGCTGCGTGCGCCTGGGGCCGGACTTTGAGCCTCCCGCCGAGACGTGGAGCAAGCAATGGAACAGCGCGGCGCTGGAACAAGCCAGCGAACGTGCCGCCCAAACGGATCTGCGCCAATGGTGGCAAGTGTTCGCCGACCCCGTGCTTGATCGACTGATTGCCGAAGCCGATGCGCACAACAGCAGCCTGAAAATCGCCGGGCTGCGAGTGCTTGAAGCTCGCGCCCAATTGGGCATAGCCGAAAGCGGGCGCTACCCGCAACTGCAACAGGTCGGCGTCGACAGCCTGTATGTCGACCGCCATCAGTCCGGCGGCAACAACCCGCAGGATCTTCATTTCTGGCAACACAGCGCCGCGTTCGATGTCGGTTGGGAGCTGGATTTCTGGGGCCGCTTCAGCCGCGCCATCGAATCGTCCGACGCCAGTTACTTCGCCGCCCAGGCCAACTACGAAGACGCTCTCGTGCTGCTGCGCGCGCAAGTCGCCGACACCTACTTCTCCCTGCGCACCACCGAAGCACGCCTGCGCGTCGCCCGGGAAAACGCTGTCCAGCAGAAGCGCAATTTTGAAATCACCGAAAAACTCTTCAACAGCGGCCAGACGGCCGAACTCGACCTGCAACAGGCGAAAACCCAATACCTCGGCACGCTCAGCAGCCTCCCCGCATTCGAAGATCAAGTCCTGCGCACCCGCAACGCTTTGGCGGTTTTAGTCGGCCAGCCACCCGGTGGCGCGGCGTTGCTGGCCGAGCAACCGGGGCTGATTCCCTTACTCGATCGCGCCGTGCTGCAAGACGTCCCGGCCAACCTGCTGTTGCGTCGTCCGGACATACGCGCGGCGGAACTGAATGTTGCTGCGCAATCGGCGCTGGTCGGTGTCGCCGAAACCGATCTGTATCCGTCGCTGACCTTGCTCGGCAGCATCGTCTGGTCCAGCGATACCCTCGGCGCCACGCCGCGCAGTCTCGATCTGATTGGTGGCCCGAGCCTGCGCTGGAACATCTTCGATTACGGCCGCATCCGCAACAACATACGGGTGCAGGACGCGCGTTTGCAGCAACTGATCGAAACCTATCGCGACAAGGTCCGCCAAGCTGCGCGCGAAGCCGACGATGCCGCCAGCGGCTTGAGCAAAGCACTGGAGCGCGAACGCATTCTGCGCGAGGCCGAAGGCGCTGCGCGTCGTTCGCTGGTGCTGGCCAACACGCAATACCGCGAAGGTTATTCCGACTTTCAGCGGGTGCTCGACGCGCAACGCGCCCTGCTCGAATTGCAGGACAACTATCTGGTCAGCCGCAGCAACGCCGTGAGCAACCTGATCGCCCTGTATAAAGCCCTCGGCGGCGGCTGGCAAAGCCATGCGCCGCAGGTCGATGAGCCGACCCGGCAACAGATGCAGCAACGCACTAACTGGGGCGATTTGCTCAGCGCGCCGCCCGCCCAACCGGCGTATCCCCTTCCATCGCAGGTAACCCGTCATGACTGAAGCCGCGCCACCCGCCCCGGCCCCCGCGCCTGCCCAGGCTGATCCGGCAAAAAAAGGCATCCGCTGGGTGCTATTGCTGATCGTACTGAGCCTGGCCTGGTACCTGCTCGCCGACCGCTACACGCCCTACACCCAGCAGGCGCGGGTCGGTGCGTTCGTGATTCCGGTGGCGGCGGAAGTCGCCGGTCGGGTGATCCGGGTCAACGTGCGCAACAATCAGGATGTGAAGGCTGGCGATATTCTTTTCGAACTCGACCCGCAGCCGCTGCAAATCGCCGTGGATCGGGCGAAAGCCGATCTGGAATCGACCCGTCGTCAGGTCGGCGCCAGCACCGCCGGCATCGCCTCGGCGCAGGCATCGTTGCGAGCAGCACAAGCCAATGAACTCAAGGCGCGGCAGGACAATCAACGTCTGGAAGGTTTGTACAAACAGGACCCGGGCACCGTCTCTGTCCGTCTTCTTGAGGTATCGCGAGCCAACCGCGAACAAGCGGTCGCCCAAGTCGCCGCTGCCCGCGCCGAAGTACAGCGCGCACAAGAGCAGGAAGGCGGCAACACCGACACCAACGCCCAGTTGCGCAGCGCTGCCTCGGCACTGGCCAAAGCTGAACTGGACTTGGCCAACACCCGCATCGGCGCCCGTTCGGCCGGGTTGATCACTGATCTGCGCACCGACGTCGGCCAGTTCACCGCCGCCGGTAGCCCGCTGATGACCTTGATCGCGATTCATGACGTGTGGATCAGCGCCGACCTCACCGAGAACAACCTCGGCCGCGTGCAGCCCGGAACGCCGGTTTCGATCGTTCTGGATGCGCTGCCCGGCGAAGTCCTCGACGGCCGGGTGCGCAGCGTCGGCTATGGTGTCAGCGTCGGCCAGACCCCGGCGCCGGGCACCCTGCCGAGCATTCAGAACAGCCGTGACTGGTTGCGTCCGGCGCAGCGTTTTCCGGTGATCATCGAGTTCACGGAAGAGGCAAAGAAACGCCTCGTCGACAGCCGCGCGATTCGTGCCGGCGGCCAGGCTGAAGTCATGGCCTTTCCTACCGAGGGCAATCCGCTCAATCCGTTGGGGCGTTTGTTTTTCGGCCTGATGAGCTGGCTGTCGTATGCCTACTGAACGCAGCGTCCCGGCGCAGCGGGCCTTGCGCCTGGCGTTCGGCACCGCGCTGTGCACCGCCGCCAGTTATGCGCTGGCGTTGCCGCTGGCGTTTATCTCGCCAGTGCTGGCGGTGTTGCTGCTGGCCAGTCTGCCGCGGCCATTGCCGTTGAAAGGCGCGTTGGTGCTGGCGTTGGTCGCGGCGCTGACGACGAGCATCGGCCTGCTGCTGGTGCCGCTGCTGCGTTATTACCCGGTGAGCGGCGTGCTGTTGATCGGCCTCGGTTTGTTTCTGGTGTTTCGCTTTGGCTTGCGCGGTGGCAACGCGCTGATCGTGATGTTTCTGGTGATCGGCATGACCATGATCTCCGCCGCCGGGTTTGCCGAATTCGATCTGGCAGTGGCGGTCATCGGCGCCCTCGTCAAAGGCCTGTTACTGGCGGTGGCGGTGGTCGGTGTCAGCCACGCGCTGTTTCCTGAGCGGCCTGATAGCCCCGTCCCGCCCAAGCCACCGGCCATGCCTGCCGACGAAGTCCCGCGCGTAGCCCTGCGCGCCACGCTGATCGTGCTGCCGACGTTTCTGCTGGCCCTGAGCGACCCGGCCAGTTACATGCCGATCATCCTCAAAGCCGTCAGCCTCGGCCAACAAAGCTCCACCACCCAGACCCATCACGCCGGCCGTGAATTGCTTGGCTCCACCCTGCTCGCCGGTGTGTTGGCAGTGCTGCTCTGGTGTGGCTTGAGCCTGTTCGTGCACCTGTGGATGTTCTTTTTGTGGATGCTGCTGTTCGGGCTGTGGCTGGCACGCAAACTCTATCGCCTTAGTCCGACGCGGTTCAGTCCGGGCTTCTGGCTCAACACCCTGGTGACGATGATCATCCTGCTCGGCCAATCAGTACAGGACAGTGCCGCCGGCAAAGACGTCTACACAGCCTTCGCCGTGCGCATGGGCCTGTTCATTCTGGTGACGCTTTACAGCGCGCTGATGATGCACCTGCTCGAAGCGCACAAACCCCAGCGTCAAGGCGTGACCTGATAGCCGCGCCCTTGCAGACACCCGGTGTAGGCACTGGAGCTCGCCGCTGCGTTGGTCTTGTTCTGCGCGCGACGCTCTTGCCGCTGTCGAGACCCACCGACTACCGCGCCGGCTGCGGCGGTTTGCTGGGCACGGTTCTGTCGGTAATCCTGTTTGCGATCATCGTCGACGCGGTCATAAACCTCGTCGTGTTGACGGCCGCGGACTTCAGAACCTGCTGCTCCGGCGGCGGCACCGACAGCGGCCCCCTTCAGACGACCACCCGCTTGGGGCGTTGAAGTCGTTGAAGTCGAAGCGATGGAGTGGCAGTCGTTGATGTCGATCTGGGTTTGTTGCGAGGTCTGGCCTTTAAGCGGGACGACGGATTCGGCGCTGGCCTGAGTGGCGTAGAGGGCAGCGGTCATCAGCGCGATGGACGTTAGACGATTCATGATTGCCTCCGGCGGGGCCTGGGGTTGGCGGTGGTGCGGGGTAGTCAGGAAGTCTAGTTCAAGACGCAGGGTCAAGAGCCCCTCACCCTAGCCCTCCCGCACCCGCCGCACCTGCACCAACAACGCCGGCGCAAAATGCAGCAGCACCATCCGCGCCAAGTGGTGAGTGAGGATAAACACCACATTCAGCCCGCCGGCAAACGCGACAATCGCAATCGTCTCGATCGCCCCCGGCATGTACGCCAGCCATAGCGACAACGGATCGCTGCCCAACCACCGCGCCGCTACCTCTGCAAACACCGCCGCCACCACAATCATCAGCCCGACCGAGACCAGTGCCGTGCGGCCATGCAGGCCCAATTCCCTGACGCCCAAACCCTGGAACCGCGAGCCGATGCGCACGCCGAGAATCAGCGCCGCCAGATTCAAGCTCCAGTCGGGCATGTGAAAACCGTGCAACCAGCCTGCTTTTACAAAGACTGCGGTGATGATGATCGCCGTGAGCATGAAGGGCGCCGGCACGCCGATCACCAGCAGCAATCGACCGAGCACGACGCTCAAGCCGATCACCGAGAAAACCGTCAACGCCATGCCGGTGGTCAACGGATCGCTATCAACAGCAGCCACCGACACCTGCCCCGGAATCAAAAAGCTCACCAGCACGGTAATCAGCAGTAATCGCATCAGGTGCACGATGATGACTTTGCTCGACGCCTTCTCCGACTCGAGCAAATCAAACACCGCCGCCAGTGCCCCCGGATACACCGCCAACAGTGCATCAGTTCGATTCCACCCTGCCCCACGCGTCAGCCACCAACCGGCCAGGGCAATCTGCACCGTCAGACACAGCAGCAACACACCAAGGCTCGGCAACATCGTCGACGCCGTCGCACTGTCCCACGCCTCGAACATCAGCCCGGTGGCGATGCCCAGGGTGACCTGGATGTAGCCCAAGCCATAAGGCGTTGCCGGTGCGAAACCTGACTTGGTCACGACCAGTGCCGTGACAAGGATCGAACCCAACAGCAAGCCATGCGGTACGCCAAGAGATTCCAACACCGCACCGAAACCGGCGGCAATCAACAGACACAGAATCGATTTCATATTCGCCTTCCTGGCTATTCAACTGATCCGACACACATACCGTGTAGGAGCTGCCGCAGGCTGCGATCTTTTGATCTTTTTTGAAGATCAAGATCAAAAGATCGTCCGATCGCGGCCCGAGCCTTCGGCAGCTCCTACAGGGGCGTGTCCATTTTTATGAGCGCAACCGTCCAATCGCGCGCCGATACTTCTCAATCCGCTCCAGATCCTCCCAACTTGGCGAGGCGATCCGTGACAGGTCACTGTTCTCTTCCAGATCCGCCAGTTTCACCACCCGGCCAATCGGGTTCTGCGCCGCACGCTCGACGAATTCCTCATAGGACTCGCCCGGCACTTTGGTCACCGACGCAATGGCCGTCAGCACCTCTTCGCTGAAGCCTTCCTTGCGCAGGTCATCCAGGCTGATAGCGCAATCCTCGACCACATCGTGCAGCACCGCGACGATGCGCTCCTCCAGCGAGGTCATGCGCAGCATCACCTTCAGCGGATGCAAAATGTACGGCGCCCCGCCCTTGTCCACCTGCCCCGCGTGCGCGGTGGCGGCGATGGCAATGGCGCGTTCGAGTGTTTGAGTCATGGAAATCTCCTCGGATTAAACGCCGTACCGGCCGCCGACATGGATGTTGCGTTTAAGCCAGCCGCCAATCGCTTTCAACCGACCGACCGGCTCGGCGTGTTGCTTGAGAATCATGCCGACCAACGTCGCCTGATCCGCCCCCGGATGCGCATCGATCAACTCAGCGACCCAGGCACAATCAGCCTTCTTCAAATGCTCACGCCACTCACCGGGCCAGGCGTCCAGCTCATCCAGCGCCAACCAGCGCGCACCGCCCTGCCCACCATGCCCTCCGGCCGTCGACTGTTCGAAGCAGAAAGGCGTGGCCGCTCGGGACAGGTCGATGTTGAAAATGTAGACGTCGTGGGTGGAGTGCTGCGGCGTAGGAGCGTTGTTGCGGCTGCCAATTTCAATCATGGGCAATATTCCAATCCTTGGGCGCTAGATGTGTCCGATTGTTTCTCAGTCTACGCGACCAGCGCAAATCAAAAACCTGATGGAACCTCCTCCTCTGCGCTATCTCGAAACCTTAAGCGCCCAAACATTGATCAGAACCGGCGCCCTTGAAGAGGAAAGCCCGATGAACATTCGATTCCTGCTTCTGCTCGCCACGTTCTGCGTCATCCCCACCTGCGTCATGGCCGAAGGCTGCGACGTCGAAACCCGCTCCTCCAGCGCCTCCGTGCCTACCGTATCCGGCCATAGCTGCTACGAATACGAAGGTATGCCCGTCAATGCCATCGACTGGTCGTGCAGCAACGAAAGCAAAGACATGGTCAACGCCGTCAAGAAAAAGGTCCAGCAGTGCGATGACCACTACAAGGCCACTTGTATTGCCACCCTCACCCAGGAATCCCTCGCCAACCCGCACTCCACCAGCAAGGACAAAAACGCCAAAGCGTTGAATATTCCGGAGGGCGCGCAGGTGACCACGTATTACTACGGCGCGGAGAATCTGGGGCAGGCGAAGATTGATTGTGAAAGTGGCGGTGGGCATTGGAAGGCGAAGTAACGGATGTTTAGCGCACATAAAAAGGGACACCGCTGGGTGTAATGCCAGTCAGTTAAGCTGACTGGCATTTTTGTTTTTGATCGGATACTTCGGCGATTTGAGCCTGATTGCCCGAGGATAAATGCGCTCCTCGCGTCGATGTGGCAGGACATAATGCGGGGCTGAGGCATGCAACTCTGCGAGATATTTGGGGATGTTCCCCGAACGATCCGCAGAAACGCCGTTGATAAACCCCAAGATCGCCCAAGTGCACGCGGTGAAGCTCAGTTCGCATGGATGGATGCCTGGACAATGGCGGCTCATCTCCACCATCTGATAACGCAACAGGTTGTAGCCCAACAACACGCCCCACAGTTCCTGCTCAATCATTTCGGGCGTCTTGCTGCGCAGCGTATAGCTGCTGTTCAGCAGGGTCTGCTTCATTTCTCTAAACCCTAACTCGATCTCCCATCGCTGGCTGTAGAGATCGACGATTTCGTCGGACGGGAAGCGTAATGAGTCGGCCATCGACGTCAGTATCTGACAAACCTTGCCCTTGACGGTTTTGCTCAGAAGCCGCGCAGTCAGGCGCTCCGGCAATCCAGGCCATTGCTTGCGGGCCTGCGGCGAAGTACTCAACGAGACCACAGCATCGTGGCGCCCCAAACGCTGAAGCACTTCGTACTGCGAGCCTTTTTTCAGCGGCATCAACCAATGTCGCTCGATGCCTGCTTGCTGCCATTGATGCAGCAACCCCAAGGAATAAAAGCCGCGATCGAACAGCGTCAGCGAGTGATCGGGGGTGGTTTCGATCAGTTGCTCCGCCAGTTTCATCTCGTTGCTGCGATAGCCGTCAAACGCGCTGCCAATCAGTAAGTGACTGGTCAATTCCATTTGGCAAACCATGCGCACCTGAGGAAAACCAGTATCGCCATGCTGGTTGCTGGCGGAGTCGTAACGCGCACGGTTTTCCGGTGTATCGGGCGTACGCCAGACGACGCCGTCGACACCCAGCAAGCGCAACCCGGCCCAGGTCGGATGACTGGCCGCTTCATGCCAGCTTTTCTGAGTCAGATCGAAGACTTGTCGTACGGCCTCGCTGCCCAGCCGCTGACGGGCTTGGACTACGGCGCTGGGCGCGACCAGCGGACGTTGCCCAGGCAGCATGATGTTCATGCGACTGACCACATCCCACGCCGACATGCGTCGAAAAAACGCCATGGAGATGACGCACCAAAGCATCATTTCCAAAGGTAAGCGTCGCCTGCGCAAAGTGGCTACACCGGCCTGCTCCAATGCCTGTTCGACCAGAGATGGATCAAGCAACGAGTCCAACCCTTCGAGGGAGTTGGGAGTCGAGACGAAGTTGTGGGTGAGTTCCAGTGCCCGAGCCAGACGCATAAAAAAATCCGATGCCTATTCAGGCATCGGATTTTGATTTCTTGCGGCCAAAGGTCAAGCAAAAGGGCTTAACTGATCAGCATTACACCGCTGGGTGTCCCTTTTTCGTGCATCAACACATTCATTGTGGCGAGGGCGCTTGCTCCCGCTGGCCTGCGAAGCAGCCCTGTATCAACATGCAAAGCCATGATTTGAGATTCGACCGAATTTGAAGTCTGAAAAACGCGTAGGAAAACACCCCCTGTGGTGAGGGGATTCATCCCCGATGGGTTGCGAAGCGGCCCCAAACCGGCGAGCTCATTTCTCCAGACACGCCGCAGGCCACGGATTACGACGACTGCGTCGCCGATCAGGGATAAATCCCCTCGCCACAGGGTCGGGTTTGCGTCCTACAGGTCGGTTGTGGCGGCAGGAATTGCTGCCTAGAGTGGGGCTGTCGCTGACCGCAGTTGGCGATGGGTTTCGCAGCCCAAAGGAGAAATTGGATAACACCGTCTAACGACAATTCTGGCAAAATTCGCCAGCATTACGTTTTATGGCGGTTGTGTGCGGGAGACTTTCGAGTCTGCCGAGTCTGGTTTCTCCTCGGTCTGCGAACCTGCTCACAGCCGCCACCCATTATGTTTCGCAGCAGAACGGTGGCTCATTTTTTATTGAGAGACCATTCCTAATGACGATCAAAAAACCTCTCCACCACTACGCCCACATGTCTCACCCAGCCACCGACCACCCCGTCCTCCTGATCGACGCCGACTCCCCACTGCGTGAACTCCATGCCTGCCTGGCCGAACGCCTAAACGCCGTACTCAAATACCTCGACCTCATCGCCTGCACCAGCCTCCCCGATTACGCCGAACACGACATCAACACCGTGACCAACATCGCCAGGATCATGGTGCAGGATGTCAGTGATGTATTTCGGGTAATAGAGCAGCGGGGGTTTGATACCCCCATTTAGCCTTTCAACATTCCAGAGCTTGAAAGCCGTATTTTTGCGGAACCAATGCTACCGATTTAACGTGACCTCCTCTTGGCTCGTCAGGCTGTCAGCCTGACTCGAGCAAGAGATGGAAATTGCACTGATGATTTGATAGGTTCGGCATTACTCATGATCATGGACAATGGAGGGAGCGCGTGAATAACTACCTGTATTGCGACTCAGAATCTTACTTTTTCTTGCTAATTAGCGCACAAAGCAAGGAACAGGAAATGATGAGCTATTCTTGAATCTGAATGCGAACGTGACCAGGCCAAAAAATATCGTGAATTCACAATCTGATGAAATCAAGGAAATACTTCTCTCTAGTGACTACCCTCGCTTGGAATCAATAAGCATTGCGCAAATCAATAAATTACTGAAATCTACATTCGGCGCTAACTTTCAGTGCCAGACCCATAGGGAAGCGCAGAGATTAATCAAATCAGTGACCGCATGGACGCGACGACATCCAGCAGACATAAACACGTACATTGAAAATGATACCTGGAAAGGTAGCAGCGTTGACGTCTATACCTTTCAAGAACTCATCGCAAAAGAGATTGGCCGACCTACAAACCGAAAAAAGAAATCCACCGTTACGAAGATGCTACTGGATATGCTGCGGCTTTTTTCGTCTCCAGACGAACTCAGCGCCCAGTCGATTTTTGAGAAAAACAAGGTGCGAAATTTTATAGCCAGCTCCAAGCTGGAAGGTATTATTCTGGAGAACAATTAACTATGGACAGATATCAAATCTCTGAAAGCGACCCCTATCTCATAAAAGGTACCGACTGCCTCAAAAACATTAAAGACATCACCGACATTAACGAACTGGAGGTTGCTGAGCGCGAAGCCACCAAGCTCAATATCGCTTTGATAAGCGAGCAAAAAAGCCCCTACAGCCTTGCCACGATGAAATATATCCACAAAACCCTTTTTTCGTCCCTCTATCAATGGGCTGGAGAGCTCCGTCTAGTTGGCATATGGAAAGGAACCACCCGATTTTGTGCTCCAGAGCGCATCGAAGCCGAAGCGCTGAAAATTTTTCAAGCTATAAATCTCGACTTTCAGAATAAGGAAAAATTCTGGAGCTTGGAAGATACTGCTGATCGCCTTGCCTACCATTATGGCGAGCTGAATATCATTCACCCATTTCGTGAAGGCAACGGCCGAACACAGAGAATTCTGTTTGAGTATATTGCGCAAGATGCAAAGTACTCGATTCGCTGGCAAGAAGACAGTGACCAGTGGATATCAGCTAACATAAGCGCCTACACCACCGACCACAAAGCACTAAAAGAAATCTTCATGGATATCTTAGAGCCTATATAAGCACAATAGAAAAAAGAAAGATGCCATGTTTACTTAGCAAAATAAACCTGGCATCTAATTAGTCAAATCAGATGCCAATAATATTGACTAAGAAGTAGCAATACAAAACTAAAAATTCGCCGGCGTATTCGCACTAATAATCTCAGCCTCATCCGCCCCAATATTCCGGAACTTATGCGGCAACGTCGTCGGAAAGTAATACCCATCCCCGGCATTCAAAACACTCACCGAGCCATCCACGGTCAACTCAACCGTCCCCCGCGTCACCAGCCCACACTCCTCACCTTCCGCATGCACAATCGGCTCTTCCCCGGAGCTCGCGCCCGGTGCGTATTGCTCGCGCAGCAAGCGCATCTGGCGGCTCGGCACGGAGGCGCCGATCAGCAGCAGGCGCAGGCCGTGGCGGCCGAGGTCGGGTTGTTCATTGGCGCGGAAGACATATTGGTGTTCGCGCGGCGGTTGGTCGAAGGTGAAGAAGTCGGCCAGGGACATCGGGATGCCTTCGAGCAGCTTTTTCAGGGAGCTGACGGAGGGGCTGACGCGATTCTGTTCGATCAGGGAGATGGTGGCATTGGTCACGCCGCTACGCCGGGCCAGCTCGCGCTGGGAGAGTTTGTAGCTTTCGCGTACTAGTTTGAGTCGAGAACCCGTATCCATGACTGCCTTATGTGAAGAGTACTTAAGGGTGATGGGGGTGGGTGGCGGGTGACGCGCCGGGGCGCGGATCACGTTGCTCCCGTGTCCCGGAACCGTGAAAGGCGGCTATTAAATCACGTTTGCTGGTGTTGCTCAGCAGGTTCGATGGGTGGTGGGGGAAAAGTCTTTCTTGCCTTGGTAATACAGTGACTGTGGGAGCGGGCTTGCTCGCGAAAGCGGTGTGTCAGGCGACATGGATGTTGGCTGATATGGCCTCTTCGCGAGCAGGCTCGCTCCCACAGTTGGATCTCTTTTGTGTCAGTTGGCTTTGTGGAGGTTGTCAGGCCGTCATCGCTGGCAAGCCAGACTCCCACAGGGTTTGTGGTGTTTCTGTGGGAGGGATGGTGGCTGGGCTGGCCTCTTCGCTGGCAGGCCCGCTCCCACAGTTGGATCTCTTTTGTGTCAGTTGGCTTTGTGGAGGTTGTCAGGCCGTCATCGCTGGCAAGCCAGACTCCCACAGGGTTTGTGGTGTTTCTGTGGGAGGGATGTTGGCTGGGCTGGCCTCATCGCTGGCAGGCTCGCTCCCACAGTTGGATCTCTTTTGTGTCAGTTGGCTTTGTGGGGGTTGTCAGGCCGTCATCGCTGGCAAGCCAGAATCCCACAGGGTTTGTGGTGTTTCTGTGGGAGGGATGGTGGCTGGGCTGGCCTCTTCGCTGGCAGGCTCGCTCCCACAGTTGGATCTCTTTTGTGTCAGTTGGCTTTGTGGAGGTTGTCAGGCCGTCATCGCTGGCAAGCCAGCTCCCACAATTAGAGTTTTGGTGTATCAGGTAAAAACCGGCGGGGTCTTGGGGCCGCCGCCGGGGAGGTAACTTAGAGGCCGAAGCGGTCGCGTAGCGAGTAGTAGACGGCGCCGAGGGCTGTCAGCGGTGCGGAGAAGGTGCGGCCGCCGAGCATTGGCATGTGCGGCAGCGAGGCGAACGCATCGAAGCGTTCGGCGTCGCCGCGGATCATTTCCGAGATCAGTTTGCCGGCCAGGTGTGAGCAAGTGACGCCGTGGCCGCTGTAGCCTTGCATGTAGTAGGCGTTTTTCTCGATGCGGCCGAATTGCGGCATGCGTGACATGGTCAGCAGGAAGTTGCCGGTCCAGCGGTAGTCGATTTTCACGTCCTTGAGCTGTGGGAAGGTCTTGAGGATCTTCGGGCGGATCAGTTGTTCGATGTCGTCCGGTTCACGCGCGCCGTAGACCACGCCGCCGCCGTAGAGCAGACGGTTGTCGGCGGTGAGGCGGTAGTAATCCAGCAAGTAGTTGCAGTCTTCGACGCAGTAGTTGTTGGTGATCAGGCTGCGTGCCTGCTTTTCGGTCAACGGTTCGGTGACGACGATTTGCGAGCCGCACGGCATGCTTTTCGCGGTCACGCGGTTGTCGAGGCCTTGCGGCAGATAAGCGTTGCCGGCGATCAGCAGGTACTTGGCGCGTACCAGGCCTTTGGCGGTGCGGATGACATTCGGCTCGCCGTAGGTGATTTCCACGGCAGCGGATTGCTCGTAGATCTTCCCGCCCAGACGCGTGATCGCGGCGGCTTCACCGAGGGCCAGGTTCAGCGGGTGAACATGGCCGCCCTGCAAGTCGAGCAGGCCGCCGACGTAGGCGTCGGAGCCGACTTCCCTGCGAATGTCCGCAGCGTCGAGCATCTTCAGATTGCGATTGCCGTAGCGTTCCCAGTTTTTCTTCTGCTCGGCCAGGCCATTCAGTTGTTTCTTGTTCATCGCTGCGAAGATGCCGCCCGGGCGGTAGTCGCATTTGATGTCGTAGTCCTTGATGCGCGAACGAATGATGTCGGCGCCTTCGAAGATCATGCTACCGAGGATTTCGGCGGTCTTGTCGCCGTAGCGCTCTTCGATCACGTCGACGTCGCGGCTGTAGGAGTTGACCAGTTGACCGCCGTTGCGGCCGCTGGCGCCGTAGCCGACTTTCGCCGCTTCCAGCACCGTCACTTTGTAGCCGGCTTCAGTCAGGAACAGTGCCGAGGACAGGCCGGTGTAGCCGGCGCCGATGATGCAGACATCGCAGTCCACCGCTTCTTCCAGAATCGGGAAGTCGATGACTTCGTTGCGGGTGGCGGCGTAGTAGCTGTTTACGTGTTGCTGTTTCATATTATTGTTCTCCGAGGGTCGCCCATTGAAGGCGACCACCGCTTTAGAAAAATCAGAGCTTGATCCAGGTCGCTTTCAGTTCGGTGTACTTGTCGAACGCGTGCAGCGATTTGTCGCGACCGTTGCCCGACTGTTTGAAACCACCGAACGGCGCGGTCATGTCGCCGCCGTCGTATTGGTTGACCCACACGCTGCCGGCGCGCAAACCGCGGGCGAAGGTGTGCGCCTTGCTCAGGTTGCTGGTCCAGACGCCGGCGGCGAGGCCGAAGATGCTGTCGTTGGCGATCTGCAGCGCTTCTTCAGCGGTGTCGAAGGTGATCAGCGACAGCACCGGGCCGAAGATTTCTTCCTGGGCGATGGTCATGGCGTTGGTCACGCCATCGAAGATCGCCGGTTGCACGTAGAGGCCACCGGTTTCTTCGAGAGTGCGCTGGCCGCCAGCGATCAGCTCGGCGCCCTGCTCGCGGCCGATGCTGATGTAGCGCAGCACGTTGTCGAGTTGACGCTGATCGACCACGGCGCCGACGGTGGTTGCCGGGTCGAGGGCGTGCCCCGGTTTCCACGCTTGCAATGCTTCCACCAGCAGCGGAATGAATTGCTCGCGGATCGAACGCTCGACCAGCAGGCGCGAACCGGCAGTGCAGACTTCGCCTTGGTTGAAGGCGATGGCGCCGGCCGCCGCTTGTGCTGCCGCGCGCAAGTCCGGTGCGTCGGCGAACACCACGTTGGGGCTCTTGCCGCCCGCTTCGAGCCAGACGCGTTTCATGTTGCTTTGCCCGGCATAAATCATCAGTTGTTTGGCAATCGCCGTGGAGCCGGTGAAGGCCAACACGTCGACGTCCATGTGCAACGCCAGCGCCTTGCCGACGGTGTGGCCGAAGCCTGGCAGGACGTTGAACACGCCTTTTGGAATGCCGGCATCCAACGCCAACTGCGCGATGCGGATGGCGGTCAGCGGCGACTTTTCCGAAGGCTTGAGGATGAACGAGTTACCAGCGGCCAGCGCGGGGGCGAATTTCCAGCTGGCCATGATCAGCGGGAAGTTCCACGGCACGATCGCGGCGACCACACCGGACGGCTCGCGAGTGATCAGACCGAGTTGGTCGTGCGGGGTCGCGGCGACTTCGTCGTAGATCTTGTCGATGGCTTCGGCGCTCCAGCGGATCGCGTTGGCGGTCGCCGGGATGTCGATGCTCATGGAGTCGCTGATCGGTTTGCCCATGTCGAGGGTTTCCAGCAGCGCCAGTTCTTCCTGGTGTTGCAGGATCAGATCGGCGAAACGGATCAGGATGCGCTTGCGCTCGGCCGGGGCTTTTTTCGCCCACACGCCGGATTCGAAAGACTGGCGCGCGACTTCCACGGCGAGGTTGGCGTCGGCTTCGTCGGTGCTGGCCACGGAGGCGAGGAAACGGCCGTCGACGGGGCTCAGGCATTCGAAGGTGTCGCCGCTGATCGCCGGGCGGTATTCGCCGTTGATGAAGGCGCGGGATTCGAGGGTCAGGGACTGGAAGCGCTGTTCCCAGTCGTTGCGGGTTGTAGTCATTGTTGTGGCTCGACAAGGGGGGAAATTGGGGTGACGGTGGACGATCGCCCACTCATCAAAATTTGGTAACCGAACCCCTGTGGGAGCGGGCTTGCTCGCGAAAGCATCGTGTCAGGCAACATTGCTTTGAATGACACACCGCATTCGCGAGCAAGCCCGCTCCCACATTGGGTCGGTGTTGGTTCTGCAAATCACACCGTATGCAGATACCAGTTGTACTCAAGGTCAGAGATCGAGTTTTCGAACTCGGCCAGCTCGCTTTCCTTGCACGCGACAAACACGTCGATGTACAGCGGGTCGATGTAGCGGGCCATGACTTCGCTGTCGTCCAGCTCGCGCAGGGCGTCGCGCAGGTTGTTCGGCAGGCTCTGTTCGTTCTGCTCGTAGCTGTTGCCTTCCACCGGGGCGCCCGGTTCGATCTGGTTGGTCAGGCCGTGGTGAATACCGGCCAGCACCGAGGCCATCAGCAGGTACGGGTTGGCGTCGGCACCGGCGACTCGATGCTCGATACGCACGGCGTCGGCGGAACCGGTCGGCACTCGTACCGCAACGGTGCGGTTGTCGATGCCCCAGCTCGGCGAGTTCGGCACGTAGAACTGTGCGCCGAAGCGGCGGTACGAGTTGACGTTCGGACAGAGGAACGCCATTTGCGCAGGCAGGGTCTCCAGCACACCGCCGATCGCGTGTCGCAGCGCGGCGTTCTGCTCGGGATCCTCGCTGGCGAAGATGTTGTTGCCTTCTTTGTCCAGGATCGAAATGTGTACGTGCAGACCGTTGCCCGCCTGGCCCGGATACGGCTTGGCCATGAAGGTGGTGTCCATCTCGTGGTCGTAGGCGATGTTCTTCACCAGACGCTTGAGCAGGACCGCGTAGTCGCATGCCTTGATCGGATCGGAGACGTGATGCAGGTTGACTTCGAACTGCGCCGGGGCGCTTTCCTTGACGATGGCGTCAGCCGGGATGCCCTGCTCTTTCGCGCCTTCGAGGATGTCTTGCAGGCAGTCGACGTATTCGTCGAGGTCGTCGATCAGGTAGACCTGAGTCGACACCGGACGCTTGCCGGACACCGGTGAACGCGGCGACTGCGGACGGCCGTTCACGTTGTCCTGGTCGATCAGGTAGAACTCGAGTTCGAACGCGGCGCAGATGGTCAGGCCCATGTCATCGAACTTGCGCACGACGTTGGCCAGCACTTCACGCGGGTCGGCGAAGAACGGCTGGCCCTCGAGCTCATGCATGGTCATCAGCAATTGTGCGGTTGGGCGCTTCTGCCACGGCTCGATGCTCAGGGTGCCGGGGATCGGGTAGCAGATGCGGTCAGAGTCGCCGATGTCCAGGCCCAGGCCGGTGCTTTCCACCGTGGAGCCATTGATGTCGAGGGCGAAGAGCGAGGCCGGCAGGTTGATGCCTTTCTCGTAAACCTTATGAAGACTGGTGCGTTCGATGCGCTTGCCGCGCACCACACCGTTCATATCCGCAATCAGAAGGTCGACGTACAAAACCTCAGGATATTTCTTAAGGAATGCGTTTGCTTCGTTGAGTTGAACGGTACGCAGAGGGACCGACATGATGCACCTATTTAGCTGTTAATTATTATGTTCACTGCTGTTTCGCCGAGCCAGTCAACCCGAACGGCAAAGTGAAGTCAATAGCGAACAGCTGGCCGCTCAGCCTTTATTTTTAGGGCCTTTTTTAACACTCTCGTGCCACCACAGGCGCCAGACGCCCGGAAACCGTAACGATTTGATGAACGGCGTTTAGAATTTTTTACATGGCAGTTGTTAATTAAAATCAACGAGGCTAAGCTCCGGAAAAGCTCGTTCAAGTGTCAAACTTCGAGGTGAATAAAAATGGCATTCAAGCCATTGATCGGCGTTACTGCGTGCGTCAAACAGATTGGCCTGCACCCCTATCACATCAGCGGCGACAAGTACGTACGTGCTGTCAGCGTTGGCGCTGAAGGGTTGCCGGTGGTCATTCCTTCCCTTGGCAACCTGACTGAAATCGAAGACCTGCTCGGTCAACTCGACGGTCTGCTGCTGACCGGCTCGCCCTCGAATGTGGAACCTTTCCACTATCAAGGCCCGGCCAGCGCCCCCGGCACGGATCACGATCCGGCGCGGGATGCCACCACCCTTCCTTTATTGCGTGCAGCCATTGCCGCGGGCGTTCCGGTGCTGGGCATTTGCCGTGGCTTCCAGGAAATGAACGTGGCCTTCGGCGGCAGCCTGCATCAGAAGGTGCATGAGCTGCCGGGCATGCTCGATCACCGCGAAGCCGACAGCCCGGACGTGGCCGTGCAATACGCACCAGCCCATGCGGTCAGCGTGCTTGGTGGTGGCGTGTTCGAGGCGCTGGCGTTGCCGGGCGAGTTCCAGGTCAACTCGATTCACAGTCAGGGCATCGACCGCCTCGCGCCCGGCCTGCGCGCCGAAGCGGTAGCGCCGGATGGCCTGATCGAGGCGATCTCGGTGGAGCACAGCCCGACCTTTGCCCTCGGCGTGCAATGGCACCCGGAATGGCAGGTGCTGGACAACCCGAACTACCTGAAGATTTTCCAGGCATTCGGCCAGGCTTGCCGGCAACGGGCGGCGCAACGCAGCAAGCGCTGACACAACCCAGGATTTTTAAAACTGTTTACTGCCCCCACGGGGTCGGCGGCTGTGCGTTTGCGCATCCGTCATCCGTGAAAACAACACATCGTAATAACAACAAGTACGACCCAGGCAGCCAGGACGGCGGCGCCGAACAAGCCGGATCGGTGCGGGTAATGCCAGTCAGGTAAACGCATTTCTCCTGTGGGAGCGAGCCTGCTCGCGAAAGCGGTGTATCAGCAAACAATGATGTCGACTGACACGCCGTCTTCGCGAGCAGGCTCGCTCCCACAGGTTCTGCGCCATAGCTGACAGACATCCCGAACCGCTCTGCAATCCACTTTTAAGCCAGGCCACATTGGCCTGGCGACTGAAACCTGTTGGGAGTTTCACATGGCAAACGCCTCCAGCACTTACAGGAAGGCTCTTGAAGGTCATCAGCAACCGAAAAAGGTTCTGGTGAAAGTCGATCGCGTGACCAAGAAGTTCGACGAAACCGTGGCAGTGGACGATGTGTCCCTGGAGATCCATCAGGGCGAAATCTTCGCCCTGCTCGGCGGCTCCGGTTCGGGCAAATCGACTCTGTTGCGCATGCTGGCCGGTTTCGAGCGCCCGACTGAAGGGCGGATTCTGCTCGACGGCGTGGACATCACCGACATGCCGCCCTACGAGCGGCCGATCAACATGATGTTCCAGTCCTACGCGCTGTTCCCACACATGACCGTCGCGCAGAACATCGCCTTTGGCCTCAAGCAGGACCGTTTGCCGGCCAGCGAAATCGACGCCCGTGTGGAAGAGATGCTGCGTCTGGTGCACATGACCCAATACGCCAAACGCAAACCGCATCAGTTGTCCGGTGGTCAGCGCCAGCGCGTCGCCCTCGCCCGCTCGCTGGCCAAGCGTCCAAAGCTGTTGCTGCTCGATGAGCCGATGGGTGCGCTGGATAAAAAGCTGCGCTCGCAAATGCAGCTTGAGCTGGTGGAAATCATCGAGCGCGTCGGCGTGACCTGCGTGATGGTGACCCACGACCAGGAAGAAGCCATGACCATGGCCGAGCGCATCGCGATCATGCACCTGGGCTGGATCGCCCAGATCGGCAGCCCGGTCGATATTTACGAAGCACCGGTCAGCCGCATGGTCTGCGAGTTCATCGGCAACGTGAACGCCTTCGACGGCACTGTGGTGGAAGACCTTGAGGGCCACGCCATCATCCACAGCCCGGATTTGCAGCAGAAGATCTACGTTGGCCACGGCGTCAGCACCTCGGTGCAGGACAAGTCGATCACCTACGCGATCCGCCCGGAAAAAATGCTCGTCAGCACCACCCAACCGGAGTTCCGCTACAACTGGTCCGAAGGCAAGGTGCATGACATCGCCTACCTCGGCGGCCACTCGGTGTTCTACGTCGAATTGCCCGGCGGCAAAATCGTCCAGTCGTTCATGGCCAACGCCGAACGCCGTGGCGCGCGGCCAACCTGGGACGACAAGGTCTACGTCTGGTGGGAAGACGACAGCGGCGTGGTACTGCGCTCATGAGAACCTTCAATCAGCAATTCCTGCGCCTGGTGCCCAGCGGACGCAAACTGGTGATCGGCATTCCGTTCATCTGGCTGTTCCTGTTCTTCATGCTGCCGTTCTTTCTGGTGATGAAGATCAGCTTCTCGGAAGCCGCACTGTCAATCCCGCCCTACTCGGAGATCTACACCTACGCCGAACAGAAATTCCAGCTGCTGCTGAACATCGGTAACTACAGCATGCTCGGCGAAGACGAGCTGTATCTGTCGGCCTACCTCGGTTCGTTGAAGGTCGCCGCACTGAGCACGCTGATGTGTCTGGTGATCGGTTTTCCGATGGCCTACGCAATCACCAAAACCGGCAAGGAAACGCAAAACGTCCTGCTGCTGTTGATCATGATGCCGACCTGGACCGCGATCCTGATCCGCGTGTATGCGTGGATGGGCATCCTCAGCAACAACGGTTTGCTCAACGGGTTTCTGATGTGGACGGGGCTCACCGATCACCCGATCGAGATCCTCAACACCAACACAGCCGTGTATATCGGCGTGGTTTATGCCTATCTGCCGTTCATGGTGTTGCCGCTGTACGCCAACCTTGTGAAGCACGATGGCAGCTTGCTGGAAGCCGCGTCGGACCTGGGTTCGAGCAACTTCAACAACTTCTGGAAAATCACCGTGCCGCTGGCCAAGAACGGCATTATTGCAGGCTGCATGCTGGTGTTCATTCCGGTGGTCGGTGAGTTCGTGATTCCGGAACTGCTGGGTGGCCCGGAGACGCTGATGATCGGCCGCGTGCTGTGGCAAGAGTTCTTCAATAACCGCGACTGGCCGATGGCATCTGCCCTGGCGGTGGTGATGCTGTTGATCCTGATTGTGCCGATTCTGCTGTTCAACCGCAGCCAGGCCAAAGAGATGGAGGCACGGGGATGAAACGCTTCGGTTTTTCCAAGTTCATGCTGATCTTCGGCTTGATGTTTATCTATCTGCCGATGCTGATTCTGGTGATCTACTCGTTCAACGCCTCGAAACTGGTGACGGTGTGGGGCGGCTGGTCGGTGAAGTGGTACGTCGGCCTGCTCGACAACACGCAACTGATGGGTTCGGTGCTGCGCTCGCTGGAAATCGCCTGCTACACCGCGGTTGCCGCAGTGGCGTTGGGCACCCTCGCCGCCTTCGTGCTGACGCGCGTCACCCGCTTCAAGGGCCGCACGCTGTTTGGTGGTCTGGTCACCGCGCCGCTGGTGATGCCTGAGGTGATTACCGGTCTGTCGCTGTTGCTGCTGTTCGTGGCGATGGCGCAGTTGATCGGCTGGCCGCAGGAGCGTGGCATCGTCACCATCTGGATCGCCCACACCACGTTTTGTGCAGCCTATGTGGCGGTGGTAGTCTCCGCCCGCCTGCGTGAACTGGACCTGTCGATTGAAGAAGCGGCGATGGATCTGGGAGCGAAACCGTTCAAGGTGTTTTTCCTGATCACCATTCCGATGATCGCCCCATCGCTGGCGGCGGGCGGGATGATGTCGTTCGCCTTGTCGCTGGATGACCTGGTGTTGGCCAGCTTCGTCTCCGGCCCAGGCTCGACGACGTTGCCGATGGAAGTGTTCTCGGCGGTACGTCTGGGCGTGAAGCCTGAGATCAACGCCGTGGCGAGTCTGATTCTGCTGGCGGTGTCGCTGGTGACCTTCCTCGTGTGGTACTTCGGTCGCAAGGCCGAGGCCAACCGCAAACGTGCGATTCAGGAAGCGATGGATCAGACAGCGAACGAGTCGTGGCAGCAACCGCAACGCGCCGCCACCGCCTGACTGTGTAGGCGCTGCGGCACGCTGCGATCTTTTGATCTTGATGTGAAAGATCAAAAGATCGCAGCCTCGTTTCACTCGACAGCTCCTACATAAACGGGGCAGTCGACCAGGTTTTGGCTTTGTGTTTTTTGAATAAAAAGAATGGAGTTGTACCGATGAAAATGTTTGGCAGGACTCTGCTGACACTGTCCTTAATGGGCGCAATGGTCATGGGCGCCCAGGCCAACGACAAGGTGCTGCGTGTTTACAACTGGTCCGATTACATCGCGCCGGACACCGTCAAGAAGTTCGAAGACGAGACCGGCATCCGCGTGACCTACGACGTGTTCGACAGCAACGAAACCCTTGAGGCGCGTTTGCTGGCGGGCAAATCCGGCTACGACCTCGTCGTGCCGTCCAACAGTTTCCTGGCCAAGCAGATCAAGGCCGGCGTCTATCAGCCGCTGGACAAATCGAAGCTGCCGAACTGGAAAAATCTCAACCCGGTGCTGCTGAAAAATGCCGCCGCCAGTGACCCGGACAACGCTCACGCGTTCCCGTACATGTGGGGCTCGATCGGCATCGGTTTCAACCCGGACAAGGTCAAGGAAGTGCTCGGCGCCAACGCCCCGACCAACTCCTGGGACTTGCTGTTCAAGCCGGAGAACGCCGAGAAGCTCAAGGCGTGCGGCATCAGTTTCCTCGACTCGCCGACCGAAATGCTTCCGGCCGCCCTGCACTACCTGGGCTATCCGGTGAACGACAAGGACAAGGCGCACATCCTCGAAGCCGAAGCGCTGTTCATGAAAATCCGCCCGTATGTGGCGTACTTCCATTCTTCGAAGTACATCTCGGATCTGGCCAACGGCAACATCTGCGTGGCCGTCGGTTATTCCGGTGACGTGCTGCAGGCCAAGGCCCGCGCCGTAGAATCGGGCAACAAGGTGAAGATCGACTACAGCATTCCCAAGGAAGGCGCCGGCAGTTTCTACGACATGGTCGCCATCCCGCGCGATGCGGCGAACGTCGACAACGCGTACCTGTTCATGGACTTCCTGATGCGTCCGGACATCATCGCCGAGATCACCAACAGCAACGGCTACAGCAATGCCAACTCGGCCGCCACACCGCTGGTGGACGAAGCGATCCGCAACGACCCGGGCTCGTATCCATCGCAAGCGGTGATGGCGACGTTGTATGCGGTGCCGGATCAGCCGATTGCGACCCAGCGGATCATGACCCGCGGCTGGACCCGGGTGAAACTCGGCAAGTGATTCAAGCGCAAATCAACTGTGGGAGCGAGCCTGCTCGCGAAGGCGTCGGCACACTTAACCCATTCATTGCCTGATCCACAGCTTTCGCGAGCAGGCTCGCTCCCACACTGGTTTTGTGCAGTGCTTTTCCGTTCACGCAGCGCCTTACCACCGCTGCACCCTGCAGATGAACGGCCTCACCTGGCTCCCTCGGCTCAGGTGAATTTCAGGCGCCCTCGGGCGCCTTTTTTTGTACCTCAGGCCAGCGGCCAGTCCTGCACAATCCGGTAGCGGCCCTTGTGCGATTCGAACAGGGCAAAACGTTCGGCGCGCAGGAAGAATTCCGCCGGCGTGGCGGACTCCGGTTCCGGCGCGCGATAGTCCCGCGCCAGGGTCAGATGCGGGCGAAACTCGTGCGATGGCTCTTCAAAACCGAACGGCAACATGGCCTGCTCCAGTGCATAAACCAGGCGCAGCAGCGCCTGCGGTGCCTGCTCCGGCGCCAACGACAACACCCCGGCGCGATGCCAGACCTGCAAACGATCCAGTGAAATCCGCAAAGGCTCACCCGGCGTGCGCACTTTACCGGCGGCTTCGCAGACTTCGCCGATCTGCGCCAACGGCACTGCGCCGAGGAACAGCAGCGTCAGATGGAAGTTATCCGCTGGCACTGGTTTGCCGGTTCGCAAACCCAACTCGCTACGCCACTGAGCAATCGCCTTGCGCTGTGCCGGTGGGCAGTCGAGGGCAAAGAACAGCCGCTTTTCATCCATCATGGCCTGGCTCCTTTAAGGTTCGTGATCGCCGATTCTACCCGTCTCTTTCTGACGACTCGCCACACAAGTCTATAGTTCAAGGATTGCCATCAAACGGAGGCCGCCATGCGCGAGATCCTCAGCAAAGAACCGTGGTGGGCCCGACCACCGCATCCCGGGCAGGATGAACAGGAGCTGGAATGGGGCTGGCTGGTGCATTACAGCGAAGGTGAACCGCGTTTCGAATTCGTCCGTGAACGACCAAGCGACGAAGAAATTCGTCAACGCAAAAGCTGCCGAATCACACCCTCAGCCGAGTGAACACAAAACCTGTGGGAGCGGGCTTGCTCGCGAAGGCGGTGTGTCATCCAAAGTCATTTTTTCTGACAGATCGCTTTCGCGAGCAAGCCTGCTCCCACAGAGGATTTTTGTTCGGTTTACGGTTCGATGAGGTATTGGAAGCCGCCGTAGATCATCCGCTGCCCATCAAACGGCATCGGGTTGACGTCCGGTTGCATGCGCGGGTCGTCCATCATTTTCGCCATGCCGGCATCGCGCGTGGCTTTGTCTGGCCAGATCAGCCAGCCGGAGGCTACGGTTTCGCCTTCCTTGAGTTTTACCGCCATCGGAAACGAGGTGAGCTTGCCGTCCGGCACATCATCACCCCAGCATTCAACCACGCTCAGGGCGCCGTATTCCTTGAAGAGTACCGCAGCAATCTCAGCATGTTTTTTGTACGGTTCACGATTGGCAGTCGGCACGGGCGCTACAAAAATATCGATGTAAGCCATGATTATTCTCCTTGTACGGTGGGTTCTATCTGCTGGGTAGTCGATTGCGGCGGTTGCCATTCGACACGATTCACGCCCAGCCCGACCGACGGTTCTTCACCCCCACCCAGATTGCGCTCGACCTGCCCGGCGATATGCAGCGTGCCGGCCATCACTCCCGTCGTCGGGTTCTGCACCAGTTTCAGCCAGGCCTTGTCGAAGGTGTTGCCCAGGCTGCTGCGGATCAGCGCCTCGCTGTCGGGGCGGTCGTTGGCCTGGAGGATGGCGCGGATGCCCATTACTCCCACGGAAATCATCGCCCCGGCCAGTTTGCCCGCCGCTGCCGCCACCGCACTGGCGGCACCGCGCGGGGCCATTTCCGCTTCCATCCGTTGGCTGGCGCGTTTGGCCACCGGAGCCATGCCGGCGTCGGTCGAGGCGATGCCTTTGGCGCCGCCATCGGTGTGGATCTTGTCGATCAATGCGGCGTAGGCCGGCAGCGTGTTCAACGGCTCGGTGCTGATGACCTTGTACAACGAGGCATCCCGCGCCGGCGGTGGGCCGAGGGCGATGGCCGGGATCTTCTGCAAACGTCCGTTGAGCTGGGCAACCGGCACGCCGTGACGCTGGGCGATGAGCGGCATCTGCTGCGCCATCAACTGCGCATAGAACGCCGTGGCCTGGCCGAGAATGGCATCCGGATCGATCTCCACCGCCACCGGCGCCAGCACTTTTTCCTGATATTGATCAAGCAGATACGCAGCCAGCCGCTTGGCCGATGCGTCCTGCTCGCCGCCGGCACTGATCGTGTACCAACTGACTTTCATCGACAGCCATTCCTGGGTCCAGTAGCTGCTGAACCACGGGATGAAATTTTCTTCAGTTTGCTGATAGACGCGAGTGCGCCAATGTTCCATCGAGCCACGGGCGAACAGCTTGACCTGCTCGGTGGATTGTTGCGAGGCGCTGACGATCTCGCGGTCGATCTGCTGCCAGGTCGCGGGTGAAACCACCACCGCTGGCGCTGTCACCGGGGCCCGCGCCGAGGTGGCGCAGCCGGCCAGCAGAAACAGTGCGGCGACGACCAGCGCGCGCAGGTTCACGGTGGGGGTGTCCTTGAAACAGGAGAGACAGATTTGAGTATAGGTGCCGGTGGTGGGCCGTTTGTCTGGTTGTGGCTGGGCGGGCCCCTTCGCGAGCAGGCTCGCTCCCACAGGGGAACGCATTTCAAATGTGGGAGCGAGCCTGCTCGCGATGGGGCCAGCAAAACCACCAAAAATCCCGACCATCAATACCGTCGATATTCACCATCGCGACGATTGCCTTCCGCCCGCAGGCCGGCGAAGGCACGATTACCCCATCCGAACCACAACGAGGCGTTCACATCATGATTCACACCATCGCACTCTCCGTGAGTTTCCCGGTGTTCGGCAGCAACTACTACGAGCAACACGTCGTCAACCGCAAGGCGCAGACGCTGGTGTTCAACAAAGATTTCGAAGCCCTGCTGATGCCCGCCGCCACCAATCATTTCAGCAATGAAGTGGTCGGCCTCAACGACCAGTTCCGTTTTCTGAGCGACATTCTCGCCACCCATTTGCTGGACATCGAGGCCTCCGTGCCTGCGCGATCCCGCGTCCAGACGAGCGCTCGTTTTTCTTGAAAATCGAGGGCGTTCCTTTGCGCGAACGCCCTCTCTTGTTCAATCAGTCATCATCGCGGTCGCGGTGATAGCGACGGCCATCGCGGCGGTCGTCATCGCGGTCATCCCAACGTCGGTCATGATCATGATTACGCCCATGATCGCGGTCGTAATGCCGGCCGCCATGGCGGTGGTCATCATCAAAATCCGCCACACAGCCGCCGAGCAATACGGCGGCGGTTACGGTCAACAGCATCGTTGTTGCGCGCTTCATTCAATACTTCCCTAAACCAAGGTCTTGACGACGGAATCGGCCAGCGCTGCCTTTGCCTCCGGGGCTCAGTGCGCGCAGCCGCAGATACGACTCGAAAAAAAGACTTTGATTCAGTGGCCATCAATGACCGTTTATCGCCTCGCCCGACCTGGCCGAACAGCGGTGAAATGCCACCTATACTGCTTCTCGACGACACCTACGCAACGGACCTGCGCCCTCAAGAATAAAAAGCAGAGGTGGACCATGGTCTGGCAGCAAATCTACGATCCGTTCGGCAATCCGCTGATCTCCACACTCATGGCCGCGGTGCCGGTGGTGGTGATGCTCGCCGCGCTGGCGTTCTTCCACGTCAAGGCGCATCTGGCCGCACTGTTGGCGCTGGCGTCAGCCTTGCTCATCTCGATCTTCGCCTTCGGCATGCCGGCGAGCATGGCCGGTTCCGCTGCGTTGTTTGGTGCGGCCAATGGCTTGCTGCCGATCGGCTGGATCGTCCTCAACATCATCTTTCTGCACCGCCTGACCACCGAGAACGGCTCGTTCAAAGTGCTGCAGGATTCACTGGCGCGGATCACCGATGACCGTCGCTTGCAGTTGCTGCTGATCGCCTTCTGCTTCGGCGCGTTTTTTGAAGGAGCGGCCGGGTTCGGCACACCGGTGGCGGTGACCGGAGCGATTCTGATTGGTCTGGGTTTCTCGCCACTCGCTGCGTCCGGTCTGGCACTGATCGCCAATACCGCGCCAGTGGCTTTCGGCGCACTCGGCACGCCGATCATCACCCTGGCCAAAGTCACCGGGCTGGATGAGATGGAGCTGTCGATGATGGTTGGTCGGCAGTTGCCGTTCTTCTCGGTGCTGGTGCCGTTCTGGCTGATCTGGGCCTTTGCCGGATGGCGCAAGATGCTGGAGATCTGGCCGGCGATTCTGGTGGCTGGCGTCAGTTTCGCGGTGCCGCAGTTTCTGGTGTCGAACTACCACGGGCCGATGCTGGTGGATGTGATCGCCGCGCTGATTTCCATGGCCTGTCTGACGCTGTTCTTGAAGGTCTGGAAACCCGCGACCATCCATACCTCGGCAGCGCTGTCTGGGCGGGTCGACAACTCCAAAGTCGACGAAGAGCAAGTCACCGCCAGCGCCGCATTCAGCGATCAGGCGCGCCCGGCAGTGATGCGCGCGTGGATGCCGTGGATCATCCTCACCGTGTTCGTGTTTGCCTGGGGCACCCAAGGTTTCAAGAACATGTTCGACACCCGCCCCGCCATCGACCCGGTCACGCAATCGGCCAAGCTCGATCCGCAAGGCAAACCGTTGCGCGAGGCCAACCCGATTTTCGCCCCGGCCATCACCTTCACCAATCTGCATCTGCAAATCGAAAAAGTCCCGCCGGTGGTGGCCGCGCCGAAGGCTGAAGAAGCGGTCTACAAGTTCACCTGGCTCACCTCCACCGGCAGCGGCATCCTGCTGGCGGCGATTGTCGGCGGCCTGCTGATGGGGTACTCGATTCCGCAACTGATCAAGCAGTACCTGCGCACGCTATGGGTGGTGCGGTTTTCGTTGATCACCATTGCGGCGATGCTGGCGCTGGGGTTTCTCACGCGTTACTCGGGGCTGGATGCGACCATGGGCCTGGCGTTCGCGGCGACAGGGGTTTTCTATCCGATGTTCGGCACGTTACTCGGTTGGCTGGGGGTGGCGTTGACGGGCTCGGATACCGCCTCGAACGTGCTGTTTGGCGGCTTGCAACGGGTGACGGCGGAACAGCTCGGGATCAGTCCGGTATTGATGGCCGCCGCCAATAGCTCCGGTGGGGTGATGGGCAAAATGGTCGATGCGCAGTCGATTGTGGTCGCCTCCACCGCCACCCGATGGTACGGGCATGAGGGCGAGATTCTGCGCTATGTGTTCTTCCACTCGATTGTGCTGGCGATCCTGGTAGGTGGGTTGGTGACGTTGCAGGCTTATGTCGCGCCATTTACCCACATGGTCGTCGGCGGGCATTAAACACAATCCCTGTGGGAGCGGGCTTGCTCGCGAAGGCATTTGCTCTGCCAACGAAAATGTTGGATCTGCCGGCCTCTTCGCGAGCAAGCCCGCTCCCACATTGGTTTTGTGTGGCCAGCCAGATTCATGAGCCATGCGCATAACTCTATAGCGCAAATCCGCAAAAACCTTTTCCTCCCTTCAGCGGTCACTCCTAGAACGAGACTGGCAAGCATGCCGGCGCGCCCCTATGGGCCATTCGCAACCCTGCCGCCTGATTGAGAGAAAAAGGAATCGAACCATGCCGATTTCCAGACGTAGATTTCTGATCCTCGGCGCCGTGACCGCGACGGCGTTCGCAATGCCCCCCTTCATCAGCCTCAAGGCCTACGCGGCCAATCTGGAGCAATCGGCCATGAGCAAAGTAACCATTCAAGTCAATGGCAAGCCCCAGGCCCTTGAAGTCGACAACCGCACGACCCTGCTCGACGCCCTGCGCGAACACCTGCACCTGACCGGCAGCAAAAAAGGCTGCGACCACGGCCAGTGCGGCGCCTGCACGGTGATCGCCGATGGCCGGCGGATCAATGCCTGCCTGACCCTGGCGGTGATGCACGAGGGAGCCGAGATCACCACCATCGAAGGCCTCGGCATGCCGGACAACCTGCATCCGATGCAAGCGGCGTTCATCAAACACGATGGCTATCAGTGCGGTTATTGCACGCCGGGGCAGATCTGTTCGGCGGTGGCGGTCATCCAGGAAATCCGCGATGGCATTCCCAGCCATGTCAGCCCTAGCCTGACCGAGTCGCCACAACTGATCGCCGCTGAATTCCAGGAACGCATGAGCGGCAATATCTGCCGCTGCGGCGCCTACTCGAACATCATCGAAGCCATCACTGAAGTCGCGGAGGTGCCGGCATGAGAGCGTTCAATTACAGCCGCGCCAACTCCCCTGCCGCAGCCGCTGTGCAAGCCGCGCAAGTCGAAGGCGCGAAGTTCATCGCGGGCGGCACCAACCTGCTGGACTTGATGAAACTCGACATCGAAACTCCGCTGCACCTGATCGACGTCAACCACCTTGGACTGGATCAGATCGAAGCGACGCCCGAGGGCGGCTTGCGCATTGGCGCGCTGGTGCGCAACACCGATCTGGCCGCCGATACCCGCGTGCGCAAAGACTACGCCTTGCTCTCCCGCGCCTTGCTCGCAGGCGCCTCCGGGCAGTTGCGCAACATGGCGACCACCGCCGGCAACCTGCTGCAACGCACCCGCTGCCCGTACTTCTACGACACGAATCAAGCCTGCAACAAACGCAAGCCCGGCAGTGGCTGCGCGGCGATTGGCGGGGTCAGTCGGCAACTGGGGATCATCGGCGTCAGCGACGCCTGCATCGCCACCCACCCCAGCGACATGGCCATCGCCATGCGCGCCCTCGATGCGCAGATTGAAACGGTCAAACCGGACGGCAGCACCCGCAGCATCGCCATGGTCGATTTCCATCAGTTGCCCGGTAACACGCCGAATATCGAAACCAGCCTGACCGCCGGCGAACTGATTACCGCCGTGACCCTGCCGGCACCGGTCGGCGGCACCCACGTTTATCACAAGGTGCGTGATCGTTCGTCTTACGCGTTTGCCCTGGTCTCCGTCGGCCTGATCCTGCAAAAGGACGGCAGCGGCCGCGTCGCCGTCGGCGGTATCGCGCCGAAACCGTGGCGGGTGGAAGCCGCCGATGCGTTGCTGGCCAAAGGCGCGAAAGCCGTCAGCGAGCGCCTGCTCGACGGCGCCACGCCGACCCACGACAACCAATTCAAACTGACCCTGGTCGAGCGCACGCTTGGCTCGGTGTTGGCGCAAGCGAGGGAAGACGCATGAAATTCGACACGCCCGCCACCACCAACCCGATCGACCAATTGAAGGTCATCGGCAAGCCCACCGACCGCATCGAAGGCAAACTGAAAACCTGCGGCCAGGCGCCTTACGCTTACGAGCAGCATGATGTGGTGGCCAATCAGGCTTACGGTTTCATGGTCGGCTCGGCCATCGCCAAGGGCCGCATTGCCAACATCGATCTGGCACAAGCCAAAGCCGCGCCCGGGGTTCTGGCCATCGTCACCGCAGCCAACGCCGGCAAGCTCGGCAAGGGCAAATACAACTCGGCGCATCTGCTGGCCGGGCCGGACATTCAGCACTATCACCAGGCCGTTGCATTGGTGGTGGCGGAAACCTTTGAACAGGCCCGCGCCGCAGCGCAACTGATCAAAGTCGATTACGTCACGGCCAAGGGCGAGTTCGATCTGGCCAGCGTGCGCGATCAGGGTGTCGAACAGAAAGAAGAGCTGCCGGACGTCAAACACGGCGATTTCGCCACGGCGTTCGCGGCTGCCCCGGTGCAATTCGACCAGACTTACACCACGCCCGATCAGTCCCACGCGATGATGGAGCCGCACGCGACATTGGCCGCTTGGCAAGGCGATCAACTGACCCTGTGGACGTCCAACCAGATGATCGCCTGGAGCGTCAGCGACATCGCCGAAACCCTCGGCCTGCCCAAGGAAAAAGTCCGCTTGATCTCGCCATACATTGGTGGCGGTTTCGGCGGCAAACTGTTCATCCGCGCCGACGCGATCCTCGCGGCCCTCGGTGCGCGCATGGCCAATCGACCGGTGAAAGTCGCGCTCGCCCGGCCACAGATGGCCAACAACACCACACACCGCCCCGCCACTATCCAGCGCATCCGTATGGGCGCCACGGCGGACGGCAAACTCACGGCCATCGCCCACGAAGGCTGGTCGGGCAATCTGGAAGACGGCAAGGTCGAAGTCGCGGCACAACCGAGCCAGTTGCTCTACGCCGGCGCAAACCGCCTGGTGACCATGCGCGTGGCGCCGCTGGATCTGCCCGAAGGCAACTCCATGCGCGCACCGGGCGAAACCCCGGGGCTGATGGCGCTGGAAATCGCCATGGACGAAATGGCCGAACAGCTCAACCTCGATCCGGTGCAGTTCCGCATCCTCAATGACACCCAGGTCGACCCGGTGAAAACCGAGCGGCCGTTCTCCCAGCGACAACTGATCGAATGCCTGCAAACCGGCGCCGAGAAATTCGGCTGGGACAAGCGCAACCCGCAACCCGGTTCACGTCGCGAGGGCCGCTGGCTGATCGGCATGGGCGTCGGCGCGGCGATCCGCAACAACCTGCTGTTGAAATCCGGCGCGCGGGTGCGGCTGGAGCGTGACGGCAAGATCACCGTAGAAACCGACATGACCGACATCGGCACCGGCAGCTACACGATCATCGCGCAAACGGCGGCCGAGATGATGGGCGTGCCATTGGAGGATGTCGTGGTGCGTCTGGGCGATTCGAATTTCCCGGTGTCGTCCGGCTCCGGCGGGCAATTCGGCGCCAACTGCTCCACCGCCGGGGTGTATGCCGCGTGTGTGAAACTGCGCGAAACGGTGGCCGGCAAATTGGGTATGGCGGCCGCTGAGGCCGAGTTTGTCGACGGTCAGGTACGGGCCGGCGGCAAAAGTGTGCCGTTGCGTCATGCGGCGGAAAATGGCGTGGTGCAGGCTGAGGACAGCATCGAATTTGCCGACCTTGCCGAGCAATATCAGCAGTCGACGTTTGGCGCGCATTTCGTTGAAGTCGCAGTGGACGCTGCGACCGGAGAAGTGCGCGTGCGGCGCATGCTGGCGGTGTGCGCCGCCGGGCGGATTCTCAATCCGAAGGCGGCGCGCAGCCAGGTGATCGGTGCGATGACCATGGGCGTGGGCGCGGCCTTGATGGAAGAACTGGCGGTGGACAAGCAGCTTGGATTCTTCGTTAACCATGATCTGGCCGGTTATGAGGTGCCGGTGCATGCCGACATCCCGCATCAGGAGGTGATTTTCCTTGATGAGACGGATCCGATTTCTTCGCCAATGAAGGCCAAGGGTGTAGGTGAGTTGGGGATTTGCGGGGTGAGTGCGGCGGTGGCCAATGCGATCTACAACGCCACCGGGGCACGGGTGCGGGAGTATCCGATTACGCTGGACAAGATTCTCTCGTCACTACCCGAAATGATCTGACCCCACCGCCACTGTAGGAGGTGCCGCAGGCTGCGATCTTTTGATGTTGGTCTTTTAAAAAACAAGATCAAAAGATCGCAGCCTGCGGCAGCTCCTACACGGGTCGGATTTAGTCAGTGTGCGGATACTGCGCCTCGCTCACCTGCTCCATCCACTCCACCACTTTGCCATCCAGCACTTCAGCAATGGCGATATGCGTCATCGCCGTAGTCGGCGTCGCGCCATGCCAATGCTTAGCGCCGGGCGCGATCCACACCGTATCCCCCGGACGAATTTCACGCACCGGCTGCCCCCACTCCTGCACCAAACCCGCCCCCGCCGTCACAATCAACGTCTGCCCCAGCGGGTGGGTGTGCCAAGCCGTGCGCGCCCCCGGTTCGAACGTCACCGTGGCGCCGCTGACCCGTGCCTCATCCGAGCCTTTGAACGGCGCATCGACCCGCACAATTCCAGTGAACCAATCCGCCGGGCCACGGGCCGAAGGTTGGGATCCATTGGGCGTGACGGTCACCCGTGGCGCTTCATTGGCCTGAGCGTCGGCGGCGAGCAAGGAAAGGGTCAAAGCAGAAGCTGCAATCGGGTTCATGGCGGTCTCTCCAAAAGTGATGCCTGAACTTTACCGACGATGACTCTTCAGATAATCAACTAGAATTCGAAAAAACTTATGCAGGTAATTCATCAATGCTTCGGGAAAACGCCAGTGACCTGCTCGCCTTCCTCGCCGTGGCGCGCGAGCGCAGTTTCACCAAAGCCGCCGCCCGACTCGGCGTCTCGCAATCAGCGTTAAGCCATACCATCCGCGCCCTTGAAGCACGCCTGGGCCTGCGTCTGCTGACTCGCACCACCCGCAGCGTTTCCCCTACCGAGGCCGGTGAACACCTGCTGCAGACCATCGGCCCGCGCTTCGAAGAGATCGAACTGGAACTTGCCGCCCTGAGCAACCTGCGCGAAACCCCGGCGGGCAGAATTCGTATCAGTGCCACCGACCATTCACTGGACTGGCTGCTGCGCCCGGTGCTCAAGGAATTTCTGCCCAAGTACCCGGACATCGCCGTCGAGGTGTGTTGTGATTATGGCTTCGTCGACATCGCCGGACAAGGCTTCGATGCCGGTGTACGTCTGGGCGAGGACGTCGCCCAGGGCATGATCGCTACGCGCATTGGCCCGGACATGCGCATGGCGGTGATCGGTTCTCCCGCCTACTTCGCCAGGCGCCCCGCCCCGCAAACGCCCCGCGACCTGACCGACCACGCCTGCAACAATCTGCGCCTGCCCACCAATGGCGGGCTGTATACCTGGGAATTCGAAAAGGATGGCGAGAGCCTCAAGGTGCGGGTGTCGGGCCAGATCACTTTGAATGGTGTCTACCCACTGCTCGATGCGGCACTGGACGGTTTCGGCCTGAGCTATATCCCGGAAAACCTCGTCGCGCCACATCTGGCGGATGGCAGTCTGGTGCAGGTGCTGGAGGACTGGTGCCCGACGTTTGCCGGGTATCACCTGTACTACCCGAGCCGACGCCAGGCGGCGCCGGCATTCGCGTTGTTGCTGGAAGCGTTGCGCTATCGCGTTTGACTCGACCTAGCCGAGCAACGCAATCAACTGATGACGCTGCGCGTCGGTGAGCATCGGCCCGAGCCCGGCCTTGACGTTATCAGCCATGTAACGCGGATTGCCGGTGCCGGGAATCACGCACGTCACCGCCGGATGCGCCAGCAGAAACTTCAGTGCCAGTTGCGGCCAGCTGTTGACCTGCACGTCCGAGACCCACGCTGGCAGCGGTTTACCCTTGAGCCGGGCGAGCAAACCTCCGCCGCCGAACGGCCGGTTGCAGATCACTGCCACACCGCGCTCACGGCACAGCGGCAGGATGCGTTTTTCCACGCCACGGTCGTCGAGCGCGTAATTGATCTGCAGGAAATCCAGCTGTTCGGCCTTCAGCACCGCTTCAACTTCGTCATAGGCTGAGGGAGTGTAATGCGTGATGCCGATGTAGCGAATGCGCCCCTGGGCCTTCCATTCGCGCAGGGTCGGCAGGTGGGTTTGCCAGTCGAGCAGATTGTGGATCTGCATCAGGTCGATGCGCTCAGTGCGCAGCAGGCTGAATGACTGCTCCATCTGCGCAATGCCCTCCTTGCGGCCCCGCGTCCACACCTTGGTGGCCAGAAAGGCCGGCGAGCGTGGCTCGTGGATCGACAGCAGTTCACCCGTGGTCTCTTCGGCGCGACCATACATGGGCGAGCTGTCGACCACGGTGCCACCCTTGGCGAACAGTTCGTCGAGCACCGCCGGCAGTTGCTTGTAAGCCGGATCGCCCGGTGCAACATCAAAACCGCGATAGGTGCCCAGGCCCACCATGGGCAGTGGCTCGGAGCTTGATGGGATGGCACGGGTCTGCATGGTTTGGCCTCCGGGCGCGGCGGACGATGTGGCAGTGGCCAGCGCCCGTTCAAAGGTGAAGACCGCCGACACCCCGGCGGCCAGCGTGAGCAGTCGGCGACGGGAGTAACCCTCAGTGTGGCTCATGCTGGTTCCCCTGCTGCGTGGATCTGTTGCACGTTGTGTGCGTATGCTGTCCGGTGCAACCGCTGGACTACACTGCGACAACGAACCCGCACACCCCGTTAAAAGTAGCCGAATGTCCCGAATCCTGATGTCACTCGTCGCATGGCTCGTCGCCGCGTATCTGCTGCTGTGCGCGGCGCTGTTCGTTTTCCAGCGTTCACTGATCTATTTCCCGCAGCCCGGAACCGTTGAATCGGCCGATGCGCGGTTGAAACTGGCGATGCCGGATGCGGATGTCTGGGTGACTACCCGCGAGCATGCCGGACCACGGGCGCTGATCTACTTTGGTGGCAATGCCGAAGACGTGTCGCGCAATTTGCCGGAGTTTGCCGAGGCGTTTGCCGATTACGCGGTGTACCTGATGAATTACCGCGGTTTCGGTGGCAGCGGTGGGTCACCGTCCGAAGAAACCATTGCCGAAGATGCGTTGGCGCTGTTTGATCAGGTGTATGCCAGTCATCCGCAGATTGCGCTGATCGGGCGCAGCCTCGGCTCGGGCGTCGCCATACGTCTGGCCAGCCAGCGCCCGGTGCAACAACTGATTCTGGTGACGCCGTATAACAGCCTCGAAGAAATCGCTGCCCGACAGTATCCGTGGGTACCGGTGAAATGGTTGCTCAAGGATCGCTTTGAATCAGGCCAGTATGCAGCGCATATCCGCGTGCCGACGTTATTGCTGGCGGCGAGTGAAGACGAGGTGATCCCTCGGCAAAGCACCCAACGCTTGTTGGAGAATTTCCCCAAAGGCGTGGCCACCCTCAGGGTGGTACCCGATTCGGCGCATAACTCGATTTCCGAGCGAGCGCAGTACCTGCAATGGATGGGGGATGCGTTGAACCGGCAATGAGCGTTGCACGGCAATTCGAGTTTAATGTTGGCGTTTAACCTCGTTTAAAACTCCTTGATAGCACTTTGGTATTCCTGCACCATCCGCAAAGCTTTCCACGGAAGGAGTCAGGCAATGCTGGATGCAAACGCTACCCACATCAGCTTCGCGCTCGAATCAGCGTCCACCGACCTGCAAGTGTTGAGCTTTGAAGGTCGCGAGGCACTCAACCAGCCTTTCCGGTTCGAGATAGAACTGGTCAGCGCCCGTCCCGACCTGAAACTCGAAGAGCTGCTGCACAAGCCCGGCGTGCTGACCTTCGGCGCCACCGGCGAAGGCAAGATTCATGGCCTGGTCTATCGCATCGAGCAAGGTGACTCCGGCAAGACCCTGACCCGCTACAGCATCAGCCTGGTGCCGCAACTGGCGTACCTGCGGCACAACCACGACCAGCAGATCTTCCAGCAGCTCACGGTGCCGAAGATCATCGCCCGGGTGCTGGAAGATCGCGGCATCCTTGCCGACGCCTACAGCTTCCAGCTCAGCGCCGAATACCCGGAGCGCGACTACTGCGTGCAGTACGACGAATCCGACCTGCATTTCATCCAGCGTTTGTGCGAAGAGGAAGGCATTCACTTCCACTTCCAGCACAGCAGCAGCGGCCACAAACTGGTGTTCGGCGACGACCAAACGGTGTTCCGCAAACTCAAGGCCGTGAGCTACCAGCAAGACTCCGGCATGAGCGCCGACAAACCGGTGATCAAGCGTTTCAACCTGCGCCTGGAAACCCGCACCACCCGCGTCAGCCGCCGCGACTACGACTTCGAAAAACCGAAGATCCTGCCCGAAGGCGCGGTCAAATCCGAGTTCGCCCCGGACCTTGAGGATTACGACTACCCCGGCCGCTTCACCACACGCGAGCGCGGCAAGTTCCTCACCACCCGCGCGCTGGAACGCCATCGCAGCGACTACAAACTCGCCGAAGGCAAAGGTGACGAGCCGACCCTCACCAGCGGCCACTTCCTGACCCTCGCCGAACACCCGCGCGCCGAGTGGAACGATATGTGGCTGCTGCTGGAAGTCTTCCACGAAGGCAAACAGCCGCAAGTGCTCGGCGAAAACGTCACCAGCGACGTCACCGACAACAAAAGCGACTTCCACCAGGGCTACCGCAACAGCTTCCTCGCCACCCCGTGGGACGCGCACTACCGCCCTGCCCTCGAACACCCGAAACCGAAAGTCCTCGGCAGCCAGACCGCCATCGTCACCGGCCCGAAAGGCGAAGAAATCCACTGCGACCAATACGGCCGCATCAAGGTCCAGTTCCACTGGGACCGCGACGGCCAGGGCGACGACAAAACCACCTGCTGGATGCGCGTCGCCAGCGGCTGGGCCGGCGCCGCCTACGGCGGCATCGCCATCCCGCGCATCGGCATGGAAGTCCTCGTCACCTTCCTCGAAGGCGACCCCGACCAGCCACTCGTCACCGGCTGCCTGTACCACAAGGAAAACGTCGTCCCCTACGACCTGCCGGCCAACAAGACCCGCAGCACCTTCAAAACCCTCAGCTCACCGGGCGGCAAGGGCTACAACGAATTCCGCATCGAAGACAAAAAGGGTGTGGAACAGATCTACATCCACGCCCAGCGCGATTGGGACGAAAACATCGAGCACGACCAAAAGATTCGGGTCGGCAATGAGCGGCATGACACGGTTGAAGCCAACACCCTGAGCGAGTTCAAGGTGGAAGAGCACCGGATTACGCATCTGGATCGTATCAGTGAGATGCGCGCGGATGATCACCTGACAGTCGGTGTGACCCAGCATGTGAAAGTGGGCACGGCGCAGTTTGTCGAGGCCGGGACGGAGATTCATTACCACGCGGGCGACAAGGTTGTGGTTGAGGGCGGCATGGAGCTGACCGCCAAGGCTGGTGGGAGTTTTGTGAAGGTTGATGCTGGCGGTGTGACCATCAGCGGGGCGGAAGTGAAGATCAATACCGGGGGTGCGCCGGGGGTGGGAACCGGGATCGCGATCAAACTGCCGATAGCGTTGACGCCCGCCGATGCCGATGTTGCCGGAAAGAAACTCGCCAGCGCACCGCTCAACACGCCCGCGCCCTTGGCAACGGTCACGGCCAAGGCCTCGCAGGCTGCTGCGCCAAGGGTTGCCGAGACCCGACTTCTTCAGCAGGACCTGCAAGCGCAAACCTTGGTAACAGCCGCTAAAACCGGCGTGCCGTTCTGCGAGATCTGCAACAAATGACCCAGTTCCGCCCCAGCCTTCGTGAATGGTTCAGCGCCGAATTCTGGCCCCAGGGTTCGCGCCCGGACGCCCCGAAGGTCTACGCCTTGCTCGACGGCGCTCGCGATCCACGCATCGAATCGCTGGTGCGCAATAGCCAGGCTGAGTTCGCCTGCCTGTATGCGGGCGAACTCGCGCCAAGCCTGTCTGCAGCGGCGCCCTATCTGCTGCATCTCGATCCGCAGCAGGCCTACACCTGGGAGATATTGGAGGACAGCTGGGGGCAGAGCTGGGGCTGTTTCGTGATGGCTCCTGCGCAGGTGGCGCTGGACGACTTGCGCGGCCACTTCCGCACCCTGCTGCGCGTCACCGATGCCGATGGCAACCTTCTGGTGTTTCGTTTCTACGATCCCAGAGTGCTGCGCGTCTACCTGCCCACCTGCACACCGCAGGAACGCGCCGCGATCTTCGGCCCGGCCAGCAAGCTCATCGCCGAGGCCGGTAATGGCCACTCGTTGATTGTGTATCCGGCGGATCCGGCGGGTGGATCGAATGCGCGGGTGAGTGGCTGGCCTTCAGGAGAGGCACTCGGCTAGAACGCCGTTGAAGAACACTCCAGGTCATCCGCTGCCGAATTTAGCGTTCAATCGAAAACGCCTGCACGCCTGAGCAACTCGTGCAAACCCTTTGGTATCAATACCAATACCGATTGCAGGTGCAGGGCGCGGCATTAGATCATGATTCGCGCACGGCACCTGCATAGGCTTGGCAACCGTTCAAGACGCCGCCAATCGCACCTGCACATCAAACAGGAGAAATGGTCGCGAGCACACCAATCAGAATGGTCAGCGCCAGAAACCCACCCAGAAAAAACCCCATCTTTCTCATGTAGCTCTCCTTAATGCTGAACTTGCGGTGCACCGCGCGCTTCGGGATGAAGAGCTGTCGCGAATGACCGAACTGCCGGGGTATTTTGGGCTTGTGACTGAGCGGGTAACAGACGCAGATAGAACTGAAAAATACGGATCAGATGAAATCTGATCCTTTTTTCGCGCATGTGCCGATATTCAGATCGCTACAGCAAGGTTCCAAATTTGCAGCATTGATCTACAGTCATTGCCGACCCGTGAAGAACAACAAAAAATCCAGGAGTGGACCATGCCCGAACTGAATCTACAGGCCAACGCCGCCGAATCCCTCAAGCGCTGGCACGAGATGATCCGCACCGGCAACTTGCGCGCCCTGCCCGACCTGCTTGATCCAAACGCCGTATTCCGTTCGCCAATGGCCCACACACCCTACCCCGGCGCACAGGTGGTGACGATGATCCTCAACACCGTTTTCGAGGTGTTCGAAGACTTTGAGTACCACCGCGAACTGGTGACGGCGGATGGCTTGAATGTGGTGCTGGAGTTCAGTGCCAAGGTGGGCGCCAAGGAGTTGAAAGGCATCGACATGATTCGCTTTGATGAGCACGGGAAGATTGTCGAGTTTGAAGTGATGGTGCGGCCGTTGAGCGGGTTGCAGGCGTTGGGGGAAGAGATGGGGCGGCGGCTTGGAAAGTATCTGGCTGCCACCAAAGCCTGATCTCGGCACAATCTCATGTAGGAGCTGCCGCAGGCTGCGATCTTTTGATCTTGACCCTTTAAAAAACAAGATCAAAAGATCGCAGCCTACGGCAACACCTACGTGGTTCAGCGTTCAGAACTTGCGCCACAAAAAAGCCCACTGACCGTCGCCGGTTCAGTGGGCTTTGTGTGTCAGGCGTCTGGTTACAGCGCCATATCACGTGCAGCATTTTCCTTCGGTGCTTCAGCTTTTTCAGCTGCAGGTGCAGCCGGAGCAGCAGCCTGACCGATCACTGGAGGCGTCGGCAGTTCGAGGATTTTAGCGGTGTAAGCCCACTCTGCAGCCACTTTGGCTGGATCGCTGTTCAGCTGGGTGCCGTAGCTTGGAACGATCTGGTGCAGCTTGGCTTGCCATTCTGGGGTCGCGACTTTGTCTTTGAAGACTTTCTGCAGCACGCTCAGCATGATCGGTGCAGCGGTCGACGCGCCCGGCGAGGCGCCCAGCAGGCCGGCGATGGAACCGTCTTGTGCAGCGACGATTTCGGTGCCCAGTTTCAGCACGCCACCAGCGGCTTCATCACGCTTGATGATTTGCACGCGTTGGCCGGCTTGCCACAGGCGCCAGTCTTCGGCTTTGGCGTTCGGGAAGTATTCCTTCAGCGCGTTCAGACGGTCTTCATCCGACAGCATCAGTTGACCGGCAAGGTACTCGACCAGCGGGTATTCCTTGATGCCGACCTTGGTCATCGGCCAGATGTTGTGGGTGGTGGTGCTGGTCAGCAGGTCCAGGTACGAGCCTTCTTTGAGGAACTTGGTGCTGAAGGTCGCGAATGGGCCAAACAGGATGACGCGCTTGCCGTCCAGAACACGGGTGTCCAGGTGCGGAACCGACATCGGCGGTGCGCCCACCGAAGCTTTGCCGTAGGCCTTGGCCAGGTGTTGCTCGGCAATGGTCGGGTTCTCGGTCACCAGGAACGAGCCGCCTACCGGGAAGCCAGCGTATTCCTTGGCTTCAGGAATGCCCGACTTCTGCAGCAGGTGCAGTGCACCGCCGCCCGCGCCGATGAACACGAACTTGGCGTCGGTTTCGGTTTTGGTGCCGTCTTTCAGGTTTTTGTAACTGACGCGCCAGGTGCCGTCTTCGTTCTTGGTGATGTCCTGTACTTCGCTGGACAGTTTCAAGTCGAAATTAGGCTTGGTCTGCAGGTAACCGGCGAACTGGCGGGTGATTTCGCCGAAGTTCATGTCGGTACCCAGCGGGCTCCAGGTGGCCGCGATTTTCTGGTTCGGGTCACGCCCTTCCATCATCAGCGGGACCCACTTCTTGATCACAGCCGGGTCTTCGGAGTACTGCATGCCGGCGAACAGTGGGCTCGCTTGCAGGGCTTCGTAGCGCTTTTTCAGGAACTTGATGTTGTCATCGCCCCACACAAAGCTCATGTGCGGAGTGGTGTTGATGAACGAGCGAGGGTTTTTCAGAACGCCTTGCTGTACTTGCCAGGCCCAGAACTGACGGGAAACCTGGAACGCTTCGTTGATCTCGACGGCTTTCGGGATCGTGACGTTGCCTTTGTCGTCTTCCGGGGTGTAGTTCAGCTCAGCCAGAGCCGAGTGACCGGTACCGGCGTTGTTCCAGCCGTTGGAGCTTTCCAGGGCGACGCCGTCGAGGCGCTCGACCATTTCCATCGACCAGCTTGGCTCCAGCTCATTGATCCACACACCCAGGGTGGTGCTCATGATGCCGCCGCCGATCAGCAGTACGTCGACTTTCTTGGCCTCTGCCGCATGAACGGAGGTCAGCCCCATCGACAAAGCCAGCCCTAGCAAGGCTGTGTTCACTTTTTTAAACATCTGTTGCACCTATGATAAAACGCCTTCCGCCCGCCGCTGTTGTACGTGTGAGGCCCTCTTCTTGCGACACTCAGGCTAGGGTCGCAGGTCCTTCACACTTCAATATTGACGGGTGGGCACACAAGGCCGACATGTTGCATCGACCTCAGTTAATGTCCCTTCTGAACTGACTTCTTATCATTATTGGCTCAGCTACTTGAGCGACAGGGATTCCGTCAGCCCGCCCGTTAGGCAAGCAAACTGAATAAGGTCAAACCAAGTTGGCGCGAAGAATATCACGTCAGGGCAAACCCGCGCGTCTGTTCCCGACCTGAGAGTCTTTTTCCGCTGCGGTACTTATCGGCTGCCAAGTGCCGAACATGACCCCGACACACGTCCTTGCCGATCATCTCTCGCTTTTACCCCTTCCTCAACCGGACGAATTACCGGCGTTGTGTACTTAATGAGTAACCTGCTACGTTGTACGATGACTGATGACTGATGACTTAAGACTTTGAATCGATCAGTCATCAACCCCCATAACAACAAGGAAATACCCATGACCAAGACCCGACTCCTGATCGGCTTTCTCTGCGCCTTCAGCGGTTACGCGATGGCCGCCCCTGCCCCGGCGGAAAAGCAGGTTGCCCAAGCGGTCGATCATCTGACCCAGGCGATGCTGCACAAAGACATCACCGAATTGAATGCGCTGACGGCCGAAAACCTCACCTACGGCCACTCCAGCGGCAAAATTCAGGACAAACAAGCATTCATCGCCGACATCGAAACCGGCAAAAGCGCGTTCAAGACCCTGGAGATGCAAAAACAGACCATCACCCTGTCCGGCGACACCGCGCTGGTGCGTCACCACTTTTCCGCGCAGGCGCTGAAGGGCACTGAAGTGGTGCCGACCGAGATCGAGAACTTCCAGATCTGGCAGAAGCAGAATGGCAAGTGGTTGTTGGTGGGGCGGCAGGCGTTCAAATTCTGATTGATACGAAAAGCTCTGCCAATGGAAGCGGGCAGAGCTTTTCACTGGCCATGACATCAGGCTTCACTCGTTCCACATCCGGTTTCATTTGCGCCTCCCCTTTACCCCTCTCCCTGATATGCTTCACAGCATTACCGTATGTGCTCAACCTTTTGGAGTAATCAATGCCTCGCCTACGCGTCAAGCACTTTGGCCCTATCCGTGATGGTGTGAAAAACAATGGCTGGATAGAGCTCAAGCGCGTGACCGTGTTCGTGGGTAATCAGGGCTCAGGAAAAAGCACGTTAGCCAAGCTTTACTCGACCTTTTCATGGATCGAAAAAGCCCTGGAACGCGGTGATTACGATAAAAGCTGGTTCGAGGAAAATGATCGACTCACAAAAACATTTCTGAGCTACCACCGGCTAGAAAACTACGTTTCAGCCGATCAGAGAAACAAAACAGAAATCGATTACGAAGGTGATGCTTTCACGATCAAGTACGCTCGAGGCCAAATGCACATCACCAAGTCCAAGGCAAAGGAATATCACCTGCCTCAGATCATGTATGTGCCTGCCGAGCGAAACTTCATTTCCTATCTGAAGAATCCTGAGGAGCTACGGCTCTACTCCCCATCACTTACAGAGTTCCTAGCAGAATTTAACTACGCAAAGGAAAACATAAAAGGCTCCCTTTCTCTCCCGATTAACAATGCTGATCTCAAATACGATCTGCTCAAAAACACTTTGAGCATCAGTGAGTCCGCCTACACGCTGGAGTTGGCTGACGCCTCCAGCGGCTTCCAATCTGCCGTCCCCCTTCACTTGGTGAGTCAGTACCTGGCCAAACGCGTGTTTGAGCCCATAGCTCACCGACCGGACACGATGAGTTCCAAAGAGTTGGAGCGGTTCCGCAAAGAGACCTCAAAGCTTCTCACCGAGAATCTGACCATCGAACAGCAGCGTGCGTTGATATCTACGCTTTCCAAGCAATTCAACAAGACGGCTTTCATCAACATTGTCGAAGAGCCTGAGCAGAATCTCTACCCAACCTCACAATGGAGCGTTCTGCAAAGCCTTCTTGAGATTAGCAATCAAGGCGCTAACAACCAGTTAGTACTGACGACCCACAGCCCTTATGTAGTGAATTACCTGACCATTGCAGTGCAAGGCAAACAGCTCTACGACAATATTCTGAAAAAAACTCGTGATGGTAGCCTGATCGCCAAGCTTGCCAATGTAATTCCCCTGCAAGTCTTGCTTGATGCAGATGATCTGGCTATCTACCAAGCCGATGAAAAGACAGGAAGCATTGCAAAGCTGCCAATGGCTGAAGGTATTCCTTCTGATAGCAATTATCTCAACGAGTCGCTTCGCGAAGGCAATGACATGTTTGATCGTCTCCTGGATATCGAGGAGGAACTGGAGGCGTGAATTTTCTCGATAGCGAGTGCCAGACAGGCCCCTTCGACGATCTAGAGTTTGGCCTTTGCGACGATCAACCCTCAGAAGTCGCTTACGTTGCTCTCAATCATCGAGAACAGTGGATCGCCACTGTAAAAAACCCGAGTCGAAAGCGTGTCACTTTTACAGCAATCGACAAGTGCGTCATCAAAGACCACGAGGAGGCTGGTCGAGGACGCTGCGACTGCATGCTCACCACCGATGCTGCGATGTACCTCATAGAGCTAAAGGATTGGGGGCGAAGTAATTGGCAAAGCCACGCACTCGATCAACTAGAGTCGACTATCGAGTTTTTGCTTGCTACGCACGGTGAAGAGTTTCTGATCAACCACAGCCCCAAAAAAGCTTATGTATGTAACAGAAAAAAAGCGCCCTTCGTAGAAATTAATAATGTGCTGAAAAGGCGTTTTTCCAGGCACTACAACTTCCGCCTGGACATACAGACAACGGTCCAAATCGATTAAATCGATAAAGTGGCGGCGGTGAAAAAATCAGCTAGTTTGCTTACGAATAATATTCACAACCGAAACCGATCCACCGACTGCGCCAACTGCCCCGCCAGGCTCGACAGCTCATCCGTGGTATTCGCCGTCTGCCCGATCACCCGGCTATTGCCTTCGGACATCCCCGCAATCATCTCCACCTGATGGGCAATCTCGTTACTGGCCTGACTCTGTTCGCCAATGGTGCGGGTGATGTCGTTGACCAGTTGCGTGGTGCTCAATGTGGCCTCAAGGATCTCGCGAATCGCCCGTTCAACATCAGCTGTCACCGCCATGCCCTTGTCGACCTGCGCAACCCCGGCCTCCATGCTGCTGACCGCCTCGCGCGTGCTGTGCTGAATGCGCGCAACCATCGCGGCGATTTCCTGGGTTGAAGCGCTGGTACGGGCGGCAAGACTGCGCACTTCATCCGCCACCACCGCAAACCCCCTGCCCTGCTCGCCCGCCCGGGCAGCCTCGATGGCGGCGTTGAGTGCCAGCAGGTTGGTCTGGTCGGCGATGCTCTTGATCACCTGGATGATGTTGAAAATGGCTTCTGATTCCTGATCCAGCGTGCGGATCACCTGCGCCGACTGTTGCGCCGAACGGGCGATATCGTCCATGTCGCTGACCACTTGATGGATCACCTGCCCACCATTTTTGGCCAATGATTCGGCCTGATTGGCCATGCCCAGTGCACGTTCGGCATGCCGGGTGATTTCCTCGATGCTCGCGGTCATCTCGCTCGCGGCAGCGGCCATGGTGCCGGCCGCGACGCTTTGCTGCTGGCTGCTGTCGGCGACCTGGTGGCAGCCGTGGCTCAGTTGTTCGCTCATGCCGCTGACGCCGTGGGCGTTGCGCCGCACCACATCAATCATGTCGCGCAGATCGCGCTGCATGGTCGCCAGTGTGCGAATCAATACGCTGGCTTCGTCCTTGCCGGAGGGCTCGGCAATCGGTTCGCTGAGGTTGCCGTGGGCGATGCTCTCGGCAATACGACTGGCGGATCTGAGCGGCCCGAGGATGCTCGACATCACCCAGCGCCCTTGTGCCAGCAATAACAGCAGACTGACGATCAGCACTGCGCCAAGGGCGATGTTGGCATTGCGGATCGCCGTTTCCGTGCCCTGGCTGGTCTGCCGCGTATTGGTTTCAATCAATTCGCTTAACGCCGCCATCTGTTCTTCGAGCTGGCTGAACGCTGTGTTGAAGGTGCCCAGTTGTTGCTGCGCCGTTTCCGGGCTGTCCAGCGCCAGTCCGACAATCCGCTCGCCCGTGTCGATGTAAGTGTCGAGGCTCGGTTTGATCTGTTCCAGCGCCGAGCGCAACGTCGGGTTGACCGGCAATTTGAGATTGTCATCGAGCACTTCGCGAAAGTGTCCCGCGTGTTCATTGATCGAATCACGCACCTCGGTCGCCGAACTGGTGCTTTTGCCCAACCCCACCAGTAGCGCCGAATAGACATCGGCGCGCAGGGCGTCGTGCATCATGTCGGCTTCCATGTGATTGCGCAGCGCGCTCATGCTCACTGCGTTGTCGCTGACCGCCGACGCCATCCGCAGATTACCCACGTAGCTGACCAGACTCACTATCAAGGCTGTCAGCAGACTGGTAACAATCAGCAACACTAAACGCAGTTTGATCGACACCGTGAAATTCTCCCTGGGCACGCTGCAAAGCGCTTGTCAGACCTTGAGTTAAGCCTATTTGCGCCAATCTGCCGCGACGCAACGTGTCAGCGAATGTCCGGGCTGGCAGGCAACACCGGCAAAACTTTCGGATTGTGCACCGAGTCTCACATTGCAATGCCGTCGGCAGCCTTCATCGCCCGTTAATGCGTACAGGCTATTAAGTCGGCCTTCTGAACACTCGTGCAGCAAAAAGGAACGCTTATGAAACGCGCACTATGGTTGGGTCTAGTCAGCACTCTGGCGATCGGCACCGCGCAAGCGGCAAGCGAAAAAGTCGCCATCAATCTGGTCAGCGCCGAGGGTGCGCCGCAGGCAATCGGGGCTGTCACCATCAGTGAGACACCGTATGGCTTGCTGTTCACGCCTGACCTGAAATCCCTGCCGGCCGGTGTGCATGGTTTTCATGTCCATGAAAACGGCAGCTGCGAGGCGGGCATGAAAGATGGCGTCAAAGGCGCCGCACTCGCGGCCGGTGGCCATTTCGACCCGCAGAAAACCGGCAAGCATCTGGGCCCTTACGCTGACGGGCATCTGGGCGACCTGCCGGCGGTCTACGTGACGGCTGACGGCGTCGCCAGTTATCCGGTGCTGGCGCCGCGCCTGAAGAAAATTGCCGAGATCAAAGGCCACGCGCTGATGATCCATGCCGGCGGTGATAACCATGCCGACATGCCCAAACCGCTGGGTGGCGGCGGCGACCGCATGGCCTGTGGCGTGATCTGAGCGCAACAAATCGGGCAACCCGCAATGGCGTTGCCCGACGCCATCCGATCATCGACACGGAACTACCACCCTCCGAGCCCCTCTCACATTATGTAGTACTTCCCTTTTGCTTCGCGCTTGTGGAGGAATACCGTCATGCGCAAGTTAGTGCTCGTTTCTTCTTTACTCTTATGCCTGCCGGTCGGTTCCGCACTGGCCCGTGTCGATGCGGGCGATGTCGCGACTTCGGCGGGTGTCTCCGCGTCGCTGTACTCGACCTTCAAGGATCACAAAATGGTGATTCCGGCCCGTGACGACCTGTCTGCATTTGTCGCCAGTGGCGGGGCCATTCGTGGGGTTTATCTTGAGTCGGTGCTGCAACAGGTTCGTCAGGACAATCCCGGCATCAATGCCAGCGATGAAGACCTGGCCAATGCGATTCTGGTGCATTACGAGGGGCTGAATCAGTAAGCCGAGAGGAACGCGGCCGCCGATGGATGGCAGCTCAAGGCTGATAGGCAAAACTGTCCGACGGCCTCTATGATGGAGGCCATGACGACTTCCGCGCCCCTGCGCTCACCCTGCCCGCCCGGCGCCTGCATTTGCGGGCGCGACCCGTTGCTGGAGATGCCCGGCGCGGATTTGCGCATCCTGCGCCTGACCCGCGAGGAAGAGAAACGCTTGCTCGCGCGCCTGGAAACGCTCAAGGACCTGGCTGACCTCAGGCATCTGCAACAGCGCATGTATGAGCAACTGGGCATTCGCGTTGATGTCGCACCCGGTTTCAATGAAGTGCGCACGATGCGCGGCATTGCCATACAGATCGATGAGTTGCCCGGCCTGTGCCGCAAGACACGCCAGGCCATTCCGGCGGCGATTCGCCGAGGTCTGGAAAATCACCCGCAAATCGCCTTCGAATTGCTCAACGCGCACGACTTGCTGCGCGACACCTGATCACTTTTTCATGCCGACCCGTTTGCGCATCTCCGCGGTGATGCTCTGACGGGTTTTCTTCATGTCCGCCCACGGCTCATCACCGACCTCCGCCAGCCGCTCATGGACGTTGTGCACGTTCCACTGATTGCCGCCCTTGATCTCGGCCACCTCTTCGCGAAACAGCGGCACGGACACCGGCAGGCCTTCGCGAGTACGCGCGGCATAAGCACAAATGGTGGTGGCGCCCAAGCCATTGCGCAGGTAATCGATGAAGATTCGCCCCACACGATTTTTTGGCCCGGACACCGCCGAAAATCGATCCGGCAGCAGTTTGGCCATGTGACTGACAATGGCGTGACTGAAGTCTTTAACCTCGTCCCAACCGAGTTTGCGGGTCAGCGGCACCACCAAGTGAATACCCTTGCCGCCACTGGTCTTGAGAAAGGCTTTGAGCCCCAGTTCATCCAGCACCGTTAGCGTCAGCGCGGTAGCTTCGACCATACTTTTCCATGGCAGCGCCGGGTCCGGATCGAGATCGAGGACGAAGCGATCGGGCTTCTCCAGATCAACCGTGGTGGCATTCCAGGTGTGCAGTTCGACGGTGCTCATCTGCACCGCGCCGATCAGCGCTTCGGCGTTGTTGATCAGCATCACCGGTTGGCCGGTAACATCTTTGTCCAGCGTGGTAATGCCGGGGATCGCCAGGCGCTCGGCATTCTTCTGGAAGAACAATTCGCCAGCGATGCCATCCGGCGCCCGCACCAGCGCCACCGGGCGATCCTTGAGTTGCGGCAGGATCCATTCGGCAACGCTGGCGTAATACTCGGCCAGTTGCATTTTGGTGGTACCGCTGACGGCGTCGATCACCCGGTCCGGGTGGGTGATGCGCACTTTGCCGTTGGCCAGGCCGAGTTGCGATGGCGCGGTTTCGGCTGTCGGCGGCTTGCTGGCGGCGGCTTTTTTCGCCGGTTTCTTTGCGGCGCTCTTCTTTTGGGGAGTCTTCACGGGCTTCGCTCGCTCCTCGCTGATGTCCTTGGCCGGTTTGTCATCGCGCAAACCATGGAACACGGCGTGGCGCACCGAACCGTCCTTGGTCATTTCAGCGAACGCCACCTCTGCCAGCAACTTCGGTTTGAGCCAATGCACGCCTTTGGCTTCAAAGCCGCTTGGCGGATTGACCATCGCGGCCTGCTTCGCCTGCAACGGTTTGAGCCGGGCGAGGATGCTTTTCAGCGTGGTTTCATTGAACCCGGTGCCGACCTTGCCGGCGTAGCGCAATTCGCCACTGTCGCGATCATGCAGGCCCAGCAGCAATGCACCGAAGGCGCTGCGCGAGCCTTTGGGATCGGTATAGCCGACGATCACGAATTCCTGACGGTGTTTGCACTTGAGCTTGATCCAGTCGCCGCTGCGCCGCGATACATAAGCCGAGCCTAGACGCTTGCCGATCAGGCCCTCCATCTGCATCTGGCAGGCACTGTTGAGCAACGCCTCCGGGGTTTCATCGAAGGCTTCGGAGAAGCGCAACAACGGTTGCTCATGCGCGCCGAGCACCGTGGCCAGTGCCGCGCGGCGCTCCTCCACCGGCACTTCGCGCAGATCGACACCGTTGAGGTACGGCAAGTCGAACAGGTAGTAGAGGATGTCAGTGCCTTTACCGGAATCGAAGGCGTTTTGCAGGGCCTGAAAGTCCGGCACGCCGTGTTCATTGGCGACCACCATTTCACCGTCGAGCCAGGCCGATTCCAGGCCCAGTGCGACAAGCGCTTGGGCCTGTTTCGGTAACTTGTGCGTCCAGTCGTGACCATTGCGGGTGAACAGTTGCACCTGACCATGATCGATCCGCGCCATGATCCGGTAGCCGTCGAACTTGATCTCGTAGCTCCACTCCCCTTGCGGCGCACTGTCCACCAGCGTCGCCAGTTGCGGCTTGAGCTGCGCCGGGATTTTCGCCTTGTGTGCGCCCGCAAGCTTGCCCGACGCCGCCTTGCGAGACTTGGGCCGCGTCTTCTCCTGCCTGGCCACCAGCTTGGGTTTATCGACCAGAGTGCGTTCGCTCAGCACGCTGTCCGGCTCGGCGACCAACACGTCGTAATCATCCTGCGGGCGGGCGGCATTGTCTTGATGCTTGATCAGAAACCAGTTTTCCTTCTTGCCCGGCATGTGCGTGCGCACCAGATTCCAGACCCCGGCGAGTTTTTCGCCCTGAAGCTCGAATTTGAGCTTGCCCTTAGCGTACGCCTGCTGCGGATCCTCCAGCGGAATCCACACGCCGCGATCCCACACGATCACATCACCGGCGCCGTAATGCCCCTCGGGAATACTGCCTTCGAACGTCGCGTAGTCCAGCGGATGGTCTTCGACATGCACCGCCAGACGCTTGACCTTGGGGTCGAGCGACGGCCCCTTCGGCACCGCCCAGCTTTTCAGCGCCCCATCGAGTTCCAGGCGAAAGTCGTAATGCAGGTGCGAGGCGTCATGTTTCTGGATGCAGAACTGCAGAGCGTGTTCCGCAGCAGTCTTCTTGCCCGAACGCTTGACGGCGGCCGGCTCCGACGTCGCCGAGAAATCGCGCATGCGGTTGTAGTCGTCGAGGTTTCTGCTCATGGCGCACCTGCCTGGTTTCAGCCTGTCCGAGTCACGGTCAATACCACCGCAGCGATTCGGTCGACCCGTTGATAACCGGGATTGAGCAGCTCTTCACCGAACACATCAGGATCGATTTCCCGGTACGTCCAGCCGAACCGCGCTTGATCCAGCCGCGGCAGCACCGTGTCGAGAAACGGATCGCGGCCATCGACCATCGCCACCCCGGTGTAGAGCAGCAACGAGCCGCCGGGGGTCAGCCGGTTGAGTGCCTGCTCGACGATGCGCAGCGACAGGCCTGCGCCCAGCGTGCCGCCGCCATGGCGGTAAGCACGCTCCGCCGGGTCGGCCATGTACGGTGGATTGGCGACAATCAGATCGAATTCGCCGTCGACCCCTTGCAGCAGGTCACTGGCGTGCGCCTCGACGCTGGCAACGTCTGCCAGTGCCGCGTTGATTTTGGTCAGGCGCAGCGCGGCGGGGTTGATATCCAGCGCCAGCACTTGCGCTTCGCGGCGGGCGCGACCGATCAGAATCGCGCCGACACCCGCACCGCAGCCGATGTCCACGGCGCGGTGGATCGGCGCGAAATTCTGTTGCAAGTGAGCGTGAATCACTTGCGCGAATCGATAGGTATCCGGGCCGAAAAACACCGAGTCGGCCGCGTCGGTGGGAAACGCCGAATGGACAAACAGCAGATCATCCAGGCTCGACCAGCGCACACGACTTTTCAGATGGCCTTCGTAGGTATCGATGACTTGAGCTTCCTGTAACTGCCGTTGCTCGTCAGCAGACAACAGTCCCGGTTCGAAGGGGCGCGACCAACCAAAGACATCGCGCAGGGAGTCAGCAAACTGGCCCTCGTCGCGCTGGTTGACACGCTGATGGGTCAGCGGTGTCGGCGTGATGAAACGGTAACCATCAGCCTGCAAACGCCGCCCCAAATGCAGCAGGGCGAGATCGTGGGTGGACAGTTGTTCTTCCTGATTCATTGAGGATGTCCTTATGGCAAACGAGATTTCAGTTCGATGAACCGGCGGGTGGCGAGCAGTCCGGCAGGATGCGCGTGCCGTGCCGGCGCAAGCCAAGGGATCAGGATCGCCATTTGTGCGTGGCCGTCCTGCCCATGCAGCGCCTCGTTGAGCTGCTGTACATCGGGATCCTGTTCGGGCACCTCGATGGGCGCATTGACCGGCGCGTGTCGACGCAACGCCGCGGCTTTTTTCGCGGGTTTCCAGTCACCGGCAATCCAGTCGTGCACCAATTGTTTTTCGTAGGCACTGAACACGCCGAACATCGCCGCGCCGTCGCCATCGATCAACTGCCAGAAACGGCTGTTCTGGGGGTCTTCGTGGCGCTTGATCCAGCCTTTATCCTGCAGTGCTTGCAGGAAACCGGGCAGATGCTGCGGCTCGGCCAGCCACTGGTTGACGGTTTTGCCTTCAAAGCGGCAATAGTCCGAGTGCATGTGCTGGGCGAACGGGCACTTGCGTTCGAGCATCGCGAGCAATTCGCTGTGCAGATCGAACCCTTCGATGATCGCGCGGCTGCCCAGCCCCAGATCATTGAGTCGATAACCCAGCGATACCCTGCGCAGAAAATCGGCGCGATCAGCCTCAAGCGGCAACAGATCCAGCACCGCTTGCACGGCTTTTTGCGCATGGCCGGTGCTGGCGTTGTCGATGGTCACATGCAGGGTGAAATAGTAAGGATCGATGCCCAGCTCACTGAGTTCGTAACTGCTGATCAGCAAGTGCAAAGGCAATTGCTCATAGCCGAGGTTGTAGCCAATCACCTCCGGCAAAAACTCATCGCCGCAGACACCAAGCGCCAATTGCAAAGCCCCTTGCAGGTAACGTTCATCGTCGAGGGGGCTGGCGTTTTCCAGATCGTGTTCAGCGAGCAGTTTGCGGTAGATCACCACATGGTTTTGCGCCGGATTGCCCTCGCCGAGTTCTTCCAGATAGGTGCAGAGCAAGCCGCTGAAACGCGGGTCGCGCCAATGCTGCAACAAGCCATATAACCAGGCGCCGTCAACCCGCTTGGTCGGCGCCACCGCTTGCAAGAAGTACAGCGCATGCGCCTTGCTGCTGAAGAATTGCCGTGGCCCGCCGGCCTTGCGTTGTTGCAGGTAATCGGCGTATTGCCGGGCAACATCGGCACAATGCGCAGCGACCCAGGCGTACCAGGTGGATGGATCTTCTGGCAGCTCCTCGGGCAACTCTGCAGCACATTTCAGCTGTTCAGTCAGGAATGCGCGCGCGAGGGCGTGTGGGTTGTCTTCGCGCAGCAGCGCTTGATAAATGCCACGAATATTTCCGGCGGGATCTATCGCTTGTGGTTGGGCAGGCGCAGCTTGCAGGCGTGTCAGGACAGTCATGGCAATGTTCTCGGTCGGTTTGGCAGGACGCTGTTTCGTACGTCTCTACAGAAGCAGAGAGGCGCTGCGTGCCAAAAATTCAATCGACGTGAAAATTGCCCGGACGGACGGCGAGCCTCCGCCCCTGGAGTTACGGACGAAGGCTGAGATCATCGGTACCGGGTTAAGCCGTGCCTTTGGCCTGCTGCTCCAGATGCACCTGTAACTCAGGATCAATCTGCAACGCCGCCGCCAGTTCATCCAGATAATTGCGTTCGGCGTCTTGTTGGTCGTCCACCAGCATCACGCTGGCCAGGTACATTTCGGCGGCCACTGCCGGGTCGTTGTTGGCGGATTGTGCGACCTCATTGGGGTCGAGGGGTTTGGCGACTTCGGCGTCCAGCCACTGCTGCAATTGCGGATCATCGGTGTGTTTGCCGATTTCGCTGCTGATCAGGTGCTTTTCTGTCTCGTCAATGCGGCCATCTGCCTTGGCGGCCGCGATCAATGCGCGCAGCACGGCGTGGCTGTGTTCTTCGATTTCCGGGCCGGCGAGCAGATTGGCCGTTTGCGGCGTCTGTTGCGGTGCCGCACTGGCCTGGCTGCGCTGCCAGGCCTGATACGCCTGGTACGCCATCATGCCCAGCGACGCCAGCGCCGCATAATTGGTCCCGCCAGAACGACTTTGCGTGCCACCACCGCCAAGTGCGCCACCCAAGCCGCCAGCACCGCCGCCGAGCAGCCCACCGAGCAGACCGCCCAGTCCGCCAAGCCCACCCGCAGGAGAGCCACCGCGAGTGCCAGTGGAATCGGCACCACCGAGCAAACCGCCCAGCAATCCACCGAGACCACCCAGCCCACCACCGGCCGAGGCGCCACTTTGTTGTCCTGCCGAGGCCTGGCCCCGCAGCAGTTGTTCAAGCAAATCGCTGGTGTTCATGACGTCATCCTCAGGCATTGGCATTGACTGCGTCTGGCAACGATAGACCCCTGCGGCCATTGCGCCAACACCGTTTGGCTGAGGCCGATAAAGCCTGCCGATTTCGCCTGCGTATTTTTTCCGAGGCCAGCTAAGATTCAAGGAGGGTGAACCTTATCCCGGCCAAACCGGTCGATAGCTGCAACCCGACCCGGTTTGCCGGCATCCTTGCAACTCAAGGGTGATAACCGGCTAGCTTCACTTTCTGGAGAACGCCCCCGTGATATCAACCGTCCACATTGCCAGGCTCAAGGCCTGGGGCGCCCATGGTTTTACCGCGACCGGCGTGGTCACGGCGTTTCTGGCCACCCTCGCCCTGCTGGAAAACCAGCCCGTCCATTGCCTGATGTGGCTGGGTGTGGCGCTGATCGTCGATGGCCTCGACGGCGCACTCGCGCGCAAGGTCAATGTGCAATCGGTGCTACCGAGTTTCGACGGTTCGATCCTCGATCTGGTGATCGATTACCTGACCTACGTGTTCATTCCGGCACTGTTCATCTATCGCTACATTCCGCTACCCGACTACACGCTGTTGCTGACGGTATCGCTGATTCTGGTGTCATCGCTGTTCTGCTTCTGCAACGTCAACATGAAGAGCAAGGACAACTACTTTGTCGGTTTCCCGGCCGCGTGGAACGTGGTTGCGTTGTGTCTTTACATTATCGGGCCTGGGCCGTGGATTACCTTCCTGACCGTGATCGGGCTGGCGCTGCTGACGGTGACGCGGATGAAGTTCCTGCACCCTTTCCGCGTGCGCCGGTTCATGCCGATCAATATTGCCGTGACGGCGATCTGGTTGCTGTGCAGCCTGTCGCTGGTGCTCAATCACCCGGTGATCAACCCGATGGTGATGGGTTTGTGGTTGCTGATGTCGGCGTACTTCCTGGGGATCTGCATCTGGCGTACGGCGCTGGAGTGGTTTGATCGCTCGCAGGTGAAGTAGTCCCCAGATACAACACATTCCCCCTGTGGGAGCGGGCTTGCTCGCGAATGCGCAGGTTCAGTCGACTTATTCAGTGACTGGCAGTCCGTATTCGCGAGCAAGCCCGCTCCCACAGGGAGATGTTGTTAATCTGGACTAGCGCTTGGTAATCACCACCTCCAGATACTCACTGGGCACCACCAGCGAGTCCTGCCCCGCCCGGTTCGACCGGTTCAGCAAGTCCGCCAGATCACTTTCCAGCGCCTGACCGCTTTCCGGCGGCAGCGCTGCGAAGGCCTTGTGCACCGGCCCGTACCAATGGCGGAAGATATCAATGAAATGCGCCGCCGAGCGGTAGCGGAAGTTGAAGCTGCGGCGAGTCACCTGCACGACAAAATCCTTATCCTTGAAGTGCTCATGCAACCACACTTCCGTGCCCCAGTTTGAGGGCGGTTGCGCAATGGCTGGCGGCGGCAGATGCCGGCCAAGGGTCTTGAACATCTGGCCGACGAAGCCTTCCGGCGTCCAGTTGGCCAGACCGATCCGCCCCCCGCGTCGGCAAACCCGCCCCAGTTCGGCGGCAGCGGTGGCTTGATCCGGGGCGAACATCACCCCGAACGTCGACAACACCGCAGCAAAACTGCCGTCGGCAAACGGCAACGCTTCGGCGTCGGCGACCTGAAAAGTCACGTCCAGATGCTCGGCCCGCGCGCGGTCCTGGCCACGTTCAAGCAGCGCCGCAACGTAATCGGTGGAAGTGACCAGACAACCGCGCCGTGCCGCCGCCAGCGTCGCGTTACCGTTGCCGGCCGCAACGTCCAGCACTTGCTCATCACAGCGCAGGTCGCAGGCTTCGGCGAGGTTCTCGCCGACAATCTGCAGCGTCGTGCCGATCAAGGCATAGTCGCCACTGGCCCAGGCGACTTTCTGGCGTTCTTTCAAAGCGCTCAGATCAATTGGGGGACTCATCGATGGGTGCTCCGCAACCGGTGGCCGACAATAACCCTGTTCGCTCACTATCGCGCCGAGGCTGCCCGACGTCCTTGCCGGTCGTCTGCCAGGCCCGCAAAACAGTGATCTGGCCGATGAGTGGAAGGGTTTTGTAAAGCGCGCGAAACACTGAGAAGTTGCCAACCCCTGTGCTGATCAGCTTCTATGCGGGCGAACTTCACGAATGGAATCCGCCAATGTCTATCCGCCTCGAATGGCTGAGTCAGTGCATGCAGCACAGCGACACCTATGCCGCCTGGATCCATCAGCAATTTGATTACGAATATGCCCATCAGCCCTTGAGCGAGTGGCAGCGGGAATTTGCCGAGGGCCAAAGCAATGGCGACTGGTCTTGTCTGGTTGCGCTGGACGGTGAACGGCTGGTGGGCGGCGCGGCGCTGGCCCGCGACGATCTTGCTCAGCGCCCCGATCTTGGCCCTTGGCTGGCCTGTGTATTCGTCGATCCCGCCGCTCGCGGGCAAGGTCTGGCGGAGCAGTTGATCGAAGGGATTTGTCGGGAGGCAACACAACGCGGTCTGCCACGTCTTTATCTGCATACGCAGACCAAACAGGCGTACTACGCCAAGCGCGGCTGGCAAGTCATGGAGCGTTTTCGCGCCTGGGACAACGACCAATGGCTCATGGTGCGTGACCTCTGAGCCATTGAATTCAACGATCAGGCTGCAGGCACTTTGGCCTCTTGCAGCAGTTGTTGAATCATTTGCTCCTGCGCCGCGTAACTGCCTTCGCCGAAGTGGCTGTAACGCAGCTGGCCTTTGGCGTCGATGAGGTAATGCGCCGGCCAGTACTGATTATCGAAATTGCGCCAGATCGCATAGTCGTTGTCGATGGCCACCGGGTAGGTGATGCCGAGTTTCTTCACCTGATCCTTGACGTTGTCGATGATCCGCTCGTAGCCGTATTCCGGGGTGTGTACGCCGATCACCACCAGACCATCCTTTTCGTACTTCTTCGCCCAGTCTTTGACATACGGCAGGGTGTGCTGGCAGTTGATGCAGTCGTAGGTCCAGAAATCCACCAGCACCACTTTGCCGCGCAGCGACTCGGCGCTCAGTTCCGATGAATTCAGCCATTGCACCGCACCCGCCAGAGACGGCATCGCGCCTTTGCTGTTATCCATCATCGACTCCGCACGAACCTTGCTGACAACGTAGTCGACCACTTTCGGCACGCTTTCCAGCACGCTTTTTTCGAGGCTGGCGACGCCTTCGGAGGAAGTGCCGGCCAGTAGCGTTTTATCGGCACCGGTAGAAATCACCGCCGCCGTAGCGAGCACCGCAACACCGGCACCCCGGCGCAACCAACCGGTGAACGGGATCGATGGTTTCAAGCGGTTGACCAGCCCACGACCGGCGAAAATCAGCGTCCCCAGCGACAAGGCACTGCCCGCGCCGTACGCCAGCAATAACAGGCTGGTCTGTGCATTGGCGCCCTGCAGCATCGCACCGGTGAGGATCACGCCAAGGATCGGCCCGGCGCACGGAGCCCACAACAGACCGGTGGCGACACCCAGCATGATCGACCCCGTCGGGCCGGCCTTCTTGCGCGTCCCTGGGTCGAGACGGTTGCCGAGCATGACAAACGGCCGCGTCAGCCAATCTCCAACGCGCGCAGAAATCAGCGACAGGGCGAACAACACCATCACGATCAGCGCGATGTGGCGGCCGCTGTTACTGGCTTGAATCACCCATTCGCTGCTCACCACGGCCAGGCTGGCAACCAAGGCAAAGGTCAGGGCCATGCCGCCGAGGGTCAGCAGGATCGAGGCACGGCTGCGATTCGCCCCGGCAAACAGAAACGGCACCACCGGCAGGATGCAGGGGCTGAGGAGGGTCAAGAGACCACCGAGGAAAGCGATGAGATACATGAAGATCACCCTTTACGAATGTGAACCCAGAACCTTTGTGGCGATGGACTCAAGCGCTCTGGCTTTGCAGCCACTGCCCCTGCGGTGTGCGACTGGCGCCGTTTTCGGCAACCATTTGTCCTTGTCGCGTGCGGCTGGAACCGTCGGCCGCGATCAAGGCATCGGCGCCCTGTTTGGTCAGCGGCGTCAGTTGCAAGCAAGTGCCCCCGGGGCAGCTATGCTGTTCAACCGCAGCATTGGCATGGGCGGCTGCACTTGCGAAAGCGAAAGCAACAACAGTCAAAAAGCGCGATACGTTGTTCATGGTGAGGCTCCTGAAAGGGTTGATGACTCAGTTTTCGCCGAGGCAGTTATCCGCAAACTTTTGGTAATCCAGCGCTTGGGTTTTGCCCGCCGAATCCAGGTAGGTCATGCGTGCCTCGACAATGCCGCAGTTCACCGAGGTGTCCTCTTTCATCGAGAGGACTTTCTGGATGTCCAGGTGCGTACCGTAGGTGTAGGTTTGCGGGGTGACATTGGCCGCTTCGGCGCGGGCCGACAGGGTGCAGATGTTCACGGCGGCGAACAGGCAGGCGGCGATCACGGATTTAGTATTCATGGCATATTCCTCAAGGCTTCAATGAGTCAATCGTTGGTTGAGCCGAGGCGGTGTGGGTAGGCCTCGATGGGGCCTATTTGAGGCTTGCGAGGTATCGCCCATGTGTCAGGAAATGGCCGCTATCGATCGCTGTGTATCTGTGCCGGGCGCAGATACACAGCGATACAGAACCCTGGAAATTTCGCCTTTTTGCTTCGCCGTGTATCGCACGTGGTGCCGGATACACTGCAATACAAAGCCAGGCAGGCGAGCCGGCACAGGCTCGATAGACTGCAACCCATCCCCCTTGATAGAGGTTTGCCCCCATGGAGCATGTCGATCACATTCTCATCGTCGACGACGACCGCGAGATCCGCGAACTGGTCGGCAATTACCTGAAGAAAAACGGCCTGCGCACCACCGTGGTCGCCGATGGCCGGCAAATGCGCAGCTTCCTCGACACCAACACCGTTGACCTGATCGTGCTCGACATCATGATGCCGGGCGACGATGGGCTGCAGTTATGCCGCGAGTTGCGCGTGGGCAAACACAAAGCCACGCCGGTGCTGATGCTGACCGCGCGCAACGATGAAACCGATCGCATCATTGGCCTGGAAATGGGCGCCGATGATTACCTGACCAAGCCCTTCGCCGCCCGTGAGCTGCTGGCGCGGATCAACGCCGTGCTGCGACGCACACGGATGCTGCCGCCGAATCTGGTGGTCACCGAGGCCGGGCGCTTGCTGGCGTTCGGTCGTTGGCAACTGGACACCTCGGCGCGTCATCTGCTGGACAAGGACGGCACGATGGTCGCCCTCAGTGGCGCCGAATACCGTTTGCTGCGCGTATTCCTCGATCACCCGCAGCGGGTGCTCAGCCGCGATCAACTGCTCAATCTGACCCAAGGGCGCGACGCTGACCTGTTCGACCGCTCCATCGATTTGCTGGTCAGCCGCCTGCGCCAGCGTCTGCTCGACGATGCACGCGAGCCGGCCTGTATCAAAACCGTGCGTAGCGAAGGCTATGTATTTTCGTTGCCGGTGGAGATCCTCGGGGCGTCGGCATGAGCGGCACCCTGCACTGGCCGCGCACGCTGGCCTCACGGTTGTCGCTGATCTTCCTGATCGGGCTGATCCTCGCCCAGGCGCTGTCATTCGGTGCGCAGTATTACGAGCGCTACCAAAGCGCCAAAAGCACCATGCTCAACAACCTCGAAACCGACGTCTCGACCTCGATTGCCATTCTCGACCGCTTGCCCGCCGCAGAACGGCCCGCCTGGATCGAACGGCTGACCCGGGCGCATTACACCTATTTGTTGAGCGCGGGCCAGGCGGGGCCGGCGCTGGGCTCGGCTGATGTGCCGGTTGCCGTCACCTCGATCACAGCGGCCATCGGCGACGAATACCCGCTGACCTTCACCGATATCCCCGGGCCGCAACGGCACTTTCAGGCGCATTTGCGCCTGCGCGACGGCAGCCCGCTGACCATCGATGTGCGTCCGGCCATGCCGCCGCTGTCGCCCTGGCTGCCGGCGGTGCTGCTCGGGCAACTGGCGCTGCTGATCGCCTGCACCTGGCTGGCCGTGCGCATCGCCCTCCGTCCCCTCGCCCGCCTCGCCAACGCCGTGGAAAGCCTCGACCCCAACGCCCACCCGGTCAATCTGGACGAGCGCGGCCCGACCGAAGTGGTTCACGCGGCGCGCGCCTTCAATGCGATGCAGGCGCGCATCGCCGCGTATCTGAAGGAGCGCATGCAACTGCTCGCGGCGATTTCCCATGACCTGCAAACGCCGATCACCCGGATGAAATTGCGTGCGGAGTTCATGGACGATTCGGTCGAGAAAGACAAACTGTGCAATGACCTCGGTGAGATCGAGCATCTGGTGCGTGAAGGCGTGGCGTACGCTCGCAGCATCCACGGCTCGACCGAGGAAAGTCGGCGCATCGATCTCGATTCGTTCCTCGACAGCCTGGTGTTCGACTATCAGGACATGGGCAAGGATGTGCAGCTTCACGGCAAAAGCCATGCGGTGATCGACACCCGCCCGCAAGCCTTGCGCCGGGTGCTGGTGAACCTCACCGATAACGCGCTGAAATTTGCCGGTGCCGCCGAACTGCGGGTCGAGACAGCGGCGAACGGACTGTCGGTAGAAATCCTCGATCGCGGCCCGGGGATCGCCGAAGAGGAACTGGCGCAGGTCATGCAACCGTTCTACCGCGTGGAAAACTCGCGCAACCGCGACACCGGCGGCACGGGCCTCGGGCTGGCCATCGCCCAGCAACTGGCTGCAGCCCTGGGTGGCTCACTGACCCTGAGCAATCGCGAGGGGGGCGGGCTTTGTGCGCAACTGCGGCTTGAGCGGCAGGTTTGAGTCAGTGGAAGGCTACGTTAAGTGCAAGTATCTGGAGCGTTGGAATAACCAGCTCGGTGTTTATACCTGTCAACTTTGACAGGTTCGTGACGCGTCAGTGAGCTATAGACTGGATTTTCCATAAGCCTTCGGGATACAGATCATGAGTACGAACACGCTACCGACTAAAGGGCAAGTGACGGCGAAACTCTACAACCTGGAAGACTTCGAAGCCGCCGATCATTTGTCTTGCAAAATAAACTCGACGCATTTGTATATATCCGCCACTGACAAGATCGGAACAGATGCCCGAGGCTTCTTGTTCAATGTCGCTCTTGACAAGCTTCCGACTTCAGGTGAACCGGCCACATTCGCGTTGGGAAGCGGCAATAGTGAGGCAAGCGCCAATCTTATCTACCATTTCCTCATGCTCCCGGCCAAAGAGGGCAGTTTGACTCTGCGATACTTCGGGGCGCAGCAGAAAGTGACCGGTGAGTTCCAGTTCAAGGCCGACGAAAAATTTATTGTCAGCGACGGAAAACTTGCGCTGGAGGGCGTACAGGAGGAATTGATCAACAGCGCTCAGACTTTCACCGCCGAACTTAGTGGGGGCATCACCAGTTCCTTTGAAGCTGAAACAATTTACGTCACCCACTCCGCCCAAGAGGGATATATTTCGTTGATCGCCTATCAAACGGTCGAAACACCCTCTGGATTTGAGCAAATCCAGGTAAACCTGTTTATTTCCGACAAGCTCAAATCAGGCACGCACACGTTCGACAAGACAAACACAGACGTTCGCGCAGCTTACATTTGGCGCTCTGCAGCCTACCTGTCCCAAACGGGAGAGCTGGTTCTTCTCAAAGACCCTTCCAAGGATCTCATTGTCGCTAAGCTGTGCTTCGACGCATTGGTACTCGACGCAGAGCATATGAAAATGGGACTGAAAGATGGGCAAATCAACTATTGCGCCTGAACCCATCAAGTGAAACGCCTCCAAAAGCCCTGCACAACCGCTGGCAGCCAGCATTCGCCAGCAGGTTGACTTCATCGACCTGATACCCCGCCTAAAAAGCAGCATGGCTCCGTTACCGCGCTAGACTCTGTTATTACCCAGTCGAGGGGGCCGCAGGGCGCAGCGAACGCCCTGCCTGTATCCCCGACCACCGCCCGGTGGCGCATGCCTCGACCCTCAACGCCGCCGGACTGTGATCCTGTTTCAGGAGCACGCATGATGGACGAGGCCCGACTCAACGAATTCATGGGCAAACTGGTCAACGACATGGGCGGCGCGGCGATGCTGGCCAATGTCATCGTCGGTGAAGAGCTCGGGTTGTACCGGGCGATGGCCGACAGTCAACCGATCAGCCCCGAAGCCCTCGCGGCGAAAACCACCTGCAACCCGCGTCTGGTGCGCGAATGGCTCAGCGCCCACGCGGCGTCCGGCTACATGGAGCACCACGACGGCCAGTTCCGCCTGCCAGAAGAACAGGCGCTGGCGCTGGCGGTTGAGGACTCGCCGGTGTACGTCGCCGGCGGTCTCGGCGTGGTGGCGTCGTTTTTCCACGACAAGGACAAACTGGTCAAAGCCATGCGCGGCAATGGCGCCCTGCCCTGGGGCGATCATCATCCGTGCATGTTCACCGGCACCGAACGGTTCTTCCGCCCTGGCTACAAAGGCCATCTGATCGCCGAATGGCTACCGGCGCTGGAAGGCGTGGTGACCAAACTGGAGAGCGGCGCCAACGTCGCCGACGTCGGCTGCGGCCACGGCGCCTCGACGGTGATCATGGCTCAGGCGTTCCCCAATTCGCGCTTCAGCGGTTTCGATTACCACGCGCCATCCATCACCGTTGCGACCCAACGCGCCGAGGAAGGCGGGGTCAGCAGCCGGGCGAAATTCTTCCAGGGCTCGGCGAAAAACTACCCTGGCGACGATTACGACCTGATCTGTTATTTCGATTGTCTGCACGACATGGGTGACCCGGTCGGCGCGGCTCGCCACGCCTACAACTCGCTAAAGGACGACGGCACGGTGTTGCTGGTCGAGCCATTCGCCAACGATACGCTGGATGACAACATCAACCCGGTCGGGCGCCTGTTTTATGCGGCGTCGACGTTCATTTGCACACCCAACTCACTCTCTCAGGAAGTCGGCCTCGGCCTCGGCGCACAGGCCGGTGAAATGCGTTTGCGCAAAGTGTTCAGCGAGGCGGGTTTCAAACACTTCCGACGCGCCACGCAAACACCGTTCAACCTGATTCTGGAGGCGCGCAAGTAAGTCACGCGGATCGCGTGCTAACCTGCTGGCACCGTCCTCCCCGGAGCGCTGACCATGCTCGACAGCCCGATCCGCGAACACCTCGACACGCTGCAACAGGCGATGGCCGATGGCGACTTTCTGGTACTGACCGGTGCCGGCATCAGCACGCCGTCGGGCATCCCCGATTACCGCGACAGCGACGGTGTGCGCCGAGGCCGGCAGCCGATGATGTATCAGGAATTCCTCGCAGCTCCCGAGTCGCGCCGTCGCTACTGGGCACGGGCGATGCTCGGCTGGCCGCGGGTGCGTCAGGCGCGGCCGAATGCGGCGCACGAGGCGCTGGCCAGTTTGCAGAGTCATGGGCGGATCAGCGCGTTGATCACGCAAAACGTCGACACCCTGCACGATCAAGCCGGCAGTCATGACGTGATCGAATTGCATGGCAGTTTGCATCGCGTGCTGTGCCTGGATTGTGGCCAGCGCAGCGAACGGGATGCGATTCAGCGCTTGATGGAACTGCACAACCCGTATCTGGCGGGCGTCGATGCGGTGCAGGCGCCGGATGGCGATACCTTGCTCGACCCGGCATTCGAGGCGCGGTTTCAGGTACCGCACTGCCCGCATTGCGCCGGTGAACGGATGAAGCCGGACGTGGTGTTTTTCGGCGAAAACGTCGCACAGGCCACGGCGGCCCGCGCCATGGCAGCGGCGCAGAATGCGGCGGGGATGCTGGTGGTAGGCTCTTCGTTGATGGCGTATTCGGCGTTTCGTCTGTGCCGGGTGATCGCCGACCGTGGCAAGCCGTTGATCGCGATCAATCTGGGCAAGACCCGGGCGGATGATTTGCTGGATTTGAAGATTGAAGGGGCGTGCGAACAGCTTCTGCCGCTGCTGACACAACGCCTGACCTCCTGAATATTCAATGTTCGGTTTTAAGAATATCGAACAACGCCTGCGCCGCCGCCGACAACTCATTCCCCGGCTCGGTCAGCACGCCAATCGCCCGCTCCACCGAGTCATTGAGCGTCAGGCAATGCGCCCCCAATTCCTGCATTTGTTCGGCACACAGCGCTGGCACCGCGCTCACCCCCAACCCACTGGCGACCATTCGCCCGACCGTCGCCAACTGATGGCTCTCGAACTCCACCGGCAGCTTCATGCCTCGGGCCTGCAAGTGTTCTTCGAGCATCACCCGCACCGTCGATGGTCGCTGCAAGGTGATGAACGGTTCCTGCAACAAGGTTTGCCAATCTACTTCGGCACGATCCGCCAGCGGCGAATCCTGCGGCACCACCGCGACAAAACGATCCATATAAAGCGGCGTGAACGTCATCGAGGTGTTCTGCATCGGTTCGAACGCCACACCCAACTCCACTTGTCGGTCGCGAACCATCTCCAGCACTTGCTCGTTGATCACGTCATTCACCGTCACGTTGACGTTTGGATACCGCGCGCGAAAAGTCTTGAGAATCGGCGGCAGCAAATTACCGGCAAACGACGGCATCGCCGCCAGCGTCACCCGCCCACGCTGTAGGCTGAAGCGCTGGCGCATTTCGTCTTCGGCGTTGTCCCAGTCGGCGATCAGGCGCCTGGCCAGTGGCAGCAGCGACTCACCCTCCGCCGTCAGCGCGACGTTGCGGGTGTTGCGACTGAACAGGCGGCCACCCAGGCCCTCCTCCAGCGCCTTGATGGTCAGGCTCAGGGCTGATTGCGACAGGTGCAAACGCTCACAGGCCACGGCGAAACTCAGGCTCTGGGCGACCGCCAGAAAGGCGCGGATCTGTTTGATGGTCATATTGAAGCCTCGGGACTCTCGGTACATGATCGTTCCCACGCGGAGCGTTGGAACGATCAAAGCAGCACGCCACAACGTGACTATTGAGTTTTATCTATCAATCAACCTTAAAAATCAACTTAACAAATATATCCACCGGTGCGACACTCCAGTCATTCGGCTAGCCAGCCGCCCGCAAATAATAAAAGAGGTGCATATGGCAGGTTTCGACAAGCGCGTGAGTTCCTACGAGGAAGCCCTCGCCGGGCTGGAAGACGGCATGACCGTCATCGCCGGCGGCTTCGGTCTGTGCGGCATTCCGGAAAACCTGATCGCCGAGATCAAGCGCAAAGGCACCCGCGACCTCACCGTGGTTTCCAACAACTGCGGCGTCGACGGTTTCGGTCTTGGCGTACTGCTGACCGACCGCCAGATCAGCAAGGTTGTCGCCTCCTATGTCGGCGAAAACAAGTTGTTCGAAGAGCAACTGCTCAAAGGCGAAATCGAAGTCATCCTGACCCCGCAAGGCACCCTCGCCGAGAAAATGCGCGCGGGCGGCGCCGGCATCCCGGCCTTCTTCACCGCCACCGGCGTCGGCACCCCGGTTGCCGAAGGCAAAGAAGTGCGCGAGTTCAACGGTCGCAAATACCTGATGGAAGAATCCATCACCGGCGACTTCGCCATCGTCAAAGGCTGGAAAGCCGACCATTTCGGCAACGTCATCTACCGTCACACCGCGCAAAACTTCAACCCGCTGGCCGCCACTGCCGGCAAGATCACCGTGGTCGAAGTCGAAGAAATCGTCGAACCCGGCGAACTGGACCCGGCACACATTCACACCCCGGGCATCTACGTCGATCGGGTCATTTGCGGCACGTTCGAAAAACGCATCGAACAGCGCACCATCCGCAAATAATTCAGGCTGACGGAGAATAACAACATGGCACTTTCCCGCGAACAAATGGCTCAGCGCGTCGCCCGCGAAATGCAGGACGGCTACTACGTGAACCTCGGCATCGGCATTCCGACCCTGGTCGCCAACTACATCCCCGAAGGCATGGAAGTCATGCTGCAATCGGAAAACGGCCTGCTCGGCATGGGCCCTTTTCCGACTGAAGAAACCATCGACGCCGACATGATCAACGCCGGTAAACAAACCGTGACCGCGCGCATTGGCGCGTCGATCTTCTCCTCCGCTGAATCCTTTGCGATGATCCGCGGCGGCCATGTCGACCTGACCGTGCTGGGCGCGTTTGAAGTCGACGTCGAAGGCAACATCGCCTCGTGGATGATCCCCGGCAAACTGGTCAAGGGCATGGGCGGCGCGATGGATCTGGTGGCTGGCGCCGACAACATCATCGTCATCATGACCCACGCGTCCAAGGACGGTGAGTCCAAACTGTTATCCAAGTGCAGCCTGCCGCTGACTGGCGCCGGGTGCATTAAACGTGTGCTGACTGACCTGGCCTACCTGGAAATCGAAAATGGCGCTTTTGTCCTCAAGGAACGCGCACCTGGCGTCAGCGTCGAGGAAATCGTCGCCAAGACCGCTGGTAAACTGATCGTCCCGGATCACGTACCGGAAATGCAGTTCGCTGCCCAGTGAGGAAGTCGAAAATGCAAGACGTTGTCATTGTTGCCGCCACGCGTACCGCGATCGGCAGTTTCCAGGGTTCCCTGGCCTCGGTATCCGCAGTCGATCTGGGCGCGGCGGTGATCCGCCAGTTGCTCGAACAGACCGGTCTGGACGGTGCCCAGGTCGATGAAGTGATCATGGGCCAGGTGCTGACTGCCGGCGCTGGCCAAAACCCGGCGCGTCAGGCCGCGATCAAGGCCGGCCTGCCCCACGCCGTGCCGGCCATGACCCTGAACAAGGTCTGCGGCTCGGGCCTCAAGGCCCTGCACCTCGGCGCGCAAGCGATCCGTTGCGGCGATGCCGATGTGATCATTGCTGGCGGTCAGGAGAACATGAGCCTGTCCAACTACGTGATGCCGGGCGCACGCACCGGTCTGCGCATGGGTCACGCGCAAATCGTCGACACCATGATCAGCGATGGCCTGTGGGATGCGTTCAACGATTACCATATGGGCATCACTGCCGAGAACCTGGTCGACAAGTACGAGATCAGCCGCGAGCAGCAGGACGCCTTCGCTGCCGCCTCGCAGCAGAAAGCCGCCGCTGCCATTGAGGCCGGTCGCTTCGTTGAGGAAATCACCCCGATCCTGATTCCGCAGCGCAAGGGCGATCCGGTTGCGTTTCAGGTCGACGAACAACCGCGTGGCGCCACCACCGCCGAATCCCTGGCGAAACTGCGCCCGGCGTTCAAGAAAGACGGCAGCGTCACGGCCGGTAACGCCTCGTCGCTGAACGACGGCGCCGCTGCGGTCATTCTGATGAGCGCCGAGAAAGCCAAGGCGCTCGGTCTGCCGGTGCTGGCGAAAATCGCTGCGTATGCCAACGCCGGCGTCGACCCGGCGATCATGGGTATCGGCCCGGTCTCGGCCACCCGCCGCTGCCTGGACAAGGCAGGCTGGGACATTGGTCAACTTGACCTGATCGAAGCCAACGAAGCCTTCGCCGCGCAATCGCTGGCGGTGGCCAAGGATCTGCAATGGGATCTGGACAAGGTCAACGTCAACGGCGGCGCCATCGCCCTCGGTCATCCGATCGGTGCGTCGGGCTGCCGAGTGCTGGTGACGCTGCTGCACGAGATGATCAAGCGTGATGCGAAGAAAGGTCTGGCGACCCTGTGCATTGGCGGCGGTCAGGGTGTGGCATTGGCGCTGGAACGCGGTTAAGCAAGAGGTTCAACGGTGGACGGCGGATCCACGACATCCGCCGTTTGCCGGCAACAAAAACCCGGTGCAGTTTGCGTTGCACCGGGTCTTTTTTTGTCTGGATTTTACAGGCTGGCCTTGAAGGCCCCTTCGCGAGCAAGCCCGCTCCCACAGGGTTGGTGGGTGTACACAATATTTGTGAATAACACCAACCACTGTGGGAGCGGGCTTGCTCGCGAATGCGTCAGTCCAGCCAGCACAAAACTCCCAGTCAGCCAGCCAACTGCAGAATCAACCACGCGTTCGCCCCACTGATCACCGCAAACAACCCCCACGCCAACACCCGGGTCGGCCAGCGGTTCACAAACGGCCCCATCAATTGCTGGTCATTAGTCATGCGAATCAGCGGATACAGGGCAAACGGCAACTGCAAACTCAACACCACCTGGCTCAACACCAGCAGCTTGCCCACCGCGTTATCGCCCATCAGCCACACACCGATAAACGCCGGAATCAGCGCCAACCCACGGGTGATCAAGCGCCGCTGCCAGCAGGGAATCCGCAGATTCAGATAGCCCTCCATGATCACCTGGCCGGCGATGGTTCCGGTAAAGGTCGAGCTCTGCCCCGAGGCCAGCAACGCCACGCCGAACAACACACTGGCCAGCGCACCGCCGACCAGCGGATCGAGCAAGTGATAGGCATCTTGAATATCGACCACGTCGGTGTGCCCGGACTGATGAAACGCTGCCGCTGCGAGAATCAGAATCGCCGCGTTGACCAACAATGCCAGTGCCAGCGAACCGATGGTGTCGATGCGCGCCAGTTTCACCGCATCCTGCTTGCTCGCCAGGTCCTTGCCGATCATCCGTGTCTGCACGATGGACGTATGCAGGTAAAGGTTATGCGGCATCACCGTGGCCCCGAGGATACCGATCGCCAGGTACAACGGCGCGGCATCGCTGATCGCCGCCAGTGACGGTTTGAAGCCTTGGGCGACGTCCGGCCAGTAGGGCTTGATCAGCACCAGTTCAACGAATAAACACACGCCGATGGTCGCGACCAGTACTAGCATGATTGCTTCCAGCCGACGGAAGCCACGGTTCTGCAGGGCCAACACCAGCAACGTGTCGAATGCGGTCAGGGCAATGCCGAAGGACAGTGAACAACCGAGCAACAAGTGAAACGCCAGCGCACAGCCGAGGACTTCGGCAAGGTCGGTGGCGATGATCGAAATCTCCGCCAATATCCATTGCAGCCGCGCCGTCGGGGTGCTGTAGCGTTCGCGGGACAATTGCGCCAGATCACGCCCGGTGGCGATGCCCAGGCGCGAACACAGGCACTGCACGACCATGCCCGCCAGACTCGCCAACAACACCACGAACAGCAGGCTGTAGCCAAAACGCGAGCCGGCCTCGATCGCGGTCGCCCAGTTGCCCGGGTCCATGTAGCCGATCGACACCAGCAAACCGGGGCCGGCGAAACGCAGCACACGCTTGAAGAACGAGGCGGTCGGATCCACCGCAACACTGCCGGCCACTTCCGGCGGGCAAAACGGCGCGGTGGCGATTTTGGGCAAGCTGAATTTCACGCACACATCCAGAAACAAGTCGAAAGACGCAGCTTAGACGTTTCAACCCCTTTGATGAAAGCTCAAGACCCCGTCACGCCCAGCAACTGCTGGCGCAGTTCAGGATTGCGCGTACGCGGATTCAACCAGATATCAAAAAATGCCCGGGCGAACTGCGGGTCGGCGATCTCATGCTGCAACTGCTGGCCAACAAAAAAACGTGCGCCCTGCCCCGGTAAATACACTCCGGTGATGCGGGTGCCAGCCTGGACATCGACGAACGCCTGCTGCATCTGCGTCTGCCAGCCGGCCAGTTGTGCCGGGGTGACAGCGGCGCCATTCAGACGCTTGATTTCATCAACGCTGGCTTCGACCAGATCGTCGCGGGAAATCTTTCGGCGATAGATCAACTCCAGCGCGAAAGGCTGCCCGTCCGCCAGCGGCTGCGCAGTACTCCACAACCTTGCGTTGTAAACATCGAAACCAAACACGCTGAAGTCGCCGCTGCCAATGATCCTGGCGCCGGGAACTTCGTCCTGCCAGTTGGCCCAGGCAGGCGCGACCAGCAAGGCCCACAAGGTTATAGCGCAGCACCCACGCAAGACATTCTGTGTTCTGTTCATCACGCCATTGACTCCGGCAAACCCATACAGGCAAAGCATAGCCGGTATGGCCTCGATACTTTGTATACAAAAATCACTCACATAGGCAGCAATACGTTGACCGCGATGCTACCGTAGCCGTCTCTCACCCGACGGAGACACCTGCGTGCTGATCCTCAAACTGTTGCTGATCCCCGGTTTTCTGTTGCTGATATCGCTGGCCGGCAAGCGCTGGGGACCGAGCGTGGCCGGGTGGCTGTCGGGGTTGCCGGTGGTGGTCGGGCCGATCCTGTTTTTCCTCGCCATCGAACAGGGGCCGCAGTTTGCCGCGCAATCGGCGGTCGCGGCGCTGTCGGCCATGTTCGCGATGATTGCGTTCTGCATCACCTACGCACAGGTCGCGCAGCGGGCGAACTGGCCGTGGGCACTGAGTTTTTCTCTGGCAGTCTGGGCGACGCTGGCGCTGATACTGTCGCTGATTCCGGCATCGCTGCCGTTCTCCGTGGCGGCGGCGGCCGTTGCCCTGTTGGCGGCGCCCTACCTGTTTCCCGAGGTGCAGCCGGTGCTGAACGGCCCGGCACCGAAGTCGGACAAACTGCTCTGGCGGATGATCGCCGGCGCTGCGCTGACGCTGGTGGTGACCCTGCTGGCCAGCACTGTCGGCGAACGCTGGAGCGGCCTGCTCGCGGTATTCCCGGTGCTCGGCAGTGTGATGGCGGTGTTTTCCCAGCAGACCCGTGGCCCGGCGTTTACTGCCGCGCTGTTGCGGGCGACGGCGACCGGGATGTATTCGTTTTCGGCGTTTTGTCTGGTCTCGGCGTTGACGCTGCCGAGTCTTGGCCTGAGCGGGTTTGCCATAGGCGTCGCGGTGTCGGTGGCCATGCTCGGCGTGACGCGTAAATTGCTGGCCAAACCGGCCCCTGTGAGAACCGCGCGGACCACTGAAGGTTGACGCCACAGGTAAGCGTTCACTTCAATCACCCGGTGCAGGCGAGCCGTGCTGGAGTGACAAGCCGGTGCATGGGATGATCGCCCGCCTGGCCTGACCACTTCCCGGAGATTCGAATGACATTGTTGAGCAAGAAAGCCGTCGTCCTGTTGCTGGCGGCTGTCGCCGGTCTCGGCGCCATCAACGCTCAGGCCGCCAAGGCCAAGGAAAAAGCCGCCACCGAGAAGGTTTCGATGCTCGGCGGCAAGTTCACTTTCACCCTGCCCAAGGGCTTTGTCGCTGATCCGTTGCCGGCCAGTCCGACCGGTGCCACTGGCACGATGTACACCAACCAGACCACTAAAACCGTGGTCATCGCCGCCGAAAACCAGGTTCCTGAAGGCAATAACGTCAAGGACAACGACAGCGCGTTTCTCGATGGCAGCGTTTCTGACTTCATCGATGCCCAGCGCAAAGCGCTACCGGACTTCAACAAACTCAGTGAGAAAAGCCTGACCCAAAAAGGCACCGGCCTTGGCCTGCGTCAGGTCGACAGCACTGCCACGCAGGGCGGCGGCCAGACCCTCAACACGACCTTGATGGCCGGTTCGGGAACGCGCATGGCGCTGGTCCAGGTAATCTCCCGGGTCAGCGACAAGAAAGGTCACGATGCCCTGGTAAAAACCATCCTCAAAGAACAGTGATTCTCAAGGGTTGATTTGCTGCAACCAGGCGTTCAAGTCCCGCAGTTCGGCCGCACTGATGCTGTGGCCGACGCCGGGATAGGCGTGAAACTGCGGTTTGTAATCCCGTTTCTGGAGTAACGCAGCGGCCTCGGTACCGTCGTGATACGGCACCCGATTATCGGCAGTGCCGTGACCGATGAAGATGTTCAACGGCAGCGGTTGTTGCTCGCTCTTCAGTTCAGCTTTCAACACCGGCAATAACCGTCCGCTCAATGCCGCAATACCGCCCACGGCCATCGGCGGACGCAGGCCCACCTCGTAAGTCATCATCGCGCCCTGGCTGAAACCGATCAGGTACACCTTGTCGGGGGCCGCGTGATATTTCTTCGCCGCTTGTGCGACAAAATCCCGCAACTTCTGGCCGCTGGCCTTCAGATCATCGGTCTCGCCGTTGTAGGCGCCTTCGCCTTTCTTGCGAAACCACTGGTAGCGCCCTTCGCCCAACGCCAGCGGCGCCTGCGCCGAGAGGTAGTTGTAGTGCGCCGGCAACTGGAATTTCATGCCGATCAGATCGGCTTCGTTACTGCCATAACCGTGCAGGAAAATCACCAGCGGACGCGGATCGGCATCAGGGTGAACCTGTGCAATGTATCTAAGCGGCAGATCGCTTTGCAGGGTGGTTTGAGCCTGGACGGCGGTGGACGCCAGGAGGGTCAACAGGGCAAACGCCTTCAACATAAAGCCTTCCTTCACAGAGTGTCGGGTTCGGGGGGAGCCTAACACTCTGGGTCGAAGATCCAAATTCAGTGGTGCTGTCGAGACCGCCATCGCTGGCAAGCCAGCTCCCACAGGTTTTTGCGCAAGTCACCCATTTTGTGTACGACGCGGACACGGTGGGCGCTGGCTTGCCAGCGATGAGGCCTGCAGATCCAGTGAAGATCGTCAGTCGTTAGTCAGCTTGCCCGTGCGAAACGGCACCCGCCCCGCCACTTTCGCCTGCCAGATTCCGGGCTCGGTGTACCGCCCGCGATCAATCGCAAACAGCACGCCACTGGTCCCGGCGCGCACAGTAGTCACGCGATCCTGTAACGGATCAACCACCTCAAACAATGCATCGCCCTTCTCCACCCACTCGCCCGCATCGCGCAGGAAACTCACCACGCCATGGTGCGGCGCGAACAGGTATTCGGTGCCTTCGAAAGGCATGCCTTCACAGCACTCGTTGGGCGCCGCCGGCCATTCACCGCTGATGAAACCCTGCTCGGCGAGAAATCCGAGAATCGCCTCGCAATTGGCTTGGGCCTGATCGACCCGGGTGTCGCCCATGCTGCCGAGCTCCAGCGTGGTGGCGAGGTTGGCCGCAGGAATGGCCGCGCCCGGGAAGGCTCGTGCCAGTCGCAGCCACGGCGTTGAGCAGGATTCATCGAATGAACTGCCGCCGGAATCTTCACACAGCAACGCCACGCCGGCCTTCAAGCGCGCCGCCAGTGACTGCCACTGCGGCCAATGCTGAGGCAACGCATAAAGGTGGATCGATGCTTCGAAATCGCAATGCAGGTCAAGGGTGATGTCGGCATCGCAGGCGTGGCGCAGCAGCAAGCGATGCAGGGCTTGCAGTTGTGAGGCCGGGGCCGGCAGATCATCGAAGACCTGGATCATGGTCTGGCGGATCAGCGCGATGTTGGCGTCGGTATCAGAACCCAGGCGATCACCGATCAACGCTGCCACTGGCGCGCTGAGTTCAACAAACCCACGGTTGAAATTCTTGCCGCTGCCCAGTTCGAAGCGGCCCATGTGCGCGCTTTGCAGATGCTGGTCCAGGCCGATCGGGTTGGCCACCGGTACCAGTTCGATCACGCCTTGCAGACGACCTTGCTGTTCCAGTTCGTGGAGGCGTTTCTTGAGTTCCCACGCAGTGCGCATGCCCGGCAATTCATCGGCGTGCAGGCTGGCCTGGATGTACACCTTGCGGGTGCCGGCGCCGTAACGGAATACGCTGAGGGAGCGTTCGCTGCCCAAGTGGCTCCAGGGCAGCAGATGGTCGATGCGTTGCATAAGAAAACTCCGCGAACTCTGTAGGAGCTGCCGCAGGCTGCGATCTTTTGATCTTGTTTTTCAGGATCAAGATCAAAAGATCGCAGCCTGCGGCAGCTCCTACATTGGAAAATGTGTGCTGCAGGATAAATCATGGGCACAAAAAAAGTGGCCGCCGCATCAACGGGGGCCACTTTTTTCTACGGCGTATTAATGGCCGTAAACGTCAAAGTCGAAGTACTTGTCCTGGACTTTTTTGTACTCGCCATTGGCGCGAATTTCGGTGATGGCGGCGTTGAATTTGTCCGCCAGCTCTTTGTCACCCTTGCGCACGGCGATGCCGGCACCGCCGCCGAAGTACTTGGCGTCTTCGTAGGTCGGGCCGACGAATTCGAAGCCTTTGCCGGCGTCGGTTTTCAGGAAGCCGTCGCTCAGGTTGACCGAGTCGGCCAGCATCGCGTCGATACGACCCGATACCATGTCCAGGTTGGCTTCCTGCTGCGAACCGTAACGCACCAGCTCGATCCCGGCCGGCACCAGCACTTCAGTGGCGTAGCGGTCGTGGGTACTGGCACGCAGCACGCCGACTTTCTTGCCTTTGAGTTCGGTCAGCGGATCTTTGACACCCGAGCCTTCCTTCATCACGAAGCGCGCCGGGGTGTGGTAGTACTTGATGGTGAAGTCGACGTTTTTCTTGCGATCGTCAGTGATGGTCATCGAAGACAGGATCGCGTCGATTTTCTTCACTTTCAGCGCCGGGATCAGACCATCGAATTCTTGCTCGACCCAAGTACATTTGACTTTCATCTGCGCGCACAGCGCATCGCCGATATCGACATCGAAACCGGCGAGTTTGCCGTCAGCGGTTTTCATCGAGAATGGCGGGTAACCGGCTTCAATACCGATGCGGATCGGCTTGGCGTCTTCGGCCACGGCGGTCAGGGACAACATCGACAGTGCCAGGGCACCAAACATCACTAGCTTCTTCATTTATAACTCCTGTGTGCGGAGGCTTTTATTGGCAGCTTTCGATTCAGCGTTCGGCATGGCCATTTGGCTGCAAAATCCGAAGTGGTCGGCAGTCTATGGCGGCGCGCACAGGGCAAATTGTGTTTAAGCGACAAATACTTACAAAAGATCGGCGAGTCGATTGACCGCCATCAACAGGTGCGCCGTCGTGGTGCAAAGGCTGTAGGACAAGCCCTCAAACAGTACAAAAAAACCGTGTAGGCGCGCGCCTACACGGGGTCTGGGTTTCAGCAGTTGCAACCGATGGGCGTCTTGGCAGCTTGCGCCACGCTTAATTCAAATCCCTCGTCCAGCCACCCGGTCACGCCGCCGATCATCTCCTTGACCGGATAACCCAGCGCCGCCAATTTCACCGCCGCCTTGTTGGCGCCGTTGCAATGTGGGCCGGCGCAATAGACCACAAACAGCGTGGTTATCGGGTAGCGCTTCAATGCCTCAGCGCTCAGCAAGCGCGTGGGCAGGTTGATCGCCCCCGGCACATGCCCACGCTGAAAAGCCAGGGGGCCGCGCACGTCGATCAGGACAAAATCGGTTTCGCCCGCTTGCTGGCTGCTGAACACGTCGGAACAATCGGTTTCGAAGGTCAGACGATTGCTGAAATGCATCAGTGCAATCGCCGACGGTGCGGCAGGAATTTCGCGAACCAGACTGCTCATGGGGTGTTGCTCCTGTGTGGGTGTGAACAGACTTTATCCAGTCGCCGCGTAGCGCTACAGTGGCGCACAAGACAGTCACCGGGAATTTTCCGCCAAATGCCTACTTCACCAGGACTGGTCGCGATTCTGGCCTACGATGGCCTCTGCACTTTCGAGTTCGGCATTGCCGTGGAGGTGTTCGGTCTGGCCCGGCCGGAATTCGATTTCCCGTGGTACGAGCACTGCATTGTGGCGGTCGACCAAGGGCCGATGCGGGCCATGGGCGGCATTCAGGTGCTGGCCGATGGTGGCCTCGATTTGTTGGCACAGGCGCGCACCATCATTATTCCCGGCTGGCGTGACCGTCACGCTGAAGTGCCGCCGGCGCTGCTCACCGCCCTGCGCGAGGCCCACGCCCGTGGTGCGCGGCTGCTGTCGATCTGCTCGGGGGTCTTTGTGCTGGCGGCCAGCGGCCTGCTCGATGGCCACGGCGCCACCACTCATTGGCGTTACACCGCAGAACTGGCTCAGCGCTTTGCGATGATTGCGGTTGATCCTGACGTGCTTTACGTCGATTCGGGCCAGTTGATCACCTCGGCCGGCAGCGCGGCCGGGATCGACGCCTGTCTGCACCTGGTGGCGCGGGATTTCGGCACGCAGGTCGCCAACTCGGTGGCGCGGCGCCTGGTCATGTCGCCGCAGCGCACCGGCGGTCAGGCGCAGTTCATACCGACGCCGGTCAGCCCGACGCCACGCAATGATCTGTCACGGGTGATGCAATGGGCCCGCGAACGCCTGCATGAACCGCTGGAAGTGCGCGATCTGGCCAGTGAGGCGGCGATGAGTGAGCGTACCTTTCTGCGGCGTTTCAGCGAGGCCAGCGGGCAGTCGCCCAAAGCCTGGCTGCAACATGAACGGCTGGCTCGCGCCCGCGAATTGCTGGAAAGCTCCAGCGACAATACCGAACAGATCGCGCTGCGCTGTGGCTATCGTTCGGTGGAGAGTTTTCGCGTGGCGTTTCGCAGCGTGGTCGGCGTGCCGCCGTCGGTGTATCGGGAGCGGTTTGGCCGGGAGGCTATTGCCCATTCTTGAGAGCACCGCCAATTCAGGGCTTGCGCAACAGATAGGTATCCATGATCCACCCATGCTTTAACCGCGCCGCCTGGCGTACCCGCTCGATCTCGTCCGCCACCTCCTCAAGTTTGCCACTGAGCAAAATCTCATCCGGCGTACCCAGATAGGCGCCCCAGTAAATCTGCGTTTGCCGATCCGCCACTTGCTGATAGGCATCGTCGGCATCGAGCATCACCACCAGACTGTCCGCCGCGCTCACCTGCCCTGCTGCCAGACGCCGGCCGGTGGTGATTTCAATTGAATGGCCAATCGTGTTCAGCGGCACTTTATGCTGCGCGGCCAACGCCTGAACGCTGGTGATTCCGGGGATCACTTCATATTCGAAGGCACAGCGCCCAGACGCGAGAATCGCTTGCAGGATACGCAGGGTGCTGTCGTACAACGCCGGATCGCCCCACACCAGAAAACCGCCGCACTGGCCGTCGGCCAATTGCTCATTGATCAGGCGCTCGAAGGTTTGCTGCTTGGCGCGGTTGAGCTCGTCGACGCTGGCGGTGTAGTCGACCTCACCGCGCTCACGCTCCGGGCTGGGGGCCTGGACGAAGCGGTAGTGCGGGTCTGTGATGTAGCGCTCACAGATGTCCCGGCGCAACGTGATCAACGCGTCCTTGCTCTGACCTTTGTCAAAGAGAAAGAACACGTCTACCCGGTTCAGCGCTTTCACGGCCTGCATCGTGACGTAATCCGGATTTCCGGCGCCGATGCCGATCACCAACAGTTGTTTCATCAGCGTGCTCCTTGCAGATCAAGACCGGGCAAGCGTAGCCGCCAGCGCCCGGTGAAGCGCAGTTCGAGCACCGACAACGGTTCGACATCCAGGTCATGGAACGCCGCGCCCTGCATCACTTGAACCATTGCCGCGCGAATGACAAACGGGTGCGTCACCGCCACCACATGCCCCGGCGTGGATTGCACGCTGAGCAGCCACACCGCCACGCGCTCGCACACCTGCGCAACCGACTCACCGCCATGCGGGGTGGCGTGGGGATCCTCCAGCCAGGCCTGTAACTCCGCGCCCTCGGCACGCTGTAAAGCCTTGATGGACTGACCGTGCCAGCGCCCCCAATCGCAATCGCGCAACGCCTGGTCAATTTGCGCGTCGGCGCCCATCCACGCAGCAGTCTGGCGGGTACGCAATTCCGGGCCGCATATCAGCCGGTGCGGCGAGCCGAAATGCGCGGCCAGCGTGTCAGCCGCCAACGGGCTCTTTTCAACGGGTTCATTCGTAGGAAAACACGCCAATTTTTGTGCGACGGTTCGCGCATGGCAAATCAGTGACAAACGGGTGCTATGCACGATGAATCACTCGGTCGAAAATCATGAAAATCAGCGGCGCAGGATCGGTCCACCGACAATTGTGCCGTAAACCGAGGGCTCATGGCCTGTTCGATGCAACAGTGTCGACCCTCTCAATGCGAAAAAATCGGCAATTTCCGACACTGTCATGGGCAATTGCCTACAAAGCCAATCGACTTCGGTGTAACCCTTGTGCCACGGGCACCTTGCCCCATTCCGGGGCTGTTTAAACGCGACAAAAAATTCACTAGACATGTAGTACCAGTTACATAAATACTGTTTTAACGGATTGTGAAGCGAATTCGACACCCCCCCCTCATCCAGCAGGAGCCCGGATGCCCCCACTCAGAGACCTGATCACCGATCCCGGCCTGGATCTTACGCCGTCGGAGCGCAAAGTCGTCCGCGCCTTGCTCGATCAATACCCACGCAATGGTCTGGGGCCAATGGCGCGTCTGGCCGAACATGCAGGCGTCAGCGATCCGACCATCGTGCGGCTGGTGAAAAAACTCGGTTTCGGCGGTTATGCCGAATTCCAGGATGCCCTGCTCAGCGACATGGATCATCGCCTGCGTTCGCCGCGCACCTTGCTGCAACCCCGCGCGCAACAACACAAGGACGATGCCTGGAGCCACTATCTGGCTGACAGCCATCGCCTGCTGGTCGAAACCCAATCGCTGACCCAACCCGAAGATGTGCGCATCCTCACCGACTGGCTGCTCGATGCCCGGCATCAGGTTTACTGCTTTGGCGGACGCTTCAGCAGCCTGATGGCGACTTACCTGCTCAATCACCTGCGCCTGCTGCGCCCCGGCTGTTTTGCACTGGAGGACAACGCGCAACTGCCTGATCGCCTGTTCGATCTGCAACGTCAGGACGTCGTGCTGGTGTTCGATTACCGCCGCTATCAGACCCAAGCCCTGCGCGTTGCCAGTGCCGCGAAAAACAACAATGCGCGCGTGGTGCTGTTCACCGACATCTACGCCTCGCCGCTGCGCGAACTGGCCGACCTGATCATCAGCGCCCCGGTGGAATCGGCGTCGCCGTTCGACACCATGGTGCCGGCGCTGGCGCAGGTCGAAGCGCTGATCGCCTGCCTGACCCTGCGCACTGACAATCTGGCCGATCGCCTGGAAGGCATAGACGCCCTGCGCAACGACTTCAACACCCACCTGCTGGAGGATAAATAAGGATGTTCAGCCTTCCCCACCGCTCGCCGCGGGATTTGCCGTTTGTCACCGACCACACCGCGTTGCTGTTGGTGGACATGCAGCGTGCCTGGCTCGAACCACAGTTCGACCCGCACCTGAACGGCCCGGAAGGCGAGTACTTCCTGACCCGCGCGCACATGCAGGTGGTGCCCAATCAACGCCGGTTGCTCAGTGCCTTTCGCCAGGCGCGGCAAAACGTGCTGCACACCATCATCGAAAGCCTGACGGCCGATGGTCGCGACCGCTCGCTGGATCACAAGCTGTCGGACATGCACCTGCCCAAGGGCAGCACGCAGGCGCGGATCATTGAAGACCTGACCCCGGTGGAAAACGAGATCGTTCTGCCGAAAACCTCGTCCGGGGTGTTCAATTCCACCAACATCGACTACGTGCTGCGCAACCTCGAAACCCGCCACCTGATCATCGCCGGCATCGTCACCGACCAGTGCGTCGACATGGCCGTGCGCGACGCCGCCGACCGTGGTTATCTGGTGACGCTGGTCGAAGACGCCTGCGCCACCTACAACGAAGCCCGACATCACGCCTGCCTGAATGCGATCAAGGGTTACTGCTGGATTACCGACACCGACACCGTAATCGGCCGGTTGCAGGAGATGCGGCCATGAGCGCACGCCTGACGCCGCTGCCGATGACCACCATCGTCACCACCGACCTGATCGGCATCACCCGTGGCCGCTCGTTTCCCACAGACGAGCTTGAGCACTACCAGGCTGGCGGTTGCGGCTGGGTCCCGGCCAACAGTGCGTTGACGCCGCAAGACATCATTGCTTCGACCAATCCATGGGGCGCTTATGGTGACTTGCGCCTGATTCCCGATCTGAGCAGCCGCGTCACCGTCAGCAACGGGCCGGATGCCGATGCGCCAGCGCTGGATTTCATTCACGGCGATATCCGCGAAACCGATGGCCGCCCTTGGGGTGCCTGCCCGCGCACATTGTTGCGCGATGAAATCGAGCGTTACCGCGACGCGCTGGGCTTGCAGGTCAATGCCGCGTTCGAACATGAATTCAACTTGCATGCAGGCTTTGCCGAACACCTGGCGTTCTCGCTGCAAGCCCAGCGGCAGGGCGCCGAGTTCGGCGGCTGGCTGCTCGCCGCCCTGCGCGCCGGTGGTGTCGAGCCGGAAATGTTCCTGCCCGAATACGGCAAGCATCAATACGAAATCACCTGCCGCCCAACGCTTGGCGTCGCAGCGGCGGATCGCGCAGTGAACGTGCGCGAGATCACCCGCGAGATCGCCCGGCAAATGGGCCTGGATGTGAGCTTCGCACCGAAAACGGCCGAGCAGGCGGTGTGCAATGGCGTGCACCTGCACGTCAGCCTCCTTGATCTGGCCGGTCAACCGATGCTCTACGACGCTGGCACCAGCAACGGCCTGTCGACCCTCGGCCAGCATTGGGCGGCGGGCATCCTGCACTATCTTCCGGCGCTGTGTGCGTTTACCGCGCCGACGCCAGTCTCCTACGAGCGCTTGCAGCCGCATCACTGGAGCGCGTCCTACGCCTGCCTCGGCCAGCAGAACCGCGAAGCCGCGTTGCGCATCTGCCCGACCGTGACGCTGGGCGGCAAAGCCGTAGCGACACAGTTCAACCTGGAATTTCGCGCCATGGATGCCACCGCCTCGCCACACCTGGCGATGGCTGCGCTGCTGATCGCCGGACGCCTGGGCATCGAACAGCGTCTGGCGCTGAACGCGATCACGGATGAAATTCCCGATTCACTCAACGACGAGCAACGCAAGGCCCGGGGCATTGTCGCCCTGCCCGCCTCGCTGGCGCAGGCACTGGATCGCCTGCGCAACAGTGGCACCTTCAATCAATGGCTGCCCAAGCCGTTGCTCGACACCTATCACGCCCTGAAAACCGAGGAACTGGCGCTGACGGAACAGCTCTCGCCCGCTGACCTGTGTGAGCACTATGCACGCCTGTACTGAATCCGCCGAGCTTGGGTTGTACACCCGACCGGTCTACAACCTGAGCCGCGCCGACTCGACGCACCCGTTGATTCTGGTGTGCGAGCACGCCAGTCCCTACATTCCCGAGGCCCTGAACAACCTGGGCCTGGACGATGCCGCCGCCCGTGAACACATCGCCTGGGACATCGGGGCGCTGCAACTGGCTGAACAGTTGTCGGAAACACTCGGCGCTACGCTGTTGAGCGCCAACTATTCGCGCCTGCTGATTGATCTGAATCGACCACGGCATGCACCTGACAGCATTCCGGCGCAAAGCGAAATTTACCAGGTGCCGGGCAATCGCGAGCTGGACGAAGCCACCCGCGAATATCGCCATCAGACCCTGTTCAAACCGTTTCATGCGCGCTTGCAAACGTTGATCGACGAGCGCATCGCCAAGGGTCAACCGGTGCGCATCGTCGGCATTCACAGCTTCACCCCTGTGTATTACGGCCAGCCACGAACGCTGGAAATCGGCGTGCTGTTCGGTCAGGCCCAGGCTTACGCCCGGCGCGTGCTCGACGGCCTGGACAAACATCCGCTGAAAACCGCCGGCAATCAGCCGTACAGGATTGATCCGCTGGGCGACATGACGGTGCCGGTGCACGGTGATGCCCGGGGTCTGGATTCGGTGCTCGTCGAGGTGCGCAACGATTTGCTGCGCAGCCCGCAAGACGTAACGCGCTGGGCCGGATACCTCGCGCCATTGCTGTAACAGAAAACGCCTGTAAAGACTGCTGATGCTGTAACGGATTACCGATAGAAGAACTAAAAAACAATCGATGGCTGACAAGGAGTTGCGCTTCATGGAAATTGAAGAATTCGGCTACAAACAAGAGTTGAAACGTAGCCTCACGCTCACGGACCTGGTGGTGTACGGGATGATCTTCATGATCCCCATCGCCCCGTTCGGCGTGTATGGCTACGTTAACGCCGAGGCACCGGGGATGGTGCCGCTGGCGTACATCATCGGAATGGTGGCGATGCTGTTCACGGCGTTGAGCTACGGCAGCATGGCCAAGGCTTTTCCGATTGCAGGTTCGGTGTATTCCTACGCACAACGCGGCCTCAATCAACACGTCGGCTTCATCGCCGGCTGGCTGATGCTGCTTGATTACCTGCTGATTCCACCACTGCTGTATGTGTATGCAGCGATGGCGCTCAACCACTTGTATCCGGACATTCCGAAAGTCGGCTTCATTCTGGCGTTCCTGGTCAGCGCGACCTACGTCAACCTGCGTGGCATCACCTTCACCGCGCGGATGAACATCATTTTCCTGCTGGCACAACTGGTGGTGCTGGGCATCTTCCTGTTCTACGCCTGGAATGCCCTGCACAACGGTGGCGGCAACGGCGAGCTGACCCTGGCGCCGCTATATAACGCGCAAACCTTCAATTTCGCCCTGCTGATGCAAGCGGTGTCGATTGCGGTGCTGTCGTTTCTCGGCTTCGATGCCATTTCCACCCTCGCCGAAGAGATCAAGGGCGACCCCGGCCGCAGTGTCGGCAAGGCCGCGTTGATCACGCTGGTGGTAATGGGCGTGATTTTCGTCGCGCAAACCTGGATTGCCACTGATCTGGCAGCGGGCATGGGCTTCAAATCCGCTGACACCGCGTTCTATGAGATTGCCGAAATCGCTGCCGGTAGCTGGCTCGCGACCCTGACCGGTGTGGCGACTGCGCTGGCCTGGGGCGTGGCCGTGGCAATCACTTCGCAAGCGGCCGTGTCGCGCCTGCTGTTCGGCATGGCCCGCGACGGCAAACTGCCGAAAGTGCTGGCCAGGGTGCACCCGAAACACAACACGCCTTACCTGAGCATTTATCTGGTGGCGGTGCTGTCGCTGGTGATCTGCTACCTGTTCATCAATTCGGTCGACACCCTGACATCGCTGGTCAACTTCGGCGCACTCAGCGGTTTCATGCTGCTGCACCTGACCGTGATCAACTACTACTGGCGTCGGCAAAAATCCGGTCAGGTCGTGCGCCATCTGATCTGCCCGGTGATCGGCTTCATCATCGTCGCGGCCATCATGTACAACATGGGCGTCGATGCGCAGAAACTCGGCCTGATCTGGATTGCTCTGGGCCTGGTGTACCTGTTCTTCCTCAACAAGCTCGGCGCCAGTACTGCGCTGCCTGACCCGAGCAACGGCTGACAAGAAAAAGAGCGGCGTCTGACAACAAATCAGGCGACCGCCGATTTAACGCGTGGACACCGACAGTGATAGTCAGGTGCGGCGAATTCGCCGAACCTTTTGATACAGGAGTACATCCATGCTGGTCTTACGCCCAGTCGAGCCAACCGACCTGCCTCAGTTACATCAACTGGCTCGCGACAGCCTGGTAGGCGTGACGTCGCTGCCGGATGACAGCGAACGCCTGCGCGAGAAAATCGCCGGCTCCTGTACGTCGTTCGACAGCGAGGCGCAGGCCAACGGCCCGCAGAATTACTTCTTCGTGCTGGAAGACCTCGATAGCCGGCGTCTGCTCGGCTGCTCGGAGATTCTCGCCACCGCCGGTTTCGACGAGCCGTTCTACAGCCTGCGCAACCGCCACTTCACCAGTGCTTCGCGAGAGCTGAACATCGAGCACGGCGTGCCGGCCCTTTCGTTGTGCCACGATCTGAACGACCACACCCTGCTGCGCGGTTTCCACATCGACGCAGCGCTGGTGCGTACACCGTTTTCCGAATTGCTCTCACGGGCGCGCCTGCTGTTCATCGCGGCCCACGCGCAGCGCTTCGCCGAAGCGGTGATTACCGAAATCGTCGGTTACAGCGACGAAAACGGTCATTCGCCGTTCTGGGATGCACTGGGCAAACACTTCTTCGACCTGCCCTACGCCGAAGCTGAGCGCCTGTGTGGTTTGCAAAGCCGTGCATTCCTCGCCGAACTGATGCCGCAATACCCGATCTACGTGCCGATGCTGCCGCAAGCGGCGCAAGACTGCATCGGGCGTATTCACCCGGACGGGCAGGAAGCGTTCGACATTCTTGAGCGCGAAGGTTTTGAAACCAACAGCTACATCGACCTCTTCGACGCGGGCCCGACCCTGTATGCGCGCACGGCGAACATTCGTTCGATCGCCCGCAGCGAAACGGCCACTGTGCAACAGCAACCGCAGATCGACGCCCGTGGCCGCTATCTGCTCAGTAACGACGCGCTGCATGGTTACCGGGCCATCGTCACCGAACTCGATTGGCAACCCGGACAACCGCTGTCGCTCACCCCGGCAATGTGTGCGGCGCTGAACGTGACCGATGGCAGCCCGATCCGGCTGATTGCCCTGTGAACCGCGCCCGGTTACGCAGTCAACGACAGTACCCGAACAGGTGCGCAGAAGGAGTTTCAGCATGATTGTCCGTCCGGTCAAAGTCAGTGATTTGCCAGCGTTGATGACCCTGGTACAACAGGCAGGCCCGGGGTTTACCACACTGCCGGCCAACGAAGATCGCCTGGCTCACCGGGTGCGTTGGGCACAACGCGCGTTCGCCGGGCAGGTGGAGCGTGCCGATGCCGATTACCTTTTCGTGCTCGAAGACGATGACCTGCGCGTGGTTGGTGTCAGCGCCCTGAGCGGCGCGGTCGGCCTGCGTGAACCCTGGTACAACTACCGGGTCGGCCTGACCGTGAGTTCGGCGCCGGATCTGGGCATTCAACGGCAGATTCCGACGCTGTTCCTCAACAACGAACTGACTGGCGAATCGGAATTGTGCTCGTTGTTCCTCGGCCACGACCAACGCCACGGCAGTAATGGCCGGTTGCTGTCCCTCGGGCGACTGTTGTTCGTCGCCGAGTTCCCGCACCTGTTCGGCGAGAAAATGATCGCCGAGTTGCGCGGCAGCGCCGATGAACAGGGTTGCTCGCCATTCTGGGACAGCCTGGGTCGACACTTTTTTCAGATGGATTTCAGCCATGCCGATCATTTGTCGGGGCTGGGCAACAAATCATTCATCGCCGAACTGATGCCCCGCCAACCGCTGTACACCTGCATGCTCACCGAACAGGCGCAGGCGGCCATCGGTCAGGCGCATCCCAATACCGAGCCGGCGCTGAAAATCCTTCAGGGCGAGGGTTTTGCGCACAAGGGCTATATCGACATTTTCGACGGCGGCCCGGTGATCGAAGCGCCGGTGCGCAACATCCGCACCGTACGCGACAGCCTGGAACTGGCCTTGAGCCTCGGCACCCCGGACGAACAGGCACCGCTGTGGCTGATCCACAACCGGCGTCTGGAAAACTGCCGCATCACCGTTGCCCAGGCGCGTCGCGTCGGCAGCAGCCTGGTGATCGACCGCCTGACAGCCAAACGCCTGCAACTGCAGCCGGGGAACTCGGTAAGGGCGGTGATGTTGCCCAATCAACAGCAGCAGGCTGTGGCGGCCTGAGCCCCGCCCCCCAGGGTTCCATAAACCTGCGTGGCGAGGGAGGTTGTCAAATCGTCGTCAAAGATGAAATTTCACCTTCCTGATGAAACCTTTCAGCATAAACCCCGCGGCAAACCGCCCCCTTGCAAATTCGTCATGATCCTTGACCCATCCGCGTGATAGCCTTTTCACTCTTCGGCGTTGACACCTTTGCTCAAGCCGTTCCATTCCTTTGTATTGGTGGAACTCGTATGACCAGGCTTTCTCATCAAGATTTGCGCCGTAACTTCCGTCAGTTGCTGGCCTCCGACACCTGCTATCACACCGCTTCGGTGTTCGACCCGATGTCTGCGCGCATTGCCGCTGACCTGGGTTTTGAAGTGGGCATTCTCGGCGGATCGGTGGCCTCACTGCAGGTGCTGGGCGCGCCGGACTTCGCCTTGATCACCCTCAGCGAGTTCGCCGAACAGGCCACCCGCATCGGCCGCGTCGCCCAGTTGCCGGTAATCGCCGACGCCGATCACGGCTACGGCAACGCCCTCAACGTGATGCGCACCATCGTCGAACTGGAACGCGCCGGCGTCGCCGCCCTGACCATCGAAGACACCCTGCTGCCAGCGCAATTCGGGCGTAAATCCACCGACCTGATCACGGTCGCCGAAGGCGTCGGCAAGATCCGCGCAGCGCTGGAAGCCCGGGTCGACACGGAAATGGCGATCATCGCCCGTACCAACGCCGGCATCCTGCCGAATCAGGAAATCATCAGCCGCACCCGCCAGTATCAAGCCGCAGGCGCTGACGGTATTTGCATGGTCGGGGTACAGGATTTCGATCAGCTGGAACAGATTGCCGAGCACTTGACCGTGCCACTGATGCTGGTCACCTATGGCAACCCGGCACTGCGCGACGACAAGCGCCTGGCCGAACTGGGCGTGCGCGTGACCATCGACGGCCATGGCGCCTACTTTGCGGCGATCAAGGCGACCTACGACAGCCTGCGCGAACAGCGACAGATCTTTACCCAGGCGTCCGACCTGAGCGCCACCGAACTGACGCACACCTATACCCAGCCGGAGGAATACATTCTCTGGGCCAAGGAATATATGAGCGTAAAGGAGTGATGCGTTGGCTGCACCGGCCTCTTCGCGAGCAGGCTCGCTCCCACAGTGGATTTGTAGTGAACACGGAACGGGTGTTCGACGCAGATCAAATGTGGGAGCGAGCTTGCTCGCGAAGGCGTCTGCCGCTACAGCGCTAAACCGGCGTCTTGTAAGCCTCTTCCCGCTGCACCGCCCGCGCTTGAATCACATTCAGAATCGCACAGCCCTCGCGCATCAACAGATGCACTGCGCTGGTCACCCGCGTCAGATCACAATCGGAAATGCCCTTGAGGTTGAGGCTGGCAAAGGTGTCGGCCAGATCGCGCACGACCACAAAGCGGTGCATCGCACAGGCGGCCATGTCGCTGAGTTCTGAGTGGGTATTGAGGAAGAGCACCGGGGATTCGGCGTCGTAGGTGTCGATGGGGAGGAAGCGGGGCATTACTTGGTCGGTCATAGAGTTCACTCCAGAAAAGTCAGGTTCTGTATTCGACCGGCCAAGATCGTCGCAGAGCTTTCTGCGAGCCGAAACTATAAGAGCCGCGCTCAAAGGGCGCAACGAGGGCTTCTGTCAGATTTTTCGGTATTTTTTGTACGATGCCCGCGACTTCCACTTTTCCCACAAAAAACCCTCACTGTAGAGACCGGTACATCCTTTACACATAATGATCGTTCCCACGCTCTGCGTAGGAATGCAGCCCGGGACGCTCTGCGTCCCACACAAAGCCGAACGCGGAGCGTCCCTTGAGGCATTCCCACGCAGAGCGTGGGAACGATCACGGACCCGGCCTGATCGTCTACTTGGCCAACTCCATAATCATCCGCGACAACAGATAAATCCGCGGCGCCACGCTCGCCACCTCCGCGTACTCTTCCGGCGTATGAATATTGCCGCCGACAATCCCGAAGCCATCCAGCGTCGGCGTGCCAACCCCGGCCGACAAACTCGCATCCGCCGCGCCACCGCTGCCCTCCTCGGTCAATTTGCGGCCGATTTCGCCGTAAATCCCCTGAGCCATGGCCATCAGGCGATCGGACTCGGCCGTTTGTGGCATCGGCGGCAAACCGCGTTGCAAGGTGGTCTTCACTTCAGTCTCGGGGATCAGCTTGTCCTGAGACACCCGCGCCAGATCCTTCTCGATCCGGTCGAACTCCTCCGGCACCGCCGCGCGTACGTCAGCCTTGGCCGTGGCCTGATCGGGAATCACATTGGTGCGATCGCCGGCATTGAGCACGGTGAAGTTGATGGTGGTTTTCTTCGCCTCATCACCCAGTTTGCCCAGTTGCAGAATCTGGTGCGCCGCCTCCATCGCCGCGTTGCGCCCCAATTGCGGAGCGACACCGGCATGCGCAGCTTTGCCTTTGACCTCAACCAACGCCGTGGCGCTGCCCTTGCGCCACACCACCAGGCCGTCGGCCGGACGACCCGGTTCCAGATTGAGGGTCACGTCGTGCCGTTTCGCGGTTTTCTTGATCAGGTCGGTGGCGACGTCAGAGCCGGTTTCTTCGCTGGCGTCGAGCAGGAAGGTGATTTGCGCGTAGTCCTTGAAGTTGAGGTTTTTCAGGACTTTCAGCGCATAGATGCCGGCAACGATGCCGCCCTTGTCGTCCATCACGCCAGGCCCGTAGGCGCGACCGTCCTTGATGTGGAACGGCCGCTCGGCCGCCGAACCCTCCTTGAACACAGTGTCCATGTGCGCCATCAGGAGGATTTTTGCCTTGCCGGTGCCTTTGAGCGTGGCCAGTACGTGGTTGGATTTTTCCGGCGTGTTGGGTACCCGCTCGATCGTCGCGCCGAGTTTTTTCAGCTCATCGATCGCGATGTCGCTGACTTGTTTGAGCCCCGGTTCATAGCCGGAGCCGGAGTCGATATTGACCAGCCGCTCCAGCAGCTTCAGTGCTTCGGGCTGGTACTGTTCGGCGTCGGCGAGTACTTGTTTGTGCGGTTCGGCGAAAGCCGTGGCGGCGCCGAAAGCGAGTGTCAGGCCGAGGCTCGCGGCCAGCAGGGAGCGGGAAAATGAGCACGTCATGAATCGATCCTTGTTTCGCGTCAGGGGTACTGAAACCGTACCTGACATCGACACAAGGCTCTATACCGGATGCGACATCGTGCGCGGCGATACCGAACAACCTGCGCGAGCCAACGGTTCGCGCAGCAATGCTGCGGTATCAATCAGCGTGCAGATGCAGTTGCCCTTCGCCGTCGACACGCACGCCAAGTCCGTCATAGCTGGCCAGCGTCGCGTGTGGGGTGTCGAGCGGATGTTGATGCGTAGTGGTGACAATCAGCAACGCGGCGCCTGCGGCTTCGGCAGCCTGGATACCGACGCTGGCGTCTTCGAAGATCAGGCAGTCGGCGGGCGCCACACCGAGGCGTCTGGCCGCGAGCCGGTAGCCGGCCGGGTCGGGTTTGCCGGCCGTTACGTCCTCAGCGGTAATCATCACCGCCGGTGCCGATACTCCCGCCGCCGCCATGCGCCGCAACGCCAGATCCCGTGGTGCCGATGTCACCATCGCCCAGCGATCAGCAGGCAGGCTGTTGAGAAACGCGGCAGCACCGGGAATTTCGACGATGCCTTCAACGTCTTCGATTTCCGCTTCGGTGATGAAGGCCGCTTGTGCCTCGGCATCAACGCCGGGCAAATTCAGGCGATTGATCGTATCGATCGCCCGCGCACCATGAATGCTCGGCAGAAACGTCGCTACGTCAACGCCGTGGCGCACGGCCCAGGCTGACCAGATCCGCTCGGCGGCGGCGATGGAGTTGAGGACGGTGCCGTCCATGTCGAACAGGAACGCGCCGAACGCGCGGTCGAAGACTTTATCGTGAGCAGACAAAAGGTCACATCCTCTGGCAAGGGGCCGGGCAGATTGGCCGGGCAATGTAGCATTTGCCCGGCGCTTCAACCCAGTGTCTCAGTGCAGGCGCGGTGCCTTGGACTTGAACGCGCTGTCTACACAGTCGAGCAACTGACCGATCGCCCAGGGCTTTTTGATAAACGCCACGGGGTGCTTGACCCCGGAGGTTTCCGGCGTTTCATAACCGGACATGACCATCACCGGTTTGTCCGGCCAGCGGTCGCCGACCAGGTTAGCCAGGTCGGCGCCATTGAGGGTGCCGGGCATGGTGATGTCGGTCAGCAACAGCGCCACTTGCTGCGCGTGCTTTTCCAGATAGATTGATGCGGCGTCGGCGCTGGTTTGCGGCTCGACCTTGAAACCTTCCTCCTGAAGAATTTCGCAGAGAAACTCCAGAATCAACGGATCGTCTTCAACTACCAGAATCAATCCGTCAGGAAGGTGCGCGCTCGCCGTCGATGTTGGGCACATGAAACTGCACTCCCTGAATTGCATTAACGATTTAGCGGCTTGAATCCGCTGCTTATCTGGTATGAGCAGCGCGCTTTGCAGAAATTCATTTTTGATACAGGTCTTTTCTCAAACGTCGTAATAGTCCGTTCGCGACAAGCGTTCGTAACGGGGTAATTGTGGTTAAAATGCCGGCCCTTTTGCTTGCCGACCGTGACCGATGAACCCTGAAGCCCTCGCCACTCTCCACGCCCATTTGTTGCCTGCGCTCGCGGCGGCACCGAGCGAAACCCGCCGCCTGTTCCATGGCCGCGGGCGCTGCTGGCCGGGGCTGGAACAACTGACGGTGGACTGGTTGCAAGGCGTGGTGCTGGTGTCGCTGTTCAAGGAGCCAGCCCCTGAACAGCTGGAAGACCTCAAGCGCTTGTTACTGGACATCAGCGGGTCGGCGCAGTGGCAGCAGTCCGACGCGCATACCCTGTTGATCCAGCATCGTTACCTGCCGCAAAGCACTGCCGAATGGCTGCTGGGCGACGAGATCGACGAGATGACCATCGTCGAAGGCGGCTTGCAATACCGCGTCGATCTGGGCCGCAAGCAGAACACCGGGCTGTTTCTCGACATGCGTTACGGGCGTAACTGGGTGCGCGAACAGGCTAACGGCAAACGCGTGCTGAACCTGTTCGCCTACACCTGCGGCTTTTCCGTGGCGGCCATCGAGGGCGGTGCCAGCCATGTGGTCAACCTGGACATGTCCCGCGCGGCACTGAGCCGTGGCCGCGACAACCATCGGTTGAACGGGCATGACCTGAGCAAAGTCAGTTTCCTCGGCCACGACCTGTTCAAGTCATGGGGCAAGGTAATCAATAGCGGCCCGTATGATCTGGTGATCATCGACCCGCCGTCATTCCAGAAAGGCAGTTTTCTGCTGACCAAGGATTACCAGCGGGTGCTACGCCGCTTGCCGGAGTTACTGACGGCTGAGGGTGTGGTGCTGGCGTGCATGAATGATCCGGCGTTCGGCTCGGACTTTTTGATTGACGGCGTGACGCAGGAGGCGCCGAGTCTGCGCTTTGAGCAGCGCCTCGAGAATCCGCCAGAGTTCCCGGATATTGACCCTGAAAGCGGCCTCAAGGCCCTGGTCTTCCAACGCACCACCTGACACTACAAACTCCATCGTGGGAGCGAGCCTGCTCGCGAAAGCGGTCTGTCAGTCGCCAGTGATGTTGCCTGATCTACCGTATTCGCGAGCAGGCTCGCTCCCACAGGTTTATGTGCACGCCCGATGATCTTTAGTGAGGGCGCAGCAACAGCGCAAACAGTTCGCCATGCCCGGTGACACTGAGTTTGTGGTAAAGATTGCGCCGATGGACTTTGACGGTCTCCGGCGAAATGCCCATCTGCTGGGCCATCGCCTTGCTGGAAAAGCCTTGCAGAATCAGCCGCGCCGTTTCGACTTCGCGCTCTGTCAACCGCGCATCAAACCGATCAAGCAACGTCGCCAGATCGCCGACCACCACCTCAGCCACCGCCCCCTGCGGCGGCAACAACTGCACATGCCGGCGCATGGCCGCCAGCACCCAATCGCGCACGCACAACAGCCTGCCCTGCTCCACCAGATCAAACGTCGTCGCCCGCCCCAGTGACAAGCCGAGCACGCCGCCCTCGACATTGATCATGAACTGCAACTCGTCCTCGCCCACCACCGAACGAAAGTAGCTCAGGTAATACTCGCTGTGCAGAAACTGGTCCGGCGCCACCGAGGCCAGGCTGTGCAAACCATCGGTTATGCCGGTGGTGGCAGCTTGATAAAACGGATCGAGCAGGTACATCCCGGCGCTGTAACTGGCCAGTTCTTGCTGCTCGTCAACGCGGCCCTTGCTGTCGAAGTCGATCAGCAATTGTGGCGCCTGACCGGCTTTCATCAGCGCCACCAGCGCATTGTCCAACGGCACCAGCAAGCGCAAGGTGTCCACCAGCGCGCGCCAGAAACCGTCCTGCCCGACACCGGCAAACACCCGTGCCAGGCTTTGATGCACCGGCAACTCCTGCAACAACGCGTCCACGCACTACCCCTTTTGAGTAACCCATGATGGGAATGGGTCAGGCGAGGTCCGGCCGATAGGCTGACCACTCCTGTTCATCACCGGCCTGCACAGGCCAGGAGTGCCGCATCATGCTTCGTCATCGTGGCTATATCAACTTGGGCCTGCTCGCCTGTCTTGGCGCGGTAACAGCCGCTAACGCCGCCGATGCGCCAAGCGTGCATGTCTACAACTGGTACGACTACATCGGCCCGAACACGCTGCACGATTTCCAGCGCGACAGCGGCATTCAACCGGTGTACGACACCTTCGACAGTGCCGAGGTGCTGGAAGGCAAATTGATGACCAGCCGCAGCGGGTATGACGTGGTGGTGGCGAGCAACTTCAGCCTGCCGACGCTGATCAAGGCCGGCGCCCTCGCCCCGTTGCCGCGCGATCAACTGCCGGGATGGAAGAACCTCGACAATGAGCTGCTGGCCAGACTGGCCAACAACGATCCGGGCAATCAATACGCGGTGCCGTACCTGTGGGGTACCAACGGCATCGGCTACAACGTCGATAAAGTGCGCGCCGCACTGGGCGACAAGGCGCCGGTGGATTCGTGGGATCTGGTGTTCAACGAAAACAACCTAGCCAAGCTTGGGCAGTGTGGCGTGGCGATGCTCGATTCGCCGTCGGAAATGCTCCCGGTGGCCCTGCATTATCTGGGGTTGCCGCCCAACAGCACGAATCCCGAAGACTATAAAAAAGCCGAGGCGCTGCTGCTCAAACTGCGCCCGCACATTGCCTACTTCAACTCGTCGAAATTCATCAGCGACCTGTCCAACGGCAACATCTGCGTGGCCGCTGGCTGGTCGGGGGCGATGCTCGAAGCCAAGACCAATGCCGAGCAGGCCGGCAACGGCGTGAAGATCGCCTACAGCCTGCCCAAGGAAGGCGCGCCGGTGTGGTTCGACACGCTGGTGCTGCTCAAGGACGCGCCAAACCGGACGCAAGGCCTGGCCTTTATCGATTACCTGCTGCGCCCGGAGGTGATTGCGCCGGTCAGTGATCACCTGTCGTACCCGAACGGCAATCGCGCGGCCACGCCGCTGGTGGCTGCAGCCACACGCGACAACCCGGCGGTTTATCCGTCTGCCGCTGCCATGGCAACCCTTTACACCCTTGAGCCGCTGCCCAAAGCCATCGAGCGCGTGCGTACGCGGGTGTGGAGCAAGGTCAAGAACGGCCAGTAAACCCTTTTGAACATTTCACAAATCCCGGTGGGAGCGAGCCTGCTCGCGATAGCGGTGGATCAGGCACTGAATGTATTGAAAGTGCCGACGCCTTCGCGAGCAGGCTCGCTCCCACAGAGGCGGTGAACAACCCTGCATTTTTTAGAGAGACAGAAACCCATGAAACCACGTGCCCGTGACCTCAACATCCGCATCGGCCAACTCACCCCCGGCCCGCTCAACGCCATCACCGATGTGCCCGGCGTGCGCGTCGGCCACAGCAACGTGCGCGGTCGCAGCAGCGCCGGTCGTGACATCTGCACCGGCGTCACGCTGATCGAACCGCGCTTGGGCTCGACCAACCAGCAACCGTGTTTCGCCGGGGTGCATGTACTCAACGGCAATGGCGATGCCACAGGACTTGAGTGGATTCGCGAGGCCGGGTTGCTGACCAGCCCGATTGCCTTCACCAACACCCACAGCCTCGGCGTGGTGCGTGATGCGCTGATCGCCCTCGATCGCCAGCGACAACCGGACGACGGCCGTCTCTACTGGAACATGCCGGTGGTCTTGGAAACCTATGACGGCCTGATCAACGACATCAACGGTTTCCACGTCCAGCCCGAGCATGTCGCTGAAGCCCTGCACAACGCCGTCGACGGGCCTGTACAGGAAGGTGCCGTGGGCGGTGGCAGCGGCATGATCTGCCATGAATTCAAGGGTGGCATCGGCACCGCATCGCGCCAATTGAGCAGCGCTCAGGGCGGCTGGACGGTGGGCGCGATCGTCCAGGCCAACCACGGCATTCGCAGTGAATTGCGCGTCGATGGCTACCCGGTCGGGCGCTATATGGAGCAGGTCGATTCGCCGTTTCTCCGGGCCTCGCTGCCGCATCCGGGCATGGGTTCGATTGTGGTCTGCCTGGCCACCGACGCGCCGTTACTGCCCCATCAATGCACACGCCTGGCGCAGCGTGCCAGCCTTGGTCTGGCACGCACCGGCGGTGGCAACGAAGACCACAGCGGCGACATCTTCATCGCTTTCGCCACCGGCAACGCTCACGTCCCGCCCGCCGCCTACGAAGGCAAAGGTGCGCCGACCTGTGATGGTTTGCGCATGGTCAACAACGACCACATCAGCGAGTTGTTTTTGGCGGCGACCGAAGCGGTTGAAGAAGCCATCATCAACGCCCTGCTCGCCAGCGAAAGCACCGATGGCAACGGGCATTCGGTGCCAGGGCTGGATGCCGCCACCTTGCTCGCCGCCCTAGACAAGGCCGGCTGGCCCGGCGCCCGTTAAACGCGCCTCTGTAGGCGCTGCCACAGGCTGAGATCTTTTGATTTTGATGTTAAAAAACCAGCTCAAAAGATCGCAACCCACCGCAGCGTCCTGCGTATTTCAATTCGGGATGTTTAAAGGTTGTTTCGAATTTGCAGAACCTTCCCACAATGTTTTCAGGTTGTCCGTCGGACGTCAGGTCTCTAGCCTGTGCTCGTCGCTGCCAATTCAGCGATCGGGACTGGAAACCCCGTGGGACTGCAGAACGCAAAAGCGCCATTCATGACGTATGATTGCGCACCTTTTTGGTGTGCACTTTGTTATGGCGGCTGTGCGTGGGGGACCTTCGGGTCGTCCGGGTTTCTCTGCTCCCCGGGTTTCCAGCCTTGCGTACAGCTGCCACCCATTCGACCGGAAGCCGAATGGGTCAGCTCCACAGCTTAGAGAGAGAAGAACACCATGAAAAAACCAACACCCAACCCGCCAGAATCCGAAGCCAGCACCGACACTACATCCCCCTACGCTTCAGTCGACAGCAAAAAACTCCACGAAGCCGCCGACCGCGCCCTCGATTACTACCTCAATCCCACTGCCGGCATCATGTCCAGTGCCAACGAGCCGGAGTCCATGTACTTCGCCAACCCCAGGTACAACACCGAATCCCTGCTGGCCAACGCCAGCGAAACCCTCGGCTCGGCCAGCGAAATGCTCAACAACTTCGCCGCAACCCTGCCGCCCTCCCATCGCAAAACCGCTCTGGGCATCGCCCAAGTCGTGATGCTGGGTGAACTGGCCGTCAACCAGGCCCTCGATCACGTGGAACTGCAACCTTAGGCAACGCCCTCACCACAGTTTTCCCAAGACAAGCCAAGAAAACGCGCCCCAACGTCAGGGGTCGCGTTTTTTATTTCAATCCGCAAGTTCCGTGGATAACCTGTTGTCGATCATTCCACGCAGAGCGTCGACCTGATCAATACGCCGCAAGAATTTTCATGCACGTTGATTTACCGGCCATGCTCGAAGGGAATGCCGAGGCGCAAAGTGATAAGGATTATTTTTACGAACAGACAACTTAGTCTGTGGGTGGTGGCAGTTCTATTGGTCAGTGCGATTTTTATGGCTTTTCTGATGCTTGGCGATGCTTCAAACCGTCATGTCATGAAAATGATCAAAATTGAAGAACCGTTGCTGATCGAAGGTCCGAATGGCGACGAGAATTACTATGTCCTGCCTCTGGGGACCATGCTCTATCACGATAAAAGCTTTCCTGAAGGGCATGATCGCTATGTGGTTTATCTCAACCATAAAGGTGCTATTGCCCACAAAGAAGTACCGATGAAACCTGAGTATGGCGGTTCCTTTATTGATCCACTCTGGGTGGCCAATGTTGATTCGGACAATTTGAAAGAAATTTTCAAGCGTTTCCCGCTTTCCAAAAAAGACATCGCCGCCGCCATCAAAGCCAATGAAATAACCAAGGATGACCTGGCCGACATTATTCGCTCGATGCCAGATTGACCGACTCTGCAGGAGCTGCCGCCGGCAGCTCCTGCAGGGGATCAGCTATTTGGAAATAGTCTGCGCTTCAGCACTCAGTGCACGGTCAGCCGCTGACGAACAAATTCTTCGGTATGCCGGGTGGTTTGATCGAGATGCCGGTCACGCTGTTTCTCGGCATCGAGCATCGCCCGTTTGCCGTTTTTCTGTAGCAAATAGGTGTGGATCTGCTGCACCTCCAGCGAACGGTAGATCGGCATGGTGTCGATGAACCCGTGCAAGCCGTTGCTGCGGTAATGCCGCGTGCTCATCAGCACTTGCGTCTCGCGTTGACCGATCACTTCAAAGCCCAGCGCCTCGAAATACGGGACCTTGCCGACGGTGCAGGCCAGTTCGGCGTGGGGATAACGCCCGACCATTTCAGCGATCATCGTCCGCGCCACGCCCTGACGCCGATGCCCTTCGCGCACGGCCATGTAGGCGACGCTGCACGCCTCCCAATCGCCCTGCACCGGCAGGTATAACAGGAAGCCGATCACCTGCTCCGGGTTGTCATCATCGGTCGCAACCAGCAATTCCACCTCAGTGCCCTTCTCGCCGTTCAACGCCTCCAGATACAGGTGCACCTCATAGCCCACCGCGTACTGATAGACGTTGTACAACAGGTTGCTCGGGCCCAGGCCTACGGCGCTGATGTCGGTCAGGTAGTCGACGACCATTTGCAGAATCTGGCTGTTGACGCCTTCGGGGCATGGGGACTTGTAGTGGGTGATGCGTGGCATGGCGGCTGAACTCCGGCGGAAAACCGCGACATCATACCTTGTGGGGTGACCTCACTGCTGGGGCGCCACGACCCTGAACTTGATCGCGATGTCCCTGGACACCACGGTATCCGCCCACTCCCCCGCGCCGAGGCCGAACTCGTCGCGTTTGAGCAGCAACTCACCGTCGAAAATGCCGATTGCGCTGTCGGGCTTCAACGTCACCGGTACCTGCACCGCACGGGTGATGCCTTTGAGGGTGAGTTGCCCGGCGATCAGGTAGCGGTTCTCGGCCACTTGCGTGAACTGGCTGGATTCGAATAGCGCCACCGGGAATTGCTGCGTGTCGAACCACGCCGGTTTCACCAGTTCAGTGTTGGCGTCTTCGCTGCCGGCGTCGATGCTGTTGAGGTCGATGTGCAAGGTGGCATGGGCGCTGGCGAGGTCATCGGTGTTGAAGTCCAGCGTCGCTTCGAACTTGCCGAAGGTGCCGTACATCCGCGAGCCCATCTGGTTGTAAGTGAAGCTGATCTGACTGGCGGTGGTGTTGACGCGGGTGTACTCGACGGCCTGCACGGCAGGAGTGGCGCACAGGCACAACATGGCAGCCAGCAGCAATCGGATCGACATGGCATTCTCCGGGCAGCGCGGCCGTCGAGGGACTCGATTGACTTAAGCAAACAACCGGCTGTTACGCCAGCCCCCCGAATACTCGACCTACAAGGTTCAAACCAGGCGTTCGATCTTCTGATGCTGCCAGACCAGTTTGTAATACAGGGTCTGCAACACAAGCATGCCCAGATACGCCACCGGAAACGCCATCCACACACCCTGCAAGCCATACTGGCCGTCCAGCCAATACGCCGCCGGCAACTGCACGCCGACCACGCAGACAATCGCAATCACCACCGGCACCAGCACCGTGCCGCTGGCGCGCATGATCCCGCCGATGATCGCCTGGAAGCCAAACACCAACAGACTCCACAACATGATGTGCAGCAGATGCTCGGCCATCGCCCGGGTCGAATCCTCGGTCAGGAACAAACCGAGCAACCAGTGCGACAACAGGTAACCGAGCACAATCAGGCCACCGGTCAGGCACACGTTGATCAACAGACCGGTGCGCAGGATCGGCCCCATCCGTTCCAGCCGCCCGGCCCCGATGGCCTGCGCGCCGAGGATCGATGCGGTGATGGCAATCGACAACGCCGGGAACTGCACATAGTTGACGATCTGCGTCACCGCGCCGTAAGCCGCCGTGGCTTGCGAGCCGTGCTGGTTGACCAGCGCCAGAATCACCAGCTCCGACAACGACAGCACAATCATCTGCACGCCGGTCGGCAGACCGATGCGCAGGACCTTGCCGAGAATTGCTGCGTCGAGGCGTAGCGCGGCAAAAAACGCCCGATCCGGCGCCAGCGGATGGCCCTTGCGAATCAGCCGCCATGAAAGCCACGCCATCGCCGCCAGGTTACCCGCAAGCCCCGCGAACGCGGCACTCTGGATCCCCAGTTGCGGCAAACCGAACCAGCCACGAATCAACGCCGGTGTCAGCGCCAGCCCGACACAGGTCGACACCACCAGCGCCAGCAACGGCGACAGCGTGTCGCTCACCCCACGCAGCAACTGCGTGAACAGCACAAACACCAGCAGCGACGGCAAGATCCACATCATCACGTGGGCATAGGCCTCCGCATCATCCAGCACATCCGCCGGCGTGCCCAAACCGGTCAACGCCTGCCGTGCAAACACACTGCCCAACACCGCCGCCACCAACCCGATCAGCACCCCGAGCAACAGCGTCGCCCGGCAATCGCCTTGACCATGTGCGGCTCGCGCGCGCCCCACGCCTGCCCGATCAACACCCCGGCGCCCGCGCCCAGGCCGATCACCAACGCAATAAAAAAGAACACCACGGGAAACATGCCCGACACCGCCGCCAGCGCCTGAGTGCCGAGCATCTGGCCGATGTAGATGCTGTTGACCGTACCCGACATCGATTGCAGAAAGTTGGACAGCACCATCGGCGCCAGAAACAGCAGGTAGGTTTGCCAGAGCGGTTGGGTGACGCTGGGGGTTTGCATTGAAAGAGATCCATCTCGACGATGTGAGGTGATGAAGGATAGCTTCGGTGAGTGGGCGGCGGGGGGCAATTATCATTTCAGCCGGGCGTTGATTGTTGCGTTCATTGCCTGTGTAACTGGCATGGTTATGTGGTTGTCCATTCACGGCTGTGGTAAACAAAATCCCGTTAATGCCATCCATTGAGGTTCTGTTCATGCCCCGCTTTCCAAAACTGCTGACCAGCGCTTTTCTCGCTCTGCTTGCCAGCAGCTCTCACGCTGCAACGTCTGCTCCGGCTCCGGAGGCCCTGAAGCCCTTGCTCACGACATTAAACGAACGCCTGAACATCGGCGATCTGGTTGCGTTGACCAAATGGGACAGTGGCAAGCCGATCTAGGACAGCCCCCGTGAAGCGCAAGTCATTGCCAATACCCGCACGCTCGCCTCCGAGCGCAAGCTCGACCCGGAGGAGGTGGCACAGTTGATCGCCGCACAAATGGAGGCCAACAAACTGGTGCAGTACGGTTTGCTCGCGCAATGGCAGGCGGCCGGTGCCGCGCCGGACACGCCGCGCCCGGATCTGGGCAAGCAGATCCGCCCGCACCTGGATGAGCTGCAAACCCGGTTGCTTGCGCAATACGCCGACTTCTTGCCTTATCGCCATGATCAAAATTGCCCGGTCTGGCTGGCCAAGGCGCGCACGGGTCTGACCCACGATGCGCTGCATGAGTTGGCTTTGGTGCGCGCCACCGGTGAGCTGTGCATTCGGCCGACGTCCCCGTAATCCGGCGCTCAGGTAACCATCGCTGGCGTTGATAGTCACCATCACGTCAATGAAGTTCTCATAAAAAATCCGCGGCGTAAGATCGGCTCCATACCCACCTACAACACCCCGGAGCACACGATCATGAAACGCCAAATCCTTCTCAGCATCGCTTTCTCGGTTTTCGCAGTTAACGCTTTTGCCGCAACCGCGGCTCACACCACGGTCGCTGAAGGCGGCTCGGATCGGTTGATTGAAAGTCGTGTGGCTGAGGGTGGTTCGGATCGTCTGATCGAACGCCGTGTGGCTGAGGGTGGCTCCGATCGTCTGATCGAACGCCGTGTTGCCGAGGGTGGTTCGGATCGTCTGATCGAACGCCGTGTGGCTGAGGGTGGTTCGGATCGTCTGATCGAACGCCGTGTGGCTGAGGGAGGTTCGGATCGTCTGATCGAGCGCCGTGTGGCTGAGGGAGGTTCGGATCGTCTGATCGAACGCCGTGTAGCTGAGGGTGGTTCGGATCGTCTGATCGAACGCCGTGTAGCCGAAGGTGGCTCCGATCGTTTGCTTGAAAGTCGCAACGCTTGAACCAACGGTTCCAAGGTAACAAATAAACAGCCCGGCCTGATCAGCCGGGCTTTTTCATGTCTGCCGGAACGCTGGATCAACGGCCCTTCAATTCTTTTTCAATTCGCACACACCGTTGGCCCGGTTCTTCCCGGTGTAAGACACTGCCGGCGAACCATCAGGATTGATACTCAACGAAATGGTCACCCCCGCGCCCTTGGCTTCAAAGTAGTTCTCGTTGAACTTCTTCAACTTGCCCTCCTTGCCATTGATATAGATTGGCCCGCCCTCATCGGCATGCACTTCGATGTTGCCGGGGCACGTGGCGTTTAGTTGAGGGATAGCGGCGTGGGCCATTGCGCTGGCGAGCAGCATGGGAGCTGCCAATAACAAAGACTTCATGGTGTGTTCCTCGATTGGGCGAAATGGATACAGCAGTGTAGAGGCTAGCGCAGGGTAGTTGGTTCACATGACCACTATCCCCCTGCGGCAGCACATACAGGGGATCGCGCGGGTTGTTATTGCGGGAACGTCTGCAGATACGCCAACAGATTTTCGAGCTTCTCCTCATCACTCAGCCCCCAGAAAATCATCCGCGTGCCCGGTACCACGCCTTTCGGATCCTTCAGATAGGCCTTCAGCGTTTCGTGATCCCAGGTCACGCCTGAGTTTTTCATCGCATCGGAATACACATAGTTCGCCGAAGTCCCGGCAGGTCGGCCGATGATGCCGTTGAGTTGCGGGCCGAACCCCGGCCGCGCGGACTCGCCAACCTGATGGCAACCGCCGCACAGACGCGGGAAGATTTTCGCGCCGGCCTCGGGGTCGCCTGCGGCGTGGGCGGCGCTGCCGAGCAGGCCTGCGGTGAGAGTCAGGGCGAGGCACAGTGAAGCGGTGTTTTTCATCAGGCGATCCAAGCGGTGTCGTGCAATTGGGGCAAGGCTAACACTTTGTGTTTTACAGATAAGCACCAACGACCTTTCTGACCGTGATCAACGCCTGGCGCAATACGTCCATGTCCACCGAGCCCAGCGCCAGGCGAATCGCGTGAGGCGTGTGTGTCGACACTGAAAACGGCTCGGCGGTGGTCACTGAAATCTGTTCGTGCATCAACTCCACGACAATCTGGTCGGCGCGCACGTCTTCCGGCAGCGGTAGCCATAAAAAATAGGAACACGGGTGTCCGATGCAGGGCAGCCCCTTCAGTAATTCGGCGGCCAATGCCTGACGAGCCCTGGCGTCGTCGCGCTTTTGTTCTTCAAGCACGGTGACGGTGCCGTCATCAAGCCAGCCGCAAGCTATCGCGGTCATTATTCCGGGGGTGTTCCAGGTGGTGGCGCGGATGATGCGCTCCAGTGCCGGCACCATGGGCACGGGCGCGGCGATGAAGCCGACGCGCAGACCGGTGGCGATATTCTTGGAAAGACCCGACACGTAAACCGTGCGCTCCGGCGCCAGTTCGATCAGTGTTGGCGGTGGGTTTTCCACCAGAAAGGCGTAGGCCGCATCCTCGATGATCGTCAGATCGTGCCGGCGGGCAATCGAGGCCAGTTGCTCGCGCTGCTCAAGCGGCATCACCCAGCCCAGCGGGTTGTGCAACGTCGGCATGCTGTACACGGCGCGCACCGAGCGGCTGCGGCAGAGTGTGTCCAGTGCCACGAGATCCGGCCCGTGGTCGCTGACCGGGATCGCCAACACTTCCAGATGCAGCGCTTCGGCCAGCACTTTGAACCCGGAATAGGTCAGCGCATCCGCCGCAATCACATCGCCGGGTTTGAGCAACGCCATCAACGTCACCGCGAGGCCTTGCTGGGCGCCGTTGACGATCAGCATTTGCTCGGCCTCGACGCTAATGCCACGGCTCAGCAAATGACGCGCGACCGACGCCCGCTCGCGTTGGCGGCCGGCATGGGGTTGATAACGCAGCAGCGATTCCAGGTCCCCGGACAATGCCAATTGCCGCAACGCCGTACGCAGCAGATCGGCCTGACCGGGCAAGGACGGGTAGTTGAAATTGAGGTCGATCATGCCGACCGCCACGTCCTTCTGATCAATGCCCTGCCCCGGCGATAACGAGGTTTCGCGCACAAAGGTGCCGCGCCCGGTTTCGCCGCTGACCAGCCCCATCGCCTCAAGCTCGGCGTACACCCGCGAGGCCGTGACCAGCGCCAGCCCTTCCTGCGTGGCCAGTTGCCGGTGTGTCGGCAGACGTGTGCCGGGCGCCAGACGTCCAGTGCGAATGTCGGCGGCGTAGGTGTCGACGAGGGTCTTGTAACGAGAGCGGGACATGTCGGGATGTATCCATGACAATTTTTTGATTGTCCTGATTCTCGATCATAGGATTCTCTCAAAGCAACCCACAATGAGTGTGAATCGTATGGAACGGACTTCAAACGTGAGCAACCCGGCACTGGAAAAAACCAGCGGCTGGATCAATGGCTTTATTGGCGTGGTGTTCTTCAGCGGCTCGCTGCCGGCTACGCGCCTGGCAGTGCTGGAGTTCGACCCGGTGTTTCTCACCGTCGCGCGCGCCGCCATTGCCGGCGTCCTGGCCGTTGCCCTGTTGTGGTTGTTCCGTGAGCGGCGACCGGCCAGAGATCAGTGGTTTTCATTGTTCATTGTGGCATTGGGCGTCGTGCTCGGCTTCCCGCTGCTGACGGCGCTGGCTTTGCAGCACGTGACATCGGCACATTCGATCGTCTTTGTCGGCTTGCTGCCATTGGCCACTGCGCTGTTTGGCGTCTTGCGCGGTGGCGAGCGTCCGCGCCCGGTATTCTGGTTCTTCTCGATCCTGGGCAGTGCGCTGGTGGTCGGGTTTGCCTTGTCGCAGGGATTGTCCGCCTCGCCTACCGGTGACCTGTTGATGCTGGCTTCGATTCTGGTGTGTGGTCTGGGTTATGCCGAAGGCGCAAAACTGTCGCGCACCCTCGGTGGCTGGCAGGTGATCTGTTGGGCGCTGGTACTGTCGCTGCCGCCGATGGCAGTCGCAAGCCTGTGGCTGGCCCCACCGTCGTTCAGCGGTATCAGCGTGTCGGCGTGGGTCTGTCTGGGCTACGTTTCGCTGTTCAGCATGCTGATCGCGTTCGTGTTCTGGTATCGCGGCCTGGCCCAGGGCGGGATTGCGGCAGTCGGTCAACTGCAATTGCTGCAGCCGTTTTTCGGCCTGGCGCTGGCTGCGACGTTGCTGCATGAACAGGTCAGTATCGGCATGCTGGCGGTAACGCTTGGGGTCATTCTGTGTGTAGCCGGGGCGAAGAAATTTGCCCGTTAACGTTCAGACGCCGGTCTTCCACTCCCGCGGGCTGAGCCCGGTCTTGCGGCGAAACGCTCGGGCCAGTGCCGAAGGACTTTCATAACCGACCTCTTGCGCGATCAGCGCCATTGGCCGGCCCTCGCGCAGACGTTTCTGCGCGAGGCTGATGCGCCAGCTCAGCAGATAGTCCGCCGGGGGCTGGCCGACGACGCGACGAAACTGCTCGGCAAATCCGGCGCGAGACAGATTGGCTGCCGTCGCCAATTCGGCCACGCTCCATGGCTTGGCCGGTTGTTCATGCATCACGTTCAAGGCGCGGGACAGGCGCGGATCGGCCAGCCCGGCGATCATTCCCGGTTGTTGATCGCGGCTGCTGATGAGATGACGTAACAGCAGAATCACCAGCAACTCGAACAGCCGATCCATCACCGCCACGCGCCCGCAATGACCTTCGAAAGCTTCCGTGAACAACCATTCCAGGGTAGCGCCCAACTCGGGTATCTCGCTGAGTTTGAGCACCAGACAGTCCGGCAGAGCCGCCGCCAAGGCATTGCCTGAGCCACCGTCAAACGTCAGCGTTGCGCAGACCAGTTGGGTGTCCATGGACTCGTCGGCCGACATGCGATGGGGAAACGGTCGGGGGAAAAAGATCAGCGATGGTTCGTTGAGCCTGACCTCGCGCTCGTTGCCCGGCTTGAGCAACAACTCGCCGGCCTGCAACAGATGGACATGCCCAGTCGGCTCGCCCTCATGAGCGCTGACGCCGCAAAAATCGCCGCTGTGAAACGTGCCGGCATGGACAGCGAAATGGCTGAGCAACGTGGAAAGGCGATCCATAGTGACTCCTTCAGCTGCATGTCTGGACGATCTGTCGCATATCCTCGACGATCCGCAGCCAAAGCACCAGACGTGCTGATTAACATCACCTCCATCGCCGGCGCACTTCGAGCCGGTCTTTCGGAGAATCACCATGAGCCGCATCAACGCTATCAGCCTCGAATCCGCCCCCGACACCACCCGCCCAGTGCTGGAAGGCGTGAAGAAGAAAATCGGTTTTCTGCCCAACGTGTTCAGCACACTGGCCAAGGCACCGGTAGCCCTCGAAACCTACCTGCAAGCTTCGACGATCCTCGGCAAAACTTCGCTGAGCGCCAAGGAGAAAGAAGCGGTTTACCTCGCCACGTCACAGGTCAACGGTTGCGATTATTGCCTGTCGGCCCATACCTTCTTTGCGAGTAAGGCCGGGCTGTCGGCGCAGGACATCGTCGCTGCGCGTCAGGGCGAACTTAACGCCTACGCCACCCTCGCCCAGCAAATCACGCAAAGTCGTGGTCACTTGAGCGACGAGCAGATCGCAGTCGCCCGCGCTGCCGGGATCGATGACAGCAAGATCATTGAAGTGATTGCGCTGGTGGCGGTGCAGTCGCTGACCAACTATCTGAACAATGCGGCGCTGACCGATATTGATTTCCCGGCGATCTGAAATCCGGGCCACACACAACCCTGTAGGAGTGAGCCTGCTCGCGATGGCGCTGTGTCAGTCTACAAAGAGGCTGACTGTTGCGACGCTATCGCGAGCAGGCTCACTCCTACAATGGCCTTGCTGTGCACATGAAATCGGTAAACACCCGCTCCCACAGGGATTGAGTTGCTCCTGCAAAAGCGCTTCAGTCGTGAGCGACGCCGGCGCGTTTGAGCAGTTTTTTGCAGCGTTCCGACAGGTGAAACACCTGCAAATGCTTGCCAGCCTTTTCGTAACGCTCACGCAGGGTTTTCAGTGCGGCAATCGCCGAGTAGTCGACAAAGCTCAGATGCCGGCAATCCAGCGTCACCCGCGCCGGGTCATTGGCCGGGTCGAACTGATTCAGGAACGGCGTGGTCGAGGCGAAAAACAGCGTTCCGTGCAAGCGGTAGAGTTTGCTGCCGTCGGCTTCCAGATGTTCATCGGCGTACAACTCGCGGGCCTGCTGCCAGGCGAAATTCAGCGCGGCAATGATGATCCCGCAGAGCACGGCGGTGGCCAGGTCGGTGAACACGGTGATGGTGGTCACGGCGATAATCACCAGCACATCGTTGAGCGGCACTTTGTTCAACACCCGCAACGAGGCCCAGGCGAATGTCTGCTGCGACACCACAAACATCACCCCCACCAGCGCCGCCAGCGGAATGCGCTCGATCAGCGGCGACAGAAACAGGATGAACAACAGGATCAGCACGCCAGCCACTACGCCGGACAGACGCCCGCGCCCGCCGGAGCTCAGGTTGATCACGGTCTGGCCGATCATCGCGCAACCGCCCATGCCGCCGAATGCACCCGAGACCATGTTCGCCGCGCCGAGCGCCACGCACTCGCGATCCGGGTAGCCCCGGGTTTCGGTGATTTCGTCGGTGAGGTTGAGGGTCAGCAGGGTTTCCAGCAGACCGACCAACGCCATCAGGATCGCGTAAGGCGCAATGATGCCGAGGGTTTCCCAGGTCCACGGAATGTCCGGCAAGGCGAAAGTCGGCAAACCGCCGGCAATGTGCGCCATGTCGCCGAGGGTGCGGGTTGGCAGGCCGAACAGGTAGACCAGCAGGCCCACCCCCAGAATGGCCACCAGTGCCGGCGGCACCGCACGGGTCAGGCGCGGCAGAATGTAGACGATGGCCATGGTCAACAGCACCAGCCCGGTCATCAGGTACAACGGCGTACCGCTGAGCCAGTCTTCACCGTTTTTGAAATGCTCCAGTTGCGCCAGCGCAATGATGATCGCCAGGCCGTTGACGAAGCCGAGCATCACCGGATGCGGCACCATGCGCACCAGTTTGCCCAGGCGCAACAGCCCGAACACCATCATGATCAGACCGCCCAGCAGCACCGTCGCCAGCAGATATTGCACGCCGTGTTGCACCACCAGCGCGACGATCACCACCGCCATCGAACCCGCCGCGCCGGAAACCATCCCCGGCCGGCCACCAAACAATGCCGTCAGCGTACAAATGATGAAAGCGCCATACAGGCCCATCAGCGGGTTGAGGTGGGCCACCAGCGCAAACGCAATGCACTCGGGCAACAGGGCAAACGAGGTGGTGAGTCCGGCCAGGACATCAGCGCGCAGACGAATCGGTTTCATGGCTTACCTGATTGAGCGGCCGCTGAGCACGGCCTGCGATGTTCGCGAAAAAAGAGGGTTGAGGATGTTACGGAATTGTCCGGGATCGGGCCAGTGATCGCTGACACTTGGCGGCTGGCGCATTATGCTGGCGCGCTTGTGCATACATAGAGTTCAAACATGTCTTCATTGCTCACCGCCCGCGAGGTTTGCCAGCGTTTGCGTGAAGCTGCGCTGGGTGTGCTCGCATTCAGTTGCGAAGCGCGCACCGAGGCCGGACTGGTCGCGGTCCATATCGAAGGCTGGTATCTGCTGCTGGATTTTCAAGGTGAGCGCTTGCATCACTGTGAATATGCACGCAACGCCGACGGCCATGAAGGCGCACTTGAGACGTGGCAGCGTTATGGCACGGACCCGGTGAGTCTGCTCAGTACGTGGGAATTGGCGCAGATCGAGAAACTGCTGACTGGGCGAGGCTGAAACGGACCCATCGCCAGTGAATATGCAGGGGTGGTTGCTCGATGATGGCACTCTGCCCATAATTCGCGCCCCTACATTCCCACGCAAGGAACTGCCGTGAAGAAGTCGTTGTTGTTGATCCCGATGCTGGCGCTGTTGCTGCAAGGTTGTGGCATGACCATGCTCCGCTACGAGCCGAACTACGAAAACGTCCAGAAGCTCAAACAAACTCCGCCGCTGCACGCGATCAGCAATCCTCAGGTCACTGCCGAGTCCGGTGAAGGTTCACTGATGGTGCGCGCCAACCCAGTCCGTTCGCCGTCCGGCAGCATCCCGGCGCACATTCAGGATGCGATCACCGAAGAACTGCGCAAGGCTGGCCTGCTGGATCCGCAAGCTCAGCGGCAGTTGAAAGTGCTGGTGGTGAAGAATGAACTGACCGCTGGCATGGGCACGGGTAACGGCAAGCTGGCTGCGCGCTTCACCCTGCTCAACGGCAACGATGTGGTGTACGACGCGACCAAGGATGTCAGCAGCCAGTGGAGCAGCAGCTTCTTCGGCTTCATTGCGATCCCGAACGCGGTCAACGCTTACAACCCGATGCTGCGTGACCTGCTGAAGGAACTGTACAGCGATCCGCAGTTTATTCAGGCATTGAAGTAACAGACAAAAAAAGAGCCGCAATCGCGTAATGCTGATCAGTTAAGCCCTTTTGCTTGACCTTTGGCCGCAAGAAATCAAAATCCGATGCCTGAATAGGCATCGGATTTTTTTATGCGTCTGGCTCGGGCACTGGAACTCACCCACAACTTCGTCTCGACTCCCAACTCCCTCGAAGGGTTGGACTCGTTGCTTGATCCATCTCTGGTCGAACAGGCATTGGAGCAGGCCGGTGTAGCCACTTTGCGCAGGCGACGCTTACCTTTGGAAATGATGCTTTGGTGCGTCATCTCCATGGCGTTTTTTCGACGCATGTCGGCGTGGGATGTGGTCAGTCGCATGAACATCATGCTGCCTGGGCAACGTCCGCTGGTCGCGCCCAGCGCCGTAGTCCAAGCCCGTCAGCGGCTGGGCAGCGAGGCCGTACGACAAGTCTTCGATCTGACTCAGAAAAGCTGGCATGAAGCGGCCAGTCATCCGACCTGGGCCGGGTTGCGCTTGCTGGGTGTCGACGGCGTCGTCTGGCGTACGCCCGATACACCGGAAAACCGTGCGCGTTACGACTCCGCCAGCAACCAGCATGGCGATACTGGTTTTCCTCAGGTGCGCATGGTTTGCCAAATGGAATTGACCAGTCACTTACTGATTGGCAGCGCGTTTGACGGCTATCGCAGCAACGAGATGAAACTGGCGGAGCAACTGATCGAAACCACCCCCGATCACTCGCTGACGCTGTTCGATCGCGGCTTTTATTCCTTGGGGTTGCTGCATCAATGGCAGCAAGCAGGCATCGAGCGACATTGGTTGATGCCGCTGAAAAAAGGCTCGCAGTACGAAGTGCTTCAGCGTTTGGGGCGCCACGATGCTGTGGTCTCGTTGAGTACTTCGCCGCAGGCCCGCAAGCAATGGCCTGGATTGCCGGAGCGCCTGACTGCGCGGCTTCTGAGCAAAACCGTCAAGGGCAAGGTTTGTCAGATACTGACGTCGATGGCCGACTCATTACGCTTCCCGTCCGACGAAATCGTCGATCTCTACAGCCAGCGATGGGAGATCGAGTTAGGGTTTAGAGAAATGAAGCAGACCCTGCTGAACAGCAGCTATACGCTGCGCAGCAAGACGCCCGAAATGATTGAGCAGGAACTGTGGGGCGTGTTGTTGGGCTACAACCTGTTGCGTTATCAGATGGTGGAGATGAGCCGCCATTGTCCAGGCATCCATCCATGCGAACTGAGCTTCACCGCGTGCACTTGGGCGATCTTGGGGTTTATCAACGGCGTTTCTGCGGATCGTTCGGGGAACATCCCCAAATATCTCGCAGAGTTGCATGCCTCAGCCCCGCATTATGTCCTGCCACATCGACGCGAGGAGCGCATTTATCCTCGGGCAATCAGGCTCAAATCGCCGAAGTATCCGATCAAAAACAAAAATGCCAGTCAGCTTAACTGACTGGCATTAGCCGCAATCGCGGCTCTTTTTTTGGCTTAGGCCCGTGGAATGCGGGTTTCCAGCGCCGAGTACTTCAGGCTGTTGGTCTCGACCACTTGCTTGAGCAGCGCGTTGACCTGACGGGTGAACGTGTCGGTCACGGCCTTGTTCGTCGTGTTGCCCATCAACGGGATAAACCAGATGCCAATCCAGGTGCCGACCGCGTCGTGATTACTCGCGGTGGTCAGTGCCTGACCTTGGCCATCCAAGGCTTCCAGGCTCATGGTGTACTGATCGGTGCCATAAGCCGGGATTACCATCATGCTGAAACCACTGATGTAGGCCAGCACCATCGAACCGGCATTCGGCGGATGGTTGTAGACCTTCAGGCGCAGATTGTAGTCGCCCGGCTGCTTCTGGAACTCGTCCAGGGTGACACGGCCGAACAGACCGGAATCGGTCAGAATTTTTTGCAGCTGCGGCTTGAGCTGATCGCGTGCCTGCGGCACTTCTGTGGCGGAAGCACTTTTCGGCTCGCCCTGATAGAAGTCGAAATCGACGTAGACGTCAGGCTTGTTGGCGTAGTTGGCCATCGACGGCATTGTCACCGGCGCCACTTCGTCTTTGGTGAAACTGGCACAACCGCCCAGCGCGAGCACCAGGCCCAGCGCCAGAATTTTCCCAAATTGCATGATGTCCGTCCCTTTATGAACAATGCCGAATGATGGCAATGCGCCTCCATTACAAAGGCCGGGCGGATTCTAGAGAGAGTGGTCGGCTGGGGAAAGCCTGAATTCGGCAATTCGAGAAAAATATTTGCTCAGCCCTGCCGCAAATCGAGGAGGTAGGTGTAGTAACCCGTATCTCGCACATACCCCAGCGACTCGTACAAACCCTGCGCGGTGACATTGTCGGTCGCGGTCTCCAGCACCAGACCTTTGGCATTGGTCTGCAGCGCGAAGTCTCGTGCGGTGTTCATCAACAGTCTGCCGACCCCGCGACCACGGGCGGCAGGCGTGGTGAACAGGTCACTGAGCAGCCAGGTGCGATGGGCGTCGATGGAGGAAAACGTCGGGTACAACTGCACAAAGCCCAGCACTTCAGCCTTGTCATCCTGAGCGAGAAAAATCACTGATTCGTTGCCGGCCATGCGCTCGGCGATGAACGCTCGTGATTGTTCAAGGTTCGACGGTTGTTCGTAGAAACAGCGATAGGCGTCGAACAATGGCGCCACTGCGTCCAGATGGGTCGCGTTCGCCCGTAGTGCCTGAATAGTCATGGCCGTCATCCGTTGAAATCAATGCTCGAACCAGCATAGCGCTGTCAGTCAAGTGCGCTGGATTTACCGCTAACAAGCGATGCATGGCCATGGATTCAGGGCGTGAACTCCACGGGGAGATCCTGATAGCTCTTCTTGCTTTCATTCCAGGCTTGCAGGGCATCGGGTAGACGGGTTTTCCATTGCGCCGCGTTGGTGTAATAGCGCAGGAACGCTTGGCCTTTGGCATCGTAGGTCTGTAACAACACCCAGAAACGCGCGTCAGTTGAATGCATGACGATGCCGGTGGCGCCTAGACCGCGCATCCACATTTGCGCGACCTGACTACCTGGCACATCGCTTGAAGGCTCACCGGCCATCAAAGAGCCGGATAACTCCACCAGTCTCTGATAGTCATCCTTGAGCAGTTTGTGCAGGGCCTGGTTTTCTTCTGGCGTTCGCGCCAGGCCAAGGCTGAGCATGTCGTAATCAAGCGCCAACGGTTGCTGCGAGGCGACAAACCGACCGGTGTAGTACACGCCCATGCCGGCGCTGCAATAGCCACCCGAGCCAACTGGCGAGATATCCAGCACGCCATTGACGGGCGTGAAACTCAGGTTGCATTCGCCTTCGCTGTAAAAGGCTTCATCGCCCTTGAGCGTGGCGACTCCCTCCAGATCCCCGGAATTGGCACCCTCACCCGCCGTGATGTCGAAGGCGATGTGCGTGGCATCACGACGCTGAGTGATCACCGTGGCCGATGTTGAAGAACTCGGCGGAATGAGTTGCCAGGTCGCGTCCCAACTGAACGGCTCAGTGGCGTGTTCAAGTTCGGCAAGGCGCATCAGGTACGCTCGGCGTAAGCAGGCCGCCGAGTCGCCACAGGCGTTGCGATTTTTCAGCCATTGCCGTTGATCTGTCTTGAGGACTTTGGGATTAGGGACTTTGGCCAGGGTCGAGCGCCAACGCTCTGCGAGTTTATCGTCAAGGCCTGAAATATCCGGAGTGCTGCAGATGGCCTTTTCAGTCTTGCTGGCAGCACTGACGCAATTAAAACTGCTGGCGTGAATAACGGAGGCAAACGCGAGAGAAGTCAGCGTCAAGGCGTGACGGAAGGTGAAAGCGAGCATCGAGAGGATTCCATTCTTCAGGCGGCGGGCAGTATGCCAGTGCTGCTGCCGGAAATCCTCGGTGTACTCAACGGTTTCTGGAAAACGCGAACCCCGTGGGAGCGAGCCTGCTCGCGAAAGCGTCCGGTCAGTCGATGATGTCTCGGATGACAGAACGCTTTCGCGAGCAGGCTCACTCCTCCAGGGGGTGTTGTCAGAACACGATATCGGCGGCGGGTTTGACATCGATCCGCGCCACGGAGCCGGTCAGGTGCGCCAGGTCCTTGTTGTGTTCGGCGATGATGTCTTCGGCGCTCATGTTGCCGTTGTCGACGGTGGAGTGCGCGTCTGAGGCGAGCACCACGTCGTAGCCCAGTTGATGGGCCTGGCGCACGGTGGCGTTGACGCAGTAGTCGGTTTGCAGGCCGCAGATCACCAATCGTTCGAAATCCTCTCCGGGCAGCAGTTTGCGCAGGTCAGTCTGGTAGAACGAATCCCGTGTGGTCTTGCGTACGCGCAAATCCTGCGGGGACGTTTCAAGTCCATCGGCCAGTTGCCAGCCTTCGGCGCCATGGGCCAGCGGGCTGTCCTTTTCCTCATGCTGAATCAGCACCACTGGCACCCCGGCCTGGCGCGCGCGGGCGCTGAGGGCGTTGATGGTTTCGATCACGCGATGGATGTCGTGGCACTGGTATTCACCCGAGCACACTGCGCGCTGGACGTCGATGATCAGTAATGCGGTGGTCATGGTGTGACTTCCTTGATCGATACTGAAGACAGGGGCAGACATACGCCCGCCCCCTTTTTACGCCTCTCAGTAACCCAGTGACAACCCGGTATTGCGGCGTGGATCGTTGGCGCCGTAGAAGCGGTTTTTGCCGACCGGTTTGCCGCCCAGCGACGGCGCGCCGACCAGAATCGCAGCGATGTGGTTGGCGTCCTGCGGCCCGGCAAATTTATGACCCCAGCTTTCGAGGATCTTCTTCGTGTCCGGGCTGGCGGCGAAGTCTTCGAGGTTGGTTTCTTCCGGCATCCATTGCTGGTGGAAACGCGGCGCATCGACCGCTTCCTGCAGGCCCATGCCGTAGTCGATGACGTTGAGCATGGTCAGCAGAGTAGCGGTGATGATGCGGCTGCCGCCCGGCGTGCCGACCACCATCACCACCTTGCCATCCTTGGTGACGATGGTCGGGCTCATCGACGACAGCGGCGCCTTGCCCGGTGCGATGGCGTTGGCCTCGCCCTGCACCAGACCGTACATGTTCGGCACGCCGACTTTGGACGTGAAGTCGTCCATTTCGTCGTTGAGAATCACCCCGGTCTTGCTCGCCATCACACCCGCGCCGAACCAGTCATTAAGGGTGTAGGTGACCGAGACCGCGTTGCCCCACTTGTCGACGATCGAATAATGGGTGGTGTTGCTGCCTTCATGAGGCGCGACGCCCGGTTTCAATTCGGCAGAGACGCCAGCCTTTTGCGGCTGGATGGCATCACGCAGTTTGGTCGCGTAGTTCTTGTCCAGCAGGTGCTCGATCGGATTTTTCACAAAGTCCGGATCGCCGAGGTAGCTGTTGCGATCAACATACGCGTGGCGCATGGCTTCAATCTGGTAATGCATGCCCTGGGCTGAATGGAAGCCCAGATCCTTCATCGGATAGCCTTCGAGAATGTTCATGATCTGGCAGATCACCACCCCGCCGGAGCTTGGCGGTGGCGCCGAAACGACGTGGTAGCCACGGTAGTCACACTCCACCGGTGCCAGTTCACGGGTTTTGTATTTGTCGAGGTCGGCCTGGGTGATGATGCCCTTGTTGGCCTGACTGGAGGTGACAATGGCGTCGGCCACCCAGCCTTTATAAAAACCGTCGGCACCCTTTTCGGAAATGGTGCGCAGGGTTTTGCCCAGATCTTTCTGAACCAGTTTCTGCCCGACCTGCATCGGCTCGCCGTTGCTGAGGAAGATCGAACCGGAATCGCGCATGTCCTTCTTGAATACGTCCGTGGCATATTCCAGCAACTCGACATCGCCTTGCTGTAACTCAAAACCGTCTTCAGCCAGTTTGATCGCCGGGGCGATCATCTCTTTGCGCTGCTTGGTGCCGTACTTGCTCAGCGCCAGCTCCATACCCGACACGGTGCCCGGCACCGCCACCGCGAGGTGACCACGGGTGCTCAGATCCGGAACGACGTTGCCGTCCTTGTCCAGATACATGTTGGCAGTCGCCGCCAGCGGGGCTTTTTCGCGGAAGTCGAGGAAGGTCTTGCGCCCGTCCGCCAGTTGAATGGTCATGAAACCGCCACCGCCGAGGTTGCCCGCTGCGGGATACACCACCGCCAGCGCATAACCGACGGCAACTGCCGCATCCACGGCGTTACCACCGCTTTTCAGCACATCGACGCCGACATGCGTGGCCAGATGTTGTGCGGTGACCACCATGCCGTTTTCAGCGGCAACCGGTGCCACCGAGGCGGCGTGAGCCATGAGGCAACTGAGTGCCAGTGAGGTCGCTATCAGCGATTTGGCCAAAGGTTCGTACTTCATGAGTCGATCTCTTTTTTGTTTTAGGGGCTGTGCAAAGCAGAGGTGGAACGCTTCCGGAGCAACAAGCAGTATGGTCGGGTTTGCGGTTTGCGCCTCTCTGATCAGGCAGTATGCTGGGCGCTGTTGCCGTGCCTGTCCGGAGATTGCTCGCATGTCTTTTACGTTCATCACCCTGCCCTCACCGGTCGGCGATTTGAAGCTGGTCGCGAACGGATCACGACTGGCGGCCATCCTCTGGGAAAACGACAAACCGAACCGGGTGCGCCTCGGTCCGATGAGCGAAGCGCCGGACAATCCGCTGCTGCAGCGAACCGCGCAGCAGCTTGAAGAATATTTTGCCGGGAAGCGTGATCGCTTCGATCTGGAGCTGGACTTTGTCGGCACTGATTTTCAGAAAAAGGTCTGGGCGGCGTTGCTGACCATTCCGTTTGGCGAAACCCGCACTTACAGCCAGATCGCCGAGCAGATCGGAAATCCGACAGCCGTGCGCGCGGTGGGAGCGGCGAATGGCCGTAATCTGATTTCGATTGTGGCGCCGTGTCATCGGGTCATTGGCGCGTCGGGGAAGTTGACCGGGTTTGCGGGTGGGCTGGAGGCAAAAGAGCGGTTGCTGGTGCTGGAGGGTGGTGACTGGCCGGCGGCAGGCAGGACTGGGGAGTTGTTTTAGATGATCAAAAGATCGCAGCCTGCGGCAGCTCCTACAGAGGGAACGTATTTCAATGCAGCTGCCGCAGGCTGCGATCTTTGCTTTATCGGGCGAACAGATTGTTCATCGCCGCATACTGCAACAGCAAGATGGTCTTGGCGTCGCAGATCTCGCCGCGCTGGAACGCCGCCAGCGCCTCATGGAAACCCCATTCCAGCACTTCCAGTTCTTCGGTTTCTTCTTCCAGGCCACCGCCCTCGCTGACCTTTGATTGCGCGTCGTACTCGGCAATGAAAAAGTGCAGTTTCTCGGTCACCGAACCGGGACTCATGTAAGCCTCGAATACCTTCTTCACGTCGTGCACACGGTAGCCGGTTTCCTCTTCGGCCTCGTCGCGAATCCGCTGTTCCGGCGCCGCACCTTCCAGCAGCCCGGCTGCCACTTCGATCAGCAATCCATCGTGACCGTTGACGAACACCGGCAGACGGAATTGGCGGGTCAGCACCACCGTGCGCTTTTCGCGATTGAACAACAGGATCGCCGCACCATTGCCACGGTCATAGACCTCGCGTGTCTGCCGCTGCCAGTCACCGTTGTTACGCAGGTAGTCAAAGGTGATTTTCTTCAACAGGTACCAGTCGTGGGACAACACCTGAGTGTCGACAATATTGACCCGCTCGGCTGTCTTGGTCATGACGCCTGATCCTTGTGCCATCGGAAAACGCCCATATTCGGGTAATCGCGCGCACAAAAAAAGCCCGGCAATGCGGTCGGGCTTGTTTATTGGCGTTCACGGATGTTTCAAAGATCGACCAGGCGCCTGTCAATGCGCTTGAGCACACCTTCGATCAGGTTCATCGCGCTGTCAGCCCGAAATGGCAGGTTGAGCGAGGGTTCGCAAATCTCCATTTCCATGATCATCGGCCGACCGTCATAGTCGCGGATCACGTCGACCCGGCCGTAGAGCAACGGCAACTCAAGCCCGAGTACCTCGGCAGAAGCCACCAGCGCCGATAGCGCTACCGCCTGCTCTTCTGCATCCGCCTCGCGCGGCTGGCGAAACTCGGGGGTCGGCACATTCACCGTACCGTCCGCCATGAGCATGGCGCCCTTGCGGATGGAATGGCTGAACGTGTTATCGAAGAAGGTCAGGTCTGTCTCGCCGTAGGTGTCGATGGTGGTGATGTACGGCTGAATGATCACGTGCGAACCGCGCTTTTGCAGGGCGCGGATGTGCGCCAGCGCGGCCTCGGAACCGGCGCGGACAAACCTTTTCACCCCGCGCGAATACGAGCCGATCGTCGGTTTGACGACAAATTCGTGGCTGTCGGTGTTCGCCTCGAGAAAATCAGCCAGATAACCCTCGGGGGCATCGTCGGGCGCCAGGAACACACTGGGAATAATCGGCACGCCGTGCGCAGCAATGTCCTTCAGGTACAGTTTGTTCAATCCCCACCGGGCCACGGACGGCACGTTCAACAGGCAAGTCAGTGCATGCACCTTGTCGCACCAGGCAAAAAAACCGTCGAGGTTTTCAATGCAGTCCCAGGGTGAGCGGATCAACACCGCATCGTAGGCTGCCCAATCGATTGACTGATCATCCCAGAAGCACACATCGGCGTTGATCGCCAGTTGCTTGCAGGCTTCCAGCAATGGCGGCATGTCGTAGTCAATGTGCAAGTTCGGCTTATCGGTGACGAGTGCAAGCTTAATCATGAAGAATCCTTTCTACTGAACAGTTAGAAGCAGAAAAACAGCAACGACTTACCAGGGAATCACGCGGTCCTGATGGCGGTAAGTGCCAGTGGGGCCATCTGCACCGATCAGCGCCAGAGCGACACTGGTCCGCGCACCTTCTTGCACGTCGAGATCACCGGCGCCGTCATTCATGCCGGTTTTGGTGTAGCCGGGATGCACCGCATTGACCTTGACGGGCGTGTCGCAAAGTTCGTAAGCCAGGTGAACCGTCCACGAATTCACCCCGCTTTTACTGGCGCTGTAGCCCGGCAAGGACTTGAACATGGGTGAATAGGCGTATGAGTCCACATTGGTATGCGTGGTGAGCGATGCCAGCAGACTGGATACGTTGACGATGCGTCCGGCCGCAGATTGGCGAATCAGCGGCAGACAATGCTGGGTCACCGCGACCATGCCGAACAGATTGGTTTCAAACGTCTGTCGCCACTGTTGAAGTGGCTGTTGCGACGGGTTCAGCCCGTAGGACTCGATACGGATCGCGGCGTTATTGATCAGGATATCCAGTCGACCGAACTTCGCCTCGATCAGTCTGACGGCCGAGGCGATGCTGTCTTCATCCGTGACATCCAGCAGGCACGGGAACACCTTGAGCCCCACGGCGATCAGCGCATCGGCCGCCTGAGCGACAGCCTGGTAATTCCTGCCACTGAGCACCACAGTCACCCCCTCGGCGGCCAGTTGTCGTGCCACCTCGAAACCGATGCCACGGTTGGCGCCGGTCACTAATGCAACCTTGTCAAAATCGTTCATCGTGCAACTCCAGACAACGCTCCGACCTGCCCGCTGGGAGGACGGAACCAATACGATTCATGAAATGTTCCAGCAGCGGCCCGAACGCCCGCAGATCGGTCAGAAAGGCGTCGTGCCCGTCCGGGCAATCGAGCCGGACAAAGGTCACCTCTGCACCATCCTGCTCAAGCCCTTGAGCGATGTACTGCTGTTGCGCGACAGGAAACAGCGTGTCGCTCTCGACGCCGACCACCAGAACCTGCTCCAGCCCGGCAGTCTGAAAACCGCCCTGCGGCTGCTTCAGACAGGCATAGAGATCAATCGCGCGGCTTAACTGCAGATAACTGTTGGGGTCGAAATCCCGTGCGAATCGCCAGGCATTGGCCTGCAGATAGTCCTCGACTTCAAAGTCGTGGGTCATGCCGGCGGATTTTCCTGCCGACTGATCGCTGCGGCTGAAACGGCGATTCAATTGCACGCCGGAGCGGTAACTCAACAGGCCGATCTTGCGGGCCAGCGTCATGCCGTGGACCGGACGCGCATCCGGCGAATACTCCCCACCGGCCCAAAGCGGATCACTGCGGATGGCTTCCCGCTGCAATGAACGCAAGGCTGTAGACACGGGAAGCGAACTGGCCGCACCGCACAAATTGATGTGATGCCGGACAAAACCCGGATGCCGGGTCAACAGGGCCAGCGCGCACATACCCCCCATCGAAGCACCGATCAGGCAGTTCACTTCCTCCATGCCCAGCGCTTTCACGGCCATGACGATCGTGTCGACGATGTCTTCGATGCTCAGTTCGGGAAAGCGCGACTGGTAAGGTTTGCCACTCGCGCGCTCGGTGGACATCGGCCCCGTCGAGCCCTTGCAACCACCCAGGTAGTTGAAACAGATCACATACCAGCGGTCTGTATCGATCGGCTTGCCTGAACCTGCAAAGTCCTCCCACCAGCCTGTCTCAGGATCGCGGACGACACTGCAGACGTGGCTGTTGGCGGACATGCCGGGCAGGACCAGGACGATGTTGTCGCGACGATCATTCAGTTGTCCGAACGTCTCATACGTCAGCCTGAAATCTTCCAGTACACCTCCACGATGCATTGGAAACGGGCGCGCGAACTCGATGTAATCTGCTGCCGGAAGAGTTTCCACCATGATGCTAATCCCTTAGAGCGCCTGCTTCGCCAAGTAACCGGTTGCCTGTTACGGCTTGAGCGACTGCAACCAGTCATCGTCGGAATCTTCGGCGATGCCGTCCATCAGGAAGGTCGAGAGATAACGTTCACCGGTATCCGGCAGCATGGCCAGCAGCACTGAACCGGCCGCTGCGGTTTCGGCAACCTTCAACGCTGCGGCGACCGAGGCGCCCGAGGAAATGCCGACGAAGATCCCCTCCTCCCTGGCCAGACGCTGCGAAGTGTCGCGCGCATCGTACTCGTTCACGGTCAGGACTTTATCGATGACAGTCTTGTCCATGATGGTCGGCGTGAAGTTGGGCGCGAGCCCCTGGATCTGGTGCACGCCCCATGTGCCGCCCGACAGCAACGCGGCATTTTCCGGTTCTGCGGCAACGATCTGCACGGCAGGTCGCGCGACTCGCAGCATCTGGCCAACGCCGGTCAGGGTGCCGCTGGTACCGAAACCAGTGACAAAGTAATCCAGGCGTTTACCGGCAAAATCACCGAGGATTTCGGTGGCGGTGGTTTCACGGTGATAGGAAGGGTTGGCCGGGTTATCGAATTGTCGGGATCTGAACCAGCCAAACTTGTGCGCCAGTTCATCGGCAATCTGGTTGCCGCCGCTGCTGCCCAGGTGAGCAGGAAACAGCAGAACCTTGCCGCCATAGGCACGAATCAGCTTGCGCCGTTCGATCGAGTAACTGTCGGACATGATCGCCACAAAGTTATAGCCACGCGCCGCGGCAACCATCGCCAGCGCAATGCCGACATTGCCGGAAGTGCATTCGGCGATCGTATCGCCAGGCTTCAAGAGGCCCCTGGCTTCGGCGTCGAGTACCACAGCCAGCGCCAGTCGGTCCTTGACCGAACCACCGGGGTTGAACGACTCGACCTTCACATAAATGCTGACGTGTTCCGGGGCGAGCCTTTGCAGCTTGACGATTGGCGTACGGCCGATCGTGTCCAGAATGCTTTCATACAACGGCATGAGCGAGTTCTCCATCAAATACGAATTCAGCAGGGCCAGAGAGGTACATCGCGGACAAGCCACGCTCCCAGGTGACTTCAAGGGTTCCGCCGGGCAGTTCGACCTCGACCGAACTGTCGACCCGCCCGGCCCGCGCCAACACCGCGACCGCCGCGCAGGCACCGCTGCCGCAGGCCAGCGTTTCGCCAGCGCCGAATTCGTAGACCTTGAGTTTTATCCTGTTCCGGGATTGCAACTGCACGAATCCGACATTGACGTCAGGGGAGAAATACCCGGAGTTTTGCAGGGCACTACCGACAGCAGGAATCTCATACTGATTGCGCTCGGCTTCGATCACCGCGTGCGGGTTGCCCATCGATACCGCCGAACACTCCAGGTGTTGCCCGGCGAGTTCGAGTTGATAAGCCGACTGCGCTTCGTCGAAGCCGAACACCGGGATGGCGGCGGGCGAGAAATTCGGCGCGCCCATGCTGATCTGATAGTTGCCGTCCTCCATGACCCGGACCTTGTGGGTACCGGAAGGACTGTCGAGGGTGAACTCGGACGCATCCGTCAGGCCTGCCCGAACCAGCCAGGCGGCGACACACCGCGCGCCGTTGCCGCATTGCCGGGAGGACTCGCCCTGCGCCGTCCAGATATCGAACGAGGCAACGGACGACGGATTGCGCGCGGCCTTGACACCCAGGACCATATCGGCGCCGATACCTTTATGGCGGTTAGCCAGGTACTTGCACAATTCGCGCGACGGATCCTGCGCATCACGCAGATCCAGAATGATCATGTCATTGCCCGCACCGTGCATCTTGCTGAAACGCAGCCGGGCAGCATCAGCCGGTTTATGCATGGCACACACTCGCCTCAAGACACGCTTTGGACAGGATCGGGTCAACGATATCGATGATGCAGCGGGTCGCGCGCTGTGCCGTCGCCGCATCGCAGGATGCATTGAACTCGGCGATTTCCAGGCCGACGATCTGCTCGAGCGGAATCGCTCCCAGGATCGCCGCGAGCTGTTGCGGCAGCAGACCCCCGGGCACTGCGTAATCGGCGGGCACGTAGCCAGGCTCAAGCGAATCCCAATCGATGTGCACCCAGACCTGTGATTGGCCGATAGCGCTGCGCACGGCTTCAGCCGTTGCCTGCTGCGGGGAAAGCGTGCGCACATTATTGGCGCTCAGCAGACGCTGCTCTTGCCCGTCGATGTCGCGCGCGCCGACCAGAATGACGTTCTGCGCACGGATGCCGGCGCCACAGCCGCTGTCCCAGAGACCACATAATGCAGACACCACCATCCCGCCCAGGTAGCCCGTGTCCGTGGTCGTCGGGATATTGAAGTCACCATGGGCATCGATCCACACCAGGCAAAGGTCCGGGTAATGTCTCGCCACCGCAGGTACGCTGCCCAGGCTGGCCGGGCACGTTCCGTTGATGACCACCGTGAGTAGCTGCTCCTCTACCGCACAGGCCACGGCGCGATGCAGTGCGTCGATCTGCTCACGTCCCGCCGGCAGACTGACTGTCCAGTCATCGGCAGCCGGCTCGCACCGGCCATCACCGATATACAGCGGCACCACACCATACCTGGCTTCAAGTGCCGACGCGGCCTTCAAGGCACCGACGCGGGTAAATGCCGTGCGGTCTGCCACTCTGCCGTTGGATACAATCAACTTGAACATCAGGCTTCCTCTTTATTTTCATGGCTGGAATGTTTGAATGGACAAACATCCGTGCGCTCTGCATTTTCTTCAATCAAACCGTATTGCCACCACTCTTTGGCGCCAGATCCAAAACCGCCCAATTGCAAGGCGTGGGGCAACGAATCATATTTAAGGATGCGTTTGCGGATATTGGCGCGAACATTACGTCCGCCCACGGTATCGCCGGCAAATACATCGAAGCGTTCACGCGGGTTAATCACCAGCGCAAATCTGGAGCCCAGGTTTCTGCTCTTGCGTACTGTGTGTGCGGGAGAACTCATATTCACAAACAGTTGCATTCCAGCAAAGCACATCGACCAGAACGGTGACTCCGGGTCGACATCGACGCTGTCCGGCCAGGGGCTTTCATCCAGCCAGTGCAGGCTCTGCAGCACCCCCCACCCGGCGGCTTGATACTCCTGCGCAGTACTGGCCGATATCGCGTCCTTTGAAAAGAACACGATCAGCGGATAAGCGTCTTCGATTGAACCACTCCATGTTCTGGAAAGCGTTACATACTCTTTCAAGCCTTCAGCCAGTTTCGCCAGCCCCTGGGCATCCAAAGCGTCGACAAATACAAACTTGATCGAAGACTTCTTGAATGCGTTCTTGGAAAAGATGCAGGGAAAGTCGGAACCTGCCCCAAGTCGCTCTTCCAGCTCACTCAAGGCCTCTTTCTCCCAACGGCTTCCATGATGATTAACCTCATCTTGAGAAAGCATGACCCGATAAGAAACCTGCGCATCAAAGTTCCGCATACCCATTCCTTTATGCTGCACAACTTAGAGAGTTGGCCGAGCGTGGCATCCAGCCGTCTGACACTTTGCGCTGTCACACCTGCCACGAACTTACGTCTGGCATGACAACTTGCTTGTTTGATCTGCGTTTGGATTCAGAAGACCGGCCACAGGTGCCGGGCGTTATTCGACATTCGGCGAACGCTCAGGTTGTTGACCGACTTGCTGCTGATGAATCGATGAATCCGCGCCATGGCGTCTTCGATGTCCGGCAATGCCGGCAACGTGACCACGCGAAAATGGTCGGGAGCGGGCCAGTTGAACGCGGTGCCCTGGACGACCAGCAGCCTTTCCGACATCAAAAGCTCGAGGACAAACTTCTCGTCATCCTTGATCGGGCAAACTTTCGGATCGAGCCTTGGAAACGCGTACAGCGCGCCCATCGGCTTGACGCAACTGACGCCAGGAATAGCGTTGAGCAGTTCATGCACCCGGTTGCGCTGTTCGAGCAGGCGCCCCTGAGGCAAGACCAGGTCATTGATACTCTGGTACCCCCCCAGCGCGGTCTGGATCGCATGTTGTGCCGGAACGTTGGCGCACAGGCGCATGTTCGCCAGCATGTCGATGCCTTCGATGTAGCCGGCGGCATGCTGTCTGGGCCCGGAAATCACCAGCCAGCCGGAGCGAAACCCGGCCACCCGGTACGACTTGGACAACCCGTTGAAGGTCAGGCACAGCAGGTCCGGCGCCAGCGACGCGGTGCTGATGTGCACAGCCTCGTCGTAGAGAATCTTGTCGTAGATCTCGTCGGAGAACACCACCAGATTGTGCTGGCGCGCGATCTCCAGCATTCCCAGCAGCACGTCTCGCGGGTACACCGCACCGGTGGGATTGTTGGGGTTGATGATGACCAGAGCTCGGGTGTTGGGGGTGATTTTGGCCCGCATGTCATCGAGGTCCGGCCACCAGTCCTGCTGTTCGTCGCACATGTAGTGCACCGCATTACCGCCGGCAAGACTCACCGCGGCGGTCCACAACGGATAATCCGGTGCAGGCACCAGTACTTCATCGCGATTGTTCAGCAGCGCCTGCAGTGACATCACAATGAGCTCGGAGACGCCATTGCCCAGGTAGATATCGTCGACGCCGACGCCCTCGATCTGCTTCTGCTGACAGTACTGCATGACTGCCTTGCGTGCGCTGAACAAGCCTTTGGAGTCACTGTAACCTTGCGCCGTGGGCAAATTACGAATCACATCCTGGAGTATCTCCTCGGGCGCCTCGAAACCGAAGGGAGCCGGATTGCCGATGTTCAGCTTGAGAATGCGCTGGCCGTCCTCCTCCATCTTTTTGGCCTGTTCCAGTGCCGGGCCACGAATGTCATAACACACACTGTTCAACTTCAGCGATTTCAGATACTGCACGACTACACTTCCTTGTTTTTTTTATCAGGGTCGCAGCAACAACAATCTCAACTCCGAGAGACTGCCTTCAACTGTTTTTCCGGGGACTTCGACAGTGCCTGCGACATATTCAGGAAAACGAATAACACGACAATCGGAATGGCGATAAACAGTGCCAGGCCACGAACGCCCAGTTCAGAAAAGGAACTGACCAGCCAACCGTAACCGGCCCCCGCAGCCATCTGGAAAAAGAAAAACTGCCCGGAGGAAATACCGATATCGCGGCTGACACTCTTCAATAGCCCGGCCTGAGTCGCGGGAATCACCATCCCGACCGACAACAGAATGAACACCATTGGAATCAGCAGCGCCGGCAGCCCACTGCCAAACATCGACAACAGAATGCCCAGCAAAATGCACCCGGCCATGCCTACTCTGCTTCCAAGCAGCAGGATCTCGTTCAACTCCCACCTGGCGCTCAAGACTCGCGCCAGCGTACTGCCAATCACATAACCGACGGCGCACAGGGAGATCACCGCGCCGTAACCCAGGCTGGACAGGCCCAGTTCCGTCTGCAGCGCATAAGTCGAACAGGACAGGAACACGAAGTAACTCATCCACACCAGACTGATGCCGGCAGCGTATGCCAGATAATCCGCATTTCTGAAGTTGTCGGCATAAACAGCAATGATGCTGCGTCCCGTCGAATCCGATGCCCCCGGAGAGGTGTCGACCTGCCAGAAAAGCACCAATGCCGCGAGATTGAAGATCCCCACACCGCCCATCATCCAGCGCCATCCTATCGAAGGTAACAGCATGCCGCCGAGCAACGGTGCGATACATGGCGTGAGTGCGATCGCCGAGGCAAGGGTGGTGAGAATTCGCAGTCGTTTGCTTTCCGGATAATCCGATTTCACGATCAGTCTGGTCGTTACGGTTCCCACACAACCTCCCAGGGCCTGCATGAAACGCGCAACCGCAAACAGGTAAAAGGAGTCCGAGAGCGCTGCAAGCAGGCACCCGGCAGCACAAATCAGCAACCCCGAAATCTGTACGCGACGGGCTCCGATACGATCGGCAAGAATACCTGCCAATACCACCGACAACGCATACCCGATCATGTAAACAACGAACGTTTCCTGAATCGCCTCATGAGGGACTCGAAACTCCTCAGCCAGTTTTGCCACGGTGGGGGTCATCAGGCCGAGTCCGAGCTGCGGCACGATGACAGCCGCCAATAAAGCTGCAGGCAACAGGATGACGGGGCTGCTGGACTTCACGCAGAAAGCTCCTTGAGGTATTGATCAGTAGTCAGCAAATGCGGCAGGACCCGGTCGATCTGACGTGTGATCATGGCCAGTGAACTGGTGTAGTAGTGGTTACCGGCAGCCAGTTGGCCCAGGGCATAAATAGCGTCGCTGGCTTTGCCACTGCGGTCGATTACCTTGTGCGAGCCGAATGACACGTGCAGCCCACCAAACGGATGGTGCTGAGCGACGCCATTGTTGACCATCGAGGACACCAGCTCGGTACCTGTCTGCCCGACACCACCCGTTTCAGATCGCGTGGCGTTGATCACCCAGTCGGAATGACAAGCGCCTGCCTGGTAATTCAGGACAAAACCGCCACCGGGGCTCAGTTCCACGCCCTTCAGGCCAGGACGAATCACCAGGTGCCCGGATTCGAGCATATTGCGCAATTTGTTGGCCGTCGCCGGAGGCATCGGGTTGCACAGGCTCATGAAAATCGAATGATAGTTGGCCATGTAATAACTGCGATCGCCCGCACTCAGGCTATCCCAGGCCAGCTCGACGTAGTCGTTGGCAATATCAATCAGAATGGACAGCCACTTTTCGCCGCGGGTCGACGCTTGAAGATGGCGCTCCAGCCGCTCGAAAGGCAGTTGACCAGGCGCCAGTTCAGCCTTGAGCTTCTCCAGATCCACCCCTTGGGCAGTCAGTTCGAAGGTGATCAGGCCAAGCCATTTCGACCAGGAGATCATCCCTGCTTCATCACGCAGCTCTTCGATACGTTCGCGGGTGATGACCTTGTAAGTGAAGTCGTGATGCGGCATGCGCACCGCTGGCAGCAAAGCATTGCGCGACAGCATGACGATCTTCCCACGGTGTCCCTGGGCATTCAGGGCCAGGACCGCATCGACAGCTGAGAGGCTGGAACCAATGATCGCCACCTGATCGTCGCCGCCAATCGCGGAAAATTTGGTCCACATCGGATACGGATTGCCGATGTAGTTCTGGGAACAGGCCAACGAGAAGATATCCGCCGGCTCAGCGGTACCGATGCACAGAATCACACGGTCAAATACTTGCTGCGGCCCGTTTTCCACACCGACGACCGCTTTGTCATCGTGCATCGTCAAGCTGGTGACCTTTTGCCCGATCACCCGAATCGGACGCTTCAGGTCGCGCGCCAGCGCCACTTGCTCGGCAAAACAATCAGACAAGTACTCGCCAAAATAGTGACGGGGCAAGAAATCAAGTTGCGCCAATGCACTTCCATATTTATGAGTGACCCACCCTACAAAGTGCCGGGGATCATCACTTTTCACGGACATGAATCGGGCCTGGCGATTAATCAATCCATAATCACCATCGTTTTGATAAGCGCGACCTGGACCGATTTTCTTGTCAGGCTCAAAAAGGGTAATTGCAACATCCATACTTTTCAGCTTTACGTCTCGCTGCAACGCATCAATTACACTAATCGCTGTTGCCCCCCCTCCGACTATCGCAATCTTTAGTTGCGGCTCGCGATGATTAGTCTTATTGAGTGTTGACAGTTTTTCAAAAGCAGTCATTGCCGTCGATATCCCTATACCAATCCAGTTTCTCTTGACCCCAATGACTCGCGCGCCACCCCTCAACGCGTTAGCTTGAGCGGCGTTGAGCGTATTTGTATGCCGCGATAAGATGAAGATCCATTAAATGGATTTTGGTGTGTACCACTATGACCAGAGGTAAGCGGCCAGTTGGCCTCGACCTAGTCTTGCCGTTCGAATTGACTGAACATTCGCTGTCCACCAAACATCAGCTTTTGTGCCGTTTCCTTGAACACCTGATCAGTTCCGGTCGACTCCAATCCGGCGAAGCGCTGCCCTCCACGCGCACGCTTGCGCAAAGATGGGGAGTTTCACGAGGGACCCTGGAAACAGTTTTCGATCAATTACGCGAAGAAGGTTTCATCATTCGCAAGCAGGGTGCCGGCTCGGTTGTCTGTGCGACATTGCCGGACGACATGATCGCGGCAGCCAGAACGAAGGAACTGCAAGTCGAACTTGATACTCACCGGTTATCTGATTCACCGGCGTCCATCACTTATTTACAGCCGTATGTTCCGTTTATTGCCAGACTGGCCGATCCGGGATTGCTCGAAGAAAAAGATCTAAAGTCGTTATGCACACCATCCGCCAAAGACCTCGCCACCGCAGTATCGGCCTCATCACTTGGGGGTGACGAGAACTTGCGCAAGTCCATTTGCGACCATATCCAGATCTATCGGGGGATTGACTGCTCACCTCAAGACATCGTGATTACCCATGGCATCAGACACTGCCTCGACCTTATCAGCCGGGTATTGGGAAAAGAGGCAGTCGTCGCCATGGAGGATCCCGGCTATTACTGGGCAAGGCGGATATTCAATTGCTCCAGCAACACAATCATCGATATTCCAATGGACGATGCAGGTCTGATCGTTGAAGCGCTGTCACCAGCCAGTCAAGTTCAGGCCATTTATGTCACGCCCTCTCATCAGGCGCCTTTGGGCGTCTGCATGAGCATGGAGCGCCGCAAGGCCCTGCTGGCCTGGGCGACCGCCGCGAATGCGATCATCATCGAGGACGACTACGACAGCGAGTACAACTATGGCAGTGCGCCCTTGCCCGCCATCAAATCAATAGATACACACGACCGGGTGATTTTCTGCGGCAGCTTCAATAAAACCCTGTTCAGCAACTTTCGTCTGGGCTTCATGGTTATTCCCAAACATTTGCAGAAGAAAGTCATCAACCTCATCGAAGACACCGGCCAAACGCCAGGCATACTGGGTCAGCTCGCACTCAACCAGTTTCTCTGCACCGGAAAATATGTACGACATTTGCGCATCTCGCGACAGACGTATCAACATCGACGAGATTTGCTGATCTCAAAGCTGCGAGAAAACCCTGATCTGCACATTTCTGGCGAGCAATCCGGATTACATTTTGTGCTCCGGTTACCGGCAGATATTGATGAAAGAGAATTCTGCACACGGGCTGCCCTTTTCAACCTTTGCCTGCAACCGGTCTGCGCATTCACCAGCAGTCACGCGGTCAAACCCGGCGTTCTGATTGGCTACGCGGCGCTTACAGATTCACAGATCAACCAGGCAGCTGCCAGCTTGCTGGATCTCATCAAGTCATTCACTCAATGTACCGAGCACGCCCAATCGGATAAACAACCCGCCCCGCCATGACTCACATCCGAGCCTTGCTTGCCTGGCCCACGCAAAAAAGCCCGGCAGCGCTACCGGGCTTCTTTATGTGCGACTAACGAGCGACGCGCGACAACGCGTCATCCGTTTCCTGCCCCACTGTTCGGGCGCCATGAATCAGCGGCCCGTAACGCCGACTGTACTCCCAGTTGTACGGCACACCGTCCTTGCTGACGCCGTTGTCCCAGTTGACCGACCACGTCATCAGCCCCTTGATCGGATGCCCCTTGATCGCTAACCGTTTGAGCGCATTGCCCACCACAGTCTTGTCCATCACGTAACCGGTGGCGGCTGCGTCGACGTTGGCCGGCAGACCGATGACGAATTTGTCGGCGGCAATCCGGGTGAAACCCCGCGTGCCCGTCACCAGACTTTCCGTCAGGTAGTAGAGGAAATCCTCTTTCAGCGCATCGTTGTTCTGCGCGATCCACGCGCCGGCGCCGTTGTTGGCCTCCGGCACCCAGACCCCGTCGCCACCCTGGTTATAGAACTGTGGGGCGATGAAGTCGTAGTAGCCTTCCAGCGCTTGCAGGTAATCGACGTACTTGCCGTTGCTGGTGAGGTACGGAAACTCCGGGGCCATGCTGATGATGAAGTGCTTGCCTTGGCCGGCGTAGTGATCCTTGACCAGTTTCAGCGCGGCTGGCAGAACGGTCTTGTTGGCAGCGAAATCAATCGCGCTCTGTTCAAGATCGATGTCCAGCCCATCAAAGCCGTAGGTCTCCACCAGACGGATGATTTCGTTGGCCAGCGGCTGTTCCTGCCCGCTGCGCAGTTCGATGTGCGCATCGGCTCCGCCAAGGGAGATCAGCACCGCCCGCCCCTGACTGTTGAGCACGCCGACCTGACGGCGGAACTCGGCATCCGAAACGTTGAACGGCTTGAAGGTCGGAACTCCGCTGCCCTTCATGAAGGCCACGGCGACCACGTTGTATTCCTTGGGCACATCCTCCAGCGCGATGCTGGCAAACCGGCCCTGCCGATAGCCATCACTCTGTCCTGCCGGCCAGTTGTGCCAGAAGCCCATGAGGATCTTTTTACCGGCAATGCTCGGCATCAGCGACGCCACATCAGTTGCCGGGTTTTGCATTAAAGAGAAGTCGATTTTTGACATGTTCTAATCCTTCAGAACCTGTGGATTTGGCGCGTTGCTCCGTTATTTGAAGTCGACGTCGAAGGCCTGATAGAAGGCATTGCCGGTGTTGGCGACGATCCACATCAGCACGATGACGTGATGCCCCTTCTTGTTCGCCGGAAGTTTCACCGAATGGTTGACCTTGGCCTTCAGCTCCGCCGAATGGCTGTAATAAGGCACCTGAGTGTAGAAGTCCTCGAAGAACGGTTGCGCTTCCAGTTGCGCACGGCTGATGCGCTGTTTCGGGTCCCAGCCATCCTTGGTAATCAGCCAGCGATAGCCACGGGTGGTGTGCGGCGCGGTGTATTCCCATTTGACCTCGAGGGTCTGGCCCGCGGTGACATTGAGCAGCGGCCAAGAGAACGGACGCCCGAGCTTCTTGCTCAGCTCTTCATCAGTGAAGTTCACGCAATCACGCGGATCGGTCTTGCCGCCGCTGAGGATGTAGCCGTCAGCCGGCGGCGCGACACTGGCAGAGTCGGTTTCGTAGGGCGCCGGAAACGGCCCGGCCGCCAGTGCCGGGAAGTTCTTGCCGCCTTCCATTTCATTGACCTGCCAGGCACCGAGCAATCCTTGCTCGATGGCGACCGCACCGCGGCTCGCCGGGGAGACGACGCGACCGTGTCGCAGTTGGGTTTGTGCTTGTGGTTGTGGTTGATTCATGGTTTTCACTCCGTTGATTTAAGAACTCTCCTTTCCGAGGAGAGGTCTTCACGCTAACGGAGGGGGATTTTTTGTCCATCGGCGGTTTTGTCGCAGCCATGATGGACACAATGGGTCAAACACCAAAAATACTGGATATAAACACAGTACATTGTGGCGATTCCTACTCAACGCATAGCCAAAGGCGTACAGGTCGACGTCACTAAGTCGCGCATCGGCGACTCACGGCAATTGAGCCTGGAACTCCTTTTCGTACGCTCCGGCTAGCTGCTCTTTCTGTTTTTCGTTGAGCAACTTGCCGGCCATCTGGAAGAACTTCTGCTCTTCTTCCTTGAGGTGGTGATGGACCTTGTCCGAGAGCTTTTTCGCAGTGGCCAGCCACGCCGGGCTCGACATCTCGGTCTCATCCAGCTCCTCCATCATCTCGTCCATCTCGTGGTGTTCGGAAATGGCGTGACGGCTGAGATCGACGCCGTTGTCGAATTCCATCAACGGAATGTAGAAGTGGCGTTCTTCGGCGGTTTCGTGGGCTTGCAGTTCGGCTTTGAGCTGTTTGTAGGCCTCGACGCGCTCCGGCGTATCGCCGCTGGTCTCGATCAGGGCTTTGGCGTAGGTGCGCTGGCGGTCATGGCTTTCGCGAAGAGCTTCGAAAATGTTCATGGGGTGTCCTCATCAACCGCGTTCTGGAATGACGCTGTAAAAAGCTAGACCGCAGCGCGAGCGCGGCGGTTCCACCGAGTTACAGAGGGGCTTGGAGGACGCCCCCTGCACAGGATAGGCTGCGGGTTCTCACCACAAGGAAGTCATGCATGAACTTGCGTATCGAGTTGTCGCACAACCCCACCGACGAACAACGCCAAGCCATACTCTTGCCCCTGATTGCGTATAACGATGCCAAAACGGGCGGCTCAAAGTCAGAACCGTTCGCCCTCATGGTGCGCGATGACCACGATGCAATCCTTGGCGGCTTGTATGGTCGTGTGATTTTTCAGTGGATGTTCATTGAGTTGCTGTCAGTGCCCGAACAGGGCCGGGGACGGGGCATTGGCTCGGAACTGATGGCCATGGCCGAAGCGTTGGCCAGAGAGAAGAATTGCCAGGGCATGTGGCTGGACACCTTCGACTTTCAGGCGCCTGGGTTTTACCAGAAGCTGGGGTTCAGCCAGTTTGGCGAGATCGTCGATTATCCGCCGGGGCACAAGCGGCATTTTTTCCAGAAGCGCTTGATGGATTGAATTTGACGGCCCCTTCGCGAGCAGGCTTGCTCCCACCTTGAAATGCATTGCTGTGGGAGCGAGCCTGCTCGCGAAGACGCAAGCCGCCTCAACACATCATCAAAGGCAAGTCGCCAACGCCGCCAAACGACGCTTGGCCACGAAATCGTCCTTCTGCGCGTAGTAACTCAACGCCGTGCCCGACGCCTGCGTGCTGACATCGACAAACGACTCCGCCGAACGCGTGTAGACCGTCGAACCGCCCTTCTTGCCCGGTTGCAGATAAGCCCCGGCATCCACGCCGAACACTGCTTCGTCCTGCCACGCGAATTGCACGCACTGGGCGACGACTTTCTCAGGCTTGTCCGAGGTCAGGGTTTTGTAGGGAGTTTTAGTGCGAGCATCGTCCATCACCGAACCCGCGCAACCGGCCAGCACCGTCGCGGCCAGCGCCACCATCAGAATTCGCATTGCATTGGCTCATTCAGAAAAAAGCGGACTGTATCACCGCAGCAGCAGTAATCGTTCTGCTTTACTGCATTTATAGCGCGACACGCGCAGGCCGCTGCGGCAACCTAAGGTCATCAGCCTCACAAGGAAAACCCATGGCGCCTACCGATCAGCGACATGAACACGCTCTGCAACTGTTTCTCGATCAACGCCCCGAATTGCGCGAAACGCTTGATCATCTCAATCCGCTGTTGGCCCAAGCCAAGGGTGAAACCCAGGCGCAGTATCGCGAAGAACGCCTGCACGAAGCCTTTGAGGAGGAGGCAGAAAGCCTCGGGTTGTTTGCTTGGGAACTGACTTTGAAACTGACGGCCGATTCGCCTGAGGAATATCAGGCCCAGCGTCTTGAGGTGCACCGCGAAGTAGCGGAAATGGCCGGCATGGAGTGGCTGGAGTATTGCGACCTGTATGGAATAGAACCGTAACCGCCGCTCAAGGAAACAATTGACGATGCTGCCTTCCGCCTCGACTCACCGCGCCAGTCCCGGCCATCTGTACACGCAGAAATGGCGTGGCCGCGTGGGGCTGGCGCTGGTGGCCAGCCTGTCGGTGCTGGCCGGAATGACCGACGCCATCGGTTTCATGGCCAGCGGCGACTTCGTCTCGTTCATGAGTGGCAACACCACGCGGCTGGCAGTGGCGATCAGTGATGGCGATCTCGGGCTGACCGTGCGTCTGGTGATTCTTGTCGCGACTTTTATTGTCGGCAATGCCCTGGGCGTGCTTGTCGCGCGCCTCGGCGGACGACGGGCGCTGCCGCTGCTGCTGTGCATCGCCACCCTGCTCTGCGCCGCGGCAGCCTGGCCGTTTGACTCGCAACTGCCGGCACTGCTGGCGGCGATCATCGCCATGGGCATGCTCAATGCGTCGGTCGAAGAGGTGAATGGTCTGCCGGTCGGGCTGACCTATGTCACCGGGGCGTTGTCGCGGTTTGGTCGTGGACTGGGCCGGTGGATGCTCGGCGAGCGGCGCAGCGGCTGGCGCGTGCAACTGGTGCCGTGGAGCGGGATGTTCATCGGCGCGATTCTTGGCGCGGTGCTGGAACACCATTTGGGGCTCAAGGCGATGTTCGTCAGCGGGCTGCTCGCGGCGACAGTAGGTGCGCTGTCACTGGCCATTCCGCGACGCTGGCAACTCGGCTACATGCCCCGTTGAAACACGATGCCCCTGCAGGAGCTGCGGCACGTTCGGGCCGCGATCGGACGATCTTTTGATCTTGTTTTTAAAAAGCAAAATCAAAAGATCGCAGCCTCGTTTCACTCGACAGCTCCTACAGGGTTATAGCCAGAAGCAACTTGGGTTTCGCGGCTGCCTCGATAAAGCTTTATCATGGCCGCAGTTTTGCTGACCGAGTCCGTCATGAAGTTTGCCATCGCGCTGTTTTCCGCCGCTCATGCGCCCTCCTCGCGCCGTGCCCTGCTGTTTGCGCAGGCTGCACTGGCCGGTGGGCATGAGATTGTCCGGTTGTTTTTCTATCAGGACGGCGTCTACAACGCCTCCGATGCGGTAGTTACGCCGCAAGACGAACTGGACTTGCCCAAGCAATGGCGCGCTTTCATCAGCGAGCAGAACCTCGACGGCGTGGTGTGCATCGCTGCAGCCCTGCGCCGTGGTGTGTTGAATGACGAAGAAGCCAAGCGCTATCAGCGTGACGCCGTGTCCGTCAGCGCACCGTGGGAATTGTCCGGCCTCGGCCAGTTGCATGACGCGGTACAAGACGCTGACCGCCTGATCTGTTTCGGAGGCGCGTGAAATGGCCAGATCCCTGTTGATCATCAGCCGCCAATCGCCATGGTCCGGCCCCGGCGCCCGCGAAGCGCTGGACATCGTACTGGCCGGCGGTGCCTTCGATCTGCCGATCGGTCTGCTGTTTCTCGATGACGGCGTGCTGCAACTGGCCGCCGGGCAAAATGCCAAGGCCCTGCAACAGAAAGACCTGAGCGCCAACCTGCAAGCGCTGCCAATGTTCGGCGTTGAAGAGCTGTTTTATTGCACCGACAGCGCCACCAGCCGTGGCCTGAACACGCTGTCGCTGGACGAAGCGCAACCGCTCGCCGCCGAGCAAATCACCGCCCTTATTGACCGTTACGACCAGGTGATCACCCTCTGATGTCGACTTTGCATGTGTTGTCTCATTCCCCGTTTGGCGACGATCGCCTGACCAGTTGCCTGCGCGTGATCGGCAGTGCCGACGCCTTGCTGCTCTGTGGCGACGCGGTATATGCCTTGCAACCGGGCACCGCGCCGTTCGCCGCGCTGCAAACCGGACAGGTAAAACTGTTCGTGTTGGCGGAAGATGCACAAGCCCGCGCCGTAGAGACTCCAGACTGGGCCCAAGCCATCGACTATCCGGCCTTTATCGAACTGTCGATCCACCACGACAAGGTCAACAGCTGGCTATGAATTCGATGACCGTCGGCGCCCGCGCCATCGAACTGGATAAGGATGGCTTTCTGGTCGACCTCAGCGACTGGTCACGCGAGGTCGCCAGCGCCCTCGCCGCCGCTGAGGACATCGAGCTGACCCCGGAACACTGGGAAGTCCTCGAACTGCTGCGCAGCTTCTATGCAGAATTCCAGCTGTCGCCGGCGACCCGGCCGTTGATTAAATACACCGCGCTGAAACTTGGCCCCGAAAAAGGCAATAGCCTGCACCTGAACCGACTGTTCAAAGGCACCCCTGCCAAACTCGCCGCAAAACTGGCGGGCCTGCCCAAACCGACGAATTGCTTATGACTGACTATCCAGCGCTGACCCTCGAAACACCTGCCGAGCACCCGTTCGCTCAGTTCGTACGGATTCTTGGCAAGGGCAAGCGCGGAGCGCGCGATCTGACCCGCGAAGAAGCTCGCGAAGCCATGGGCATGGTGCTCGACGACAAGGTCGAAGACACCCAGCTCGGCGCGTTTCTGATGTTGCTGCGGCATAAAGAAGAAAGCGCCGAAGAAATGGCCGGTTTCACCGAGGCCCTGCGCGAGCGGTTGCAGGCGCCAGCGCTGAACGTCGACCTGGACTGGCCGACCTACGCCGGCAAGAAACGCCATTTGCCTTGGTATCTGCTGGCAGCCAAGTGCCTGGCGCAGAACGGCGTACGCATCTTCATGCATGGCGGCGGCGCACACACCGCCGGGCGGTTGTACACCGAGCAACTGCTGGGCGAGCTGAGCATCCCGTTGTGCCGTAACTGGCAGCAAGTCGGCACGGCGCTGGATAACGGAGGCTTGGCGTTCATGCCATTGATGGACTGGGCGCCACAACTGCAAAAGATGATTGATCTGCGCAACACCATGGGGCTGCGCTCACCGATCCACTCGCTGGCACGGATTCTCAATCCACTGGGTGCGCGCTGCGGCCTGCAAAGCATCTTCCACCCCGGTTACCAAGCCGTACACCGTGATGCCAGCGGTTTGCTCGGCGACACGGCGATTGTGGTCAAGGGCGATGGCGGCGAAATCGAGATCAACCCGGATGCCGACAGCCATCTCTATGGCACCAGCGGCGGCGAGAGCTGGGACGAGGAATGGCCGCAATTGTCAGCCCAGCGCCACGTCAAACCGGCCTCGCTGGACGTCGAGCATTTGAAAGCGGTGTGGCGCGGAGAAGTGGTCGACAGCTACCCGCAAATGGCCTTGATCTCGACGATGGCGTTGGCGCTGCGAGGCCTTGGCCAAAGCCGCGACCAAGCGTTCGACACCGCCGAGCAGTATTGGGCCGCACGAGACAAATCGATTTAACCGATCATTCACGCCCGATCTTTGCGCTTTTTGTTCGAACTCATGCGAATAGACTCGACTCCAACGCTTATTGGTTTCAGGAGTCTTGAACATGGGTTTACTCGTTGATGGCCACTGGCAGGACAAGTGGTACGAGAGCAGCAAGGACGGCGCGTTCCAGCGCGAACAGGCGCAACGACGCAACTGGGTCACCGCCGACGGCCAGCCTGGTCCGAGCGGTGAAGGCGGTTTTGCCGCCGAGGCCGGGCGCTATCACCTCTACGTTTCGCTCGCCTGTCCATGGGCGCATCGCACGCTGATCCTGCGCAAACTCAAAGGTCTGGAACGTCTGATCGACGTTTCGGTGGTCAGTTGGTTGATGCTGGAAAACGGCTGGACCTTCGACACGACGCTCGGCTCCACCGGCGACAAGCTCGACCACTTCAATTTCATGCACCAGCGCTACACCGCCGACACGCCCGACTACACCGGTCGCGTCACCGTACCGGTGCTGTGGGACAAAAAGCTAAAGCGCATTGTCAGCAACGAATCGGCGGAGATCATCCGCATGTTCAACAGTGCGTTCGATGATCTGACTGGCAATGATCTGGACTTCTACCCGGCTGCGCTGCGTGGCGAGATCGATGCTCTGAATGAACGGATTTACCCGGCGGTGAACAATGGCGTGTATCGCGCCGGGTTCGCGACGTCGCAACAGGCTTATGAAGAAGCGTTCGACGAGGTGTTTGCCGAACTCGATCACTTGGAGCGGGTGCTGGGTGCCAACCGTTATCTGAGTGGTGAATACCTGACTGAAGCGGATGTGCGCCTGTTCACCACAATGATTCGCTTCGATGCCGTGTATCACGGGCACTTCAAGTGCAACCTGCGGCGGATTGCCGATTATCCGAATCTGTCGAACTGGTTGCGCGAGCTGTATCAGTGGCCGGGGATTGCCGAAACGGTGGATTTCCAGCACATCAAAAATCACTACTACGGCAGCCACAAGACCATCAATCCGACGGGGGTTGTGCCGAAGGGGCCGGAGCAGGATTTCACTGCGGCGCATGATCGGACGCGGTTGGCTGGGAAAGGGATTTGGCGCCGGGGCTGAGTTACTCAGCGTTTTTGAAGGCCTCTTCGCGAGCAGGCTCGCTCCCACAGGGGATTTGTGAATGACACAGATCCAATGTGGGAGCGAGCCTGCTCGCGAATGGGGCAACTCGGTTCTCAGACCTGCGCCTGAGCCCCTTCGAACCACGCCAGCTTCTCGCGCAGTTGCACCACTTCGCCAATGATCACCAGTGTCGGCGCATGCACTTCATGCTCCGCCACCATCTTCGGCAAATCGGCCAGCGTGCCGGTGAAGACCCGCTGGTTGACCGTGGTGCCCTGCTGAATCAACGCCGCCGGGGTATCCGCCGCACGACCATGCTTGATCAACTGCTCGCAGATCACCGGCAATCCGACCAGGCCCATGTAGAACACCAGCGTCTGCGCCGGAGAGACGAGGTCGGCCCATGGCAGATCGGTGGAACCGTCCTTCAAGTGCCCGGTGACAAAGCGCACTGACTGCGCGTAATCACGATGAGTCAGCGGAATCCCGGCATACGCCGCACAACCGCTCGCCGCCGTGATGCCTGGCACCACCTGGAAGGGAATGCCGTGGGCAGCCAGCTCTTCGATCTCTTCGCCGCCACGGCCGAAGATAAACGGATCACCGCCCTTCAAGCGCACCACACGCTTGCCGGCCTTGGCCAGATCGACCAGTTGCTGGTTGATCTGATCCTGCGGCACCGCATGCTCAGCGCGACGCTTGCCGACGTAAACCCGCTCGGCATCGCGACGGCACAGATCAAGAATGGCCGGCGCGACCAAACGGTCGTACAGCACCACATCGGCCTGCTGCATCAGACGCAGCGCACGGAAGGTCAGCAGATCCGGGTCACCCGGCCCTGCTCCCACCAGATACACCTCACCCGTGGTGATGTCGGCTTCGCCATCAATCTTCGCCTGCAACAGGCGCTCAGCTTCGGCGCCCTGCCCGGCCAGTTGCCGATCGGCAATCGGCCCTTGAAACACGTCTTCCCAAAAACCGCGACGCTGCTGCACATCCGGAAACAGGCTTTTCACCTGATTACGGAAACGCGCGGCGAGACCGGCCAGTTGGCCGTAGGTCGAGGGAATCCAGGTTTCGATCTTGGCGCGAATCAATCGCGCCAGCACCGGCGCATCGCCGCCGCTGGAGATCGCGACGATCAGTGGCGAGCGATCGACGATCGCCGGGAAGATCACGCTGCACAGGGCAGGTGCGTCGACCACGTTGACCGGCACACAACGCCGATGGGCGTCGGTGGAAACTTGTGCGTTAAGCGTTTCGTCGTCGGTGGCGGCGATGATCAGCACGCAACCGTCCATATCCGCCTCAACGTAACCGCGCAACAGGCACTCGCCATCACTGGCGACAACCAACTCACGCAGTTGCGTTTCGATTTCAGGTGCGACCACCCGCAGCAGCGCACCGGCATCGGCCAGCAGGCGGGATTTGCGCAAGGCAATTTCCCCCCCACCGACGACCAACACACGACTGCCGCGCAGGTTGTGAAACAGCGGCAGATATTTCATTTAGCCGATAACCTCAAGGCCACCCATGTACGGCTTCAGCACGTCCGGCACACGGATCGAACCGTCGGCCTGCTGGTAGTTTTCCAGCACCGCAACCAAGGTACGACCGACCGCCAGGCCGGAACCGTTCAAGGTGTGTACCAGCTCAGGCTTGCCGGTTTCCGGGTTACGGAAGCGCGCCTGCATACGGCGGGCCTGGAAGTCGCCGCAGTTGGAGCACGACGAGATTTCGCGGTATTTGTCCTGGCTCGGGATCCACACTTCGAGGTCGTAAGTCTTGACCGCGCCGAAGCCCATGTCGCCGGTACACAGCGCCAGGGTGCGGTAAGGCAGGCCAAGCAGTTGCAGAACTTTTTCGGCGTTGGCGGTCAGGCCTTCCAGCGCTTCCATCGAGGTCGACGGCTCAACGATCTGAACCATTTCAACCTTGTCGAACTGGTGCTGACGGATCATGCCGCGAGTGTCACGACCCGACGCGCCGGCTTCACTGCGAAAGCACGGCGTGTGCGCAACGAACTTGATCGGCAGCAGTTTCGAATCGACGATTTCGCCAGCGACGATGTTGGTCAGCGACACTTCGGCGGTCGGGATCAGGTACAGATCGGCTTCGCCTTCGCGAGCGATCTTGAACAGGTCTTCTTCGAACTTGGGCAGTTGACCGGTGCCTTGCAGCGCCGGGGCCTGAACCAGATAAGGCGTGTACGCCTCTTCGTAGCCGTGTTCGTTGACGTGCAGGTTGATCATGAACTGCGCCAGTGCGCGGTGCAGACGGGCGATCGGGCCACGCAACAGGGCGAAACGCGCGCCGGACAGTTTGGCGGCGGTTTCAAAGTCCAGCCAGCCGAACTTCTCGCCCAGCGCCACGTGGTCTTTCACTTCGAAGTCGAACGCGGTCGGCGTGCCCCAGCGGCGCACTTCAACGTTGTCGTCTTCGTCCTTGCCGACCGGAACGGATTCGTGTGGCAGGTTCGGGATACCGAGCAGGATCGAGTCCAGTTCAGTCTGGATTGCGTCCAGCTCGACTTTACCGGCGCTCAACTCGCCCGCCATGCGCTCGACGTCCGCCATCAGCGGCGCGATGTCTTCGCCGCGCTGCTTGGCCTGACCGATGGATTTGGAACGCGCGTTACGCTCAGCCTGCAGTGCTTCGGTGCGGGTCTGGACGGTCTTGCGCTGTTCTTCCAGCGCTTCGATGCGCGCGGTATCCAGGGCAAAGCCACGGGAAGCCAGGCGGTCCGCTACGTCCTGAAGGTTGCTACGTAACAGTTTAGAATCGAGCATGTCGGTTTCTCGTTATCAAAGTTTGGTCAAGGACAGGCCGGCCCACGTCGCGAGCAGCCCGCCGAATACGCTGAGTGCCGCATAGCCGAGGGCCAGCAACACTTGCCCGCTTTCCAGCAGGCGCACCGTATCCAGTGAAAAGGATGAAAAAGTCGTCAGCCCCCCGAGGAAGCCGACCATCAACCCGGCACGCACCTCGATCGGCACTTCCGGGCGTATCAAAAACAGGCCGTACAACACGCCAATCAGCAGACAGCCCACGATATTAACGGCCAGCGTCGCGGTATAGAAGTGCCGCGGCCAATTGGCGTTGACCCAATTGCCGGTAGCGAAGCGCAACAAGGTGCCGGCAACCCCGCCGGCGGAGACCGCAATGATCAATGGAAGCACTATTTTCTCCGTTGCCGAGGGCTTAAACGATCAAGTTGAGCGAGGTGGTTGAGCTTCTCGCCGATCTTCAATTCCAGGCCTCGCGGTACTGGCTGGTAGAACGAGATCGGGTCGAGCTCTTCCGGGAAATAGTCTTCGCCGGCGGCGTAGGCGTCCGGCTCGTCGTGGGCGTAGCGGTACTCGTCGCCGTAACCCAATTGTTTCATCAGTTTGGTCGGCGCGTTGCGCAGGTGCAGCGGCACCTCCAGCGAGCCGTTTTCCGCGGCGGCGCGCAAAGCGCTCTTGAAGCCCATGTACACCGCGTTGCTTTTCGGCGCGCAGGCCAGATAGGTGATGGCCTGCGCCACGGCCAACTCGCCTTCCGGGCTGCCGAGGCGCTCCTGCACTTCCCACGCCGCCAGGCACAGGCTCAGCGCGCGCGGGTCGGCGTTGCCGATGTCTTCGCTGGCCATGCGCACCACGCGCCGGGCCAGGTACAGCGGATCGCAACCGCCGTCGATCATCCGTGCGAACCAGTACAACGCGCCATCGGGGTTGGAGCCGCGTACCGATTTGTGCAGCGCGGAGATCTGGTCGTAGAACGCTTCACCGCCCTTGTCGAAACGCCGGCGCGTGTCGCCGAGCAGACTTTGCAGCAGCTCGGTGCCGATCTCGCTGTCGTCTTCGGCCAGATCGGAGGCGTTTTCCAACAGATTGAGCAGGCGCCGGCCATCGCCATCGGCGGCGGACAGCAGCATCTGGAAGCCTTCGTCGTTCAGCGTCAGGTTGCGCTTGCCCAGACCGCGCTCTTCGGTGAGCGCGCGGTGCACCAATTTGCGCAGCGCTGCTTCGTCGAGACTTTTCAGCACGTAGACGCGCGCCCGCGACAACAGCGCGTTGTTCAGTTCGAACGAAGGGTTTTCGGTAGTGGCGCCGATGAAGATCAGCGTGCCGTCTTCGACATACGGCAGGAACGCGTCCTGCTGGGATTTGTTGAAACGGTGCACTTCATCGACGAACAAAATGGTGCGCTTGCCGTACTGGCCGGCCTGCTGCTTGGCGATTTCAACGGCCTGACGGATCTCTTTGACCCCGGCGAGGACCGCCGAGACCGTTTCGAAGTGTGCATCCGAGACTTCCGCAAGCAACCGCGCCAACGTGGTCTTGCCAACGCCCGGCGGGCCCCAGAAGATCATCGAATGCAGGGCACCCTGCTCCAGCGCCTCACGCAGAGGCTTGCCGCGAGCGAGCACGTGCTCCTGACCGACGTACTCATCCAGATTGGTCGCACGCAAACGCGCGGCCAGTGGCTGGGCAATCGGTGCACTGCGAAACAGATCCATCACGTAGCGTTGAAACCTCTATTTGAATCCGGTCGATCAGATGGCCGTTGTGGGAGCGGGCTTGCTCGCGAAAGCAATTTGTCATTCAACATTGAAGGTGACTGATATACCGCTTTCGCGAGCAGGCTCGCTCCCACAAGGGGTTTTGGAGCTTATTCCTGGATCACGTCGGCACCTTTGGGGATGTCGAACTTGAACTTCGACGCCGGCACGGCTTCGTTGGCCTTCACCCCGGTGAACAGGATGTTGGTGCGCTGGCCGACGCTGTCGATCAGTTGCATGTCATTAAGCAGACCGTTGCGGAACGACAGGCGCAGGTTGTCGAACAGGGTGTCCTTGGTTTTCGGCTTGAGGGTGAAGTCGATCACGCCGCCCGCCTCTTTCGCGCTGATGTCGAAGCTCTGGCTGATCTTCGACACGTCACCGGACAGCAGCAGCGCCGGGGTCTGGGTCAGACGCTCGTCGAGCTTCTTGATGGTCGCCTGTTCCAGATCCGGATCCCACAGGGTGACCTTTTTGCCATCGGAAACCATGGTCTGTTCGGCCGGCGCATTGGTGTGCCAGTAAAACAGGCCCGGACGCTGCAGGGTCATGTCACCGGTGGTTTCCTGCAACTGAGTGCCGCTGCCGTCGAGGGTCAGCTGCGAGAAGTTTGCACTCAGGGTCTTGGATGTTTCCAGCAATTGGGTCAGACGAGCCACGTCCTTGTCATCGGCGTGGGCCGTGAATGTGGTCAGAGCCAGTACTGGCAGCAGCATGCGGATAAGACGCATGGGAGTCCTCTTGAATACTCGTGGGAGAGCGGCGGGACATCATTGTCCCGCCTGTTGCTTTTGGGCTCAGTCGCGTACCGGGCCAGGGGCCAGAACTTCACGCGAACCGTTGGTGTTCATTGATGTGACGACGCCGGCCATTTCCATGGCTTCGATCATCCGGGCGGCACGGTTGTAGCCGATTTTCAGCTTGCGCTGCACCGCGGAGATCGAGGCACGACGGCTTTCCAACACGAACTGTACGGCTTCGTCATACAGCGCATCGGCTTCCGGATCATCACCGTCACCGCCACCGCTGCTGCCTTCAAAACCACTGCCCGCCTCTTCGACACCGTTGAGGATGTCGTCGTTGTATTCCGGTGCGCCGCGCAGTTTCCACGCTTCGACCACACGGTGGACTTCATCGTCGGAAACGAACGCGCCGTGAACCCGGATCGGCAGGCTGGTGCCCGGCGGCATGTAGAGCATGTCACCGTGGCCGAGCAATTGTTCGGCGCCGCCCTGGTCGATGATGGTTCGCGAGTCGATCTTGCTCGACACCTGGAACGCCATACGGGTCGGAATGTTGGCCTTGATCAGACCAGTGATCACGTCCACCGACGGCCGCTGGGTCGCCAGGATCAAGTGAATACCGGCCGCACGCGCTTTCTGGGCGATACGGGCGATCAGTTCTTCAACCTTCTTGCCGACGATCATCATCATGTCGGCGAATTCGTCGACGACCACAACGATGGTTGGCAGCTTCTGCAACAGCGGCGCTTCGTCGTGAATGCTTTCGCGCTTGTACAGCGGATCGCTCAACGGCTCGCCGGCGTCCTGGGCTTCCTTGACCTTGGCGTTGAAGCCGGACAGGTTACGCACGCCCATCTTCGCCATCAGCTTGTAGCGACGCTCCATCTCGGCGACGCTCCAGCGCAGGGCATTGGCGGCATCCTTCATGTCGGTCACCACCGGGCACAGCAGGTGCGGAATGCCTTCGTAGATCGACAGTTCCAACATCTTCGGGTCGATCATGATCAGTTTGGCGTCTTCCGGGCCAGACTTGAACAGGATCGACAGGATCATGGCGTTCACACCCACCGACTTACCGGAACCGGTCGTACCGGCCACCAGCAAGTGCGGCATCTTCGCCAGGTCGGTGATCACCGGTTTGCCGCCGATGTCGTGGCCCAGGGCCAACGTGACCGGCGATTTGAAGTTGTCGTACTCAGGCGTCGACAGCACTTCGGAGAAGCGCACGATCTGCCGGTCTTCGTTCGGAATCTCGATACCGACCGTGGTCTTGCCCGGAATCACTTCGACCACCCGCACACTGGTCACGGCCAGGGAGCGCGCGAGATCTTTCGCGAGGTTGGCGATACGGCTGACTTTTACCCCGGCGGCAGGCTGGATTTCGTAACGGGTAATCACCGGGCCTGGGTGGATCGAATCCACCGTAACTTCGACGCCGAATTCCTTGAGCTTGATCTCCAGCAAGTGGCCGACCGCTGCCAGGGATTCCGGCGAGTAATTGAGTTGTTTCTTTTCCGCAGGATCGAGAATCGAGATCGGCGGCAAGGTGCCTTCCACCGCACTGTCGACGAACAGCGGCGCCTGCTTCTCTTTCTGCACACGCTTGCTCGGCTCGGGCGCCTTGGCCGGTGCCGGGGCGATGACCGGTGGCACTTGTTTCTCGCGGTCGGACATGTGCTTGCTCAGCGCCTGCTCACGTTCGATCAGGCGCTCCTTGACCTTGGCCTGCTCACGCTTGTCAGTGACGGTCGGGGCGACCACGTCGTGGACGCGATCATCGACTTCCCGCAGTTGCGCGACCAGTTGCTTGCGCTCGGTACGCGCCGACCACCAGCGATTGAGCGCGCCCTGGAACAGTTCGAACAGGTCGAGGGTGATCTTGCCGGTGATGTCCATCACCTTGAACCACGACAGGTCGGTGAACACCGTCAGGCCAAACAGGAACAGGGCAATGAACAGCAGCGTGCTGCCTTGAATGTTGAGCGCATTCTTGGCCAGATCGCCAAGGCTTTCACCCAGCGCACCACCGGCGCCAGCGGGCAGACCGGTGGCGGCGTGGAAATGGATATGTGCCAGCGCGGCACCCGACAGCACCAGAAACACCAGACCGATCAGGCGCCAGGAAAACAGCCAGCCGCTCCACTGCCACGGTTCGTGGCGCTGGCGGAAGATCTGATACGCCTTGACCGCCAGCAGCAACGGGAAGATATAAGCAAAGTAACCGAGCACCATGAACAGAATATCGGCGCTGTAGGAGCCCGCCGGGCCGCCGAAATTCTGTACGTCGTCGATCTTGCTGTTGTGGCTCCAGCCCGGATCGTCCTTGCCGTAGGTGAGCAAAGCCATCATCAGGAACAGGCACAAGGCGCCAATGGCGATCAATGCACCTTCCTTGAGCCGGTAGTGCAATTGCTGACGCCAGAGCGGAACGACTGTTTTTGGTGCTTCGGTGGATTTCTTCAAAACGCTACTTTTCCTGCGCCCGAGGCGCGTCCATCTATTGAATGACGATAAAAAACTGCCCAATCCAGGCAGGTAAAAAAATTGACGGGCACAACTGAGACTACTTTTAACACTGTGCTGCCGATTTTATAAATACCGCTATAAACACGACGCCCAGCGAATATTCTGTAACAGCCCGGCATTGTACGGGTTTGTACGTCTGATGCCATGCTTCAAAGCCCAGCATTGAGCATAGCCAAGCGCACACAACCTGCGAAGCAATTTGAGCATGCATTACCTTTTGTGACAAAGGCTTATGAGCTGTATTTGATGAACGTAGCGAAGCTGTTGATGACCGGTTGCAGGCCAGCCCGCAGCGCTCGCTTACGACCGCGTCGAGCTCGCCAAGTTGCAACACGACCTGCGTCGCGCAGGATCGGCACGACATTCGTGTCATTTAACGGCACACTTTAGCGCGGGCTGCACCGCCCTCACCGCCCTCCCCTTCTGCAAGCCTGGATGCCATGCTGACTTGGTTACAACGCAACTCCCTGACTTTTCCGCCACTGGAAAAGGCCATGCGCGACCCCAACGGATTGCTCGCCGCGGGTGGCGACCTGTCCGCTGATCGTCTGATTCAGGCTTATCGCCATGGCTGCTTTCCGTGGTTTTCCGAAGGCCAGCCGATTCTCTGGTGGTCGCCTGACCCTCGCACCGTGCTGTTTCCCGACGAACTGCATGTCTCGCGCAGCCTGGGAAAACTGCTGCGCCAGCAGCGCTACCAAGTGACCTTCGACCAGGACTTCGATGCAGTAATCCGCGCCTGCGCCGCGCCACGGGACTACGCCGATGGCACCTGGATCACAGAAGCCATGCAGGATGCCTACGTTGAGCTGCATCGACGCGGCTTTGCCCATTCGGTGGAGGTCTGGGATCAGGGTGAACTGGTTGGTGGCCTGTACGGCCTGGCGATGGGACAGTTGTTTTTCGGTGAGTCGATGTTCAGCCGCGCCGACAATGCCTCCAAGTTCGGCTTTGCGACATTGGTAAAACATCTGAAATCCTCGGGCTTCGTGCTGATCGATTGCCAGATGCCGACCGATCACCTGCACAGTCTCGGCGCCCGGGCGATTCCGCGCCTCGAATTCGCCGAGTATCTGGCCCGGCATCTGGATCAACCCAATCTTGCCACCTGGGTTTGCTGAGCGACTTTTGCGCGCGTGGCTTACACTTAATTCACCAGCTTATCCCGAGGGTTGATCATGACCGAGTTGGCGCGTTTGAAGTTCTATGCCACTCAGCCCCACTCTTGCAGTTATCTGCCCGAGGAGCAGGCCACGACCCTGTTTCTCGACCCGAGCCAGCCCATGGATGTGCATGTTTACGCAGACCTGTCGGAAATGGGCTTTCGTCGCAGCGGCGACCATTTGTATCGGCCCCATTGCCAGAACTGCAATGCGTGTGTGCCTGCGCGCATTCCGGTAGCGCAATTCATTCCCAATCGTCAGCAGAAACGGATTTTCAAACGCAATACCGATTTGCAGGTACGCCCCGCCAAGCCCCAGTTCAGCGAAGAGTATTTCGACCTGTACCAGCGCTACATCGAACAGCGCCACGCCGACGGCGACATGTATCCGCCGAGCCGTGATCAATTCTCGACTTTTCTGGTGCGTGACCTGCCCTTCTCGCGCTTTTACGAGTTCCGACTCGACGGACGGTTGCTCGCCGTGGCGGTAACCGATTTGCTGCCGAACGGGCTGTCAGCCGTGTACACCTTCTACGAACCGGCCGAAGAACGCCGCAGCCTTGGCCGATTTGCCATCCTCTGGCAAATAGCCGAGGCCCAACGTCTCGGGCTTGAGGCGGTATACCTCGGCTACTGGATCAAGAACTGCAAAAAGATGAACTACAAGACGCAATATCGCCCCATTGAATTGCTGATTAATCAGCGCTGGGTCATCCTCAACTAAACCCAAGCCGTAAACCCCTTGGCGTAAACCCCATTTTTCGGGCACAATGCACGCCGCTTTTGCCTGGCGCAGTTGCACCGGGCCATTCATTGGATACCGAGGGCTTTACTGCATGTCGAAAGAAGACAGCTTCGAAATGGAAGGCACTGTCGTCGACACCCTGCCCAACACCATGTTTCGTGTGGAGTTGGAAAATGGGCACGTCGTAACCGCGCATATTTCCGGCAAGATGCGCAAGAACTACATTCGTATTCTTACCGGTGACAAAGTGCGCGTCGAGCTGACGCCCTATGACTTGAGCAAAGGGCGGATCACTTACCGCGCTCGTTAATCAAGTCAATACAAGACGCCCGGCTTTGCCGGGCGTTTTTGTTTGTCTGGGATTTGTTTTTTTGGGTTGCGGGTGTATATCCGTTGCTGCGGGTGTTGCTGATTAGGGTTCCGCCCTGACGGCGGGTCACCTTTTCCAAACGCCGAAAAGGTAACCCAAAAGGCTTTACCCTGACGTACGGCACTTCGCTTAGGCTCAGTGTTCCCTCGCTACGGTGTCCATCCGGGGGCATCGCCTACGGTTTGCTTCGCTGCACCTCCTCTCGATGTGTGCGGCTGCGCCGCACGGCGCTACGCGCCTACCCCCCGGATGAACACCTCCGCTCGGCCTGCCGATGGGCCTGGAGATCAAAAGCAACGTCAAAAGCCTTCGCGACGCGAAGCAAGATCAAAAGATCGTCCGATCGCGGCCCGAGCCTTCGGCAGCGCCTAAAGGTAAGTTGATTACATCTGCCTGAGATTGGTCGGCTGTCAGGCCGCCTTCGCGAGCAGGCTCGCTCCCACAGTGGGGTTGAGTACAACCGCCAGAGCCTGGTCGACTGTCAGGCCGCCTTCGCTGGCAAGCCAGCTCCCACAGTGGGAGTGAGTACATCCGTCAGAACTTGGTCGGCTGTCAGGCCGCCTTCGCTGGCAAGCCAGCTCCCACAGTGGGAGTGAGTACATCCGTCAGAACTTGGTCGGCTGTCAGGCCGCCATCGCTGGCAAGCCAGCTCCAAAAGGAAAATAAGTACACCCCCGCACGCGGCGCATGCCGCCCCACTCAACACAATGAGCGCAAGCTCGAGTACCGCTCTTGATCTTAGAGCCCGTCGGAAGGCTGAGTGGAGGGATTGATCCGGGGATGGGAGCGCAGCGACCGTTTGGCGCAGCCAAACACATCGAGAGGAGGTGCAGCGAAGCAAACCGGAGGCGATGCGCCCGGATCAATCCCGCAGCGAAGGAACCCGAGCCACAGCGAGGGCCGTACGTCAGGGCACAGACCTTTTGGTTACTTTTGGGGCGTTTGCCAAAAGTGACCCGCCGTCAGGGCCATCCCTTTCAAGGTCTTAGGTAAAATCCCCTGATACTTCAGCCAGGAGGACCCGAACGATGTGGGCCGATGTTCTAGCGCGTTTCGAGAAAAAAGCACCTGCCAGTGTCATGGCCAAATTGGCGCTGGAGCAGGCCATTGCGCCTGAGTGGATTGATCAGGTCTTCGAAGAGCATCGGCAACGGCAGTATTCTCGTGAGCTACTGTTCTCGACCATCATCAAGCTGATGTCCCTTGTTTCATTGGGCTTGAAGCCATCCCTGCACGCCGCCGCGCGGCAACTGGAAGATCTTCCTGTCAGTTTGGCTGCCCTCTACGACAAGATCAGTCGTACTGAACCTGCGCTGTTACGCGCTCTGGTCACAGGTTGTGCGCAACGTCTGACTCCGACCATCAAGGAGCTGGGCTGCACCAAAACGTTGCCGGGCTGGCAGCTTCGAGTGGTGGACGGCAATCATTTGGCTTCCACTGAGAAACGTCTGGGCGCTCTACGCCATGAGCGAGGCGCCGCTCGTCCTGGCTTTTCGGTGGTTGTTTACGACCCCGATCTCGATCAGGTCATCGACCTTCAGGCGTGTGAGGATGCCTACGCAAGCGAGCGTGTTTGCGTGCTGCCTCTACTGGCCAATGCCGAGCCAGGCCAAGTGTGGCTGGCTGATCGACTCTATTGCACGCTCCCGGTCATGGAGGCTTGTGAGCAGGTCCAGACATCCTTTGTCATTCGTCAGCAAGCCAAACATCCACGCCTGATTCAAGAGGGTGAGTGGCAAGAACCCGTGCCTGTGGAAACAGGCACTGTGCGTGAGCAGATCATCCAGGTCAGAGGCGGTTACCAATGTCGGCGTGTCGAACTGACGCTTCATTCGCCAACAGACTCGGGTGACAGCAGCTTGATGTTCTGGAGCAATCTACCCCAAAGCGTCAGCGCACAGCAGATCGCGCAACTCTATCGCCGTCGCTGGAGCATTGAAGGCATGTTCCAGCGACTGGAAGCGATCCTGGAAAGTGAAATCGAAACTCTTGGCAGCCCAAAGGCTGCCTTACTCGGGTTCGCCACTGCGGTGTTGGCCTACAACGTCCTGGCCGTCCTCAAACGAAGCGTCGAGCAAGCTCACCGGGATACCCAGCCTGACGGCTGGGAAGCCTCGATCTATCACTTGGCGGTTCAGGTCAGGAGTGGTTATGAGGGAATGCAGATTGCGCTGCCTTCGGAATATCTTCCCGTCATTCCTCTGGAAAAACTGGCCCAGCGCTTACTAGAGCTGGCCAGCAACATCCAACCCAAACAAGTTGCGAAAAGCCCCCGTGGCCCCAAAGTGCCTAAGCCCAAGACATGGGTCCAAGGCACGGCGGTGCATGCGCATGTTTCAACGGACAGAGTAATCAAGGCTGCCAAAACTAAAAGACCTTGAAAGGGATGGCCGTCAGGGCGGAACCCTAAGAAGCCGTTACCGCAGCAACGGATATACACCCAACCCCCAAAAACCCCAGACAACAAAAAGGCGCCCGAAGGCGCCTTTCACTTACAACAGGCCGTCAGGCCATCTCAGCGGTAGTCTCGAAGTCAAACGTCAACTCACCATCCTTGATGTCGATGTGCACCACACCGCCATGCTCGGCCAGTTCGCCAAACAGAATCTCCTCCGCCAGCGGACGCTTGATCTTGTCCTGGATCAGACGCGCCATTGGGCGAGCGCCCATTGCCGAGTCATAACCACCGGCCGCCAGCCAACTACGCGCCGCATCAGTAACCTCAAGCAGAACACGCTTGTCTTCCAGCTGCGCCTGAAGTTCGGTGAGGAACTTGTCCACCACACTTTTGATGACCTCATGACTGAGGCGACCAAACTGGATAATGGTATCCAGACGGTTGCGGAATTCCGGCGTGAAGCTCTTCTTGATCACTTCCATCGCATCAGACGAGTGGTCCTGATGGGTGAAACCGATCGAAGCACGAGCGGCCGTTTCGGCGCCTGCGTTGGTGGTCATGATCACGATCACGTTGCGGAAGTCCGCCTTGCGCCCGTTGTTGTCGGTGAGCGTGCCGTGGTCCATCACCTGCAGCAGCAGGTTGAAGACTTCCGGATGCGCCTTCTCGATTTCATCGAGCAACAGTACGCAGTGCGGCTGCTTGGTGATCGCTTCGGTCAACAGACCACCCTGATCGAAGCCGACATAGCCTGGCGGCGCACCGATCAGACGCGATACGGTGTGACGCTCCATGTACTCGGACATGTCGAAGCGCACCAGCTCGATCCCCAACGCCTTGGCCAATTGCCGCGCAGCCTCGGTTTTACCGACACCGGTAGGCCCTGCGAACAGGAACGAACCGACCGGCTTGTCAGGCGACTTGAGACCGGCACGGGACAGCTTGATCGCAGTCGACAGCGAATCAATCGCCGCGTCCTGACCAAACACCGTCAGCTTCAGATCACGCTCCAGGTTACGCAGCAGCTCCTTGTCGGAACTGGTGACGTGCTTAGGTGGAATCCGCGCGATCTTCGCCACGATGTCTTCGACCTGCGCCACTTCGATACGCTTGACGCGTTTCTCGACTGGCTGCAGACGCTGATAGGCGCCCGCCTCGTCAATGACATCAATGGCCTTGTCGGGCATATGCCGGTCATTGATGTAACGCGACGCCAGCTCAGCGGCAGCGCGCAACGACTCATCGCTGTACTCGATGCTGTGGTGCGCCTCGAAACGCCCCTTGAGCCCGCGCAAGATGCCGATGGTGTCTTCCACCGACGGCTCGACGACGTCGACTTTCTGGAAGCGCCGCGCCAAGGCACGGTCCTTCTCGAAGATACCGCGGAATTCCTGGAACGTGGTCGAGCCGATGCAGCGAATGTCGCCAGACGACAGCAGCGGTTTGAGCAGGTTCGAGGCATCCATCACGCCACCCGACGCAGCGCCGGCACCAATGATGGTGTGGATCTCGTCAATGAACAGGATCGCCTGCGGACGTTTTTTCAGTTCATTGAGCAGCGCCTTGAAGCGCTTCTCGAAATCACCGCGATACTTGGTGCCCGCGAGCAGAGCACCGAGGTCGAGGGAGTAAACAACGCTGTTGGCCAACAGATCCGGAACCTGGTTGTCGACAATGCGCTTGGCCAGGCCTTCGGCAATCGCGGTTTTACCCACGCCTGCTTCACCGACCAGCAGCGGATTGTTTTTGCGCCGACGCGCAAGAATCTGCGCGACACGCTCGACTTCCGACTCACGGCCGACCAGCGGATCTATTCGACCCTGACGCGCGAGTTCGTTGAGGTTGCTGGCATAAGCATCCAGAGGATTGCCTGAAGAAGAAGACTCACCGCCCTCGTCGTCCTGCATATCTTGTTCACCTTCAGAGTGATCGCCATGCCCCGGCACTTTGGAAATGCCGTGTGCGATGTAATTGACGACATCGATGCGCGCAACGCTCTGCTGTTTCAGCAGGAACACTGCCTGACTCTCTTGCTCACTGAAGATGGCAACCAGCACGTTGGCGCCGGTTACTTCGCGTTTGCCCGAGCTCTGTACGTGGAAAACAGCACGTTGCAGTACACGCTGGAAGCCCAGGGTTGGCTGGGTTTCGCGATCTTCGTCATGAACGGGGATCAATGGCGTGGTGGAGTCGATGAACTCCTGCAGGTCGTGCTTGAGTTTGTCGAGGTTTGCGCCGCAGGCACGCAAAACGGTGGCGGCAGCCTCATTGTCCAATAGGGCCAGCAAAAGGTGTTCGACGGTCATGAATTCATGACGTTTCGAACGAGCCTCCTTGAAGGCTAGATTGAGGGTGACTTCGAGCTCGCGGTTTAACATAGCTTCACCTCATACCCAAGTGGTCGGCGATTAACCGTCCTTCTCGATTTCACAGAGTAGCGGATGCTGGCTTTCCCTGGCGTACTGGTTGACCTGCATGGCCTTTGTCTCGGCGATGTCGCGGGTAAACACTCCACATACTGCCCGTCCTTCTGTGTGGACGGCCAGCATGACCTTGGTCGCCAGCTCGCGATTCAGGTTAAAAAACACCTCGAGCACTTCGACGACGAAATCCATCGGTGTGTAGTCATCGTTGAACAAAACCACCTTGTACATCGGCGGCGCCTGTAACGCAGGCTTTGCTTCCTGAACAGCAACGCCTGCCGAATCGTCGTCGTGCTCCTCTGGAAGATCCTTTTGGAGAAGCGGGCGATCCTGATTGAATGTTAGTCGAATCTGGCTGATTGCATGCATGGAAAGAAAGGTTCGTCAGTTGTGCAAATACAGTGGTGGGGGCGGTTGTCCACGTTTTCAACTCCGACTGCCCGGTCACCTTGACTATCGGGAAAACGGTGTTACAACCAATAGAGCCCACAGTGGGTAAAAAAGATCCGCGGAGTCAATCCTTTTAACGGATTAGATTGCGGATGACTTGGATGATACTCCAGCGATGGAGTCTGTTGCAGAGGGATTTGAGCATGGCTGTCGGCAAGGTGAAATGGTTCAACAATGCCAAAGGGTACGGTTTTATTGTCGAGGACGGCAAGAATGAGGATCTGTTTGCCCATTACTCGGCCATCAAAATGGATGGTTATAAAACCCTGAAGGCCGGACAAGCCGTCAAATTCGAAATTATCCAGGGTCCAAAAGGCCTGCATGCCATCGACATCAGCGCCGCTGCGACTGCAGAAACGTTTACACCTGCTGTCGCCCCGCAAACTGTCACGGCCTGACTGACACCATAAATTCAGCCATAAAAAACCGCCTGACTCAATTCATCGAGTCAGGCGGTTTTTGTGTGCCTGCATTTTACATGTGCGAAATCAGCGCGTCCCCGAAGCCCGACGACGAAACCAGCTTGGCGCCGTCCATCAATCGTTCGAAGTCATAGGTCACGGTTTTGGCACTGATGGCGCCGTTGGTGCCCTTGATGATCAGATCCGCCGCTTCGGTCCAGCCCATGTGGCGCAGCATCATCTCGGCCGAGAGAATCAGCGAACCCGGGTTGACCTGATCCTTGCCGGCGTACTTCGGCGCAGTACCGTGAGTCGCTTCAAACATTGCCACGGTGTCGGACAGGTTGGCGCCCGGCGCAATACCGATACCGCCCACTTCGGCCGCCAGGGCGTCGGAGAGGTAGTCGCCGTTGAGGTTGAGGGTCGCGATCACATCGTATTCGGCCGGGCGCAGCAGGATCTGCTGGAGCATGGCGTCGGCGATGGCATCTTTGACCACAACGTTCTTGCCGGTTTTCGGATTCTTGAACTGCATCCACGGGCCGCCGTCGAGCAGGGTCGCGCCGAACTCTTCGGCGGCCACTTCGTAGGCCCACTCTTTGAAGGCACCTTCGGTGAACTTCATGATGTTGCCTTTGTGCACGATGGTCAGCGAATCGCGGTCGTTATCGACCACATATTGCAGAGCCTTGCGTGCCAGGCGCTTGGTGCCTTCCAGCGAAACCGGCTTGACGCCGATGCCGCAGTTTTCGTCGAAACGGATCTTGGTGACGCCCATTTCTTCTTTAAGGAATTTGATGACCTTGGTAGCTTCCGGCGAACCGGCCTTCCATTCGATACCGGCGTAGATGTCCTCGGAGTTCTCGCGAAAGATGGTCATGTCGACATCGCCAGGCTTTTTCACCGGGCTTGGCACACCTTCGAACCAACGCACCGGACGCAGACAGACGTACAGGTCGAGTTGCTGACGCAGGGCCACGTTCAGCGAGCGGATGCCGCCACCGACCGGGGTCGTCAGCGGGCCTTTGATGGAAACCACGTAATCCTTCACTGCATCCAGGGTTTCCTGAGGCAGCCAGGTGTCCTGGTCATAAACCTGAGTGGCTTTTTCCCCGGCGTAGACTTCCATCCAGGAAATCTTGCGTTTACCGCCGTATGCCTTTTGAACTGCAGCATCGACAACCTTGATCATCACCGGACTGATGTCGACACCAATGCCGTCACCTTCGATGAAGGGGATGATCGGGTTATCAGGAACATTGAGAGAATGGTCTGCATTGACGGTGATTTTGTCGCCGACGGCTGGAACCTGAATCTTCTTGTAACCCATGCTGAACTCCATTGTTTGGATTGAACATCTGGCTTGGTTCGAGCGTAACCCAGTTAAATCAACACGCAAACCCTCTGTTCGTGGCGCGCCTACATCTCGTTTCGTACAAGCCTGAAAGCAAAGGGAAAAGCGCCAAACTCAAGCATTGGCGACGACTCTACGCCCCACCCCGCCCTGCGACCTTTAGACCAATGGACGAGAATCGTTGCATATGAACCATCGGCAGATTGCCAGCTACCTATGTATAATGCCGCCCGCTGACCACAGGGTCACGACGGCTGGCCTCTCTAGCACGAGACTTTCCGCCTGATTGGTCGGGTTGTTACCGCAGTCCGACTGCTTGACGCTCAACGATGCACCCAACATCACCGCGAAGATTCTCGACATTCGGTTCATGGATGACTTTGAACGAACGCGCTTACCCGGCGCCCCTCGAGTTTCTGCGCACGCTTTAGCAAAGAAGAGAGAGTTAATCCGAATATGCCCACCTGCTCGAAGATCATCTATACCTTCACCGACGAAGCTCCAGCCCTCGCCACCTATTCCCTGCTGCCGATCATCGAGGCTTACACCGCCTCGGCCGATATCGCCGTGGAAACCCGCGATATCTCTCTTGCAGCGCGTATTCTGGCCAGCTTCCCCGAGCAACTGGGCGACAAAGCCGTAGCCGACCACCTCGCCGAACTGGGCGACCTGGCCGTTACGCCTGAAGCCAACATCATCAAGCTGCCGAACATCAGCGCTTCGGTGCCACAGCTGCAAGCCGCGATCAAAGAGCTGCAGGCTCAGGGTTACAACCTGCCGGACTACCCGGAAACCGTCACCAGCGACGCCGACAAAGACGCCAAGGCACGTTACGACAAGGTCAAGGGCAGCGCCGTGAACCCGGTTCTGCGCGAAGGCAACTCCGACCGTCGCGCTCCGCTGTCGGTTAAAAACTACGCTCGCAAGCACCCGCACAAAATGGGCGCCTGGGCCAAAGACTCCAAGTCTCACGTCGCTCACATGAGCACCGGCGATTTCTACGGCAGCGAAAAAGCTGCCCTGATCGACGCCGCTGACGCTGTGAAGATCGAACTGATCGCCAAAGACGGCACCGCCACCGTCCTGAAAGAAAAAACCACCGTGCAGGCTGGCGAGATCCTCGATTGCGCCGTGATGAGCAAAAACGCCCTGCGTGCGTTCATCGCTGCTGAAATCGAAAGCGCCAAGGCCCAAGGCGTGCTGCTGTCGGTGCACCTGAAAGCGACCATGATGAAGGTCTCCGACCCGATCATGTTCGGCCAGATCGTTGCCGAGTTCTATCAAGACGCACTGACCAAGCACGCTGACGTGCTGGCCGAGATCGGCTTCAACCTGAACAACGGCATCGGCGATCTGTACGCGCGCATCAAAGCCCTGCCGGCCGAGCAACAGGCGCAGATCGAAGCTGACATGGCCGCGGTCTACGCCGCTCGTCCTTCGCTGGCGATGGTCAACTCCGACAAAGGCATCACCAACCTGCACGTGCCGAGCGACGTCATCGTCGACGCCTCGATGCCGGCAATGATCCGTGACTCCGGCAAGATGTGGGGCACCGACGGCCAGCTGCACGACACCAAGGCTGTGATCCCGGATCGTTGCTACGCCACCATCTACCAGGCCGTGATCGAAGATTGCAAAGCCAATGGCGCTTTCGATCCGACCACCATGGGCAGCGTGCCAAACGTTGGCCTGATGGCGAAGAAAGCCGAAGAGTACGGCTCGCACGACAAGACCTTCCAGATCAAGGCTGACGGCGTGGTTCGCGTGACCGACAGCAAGGGCACCCTGCTGATGGAACAGGCTGTTGAAGCCGGCGACATCTTCCGCATGTGCCAGACCAAAGACGCGCCGATCCAGGACTGGGTGAAACTGGCCGTCAACCGCGCTCGCGCAAGCAGCACTCCGGCTATTTTCTGGCTGGACCCGATGCGCGCTCACGATGGCGTAGTGATCGAGAAAGTTCAGGCTTACCTGAAGGATCACGACACTGCCGGTCTGGACATCCAGATCATGGCGCCGGTCGACGCAATGAAGTACACCCTGCAGCGCACTCGCGAAGGCAAGGACACCATCTCGGTGACCGGCAACGTACTGCGCGACTACCTGACCGACCTGTTCCCGATCATGGAACTGGGCACCAGCGCCAAGATGCTGTCGATCGTGCCGCTGATGAACGGCGGCGGCCTGTTCGAAACCGGCGCTGGCGGTTCGGCTCCGAAGCACGTGCAGCAACTGGTCGAAGAGAACTTCCTGCGCTGGGATTCGCTGGGTGAATTCCTGGCGCTGGCGGCATCCCTCGAGCATTTGGGTGTGAACTACGACAACCCGAAAGCACTGGTGCTGTCCAAGACGCTGGATCAGGCTACCGGCCAGTTCCTCGACAACAACAAGTCGCCATCGCGCAAAGTCGGCAACATCGACAACCGCGGCAGCCACTTCTACCTGGCGATGTACTGGGCTCAGGCCCTGGCCGCCCAGACTGAAGACGCTGCACTGCAAGCGCAGTTCGCGACGCTGGCCAAGACGCTGACCGAGAACGAAGCAACCATCGTTGCCGAGCTCAACGCCGCTCAGGGCAAGCCAGTGGACATCGGCGGTTACTACCACGCCAACGCCGAGCTGATCAGCAAGGCCATGCGCCCAAGCGCAACCCTCAACGCGGCGATTGCTGCGCTGGTTTAAGGTTGTAGCGCTGTAAACAAACCCCGGCCGAGTGCCGGGGTTTGTTTTTGTGGCGTTTGCACCCATTTATCTTTGAAATACAAACCAATGTGGGAGCGGGCTTGCTCGCGAATGCGTCGGTTCAGCCAATAAAGACTTTGAATGACAAACCGCTTTCGTCGGAACGCCGCCCGGAGCAAGCCCGCTCCCACAAGGGATTGGGTTTCAACCAATAAATTGAGGAAGGTTTATGGACTGGCTCCCCCACATCACCGTCGCCACCATCGTCGAAGACAACGGCCGCTTCCTGATGGTCGAAGAGCATAAGGCCGGGCGTAACGTGCTCAACCAGCCCGCCGGTCATCTTGATCCGGACGAAACCCTGATCGAAGCCGCCATCCGCGAAACCCTTGAAGAAACCGGCTGGGACGTCGAGCCGACCAGCGTGATCGGCATCTACCTCTACACAGCCCCCAGCAATGGCGTGACTTATCAGCGTGTCTGCTTCGCCGCCAAAGCCATAAAACACCACCCGGATTATCAACTCGACGACGGCATCGTCGGCGCCAAGTGGCTGACCCGTGACGAATTAATCGCCCAACGCGACAACTGGCGCAGCGAGCTGATCATCCGTTGCATCGATGATTATCTGGCCGGGCATCACTTCGGCCTCGAACTGATCCGCCCTTCTCTTTAGCCTTGAGGCCGTGAGCCTGATAGAATCGCGTCCTTTTTCAAGACACTCATTGAATCCCTATGCGTGATCCAGCCCCTTCTGACACATCCAAGAAGCGCGTCATTGTCGGCATGTCCGGCGGCGTGGACTCTTCCGTTTCCGCTCTCCTGCTGATCGAGCAGGGCTATGAAGTGGAAGGCCTGTTCATGAAGAACTGGGAAGAAGACGACGGAACGGAATACTGCACCGCCATGGACGACCTGGCGGATGCTCAGGCCGTGTGCGACAAGATCGGTATCAAGCTGCACACCGCCAACTTCGCCGCTGAATACTGGGACAACGTGTTCGAGCACTTCCTCGCCGAATACAAGGCCGGTCGCACGCCGAATCCGGACATCCTGTGCAACCGCGAGATCAAGTTCAAGGCGTTCCTCGACTACGCCATGATGCTCGGCGCCGACCTGATCGCCACCGGCCACTACGTGCGCCGCCGCGACATCGATGGCCGCACCGAACTGCTCAAAGGCCTCGATCCGAACAAGGATCAGAGCTACTTCCTGCACGCCGTCGGCGGTGAACAGATTGCCAAGACCCTGTTCCCGGTCGGCGAACTGGAGAAGCCGGAAGTTCGGGCAATTGCCGAGAAATACGAGCTGGCGACTGCCAAGAAGAAGGATTCCACCGGGATCTGCTTCATCGGCGAGCGTCGCTTCAGCGATTTCCTCAAGCAATACCTGCCGGCGCAACCGGGCGAGATAAAGACCACCGAAGGCGAAGTCATTGGCCGTCACCATGGCTTGATGTACCACACCATCGGTCAGCGTCAGGGCCTTGGCATCGGCGGCTTGAAAGATGCTGGCGACGAGCCGTGGTACGTGCTGCGCAAGGATCTGGACAACAACGAGCTGATCGTCGGCCAGGGCAATAACCACCCATGGTTGTTTTCCAGCGCCCTGCTCGCTTCGGAAATCTATTGGGTCAACCCGATCAATTTGAGCCAGCCGCTGCGCCTGACCGCCAAGGTGCGTTATCGCCAGAGCGATCAGGCCTGCACCCTGGAAAAAACCGCCACCGGCTACCGCGCCGTGTTCGACGAACCGCAACGCGCGGTGACGCCAGGCCAGTCGGTGGTGTTCTACGACGGTGAAATCTGCCTCGGTGGCGGCGTGATCGAAGTCGCCGAGCCGTGGAGCGGCCAGGCATGAGCCCGACTCAGGAGCAACTGACGGCGCTGGGCGGCGTGTTTCTCGCTGCCGTGCTGGTCGACCGGATCGCCAAGACCGGGCAAACCAATGAAGCCGGCCTGAGTTGCATGCTCGGCAGCCTGCTGGTGCGCGATCCGAAAGACACACTGGACGTGTACGGCGGCGACGATATCAACCTGCGCGAAGGCTATCGCGCCTTGATCGGCGCGCTTGAGCGTGATCCGAGCACCTTGCAGCGCGAGCCGCTGCGTTATGCCCTGTCGATGCTCGGTCTTGAGCGCCAATTGGCCAAGCGCAACGACATGCTCGACACCATCGGCAAGCGCCTGCCGCAGATTCAGTCGCAGGTCGAACACTTCGGCCCGGCCCACGAAAACGTGGTCGCTGCCTGCGGCGCGCTGTACCAAGACACCCTGAGCACCCTGCGCCAGCGGATTCAGGTGCATGGCGACATGCGCAACCTGCAGCAGCCGAGCAATGCGTCGAAAATCCGCGCCCTGCTCCTGGCTGGCATCCGTTCTGCGCGCCTCTGGCGCCAACTCGGCGGGCATCGCTGGCAGTTGGTGGTCAGCCGACGCAAGCTGCTCAAAGAGCTGTATCCGTTGATGCGCAGCGAGTAAATCGCCGCGCAATAAAAGCTTTGTAGTCTGTAACGCGTAATACGCCGGTCAGTTGGCAACGGACCGGCGGATTTTTTCATGTATGATACGCGCCCCATTTCGTTGCCCGACTGTCCGAGAACACCCCATGCAGCTCTCTTCGCTCACTGCGGTTTCCCCTGTTGACGGCCGCTACGCCGGCAAAACCCAGGCCCTGCGCCCGATTTTCAGCGAGTACGGCCTGATCCGTGCCCGCGTTCTGGTTGAAGTGCGCTGGCTCCAGCGCCTCGCCGCTCACGCCGGTATCCCGGAAGTGCCAGCCTTTTCCGCCGAGGCCAACGCCGTTCTTAATGAACTGGCTGAAAACTTCTCGCTGGAGCACGCCGAGCGCGTCAAAGAGATCGAGCGCACCACCAACCACGACGTCAAAGCGATCGAATACCTGCTCAAAGAGCAGGCGGCCAAGCTGCCGGAGCTGGCCAAGGTCAGCGAGTTCATCCACTTTGCCTGCACCAGCGAAGACATCAACAACCTGTCCCACGCCCTGATGCTGCGCGAAGGCCGTGACGACGTGATGCTGCCGCTGATGCGCCAGACCGCCAACGCCATCCGCGAACTGGCCATCCGTTTCGCTGACGTGCCGATGCTGTCGCGCACCCACGGTCAGCCGGCTTCGCCGACCACTCTGGGTAAAGAACTGGCGAACGTGGTTTACCGTCTCGAGCGTCAGATCGCTCAGGTCGCTGCCGTGCCGCTGCTGGGCAAGATCAACGGCGCCGTCGGCAACTACAACGCGCACCTGTCGGCCTACCCGCAGATCGACTGGGAAGCCAATGCCCGCGCCTTCATCGAAGACGAACTGGGCCTGGGCTTCAACCCGTACACCACGCAGATCGAGCCGCACGACTACATCGCCGAGCTGTTCGACGCCATTGCGCGCTTCAACACAATCCTGATCGACTTCGACCGTGACATCTGGGGCTACATCTCCCTGGGTTACTTCAAGCAGCGCACCATCGCTGGCGAAATCGGCTCGTCGACCATGCCGCACAAGGTCAACCCGATCGACTTCGAAAACTCCGAAGGCAATCTGGGCATCGCCAACGCGCTGTTCCAGCACCTGGCGAGCAAACTGCCGATCTCCCGCTGGCAGCGCGACCTGACCGACTCCACCGTACTGCGTAACCTCGGTGTCGGCTTCGCTCACAGCGTGATCGCTTACGAAGCCAGCCTCAAAGGCATCAGCAAACTGGAGCTCAACGAGCAGAAGATTGCTGCCGACCTCGACGCTTGCTGGGAAGTATTGGCTGAGCCGATCCAGACCGTGATGCGCCGCTACAACATCGAAAACCCGTACGAAAAGCTGAAAGAACTGACCCGCGGCAAGGGCATCAGCCCTGAAGCGTTGCAGACTTTCATCGATGGCCTGGAGATGCCAGCCCAAGCGAAAGCCGAGCTCAAGCAACTGACTCCGGCCAACTACATCGGTAACGCTGTAGCGCAAGCCAAACGCATCTGATCGACCGTTTTAATCGTTTGAGACGCCCGGCAGCGCCGGGCGTTTTTATTCCCGTCTGAAAAGTGCTTTTTTTCAATAGGTTACATATGAATTCCGATATTCCTCTTCAACTTCTGGGCGGCCTCACAGCACGCGAATTCCTGCGTGACTACTGGCAGAAAAAGCCACTGCTGATCCGTCAGGCAATTCCTGACTTCGAAAGCCCGATCGACGCCGACGAACTGGCCGGCCTGGCCCTGGAAGAAGAAGTCGAATCGCGCCTGGTGATCGAGCACGGCGAGCGCCCTTGGGAACTGCGTCGCGGCCCGTTCGCTGAAGACGAATTCAGCAAGCTGCCGGAAAAAGAGTGGACCTTGCTGGTTCAAGCGGTTGACCAATTCGTACCGGAAGTCAGCGAACTGCTGGAAAACTTCCGCTTCCTGCCGACCTGGCGCGTCGACGACGTGATGATCAGCTTCGCCGCCCCGGGTGGCAGCGTGGGTCCGCACTTCGACAACTACGACGTGTTCCTGCTGCAAGGTCATGGCAAGCGCAACTGGAAAATCGGCCAGATGTGCGATTCCGAGAGCCCGCTGCTGCAACACGCCGACCTGCGCATCCTCGCCGAATTCCACGAAACCGAAGAGTGGGTTCTGGAACCGGGCGACATGCTCTACCTGCCACCGCGCCTGGCCCACTGCGGCGTAGCCGTGGATAACTGCATGACCTACTCGGTCGGCTTCCGCGCACCAAGCGCCTCTGAAGTGCTGACCCACTTCACCGACTTCCTCAGCCAGTTCCTGACTGACGAAGAGCGCTACACCGACGCAGACGCTCAGCCAGCCGCTGACCCACATCAGATTCAGCACGATGCACTGGATCGCCTGAAGAGCCTGCTCGCCGAACACATGAGCGACGAGCGCCTGCTGCTGACCTGGTTCGGCCAGTACATGACCGAGCCGCGCTACCCGGAACTGGTCGTCGGCCCGGAAGAAGTCGAAGAAGAAGACTTCCTCAGCGCCCTGCAAGATGGCGCCGTGCTGATCCGCAACCCGAGCGCGCGCCTGGCCTGGTCGGAAGTCGATGACGACCTGCTGCTGTTCGCCAGCGGCCAGAGCCGTTATCTGCCGGGCAAACTGCGCGAGCTGCTGAAGCTGATCTGCGCCGCAGACGCCCTGCACACCGACAACCTCGGCGAGTGGCTGAACGACGAAGACGGTCGCGGCCTGCTGTGCGAACTGGTCAAGCAAGGCAGCCTGGGGTTCGCTGATGAATAAAATTCGCGTACGTGTCGCAGACTGGCAGAAGGACATCGCCGAGATCCGGCGCATTCGTGAAACGGTGTTCATCGCCGAACAATCGGTGCCACCTGAGTTGGAATGGGACGCGGATGACGCGACCGCTGTGCATTTTCTGGCGTTTGAAGGCGACTTTCCGATCGGCACTGCGCGCCTGCTGCCCGACGGGCACATTGGCCGGGTTTCGGTGCTGAAAGACTGGCGCGGCATGAAGGTCGGTGACGCACTGATGCAAGCGGTCATCGCTGAAGCAGAAGCGCGCGGCCTGAAGCAGCAGATGCTCAGCGCACAAGTGCAGGCCACGGCGTTCTACGAGCGCCTGGGTTTCAGCCTGGTCAGTGAGGAATTCCTGGAAGCAGGGATTCCGCATGTCGATATGGTTCGTCATTCGGCTTAAGACCGCGGCGCGGCTTTCGTCGGAACGCCGCCCGGAACAAGCTCGCTCCCACACTGGATCTGTGCCTGACGCACAATTTGTGTCCGCTGGAGATCTACTGTGGGAGCGAGCCTGCTCGCGAAGAGGCCAGCAAGAACACCACAAAACGCCCTGCCATTCTCGGATGCCGGGGCGTTTTGCTGTCTACGATTCAACTTGCCCCACCCCGGGCCGACAAACTGGCAATATCAAGCCTTTCGAAAGCGGAGATAACGGACATGTCCCTACGCACCCTGCTCACCACCCTGCTGCTCGCTTGCAGTTTTTCGGTGATGGCAGCCACAGAAGTCGTCCCCCTCAAGTACCGCACCAGCGCCGATATGCTGCCGATGGCGCAGGACTTCATCGGCAAGGACGGCCAGGTCAGCGCCTATGGCAATCAACTGATCGTCAAAGCCGAGCCGGACAAGATTGAGGAACTCAAGGCACTGATCACCCAGCTCGACACCGCGCCAAAACGCCTGCTGATCACTGTCGACACCAACGAAAACAACGGCCGTGGCGACGAAGGTTATTCGGTTAACGGTGCGCAGACGCGAATCATCAGTCGCAGCACCGCCACACGTGACGGCGGCGTCCAGCAAGTGCAAGCCACCGACGGCATGCCAGCGCTGATCCAGGTCGGCAAGAGCGTGCCGATCACCAGCAGCCAGAGCAATTCCTATGGCGATTACAGCAGCCAGACTCAATACCGCAACGTCACCCAGGGTTTTTACGTGACGGCCAGCGTCACCGGCGACATCGTTCATCTGGCAATCAGTACCAACCGTGACCGCATGAGCCAGGAACGTCCTGATGTAGTGAACGTGCAAAGCACCGACACAACAGTCAGCGGACGCCTCGGCGAGTGGATCACCCTGGCCGGCGTGAATCGCCAGACTCAGGCCGACAAACAGGGCCTGGCCCGCAGCTACTCGACTCAAGGCCGGGATGACATGACACTGAAGGTGAAAGTCGACGCCTTGGACTAAAGCACCGAAAGCTGACTGATTAGTCGTATTAGACGAAAGATGTAGTGCTTGAAAAAAAGCACTACAAAACGTTTGACGGGTTAAAAAAGCGAAGGCATGATGGCCTCGCTCCCGCTAATCAGAGGCCCTGGCAAGGGCCTTCGAAGTGATGTTCGCACCTACCCCGCGAACCGTTTCGTGTCTGTACCGCCCACAAGGTGTGTTTGACGAGGTTGCCGACTGGAACGAAGTTGTCCCGAGGGACGGAAGCGTAATTAGGTAACCCGGCATCACACTGTAGTTCGTATAAAGGCCCACGACGCCCGAATGCGCTCGCAGTCCGCCACTACCTGCTCACTTCCCCTCGAGCCTGTCGTTCATCCCGTCGCCTACCCCGCCGAATCCGACTTGACCACCTAAGCTTCTGGTCAGCGAGCGCAGGAATTTTCCACCGCAGAACAACTTTTCATAAAAGACGCGACGAGGTTTATCTCCATGGCACTGACACGCGAACAGCAAATTGCAGCCCTTGAAAAAGACTGGGCTGAAAACCCGCGCTGGAAAGGCGTGACACGCACTTACTCCGCTGCTGACGTCGTCCGTCTGCGTGGCTCGGTTCAACCTGAGCACACCTTTGCAAAAATGGGCGCCGACAAGCTGTGGAACCTGGTCACCCAGGGTGCCAAGCCGTCCTTCCGCCCAGAGAAAGATTTCGTCAACTGCATGGGCGCCCTGACCGGCGGCCAGGCTGTTCAGCAGGTCAAGGCCGGTATCCAGGCCATCTACCTGTCGGGCTGGCAGGTTGCTGCGGACAACAACTCCGCCGAATCGATGTACCCGGACCAGTCGCTGTACCCGGTGGACTCGGTTCCAACCGTGGTCAAGCGCATCAACAACTCGTTCCGTCGTGCTGACCAGATCCAGTGGAAAGCCGGCAAAGGCCCGGGCGACGAAGGCTACATCGACTACTTCGCGCCAATCGTGGCTGACGCCGAAGCCGGTTTCGGCGGCGTTCTGAACGCCTACGAGCTGATGAAGAGCATGATCGAAGCAGGCGCCGCCGGCGTTCACTTCGAAGACCAACTGGCTTCCGTGAAAAAATGCGGCCACATGGGCGGCAAGGTTTTGGTGCCAACCCAGGAAGCCGTACAGAAGCTGACCGCTGCACGTCTGGCTGCTGACGTTGCCGGTACACCGACCATCATTCTGGCCCGTACCGATGCGAACGCTGCGGACCTGCTGACTTCCGATTGCGACCCGTACGACCAGCCGTTCGTGACTGGCGAGCGTACCCAGGAAGGCTTCTACAAGGTTCGTGCCGGTCTGGACCAGGCAATCGCCCGTGGCCTGGCTTACGCACCGTACGCCGACCTGATCTGGTGCGAAACCGCCAAGCCGGATCTGGACGAAGCCCGTCGCTTTGCTGAAGCGATCAAGAAGGAATACCCGGACCAACTGCTGTCGTACAACTGCTCGCCTTCCTTCAACTGGAAGAAAAACCTGGACGACGCGACCATCGCCAAGTTCCAGCGCGAACTGTCCGCCATGGGCTACAAGCACCAGTTCATCACCCTGGCCGGCATTCACAACATGTGGCACAGCATGTTCAACCTGGCGCACGACTACGCCCGTAACGACATGACTGCCTACGTGAAGCTGCAAGAGCAGGAATTCGCTGACGCCTCCAAGGGTTACACCTTCGTGGCTCACCAGCAGGAAGTGGGCACCGGCTACTTCGACGACATGACCACCGTGATTCAGGGTGGCTCGTCCTCGGTAACCGCACTGACCGGTTCGACTGAAGAAGAACAGTTCCACTGATCTGCTTCGCCTGAGCAAACGGCCTTTGCGGATCGTATAGAAAGCTAACCGCAGAGCCGCAAGACTGACGCCCCGACTGGTTCGGGGCGTTTTTTTTGCCCGAGATAATCTCCAGACACCATCAATCCCCTGTGGGAGCGAGCCTGCTCGCGAAGGCGTTGTGCCAGCTTGCACACGTAGTGACTGACCCACTGCATTCGCGAGCAGGCTCGCTCCCACAGGTTCTCTCTTAAGCCTGCGAGACAAAACATTGATCCAGACCAGTACCCGCATCACAAAAAACCGGTAAAACGCTCGCCACCGCTACTTGCAGTAACGTGCAAGTAAGACAACTTCCCAACTGACATCCCGTTAAACACTTACAAAACCACTCCAAACGATATCAATTATCATTTAGCCGCAACTATGTTCGTTACATCTCGCACAAAACATAATTCGCAGAAACCCGGCTAATGCCCGCTATGCTTGGGCTGTGGGGCATCGGAGGTGCGCTATGTCCTTATTCCAATAAATAATTTCGCTATAGGAATTTTACTTGCAGGGTGTTTAGCCATAAAATCAGCGCGATTGATTGCTGCGACATATCGTCACTGCCTTATTTCTTTATCAAGCTCAGAGACCTTTGCTCTCTGTTAAGGATTACCAGCATGCCCGAAGCGACAGGACTCATGGCCCACAACTGGGGCTTTGCCATTTTCCTTCTGGGTGTCGTCGGCCTGTGTGCCTTCATGCTCGGTGTCTCCAGCCTCCTTGGGTCAAAAGCCTGGGGCCGCAGCAAAAACGAACCGTTCGAGTCGGGCATGCTACCTACCGGTGGCGCCCGCTTGCGGCTCTCAGCCAAATTCTATCTGGTCGCGATGCTCTTCGTGATCTTCGATATCGAAGCCCTCTTTCTCTTTGCATGGTCTGTGTCCGTCCGCGAAAGCGGCTGGACCGGATTCGTCGAAGCTCTCGTTTTCATAGCAATTCTGTTGGCAGGTCTTGTCTACCTGTTCCGAGTGGGCGCCCTTGACTGGGCTCCGGAAGCTCGTCGCAAGCGGCAGGCGAAGCTGAAACAATGAGGCTTTGGCAATGCAATACAATCTCACCAGGATCGACCCCGATGCTCCTAACGAGCAATATCCGATTGGCGAGCGGGAAACCGTTTCCGATCCGTTAGAAGATCAAGTTCACAAAAACATTTTCATGGGCAAGCTGGAAGACGTGCTGAGTGGCGCGGTCAACTGGGGACGTAAGAACTCCCTGTGGCCGTACAACTTCGGCTTGTCGTGCTGCTACGTGGAAATGACCACCGCCTTCACGGCGCCCCACGACATCGCGCGCTTTGGCGCCGAGGTTATCCGGGCATCGCCGCGTCAGGCCGACTTCATGGTTATCGCCGGTACCTGCTTCATCAAGATGGCGCCGATCATCCAGCGTCTCTACGAGCAGATGCTCGAGCCGAAGTGGGTGATCTCCATGGGTTCGTGCGCTAACTCCGGTGGCATGTACGACATCTACTCTGTGGTTCAAGGGGTGGACAAGTTCCTGCCCGTGGACGTCTACGTACCTGGCTGCCCTCCTCGTCCGGAAGCATTTCTGCAAGGCTTGATGCTGTTGCAGGAATCGATTGGACAGGAGCGTCGTCCGCTTTCCTGGGTCGTCGGTGATCAAGGCGTTTATCGCGCCGACATGCCTTCGCAAAAGGAACAGCGCCGCGAACAGCGAATCGCAGTCACTAACCTGCGCAGCCCTGACGAAGTCTGATCCAGATCTGTTCTGACAAAGAAACGAGAAGCTGGCTTCATTCTTTACGTTGACCGAAAGCGAAAAAATAACCATGACTACAGGCAGCGCTCTGTACATCCCGCCTTATAAGGCAGACGACCAGGATGTGGTCGTTGAATTGAACAACCGTTTTGGCGCCGAAGCGTTCACCGCTCAGTCGACCCGCACCGGCATGCCGGTGCTGTGGGTGGCGCGCGCCAAACTCGTCGAAGTCCTGACCTTCCTGCGCAACCTGCCCAAGCCGTACGTCATGCTCTATGACCTGCACGGCGTGGACGAGCGTCTGCGCACCAAGCGTCAAGGGCTGCCGAGCGACGCTGAATTCACCGTGTTCTATCACCTCATGTCGCTGGAGCGTAACAGTGACGTGATGATCAAGGTCGCCTTGTCCGAGAGCGACCTCAGCTTGCCGACCGTTACCGGTATCTGGCCGAACGCCAACTGGTACGAGCGTGAAGTCTGGGACATGTTCGGCATCGACTTCAAAGGCCACCCGCACCTGTCGCGCATCATGATGCCGCCGACCTGGGAAGGTCACCCGCTGCGCAAGGACTTCCCGGCGCGCGCCACCGAATTCGATCCGTTCAGCCTCAACCTCGCCAAGCAACAGCTTGAGGAAGAAGCCGCGCGTTTCCGTCCTGAAGACTGGGGCATGAAGCGCTCCGGGACGAACGAGGACTACATGTTCCTCAACCTCGGCCCGAACCACCCTTCGGCGCACGGTGCGTTCCGCATCATTCTGCAACTGGACGGTGAAGAAATCGTCGACTGCGTACCGGATGTCGGTTACCACCACCGTGGTGCCGAGAAGATGGCCGAGCGTCAGTCGTGGCACAGTTTCATCCCGTACACCGACCGTATCGATTACCTCGGCGGCGTGATGAACAACCTGCCGTACGTGCTCTCGGTCGAGAAGCTGGCCGGCATCAAAGTGCCTGAGAAGGTCGACGTCATCCGCATCATGATGGCCGAGTTCTTCCGGATCACCAGCCACCTGCTGTTCCTGGGTACTTACATCCAGGACGTCGGCGCGATGACTCCGGTGTTCTTCACCTTCACCGACCGCCAGAAGGCGTACACGGTGATCGAAGCCATTACCGGGTTCCGCCTGCACCCGGCCTGGTACCGCATCGGCGGCGTCGCGCACGATCTGCCGCGCGGCTGGGAAAAACTGGTGAAAGACTTCGTTGAGTGGCTGCCAAAACGCCTCGATGAATACACCAAGGCTGCCCTGCAGAACAGCATCCTCAAGGGTCGTACCATCGGCGTTGCCCAGTACAACACCAAAGAAGCCCTGGAATGGGGCGTCACCGGTGCCGGCCTGCGTTCGACCGGTTGCGACTTCGATCTGCGTAAAGCGCGCCCGTACTCCGGCTACGAGAACTTCGAATTCGAAGTACCGCTGGCCGCCAACGGCGATGCCTACGATCGCTGCATGGTTCGCGTCGAAGAGATGCGCCAGAGCATCAAGATCATCGACCAGTGCATGCGCAACATGCCGGAAGGCCCGTACAAGGCGGATCACCCGCTGACCACGCCGCCGCCGAAAGAGCGCACGCTGCAGCACATCGAAACCTTGATCACGCACTTCCTGCAAGTTTCGTGGGGTCCGGTCATGCCGGCCAACGAATCCTTCCAGATGATCGAAGCGACCAAGGGCATCAACAGTTATTACCTGACGAGCGACGGCGGCACCATGAGCTACCGTACCCGGATCCGTACTCCGAGCTTCCCGCATCTGCAACAGATCCCTTCGGTGATCAAAGGCAGCATGGTCGCGGACTTGATTGCGTACCTGGGTAGTATCGACTTCGTTATGGCCGACGTGGACCGCTAAGCATGAACAGCACGCTTATCCAGACAGACCGTTTCACTTTGAGTGAAACCGAGCGCTCGGCCATCGAGCACGAGCTGCATCACTACGAAGACCCGCGCGCGGCGTCGATCGAAGCCCTGAAGATCGTTCAGAAGGAACGCGGCTGGGTGCCGGATGGCGCCTTGTACGCGATCGGCGAGATCCTCGGCATCCCGGCCAGCGACGTTGAAGGCGTGGCGACGTTCTACAGCCAGATCTTCCGTCAGCCGGTCGGCCGCCACATCATTCGCGTCTGCGACAGCATGGTCTGCTACATCGGCGGCCACGAGTCGGTGGTCAGCGAAATCCAGAACAATCTGGGCATCGGCCTGGGTCAGACCACCACCGACGGTCGTTTCACCCTGCTGCCTGTCTGCTGCCTCGGCAACTGCGACAAGGCACCGGCGCTGATGATCGACGACGACACCTTTGGCGACGTGCAGCCTGCTGGCGTTGCCAAACTGCTCGAGGGCTACGTATGACCCTGACATCTTTCGGCCCGGCCAACCGCATCAAGCGTTCGGCCGAGACTCACCCGCTGACCTGGCGTCTGCGTGACGACGGCGAAGCCGTGTGGCTCGACGAATACCAGGCCAAGAACGGTTACGCCGCTGCGCGCAAAGCCTTCGCCGACATGGCCCAGGACGACATCGTCCAGACCGTGAAAGACGCAGGCCTCAAAGGTCGCGGCGGTGCAGGCTTCCCCACTGGCGTGAAGTGGGGCCTGATGCCCAAAGACGAATCCATCAACATCCGCTACCTGCTGTGCAACGCGGATGAAATGGAGCCGAACACCTGGAAAGACCGCATGCTGATGGAGCAACTGCCCCATCTGCTGATCGAAGGCATGCTGATCAGTGCCCGCGCGCTGAAAACCTACCGTGGCTACATCTTCCTGCGGGGCGAATACACCACCGCCGCCAAGCACCTCAACCGTGCCGTGGAAGAAGCCAAGGCCGCCGGCCTTTTGGGTAAAAACATTCTCGGCAGCGGTTTTGATTTCGAACTGTTCGTCCACACCGGCGCCGGGCGTTACATCTGCGGTGAAGAAACCGCACTGATAAACTCCCTCGAAGGTCGCCGCGCCAACCCGCGCTCCAAGCCGCCCTTCCCTGCCGCCGTGGGCGTGTGGGGCAAGCCGACTTGCGTGAACAACGTCGAAACCCTGTGCAACGTGCCGGCGATCATTGCCGACGGCGTTGACTGGTACAAATCGTTGGCCCGCGAAGGCAGCGAAGACATGGGCACCAAGCTCATGGGCTTCTCCGGCAAAGTCAAAAACCCGGGCCTGTGGGAACTGCCTTTCGGCGTCACCGGTCGCGAGTTGTTCGAAGACTACGCCGGTGGCATGCGCGACGGTTACAAGCTCAAGGCCTGGCAGCCAGGTGGCGCCGGTACCGGTTTCCTCCTGCCAGAACACCTCGACGCACAGATGTACGCCGGCGGCATTGCCAAAGTGGGCACCCGTATGGGTACCGGCCTGGCGATGGCGGTGGACGACAGCGTCAACATGGTCTCGCTGCTGCGCAACATGGAGCAGTTCTTCGCCCGTGAGTCGTGCGGCTTCTGCACCCCGTGCCGTGATGGTTTGCCATGGAGCGTCAAGCTGCTGATGGCCATCGAGAATGGCGAGGGTCAACCGGGCGACATCGAGACCCTGCTGGGTCTGGTCGGTTTCCTCGGCCCAGGCAAAACCTTCTGTGCTCACGCACCGGGTGCCGTGGAGCCGTTGGGCAGTGCGATCAAATACTTCCGTCCAGAGTTCGAAGCCGGTATAGCGCCTGTCAGCGCCGCCGTCCCGCCTCTGGCAAGGCCGATCGTAATCGGCGCGTAAACGCTTAATAAGGTTTAGGGCCCGTGCCCTTCATCTCCTGCGATGACGCCTTTCGAGGCTGGTTTGATTCGCACGGATAACAAGATTCCATTAGCCACGCCCGCTGACACCGGGCCAACGAAGACCTTTGAACCATGGCCACTATCCACGTAGACGGCAAAGCGCTCGAAGTCGACGGGGCAGACAACCTGTTACAGGCATGTCTGTCGCTGGGCCTCGACATTCCATATTTCTGCTGGCACCCCGCGCTTGGTAGCGTCGGGGCTTGCCGCCAGTGCGCGGTCAAGCAGTACACCGACGAGAACGACACCCGTGGTCGCATCGTCATGTCCTGCATGACGCCTGCCACCGACAACACCTGGATCTCCATCGACGATGATGAATCCAAGGCGTTCCGCGCCAGTGTTGTCGAATGGCTGATGACCAACCACCCGCACGACTGCCCTGTGTGCGAAGAAGGCGGTCATTGCCACCTGCAAGACATGACAGTGATGACCGGCCACAACGAGCGCCGTTATCGCTTCACCAAACGCACCCACCAGAACCAGCAACTGGGCCCGTTCATTTCCCACGAAATGAACCGCTGCATCGCCTGCTACCGCTGCGTGCGTTTCTACAAGGATTACGCCGGCGGCACCGACCTCGGTGTGTTCGGCGCCCACGACAACGTGTACTTCGGTCGCGTTGAAGACGGCACCCTCGAAAGCGAGTTCTCCGGCAACCTCACCGAGGTCTGCCCGACCGGTGTGTTCACCGACAAGACTCACTCCGAGCGCTACAACCGTAAATGGGACATGCAGTTCTCGCCGAGCATCTGCCATGGCTGCTCCAGCGGTTGCAACATTTCCCCGGGCGAACGTTACGGTGAACTGCGCCGTATCGAAAACCGTTTCAACGGTTCGGTGAACCAGTACTTCCTGTGCGACCGTGGCCGTTTCGGTTATGGCTACGTCAACCGCACCGACCGTCCACGTCAGCCACTGCTGGCCGACGGCACCAAGCTTGGACTGGATGCTGCGCTGGACAAGGCTGCCGATCTGCTGCGCGGTCGCAACATCGTCGGTATCGGTTCACCGCGTGCCAGCCTCGAAAGCAACTACGCGTTGCGTGAGCTGGTGGGCGCCGAGCACTTCTACTCCGGTATCGAAGCCTCCGAACTGGAGCGCATCCGTCTGGTTCTGCAAGTGCTCAAAGACAGCCCGCTGCCAGTGCCGAACATGCGCGACATCGAAGACCACGACGCCATCTTCGTCCTCGGTGAAGACCTGACCCAGACCGCCGCCCGTATGGCGCTGTCGCTGCGTCAATCGGTCAAAGGCAAAGCTGAAGACATGGCCGAAGCCATGCGCGTTCAGCCTTGGCTCGACGCTGCGGTGAAGAACATTGGTCAGCACGCGCTGAACCCGCTGTTCATCGCCAGCCTGGCGGAAACCAAGCTCGACGACATCGCTGAAGAATGCGTACACGCTGCTCCGGACGACCTGGCGCGCATCGGTTTCGCCGTTGCTCACGCACTGGACGCCAGCGCCCCGGCCGTTGAAGGTCTGGACGCCGAAGCACTGGAACTGGCTCAGCGCATCGCCGACGCCCTGCTCGCGGCCAAACGTCCGCTGATCATCGCCGGTACTTCGCTGGGCTCCAAAGCCTTGATCGAAGCCGCCGCGAACATCGCCAAAGCACTGAAACTGCGCGAGAAGAACGGTTCGATCAGCCTGATCGTGCCGGAAGCCAACAGCCTCGGTCTGGCCATGCTCGGTGGCGAATCGGTCGACGCGGCACTGCAAGCCGTCATTGACGGCAAGGCTGACGCGATCGTCGTGCTGGAAAACGATCTGTTCACCCGCACCGCCAAAGACAAGGTCGATGCCGCACTGAACGCTGCGAAAGTGGTGATCGTTGCTGACCATCAGAAAACCGCGACCACCGACCGCGCGCACCTGGTTCTGCCAGCCGCAAGCTTCGCTGAAGGCGACGGTACGCTGGTCAGCCAGGAAGGTCGTGCTCAGCGCTTCTTCCAGGTTTTCGATCCGCAATATCTGGATGCGAGCATTCTGGTTCACGAAGGCTGGCGCTGGCTGCACGCCCTGCGCGCGACCCTGCTGAACCAGCCGATCGACTGGACGCAACTCGACCACGTCACCGCTGCCGTTGCTTCGAGCACCGCGCAACTGGCGCGTATCGTCGACGCAGCACCGTCGGCCGCGTTCCGTATCAAGGGTCTGAAACTGGCGCGTGAGCCGCTGCGTTACTCCGGTCGCACCGCGATGCGCGCCGACATCAGCGTTCACGAACCGCGCACCCCGCAAGACAAAGACACCGCGTTCGCCTTCTCCATGGAAGGTTACTCGGGTTCGCTTGAGCCGCGTCAGCAGGTGCCATTCGCCTGGTCGCCGGGCTGGAACTCGCCGCAAGCCTGGAACAAGTTCCAGGACGAAGTCGGTGGTCACATCCGCGCTGGCGACCCGGGCACCCGCCTGATCGAAAGCACTGGCGATTCGCTGAACTGGTTCGCTGCCGCTCCGCGCGCATTCAACCCGGCGCCGGGCACCTGGCAAGCCGTGCCGTTCTATCACCTGTTCGGTAGCGACGAGAATTCGTCGAAAGCCGCTCCGGTGCAGGAACGCATTCCGGCGGCTTATGTTGCTTTGGCCAAGTCTGAAGCGGATCGCCTGGGCGTCAACGACGGTGCCCTGCTGAGCCTGAACGTGGCCGGCCAGACCCTGCGTCTGCCATTGCGTATCAATGAAGAACTGGGCGCAGGTCTGGTGGCATTGCCTGCGGGCATCGCCGGCATTCCACCGGCATTCGCCGGCGTATCCGTCGACGGTCTGCAGGAGGCAGCGCAATGACCTGGTTCACCCCTGAAGTGATCGATGTGATCCTGACGGTCGTCAAAGCTATCGTGATTCTGCTGGCCGTGGTGGTTGCAGGCGCGTTGCTCAGCTTTGTCGAACGTCGCCTGCTGGGCTGGTGGCAGGACCGTTACGGTCCGAACCGCGTTGGCCCGTTTGGTATGTTCCAGATCGCCGCCGACATGCTGAAGATGTTCTTCAAGGAAGACTGGACCCCGCCGTTTGCCGACAAAGTGATCTTCACTTTGGCGCCGGTGGTGGCCATGTCCGCCCTGCTGATCGCCTTTGCGATTATCCCGATCACCCCGACCTGGGGTGTGGCGGATCTGAACATCGGCCTGCTGTTCTTCTTCGCCATGGCCGGTCTGTCGGTCTACGCGGTGCTGTTCGCCGGCTGGTCGAGTAACAACAAGTTCGCCCTGCTGGGTGCCTTGCGTGCCTCGGCGCAGACCGTGTCCTACGAAGTGTTCATGGGCCTGGCCCTGATGGGCATCGTGGTGCAGGTCGGCTCGTTCAACATGCGCGACATCGTCGAGTACCAGGCGCAGAACCTGTGGTTCATCATTCCGCAGTTCTTCGGCTTCTGTACCTTCTTCATCGCTGGCGTCGCCGTGACTCACCGTCACCCGTTCGACCAGCCGGAAGCGGAGCAGGAACTGGCTGACGGTTACCACATTGAATACGCCGGCATGAAATGGGGCATGTTCTTCGTTGGCGAATACATCGGCATCATCTTGATCTCGGCGCTGCTGGTCACCCTGTTCTTCGGTGGCTGGCACGGTCCGTTCGGCATCCTGCCGCAACTGTCGTTCCTGTGGTTCGCCCTGAAGACCGCGTTCTTCATCATGCTGTTCATCTTGCTGCGCGCTTCTATCCCGCGTCCGCGTTATGACCAGGTGATGGACTTCAGCTGGAAATTCTGCCTGCCACTGACCCTGATCAATTTGCTGGTGACCGCTGCGGTTGTGTTGTGGAACACGCCCGCGGTTGCGGTTCAGTGAGGATTTGACCCATGTTCAAATATATTGGCGACATCGTTAAGGGTACCGGTACCCAGTTGCGCAGCCTGGTCATGGTCTTCGGCCATGGCTTTCGCAAGCGCGACACCCTGCAATACCCGGAAGAAGCGGTCTACCTGCCACCCCGCTACCGTGGTCGCATTGTCCTGACCCGTGACCCCGATGGCGAAGAACGTTGCGTAGCCTGCAACCTGTGCGCCGTGGCTTGCCCGGTGGGTTGCATCTCGCTGCAGAAAGCTGAAACCGAAGACGGTCGCTGGTACCCGGACTTCTTCCGTATCAACTTCTCGCGCTGCATTTTCTGCGGTCTCTGCGAGGAAGCCTGTCCGACCACCGCAATCCAGTTGACTCCGGATTTCGAGATGGCCGAGTTCAAACGTCAGGACCTGGTGTACGAGAAAGAAGATCTGTTGATCTCCGGCCCCGGCAAAAACCCTGATTACAACTTCTATCGTGTTGCAGGTATGGCAATCGCTGGCAAGCCGAAAGGCGCTGCACAGAACGAAGCCGAACCGATCAACGTGAAGAGCTTGCTGCCTTAAGGAAGAACGATGGAATTCGCTTTCTATTTCGCATCGGGTATCGCGGTTGTGGCCACGCTTCGCGTGGTCACCAACACCAACCCTGTGCACGCCCTGCTCTACCTGATCATCTCGTTGATCGCCGTGGCCATGACCTTCTTCGCACTCGGCGCGCCGTTCGCCGGTGTGCTGGAAGTGATCGCCTACGCCGGCGCCATCATGGTGCTGTTTGTGTTCGTGGTGATGATGCTGAACCTCGGCCCCGCCGCAGTTCAGCAAGAACGCGCCTGGCTCAAGCCCGGCATCTGGGCAGGGCCGGTGATTCTTGCCGCGCTGCTGCTGGCCGAACTGCTGTATGTGCTGTTCGCTCACCAGAGCGGTCAGGCCATCGGCCACACCACCGTAGACGCGAAAGCCGTGGGCATCAGCCTGTTCGGCCCATATCTGCTGGTGGTCGAACTCGCCTCGATGCTGCTGCTCGCTGCAGCCGTCACGGCGTTCCATTTGGGCCGCAACGAGGCGAAGGAGTAAGACATGCCTGCTATCCCTCTCGAACATGGTTTAGCCGTCGCCGGCATCCTGTTCTGCCTTGGTCTGGTCGGCCTGATGGTCCGCCGCAACATTTTGTTCGTGTTGATGAGTCTGGAAGTGATGATGAACGCCTCTGCACTGGCCTTCATCGTTGCGGGCGCCCGTTGGGGCCAGCCGGATGGACAGATCATGTTCATCCTGGTGATCAGCCTTGCAGCTGCCGAGGCCAGTATTGGTCTGGCGATCCTGCTGCAACTGTATCGCCGCTTCCACACGCTCGATATCGACGCTGCCAGTGAGATGCGCGGATGAACCTAATCTTTCTGACTTTCGTATTCCCCCTGATCGGGTTCCTGCTGCTGTCGTTCTCTCGTGGACGCTGGTCGGAAAACCTTTCGGCGCTGATCGGCGTGGGTTCCATTGGCTTGTCGGCGATTGTCACCGCCTACGTCATCTGGCAATTCAACGTCGCGCCTCCCGAAGGCGGTCACTACACCCTGGTGCTGTGGCAGTGGATGGCGGTGGAAGGCTTCAAGCCTGACTTCGCGCTCTACGTCGACGGCCTGTCGATCACCATGCTCGGCGTGGTGGTAGGCGTAGGTTTCCTGATCCACCTGTTCGCCTCCTGGTACATGCGCGGTGAAGCGGGTTACTCGCGCTTCTTCTCGTACACCAACCTGTTTATCGCCAGCATGCTGTTCCTGGTCCTGGGCGATAACCTGTTGTTCCTGTACTTCGGCTGGGAAGGCGTGGGCCTGTGCTCGTACCTGTTGATCGGTTTCTACTACAGCAACCGCAACAACGGTAACGCCGCACTCAAGGCCTTCATCGTGACCCGGATCGGCGACGTGTTCATGGCCATCGGCCTGTTCATCCTGTTCCAGCAAGTGGGCACGCTGAACATCCAGGAACTGCTGGTGCTGGCACCGCAGAAATTCCAGGTCGGCGACTTCTGGATCACCCTGGCGACTCTGATGCTGCTGGGCGGTGCGGTCGGTAAATCGGCGCAACTGCCGCTGCAAACCTGGCTCGCGGACGCGATGGCCGGTCCTACCCCGGTTTCGGCACTGATCCACGCCGCGACCATGGTGACCGCAGGTGTTTACCTGATCGCGCGTACCCACGGTTTGTTCACCCTGGCGCCGGACATCCTGCACCTGGTCGGCATCGTTGGTGGTGTGACGCTGGTACTCGCCGGTTTCGCCGCTCTGGTTCAAACCGACATCAAACGTATCCTCGCCTACTCGACCATGAGCCAGATCGGCTACATGTTCCTGGCGCTGGGCGTTGGCGCATGGGATGGCGCGATCTTCCACCTGATGACCCACGCCTTCTTCAAGGCGCTGCTGTTCCTTGCTTCCGGTGCGGTGATCGTTGCCTGCCACCACGAGCAGAACATCTTCAAGATGGGCGGTCTGTGGAAGAAACTGCCACTGGCCTACGCCAGCTTCATCGTCGGCGGCGCGGCACTGGCTGCTTTGCCATTGGTAACCGCAGGCTTCTACTCCAAGGACGAAATCCTCTGGGAAGCGTTCGCCAGCGGCAACCACGGTCTGCTCTACGCAGGTCTGGTCGGCGCGTTCATGACCTCGCTGTACACCTTCCGCCTGATCTTCATCACGTTCCACGGTGAAGCCAAGACTGAAGCGCACGCCGGTCACGGTATCGCTCACTGGTTGCCGCTGTCGGTGCTGATCGTGCTGTCGACGTTCATCGGCGCCATGATCGTTCCACCGCTGCACGGCGTACTGCCAGAAAGCGTTGGCCATGCCGGTGGCGAAGCCAAGCACAGTCTGGAAATTGCGTCGGGCGCCATCGCCCTGGCCGGTATCCTGCTGGCGGCCCTGCTGTTCCTCGGCAAGCGTCGCTTCGTCACGGCGATTGCCAACAGCGGCGTCGGGCGTTTCCTGTCGGCCTGGTGGTTCGCTGCCTGGGGCTTCGACTGGATCTACGACAAACTGTTCGTCAAGCCGTACCTTGCGATCAGCCACATCCTGCGCAAAGACCCACTCGACCAGACCATCGGTCTGATCCCGCGTATGGCCAAGGGTGGTCACACTGCCCTGAGCCGCACCGAGACCGGTCAACTGCGTTGGTACGCTGCTTCGATGGCTGCTGGTGCCGTGCTGGTTATTGGCGCCATCGTGCTGGTAGCGGTCTGATATGAACCTTGCGAATTTGCGAAAGGAAACGAGCCCGTCATGATTCTGCCTTGGCTAATCCTGATCCCCTTCATCGGCGGCCTGCTGTGCTGGATGGGTGAGCGCTTCGGCGCTACCCTGCCCCGCTGGATTGCGCTGATCACCATGTCCCTGTTGCTCGCGATCGGCCTCTGGCTGTGGGCAACCGGCAACTATTCATTTGCCCCGGCGCCTGGCGCCGATCCGACCTGGGCGCTTGAGTTCAAGCACATCTGGATCGCGCGTTTCGGCATCAGCGTGCACCTGGCCCTCGACGGCCTGTCGCTGTTGATGATCCTGCTGACCGGTCTGCTGGGTATCCTCTCGGTACTCTGCTCGTGGAAAGAGATTCAACGTCACGTTGGCTTCTTCCACCTGAACCTGATGTGGATCCTGGGCGGTGTTGTCGGCGTGTTCCTCGCCCTCGACCTGTTCATGTTCTTCTTCTTCTGGGAAATGATGCTGGTGCCGATGTACTTCCTCATCGCGCTCTGGGGTCACAGTTCTTCGGACGGCAAGAAAACCCGGATCTACGCAGCAACCAAGTTCTTCATCTTCACTCAGGCTTCCGGCCTGATCATGCTGGTGGCGATCCTCGGTCTGGTACTGGTCAACTTCAACAACACTGGCGTGATTACCTTCAACTACGCCGACCTGTTGAAAACCAAGATGTCGATGACCACCGAGTACATCCTGATGCTCGGCTTCTTCATCGCCTTCGCGGTCAAGCTGCCGGTTGTACCGTTCCACTCCTGGTTGCCTGATGCGCACGCCCAGGCGCCGACCGCAGGTTCCGTCGACCTCGCCGGTATCTTGCTGAAAACCGCGGCTTACGGCCTGCTGCGTTTCGCCCTGCCGCTGTTCCCGAATGCCTCGGCCGAGTTCGCGCCGATCGCCATGACCCTCGGTCTGATCGGGATCTTCTACGGTGCGTTCCTGGCGTTCGCGCAAACCGACATCAAGCGTCTGATCGCCTTCTCTTCCGTTTCCCACATGGGCTTCGTGTTGATCGGCATCTACTCCGGCAGCCAACTGGCCCTGCAAGGTGCAGTGATCCAGATGCTGGCGCACGGTGTTTCGGCAGCCGCACTGTTTATCCTCAGCGGTCAGTTGTACGAGCGTCTGCACACTCGTGACATGCGTGAGATGGGCGGTCTGTGGTCGCGTATTGCTTACCTGCCGGCGATCAGCCTGTTCTTTGCAGCCGCGTCGTTGGGCTTGCCGGGCACGGGTAACTTTGTCGGTGAGTTCCTGATCCTGATCGGTTCTTTCGCGAGCTGGCCTTGGATCACTGCGATTGCCACTTCCGGTCTGGTGTTCGGTTCGGTCTACTCGCTGATCATGATCCACCGTGCGTACTTCGGTCCGTCGAAATCGGATTCGATTCTGCACGGTATGGACGCTCGCGAACTGATCATGGTGTTGGGCCTTGCGGTGTTGCTGATCTACATCGGCGTGTACCCGCAACCGTTCCTCGACACTTCTGCCGCCACGATGCATGGCGTACAGCAGTGGCTCGGCACCGCCTTCACTCAACTCGCTTCGGCCCGGTAAGAGCGCTATGGAATTCACGATTCAACACTTTATTGCGCTTGCGCCACTGTTGATCACCAGCCTCACCATTATCGTGGTGATGCTGGCAATCGCCTGGCGCCGCAATCACTCGCAGACCTTCCTGATCTCGGTCGCCGGTCTGAACCTGGCCTTGCTGTCGATCCTGCCTGCCTTGAAAGTCGCGCCTCTGGCCGTGACCCCATTGCTGCAGATCGATGCGTTCGCCTGCCTGTACATGGCGCTGATCCTGGTCGCCACCCTCGCTTGCGTCACCCTCGCCCACGCCTATCTGGGCGATGGCGGCTCGGGTTACCCGGGCAACCGTGAAGAACTGTACCTGCTGATCCTGATGGCCGCCGCCGGTGGTCTGGTTCTGGTCAGCGCGCAGCACCTGGCCGGGTTGTTCATCGGTCTGGAACTGCTCTCGGTGCCGGTCTACGGTCTGGTGGCTTACGCCTTCTTCAACAAGCGCTCGCTGGAAGCCGGCATCAAATACATGGTGCTGTCGGCCGCCGGTTCCGCGTTCCTGCTGTTCGGTATGGCGCTGCTGTACGCAGACGCCGGTTCGCTGAGCTTCGTCGGTATCGGTCAGGCCCTGGCCGCGACCGGTCTGCCTAGCCCGCTGGCACAACTGGGCCTGGGCATGATGCTGATCGGTCTGGCGTTCAAGCTTTCGCTGGTACCGTTTCACCTGTGGACGCCGGACGTTTACGAAGGTGCTCCGGCACCGGTCGCTGCGTTCCTTGCGACTGCGTCCAAGGTTGCCGTGTTTGCGGTGATGGTGCGTCTGTTCCAGATCTCCCCTGCCGCGAGCAGTGGCGTACTGAGCGACGTGCTGAGCGTGATCGCCGTCGCTTCGATCCTGTTCGGTAACCTGCTGGCCCTGACCCAGAGCAACCTCAAGCGTCTGCTCGGTTACTCGTCCATCGCGCACTTCGGCTACCTGCTGATTGCACTGGTGGCGAGCAAGGGTCTGGCGGTGGAAGCCATCGGCGTGTACCTGGTCACCTACGTGATCACCAGCCTCGGCGCGTTCGGCGTGATCACCCTGATGTCCTCGCCGTACAACGGCCGTGACGCCGACGCGCTGTACGAGTACCGCGGCCTGTTCTGGCGCCGTCCGTACCTGACCGCCGTACTGACCGTGATGATGCTGTCCCTGGCCGGTATCCCGCTGACCGCGGGCTTCATCGGCAAGTTCTACATCATCGCCACCGGTGTCGAATCGCACCAATGGTGGCTGGTGGGTTCGCTGGTACTGGGCAGCGCCATCGGCGTCTTCTACTACCTGCGCGTGATGGTCACCCTGTACCTGATCGAGCCGAACCTGCGTCGCCACGATGCCGAGTTGCACTGGGAACAGAAGGCGGGCGGCGTGATGCTGCTGGCCATCGCCCTGGTGGCGTTCTTCCTCGGCGTTTACCCGCAGCCATTGCTGACGCTGGTTCAGCAGGCGGGCCTGGCGGGCTGATCGCTCGGCTGGCTACACATGAAAACGGCACCTTCGGGTGCCGTTTTTTTTGTGCGGTCTCTTGATCTTTATCGCAACGCTTTCACCAATGGCACACACGCCAGTTGCAGACCCGAAGGCGATTGATAAATCGCACTCCCCTCGCCGATGTAACCGCAACGCCGGTAAAAATCGACAGCGTTCAACGTCGCGTCCAGACAGACCTCTGTCAGCCCCAGCGCCCTCGCCAGATCTTCAAGAAAGTGCAGAACCTGTTTGCCCAGTCCGCGCTGCATGAAATCCGGATGAATGAAGATTGCACCGATTTCACGATACTCCAGATCAAGCATTCCGGTTGCCACTGGCTCGTCCTCAACCCAGCCCAGATAGAAATGCTTTTCCATGAGCGTGTCGTAACCGTCCTCAGCCGAGCCCTTGGTCCAGTCGTGCATTTGCTGCTCGGTGTAGGCACCGATGCATTGATGCCTGATCGCCAAGCGTCGTATGTCGAATGCGGTTTGGGCGTCATTCGTGGTGGCTCTTCTGATCTCGAACATATCTCTCTCCATGAGCCATGTGCAGACAGGAAATGAAAAAGCCCCGTCCATTGCTGGCGGGGCTTCGGGTACACGTCAAATGACAAACACGTATGACCTTATGGCCCGCCGGAAGCGGTCATGCAGGAGCACATCATGGTCATTCGATTTTGGGTGTTCATGGGGCGATAGTGCTGTGAATTGTTCCAGTACGTCAATCGCGAAGTCGCTTGGTGGGAGCGAGCCTGCTCGCGAAGGCGTCGGCACTTCCACCATCCTCAGTGCCTGACACTCCGCTATCGCGAGCAGGCTCGCTCCCACAGGTTTGTGTGGAACTCACAAACTCCAGGTACACCCACATGACGAAATTGTAATTCCCTCATCACCTTGGCGTTATCCGCAGCTTGCAACGATGTCCCCCGGCGACCATGCCGACGAGCCCCATGCCCGTCGAACAATAAAACCCACGCCGAAGCACGTTCCCGTTCTGCCGAACCCAAGGAGTGTTTGATGGTTAACAATACAAAAATGTCGATGGCCGCTTTAGCGGTGGTGGTTGGCTCCGGGCCGTCCATGGTGTTTGCAGAAGAAAAAGCCGAAGGCTTTATCGAAGGCAGCAGCCTGACGGTGCTCAACCGTAATTTCTATTTCAATCGTGAGCACCGCAACGGCCAGTCCAGCCCGACCGGCAACGGTTATTCCGAAGCCTGGTCGCATGCGGTGATCAGCAAGTTCGAATCCGGCTTTACCCAAGGCACCGTCGGGGTCGGTGTTGATGCGTTTGCGATGATCGGTTTGAAACTCGACACCGGTGACGGGCGCAACGGTGGGCGCAGTTCGTTTGATGTGCTGCCGGTCAACAGTGACGGCGAGGCGCGGGACGAATACACCAAGGTCGGGGGCGCGGCGAAAGTGCGGGCATTCGATACGGTGGTCAAGGTCGGTGACGTGTTCCCGGCCAACCCGGTAGTGGCGGCGGGTGACTCTCGTTTGCTGCCAGAAAGCTTTCGCGGGGTGACGGCGACCAACACCAGTATTGAAGGCCTGTCGGTTCAGGGCGGTCGACTGCACGCGATGAGCCAACCGGTGTCCAGCGACATGCGCGAGAACTTCGCGACCTTCTATGCCGGCCCGGTCAATTCGCCGTGGATCGCTTACGGCGGCGGCGATTATGTGCTGAACAAAAACCTCAGTTTCAGCCTGTACTCCAGTCGCCTCAAGGATGCCTGGAATCAGTACTACGCCGGCGCCGCGTGGACGTATCCGCTGTCGGATGACTTGTCACTGTTTGGTGGTTTGAATTACTACAAGGCAGTCGACGAGGGCAAACAACTACTCGGCGAGTTCGACAACAACATCTGGAGCGGCCGTGTCGGGGTAAAACTCGGCGCGCATTCCGTCGCCCTCTCGCACCAACGCAACAACGGCAACGACGATTTCGATTACCTGCGCCAGTCCGACTCGATCTTCCTCGACAACTCCATCCAGTACAGCGACTTCAACTCGCCCAAGGAACGTTCATGGATGGTGCGCTACGACCTCGACATGAGCACTTACGGCGTACCGGGCTTGTCGTTCATGACCCGCTACGCGCGCGGCACCGACGCCGACTATTCCAACGCCAACGCCGTGTACATGCGCCGCGATGCAGTAGGTAATCCGCTGACCGATCAGAAGCGCTGGGAGCGGGATATCGAAGTCAAATACGTGGTGCAGAGCGGTTCGTTGAAGGACATGTCATTGCGCTTGCGCCAGGCCACCACTCGCGCCACGGCGTTCGAGTCGGATCTGGATGAAGTGCGGGTGATTGTCGAGTATCCGTTGGCGATTCTCTGAGTTCACGAGCAATGCACATTCACCTTTGGAAGCTCCTTGCTCCTTTGGAAAGAGGTGAATTTTTTGGCGTCCTTTGGGGCGCCTTTTTTATGTCCGGACTTCAACGCAACGCCAAAACCTGTGGGAGCGAGCCTGCTCGCGAAGACGTCGGCACAGCCAACGCCATCGTCGGTTGACTCACCGCTTTCGCGAGCAGGCTCGCTCCCACACGATTATGCGCTGGGCTCGACGTTATCCAGCGCCCTGTTCACCGCCAGTTCACCAAGCATGACGACTTGGGCGATCCCCAGCAACGTCTTGCGATGCGTGCCTTGCAGCAGCGCCGCGAAGTCGCCGAGCATGACGCTGGCCGAGCCCAGGGATTCGCTGGCGTTGGCCAGCAGGGATTCGGTGTCGGCCTTCGGATTGACCTGGAACATCTGGTTCTGGACGTAGGGCGTGGTCATGATCGCTGCCGTGGGTTTGAGGTAAAAGTCGAGGGCGCGGTCGGCGGCTTCGTGGAGTTTGCGGGTGTCTTCGCCAGCGTAGGGGGACGTTGTATTGGCGTCCGCAGGGACGGTTGTTTCGGGCGGATTGGGTGTTGGCTTTTTCATGTTGTTTCTCCTTCTGAACGTTGGAGCTGACCCATTCGGTTCCACGCGAAGGGGTGGCAGCTGTACGCAGGTTGGAACCCGGGGAACGGAGAAACCCGGCAGACTCGAAGTCTCCCGCGCACAGCCGCCATAACAGCGTGCACACCATGAAGGTGCGCAAGCATACGTCATGAAAGACGCTTTGGCGCTGATACGTTCTCCGGGGTTCCAATCCCGATCGCTGATTGGGCAGCGACGTTCACAGCCTAGAGAGCCGACGTCCGACGGACAACCTGAAAACATTGTGGGAAGGTTCTGTATTTCCCACACAACCTTTAAACATCCCGAATCGAAATACACATCGTCATATCGAAATCCCCCCGTGTTTTGATCTTTGCCAGATCACCCGCGCTGGCGGCAATCGCCGGCCACGGTGTATCTGAGGGTGTTGAGCTGACCCTTCGAATCTTCGTAGGTCATGGCAGTGGGGACGACGGCGCAAGTCGCCGGCGGCTTGATGACGCTCACCACTTTGACCACATCCAGCTTCATCCCGTACGCGTAATCCTTCACCACTGGCGGCGCTTTGCCCTGGTTGGCGGCGTATTGCGCCATGGCTTTGGCGTTGGCACTGAATGCGCGCTCAAACGTGCGGTCACCACCGCCCTCGGCCAGCACATTAATGGACATCGCCATCACCCCGGCGAACACCATCCACTTGATCAACTTCATGTTCAATTCCTCCATAAAAAAGCCCGGCATCGATGCGCGATGCCAGGCTTGTTCCAGCGTGGCTGCGTTTACAGGTCTTGAGCCTTGTCGTCTTTCTTGTCATTGACGACGACCGGGTCGCGGGCCTGTTCCCGGGCGACAAACAGCTCTACGGAGCGGTCATTGGCGGTCATCATTTTTTCGAAGGTGCGGTCGCCGCCACCTTCGGCCATGGCCAGGGAAGACAGCGCCAGGGCGGCGGTGAAGGCACTGATCTGAGCGAATTTCATGTTTGATTCCTCGTTTAAGTAGCTGACGGGATCAAGGTAACAATCCGAACCTATCGTGACGGTGGCGGGGAAATTACATATCCGTTATCTCCCGGATCAGCGCACGGAAACCCTGTGGGAGCGAGCCTGCTCGCGAAAGCGGTGGTTCAGTCACATCATTGTTGACTGACAGATCGCCTTCGCGAGCAGGCTCGCTCCCACAGGGGGATCACCTATTATGTGGAGACCGTGTCCTCATCCCGGCGATGGGCGAGTTGGTACAGCGCCGGCAAGATCAGCAACGTGAGGATCGTGGAGGACAGGATTCCACCGATCACTACGGTTGCGAGCGGCCGCTGCACTTCCGCACCCGTGCCGGTCGCCAGCGCCATCGGGATGAAGCCCAGCGACGCCACCAGCGCCGTCATCAACACCGGGCGCAATCGCGTCAGCGCACCGACGTTGATCGCCTCAGTGAGCGACCGCCCCTCCTCGCGCAGATTGCGAATGAACGCGATCATCACCAAGCCGTTGAGTACCGCCACCCCGGACAACGCAATAAACCCGACGCCCGCCGAGATCGACAGCGGAATATCGCGCAACCACAGCGCCATGACGCCCCCGGTCAACGCAAACGGAATCCCGGTAAACACCAGCAAGCCATCCTTGAGATTGTTGAACATCATGAACAACAAGCCGAACACCAGCAGCAACGCCACCGGCACCACGATCTGCAAGCGCTTGGCTGCTGATTGCAGTTGTTCGAACTGCCCACCCCAACTGGTCCAGTAACCGGCCGGGACTTGCACCTCACGTTCGATCACTTCGCCCGCCTCTGCAACGAATGAACCGATGTCCCGCCCGCGCACGTTGGCGCTGACGATCACCAAGCGCTTGCCGTTTTCGCGGCTGACCTGATTCGGCCCCAGCACCAGGTCGAGGCTGGCGACGTCTTGCAGTGCGATGAAACCGATCTGATTGGCCGTACCATTTACCGCCGGCACCGGAATCAACAGCGCCGACAGCCCGTCGATGTCCTTGCGCATGGCATCGGACAAACGCACGACCATGTCGAAACGCCGATCCCCTTCATACAAGGTCCCGGCCTGACGACCGCCCACTGCCACGGCAATGGTGTCCTGCACATCCCCCACGTTCAGCCCGTAACGCGCCGCTTTGTCGCGATCAATGTTGATGGTCAACACCGGCAACCCGGTGGTTTGCTCGACCTTCACCTCAGAGGCGCCGTTAACCTTCTGCATGGCCGCTGCAATCTTCGCCGCCGTGGCGTTCAGCACGTCCATGTCATCGCCAAACACCTTCACTGCCACGTCACTGCGCACGCCGGAGATCAGCTCGTTGAAGCGCAGTTGAATCGGTTGCGACAGCTCATAGTTGCTGCCCGGCAAAGTCGCGGCGGCGGCTTGCAGTTCGGCCATCAGGGTGTCGCGGGACTTGCCCGGATCCGGCCATTGCGCTTTCGGTTTGAGCATCACGTAGCTGTCGGAGATGTTCGGCGGCATCGGGTCGGAGGCGATTTCCGCCGTGCCGGTACGCGCGAAGACGCGTTCGACTTCCGGCACCCTGGCCAGAATCAGGGTTTCCAGACGCTGCTGCATATCGACCGATTGCGTCAGGCTGGTGCCCGGTACGCGCAAGGCTTGCAGGGCGAAATCGCCTTCACTGAGGCTCGGCACAAACTCGCTGCCCATGCGGCTGGTGAGCACGCCGCTGAGCACAATCACGCCCAACGCCGCGCCCACAGCGACGGCGCGATGCGACATCACCCACGCCAGGGCCGGCGCATAAACGCGACGTGCGCCACGCATCACCGCGCCCTCTTCTTCCTTGACCTTGCCAGTCACGAACAGCGCAATCGCCGCCGGGACAAAAGTCACCGACAACAGCATGGCACCGAGCAACGCAATCACCACAGTGAACGCCATCGGGTGGAACATTTTCCCTTCAACGCCGCTCAGGGCGAAGATCGGCAGGTACACGACCATGATGATCAACTGGCCAAAAATCAGCGGCCGCCGTGCTTCTTTGGCGGCCGCAAACACTTCCTTGAAACGCTCGGCACGCGTCAACAATCGCCCATGGTGCTGCTGCGCATGAGCGAGTCGGCGCAGGGTATTTTCGACAATCACCACCGCGCCATCGACGATGATGCCGAAGTCGAGCGCGCCGAGGCTCATCAGGTTGGCGCTGACTTTGTTGCTGAACATGCCGGTGAAGGTGAACAGCATCGACAGCGGGATCACCATCGCCGTGATCAGCGCCGCGCGGATGTTGCCGAGGAACAGGAACAGAATCGCGATCACCAGAATCGCGCCTTCGATGAGGTTTTTCTTCACCGTGGCAATGGCTTTGTCGACCAGGTGCGTGCGGTCGTAAACCGGCACGGCGATCACGCCGTTGGGCAACGATTTGTTGATCTGTTCGAGCTTGCTGGCGACCGCTTGCGAGACCGTGCGGCTGTTCTCGCCGATCAGCATGAACACCGTGCCAAGCACCACTTCACGACCATTTTCCGTGGCCGCGCCGCTGCGCAGTTCGCGGCCGATTTGCACGGTGGCGACATTCTTGATGCGGATCGGCGTGCCGTCGACGTTGGCCATGACAATGTTGGCGATGTCCTCGGTGCTCGCCACTTGGCCCGGCGCACGAATCAGCAACTGCTCGCCGCTGCGCTCGATGTAACCGGCGCCGACGTTGGCGTTGTTGCGCTCAAGCGCGGTGACCAGATCGGTGAGGGTCAGCTTGTACGCGGCCAGGCGTTTCGGGTCCGGGGCAATCTGATATTCCTTGGCGAAACCACCGATGGTGTTGATCTCGGCCACGCCCGGCACGTTGCGCAATTGCGGCTTGATGATCCAGTCCTGAATCACCCGCAGATCGGTCGGCGTGTAAGCGCTACCGTCATCCTTGAGAGCGCCCTCCTGCGCCTCGACCGTCCACAAAAAGATCTCGCCGAGGCCGGTGGAAATTGGTCCCATGACCGCTTCCGCGCCTTCGGGCAATTGCTCTTTGGCGATCTGCAAGCGCTCGTTGACCAATTGGCGGGCGAAGAACAGGTCGGTGCCGTCCTTGAAGATCACCGTGACTTGCGACAGGCCGGAGCGCGACAGTGAACGGGTCTGTTCGAGTGCCGGCAGACCGGCCATCGCGGTTTCAATCGGGAAGGTGATGCGCTGCTCGGTTTCCAGCGGCGAGAACCCGGCGGCGCCGGTGTTGATCTGCACCTGGACGTTGGTGATGTCGGGCACGGCGTCGATCGGCAGTTTCTGATAACTGGCGATGCCGAGGCCGGCCATGAGCAGAACGGCGAGCAGGACGATGATGCGCTGCTCGATGGCAAACTGGATCAGGCGTTCGAACATGGGGACCTTCCAGAATTAATGACTGTGCTCGGCCGAGGCTTTGCCCAGTTCCGATTTGAGGACGAAGCTGCCGGCGCTGGCGACTTGCGCGCCGGCCTCCAGGCCTTGGGTGATTTCCACCTGCCCCGCCGCGCGAATGCCCAGTTCCACCGCTTGCGCTTTGAAGCCGTCGTCGGTGCGCACAAACACCGTGGGTTTGTCCTCGACGGTCTGGATTGCGGTTTCCGGCACCGCGACTTGCGCCTGACGGCTGTCGGTCGCCACCAGCGCGGTGACGAACAGGCCGGGGCGCCACGAGCCTTGCGGGTTCTCCAGGGTGACGCGCACGGTCGCCGTGCGGGTTTGCTCGCCAAGCAGACTGCCGACGTAGGCCACGCTGCCGGTGACTTGCGCATTCAATTCCGGCGCGCTGACGGTGACGGCTTTGCCCACTTGCACCTTGGTCAAGTCCTTGGGTGAAACGCCGAACGTCACCCACACCCGCGACAAATCCGAGAGCGTGAAGGCCGCTGTGGTTTCATCAACCACCTCCCCCGGCGTCAGGTGTTTTTCCACCACGACACCATCGAACGGCGCGCGCAATTCGTAGCGATTGCCGCCGGTGGCGACGACGCTGCCGCTGAGCACGCTAATTTTTTGCCGGGCGTTGCTGACGGCAATTTCGGCTTCCTCCAAAGCTTGGCGCGCCTGAAGGAAATCCTGCTCGGCGGAGATCTTGTCCTGCCACAGCTTCTTTTCGCGCTCATAGGTGGTGCGCGCCAAGGCCAAACGGCGTTGCGCTGCCGCCTGCTCGCTGCGTTGATCGGAGATCTGCTGACTGGCGATGACCGCCAGTAACTGGCCCTTCTTCACCATTTGCCCGAGGTTGACCGCCACCGCCTCGACCACGCCCGGCACACGCGGCACGACGTGGGCGGTGCGATCTTCGTCGAAACGCACTTCGCCGGGGAACGGCAAGCCGAGGCTGATGTTTTGCCGTTTCGCTTCAGCCAGTTGAATGCCGGCGGCGGTGATCTGCTCGGCGGTCAGTTCGATGTGCCCTTCTTCGTCATGCTCGCTTTCAGCGGCGGCGCCCTCCTGCGCATGATCGGCGTGATCCGCCGCTTCGTCGGCATGCGCGTCGATGGAGGCATTGCCCGACCACATCGAGCCCACACCAATGCCCAGCGCCAACGTCGCCGCAGCGACCACAATCAGTTTTTTGTCCATGGAAACTCCTCTGCGCCGTGCCATCGCGCAGTGCTCAAAAAGATGAAATTCAAGGGCTGACGGCGAGCTCGCCGAAGATCCGTTCGATGCGTGCGCGGGCGTCGGTGGCTTCGCTGACGGCCTGGATGTATTGGCTACGCGCGGCGATCAGCGTGCGCTGCGCATCGAGTACATCGAGGAAGCCAAACTTGCCCATTTCGAAACCGCGCGTGGCGCTGTCCACCGCACGTTGCGCGGCGGGCAGGATGGTCTGGTTGAACGCGCTGACTTCGCCGTTGGCGGTCTGCCATTGCGCCAACGTGGTCTGGATCTCCGTGCGTAAACGCAGCTCGGTGGCGTTACGCAGATCCCGCGCCTGATCAGTACGCCGCGCCGCCGCCAGCACGTTGCCCTGATTGCGGTTGAACAGCGGAATCGGCATCGACAGTCCGACCACGTTGACCCGTTCGCGCTCGGTTTCGCTGTATTGGCTGCCCAGGCTTACGGTCAGGTCGGGGATACGCTGGGACTTTTCCAGGCCCAACGACGCTTCGCGTTGATCGATCTGTAGTTTGGCCAGACGCAACTCGGCGGTTTCGTTAAGACGATCAAGCAGTCGGGCTGGCGGTGGCACGACGGCGAGCCTTTGCGTGGCGGCTTGTACATTTGTCGAGGTCGGCAACGGTGCGCCCATGACCTGCGCCAATTGTTGGTAGGCGTTGGCCTGGTCACGTTCGGCGCGGCTCAGCTCAAGGCGCACTTCCGAGAGTTGCACCTGCGCCCGTGTGCCTTCGACGGGCGAGGATTTGCCGGCCTCAATCCGTCCTTGCGCAACGCGCAAACCGTGCTCGGCCAATTGCATGGATTGGCGGGACAACTGCAAGCGCTGTTGCGCAGTCTGGGCGCTGTTGAACGCTTGAATCACATCGGCGCGCAAGGCATTGCGCTTGCGCTCCAGCTCAATGCCGGCGGCGTCCTGTGCACGGCTGGCGACATCGATGCGGGCACCACGTTTGCCGCCCAGTTCGATCGGCTGGCTGAGCATCACTGTGGTGGTGCGCGAATCGCGGCGGGTGTCTTCGGCCTCCCACGAGACTTCAGGGTTGGGGATCAGGCCAGCCTGTTTGCGGTCACCCTCGGCGATGCCGATTTCCCATTGGGCAGCGGCCAGATCCGGGTTGCCGGCGAATGCCGATTGCAGGGCTTGTTCGAGGGTCAGAGTCGAGGCACTGGCAAGGTTGGTGCTGGCCAACAACAGAATGCCGCTGGCTATTTTTTTCAGGCGTGATCGCGCCATCAGTTCTGTTAAACCGGGCAATGGAAGACTTCCTTTAATCAAGAATCTTTGATGCCGCCACGGTAGGGTTTTGAACTTATCGACAAGGTGACTGGAAGATTACAAATCCGTTATCCACGGTTGCAGGAAGTTATTTTGCTCTAGCATGCACAGTACGCAACGCAACTATGCAATACATGGAAACAAATACGCCGAAGTTATCCGCCCAACAGCACTTGCCTGAACGCAATACATAGCTATTTGCATCTCCCTGCTGCGACAGGCTGTCGCAGATGGCCGAATTAAAGAGGTCAAACGTTGACCCTGTAGCCACTACAGCGTTTACCGTGCACCTCACTCAGTTATTGACTCCACCCGGAAGTCCCTACAAAAACAATAACTTTCCCGGCCACCCTTAATTAAATATCCATTAAATAAAAGTGGTGATAGATCATGCGAATCCTTGTGATCGAGGACGAGCTTAAAGCTGCCGAATACTTGCATCAGGGTTTGACCGAAAGTGGTTATATCGTCGACCGCGCCGCCACTGGCGCCGACGGCCTGCATCTGGCGCAACAACAGGTTTATGACCTGATCATTCTCGACGTCAATCTGCCGGAACTCGACGGCTGGGGCGTGCTGGAGCAACTGCGCCGCACTCACTCCACGCGAGTGATGATGCTCACCGCGCGCGGACGTCTGGCCGACAAGATTCGCGGCCTCGATCTGGGCGCCGATGACTATCTGGTCAAACCGTTCGAGTTCCCCGAACTGCTGGCGCGGGTGCGCACATTGATGCGCCGCAGCGAAAACATCCCGGTACCGCAAGTGCTGAAAGTCGCCGATCTGGAACTCGACCCGGGCCGTCATCGCGCGTTTCGCGGCGCGCAGCGCATCGACCTGACCACCAAGGAATTCGCCCTGCTGCATCTGCTGATGCGCCAGTCCGGCGAAGTGCTGACCCGCACGCAGATCATTTCGCTGGTATGGGACATGAATTTCGACTGCGACACCAACGTGGTCGAGGTGTCGATCCGCCGGTTACGGGCGAAGATCGATGAGCCGTTCGACAATAAGTTGATTCACACCCTGCGCGGTGTCGGCTACGTGCTGGAGGCGCGCGAATGAAGCCCGCCAGCCTGTCGATGCGCCTGGGTTTGACGGTGAGTATTCTCGGTGCGCTGCTGGTGGTGTTTCTGGCGATCCTCGCTTATTTCGCCCTGACCCATGAACTGAATGCGCTTTCCAGAGACAGCCTTGAAAAGAAAATGCAACAGGTCGAACACAGCCTGTCGCTGTACGTCGACGCCAACGAAATCAGCGGTAAACCACATATTTTGCTCGATCAGGTAATGGGCCACGACAACCTCACGCTGACCATTTACGACCGCCTCAATCAACGCTCGCCGCTGCTCAAATCCGGCTCTGGCCTGGCCGATCCACGGGTTGAATTGAAGGCGGTTCGCGCGACCACAGATCAGTTGGCCTACAGCGACAGCACCGACACTGACGGGAAGAAATTCCTCACCGCCTCCAAACTGATTCGCCTCAAGGACGGCAACAGCGTGCCAGTGCTGTTGTCGGTGGATAACGCCCACGATGAGGCGTTGCTCAGCGCCTACTTGCGCTCGACGCTGATTGCCTTGCCGCTGTTGCTGGTGTTCATCGGCCTCACGGCGTGGGGCGCGGTGCAACGCGGATTGGCGCCGATGCGCGAATTTCGCAAAGTCGCGGCGATGGTCTCGACCCAAGATCTGGATCATCGACTGTCAGTGGTGAACATGCCGCAGGAGCTGAGCGAACTGGCGCACGGCATCAACTTCATGCTGCATCGGCTGGATGCCGGGGTGCAGCAGTTGTCGCAGTTTTCTGATGATCTGGCCCATGAGTTACGCACGCCGATCAATAACCTGATGGGCAAGGCGCAGGTGACCTTGTCCCGCGAGCGCTCGGTGGAGGAATACAAGGATGTGCTGGTGTCATGCACCGAAGAACTGGAACGTGTAGCGCGGATAGTGTCGGACATGTTGTTTCTGGCGCAGGTGAGTCATCCGTCGGCGCTGGCGCCGTTTGAATCGGTGGCGCTGAAGGTTGAAGTGACGAAAGTGGCGGAGATGTTTTCGTTGTCGGCGCAGGATAAGGGCATTCATTTGAACGTGGTCGGGAGCGCGACGGTGCTGGGTGATCGGCTGATGATTCAGCGGGCGATTTCCAATTTGTTGTCGAATGCTTTGCGGCACTGCCCCAACGGGAAAACCGTCACGTTGTTGATAGAACAAGGGGCGACGCACACGTCGTTGCTAGTGAGCAATCCCGGCGCCGGGATCGAAGCGGCGCACTTGCCGTATCTGTTTGACCGCTTCTACCGCGTTGATAGCAGTCGCTCAAGATCGCAGGGCAGCACCGGATTGGGGTTGGCGATCGTGCGCTCGATCATGAGCCTGCATCAGGGCGTGGCGGAAGTTAAGAGTTTGCCGGGGGTAATGACTGTGTTCCGCCTGGGCTTCCCCACCACCGAATCATCCGTGTAGGAGCTGCCGCAGGCTGCGATCTTTTGCTCTTGTTTTTAAATCAAGATCAAAAGATCGCAGCCTGCAACAGCTCCTACATAGATTTTCGGACATCGTGTCGGCCGATATTTTCGTACGATTTTTTACCGATTTGCTCCCGTCCCCACACAAACGCCGAAAGCTCTCGCCGCAACCTCCGTTTTGTCCTACAGCCAGTTTGAGTACATAGCTCTATGGTGGAGGCATGGCAGATGGAAAACCGACGAGAGGCTAAAAATGAACAGGGATATCGTTTGCGAATGGGCTGAAGAAGTCTATGGTTTGGCAGCGTTGAAATATTCTGGCTATATTTGTCCAGAATACAGGGGTGAGCTGATGATCATCGTTCCGCTGGCTGAAGCCAAAAACAATTTATCCAAACTCGTCGATGATGCCGCTGCTGGCCAAGTCATCACGATTGCCAAGCATGGGCGGGCGATGGCCCGCCTCGTTCCCGTAGGAAAACCCAGCGCTCAGCGTATTGGCGCAATGAAAGGCAAACTGGTGTTGCCCGACGATTTCGACTCACCATTGCCCGATGACATGCTTGATGCATTTGAGGGCACTCAAGTATGAGGCTTCTGCTCGACACGCACATTTTGCTCTGGACGCTCAGTGATGACGCCAGACTGTCCGGCAAAGCCAGAAAATTGATTGAGAACGCCGCCGAAATCTACATCAGCGCCGCCACCTTCTGGGAAATGGCGATCAAGGTCGGGCTCGGCAAGCTGAATGTTGATCTGGAAGAAGTCCGCCAATATTGTCTCGACAGTGGCTTTATCGAACTGCCAGTGACTGCAGAGCACGCCATCGCCGTTAAGGATCTTGAGCACCATCACCGTGATCCGTTTGACCGCATTATCGTGGCCACAGCAATGACCGAACCGATGAAGTTGCTCACAGCTGATCCTTTGGTTGCTCGGTACACCGATCTGGCTGTTTTAGTCTAACCACCGCCCCTGAACCTGTGGGAGCCAGCCTGTTGACGATGGCGGCGGGTCAGTCGATAACAATGTTGAATGTCAGACCGAATCGCTTGCAGGCAAGCTCCCACAGTGGTTTCGGGTGCACTCGGAATTTGTGAGTGACTCAGAAACCTGTGGGAGCTTGCCTGCAAGCGAAAGCGGTAGATCAGGCGCCAAAAAAAACGGCACCTCGCGGTGCCGTTTGCCTTTCACATTTCAGCGTTTACTTACGCGCATCCGCCCACGATTTCAGCAGTTCGTTGTAGCTCACCGTCTCACCCTTCGGCTTCTCATTCGCCAGTTTCGGTTTCGGTGCGCCCGGTTGATCAAACCAGTACTGAGCATCCCGCTCCGGGTTCATTTTTGGTGCGCAAGTGGCTTGGGCCTTGGAGCGTTCCAGACGCGTCATGATCGCGTCCTGATCTTTCGCCAAGCCATCCAGCGCCTGCTGTGGAGTTTTCTCGCCGCTCGCTGCTTCCGCGATATGGCTCCACCACAATTGCGCCAGACGCGGGTAGTCCGGCACGTTGGTGCCGGTAGGTGACCATTGCACGCGGGCCGGGCTGCGGTAGAACTCGACCAGACCACCGAGTTTCGGCGCCAGATCGGTCATGGCCTGCGAGTTGATGTCCGACTCGCGAATCGGTGTCAGACCGACAATGGTTTTTTTCAGCGAAACAGTTTTCGAGGTCACAAACTGCGCGTACAGCCACGCCGCGAGTTTCTGTTTCTCAGGCGTGGATTTCATGAACGTCCACGACCCCACATCCTGATAACCGAGCTTCATGCCCTCTTCCCAATACGGCCCTTTAGGCGACGGCGCCATGCGCCATTTCGGCGTGCCGTCGGCGTTGACCACCGGCAGGCCGGGTTTGGTCATGTCGGCGGTGAACGCGGTGTACCAGAAAATCTGTTGGGCGATGTTGCCTTGGGATGGCACCGGCCCCGACTCGGAGAAGGTCATGCCCGCCGCTTCCGGTGGCGCGTAGGCCTTGAGCCAATCGACGTATTTGGTGGTGGCAAACACTGCCGCCGGACCGTTGGTGTCGCCGCCGCGGGTCACGCTGGAACCGACCGGATGGCAGTCCTCGACGCGAATCCCCCACTCGTCCACCGGCAGACCGTTGGGCAGGCCTTTGTCGCCGCCACCGGCCATGGAGAACCAGGCATCGGTGAAGCGCCAGCCCAGCGACGGGTCTTTCTTGCCGTAGTCCATGTGCCCGTAAACACGTTTGCCGTCGATTTCCTTGACGTCTTCGCTGAAGAATTTGGCGATGTCTTCATAGGCTGACCAGTTCACCGGTACGCCCAATTCATAGCCGTACTTTTCCTTGAACTTGGCTTTCAGATCCGCCCGTTCGAACCAGTCGGCACGGAACCAGTAAAGGTTGGCGAATTGCTGGTCGGGCAGTTGGTAGATTTTGCCGTCCGGCGCCGTGGTAAACGAGATGCCGATGAAGTCCTTGAGATCGAGGGTCGGCGAGGTGAAGTTCTTGCCTTCGTTAGCCATCAGGTCGGTGATCGATTCGGTCTTGCCATAGCGAAAGTGCGTGCCGATCAGGTCCGAGTCGTTGACCCAGCCGTCGTAGATATTCTTGTCGGACTGCATCACCGTCTGCATTTTTTCCACCACGTCGCCTTCTTGCAGCAGGTCGTGGGTGAGCTTGATCCCGGTGATTTCAGTGAAGGCCTTGGCCAGCACCTTGGACTCATATTCATGGGTGGTCAGGGTTTCCGAAACCACCTTGATGTTCATGCCGCGAAACGGCTCGGCCGCCTTGATGAACCACTTCAATTCTTCCAGCTGCTGTTCGGCCGTCAGGGTCGACGGTTTGAATTCGCTGCCGATCCACTTTTTCGCGGCGTCTTCGTAGGCATCGGCCCAGGCAGATGCGCTCAAACCACTGAGTGCCAGCATGGCTGCCAATGAAATGCTATGTCGCAGCTTATTGTTTTTGTCGAACATAGAGACCTCCTGTTTAGGATTTCGGGGCACGATTGTCGAGCGACTCGACTAGCCCCAACGCATCACAGCCAACAGCCACACCAGGGACAACGCGGACGCGACCCAGATGCTCCAGTCGGTGGCGCCGATGACCAGCAAATGCAGGTAGGCGCTGCCGAGAAGACCGATAAACAAGCGATCGCCACGGGTGGTGGCAATCGGCAGAAAACCTCGCCGCAGAATGCTCGGCGAGCGCAATTCCCACGTGGTCATACCCGCCAGAATCAGGCCGATGACGATAAAGAATGCGGCTGTAGGTGTCGTCCAACTCATCCATTCCATCATCAGCTCCTCAGACCCGACCGAGGGCAAAGCCCTTGGCCACGTGATTGCGAACAAACCAGATCACCAGCATGCCCGGCAGAATGGTCAACACCCCCGCCGCCGCCAGCACGCCCCAGTCGATACCCGAAGCCGAGACCGTGCGCGTCATCACCGCCGCGATCGGCTTGGCGTTGACCGAGGTCAGCGTGCGCGCCAGCAGCAGCTCGACCCAGGAAAACATGAAGCAGAAAAACGCCGTGACGCCGATCCCGGAGCGGATCAACGGGATGAAAATCTTCACGAAGAACTTGGGAAAACTGTAGCCATCAATGTAGGCGGTTTCGTCGATTTCCTTCGGCACACCCGACATGAAGCCTTCCAGAATCCACACCGCCAACGGCACGTTGAACAGGCAGTGCGCCAGTGCCACGGCGATGTGCGTGTCGAACAGGCCAATCGACGAATACAGCTGGAAAAACGGCAGCAAAAACACCGCCGGCGGCGCCATGCGATTGGTTAGCAGCCAGAAGAACAAGTGCTTGTCGCCGAGAAAACGATAGCGGGAAAACGCATAGGCTGCCGGCAACGCCACACTCAGGGAAATCACCGTGTTCAGGCTGACGTAATACAGCGAGTTCAGATAACCGGTGTACCAACTGGGATCGGTGAAGATCACCTTGTAGTTCGCCAGCGTGAAATCCTGTGGGAAAAGCGTCAGGCCTCCGAGGATTTCGGTGTTGCTCTTGAAGGACATGTTCAGCAGCCAGTAGATCGGCACCAGCAGGAACAAGATGTAGACCAGCAACGGAATCAGCTTTCTTTTGCTCATGGCCGGGCCTCAGCGGTTGGCGTCGGAGTGCGTCATGGCGGTGTAGAACAGCCAGGACACCAACAGGATGATCAGGAAGTACACCAGCGAGAAAGCCGCTGCCGGACCGAGATCGAATTGGCCTACGGCCATTTGCGTCAACGTCTGACTCAAGAAGGTCGTGGCGTTACCCGGCCCGCCGCCGGTGAGCACGAACGGCTCGGTGTAGATCATGAAACTGTCCATGAAGCGCAGCATCACCGCGATCAGCAGCACGCTCTTCAACTTGGGCAACTGAATGTGGCGGAACACCGCCCAGGCCGAAGCCCGATCAATTCGCGCGGCCTGGTAATACACGTCGGGAATCGCCCGTAGCCCGGAGAAGCACAGCAGCGCCACCAATGAAGTCCAGTGCCAGACGTCCATCACCAGCACCGTGACCCAGGCGTCCATGGTGTTGGCCGCATAGTTGTAGCTGATGCCCATGGCATTAAGACTGGAACCGAGCAGGCCGATGTCAGCGCGGCCAAAGATCTGCCAAATGGTGCCAACCACGTTCCACGGAATCAGCAGCGGAATCGCCAGAATGATCAGTACCAGTGACGACCAGCGGCCCTTGGTCGGCATGGTCAGGGCGACGGCGATGCCCAGCGGGATTTCGATCAACAAGACGCAGGCCGAGTAGATGAACTGCCGTAGTAGCGAGTCGTGCAAACGCGGATCGAGCAGCACTTGCTTGTACCAGTCGGCACCGACGAAATAACGGCTGGACTGGTCGAAGATGTCCTGCACCGAATAGTTGACCACGGTCATCATCGGGATCACCGCACTGAACGCCACCAGCAGGAACACCGGCAACACCAGCCACCAGGCCTTGTTGTTCTGCACCTTGTTCATGGCTGCACCTCTTCGTCGGCTTCGAGCAGAAACTCATCGGCATAGACCATCAGCCACTGCGCCGGAAAACTGATGTAAGCGGTGCCCTGCGGCACCGGTTTGTCTTCCGCCAGACGCACTTTCAGCGGCGCGCCATCGAGGTCGAGGGTCATGATCTTGTAGGTGCCGAGGTCTTCGACGTGTACGACCCTGGCCTGCATCGCGTCGTCAAACGGCTCGTCCCACACGTGAATAAACTCGGGGCGGATACCGACCTTCAGATTTTTCCACTGGCCGTGTTCGATATACCGCTGCATGGCGTCGGACAACGGCAGGTGGGTCGAGGCGAAACCGACGCCGCCGGGCTGCGGCTGCACTTCGATCAGGTTCATGCCGGGGCTGCCGATGAAGTAGCCGACAAAGGTGTGGCTCGGCCGCTCAAACAATTCCCGTGGGGTGCCGAACTGAACGATCTGGCCGCCGTACATCACCGCGATCTTGTCGGCGAAGGTCGAGGCCTCCAGCTGATCGTGGGTGACGTAGACCATGGTGATGTTGAACTGCTCGTGGATCTGCTTGAGCTTGCGCCGCAGTTTCCACTTCAGGTGCGGATCGATCACCGTCAGCGGTTCATCGAAAAGGATTGCCGAGACATCGTCACGCACCAGACCACGACCCATGGAGACTTTCTGTTTCTCGTCGGCGGTGAGGTTGCGGGCCTTTTTGCTCAGCAGGTTTTGCAGGTCGAGGACCTCGGCAATTTCCTGCACCTTGCTGTGTACTTTCGCCTCGGCCATGCCCTGATTGCGCAGGGGAAACGCGAGGTTATCGAACACGGTCATGGTGTCGTACACCACCGGAAACTGGAAAACCTGAGCGATGTTGCGCTTCTCCGGCGAGAGGTCGTTGACCGCTTTGCCGTCGAACAACACATGACCCTGCGAGGGGCTGAGCAGGCCGGAAATGATGTTGAGCAAGGTCGACTTGCCGCAACCCGAAGGTCCAAGCAAGGCATAGGCGCCGCCCTGTTCCCAGACGTGATCCATTTCGCGGATCGCATAATCCTCCGCGCCGCCGGGGGTTTTGCTGTAGCTGTGGGCGAGGTGTTGCAAACGGATTTCGGCCATCAGGCAACCCTCGCGACGCGCCGGCCCGGTGCTTGCACCAGACGGCCCTGCGCATCGAAAACGAACAGTTTATGGGTCGGGATATAGATGCGGATCGGCGCATCGACGTCGTATTCGTGAACGCCAGGCAGGTGCAGCACCAGCAGAAAATGCTCGTTGCGCACGTGCAGGAAGGTTTCCGAACCGCTGATCTCGGCGACTTCGACGGTGACCGCCAATTCCAGATCGTCATCGTTGCTCGGCACCAGCGAGATATGGCTGGGGCGCACGCCGAAGCGGAACTCGCCCTCGCCCACCGGGCGCAGGTCAACGTTCAACGGGAAGTGGACGAAGTTGGCAAAACTGACTTCATTGCCGGCAATTCGCCCCGGCATCAGATTGATTGGCGGTTCGGAAAACAACTCGGCGGCCAGCACGGTTTGCGGCTGGTGGTAAACCGAGGTCGACGGGCCGCTCTGGATCACCCGGCCTTCGTGAAGAATGGTCGTGGTGCCGCCCAGCGCCAACGCTTCGTTGGGCTCGGTGGTGGCGTAAATCGCAATGGTGTGGCGCAGCTTGAACAGCTCGCGCATTTCCTGACGCAGTTCTTCGCGCAGTTTGTAGTCGAGGTTGACCAGCGGCTCGTCGAACAGGATCAGTTCGGCATCCTTGACCAGCGCCCGGGCCATGGCCGTGCGTTGCTGCTGTCCCCCGGAAAGTTCCAGCGGGTAGCGCTGCAGAAACTTCTCGATGCGCAGCATCTTCGCGGTTTCCTGCACTTTGCTGTGGATGATCTCTTTCGACACACCGGCCTGACGCAGGGGCGAGGCGATGTTCTCGAACACGGTCATCGTCGGGTAGTTGATGAACTGCTGATAGACCATCGACACGTTGCGCAACCGCACCGGACGTTGGGTGACGTCGACGCCGTTCATCAGGATGCGGCCGCTGTCGGGCTTGTCTAAACCTGCCATCAGGCGCATCAGGCTGGTCTTGCCGGACAAGGTGCGCCCGAGCAAAACGTTGAAGGAACCGGGTTCGAATTTCAGGCACGCATCGTCGATCCAGGTCTGGCCTTCGACGGTACGGCAGACGTGCTCCAGGGTGAGTGACATGGCTCGGCCTTTTTATTATTGGAGTCAAGCGACCTGTGCACGGGAGCGACATTCGTGCCAGAAATGGCAAGTGGTTGATTTGTCGTGAAAATCGTTGAAACAGTAGGGAAACGGCGTTCAGAGCTGAACACATTTGAACAGTTGGGCGATTGACAATGAACAATAGTGAACAACACTCTATGAACGCTTTTTGCCCGATCCTGAAGACGATACAGATCCCTGTGGGAGCGAGCCTGCTCGCGAAAGCGGTGTGTCAGTCGATGCAATTGTGTCTGATAGACCGCTTTCGCGAGCAGGCTCGCTCCCACATGGGGATCTGTGTTGTGTTCAAGAGATGGGTTCATAACAACAATAAAAATCGCCGCATCAGAGGCTGACCGCCATGGCCGCACCTGCCCCGCCGCTGTCCCACGACGCGATCATCCAGAGTTCCTGGCAACGCTGCCGCGCGTTTGGTCTCGACCATCAAAGCGCCCCGGCCTTCGATCAACTGCCCGCCGCCGGCATTGCGCAATTGCTCGACAGTCAGCACTCGCTGGTGCAGACCACCCACCAGGAAGTGCTGCCGTATTACGAGAACATCCTCAGTAATTCCAACTGCCTGATCATGCTCGCCGACCATCAGGGCCAGGTGCTGACGTCGTGGGGCACGCAGCGTTTTATCGAACCCAGTCTGGCCCGGGGGTTTCAGGCGGGTGCAAGCTGGATGGAACGCTGCAGTGGCACCAATGCCATCGGCACCGCGCTGGCCTGTGAGCAGGCGGTACACATTGAACACGATGAGCATTTCCTCAAGGCCAACCGCTTCATGACCGGTTCCGCCGCGCCGATTTTCGATGCCGAGCGCAAGGTCATCGCCGTGCTCGACGTGTCCAGCGACAGCTATCTACCGCCCTCGCACACCTTGGGCATGGTCAAGATGATGAGCCAGACCGTGGAGAACCGGCTGATCCTCAACCTGTTTCATGGCCAGCACTTTCAACTGACCTTCAACACCGGGTTGAACAACCTCGACAGCCAATGGGCCGGGTTGCTGATTTTCGATGAGAGTGGCCAGGTGCTGTCGGCCAATCGCCGCGCAGACAATCTGTTGGGCGTGCGCTTGTCGCGGGTCAGCGTTGAGAGCCTGTTCAAGGTGTCGTTGCTGGAGTTGATCAATCAGCCTGAAGGTTTGCCGTTCGCCTTGCAGACCTCCGGGCGTAACCGTTTTCAGTGTTTGCTGAAGCGGCCGAAACAGGCGTCGATTCAGGCGCGAGTGTTTACTGCTGAGCCTAAACCCGCCGTTTCAACAGGGATCAGTCTGAACACCCTGCACTTTGGCGACAGCCGTGTGGAAAAAGCGGTGCGCCAGGCTGAGCGCCTGTTGGAAAAAGACATTCCGCTGCTGATCCATGGTGAAACCGGGGTCGGCAAGGAAGTCTTCGTCAAAGCCCTGCATCAGGCCAGTTCGCGCAGCAAACAAGCGTTCATTGCCGTCAACTGTGCGGCGATCCCCGCCGAATTGGTGGAATCCGAGCTGTTCGGCTACGAGAAAGGCGCGTTTACCGGTGCTAACCAGAAAGGCAGCATCGGCCTGATTCGCAAAGCCGACAAAGGCACGCTGTTGCTCGATGAAATCGGTGACATGCCGCTGCCGACCCAAGCGCGGCTGTTGCGGGTTTTGCAGGAGCGTTGTGTGCAGCCGGTGGGCAGCAGTGAGCTGTTCCCGGTGGATCTGCGGATCATCTCGGCGACCAACCGCTCGCTACGGGAGCAGGTGCAATTGGGGCGGTTTCGCGAGGATTTGTATTACCGCATCGGTGGCTTGACCCTGGAGTTGCCGCCCTTGAGAGAGCGCAGTGACAAAGAGGCGCTGTTCAAACGGCTGTGGGAGCAGCATCGTGAACCGACGCAGTGGGCGGGGTTGAGTCGCGAAGTGTTGGAACTGTTCGATAAGCATCCATGGCCGGGGAATTTGCGTCAGGTCAGCAGCGTGATGCAGGTGGCGCTGGCGATGGCTGAGGAGCAACCGGTGCGGCCGGAGCATTTGCCGGATGATTTTTTTGTCGATCTGGAGATGGAGCCGGTGGAGAGCGTGCAGCCGCTGGGGCTGGATCTGAATGATGTTGAAGCCTTGAACCGGGAGTTGAAGGCGGCCGGGGGGAATATTTCGCACTTGGCGCGGCGGTTGGGGGTTAGTCGCAATACGCTTTATAAGCGGTTGCGGCAGATGGGCGGTTAACAGCGAAGATCAAAAGATCGGAGAGTGTCAGATTTTTTGTGTGCGGGCCGGTAATGGCCTGCCGTCAGGCAGGCCGGGTTTTACCAGGTCGGCCTGATAAATCGATCTCCGTACAGAATCGCAAATTGGTTCATCGCACTCTTCCAGTCATGAGCCGCCGAGCCCCAGTTTGCCGTGATGTTACGCAGCCCAAGCCAGATCAGCTTGGTCGCTGCGTCATCCGTCGGGAAGTGGCCCCGGGTCTTGATGATCTTGCGTAGCTGAGCGTTGATGCTTTCGATAGCGTTGGTCGTATAGATCACTTTTCGAATGGCAGGCGGGAAGACAAAAAATGGAATCACTCGATCCCAGGCTCGTCTCCAGGCCGCCACCACCGTTGGGTATTGCTTACCCCAAGGGCCATTTTCAAAGGCATCCAGTGCTTCCTCAGCCGCTTCTGCGTTGATGGCTTGATAGATCGGTTTTAGCGCCTTGGCCAGCTCACGGCGCTTGTCCCACGCCGCGTAATCGAGGCTGTTGCGGATCAAGTGGACGATGCATGTTTGCAGCGTTGTTGCCGGAAATACTGCGCTTAGCGCCTCTGGCATGCCTTTGAGACCGTCAGTCACGGCGATCAGCACGTCCTCTACGCCGCGGGTCTTGAGGTCGTTGAAGACCTTCATCCAGAACTTCGCACCCTCGGTGTTTTCGATCCAGATACCAAGAATATCGCGCGTTCCATCGGGTAAAACACCCAGCGCCAAGTAAATCGCCTTGTTGCGGACAAGGCCTTCTTCTCGGATCTTGACCCGCAGCGCATCGAAGAAAATGACTGGGTACATCGGCTCAAGCGGTCGCTGTTGCCACGCACCAATTTCCTCCATCACCTCGTGCGTGACTGAGCTGATGAAGTCATGGGAAACGTCCGTCCCGTATTGCTCAGAGAGGAAAGCGCGGATTTCTCGAACGGTCATGCCTCGGGCATACATGGCGATGATCTTGTCATCAAAACCGGTGTAACGCCGCTCATGCTTGGGGATCAGAATGGGGGCAAAACTGCCATCCCGATCACGGGGAATCTCCAGCCGCAGCGGGCCATCCCCCGTCAAAATCGTCTTGCCCGTTTTGCCATTGCGCTGGTTGGTTTCATCCTCTGGGCGCTGCGCGCCCGGCGGATACCCCAGGTGGTGACCGAGCTCGGCACTCAATGCTCGCTCAATCAAGGCCTTCTTGAAGGCCGCAGAAGCGTCTTCAATAGCCTCTGCGGTAATCAGCCCCTCACCGAACTCTTCGAGCAGCTCCTTGGGGATTTTTGGTAGGTCACGCAGGGGTTTCTTTTTGGTTGGCATACATGCACCTCTTACTCATGTTATGCCCGAACACAAAATTTCTGACACCCCCGACGCTGGCCAGCCTTGGGCATTGGCGAACGCCACAACGGCGACATCGATTGCTCCGCCAATGACCCCCATCGCCAACAACGCCAGCACGATGGTGCGAACGCCGGGAATCAGTAAAGTGGAACCGGTGTGGCTCTTGTGGCCCAAGACTACTTTCGGTTCGGTCTGGCGCTGCAGGAGAAACGCCGTCACCCCGATGGCCAACAGCGCCACCGCGACAAGCGGCCCGGCTTCGGCGAAAAAGCTCACACTCAAACCGATCGCCAGCGGCGGACCGATGATGTAAGCCAGTTCGGTCAGCACCGTATCCAGAGAGAACGCTGTGTGCAGCTGCGGTTTGCCACGAAACAGCTGCGACCAGCGAGCCCTGATCATCGACGGCATGCTCGGCATCGTTCCCGCCAGCGCGGCAAGCACGAAGAACAATGCGGCAGGAGCCCTCATGTAAACAGCGAAGATCAGCGCCAGCAGCATGACGATGCTGAAGGCGGTGACGATGGGCAGCACGCGACTCTGGCCATGCTGATCAACCCGTTTCGAGATGCGCGGGCCGAGCAGCGCATTGGCCAGGGTAAACGTGCCGGCGACGGCGCCGGCCAGCCAGTACACGCCTGTTTGCTGGACCAGCATGGTGATGATGCCAATGCCGATCATTGCCTGTGGCAATCGGGCAATGGAGCTCGCGAGCACTAGCCCGGTGGCACCGGGTGTCGTGAACAGTTCGCGATAGTGATTGGCCATGGTTCCTCCATTTATTCGTCGCTGAGCTGCATCCTGCTGAACGCGCTGCCGCCCATGTTGGCGGAGTCAGACATCAAGACCTACGCGTAGCGCAAAAGCAACCCCCTCACCCCAGCCCTCTCCCGAAGGGAGAGGGAGCCGACCGAGGTGTCTCGAGTCATCCATCGACCTGAAAAAACCAGTCGATTATGGATTCAAAGCAGCACGTTCAAGTCGGCGCATCTTTTAAACATCCCCCAATCAGTCCCCTCTCCCTCCGGGAGAGGGTTAGGGTGAGGGGCTCTTCTTCGTGACAGGTCGAAGGCTGCGATCTTTTGATTCTAAAAAACAAAAACCCGCACAAGGCGGGTTTTGTCTGTAACCGGTAAGGCGATCAGTCAGCCAGACGCCAGGTCGTGCCGCCCTTGCCATCTTCCAACACAACACCCATCGCGGTGAGCTGGTCACGAATACGGTCGGACTCAGCCCAGTCCTTACCGGCCCGTGCCGCCAGACGCGCCGCAATCAGCGCATCCACTTCAGCCGCATCGACACGCCCTTCAGCGCCCGCCTGCAAGAAGTCATCGGCTTCCAATTGCAACACACCCAGCACGCTGGCCAGCTCTTTCAGACGTGCAGCCAGACCGGCCGCTGCATTGAGATCGCTCTCACGCAGACGGTTGATCTCGCGAACCATCTCGAACAGCACCGCACAGGCTTCCGGCGTACCGAAGTCGTCGTTCATCACCGTGGTGAAACGCTCGACGAAGGCTTCGCCGCCGGCCGGCGCCACGTTCGGCAGGCCTTTCAACGCGTGGTAGAAACGCTCGAGTGCGCCTTTGGCGTCCTTGAGGTTGTCTTCCGAGTAGTTGATCGCACTGCGGTAGTGGCTCGACACCAGCAGGTAACGCACGACTTCCGGGTGGTACTTGTCGAGCACGTCGCGAATGGTGAAGAAGTTGTTCAAGGACTTGGACATCTTCTCGCCATTGATGCGGATCATGCCGCAATGCATCCACGCGTTGGCGTAGGTCTTGCCGGTGGCCGCTTCGCTCTGGGCGATTTCGTTTTCGTGGTGCGGGAATTCCAGATCGCTGCCGCCGCCATGAATGTCGAACGTCTCACCCAGGCAGCAGGTCGACATCACCGAGCACTCGATGTGCCAGCCCGGACGCCCGGCGCCCCACGGCGATTCCCAGCTCGGCTCGCCTGGCTTGACGCCTTTCCACAGCACGAAGTCCAGCGGATCTTCCTTCGCTTCGTCGACCTCGATCCGCGCACCAATGCGCAGGTCTTCGATCTTCTTGCGCGACAGCTTGCCGTAGCCCATGAACTTGCCGACGCGGTAGTACACGTCGCCATTGCCCGGGGCGTAGGCGTAGCCCTTGTCGATCAGGGTCTGGATCATCGCGTGCATGCCCGGAATGTGATCCGTGGCGCGCGGCTCCATGTCCGGCTTCTTGATGTTCAGGCGCGCTTCGTCTTCGTGCATCGCGGCGATCATGCGCTCGGTCAACGCTTCGAACGACTCGCCGTTCTCGTTGGCCCGGTTGATGATCTTGTCGTCGATGTCGGTGATGTTGCGCACGTAGGTCAGGTCGTAACCGCTGAACCGCAACCAGCGGGTCACCAGGTCGAACGCGACCATGCTGCGGCCGTGGCCGAGGTGGCAGTAGTCGTACACGGTCATCCCGCACACGTACATACGCACCTTGTTGCCATCCAGCGGTTTGAAGACTTCTTTGCTCTTGGTGAGCGTGTTGTAGATCGTCAGCACGTTAATTTCCTTGACGCTGAATCACTGGCCCCACGAATCTCGCAGGGTCACGGTACGGTTGAATACCGGCTGACCTGGTTTCGAGTCCTTGATATCCGCAACGAAGTAGCCTTCGCGCTCGAACTGGAAACGGTCTTCCGGCTGTGCATTGCCAAGCGATGGCTCAGCACGACAACCGGTCAGCACTTGCAGTGAGTCAGGGTTGATGTTGTCGAGGAAACTGGCGCTGTCTTCGGCCTTCTCAGGGTTGGCCGAGCGGAACAGGCGATCGTACAGACGCACTTCGCACTCGACGCTGGCAGCGGCCGGCACCCAGTGAACCACGCCTTTGACCTTGCGGCCTTCCGGGTTTTTACCGAGGGTGTCCGGATCGTACGAGCAACGCAGTTCGACGATGTTGCCGTCGGCGTCCTTGATCGCTTCGTCGGCACGGATCACGTAGCTGCCGCGCAGGCGCACTTCGCCGTTCGGCTCCAGGCGCTTGTAGCCCTTTGGCGGTTCTTCCATGAAGTCATCGCGGTCGATGTAGATTTCACGGGCGAACGGCAGCTTGCGCACGCCAAGTTCTTCTTTCTGCGGATGACGCGGCAGTTCGAGGTTCTCGACCTGGTCTTGCGGGTAGTTAGTGATCACGACTTTCAACGGACGCAGCACGCACATGGCGCGCGGGGCGTTCGCGTCCAGGTCCTGACGGATGCTGAACTCGAGCATGCCGAAATCGACTACGCCATCGGAACGGTTGGTGCCGATCATGTCGCAGAAGTTGCGGATCGAAGCCGGTGTGTAGCCACGGCGGCGGAAGCCCGACAGCGTGGACATGCGCGGATCGTCCCAGCCATTGACGTGCTTTTCATCGACCAGTTGCTTGAGCTTGCGCTTGCTGGTGATGGTGTAGTTGAGGTTCAGACGGCTGAACTCGTACTGACGCGGGTGCGCCGGCACTGGCAAGGCGTCGAGGAACCACTCGTACAGCGGACGATGGCTTTCGAATTCCAGGGTGCAGATCGAGTGGGTGATGCCTTCGATGGCGTCCGACTGACCGTGGGTGAAGTCGTAGTTCGGGTAGATGCACCACTTGTCACCGGTCTGGTGGTGATGGGCCTGGCGGATGCGGTACATGATCGGGTCGCGCAGGTTCATGTTCGGCGAGGCCATGTCGATCTTCGCGCGCAGCACGCGGGCGCCGTCCGGGAACTCACCGGCGCGCATGCGGGCGAACCAGTCGAGGTTCTCTTCAACCGAACGGTCGCGGAACGGGCTGTTCTTGCCCGGCTCGGTCAGGCTGCCACGGTATTCCTTGGCTTGCTCAGGGGTCAGGTCGTCGACGTAGGCCTTGCCAGCCTTGATCAACTCAACGGCCCAGTCGTGCAACTGGTCAAAATACTGCGAGGCGTAGCGCACTTCGCCGGACCATTCGAAGCCCAGCCATTTGACGTCGCTTTCGATCGCGTCGATGTATTCCTGGTCTTCCTTGGCCGGGTTGGTGTCGTCGAAACGCAGGTGCGTGACGCCGCCGAACTCCTGGGCCAAGCCGAAGTTCACGCAGATCGACTTGGCGTGGCCGATGTGCAGGTAGCCGTTGGGCTCAGGCGGGAAACGGGTGACGATCTGTGTGTGCTTGCCCGAGTCCAGGTCTGCCTGGATGATCGGCCGCAGGAAATTGACCGGCACGGCAGGGCCGGACTTGGCATTCGAGGTAGGGTCGACAGTGGGCTTGCTCATAGGATCCTTGACTTACATGTGCGCGGCCGCAGAGAGGGGCCAGACAAAACAAAGCCGCTATCATAGCCGATGCTGTCAAGGGGCTGACAGAGCAGGCCCTATAAAGGAGCGCATTTAATCACCAGGAATTGAAAAACAGCCTCGAAATTCGCGCCTGTCACGCTAAACTGCGCACCTTGGCCAAAGCAGGCTGAACCGGTTTTGGGGCTCAATGTCCGATAACCACGAATTCCTTATAAAGAGTAGCGATCATGACTCAAGTTAAATTGACCACCAATCATGGCGACATCGTCATCGAACTGAACGCTGACAAGGCGCCGATCACCGTCGCCAACTTCATCGAGTACGTTAACGCCGGTCACTACACCAACACCGTTTTCCACCGCGTCATCGGTAACTTCATGATCCAGGGCGGCGGTTTCGAGCCAGGCATGAAAGAAAAGAAAGACAAGCGTCCAAGCATCCAGAACGAAGCTGACAACGGTCTTTCCAACGACAAATACACCGTTGCCATGGCGCGCACCATGGAGCCGCATTCGGCTTCTGCGCAGTTCTTCATCAACGTTGCCGACAACACCTTCCTCAACCACAGCGGCAAGAACGTTCAGGGCTGGGGCTACGCCGTGTTCGGTAAAGTGACTGCCGGCACCGACGTTGTCGACAAGATCAAAGGTGTTTCGACCACTTCCAAGGCCGGCCATCAGGACGTACCAGCAGACGACGTGATCATCGAGAAAGCCGAGATCATCGAAGCGTGATATTGCTGATTTCAGACTTGCATCTGGAAGAGGAGCGCCCGGACATTACCCGGGCGTTTCTGGATTTGCTCGCCGGACGCGCCCGCTCGGCGAGTGCGTTGTACATTCTGGGCGACTTCTTCGAGGCGTGGATTGGCGACGATGCCATGACGCCCTTCCAGCGTTCCATCTGCCAGGCCCTGCGCGAATTGAGCGACAGCGGCACGGCCATTTTTCTGATGCACGGCAATCGCGACTTCCTGCTCGGCAAGGCCTTCTGCAAACAGGCCGGCTGCACGTTGTTGAAGGACCCGAGTGTCGTGCAGTTTTACGGCGAGCCGGTGCTGTTGATGCACGGCGACAGCCTGTGCACCCGCGACGTCGGCTATATGAAGCTGCGGCGTTATCTGCGTAATCCGATCACGCTGTTTATCCTGCGCAATCTGCCGCTCAGCAGCCGCCATAAACTGGCGCGCAAACTGCGCAGCGAGAGCAAGGCGCAGACGCGGATGAAGGCCAATGACATTGTCGATGTCACGCCGGAGGAGATTCCGCGGATCATGCAGGCGTTTGGCGTGAAAACCCTGATTCACGGGCACACCCATCGCCCGGCGATTCACAAGTTGCAGCTTGGTGAGCAAGCGGCGAAGCGGATTGTGCTGGGGGATTGGGATCGGCAGGGTTGGGCGTTGCAGGTGGATGAGAACGGCTATGCGTTAGCGCCGTTCGACTTCGCCCCGCCGCCAGCCCTGCCCGCCCCCGCTCCCTAAAGCTCAAACACAAAACCAATGTGGGAGCGGGCTTGCTCGCGAATGCGGTGGTTCAGTCGACATCTCTACTGAATGACACACCGCTTTCGCGAGCAAGCCCGCTCCCACTTTTTTGACCGCGTTTTACTCAGTGACCGCTGGCCGCCGGCCCGGCCTTGGCAGCAAACGGCGGCTTCGCCAGCCACACAATCAGAATCAACCCCATAAACCCCCACCCCAGCAACGTGAAGTAATCCACGGTGGAGAGCATGTACGCCTGACTCGTCAGGATCTGATCCATCTGCGCATAAGCCGAGTGACTCGCCCCGCCCAGTTGATTCAACGTCTCACGGGTGGCCGGCTCATAGGTGCTGATGCTCTCGCTCATGTACGCATGATGCTGGTCTGCCCGGCGGATCCAGATCCACGTGGTCAGCGACGCCGCGAAGCTGCCGCCCAATGTCCGCAGGAAAGTCGCCAGGCCCGCGCCGTCGGCAATCTGGCTCGGCGGCAAGTCCGACATCAGAATGCTCAAGGTCGGCATGAAGAACAGCGCCACGCCAATGCCCATGAACAGCTGCACCAGGGCGATGTGCTGGAAGTCCACTTCGTTGGTGAACCCGGCGCGCATGAAGCAGCTCAGGCCAATCGCCAGAAATGCCAGCCCCGCCAACAAACGTAGATCGAACTTGTTCGCGTACTTGCCGACAAACGGTGACAGCAGCACCGGCAGAATGCCGATTGGCGCCACGGCCAGACCCGCCCAGGTTGCGGTGTAGCCCATTTGCGTTTGCAGCCACTGCGGCAGGATCAGGTTGATGCCGAAGAACCCGGCATAACCCAACACCAGCACCAGTGTGCCGATACGGAAATTGCGGTGGGCGAACAAACGCAGATTTACCACCGGGTGCTGATCGGTCATTTCCCAGATCACGAACACCGCCAGCGCGATCCCCGAAATCGCTGCGCCAATGATGATGAAGTTCGATTCGAACCAGTCCAGATCATTGCCCTTGTCGAGGATCACCTGCAACGCGCCGACGCCAATGATCAGCGTGATCAGACCGACGTAGTCCATCGGCTGACGGCTGGTTTCCACCGGACGTTTGGCCAGTTGTGAACGCAACACCATCACCGCAAAGATGCCAATCGGCACGTTGATGAAGAAGATCCACGGCCAACTGTAACTGTCAGTGATCCAGCCTCCGAGAATGGGGCCTGCAATCGGCGCAACCACCGTGACCATGGCCAGCAACGCCAAAGCCATCCCCCGTTTCGCGGGGGGATACACGGCGATCAACAGGGTTTGCGTCATCGGGTACAGCGGCCCGGCCACCAGGCCTTGCAGCACGCGAAAGCCGATCAGCTCGGGCATCGAGGTCGAGATACCGCAGAGAAACGAGGCCAGCACAAACAAAATCGTGGCCCAGAGAAACAGCTTCACCTCACCGAAGCGCCGGCTCAACCAACCAGTCAACGGCAGCGCAATCGCGTTGCTCACGGCAAACGAGGTGATCACCCAGGTGCCCTGCTCCGAACTCACCCCAAGGTTGCCGGAAATCGTCGGCAACGCCACGTTGGCGATGGTGGTGTCGAGCACTTGCATGAACGTCGCCAGCGACAGGCCGATAGTGCTGAGCAACAGGCTGGGCGGCGTGAAAGAGGCGTTATTGCTCATTGTGAATCCTATGGAACCTGATTAGCGCCGCATCTGTTACAGATGCAACTGCCCTTTGTGGGAGCGAGCCTGCTCGCGAAAGCGGTGTGTCAGACCACTTCTATGTTGAATGTCAGGCAGCATTCGCGAGCAGGCTCGCTCCCACAGGGAAAGATTCAGCGTTGCGCGGTTTTGCTGGCCGCAGCGCTGTTGTCGTGGATCAGCTGGGCGATCATCGCGTCGGCTTCGGCCAGTTGACGGTCATAGACGTTGGTGCTGAACGACGCTTTTTGCGGCGGCTGCTGAGCCAACACAGGGCCGCTCTGGTCATGCAGATTGACCTCGACGTTGGTCGACAGACCGACGCGCAACGGATGCTTGGCCAGTTCTTCGGCGTTGATGTGAATGCGCACCGGCACACGCTGAACAATCTTGATCCAGTTACCGGTGGCGTTCTGCGCAGGCAGCAGGGCAAACGCACTGCCGGTGCCGGCGCCGAGGCTGTCGACGGTGCCGCTGTATTTCAAGTCGCTGCCGTAGATGTCGGATTCGATATCGACCGGCTGACCGATGCGCATGTCACGCAGTTGGGTTTCCTTGAAGTTGGCGTCGATCCACAGTTGATCCAGTGGAATCACCGCCATCAGCGCAGTACCCGGTTGCACACGCTGACCGAGCTGCACGGTGCGTTTGGCCACATAGCCGGTGACCGGCGCGATCAAGGTGCTGCGCGCATTGGTCAGGTAGGCCTGACGCAGATCCGCAGCAGCCGACATCACGTCCGGGTGCGACGACACCACGGTGTCGTCGACCAGTGCGCTGGTGGTTTTCAGCTGTTGTTTGGCATTGGCCAGGGCGTTTTGCGCCGAGGTCAGGTCATCGCGAGCGTGGGACAGTTCTTCTTGGGAAATCGCCCCGCCCTGCGCCAGGTTTTTCCGGCGGTTGTAATTGTCCTGCGCCTTCTGCACTTCGGCCTGTTGCGCGTTGACCTGGGCTTTCATGCCATCAACGTTGCTGTACAAGCCACGCACTTGACGCACGGTGCGCGCCAGTTTCGCTTTGGCACTTTGCAGGCCGACTTCAGCGTCGTTCGGGTCGAAGTTAATCAACACCTGACCTTCGTGAACCAGATCACCATCGTCGGCACCGATGCTGACCACGGTGCCGGTGACCAACGGGGTGATTTCGACGACGTTGCCGTTGACGTAGGCGTCGTCGGTGCTTTCGTTAAAGCGCCCGATGAATTCGTGATAAGCCCAGACGCCCGCACACGCGAGGAGGACGATAACGGTCAGCGCCAGCAGCATCACTTTGCGTTTGCGCGGATTGCCGGTGTCGGGGGTGTTGTCTTGAGCTTGAGTGTTTTCGGCAGTGGCCATGACAAATACCTTGAATTAGTTGTGCGACGTGGCTGGGGTGGCGTTGGCTGCGGTCAGGGTCTGCCCCTGAAAGCCGCCGCCCAGCGCTTGCATCAGTTGAATCGACAGGTCGATCTGCTCGGCATTGAGGGTGGCCAGTTGGCGCTGGGCCTGGAGCAATTGCTGCTCGATGCTGAGCACGTCCAGGTAGTTGCCGATGCCGGAACCGTAACGCTGGACGACGGTGTTGTAAGAATCCTGAGCAATGTCGGTGGCGTGTTGCTGCGCGCCGATCTGCCGGCCGATGTCACGCAACTGGTTGATCGTGTCGCTGACATCGCCCAGTGCTTTCACCAGACTTTTGTTGTACTGCGCCACCGCCAGATCGTAATCGGCGTCGCGCGCATCGAGGTTGGCGCGCAAGCGACCGCCATCGAAGATCGGCACCGAAATGGTCGGGCAATGTTGAAGAAGCGACTGGCCGAACCGAACATCGCATCACCCAACAGGGACTCGGCACCGGCCGAGGCCGTGAGGTTCAGGTTCGGATAGAACCGGGTTTTCGCCGAGTCGATGTCTTTGCTCGCCGCTTCTACACGCCAGCGCGCGGCGACCAGATCAGGGCGACGACCGAGCAGTTCTGCCGGCAGCACCGACGGTACGGCCACGGCGCTGGCCTGCAGCACTTTCGGCCGGGCGATTTCATTGCCGCGATCCGGGCCTTTGCCGAGCAACACGGCCAAGGCGATTTTCGCGCTGTTCAAGCGTTTTTCCGCATCGATCAGGCTGGCTTCGGAGCTGGCTTCCAGGCTCTGGGTTTGCTGGAACTGATACTGGCTGTCGATCCCCGAGCTCAAGCGACGCTGGCTCAAATCGAGCATTTGCCTGGTGCGCTTGAGGTCTTCGTTCGCGAGGTCATAAACGATGTGCGCCTGACCAAGATCGCTGTAAGCGCGAGCGACGTCGGCGGCGAGGGTCAGCTGTGCAGCCTGACGATCGACTTCGGCCGCACGGGCCTGACCGAGTGCGGCTTCCCAGGCATCACGCTGGCCGCCCCACAGATCGAAGTTGTAATTGAAGCCGGCACTGACATTACGCACGGTGGCGTAGGCATCGCCCTGCCCTCGCGGATCCTGATCCTTGGCCAGGCGCGAACGGCTGATACCGGCGCTGGCGTCTAGGGTCGGATAACGCGCGGCATCGGCGGCATACGCGGCGGCGCTGGCCTGATGGGCGCGGGCTGCGGCGATCTGCATGTCCGGGTTGTCGTGCAGGGCTTCGCGGATCAAGCCGTCGAGTTGCGGATCGCCGAGGCTGGTCCACCAGTCGCTTTTCGGCCACGCGGCCGACGACAGGGTCACGCCGTTCAGCGACTGGCCGACTTTCAGGCTTTGCGCATCAAGGTTCTGGCCTTGGGTGTCGAGGCCGCTGTAGTTGGCGCAACCGGCAAGGATCATTGCCGACAGCACCAGGGTCAGGCTGCTGCGCAAGGTTTTACCGCTCATTGTGTTCACCTAAGCGCTGGATGGTGATTGGGTCACCGGCTGCCAGCAGAATTTTCTTGAGGATGTATTCCAGGGTCTTCAACTCGTCCGGAGTGACGGCGCCGGCCAGTTCATTCATCGCATCGGCGCCGATGTGCGGCAGGCGATCGGCCAGTTGCTGGCCCTGTTCGGTCAGTTTCAGTTGCACCTGACGGCGATCGCCTTCGCTGCGGTGGCGAGCCAGAAAGCCCTTCTGCTCCAGACGATCGAGCATGCGCGTCATCGAACCGCTGTCCAGCGACAGGTGCCGGCACAGTTCGGCCGGAGTGTCGACGCCGAACTGGGCCATGATGATCAACACCTTGAACTGCGCGGCGGTGATGCCGTGGGGTTCCATGTGGGTGTCGATGATCCGGTCCTTGAGCAGCGCAGCACGGCCCAGCAACAGGCCGAGATGGCAGTGTTTGAATTCGTCCGGGGTGAAATGCTTCATTTGCTCACCTAATAACTGCCTAGGCAGTGAATGTATGTCGAGATGTTACTGCCTAGGCAGCGAATGTCAACGTAATAGTTAGGTGGCTTTGCAATTAGTTGACCAATGGGCTGGGTTTTTGCGGCGCCCGCGCTGACGCCTTCGCGAGCAGGCTCGCTCCCACCGGAGATCTCCAGTGAACACAAATTCCGCGTTGCTCAGAGATCCAATGTGGGAGCGAGCCTGCTCGCGAAGGCAGCGACTCGGTGTAACGTCGGTCAGGATTCGTCGGAAGGATGCGCAGATGGCGGCTGAACGGGATGCACCTCACGCCCGCGCAAGGCAGTGGCCGCATAGCCACAGCCCCGTTTGACCACCGCATAAATACTGTGCCAGCCCGGCGGTGCCGGTTCGATCGCAGCATGCAACGCTCGCGCATAGTCGAGCACCAGTCCGGGCGTCCAGGCCATCGCCTCGGCGCGTTTGCGCACTTGCGCGGCGATCCAGAACTCAGGGCTGAAGATGACGCGGGCAAAATCCAGCATGCTCGAATGCCCCCGGTTCATCGCCCCTTCCAGCGCCGCTTCGAGGCTATGAGCGACAGCACTGGAACAATTGCGACTGGTCAGATTGTAAGTGCTGTTTTGCCGATAGTCCGCCCAGAACGCATGGAGTCGCCGGGCGTCGTAATGGGCAAAACTGACCTGCACCGAAGACGGACACCAGTCCGCCACCTCGCCGGCATAATCCGGCAAAAACCTGCCGGCAACATCGTTGTTCGGCGTCGCCCGCAGCAAGCGCACGAAATCCCCCGCCGAACGATCAATGTCATCCTGCGGGTAATGGCTGATGTAAATGTCCGGGCCGCATTCCAGTGCCGCATGGCCGGCGGAGATCACGCCGTTGATGTCGACCGCCGCGATGTAGCGGTTGAGCAGACGATTGCGCACCAAGGTGTCGTCGACGGTGCCGCTGGGGGTCCAGACGTGAATCACTAACGCGGCGCTGCTGGTCGGCGCACTCACTGCAGCAGTACGGGTCAGCGGCAGCTGGTTTTTGAAGCGCACGGCTTGCCGCAACAAGGCGCAACCGGTGAGAAAGAGGCTCATGCCGATGCAAAAAGGCACCGTGCCCTTGTACAGCGTCGGATACGGCTCAAGGATAAACACGCCAAAGCCGATTTCGAACAACCCCGCCAGCAGCGACACTTGCCAACCGACAAAGCGCACCACCAGCGCCGCCGCCAGCCGAAAACCGCCATCGAGCAGAAAAGCCCCGCCAAACAGCACCGCCAGAATCAGTCCAGCGACATGTTGCCGGTCGACGATCAGCAGTCCCAGCAAGAGAAAAGCCAGTCCTCGCCCTCTGCGCAGGGCCGCAGCGGTCCCGGCTTGCGGTGCCGGCACCAGCAGCAGGATCAGCGCTTCGAGCAACAACAGATAGCCGAAGAGATGCAGCGGGAAATACAGAACGCCGTCCAACGCATCAATGAAGATGCCCACACCGGCCGCGCCCCAGACAATGCCCGTCAGCGCCAGCGCGGACCAACGCTTGCGGACAAAGTCGTGACCGAGCAAGACCATACTCAAGCGGACCATATGACCTCCCTGCTGCGCCGGGGCCGCACAACCTGCACGGTTTCAGGCTTTGGTGAGTCTAATACATCGCCGCGATTGCGCAGACGCGGGAGCGTGTTCTAAGAATCGCCTGATGTCCATCGGCAAACGGCGTGTTTAACGTACGCCGCTCTTTGGCCGACACGTATAGCCCTTTTCATGAAGCGAATAACTCTGCAGCGCCCCCTGCTCACTCTTGCCGTGGCGACGTTGCTGGCATGTGCAACGGACGCAATGGCGGCGAATTGTAGCTTCAACAGTTCCCCTTCCACGCAAACGCTCAGTTATGGCGGCAGCCTGGCCAATGGCGGCCTGACCATCCCCGCCGACACACCGGATGGCACGGTGGTTTATCAGGAAACCGCGCAGCAATCGAGCTCGCACAGTTGGTCGTGCAATGCGAGCTCTTTCTACGGAATAGCGGTCAATCCCGCGTTTGGCTCCCCGACCAGTAGCGTCACGACCTTCCCGCTGGGCAAGACCGGGCTGTCGTTCCGTATCTGGATGGGTATGCTGGATCGCTATGAGCCCTCGCTCTTTTCGGTCGCCCCAAAAGGCTACGGCGTGATGTCAGGCTCGATCCGCCTGGAAATCGTCAAGTCAGGCCCGTTGGCGGCGCAGATCACGATACCGGCCGGCAACCTCGGCAGTCTGAAAGCCGGCGAACTGATTCTGAATAACTTCAATTTGGCCAACGCGTTGGTGTTGAATGCGGCCTCCTGCCAGACCCCGTCCGTCCCTGTCGCGATGGGAGATGACTATCAACTCCAGGACTTTAGCGACGCGGGCGCCAAACCCCGCACCGTGCGCTTCGACATTGCCCTGAATCAGTGCCAGACCGGCATCAAGAAAGTCACCTATTCGCTCAAGGCCACCACGCCCGTCATCGACGCGACCAAGGGCATCGTTGCGCTCAATAGCACCTCCACCGCCAGCGGCATCGGCCTGCAATTGATGAACGATGTCGGGCAGCCGATCGCCTTCGATACCACCTACCCGTTCAACGCCTTCACCACCACTGGCACCGACTTCAAGATCCCGTTAACCGCTGCGTACTACCGTCTGCCCACGGGCGAACTCAAGGCCGGCAGCGCGAACACCGAAGTCACCTTCATCGTCAACTACCTTTAGCATTCTAAGGATCGTCTGATTTTCCCCGCTCCCGGCCCTCCCTAGAGTGCCGGGATGAGATTGAAGAACTACCTCCATCAGATCAGCCCGCTCCTGTCCTCGCCCCATGCGGCGCGGCGTCTGCTGCGCATTTTTGCCCTGGTGCTGCTGGTGGGCATTCTCGGCGGCGTCTACAGTTTCCTGCTGTTTACCTTCAACAATGAGATTTCCCAGCGGCGCAGCTACATGAGCAGCGCCATCGCTGAGGCGCATACGTTTTTCACCACCCGTGAAGCGCTGCTGGAAAGCCTGAGCCTGTCGGCCACACGTAAGGCGAAAATAAACGTGCCGGTTTCCGAAGAAGAAATCCGTCTGCTGCTGGGGCAAACGCCGGGCAAGCAATGGAGCATCTGGCTGACCCAGCGCATGCGCGATTACCTGAAAGCCAAGCAGCTCAATCTGCTGTATGTCAGCAATGGCGGTCATGTATTGCGGCTATACAACGCGACGCCGCTGGTCGTCGGTTTGCCACAGGCCACGCTGGATCAGTTGGAAGCGCTCAAGCTCACGGCGACATTGTCGGAACTGTGGCTGACCCATGCCGCCGACGGCCACTCGCAGCTATACATCTTCATTCGTCTAGACGCGCGCGATATCAACTCCGGCTGGCTCGGCCTGGAAATGGACGACCGCGAAGTCTCCAGCGCCCTGAGCGACCACAGTGCCGGCGAGTTCACCATGTTCAACTCACAAGGCAAACCGCTGTTCAGCAACAGCCACAAACCACCGCCCGAACAGCACCTGCCGTTGCTGCGACAACAGGATTTTTTCGGCTTCGTCGGCGATGGCTGGCTGCCCGAGCAATTGGTGCTGCGCAAGCAGCTGAAATCCTCGGACTGGCAGCTGACTTACTCCATCGACTTGCTGGCGGTACTGCGCGCCCTGTGGCCACAAATGCTCGGCGCGCTGCTGTTCTGCGTGTTGAGTATCAGCCTGGTGTGCCTGTTGGTCCGACGCTTGGAACATCGTTTCATCACCCCGGCGATCCAGCGCATTCAGGCGCTGGTGGAAAGCGAACTGTTCAGCCGCGACGTGATTCAGACCGCCCCCGTGGCGCTATGCGTGTTGCGCCGCAGTGACGGCCAAGTGGTGCTGGATAACACCCTCGCCCGGCAATGGCTGGGCCAGTGCAGCGAGCAACTGGGCGCTGGCTGGATCCGTGATGCGTTCGACCAACACTCGCCGTGCCTGACCGATTACTTCGAGACTGCCGACGGTCGTCACCTGTACCTGAGCTGTGCGCCGACCCGCTACAAAGGTGAAGACGTCTTGCTCTGTGCGTTCAGTGACATCAGCGCTCGGCGACAGATCGAAGCAGCGCTGGAACAGGCGCGCCAATCGGCCGATGCCGCCAACGAAGCCAAGACCTTGTTTCTGGCAACCATGAGCCACGAAATACGCACCCCGCTCTACGGTGTGCTGGGCACCCTGGAATTGCTCGCGCGCACGCATCTGGACACTCAGCAGAAAAGTTACCTGCGTGCGATCGAGGGATCATCGGCGACGTTGCTGCAGTTGATTTGCGACGTGCTCGATGTATCGAAGATCGAGGCCGGGCAACTGGCGCTGGAGCTGAGCGAGTTTTCCGTCCCGGAACTGGTGCACGAAGTGGTGCAAGGCTATGCCGCCGCCGCGCAAAGCAAAGGCCTGCAACTCTATGCCTGCCTCGATCCGCAACTGCCCGATTGCCTGCTGGGCGATGTCAGCCGCGTACGGCAGATCCTCAATAATCTGCTGAGCAACGCGGTCAAGTTCACCGATTCCGGGCGCGTGGTATTGCGGGTCAGACTGCTCGCTCGCGAAGGCGAACGCGTGTGCCTGCAATGGCAGGTTTCCGACACCGGCAAAGGCATCGCCCATGACGATCAGGCGTTTATTTTCGAGCCGTTCTACCAGACCGCCGGCAACACCAACGTGGTCGCCGGCACCGGCCTCGGCCTGCCCATTTGCCTGCGCCTGACGCACTTGATGAATGGCACCCTGCGCATGGTCAGCGAGCCGGGCCTGGGCAGCAGTTTTTCCCTCAGCGTGCCGCTGGAGCAACGCTGCGGCAACGCTCCCTCTACTGCTTTGCCGCCCTTGGCCGCGGACCTCGTCTATGTCGTTTCGCCCGTGCGCGAACTGGCCGACAGCATCAGTGGCTGGTTGCGCCGCTGGGGCGCCCGCGCGCATATCGGCGCACCGGATAGCATCGAGCCGGATTCGACGGCGCTGCTGCTGGAGCTGTATCCCGCAGCCTTCGGACAGCGCCCGAACCTGGCATGGCGTGGGCCGCGCGTACTGGCCAGCGGTGACGGCGCCCATGAGCCGCAGTTCAGCGGCGACGGCTGGCAGGTCAATCTGAATGATCTGCTGGCGATTCAACGGGCCGTTCGCCAGGCCCAGAGCGGCCAGATCGTTCACCGCCCGCAAGACAGTGAAACCCACGCGATGCGTCCGTTGCGCCTACACATTCTGGTGGCCGAAGACAACGTCATCAATCAGTTGATCCTGCGCGATCAGCTCGAAGAATTGGGCTGCACGGTGGCGCTGGCCAGCGATGGCGAAGAGGCCTTGGCGCTCTGGCCCGACGCTGCGTTCGACATCGTCCTGACTGACGTCAACATGCCCCGCCTCAACGGCTACGAACTGGCCAAAGCCCTGCGGCGCCTCGGTTGCAGCATTCCGATCATCGGCGCGACCGCCAACGCCCTGCGCGGTGAGGACGCGCTGTGCCTGGCTGCCGGCATGAATCACTGCCTGGTCAAACCTTTTACGCTACGAGCCTTGTTCGCTGTCCTGGCTCCCTACGAACGAGTCGCCCATGAAGCCCTGTAGCATTCTGATTGTCGAAGACCACCCCTTCCAGCACCTGTACTTGCAGAACCTGTTCAGCGAGTTGGGTGACTTCGATCTGGCGTGCGCCAAGGACGGCGAAGAAGCACTGGACTGCCTGAAACACCGCGACTTCGATCTGGTGCTCACCGACCTGCTGATGCCGGGCATGGACGGTGTGCAATTTATTCAGGGCCTCGCCGCCCAACGTTCGCGCCCGGCACTGGCGATCATGAGCGCCGCCTCACGACGCATGCTGATGGGCGCGAGCCTGGTGGCGAGCAACCTGCAAGTGAAAGTCATCGGGCTGATTTCCAAACCAGTGAACGCAGCCGCCCTGCGTTGCCTGATCGATCAATTGCAGGCGTTGCGCCAAAACGTCCCGGCGGCGATCCATCCCGGCATCGATCGCCAGAGTATTTGCAACGCCCTGGACAACGGTGAACTGCAAGCCTGGTTTCAACCGAAGAAGGCTTTGAACAATGGCCGGATCGTCGCCGCCGAAGCGCTGGTACGCTGGAATCATCCTGAACATGGCACGCTGCTGCCCGGGGTATTTTTGCCGGCGTTGATTGCGTTCGGTCTCGAAGAGCCGTTGCTCTGGTGCGTACTGAAACAGGCGATCGCCGCCCAAGCGACCTGGCGCGAACAGGGCTATGACATTCCGGTTTCGGTCAACCTGCCCACGCACCTGCTCAACAGCCACGACCTGCCCGACCGCATCCTCGCTTTCGTGCTTGCCCATCAAGGCTTGCCCGCGCGGATCTGTTTCGAGTTGATGGAGTGCTCGGTGCCCGACGACATCAGCAACTTCTACGCCGGCGCGTGCCGCTTGCGGATCAAGGGTTTCGGTCTGTCGCAGGACGACTTCGGCAAGGGCTACAGCTCGTACATGAACCTGGTGTCGGCGCCGTTCACCGAACTGAAAATCGACCGCGCGCTGGTGCAAGGCTGCAACGCCAACGCCGAACTCGCGCAGGCGCTGACCAGCATTGTCAGCCTCGGTCGCCAATTGGGCCTGACGGTGGTGGCCGAAGGCGTAGAAACCGCACAAGAACTTGCTCTGTTGCGTAAAATCGACTGCACTCAGGTTCAGGGTTTCCTGATCTCCCACGCCGTTTCAGCCGACCAGTTCCAGCACTTGCTGACCCACGACGGGCCAGCGACTGCCTACTGAGCGGCACGTGGCTATTGTTGAACGTCGCTCGCTACCGAGGTCACCGTGTCCAAAGGCTGCCCCATCACCGCTGGTCAGGCGCTGTAATGCCGCATACCAATGCATTTCTGGACAAACTGGCCAGCAGTTCGCTGCGCTTGAACAAAAGTCTGTTGTTGCTCGGCGCGCTGGTGTTGCTGCTGTTGGGCATCAGCTATCTGGGGGTGCTGCGCATGCTCGAAGAGCAGCGCGACACTCTGCAGTTTCACTTCGCCCGGTTGATGGAAAATATCCATGAGCAGGAAGTGTTCCTGCGCGATATCTCCCAGGCCAGTGCCAAGGGTCAATATTTCCCTTTGGTGGTGTTGCCCACCTATTCGCAAAAGCTGCTGCCCGATGAAGGCCCGAATATCTATGAAGGTCGCGGCTTGCCGTTTTCACTGCCGTTCAGTGTAAAGATCGATCCGAACAGAATCGCCGCCGACCAATACCCCAAGGTTTTCGCACTGGGCAGTTATCTGGCCGCCTACTACAGCGCGTTCTGGGCGGCATCGCACTATCAGTCGCCGCAAGTGATCCTGCTCAATGGTCCCGACAATTTCGATGTAGCTGTGCCCTCCGCCGGGCGCTTGCGCGGTGCCGGCCCGATGCAGATCGGCGCGTTTGCCCAAGTCATGAGCCAGGTGAACCAGCATGCACGCGAGCAGTCATCAGTCGCTGATCATCAAGTGCATTGGGTGCCCTACCCGTCTACTCAGGACAACGAGGCAACGCCGACGCTGCTGGCCTACGTCAGGATCAATCTGCTCCAGCCTATACAGGCCATCGAGGGCGCCGATTCCTGGGTGGTGCTCGGCACGTTGCTGAAACTGTCTCAGGTGAACAACATCGAGCGCTTGATGGAGTGGTCGATTTACGATGACTTCACCTTGATCACCCCGGCCGGCGTGGTTTTGACCGGCGCACCGAGGTCCACCCAGGTACTGGATGATGGAATAAATGTCGACCGCGACGGCCTGGTGTTCAAACTGAGCAGCCCCGGCGCGCAACACTGGACAGCGATCTACGTCATCAGCCTGCGCAGTTTTCTCAGCTATGCGCTGTGGCCATTGCTGTGCCTCGTGGCGGTGGTGCTGGCGTTGCTTGGTTGCGGTCGGGCCATCAACCGCTGGTACACCGCACGCGTGATCATCCCCGCGCAAAGTGCGCACGCGAGCATCGCCGAAAGCGAGGCCTTCAGCCGTGCGGTGATCGACACCGCACCGACCGGCCTCTGTGTGATTCGCCGCAGCGATCACCACGTGCTCCTGGAAAACCAGCGCGCCCAGCAATGGCACGACAGCAGCCGTTTGATGAGCCTGCTCAAGTCACACAGCGAGTCCGGCCATGCCGATCTGGAGATCGACGGGCGGCATCTGCATCTGGCTTTCGTCTCGACGCGCTATCAAGGCCAGGATGCCTGGTTGTGTGCGTTGCATGACGTGACCCGGCATATCGAAGACGCCGCCGCCCTGGAAGAAGCCCGTCAGGCCGCCGACTCGGCCAACCAGGCCAAGAGCCGCTTCCTGGCCACCATGAGCCATGAAATTCGTACCCCGCTCTACGGCGTGCTGGGCACCCTCGAATTGCTCGGTCTGACACCGCTCGCCCCGCGCCAGCAGGATTATCTGGACACCATCCAGCGTTCCTCCGCCAGCCTGTTCAAGCTGATCAGCGATGTGCTGGATGTGTCGAAGATCGAGGCCGGGCAAATGACCCTTGAGCTTCAGGACTTCTGCGCGCTGGAGCTGACTGAAGAGGTTGTGCGTACTTACAGCGCATTCGCCCGCGCCAAAGGCCTGCAACTGTATGCCTGCATCGATTCGACCTTGCCGGATCGACTGCGCGGTGATCCGTTGCGCATCCGCCAGATCCTCAACAACCTGCTGAGCAACGCGATCAAGTTCACCGACAACGGCCGCGTGGTCCTGCGCGTACGCGTGCTGCAAAACGCCGCCGGCAACGCCCAAGTTCAGTGGCAGGTCAGCGATTCGGGGGTGGGGATTTCCCCCGCGCAGCAACAGCAATTGTTCGACCCGTTCTATCAGGTCAACGATGCCGACAGCCAGGCCGGTGCGGGTCTGGGCCTGGCCATTTGCAAATGGCTGTGCGAGTTGATGCACGGCCAGTTGAGCGTGGTCAGCGAACCGGGGCTGGGCAGCAGTTTTACCCTGCAACTCGCGCTGGAGAACGTGCCGGGCGCATTGGCCGACTGTCCCGCGTTCGAGGCCGGCAGCCCCGCCGTTTATGTACGTGCACCGATCAGCGAACTGGCGCTGCACCTGATGGCCTGGCTCAACCGTTTTGGTCTGGATTGCCGCTCGGTGACGACCGAGAGGCCACCATCCTCGGCGCTGCTGGTGGACCTCACGCCTCTCGACAACGCTCCGCACTGGAGCGGGCCGCGGATCGTCGCCATTGCGGGCGGCCCCAATCCGGCGCAGCCAAGCGGTGCAGACTGGGCAGTCGACGCCGACGATGTGCGCGCAATTGCCTGGGCGATTTATCTGGCACAACACGGCGCCAATGCGCAGCGCCCCGCCGCGTTGCAGGCAAAGACCCGCCCACTGAATCTGCAGGTGCTGGTGGCTGAAGACAACGTGATCAACGCGGCGATCATCAGGGAGCAACTGGAAGCCCTCGGCTGCACGGTGATCGTCGCTGCGAATGGCGAACAGGCTCTGGCACAGTGGGCGCCCCGTCGTTTCGATCTGCTGCTGACCGACGTCAACATGCCGGTTATGAACGGTTACCGACTCGCCGAGGCTGTACGCCAGCAGGACTCGACGCTGCCGATCATCGGCGTCACCGCCAACGCCCTGCGCGAAGAAGGCGAACGCTGCGCCGCCGTCGGCATGAACGCGTGGATGGTCAAGCCGCTGAACCTCGCTACCCTGCGCACGCAACTTGAGCAGCATTGCAAAATCGCTGTGGCACCCGTTATCGATGCCCCGCCGTCGCTATCTGCAAAAATGCGCGAGTTGTTTGTCACCACCCTGCGCCAGGATATTCAGACCACCCTGGCGGCACTGGATGCGGCCGACGCCAACAGCGTGGCGCAGCAACTGCACAGCATGGCGGGGGCGCTAGGGGCCGTGCAGATCAATGCCTTGGCCAGCGCGTTTGTCGAGCTGGAATGTCGCTTGACCGGCATGGCCGTGACGCCCGCTCTGGCCGTGGCGGTGCGACAAAATCTGACGCGGCTGCAAGATCTGCTCGACTCCCTCGAATAACTTCACTCTGGATAAATCACTCATGGAAACCTTCAACGTTGTCATTGCCGATGATCATCCCATCGTGCTGCTGGGGGTGCGGGAACTGGTCGAGCGTGACCAACGCTTTCGCGTGGTGGGCGAAGCCGTCGGCTCCGATGAACTGATCAAGCTGCTGGAGACCAAGCCTGTAGATCTGTTGATCACCGACTTCAACATGCCTGCCGATTCGACCTACGGTGACGGCCTGAAACTGGTGGAGTACCTGATAAGGCACTTTCCCAAGGTTCGGGTTTTGGTGCTGACCATGATTTCCAATCCGTTGATCCTGACGCGCCTGCAGGAGCTGGGTGTGCTGGCAGTCATTCAGAAAAACCAGTTGCACGACGAAATCGAGACCGCCCTCAAAGCGATTGCCAAGGGCAGCCCGGTGCGCTGGCAGGTACCCGCGCCGACATCGGTGGTGAACGACGGTGCTGATCTGGATGAACGTTTCTCAAGGCTGTCGCCCAAGGAACATGAAATCCTGCGTTTGTTCGTTCAGGGCCAGGGCGTCAACGACATTGCCCGTAACTTAAGTAGAAGTGCAAAAACCATCAGCACGCAGAAAATCTCGGCGATGCGCAAACTGGAAGTCAGCAGCGACCAGGAACTGTTGACTTATTGCATAGAACGCAACTTGTTCAGCTGATAAAACAGGACACTCCGCTACAACTTCCGCGCATCTAGGAATCGTCTGATGTTCCATCGGTAAAACGAGTTTTATTGTGTTGCTTTAACCCCACCAATGGAAAAAGCAACATGAAAAAGTTGTCCCGAACGCTTCTCGCACTTTCGATCTTCGCTGCCGCCGGCAATGTCCTGGCAGCCGACCCGCCAGTGACCCCGACCAAGGCCGGCAGCGGCACCATCAACTTCACCGGCACCATCAACAACGACGCCTGTTCGGTTGAAAGCGCTGGCAAGGACAAGACCATTTCGGTCGCCATGGGTGAAGTGTCGATCAAGGACATGGGCACCGCCACCGCACCTAAAGGCAACGGCACGTTGAGCGTCGAGAACTTCGACATGAAGATCAACTGCAATGCCGGGACCAAGGTTGCGATGCTCTTCGAACCGACCAAAGGCGCCGGTTCGGGCATCGAACCTGGCACTAAAGTGCTGCGACTGATCAGCGGCCTGGGGGCTGCAAAAGGCATCGGTATCGCCTTGCTCGACGCCAATGGTGCCGTGATCGACTTGAGCTCGCCAGCCACCGCGAAGATCGAAAACACCCTGCAGGACAGCAATACCACGCTGAAATTTTCGGCCGCCTACGTCACCACGGTTGACCCGAAACTGGCTGTTGCCGGTCGCGGCGATGCCACCCTGCCGTTCACCCTGCAATACGAATAACCCGCGCGAATACTCGAGCCCAGTGCGGGGCCGCCCGGCCCCGCGCTTTCAATCACTTGCGCGGTAACCATCATGTTTTATCGTCACTCATTGTCCTTTTGCGCAGGCCTGCTGGGCCTGTTCGTGGTCAATCAGGCCACGGCCGGCATTTCCCTGAGCAGCACCCGCCTGATCTTCGACGGCCAGCACAAGGAAGCCGGCATCACCGTGCGTAACAGCGGTGCAGATGTTCTGGTCCAGTCGTGGATCGACACCGATGCCAGCGAATCCGCTTCCGTGCCGTTTGCAGTCACACCGCCGTTGGTGCGCGTCAGCGGCGACGAACAGCAAATACTGCGGGTCATCTACGAAGGCACCGGCATGCCGACCGACCGCGAATCGGTGGTCTGGCTCAACGTGCAGGAAATCCCCCAGAACGCGAAGACCCAGAACACCCTGCAACTTGCTGTACGCCAGCGCATCAAGGTGTTCTTCCGTCCGGCCGGTCTGAAAAAAAACGCCTATCTGGCACCGGGTGAATTGACCTGGCGCCTGGCCGAGCGCGCCGGCAAAAGCGTGCTGGTGGTGAACAACCCCGGTCTTTATCACGTGTCGATTGCCGATATCACCCTGCAATCCGGCGCACTCAGCGAGCACCCGTTTGATTCGATGATGATCGCCCCCGGCGAACGCAAAGAGTTCGACCTCAAACAACTTCATTCAACTAATGCGGCAAATTTGTTGTTCAGCAGCATTAACGACTATGGTGCCCAAGATCGTTATACCGCGCAACTTTCCAATAGCGCTGACACCAGCGCCAGTCCAAAGAAAGAAACGCCATAACTCGCGAATCGCTCTGATCGCACACTTTCACTGTATTTCTCTTCGCTCCGTTAGTTCGTATCGGAGGTGATATAGGGTTCATGCATGTTTTTACTCAAACGCGACGGCCTGGCATCGTTGTTGATCGCCTCGGCCATCAGCACGGCGTGCCAGGCTGACGGCGATGAACAGTTCAACACGTCGTTTCTGCAAGGCGCCGCGTCGACCGTTGATGTGCAATCGCTGCTCGCCAGCAACAGCGTCCTGCCCGGCAACTACCGGGTTGACCTCTACAGCAACGACGCGCTGGTCGGTCGTCGCGACATCGACTTCCGTCGCCACCCCGGCAACGGCAAGATCCAGGCCTGCCTGACCCTGGAAATGGTCCAGCAGTTGGGCGTCGACATAGCCAAGTTGCAGGCCAGCGGCAAACTGGATGCTGACGATCCGCAGGCCTGCCTCGACCTGCCCGCGCTGATCGAGCATGCCAGCGTGCGTTACGACGTGCCGCGCCTGCGCCTGATGGTCAGCGTGCCGCAAAGCGCCATGGAGCGCGGCCGACGGGGTTATGTCGACCCGGCGCTGTGGGACGACGGCGTGCCTGCGGCGTTTATCAACTATCAGCTGAGCAGCAACCGTAACAGCACGCAAACGGCCAATACGATCTCCAATAACATCGGCCTGCGCAACGGCATCAACTTCGGTGGCTGGCGCCTGCGCAACGAGTCCAACTTCAACAGCAGTACGGGCCAGCCAAGCACCTTCAAGAGCAACCGCAGCTATCTGCAACATGACCTGACCGCGTTGAAAGGCCAGTTCAGTGCCGGCGATATTTTCTCCGACGCCGACCTGTTCGACAGCGTGCGCTATCGCGGCCTGAAACTGGCCTCTGACGATGGCATGCGCGCCGACAGTGAGCGCGGCTATGCGCCAGTGATTCGCGGGATTGCGCAGTCCAGCGCCACCGTAGAAATTCGGCAGAACAACTACATGCTCTACAGCGCCAACGTGCCACCGGGCCCATTCGAGATCAGCGATATCTATCCGAGCGGTTCCAACGGGGATCTGGAAATAACGATCATCGAGGCCGATGGTCAGCGCCGGGTGACGGTGCAGGCGTTTTCCAGCCTGCCGATCATGGTGCGCCAGGGTCAGTTGAAATACAGCGTCTCGGCCGGCCGATACAACAGCAACAGCGATGATCAACAGTCGCCGCAGTTTGTCAGCAGCACGCTGGCCTATGGCATCAGCAGCAACTTGTCCGGCATCGTCGGCGTGCAGGCGACCGAGGATTTCCAGGCGTTGTCCGTGGGCGCGGGGCGCAATACGCCGATTGGTGCCGTGTCGCTCGACGTCACCCATTCCGCCAGTCGTACCTTTGGCCAAGTGGTCAAGGGCAACAGTTTGCGCGCGCTGTACGCCAAGACGTTCACCGGTACCGACACCAGCTTCACCCTCGCCGCCTATCGCTATTCGACCGAGGGCTATCGCACCCTCAGCGACCACGTCGAGGAACTGAGCCACGAGGGCGAAAAACGCACGGGCAACTCGAAAACCCGCACCGACCTGACCGTCAACCAGAGCCTGGGACGTGATCAGCAATATGGCAGCATCTACCTCAACGCCAGTGACCAGCGCTATTGGGGGCGCGGCGGCTCGCAAAGCCTGTCGGCGGGTTACAGCAACTATTGGGGCGAAGTCAGTTACAACCTCGGCGCCACCTACTCCAAGGATATCGGCAACTATGGGCCGGCGAACAACGACACACTGGTCAACCTGTCGCTGTCGTTCCCGCTGGGTTCGAAACCTCGTGCACCCCGTGCCTTTGTTTCCGCGAGCACACAGAAAGCCACCGACAGCACCCAAGTGGGCATCAATGGTTACCTGACGGAAGACAGCGATACTTACTATTCGGTGCAAGGTGGTAGCAGCAGCACCGGCGGCAGCTCTGGCTCGGTCAACCTCAGCACCCGCACCTCGGTGATGGACATCAGTGCCGGTTACAGCCAGGGACGCGGCTATAACTCGCAGAACCTGAATCTGGCAGGTTCGATCGTCGGCCACGGCGGCGGGATCAACCTTGGACAAACCGTAGGCGAGACATTCGCGCTGGCGCAGGTCGAAGGCGTGGAAGGGGTGAAAATCGGCAGTTTCACCGGGGCCAAGACCGGCAGTAACGGCTTCGCCGTGGTGCCCAATGCGCAGCCCTATCGCGTGAACTGGATCAACCTCGACACCCGCGATCTGGGCGGCGATATCGAGATCGACAATGCGACCCGGCAAGTGGTGCCACGCCGTGGTGCGGTGGTGCTGGCGCGTTACACCAGCAAGACCGGACGCCGCGTGCAGTTCGCCTTGTTCGACGCGCAACACCAGCCGATCCCGTTTGGCGCCTCGCTGGAGGACAGCGCCGGCAAGCAACTGGCGATCTCCGACCCGGGCGGCAAGGCACTGGCGCTGGTAGAAGCCGACGCCGGTACCCTGACCATCAACTGGCAGGGCCAGCGGTGTGAGGCGCCTTATGCCTTGCCGGAACGCAACAAGGCGCTGAACTACGAGCGGGCCTCGCTGGTGTGCCATTCCAAAGATCAAATCAGGAGCGAGCCTGCTCGCGAAGAGGTCGGCAACCTCAGCATCATCGATGAATGAGAAGACGCTTTCGCGAGCAGGCTCGCTCCCACAGGGGGATTTCGAGCGAACACAAATCCATGCCTGGCACAGATCGAATGTGGGAGCGAGCCTGCTCGCGAAGGCTGCGCCTCGATTCAAATAACCTGTTACGGTCTAGAAATCGCGCTTGTAAAAGATATCCAGCGAACTGGCCACGCCACTCGCCGCTTCGACATAGACCTTCTTGCTCAGCTTGTAACGCAGGGCAATGGTGCTGGCCGGCTCAAACACGCCCACGCCATAACGCAAACTGAGCTTCTCGGTAATATTGCCGCTGGCCACCACGCTGGTGGCATCGCCGCTGCCCGCCGTGTCGAGCTGGAAGTCCTGAATCCCCAGATCCTTGGCCAGGCTGCTGGTGACCCCGGCGCTGCCCATCAAGCCCAGGCCCAGCGCCGCTTGCGCGAGCATGTTGTTGTCTTCGCCGTTGGTACTCAGCGGACGGCCGAGTATGAGGTAAGACAATGCCTGCTCCTGGCTCATCGCCGGTTCCGAGAAGATCTGCGTGGTCGGTTGCTCGGCGCTGCCGCTCAGGCGAATACCGGCAATCACGTCGTCGGTCTGACGGATCGCTTCGATGTCCAGATACGGCTGATCGAGGGGGCCGGCGAACAACAGACGCGCACGGCGCACCGACAAGCGCTGGCCGTAGGCACTGTAGCGGCCGTCGTTGAGCCACAGCTCGCCACGGGTGTCCATGTTGTCGCCGATGTGCACATGACCTTGCACGTTGGCGGTCAGACCAAATCCGGCGAAGGCCAGTTTGTCTTCGCCGACCACCACGTCGATGTCCATTTTCATCGCCATCGGCGGTTTGCCTTCTTCGGTCTGCGCACCGACGATAATCGTGTCGTCGGAGACTTTCACCGTGGATGGCGGCAATTCGCGCACGGTGATTTCGCCTCTGGGCACCTGCACTTTGCCGGCGATTTTCAGCTCGTCGCCGGCCATGGAAATTTTCAGGTCCGGCGCCACTTCGAGCTTGGCGTACGGTTCGACCGTGACCGGTAATTGCGTGCCCTTGAGCGCCAGATCGACGATCAATGCCTGGCCCCAGGCGACATTGCCAGTGAGGCTGCCCTGCCCGGTCTTGCCGCTTTTCCAGCCGCCGTCGAGGCGTACCGATTCGCCGGCAATCACAGCGGTAAGTTGCAGATTCTGCAGCTCCATCGGCAACTCGGCACCCGACACTTCGCCGTCGCTGAGTTGCACCGTGCCGTTGACCAATGGCGCGAGCAGGCCACCGGAAAGCGTGCCGCTGCCGTTCAGACGCCCGGTGAGTTTTTCAACCATCGGCACAAACGGCCGCGCCACCGACAGGTCCAGCCCGCTGAGGCGGAACGAGCCGCTTAGCGGTTTGTTTTTCGGCAGCGGATTGAGCTGCGCCTGCACCATCAACTCGCCGAGTTTACCGCCGACGAAGTTGAGTTCAGTGTCGACGCGCTTCGGTGTGAGTTTGCTGGTGAGTTTCAGGGTCTGGTACGGGAAGTCCAGCCACTGATCCTTTTCCTTCATGCGCAAGGTGCCGCCGCTGGCGTCGATGCTGACTACACCGTTCGGGCCGCTGGCCGGCAGATCCAGTTGCAGGTCGGCATTGAGTTTGCCCTGCCAAGCGAAATCCTTGGGCAGCCATTGCGCCAGACTTTCGATAGGGAACTGCTTGAGGTGATAACGCAGCTTCGGATCGGGCATCAGCCGTTGATCTTCACCGCACAGGCTGGCGCTGCCGGACATCCAGCAATGCGCGCCGAAGTTGATTTTGCCGTCGGCCAGGCGCTCGAGTTTGGCCGGGTTTTGCAGTTTCCAGTCTTGGCCACCGGCCTGAATGTCACCGCTGGCCAGGCGACCACGCCAGTTGCCCTTGTCCAGATTGCCGTCCAGACCGAGGGCAAGTTTCAGCTTCGGTCCGATCAGGTCGAGGTTGAGTTTCTGGTTCTTGATGTCGCCCTGGGCGCTGGCGGTCAGCGTGCCCAGATTGGTGTCGCCGGCCTGAATCCCTGAGCCTTTCAGATCAATTTTCGCCCGTTGCGCACTGTCGAGCGTGGCGTCGAGGTTGAGGCTTTGCAGGCGATTGTCCTGGAACGCCAGTTGCGAACCTTGCAGACCGAGTTTGCCTTGCGGTGCTTTCAACGTACCAGCGACGTCGACGCGGCCATTGATCTGCCCACGCAGCTCTGGCCAGAGCTGAGCCAGGCGCGCCAGCTTGATGTCGATCTGCCCGGTGAGTTTCTGTTGCAGGCTGCCCTTGCCGGTGATGCTGTTGTCGCCGAGGCGGATTTGCAGGGCGTTGAGGTTCCACTGCTCGCCGGCGCCGTCAGCCTTGGCTTGCAGAATCGCCGGTTGGCCGCGCAGTTTACCTTTCAGATCGAGGTCGGCGGTCAGGCTCAGGCGCTCGTTCTTCATTTCGCCTTTGCTTTTCAACGGTCCGGCCAAGGTGCCCGGCAGCTCCGCGACCCAGTACGCCGGGTTGAGTGCCGACAGATCCAGCGCCGTGTCCCAGGCAATACCGTCAGCAAACTGTACGTTCACATGACCTTCGGCCTTGCCCTGTCCGGCTTGCATTTTCAATTGCGGCAAGGCGATCTGTTTCAGGCTGCCACTGAACGGACTACTCAGAGCAAACGCGCCCGCCGGGCCATCCAGTGCAGCGGCGAAGTTGCCGAGGTATTGGCCGTCGGTGTAGGAGACTTCGCCAGTGAAAGTACGCAAAACCACTTGTGGCTCGTCGATTTCGTTATAGAGCCGATGCCACGGGAAATCCTGCCAGTTGATATTGGCCTGCGCGGTGATGCCTTTGCTCCAATCGACGCTGCCGGTGAGTTTCAGACTTTGCTTGTCGTTGGCCGTCAGGTCGAGACCGGCAATCTGTGCGCCGCTGGCGTCGACTTTGCCCTTGAGCAACAGCGCGACCGGGCCTTTATCAGCGGGCAGTGTGGCGTTGCCGTTGAGCTGGTAACCGTTTTTCAGGTCGCCTTCGCCGGTCAACACCAGTTGATTGAGTTGCAGGGTGTCTGGCAGGTCGGCGCTCGGCTTGAACGCCTCGGAAGTAATCCGCACCTTGGCCGGCAGGTTTTCCACCAGCGGTTGCAGTTCACCGCTCAACTGGCCGTCGAGGTAGCCACGGCTGTCGGCGTGCAGGTTGAGGGTTTTCAACAGATCGCCGTCGACTTTCAACGCCAGCGTCCATGGGCCGGTGCCCGGCGACGGCAAGGTCAGGTCGCCTGCAATGTTCAGCGGCCAGTTGCCAGTAGGCTGGAGCAGCCCGGACAGATTCAGGCTGAGGTCGTCGCGCTGCAATTTCACGCTGTCGATCTGCAGACCTTGAGCAGTCCAGTGCGCCGCCAGTTGCAGGCCTTTGAGCTGTTCGCTGCCGTTGAACAACAGGCTGCCGACCTGTACGTCGCCCAGCTCGATGGCTACCGGCAATTGCAGATCCGGCAGTTTGATCGGGCCGCTTTCGGTGGTCTCTTCACTCGGCGGAAATTGCAGGGTGACCTGATCAGCCTTGAGCTGCTCGATGCACAGGGTCATGCGCGTCAGGCACAGCGGCGACCAGGCGAAAATCGGCTTCTGCAACTCGACGCGGCTGCTGTCCTGCTGCCACAGCAAGTGATCGGCGCTCCACTGCCCGCCGAGGCGGCCCTGGAAATTTTCCACGCTCAAGCCCGGCACCAGACCCAGCACCCAACGGCTGCCAGCCTGTGTACCCAGCACCGCAACGATGCTCAAGACAATCAACAACACCAGCGCCAGCAGCGTCAGTGCCGTTATTTTCAAACCACGCTTCACAGCTCAGGCCCCATGGAAAAGTGCAGCCGGATGCCGCCATCGTCGTCCAGCGCGTGGGCCAGGTCGAGGCGGATCGGCCCTACCGGCGAGACCCAGCGCACACCAATACCGACCCCGGTCTTAAGGTTCGGCAGTTCGAGTTTGTTGAAGGAGTTGCCCTGATCGACGAAGGTCGCGACCCGCCACTTTTCGGCGACCGAGTATTGATATTCGACGCTGCCGGCGACCATGTAGCGACCACCGATGCGGTCGCCCTTGGCGTTTTCCGGCGACAGGCTCTGGTAATCGTAACCGCGCACGCTCTGATCGCCACCGGCGAAGAACCGCAGCGACGGCGGCACCGAGTTATAACCGTTGGTGGCACTGCCACCGACCTGCACGCGACCGAGGAAACGGTGTTTGTCGAACACCGTGGTCAGGCCTTTGACCAATGCCGTGCCATATAAAAGGTTGTTGTCCGAACCGATGCCCTCTTTCGCCACTTTGCTTTCAAAGGTCAGGCGATAGCCGTTGTGCGGGTCGATGCGGTTGTCACTTTTCAGGTACGAATAACTGATGCCGGGCATCAGCAAGGTACTCAAACCCGAGTCATCACCGAGCTCGTATTCCTCACGCTGCCATTTCAGCGAGATCACCCGTTGCCAGCCGCTGGGCAACTTGCTGTGCCATTCCGGGCCGAAGGTCAGCAGTTTGCTCAGGGTATCGGAACCCTCGATGTCTTCGAATTGATAACCACCGGCCCAACGCAATTTGTCGGTCAGTGGCGGGTCGAGCGGTATGTCATAGAACAGCCCGACGTTTTGCCGTGGCGCCGACAATTCGGCCTCCCAGCCGTAGCTGTCACCCTGCGGATTGACCCAGTGGCGCGTCCAGTTGGCTTTGACCCGTGGCCCGACGTCGGTCGAGTAACCGAGGCCCAGGCCCATGGTGCGTGGCTTGCGCGTATCGAGTTTGACGTCGACCGGGATCACGTCATTTTTTGCAGCAGTCGGTGCGGCGTCGACCCGCACGCCTTCGAAATAGCCACTCGATTGCAGATCGCGGTTGAGTTCGGCGATCAGTTCGGAGTCATACGGGTCGCCGGCCTTGAACGGCACCATGCGTTGCAGCAGGTCTTCGTCGAACGGCGTGTCGCCCTCGAAACTGACGTTGCCCAGCGCATAACGCGGGCCGCTTTCGTAGATCAACTCAACGTCGGCAACGCCGGCACGCGGGTCGACCAAGAGCTTTTGGCTAGTGAAATGGCCGCTGAAATAGCCGAAGCGCGAGGCCTGATTCTGGATCAGTCGCTTGGCGTCTTCGTAGCGACCATGGTTGAGCACCGCGCCGGGCTTGAGCACGTCGGCTTTCGGCACGCGAAAGGATTTAAAGGAGGCAGCCGGGCCGTCGACGCGAATGGTGACGTTGCGCAGGCGAATCGGCTCGCCGGGATCGATGTTCAGCACCAGGCGCGGTTTGTCGCCGCCCTTCACGTCACTGTCGATCTGCGGCTGGTAGTAACCCAACGCCTGAGCCGCTTTGCGCGCCTGCTCTTCGGCACCGCGACTGAAGCGCAGCAAGGCTTCTTCGTCACGGTCGCCGAGGCTGCCAATATAGCCTTCTATATTGGCTTTAAGTTCATCGTTGGACGGTTTGATCCGCACGTCCAATTCACTTTGCGCCAGCGCCGTGCAGCTGGATAACAGCATGAGCACGCCACTGGTAAATCTTCCTGGAAACTTCATGGCGCGAATGCTATCACGGGCTTGGGAGCGTAATAGAAGCGGAAATTTCCCAAGAAGTTCGATTGTTATGCTGTTGCAGTTTGTAACACCTGCGGATTGGCGTGGAAAAACACGTGTTCGCGCACGGGGCCGACGGCAACTTCGCCAATCTCCTGATAACCCTGACGTTTATAGAATTCCAGGTAGCGCGGGTTGCCCGTGTCGAGCACCACGCCTTGCGAGGTTTCGTCGACCGCACACCAATTGTGTACCGCCGTCAGCAACTGCTCACCGAAGTGTTTGCCCTGGAACTGCGGATGAACCCCCAGCAGCGGCAGCATGTGCACCGAGTCGCTCGGCACGCAGGCAGAGACGGCATCGTGATATTCCAGGTAGCGACGGGTGCAGCGAAAGCCGGTGCTGAGCACCATGCGCAGGCGCCATGCCCAACTTTCGGTAATCCCCAGACGACGCTGCGGAGGCGCGATCAGGGCGATGCCGATCAGGCGGTCGTTGACCAGCAGGCCGATAGCGGGCAGATCCTGCAGGAAGTGTTGCTTGACCAATTCACGCACCGTTGCCCGCACTCGCTGCTCGTAGCCGGGGCGCTCGGCTTCGAACAGGTAACCGAAAGTCGGCTCGTGGCGGTAGGCCTGATACAGCAGGGATCGGGCTTCGCGGGAGTAGCCGCGATCGAGCATGTGAATGTCGGCGATGGCGGTCTGGGTTTCAGGCATGACGTGGATTCTCCCCGGGGCACGGCTCAAATGACTGCGCTCTTGTTGGTACGAACCTTTTGATGGCGGCGCAGTTCCCCCACAGGTATAGACCAACTCGGGATCTTCATCGATTTTGCCGGCCTCGTCGCGAGCAGGCTCGCTCCCACATTTGGAATGCGCATCCCTGTGGGAGCGAGCCTGCTCGCGAAGAGGCCCTCCCAGGCAATACAAATCCCACAGGCCAAAATGATTTCTCCCACCCCACACTGGCCCCCATCCCACATGTCAGCTAGCATCGCCCTTTTGCCAGGACTGCCGACCATGAAGATCGTTTCCTTCAACATCAACGGACTGCGCGCCCGTCCGCATCAGCTGGCAGCGCTGATCGAAAAACACCAGCCAGACGTGATCGGCCTGCAGGAAACCAAGGTCCACGACGACCAGTTCCCGCTCGAAGAAGTCCGCGCCCTCGGCTACCACGTGTATTTCCACGGCCAGAAAGGTCACTACGGTGTGGCCATCCTTTCGCGCCAGGAACCGATTGCCATCCACAAAGGTTTCGCCACCGACGAAGAAGACGCCCAACGCCGCTTCATCTGGGGCACGTTCGCCGATGCCAATGGCGTGCCGGTGACGATCATGAACGGCTATTTCCCTCAGGGCGAAAGCCGCGACCACCCGACCAAATTCCCGGCCAAGCAGCGCTTCTACAACGATCTGCAAACCCTGCTGGAAAGCCAGTTCCACAACGAACAGCCGCTGGTGGTGATGGGCGATGTGAACATTTCCCCGGAAGACTGCGACATCGGCATCGGCCCGGACAACATGAAGCGCTGGCTGAAAACCGGCAAATGCAGCTTCCTGCCGGAAGAGCGCGAGTGGATGGCCCGCCTGAAAAACTGGGGCTTGACCGACAGTTACCGCTACCTCAACCCTGACGTGACTGACATGTTCAGCTGGTTCGACTATCGCAGCCGTGGCTTTGAGGATGAGCCGAAGCGCGGCCTGCGCATCGATGTGATTCTGGCGTCCCATGGTTTGCTGCCGCGAGTGAAGGCAGCCGGTGTCGACTACGAATTGCGCGGGATGGAAAAACCGTCCGATCACGCGCCGATCTGGCTTGAACTGAGCTGATCTTCGAATCACCTGAAATCCCCTTGTGAGAGCGGGCTTGCTCGCGAACGCGGTCTGTCAGATACATTTTTGTAACTGACCCACCGCTTCGCGAGCAGGCTCGCTCCCACATTTAGATCGTTGTCATCTTCAAGTAACTTTTCTGACTTAATCTCCCCGGCAATCCCCTTGGCTTGATTCGGTGCCGGCATGACCCTGCGTGTTTTGTGCGTTTTTCTCTTGAGTGGATGGCTGACGGTCTCTGCCGCTGCCCTACCCATCCCTGAAAACGGCCCGGCACTGCGCATTCAGGGGTCGAACACCATCGGTGCCGAACTGGGTCCGGCGCTGGTTGAGGGTTTGCTACGCGAGCAAGGCCTGCAAAAAATCCACCGCGAAACCCCGGACACCGCCAACGAACTGCGCATCGCCGGCCAGACCAGCGAAGGTCAACGCGTGGTCGTTGAAGTCGCCGCCCACGGTTCCAGCACCGGTTTCACCGCGTTGAAAAATGCCAGCGCCGACCTGGCCGCGTCCTCCCGCGAGATCAAGGACAGTGAGCTACAGACCCTGCAATTACTGGGTGATCTGAAAAGCCCCGCCGCCGAGCAAGTCATCGCCATCGATGGCCTGGCAATCATCCTTCACCCCGACAATCCGCTGCAGCAACTGGACACCGAACAACTGGCGCGGATATTCAGTGGCGAGGTAAAAACCTGGGAAGACCTTGGCGGTCGTGGCGGCGCGATTCATTTATACGCACGCGATGATCAGTCCGGCACCTACGATACGTTTAAGGAGTTGGTCCTCAGTCGTCGTGGGAAAAATCTGAGTAGCGCTGCGAAAAGGTTTGAATCCAGCGAGCAATTGTCCGACGCTGTCAGCGCCGATCCCCAAGGCATTGGTTTTATCGGTTTGCCTTACGTGCGCCAGGCCAAAGCGCTGGCGATTGCCGATGGTGCGTCGCAGTCGATGCTGCCGCTCAACAGTCTGATCGCCACCGAAGACTATCCGCTGTCGCGCCGTTTGTTCTTCTATCTGCCGCCGGACAGCAAAAATCAGTGGGCGCAGGCGTTGGTGGTGTTCGCACAAAGTCGTCAGGGCCAGACGATTGTCGCGGCCAACGGTTTTATCAGTCAGACCGTGCAGGCAATGACCGTCGCACCGAATGCGCTGATGCCCGAGGGTTATCAATCCCTCAGCCGTCACGCCCAGCGTCTTACCGTGAACTTCCGCTTCGAGGAAGGTAGCGCCAGCCTGGACAACAAGGCGCGCCAGGATCTGGCGCGGGTGCTCGACTATATAAAGCGTCATGACAAAACCGAGCGAGCGGTGACGCTGGTGGGGTTTGGCGATGCCAAGGACGATCCGGCGCGGGCAGATTTGTTGTCGAAGTTGCGGGCGATGGCGGTGCGGCGCGAGTTGGTCAAGCACGGTGTGGTGCTGCGCGAGGTGCGCGGTTTTGGCGCGCAGATGCCGGTGGCGACCAACAGTGCCGATGAGGGGCGGATCAAGAATCGGCGGGTGGAGGTATGGATTTATTGAGCCTGACGTTGATGGGTTGAATATTCAGGCCCTTTCGCGAGCAAGCCCGCTCCCACATTTGATCGCATTCCTCCAATTGGAATGCGGTTGAATGTGGGAGCGGGCTTGCTCGCGAAGGGGGCGACGCGGTCTTAGTGACCGCTACGCAGCATTTCCTTCGGCACATACTTGCCGATCTCAAACTTGCCAATCGCCGCACGGTGTACTTCGTCCGGGCCATCAGCCAAACGCAAAGTACGTTGCATCGCATACATATAAGCCAGCGGGAAATCGTTCGACACACCTGCCCCGCCATGCATCTGGATCGCCCGGTCAATCACCCGCAGCGCCACGTTGGGTGCGACCACCTTGATCTGTGCGATCTCGCTTTTCGCCACTTTGTTGCCGACAGTGTCCATCATGTAGGCGGCTTTCAGCGTCAGCAGACGCGCCATATCGATTTCCATCCGCGAGTCGGCGATCTTGTCGACGTTACCGCCCAGTCGTGCCAGCGGTTTGCCGAACGCGGTGCGGTTCACTGAACGTTTGCACATCAATTCCAGCGCACGCTCGGCCATGCCGACCGAACGCATGCAGTGGTGAATACGGCCCGGGCCAAGCCGGCCCTGAGCAATTTCGAAACCGCGTCCTTCACCCAGCAGGACGTTTTCGTACGGCACCCGCACGTTGTCGAACAGCACTTCGGCGTGACCGTGCGGCGCATCGTCGTACCCGAACACGGGCAGCGGCCGGACGATTTTGACGCCGGGGGTATCGACCGGCACGAGGATCATCGAGTGCTGGGCGTGGCGCGGCGCATCGGGGTTGCTCAGGCCCATGAAGATCAGGATCTTGCAGCGCGGATCGCAGGCGCCGGAGGTCCACCATTTCTTGCCGTTGATCACCCACTCGTCGCCATCGCGCACGGCGCGGGCGGCCATGTTGGTGGCGTCGGAAGAAGCGACATCCGGTTCGGTCATGGCGAATGCCGAGCGGATCTCGCCGCGCAGCAGCGGTTCGAGCCAGCGCTGTTTCTGTTCTTCGTTGGCATAACGCACCAGCACTTCCATGTTGCCGGTGTCCGGCGCCGAGCAGTTGAACGGCTCCGGGCCTAACAGCGAGCGGCCCATGATTTCTGCCAATGGCGCGTATTCGAGGTTGGTCAGGCCGGCGCCGAGTTCCGACTCTGGCAGAAACAGGTTCCACAGACCTTCAGCCCTGGCCTTGGCTTTGAGCTCTTCCATGATCGCTGTCGGCTGCCAGCGGTCGCCTTCGGCAACCTGGCGTTCGAACACGGCTTCGGCCGGGTAAACGTAAGTGTCCATGAACGCGGTTACGCGCTCACGCAGTTCTTGCACCTTGGGCGAATAAGCGAAATCCATGAGCAGCTCCCGATGGTTGAGGCAGTTCTTGAGCAGAGGTTGTTTAAGTCATGCAATCGATGCTAGAACAGCGCTGATAATTTACCTAGCCTATTCTCGGCGTGTATAAACATTCATCACCGATATATGATCGGCTGATTGCCAGCCCCTAAAACACCGCCGTTAATAACAAGAGAAGCCGCGTTATGAATCTGAGCAAGGTCGACCTCAACCTTTTCATCGTCTTTGACGCGATCTACACCGAAGCCAACCTGACGCGCGCCGGGCAGATTGTCGGTATCACTCAGCCGGCGGTGTCCAACGCATTGGCGCGGTTGCGCGAAACCTTCAACGACCCGCTCTTCGTGCGCACAGCCCAAGGCATGGTGCCAACCCCGATGGCTCAGAACATCATTGGCCCAGTGCGCAACGCGCTGTCGCTGCTGCGGGTGTCGGTTCAGGAAAGCCGTATTTTCAACCCGGCACAGGCAGTGAAGACCTACCGCATCAGCATGACCGACCTCACCGAGGCGGTGATTTTGCCGCCGCTGTTCCAACGCCTGCGCCGCCTGGCACCGACGGTGATCATCGAAAGTTTCCTGTCGAAACGTCGCGAGACCACCAAGGAACTGGCGGCCGGGCGTCTGGATTTTGCTGTGGACGCGCCACTCAACACCGACCCACAGGTGCGCCACGTCAAGCTGATGGAAGATCGCTACGTCTGCGCGATGCGCAAGGGCCATCCGATGGCGGGCAAGGAAAAACTGTCGCTGGATGATTATCTGTCGCTGACCCATATCCATATTTCCAGCCGTCGCAGTGGCCTGGGTTATGTCGACCTGGCACTGGGCAAAATGGGCATTCAGCGCAAGATCGCCCTGCGCTCGCAGCATTACCTGATGGCGTCCCAGGTGATGCAGCAGACCGACATGGTCATGACCGTCCCGGAGCGTTTTGCCCGGCGGCATGAACTGCACGCGTTCAATCTGCCGGTCAATGATGTGCCGCCGGTGGAGACGCACTTGTACTGGCATGAAAGAACCGATCAAGACCCGGCGAACCGCTGGATGCGCGAGCAGATGATTGAGTTGTGCCAGCAGGTGACGGCGCATGAGAAGAAGCTGGATAAGGTGTAAGGCTTTTTACCGCGTCATCGTTCTTCGCGAGCAAGCCCGATCCCACAGTTGACCGCGTTCATCCAGATGGAATGCAATCAACCTGTGGGAGCGGGCTTGCTCGCGAAGGGGCCATCAAATACAACACAAATCATCCCGCTTGACGTAAACGTCAACTCGCCATTAGCTTAGCGCCAAGACCTTTTTCCGAGCGCTTTCATGAGCAGCCAGACTTACAGCATTTCCGACCTCGCCCGCGAGCTGGACATCACCACCCGGGCGATCCGCTTTTATGAAGAGCAAGGCCTGCTCAGCCCCGAGCGACGTGGCCAGGAACGCATCTATTCGCCCCGCGACAAGGTCAGCCTGAAGCTGATCCTGCGCGGCAAGCGCATCGGCTTTTCGCTGGCCGAATGTCGCGAGCTGATCGAACTCTACGACCCGTCCAGCGGTAACACCAAACAGCTCAACAGCATGCTGGCGAAAATCGGCGAGCGCCGCGAACAGCTGGAGCAACAGTTGCTCGACATCGAACAAATGAAGCTGGAACTCGATACCGCCGAAGAGCGCTGTGTGCAGGCGTTGGAGCAGACGCTCAAGAGCCAGCAAATAGCGCAGTAATTGGACACAACATTTCCCCGGTGGGAGCGGGCTTGCTCGCGAATGCGGTGTATCAGATACCCATTTGTCGCCTGACACTGCGCATTCGCGAGCAAGCCCGCTCCCACAAGGGGGTCACCTCGAATTCAAAAGCACAGGTCTGCCCAATGTCCCTCCCCTCCCAAGTACGCCTGATCGAAGTCGGCCCGCGCGATGGCCTGCAGAACGAAGCGCAACCCATCAGCGTCGCCGACAAGGTGCAACTGGTCGATGCGCTGAGCGCCGCCGGTCTTGGCTATATAGAAGTCGGCAGTTTCGTTTCACCGAAGTGGGTACCGCAGATGGCCGGTTCCGCCGAGGTGTTCGCGCAAATCCAGCGTAAACCCGGCGTCACCTATGGCGCGCTGGCACCGAACCTGCGCGGGTTCGAAGATGCGGTCGCGGCCGGGGTCAAGGAGGTTGCGGTATTCGCCGCCGCGTCCGAAGCCTTCTCGCAGCGCAATATCAACTGCTCGATCAACGAAAGCCTGGCGCGGTTTGCGCCGATCATGGAAGCGGCGCAACAGCACGGCGTTACCGTGCGCGGTTACGTTTCCTGCGTGCTCGGCTGCCCATACGAAGGCACAGTCGCGCCGGAACAAGTGGCGATGGTTGCACGCGAGCTGTACGCGATGGGCTGCTATGAAGTGTCCCTGGGCGACACCATCGGCACCGGCACTGCGGGCGCGACTCGTCGTCTGTTCGAAGTGGTGTCGGCCCAAGTGCCACGGGACAAACTCGCCGGGCATTTCCACGACACCTACGGCCAGGCCATGGCCAACATCTACGCCAGCCTGCTCGAAGGCATCAGTGTGTTCGACAGCTCTATTGCCGGCCTCGGCGGCTGCCCGTATGCCAAAGGTGCGAGCGGTAACGTTGCTACTGAGGACGTGGTGTACCTGCTCAATGGCTTGGGCATCGAGACCGGTATCGATCTGGACGCCTTGATTGCTGCGGGTCAGCAAATCAGCGCCGTGCTCGGTCGACCGAGCGGTTCGCGCGTGGCCAAGGCTCGCCGCGCACAGTGAGGTGTTACCGCCGCGAGTGAAATGTGGGCACAAGCGAGTAACACGGAAACAAATTGTCTGGCTTTGCCTGAATGAAAAATCCCACAAAAATCACAAATCCTTGATTTATAAGGCTTTTATAAAGTTGGCACGCGTTCTGCTATCTCTATGGCATAACAAGAATAAAAAGCAGCAAACCAATAAAAATAAGACGTACCGACTCTGACATAACAAAAACAACACGGCAGAGACGCAGCTAACAGATTTTTTTGGAGAAGGTGTGCTTTTCAGGGTGCTCTCAGGAGTGACCCGCAACCGGGCAGAGAACAATAAAACTACCTTCAGGTAGCTCCCGAATCGGTTGGATCGCTTAGCGAGAAAGTAGATCAGCGCTCAAAAAAATACGTTTGCTCTTGACCCCGGATGGGGGTCGCCAAAAACAGCGGTAAAGGGCCACGGTTGCCAAAAACAACAACAGACCGCCCCTCAATAATAAAAAAGAGCACGCGACGACAAAATTAAAGGGGAGCTTCGGCTCCCCTTTGTGCTTTCTGCGATTTGTGTTTTCACTGAATATCCCTTGTGGGAGCGAGCCTGCTCGCGAAAGCGGTGTATCAGACACATCTGCGCTGAATGACACACTGCATTCGCGAGCAGGCTCGCTCCCACATTGAATCCTCGTCAGGCGAGCTTTTCGCGTAGTTCTTCGATACTGATCTCACGCATCCTGAACTTCTGGATCTTGCCCGTCACCGTCATCGGAAACTCGTCGACGAACTTGAAGTGCCGTGGCGTCTTGAAGTGCGCGATGCGCTCCTTGCACCAGGTTTGCAGCTCCAGCTCCGAAGCACTGTGGCCGGGGTGAAACTTGATCCAGGCAACAATCTCCTCACCGTAACGCGAACACGGAATGCCGACTACCTGCACGTCCGCCACCGCCGGATGCGTGAAGAAAAACTCCTCCAGCTCACGCGGATAAATGTTCTCGCCACCACGGATGATCATGTCCTTGTTACGCCCGGCGATGTTCACGTAGCCGTCGTCATTCATGCTGGCCAAGTCGCCGGTGTGCATCCAGCCAGCTTCATCGATGGCCTCGGCGGTGGCCTGCGGGTTGTTCCAGTAGCCGAGCATCACGCTGTAACCGCGGGTGCAGAGTTCGCCGATGATGCCGCGCGGGACCAGGTTGCCGGCCTCGTCGATGATCTTGCTTTCCAGTTGCGGCTGGGTGCGGCCGACGGTGGTCACGCGCAACTCCAGTTCGTCGTTCGGGCCGGTCTGCAGTGACACCGGGCTGGTTTCGGTCATGCCGTAAGCGATCTGCACTTCGCTCATGTGCATCTCGCTGATGACCCGGCGCATCACTTCGATCGGGCACGTGGCACCGGCCATGATCCCGGTGCGCAGGCTCGACAGATCGAACTCGGTGCGTTGTGGCTGATCAAGCATGGCGATGAACATGGTCGGCACGCCGTACAGGCCGGTGGCTTTTTCCTCGGCGACGGTTTGCAGCGTCAGCAACGGATCGAAGGCGTCGTTGGGGTAGATCATCGTGCTGCCGTGGGTGATGCAGCCGAGGTTGCCCATGACCATGCCGAAGCAGTGATACAGCGGCACCGGGATTACCAGGCGATCAAGCGGCGTCAGACCGATGCTTTCACCGACCATGTAACCGTTGTTGAGAATGTTGTAGTGACTGAGGGTCGCCCCCTTGGGGAAACCGGTGGTGCCGGAGGTGTACTGGATGTTGACGGGTTGATCGAAGTGCAGGCTGTCGCTGCGTTCACGCAGCTGTTCTGGAGAGACAGTAACGGCCAGATCGGCCAGTTGCGACCACGGCAGGAAACCTGATGGCGGCTGGGCGTCAAGACTGATCACGCCGCGCAAGTCCGGCAGGCGCTCACTGCGCAACTCACCGATGGATTGTTCGGCCAGTTCGGGCACCAATCCCTGCAACATGCCGTGATAGTTGGAAGACTTGAACGCCCCGGCGCACACCAGCCACTGACAGCCAGCTTGCTTGAGCACGTATTCGAGTTCGGAACTGCGGTAGGCCGGATTGATGTTGACCAGGATCACGCCGATTTTCGCCGTGGCAAATTGCGTGATGCACCACTGCGCGCAATTCGGCGCCCAGATACCGAGCCGGTCCCCCGTCTGTAGACCCAGTGCAAGCAAGGCTCTGGCATTCAGATCCACCGCATCGGCCAGTTGCCGCCACGAGTAGCGCAACTGCTGATGGCGCACCACCAGCGCCTCGCCGTCCGGGTATTGCGCGACGGTCTGAGCGAACTTCTGCCCGATGGTCATCGCCAGCAAGGCTTGGTCCTGGGAGCCGCGGGTGTAACTGCGCTGCGGGTTTGCACCGGGTTGATCCATGACGACCCCTATTGTCTTTATTAGTGGGTTTAGCAATCTTGAACTGCCCCTACTCTGGCTCAAGTTGACGTTAACGTAAAGGTTGATTGACAGCCAATCATCACAGGCTTACGTTAACGTAAAGGTGAGAACTGAAACAGCCTTCTCCCCACCCTACAAAAAAGCCAAAAGGTGACCCATGAGCTACCCATCCCTGAACTTCGCCCTCGGTGAAACCATCGACATGCTGCGCGATCAGGTTCAGTCCTTTGTCGCTAAAGAGATCGCCCCGCGCGCGGCGCAGATCGATAGTGACAACCTGTTCCCCGCCGACATGTGGCGTAAATTCGGTGACATGGGCTTGCTCGGCATCACCGTGCCGGAAGAGTACGGCGGCGCTGGCCTGGGTTATCTGGCGCACGTGGTCGCGATGGAAGAAATCAGTCGTGGTTCGGCCTCGGTGGCGTTGTCCTACGGCGCGCACTCCAACCTCTGCGTCAACCAGATCAACCGCAACGGTAACCACGAACAGAAAAGCAAATACCTGCCGAAGCTGATCAGCGGCGAGCACGTCGGCGCACTGGCCATGAGCGAGCCGAACGCCGGTTCCGACGTGGTCTCGATGAAACTGCGTGCCGACAAACGCGGCGACCGCTACGTCCTCAACGGCAGCAAGACCTGGATCACCAACGGCCCGGACGCCAACACCTACGTGATCTACGCCAAGACCGATCTGGAAAAAGGCCCGCACGGCATTACCGCATTTATCGTCGAGCGCGACTGGAAAGGCTTCAGCCGCAGCAACAAATTCGACAAGCTCGGCATGCGCGGCTCCAACACCTGCGAGCTGTTCTTCGATGACGTCGAAGTGCCGGAAGAGAACATCCTCGGCGTGCTCAACGGTGGCGTGAAAGTGCTGATGAGCGGCCTCGACTACGAACGCGTCGTGCTGTCCGGCGGCCCGACCGGGATCATGCAGTCGTGCATGGACCTGATCGTGCCGTACATCCACGACCGCAAACAGTTCGGCCAGAGCATCGGCGAATTCCAGCTGATCCAGGGCAAAGTCGCCGACATGTACACCCAGCTCAATGCCAGCCGCGCCTATCTCTACGCCGTGGCCCAGGCCTGCGAGCGTGGCGAGACCACCCGCAAGGACGCCGCTGGCGTGATCCTCTACACCGCCGAGCGCGCCACACAAATGGCCCTCGACGCCATCCAGATTCTCGGCGGCAACGGTTACATCAACGAATTCCCTGCGGGGCGCTTGTTGCGTGACGCCAAGCTGTACGAAATCGGCGCAGGCACCAGTGAGATCCGTCGCATGCTGATCGGTCGCGAACTGTTCAACGAAACCCGCTAAACGGAGCTGGCCATGGCTACCCTGCACACTCAGCTCAACCCGCGTTCAGCGGAGTTCGCCGCCAACAGCGCGGCGATGCTCAAACAGGTCGACGCCCTGCACACCCTGCTCGCCCAAGTGGCGCAGGGTGGCGGCGCAAAAGCTCAGGAACGTCACACCTCGCGGGGCAAACTGCTGCCGCGTGAGCGCATCAACCGCTTGCTCGATCCGGGCTCGCCGTTTCTGGAAATCAGCCAGTTGGCCGCCCACGCCGTTTACGGTGAAGACGTACCGGCCGCCGGGGTGATTGCCGGGATCGGCCGGGTCGAAGGCGTCGAGTGCATGATCGTCGCCAACGACGCGACGGTGAAAGGCGGTTCGTACTACCCGCTGACCGTGAAAAAGCACCTGCGCGCGCAGACCATCGCTCAACAGAATCGTCTGCCGTGCATTTATCTGGTGGACTCGGGCGGCGCCAACCTGCCGCGACAGGACGAAGTGTTCCCGGATCGCGAGCACTTTGGGCGGATCTTCTTCAACCAGGCCAACATGAGCGCGATGGGCATTCCACAAATCGCCGTGGTCATGGGCTCGTGCACCGCCGGCGGTGCTTATGTGCCGGCGATGGCTGACGAAGCGATCATGGTGCGCAATCAGGCGACGATTTTCCTCGCCGGCCCGCCGCTGGTGAAAGCCGCGACCGGCGAAGTGGTCAGCGCCGAGGATCTGGGCGGTGCCGATGTGCATTGCAAGATTTCCGGGGTCGCCGACCATTACGCCGAGAGCGACGAACACGCCCTCGCCCTCGCCCGCCGCAGTGTCGCCAACCTCAACTGGCGCAAGCTCGGCGAAGTGCAACAGCGCACTCCGATCGCTCCGCTGTACGCCAGCGACGAGTTGTACGGCGTGGTATCGGCCGATGCCAAGCAACCGTTTGATGTACGCGAAGTGATTGCGCGACTGGTCGACGGTTCGGTGTTCGATGAATTCAAAGCGCTGTTCGGCACCACGCTGGTCTGCGGCTTTGCGCATCTGCACGGTTACCCGATCGCGATTCTGGCCAACAACGGCATCCTCTTCGCCGAAGCCGCGCAAAAAGGCGCGCACTTCATCGAACTGGCCTGCCAGCGCGGCATCCCGCTGCTGTTTTTGCAGAACATCACCGGCTTCATGGTCGGCCAGAAATACGAGGCCGGCGGCATCGCCAAGCACGGCGCAAAACTGGTGACAGCGGTGGCGTGCGCCAAGGTGCCGAAATTTACTGTGATCATCGGTGGCAGCTTTGGCGCCGGTAACTACGGCATGTGCGGTCGCGCTTACGACCCGCGCTTCTTGTGGATGTGGCCGAACGCGAGGATTGGCGTAATGGGCGCCGAACAGGCCGCCGGCGTACTGGTGCAGGTCAAGCGCGAACAGGCCGAGCGCAGCGGCCAGGCGTTCAGTGCCGAGCAGGAAGCCGAGATCAAGCAACCGATCCTCGACCAGTACGAAGAACAGGGTCACCCCTACTATTCCAGTGCCCGGCTGTGGGACGACGGCGTCATCGACCCGGCGCAGACCCGCGATGTGCTGGCCCTGGCCTTGTCCGCGTCGCTGAACGCGCCAATCGAACCGAGCCGCTTCGGCGTGTTCCGGATGTGATTTTTTGTGGGAGCGAGCCTGCTCGCGAAAGCTTCAGCGCGGTCCATCTGTCTTACCGCGCAATCGCTCTTCGCAAGCAGGCTCGCTCCCACAGAAAACGTGGAGACGGATGAATATGAGCGATTTCAACACCCTCGAACTGCAGAGCGACCCACGGGGTTTCGCGACGCTGTGGCTCAACCGCGCTGAAAAGAACAACGCCTTCAACGCCGAGATGATCCGCGAACTGATCCTCGCCCTCGACAAGGTCGCCAGCGATGCCAGCCTGCGTTTTCTGCTGGTGCGCGGGCGCGGCAAGCACTTCAGCGCCGGCGCTGATCTGGCGTGGATGCAACAATCGGCCGAACTCGATTACCACACCAACCTCGACGACGCCCGCGAACTGGCAGAGCTGATGTACAACCTCGCCAAGCTGAAAATCCCGACCCTGGCCGTGGTGCAAGGCGCAGCGTTCGGCGGCGCGCTGGGCCTGATCAGTTGCTGCGACATGGCCATTGGTGCCGATGACGCGCAGTTCTGCCTGTCGGAAGTGCGCATCGGTCTGGCGCCAGCGGTGATCAGCCCGTTCGTGGTGCAAGCCATCGGCGAGCGCGCGGCACGTCGTTACGCCTTGACCGCCGAACGTTTTGGCGGTCAGCGGGCGCGGGAAATAGGTTTATTGTCCGACAGCTATCCGGTCGCGGAGCTTGAGCAACAGGTCGAACAGTGGATCGACAATTTGCTGCTCAACAGCCCAGCCGCGATGCGTGCGAGCAAAGACTTGCTGCGTGAAGTCGGCAACGGCGCCCTGACCCCGGCCCTGCGCCGCTACACCGAAAACGCCATCGCCCGTATCCGCGTCAGCCCCGAAGGCCAGGAAGGTTTGCGCGCGTTTCTGCAAAAACGTCCGCCGAACTGGCAGGCCGCAACCACCACCAAGGAGCCGCGTTGATGAGCGCACCTGTTCTCACCACCCTGCTGGTGGCCAACCGTGGCGAAATCGCTTGCCGGGTCATGCGCACCGCCAAAGCCCTGGGCCTGACCACTGTTGCCGTGCACAGCGCCACCGACCGCGAAGCGCGGCACAGCCGTGAGGCGGACATTCGCGTGGACCTGGGCGGCAGCAAAGCGGCCGACAGTTATCTGCAAATCGACAAACTGATCGCGGCGGCCAAAGCCAGCGGCGCTCAGGCGATTCATCCGGGTTATGGCTTTCTGTCCGAGAACGCCGGGTTCGCTCGCGCTATCGAAGCGGCGGGCCTGATATTCCTCGGCCCGCCGGCCTCGGCCATTGACGCGATGGGCAGCAAATCTGCGGCCAAGGCGTTGATGGAAACCGCGGGTGTGCCGCTGGTGCCGGGTTATCACGGCGAAGCGCAGGACCTCGATACCTTCCGCGATGCCTGCGAACGTATCGGCTATCCTGTGCTGCTCAAGGCTACGGCTGGCGGTGGCGGCAAAGGCATGAAAGTGGTTGAGGAGGTCAGCCAATTGGCCGAAGCCCTCGCCTCCGCTCAACGAGAAGCGCAGTCGTCGTTCGGCGACTCGCGGATGCTGGTGGAGAAATACCTGCTCAAGCCACGCCATGTGGAGATCCAGGTGTTTGCCGATCAGCATGGCAACTGCCTGTATCTCAATGAGCGTGATTGTTCGATTCAGCGCCGCCACCAGAAAGTTGTCGAAGAAGCCCCGGCACCGGGCCTGACCCCGGAACTGCGCCGGGCGATGGGTGAAGCGGCCGTGCGTTCGGCGCAGGCGATTGGTTATGTCGGCGCGGGCACCGTGGAGTTCTTGCTCGATTCGCGTGGCGAATTCTTCTTTATGGAGATGAACACGCGGCTGCAGGTTGAGCACCCGGTTACCGAGGCTATCACCGGTCTGGATCTAGTGGCGTGGCAGATTCGCGTCGCCCGTGGCGAAGCGCTGCCGATCACTCAGGATCAGGTGCCTTTGAATGGGCATGCGATTGAAGTGCGTCTGTATGCCGAGGATCCTGCGAATGACTTCCTGCCCGCTACCGGACGCCTGGATTTGTATCGTGAATCGGCTGAAGGGCCGGGACGTCGAGTCGATAGCGGCGTTGAGGAAGGTGATCAGATTTCGCCGTTTTACGACCCGATGCTCGGCAAGCTGATTGCCTGGGGCGAGGACCGTGAACAGGCGCGCCTGCGGTTGTTGAGCATGCTCGATGAATTTGCAATTGGCGGGTTGAAAACCAATATCAATTTCCTGCGGCGGATCATTGCGCACCCGGCGTTTGCCGCAGCGGAACTGGATACCGGGTTTATCCCGCGTTATCAGGAGCAACTGTTGCCGGCTCCGGGCGAGTTAAGTGATGCGTTCTGGAACGCGGCGGCGCAGGCGTTTGCGCAGAGTCTGCCGCAGGTTTCCCGGGCGGATGATCCGGGTTCGCCGTGGGTTACGGGCTGCGGTTTGCGTGCTGGCCTGCCGCGAGAAATCGCCCTGCATTTGAGTTGCGAGGGCCAGGATCGGGCGCTGACGCTGGGAGCCGGTGGCGACGCCAAACTCTCGGCTGAAGCGCTGGTTGTCGCGCGCGACGGCGTGCGTCGTAGCCTGCGCGCTATCCGTCAGGGCAATTCACTGTATCTGCAATGGGAAGGCGAGTTGCGGCGCATTGAGTCGTACGATCCGATCAATGCCGTCGAAGCCGGCCACAGTCATCAGGGCGGATTGACCGCGCCAATGAATGGCAGCATCGTGCGAGTGCTGGTTGAGGCCGGGCAATCGGTTGAGGCCGGTGCGCAACTGGTGGTGCTGGAGGCGATGAAGATGGAGCACAGCATCCGCGCGCCACACGCAGGCGTGATCAAAGCACTGTATTGCCAGGAAGGTGAGATGGTCGGCGAAGGCAGCGCTTTGGTCGAATTGGAAGAAGTGTGAATCAAGGATCGATCCTACGCTTGGCGAGGATCGATCTGACTAGTAACGCGCCGTTGCCTGAACCACAACGCCGATGATTCGACACTCGTCGGTGAACAGGGCTTTGGGCCAGGTCGGATTGAGCGGTACCAGATAACGCTGGCCGCCCTCTTCGTCAAGCTTGCGAAAAATCGCCTCATCGCTGTTCGGCCACTGGGCGATGACCAGCTTTCCGGGCAGCGCTTCCACCTCCGGATCTACCAGAATCAGCATGCCTTCGGCAATGCTCGAGCCGGTGGGCGCAGTCATCGAATCACCCGTCACTGTCAGCCAGAACGCCGCACCTCGGGCGTGGTAATCCGTCAGTTCGAAGCGTTGTTTGCTTTGCGTCGGGGCGTAGGACGTCGGTTCACTCTCCCGTGCCTCGCAGGGGGTACGCCAGTCACTGACCGGGTAGCGAAAGTACGGGTTGTATTTCTGCGCCAGCGGCATATCGTCGTCCGGCGTGTCCAGGGGCTCGCGGATCACCAGCACCACCTCCAGAAAATCCATGCCCAGCGCCTGCAGCACGCGATTCATTTCCGTGATGCCCGGTTCCCGCCGCTTGTTCAGCCAATGGCCGATGCCGCCCTGGGACATGCCGACGCGCTCTCCGAGCTCTGTTTGAGTGATTTTGAGTTCACTCATCTTGGCCTTGACCAACTCAATCCATTTATCCATGTGCGGCACCTTACGCGTACGTCTTCGACCGACAAAACACATATTGTAGTATTTAAATTCAAGTCACAATTACGAATCGTACTATTCTGAGATCACGGATTTGAATCGACCAAGGAGTGACCTTTCACCATGAATATCAGCTGCAAAGACTTGCCCGACCTGCAGATGGACACCACTTTCACCTCGCCACAAGGCAACGCCGCAGCACAGCGTGCGCTGGACTACTACTTGAAACCAACTGTGTCAGAACCCGAGGTTGATGAGCGTTTTTTTGACGTCAGGCGTCACCTCAGCGGTGAAGAAGCCCTGGTGCATGCCTCGGATCTGTTGCGTTGCGCAGCCGCTACCGCGTTCAAGGCAGCCGAAAACCTGCAAGGCGCAAGTCGCGATCTGGCGTTTTCGGTAGTACACATGGTGGATATGGCGCGGGCGATGGTCGACCATTCGCTTGATGGCGAAGAAGAAGCGTGACGAAGAGATTTCGAGAGGACAGGAAAGAATTTTCCAATCGAGCAGATAAAATCATTTGACTTGCAAATGATAATGATTATTATTGCATGCAGCTGGTCGCGAGATCAGTCGATGGACCAGAGACCTTAGGTCGGTCTTCTGGACTATCTCCTCATCAGGCTAATCACGGTTTTTGACCCGGCTTTTTGCCGGGTCTTTTTTTGCCCGTTTTTCGGGCTTATGTCTTCAGGCTAATGAAGTCTTTGATGTTGCAAATTCGATGGCGCGGATAATATCAAAAGAATATCGCTTGGCAAGAGAAGCTCGGCGCCATTGGGGCAAACTAATGGTAATTAGCACTTGAGAATCAATCGCACAGACACTAAGCTGCGTCCGCGTCATGGAGGACGCCCCCGCCAACACCCCCGCGATTCTCCTCCGTTTCACCCCAGCCTGCTAAAGTAGCCGCCATAAAAATCATATTCAGGAACCGATTATGACCGTGGCCAAATCTTCGTTCGACATCAGCGCCAACTTCGACAGCGGCAATATCCAAGTCATCGACATCAGTAATCCGCTCAACCCGGTTCTGGCCATTCGACCAGACATGCGCAGCGCGCATTTCCAGTGGTTCCACTTCAAGGCCAGCGGCCTGCATGTCGGCCAGGAACACTGGTTTCGCCTGAACAACGCCAGCCAGTCTTCGTACAACAAGGCCTGGACCGGTTATCAAGCCGTGGCCTCCTACGACCACGTCAACTGGTTCCGCGTACCGACCATATTCGAAGGCGACTGCCTGCGCTTCTCGCTTGAAGCCACGCAGACTCACGCCTGGTTTGCCTATTTCGAACCTTACAGCCGTGGTCGCCACGACTGGCTGATCGAGCAGGCGCTGACCAAAGCCGGCACCGAACTGTTGGCCACCGGCAAAAGCGTCGAGGGGCGCGACATCCAGCTGCTGCGCAAAGGCAGCGGTGCGCAGGGTCAGCGCAAGGTCTGGATCATCGCCCAGCAGCATCCCGGTGAGCACATGGCCGAATGGTTCATGGAAGGCGTGATCGAACGTCTGGAAAGAAACGATGACCCGGTGCTGAACACATTGCTCGCCGGTGCCGACCTCTACCTGGTGCCGAACATGAACCCCGATGGTGCCTTCCACGGTAACCTGCGCACCAACGCCATGGGTCAGGACCTCAACCGCGCCTGGCAGAGTGCCAGTCAGGAAGTCAGCCCTGAGGTCTTGTTCGTACAGCAGCAGATGGAAAAGTACGGCGTCGATCTGTTCCTCGACGTACACGGCGATGAGGAAATCCCCCACGTTTTCACCGCCGGTTGCGAAGGTAATCCGGGGTACACACCACGGCTGGAAAAACTCGAAGAGCATTTCCGCAGCCACTTGAAGCACACCACCAAAGACTTCCAGACCAAGTATGGCTACACCCGCGACGAACCAGGCCAGGCCAACATGACGCTGGCATGCAACAGCGTCGGCCAGAAGTTCGATTGCCTGTCGCTGACGCTGGAAATGCCCTTCAAGGATCACGACGACGCACCGAATGCGCACACCGGTTGGTCGGGCAAACGCTCAATGCAGTTGGGTAAAGATGTTTTGACCACCATTGCCGACATGGTCGGTACGCTGCGCTGAACCTCTGCCCTCGCAATACCAAAAGATCGCAGCTTGTCTGCGATCTAGCGTGGTGCGGCTGTTCGCCGTTGCCTGCGGTATTGCCGTGGGCAATGTGTACTTCGCACAACCGCATGGGCCGGTTGGTACGGCGTGTGCCTGCTGGGTGCAGGCATCAACGCCGTGGCGCCGGGGAAAGTGGCGCATCCACACAATGCGCCGCCCCAACGGGTTAATCGCGATCGCGCCCACGCAACATGCTGGAGAGCACTTCGTCGCGACGCACCCAGCCATGGAACAGCGCCGCCGCCAAGTGCAGCAGCACCGTCAGGAACAACAGATACGCCAGATAGCCATGCGCTTTGCGCAGCAACGCAAACAACTGCGCATCGGCCGGAACAATGGACGGTAATTGCAGCGAAGTGCTGAGCATGACTGGCTCACCCGATGCGCTGATCATCGCCCAACCGAGCAGCGGCAGCACCAGCATCAAGCCGTAGAGCAACAGGTGCGATGCCTTGGCCGCGAACACCTGCCAGTCCGGCAGGTCCGCCGGCAGCGGCGGCTGGCGCGTCGCCAAGCGCACCACAATCCGCACGATCACCAGCGCCAGAATCGCGATGCCCAACGGCTTGTGCAGATGGATCAGCCATTCATGACGCTGTGAAACCGAAGTGACCATGCCGGCACCGATGAACAGCATCGCGATGATCATTACCGCCATCAGCCAGTGCAGCAGTCGCGCCAACAGGGCGAAATGTGTCGGTTGCGTGCTCATGGGCGAGCCTCCTGTTTGGCGGCGGGCAACTGGCTGACTTCGCTGGTGCGCCGCAGATAGGAATCGGCGTAACCGGCCGAACGTGCGGCGAGCAACGGGTCGTCGGTGCCTTGAATGCCGGACGGCAGCACCAATGGGTCGTAATTGATATCGCGGCACTCGCCACTCAGTTGCGGCTGGGTCTTGTCCAGCACCAACGTGCCGGCGTTCAACACCTTACGTCCGGCGGGCCAGGTTTTGCTGGCGTCGTTCACCGGATCATCGGGATTGGCCAAGGTGATATTCAACGCAAAGCGCAGTGGCGCGGCAGCCAAGCGCTGCACCAGATCCTTTTCCAGAAAGTCGCTGCCCTCAGGGGCGGTGGCACCTGCAGCATCCTGGGCCAGCGGTGTCATGCTCCAGCGCACGGCCTGTTTTTCCCCGCTGGCGTCCACCAGATAAAACGCATTGACGCTGTTGTAGGTTTCGGTAGCGTAACTGGCCGACGGCTTCGCGGTCTTCACCCAAGTCAGGAACGGTACGGCTTCGGGGTGCGCGGCAAAGAACGCCGGAACCTTGCCCGGATCGGGTTTACCCGTGGCCGGATCTGGCGATTGCGCCTGCTGCAATTGATAAAACGCCTCAGGCGTCCCCACCGGGAACACCGGCATACTGTTCATGCCGGTACGCCATTGCTGACCATTGGCCTGGGTGAAACGCAGCGCCAGACTGCGAATCGGCACGGCGCTATCCGGTGCATAAGGATTGCCCGCCGGCAATGCAAAACGCCCCACTACCGGAGTGCGTGGCTCGTTGAACACCTGCGCGGTGGAGAACACCCGCGCCTCGCCACTGCTCTCGAAATGGCCGATCACGCACACGCCTTTGGCGTGATTGCGGCGAAATCCGGGATGCACGCCGTTGTTCTTCTCCAGCACATCGACCAGCGCTTTGGGCGTCAGACGTTGTGGGTCGAAGTTGCCATGCACGTAGGCAAACGCCCCGGCCACGGCGGCGACCACGACGGCAATGCCGCCAAGACGCACTATCAGGCTCGCGGCACTCAGTGGCGGACGCTGCGGCCCGCCTGTGGGTGAAGTGCGATCAACCATGAATAACTCCAGGGCCATCGGCCACAAGTAGGAAGAATCAGCAAGACGCACCCCAGCAAGGTTTATTCCACGGGCCCGGTATTTATTTTTCCGATCGTGGAATAACCTCCAGCGACGGACGTCTCCCTAGTCCACAGCGTAGTGACTTGCAGAAACTCATGAGCGAATTCGACGAACAGTTGAGAGAAATCATTCCCAGATTGCGCCGCTTTGCCGTGTCACTGACGCGCAACAGCAGCAGCGCCGACGATCTGGTGCAGGCGAGCCTTGAACGGGCCCTGTCGAGTTGGGGCGACAAACGCGCCGACGGCGACCTGCGCGCCTGGCTATTTTCGATCCTCTACCGACAGTTTCTCGATGCTCATCGCCGCTCGCGCCGCTATGCGCGGATGCTCGAATTTTTCACCGGTCGCGACGATGCCGAACCGTCGGTCGAGCGCACCGTGATCGCTCAATCGACCCTGCAAGCCTTCGACCGATTACCTACCGAACAGCGCGCCCTGCTGCTGATGGTTTCGGTTGAAGGCCTTTCCTATAAAGAGGTCGCCGAGATTCTCGGCGCCCCGATCGGCACCGTGATGTCGCGCCTGTCCCGCGCCCGCCAGGCCTTGCGCCAACTCAGCGAAGGCGAAATCAACAGCCCTTCTTTGCGGATACTCAAATGATCAGCCTGCCTCCCAGCGAGCGTGACCTGCACGCTTACGTCGACCACCAACTCAGCGACGCCGACCGGCGTGTGCTGGAAACCTGGCTGGCCAGTCATCCGGATGCAGCCGCGCAAGTGCGCGCCTGGCAACAAGATGCCCAGCAACTGCGCGCAGCCCTCAGTGGCGCGTTGCAGCAACCGGCCAATCCGGCGCTCGATCCGGCGATGATTCGCCAGCGCCGCAAGCAGCAGTCACGCCGCCATCTGGCCAGCGCCGCGGTGTTGCTGATTGCGGTGAGCGTCGGCGGTTTCAGCGGCTGGCAGGCCCGGGAAATGACCCTCGTGCGCTCCTCCGTGCTGCCGATGACCGACGCCTTGCAGGCGTATCGATTGATTGCCCAGCAAGGCCTGTTGCCGGCCGATTACAAGGTCGACGGCGACGGCGATATGCAGCGCTGGCTCGACCGCTATTTCACTCAGGCGGGTCGCTTGCCCGATCTGAAGTCGGCCGGTTTTGAGCCCGTCAGTGGACGCCTGCTCAGTACCGATGAAGGGCCGGCAGCGATGGTGATGTATGAGGATGGCAGCGGGCACAGGGTGAGTTTCTATGTGCGGCCACCTGGGCCGCAAAACACCTTTCTGCCTCGGGGCAGCCGCAGTGATGGGGATTTGCGCGCCGAATATTGGTCGGGGGGCGGCTATAACTATGCGATTGTCAGCCCGGTTGATACACCGGCCGCCACACTGCTCAAGCAGTTCTGAAAATACTGCATAACCGTTGTAGGAGCTGCGGCACGCTGCGATCTTTTGATCCTGTTTTTTAGAATCAAGATCAAAAGATCGCAGCGTTCCGCAGCGCCTACAGGGGGTCGTGCGGTGCCAGCTCAGAAACCGACATCCAGCACCACATTGTCCAGATACGTCCCCGCCGGCGGTGTGGTCTGGTCGGTGTAGATCTTGGCGTTGAAATTGAAAATCTGGCTGCCAGTGCCCAGCCCGTTGCCCGGATTGACCTCGGCATCGGTGCTCGCACGACGTGCGCCACCCACACTGCCCCACCGTGTGGTGCCGGCGCTTTTGAAGATGTCATAGGCCAGGTAGTTACTCCCGGAAATCATTCGCCGTCGCCCACCGACACTCACCGGGTTCTGCCCGTCGCTCAAGCCTACGGTGTAGGCGCTGCCCTTGGTGCAGGCCAGATTGATGGTCTGCCCGGTTACCGGTGTGAAGGCACTGACCACCGGGGCGCTGCCAAAGGCGATATTCGGCGCGGTGATCGTACAGTCGTTGGAAACCGTCAGGTTCACCGTCAACGTGGATGTTCCGCTGTTGATATCACGTCCCAGACAAATACTGCCGATGCCAATCCCCGAACAGTAATTCCAGTTCCAGAAAATGCTCAGGGTTTCGGTGTACACCCCCGCAGCGACATTGCTGCCGATGGTCGTCCGCAAATAGAGCGGCACGGTTTTCGGCGTCGTCCCCCCAAGCAATCCCAAGGCATCGATGATGCCGTTACGGGCGAAGTCAAAGGCGGTGCCGCGGGTCAGCGGGTAACTGGTGCTGTTGTTGGCGTAGATCGTGTAATTGATCACATCGCCGCTCGGCCCGAGCAATCCGCTTTGGGCCGAAGAGACTGTTCCCCAGAAGTGATCGTTGCTGGTGAGCAGCGACAACAGCGAACCGGTGCAGCTCAAACCGCCATTGAGTGTCGAACTGGGCTGCGATGTGGTGCGCAACGCAATCGAGCTGATTGAACCGAATGCCGCCGGCGTTGTACCGACCACTGAACACAGGGCCTGCGCCGCCCCCGGCAGCATCAGCGCCAGCCACAGAAACAAACGGGCGCCGATCATTGGCACACCAACGGGCCGATCAGCGGCACCTGAGTCTGGTTCATGTCGACATTGAACTGCGCCTGACAGGTTTTGCCATCCGCCAGGGTCACTTGCAGCGCGTTCTGCGCCTGCAGGTTTTCCAGATAAACCAGACCATCCCAACCAACCACCGTGCGCGTGCCGCTCTGCTCATGCAGTACGCCTGCGCCCAACGGCAATTCACGTTGCTGAGGGTCAACCAGAACGATGCTTGCGGCAATCACTCGGGACAGCGGGAACTCAAGCAAATAACCGCTTCCACGCCGCACCGCAATACGCTGCTCGACATTAGGGCTGCGCACATTGGCCGGCAGGTTCAGCGGATCGATTTCGTATTTGCCGCGGTAATAGGCGCTGCTCCACGGCACTAACAGATGACCGTTTTTATCGGTCTGCCCCACTTGTTGATTTTCGTAGCGTACCGGAATGTCGGCGAAGCCATCGGTGCTGACCACGACAAAAGCATCGTCGATGCGGTTGGCGGCGAACACCTGCCGGTCCATCCATACCAGCGAACCACTGGCATCGGCCCAACGGGTTTCGGCCTCCGATGTGCCATACACCCCGGCCTGCAACTGCACCGATTGCAGACGCCAGGTCACGTCAGCCTGACGGTAATCGGCGCCGTCCCCCTTGGCGTAACCCAGATTGAACCCCACCCCGCCCTCGGATGGCACCGCGCGGCTGTAGTTGACCCGCTGTTGGGTTTGCCCGGTCTTGCTGCGTTCGCTGCTGATCGCCAGGCTGCCGCGCAGATCGAACGGAATCACCAGTTGTGCCTGCACTGCCCAATGGCTGTCGCCGATTTCACGATTGGCCGACAGATAGAAACTGCTGTTGCGCCACAGCGGTTTGCTCCAGCTCAGATTGAGCAGCCGCGTGCGCGAATCGTCGGCCGCGCGCACGTCGAAATAACCGGCACCGAGGCTGCCCCAGCGCTCGAGATTGAGGCTCAGGGTGGCCTGTTCGCTGCGGCGGCTGAGGCTGATGTAGGGGCTGTCGACCACGCTCAGGTCGGCGTATTGATCGTGACGTTGCAGGCGCTGCCAGGAAAAGCTGAAACGCTGGTTGCTGTACTGATAACCGAGGCTTAACTGCTCGCCACCGTCGCCCTCGAAACGGCTCTGGCTGATGGCGCTGTTGAGCACACCGAAATTGCCCAGGCGCAGGTTGCCGCCGAGCCCGCCGAGGGTGAGATTTTCAGCGGCTTCAGCATGGCTCTCGAGGGTGAAACTGTCGCTGACGCCGTAACGAAAACTACCGGAGGTTACGCCGGGACCATAGCTGAAATCCTTCAGGGCGTAGTCGCGACGCAACGTGCCGGCGGCCACGGAAAAATCACTCAAGCCTTTTTGCAGCAAGCTGCTAGTGACATAAAACGGCACCGTGGTCGACACCTGCCGACCCAGCGCATCGGTAGTCACCACCACCGCTTCGCCAGCGCCGTTGATGAACGGAATGTTGGTCAGCGTATACGGCCCCGGTTGCAGGTCGGCACTGCTGGACTTGTAGCCATTGATAAACAGATCCACCGAGGACGGCACCGCCGCTTCGCCGGCAAATTGCGGCAATGGATAGGTCACCAGATCCGGACGCACCGCGAAATCCCGGGAGAACTGCACGCCGCCCAGGCGTACCGAACTGCTCCAGGGCAACGCACCACTGATCACGTCGCCGGCCTCGTAGGTGAGCATTCGCTCGTCATCGGAGTAACGCCACGTGGTGTCATAACGCAGGTAGCCGTTGTTCAGCGTACTGACGGAATCACCGGACAAGGTGCGCCGGTACTGCCCGGTGTTGGACAACGTGCCCCAGCTGTCGAACAGGCGCACTTCGTTCCACGCCGCCAGATAGGTGCCGGCATCGTCGGTGTCGTTGAGGTACAGGTCATAGTTGAACAGCGCGCCGAAGCTGCTCAGCGCCGGGGTTCGTGGATAGGCCTGGCGATTGCCGATCAATTGCTCCGGCAGCCAGTCCGGCGGTACGTCGAGAAGCAACCGCTGACCGACACTGTCGTACTCGCTGTGCAGCCCCGGCAGGCTGTCGAGATCGACTTCCGCGCCAAGGCTATCGGGCAATTTCATCCCGGTCTCGCGCAACGCCGTGGCCGGCAGGAACAGCCGCCCGCCGCGCTGCTGCACCGCCACCACGCGCCCGGTATTCATCTGGTTGACGACCAGTTCCAGAAACAGCTGTGCATCACTCACGGCCTCCATGCCGCTCGGAGGCGGCGGCAGCTCGCCGGCCCCGGATGGTTGAACGAACACCAGGCAACACGCGCCGGTCACGAGCCACAACGGACGCCGAATACGGCGAGCCCATCCTGGGCTCATACGCGCTTTACATCCGTCAATGGACTCAATCCTCCTGACACTGCTTGCTCGACGTCAAAGACCCGGGCTCGACTCAATCACCGCGACGGAGTCACGCTCTGCACCTGCGTCGCACCGTTGACCCGCACCTGCAACGCTGAATCGCCGGCCAGAGAACCCGGTGCCGGCCAACGCATCACTGCGCCCGGCAGCACGTAACCCAGCAGGCCTTCAGCCAATGGCTTGCTCTGCCCACCCTGTTTGATCGCCACATCGGTCAGCCGGGCATGGACCGCACCCTGATTGCGCACCTCCACGTAGGGTCGACCATCGACCGCCACCGTGCGCCAGCTCAACTGCGGCAGGCCGATGCCTTTGGGATCTCGCGGCCGAGTGCTGTCCTCTTTGCTCCACAGCCCCGCGCCGTAGGCAAACAGCGGCACTGAATAACGCATTTGAAAGCGAATGGCCGCTGCAGTCTTGCCACCCTCGGCGGAGGCCGTTTGTGCGGAAGGGATTTCGTCGATGATGATTCGATAGGCCAGTTCCTGCCCGGGGGGTACGTCTTTGGTTCGGGTCAGGCGCACCAGTTGTTTCTGCCCCGGTTCGATCTTCGCCACGGGCGGGCTGCCGATCACGTCGCGCTGATTCTGGTACTGCTCTGCAAAACCGTTCTGGCTCCAGGCGAAGACGCGAATCTGCAGATTGGCGGTTTCGTTACCACGGTTCTCCAGCCACAGCGCGCTGGCCTGTTGGTCGGCCTCAAGAACCGGATCAATCGGCCAGATCAATACCGAGCTGGCTGCCTGCGTGTGACCTGCCCCGAGCATGACCAGCGCCAACATCGCGCACTGCACCCACGAATGCCGTGACATAACTGCCCCCATCTACCTGCTCCTTGTCGGCCATTCAAATTTCGCCCTACCACGACAGCTGCACCTGCAACACGTCGCTGTACGTCCCCCCCGGCTGATTGCCGGGCAATTGCACCTGACCGTAAATCGGCAGGCTGATGTTGTTCGCATCGCTATAGGCCACTGCCACACTCTGGCCAATCCCCAGGCTCTGACTGTACGCGGCGTCGCGAAACAGTGCATACGCCACCCGCGCAGTGCCGCTGCTGACCTGCATGTGCCGGCCGCTGCTGTTGTACTGGCCGCCATCGACGCTCATGTTCAATGTCACCCCCGGTGTGCATTGCAACTGCACACCGCCGGTCAGTGCGACCTGCACCGTGCCGGTGGCCAGGGCCGAACGCGAACCGAAATTCAGCCCGCCATAGTTCGACACCCCACCCACCACCAGACACCCCGCCGTGATCGTAGCGCTGACCTGAAAGCTCTGATTGGTCGCTGCTGTCAGCGGCAGCGGCGCACTGCCCGCACAGAGCAGGAGCAGCGCAATGCAGCCTTGACGGCGCATGGCATCAGAACGTCAGTTCAACAGCGACGGTGTCGGTGTAGGTCCCGGCGGGTAAACCGGCCTTGCCCACTGCCTGACCGTAGATGTTCACCGTTTGCGCCACGCCGGTGCTGGCCGCCAGATTGATCGTGCCGTCGATCGCCAGTAGCTGCGAATGCCCGGCATCGGTATACAAGTCATACGGCACGTAGTTGGCGACACCGTCGTACAGCGCGCGCGTACCGCCCGGCGACATACCGTCGTGGGAGCCGGCACGCACCTTGACCGTCGGCGTGGTGCCGCTCGAGCACAGAATCGACAACGCCCCGCCGCCGCCGCCCAACACTTGCCCGGTGGCGGTGGTGAACAGGCTGTTGGCGGTGCCGAAGTTCAACGCACCGAAGTTCAGCCCCGTGGAGCCGCCGGCGCCGTTGACCTGACAGCTGCTGATCAGGATCAGGCTGGAGGTGATCTGGCCGGTGACAGTGGTGGCGGCGTTGGCACTGGAAACCAGCGTCAGGCCGAGCAGCGACAAACCTATCCTTGATGCAAACGTACGCATGGTGTCCGTCCTCTACGGGGTTACCAGTCGAGCGTCACCGTCAGGGTGTCGGTATAGACCCCTGCCGGAACCGCGCGGGTATTCGCCACCACCGAGCCAAATACCGGAATGGGTATCTGCGCACCGCTGGTGACAGCGAAATTGTGTTGCTGGCCGATGCTGTAGCTTTGGTTGCCGGAGGCATCGAGGAACAGCTGATAAGGAAGGGTCTGGCGGCCGTTGCTCAGGCGCCGAGTGGTGCCGTCACCGTGGGCACCACCGTCGATGGTGACGGTGAAACCGGTGACCGAGGGGTTGCAGGCGACGTTGAGTTTGCCGCTGCTATCGCCATCGAGGCTGGCCTTGATCGGCGCGTCCCAGGTCGGGCCCTGCCGGCCGAAATCAAGCTTGCCCAGGTCGCTGACCGGGCCGGAGGGATCGCTGGCATTGGTCACTTCGCAGCCGGCGATCAGGATCAGCCGCGCATTTATCTGCCCGCTGACCGCCGCTTGCGCTTCGTCCGCGAGCAACAGCAGCGTGCCTGCCGCCATGACCATCCAGTGTCTGCCTGTCATTGTGTCCGCCCCTGCTCCTTGAGGAATGACTCACCATCACGTTCATCGCTGAACACCTTCCATGAACAACCCGAATCCAGCGGATTGCCGGTTAAAACCTTGCGATCACCAGGTGACCGTCACTTTCACCAGATCGGAGTAACGGCTGACCCTGGGCACTTGCGCCAGGCGCTCGATCCGCGCGTACAAGGGCAACTCCACAGTGCCGCTGTCCGGCACCCGACCGCTGACCGGTACATCCACCACCAACGGCACCCGTCGCGCGGCGTCCTGATACAAGCGATACGGAATCGGCTGGCTGTCAGCCGCGCCGGCCATGTAGCGAACTTCGCCGACGCCGCCATGCAAACCGCCATCGACACGCATCTGATACGGCGTGTCCGGGTTGCATTCCAGGCGCGGCAGCCGTTGATTGGTCAACGCCGCCCCCAGCGGCCCTGCAGGATCGTCAAGGCGCGCGGTACTGCCGAAATCGAGCACGCCAAGTTGTTCGATACCGGCCTCGCGCTGCTGGCCAATCAACTGACAGCCGCGCTGCACGTCGACCCGTACTTCGACCTGGAGATCCGCCGCGTATACAGGTGCAACACACACACCCAGCAGGCCCATGACCACACGTACATTCACTGCGCCCTTCCTTGTCGGTGCTCGCGTCGTCGTTATTGTGTTTCAGGTTAGCAACGGACTGCGATTGCGCCAGTCGATTGGATCCACGCAAACGCCGGGATATGTTTCGAAAGGTTGGCAATGCGGAGAATCCAGTTGCTGAAAATTCCTCTACACGCCGCACATTATTGTTCAGTGACCGCCCACTCTCGGGCGGCTGCGGTAGAAGGCTGACGGTGCGTCTGGTTACACTACGCTGCCGCGCCCCAGAGCCGGTTTGACGCATACGGAGTGACCGCAGAGTGCCCACCCACCCGCCGAAACGTTCGCCACTGACCCAGCGCTGGCTGGCGTTGCGCCGTTTGTTCGGCAAAGGTCTGCCCGCCAGCGCCGGCCATGACGCCAGTGCCCGGTTGATCCGCGATTACATGCGAAACAAAGCCCACGATCAGGGTTACATCCTCAGCCAGAGCCAGCAGCGCGTCATCGATTGCATGGCGCAGCAGGCCAGTCTGTTGTTCGGCGGCGCAGCGCAAAAACCGCCGAGCCTGTATCTGTACGGTGCCGTCGGACGCGGCAAGAGCTGGCTGCTGGATGGCTTTTTCCAGGCCCTGCCGATGGAGCAGAAACGGCGCCTGCATTTCCATGAATTCTTTGCCCAACTGCATCAGGGCATGTTCCGCCATCGCCAACAGGACGATGCCCTCGCCCTCACGCTCGATGAGTTATTGCAGGACTGTCGGGTGCTGTGTTTCGACGAATTCCATGTGCATGACATCGGCGATGCAATGCTGATTACACGGTTGTTCAAGGCACTGTTCCAGCGCGGGATTCTGTTGTTGGTGACCTCCAACTATGCCCCGGAAGGCCTGCTGCCGAATCCGCTTTATCACGCGCGGTTCAAACCGGTGATCGAGCTGATCAATTCGCGCATGCAGATCATGGAAGTCGGCGGCCCCCACGATTACCGCAGTCAGGCGCGCAATCACGCACATCAGGTTTTCACCCACGGACGCTACCTGTGGCCGGCCACACCGGCTCAACGTCAGGCGCTGAATCTGCCGGCGCAGAATGCACCGCCCCTGCCGTTAACGGTCGGCACCCGGCAGATTCAGGCACGTGTGTGCGAGGGCCGGCGCGTCGGTTTTACCTTCGCTGATCTGTGCGAAGAACCAACTGCAGTGATGGACTATCTGGAACTGTGTCGGCGGTTCGACCACTGGATCATCGACGATCTACCGGAACTGGCTGAATGCTCGATCGCTGCGCAACAGCGCTTCATCAATCTGATCGACGTGCTCTACGATCAGGACAAACACCTGAGCCTGCTCGGCACACTGCCGCTGGGCGAAAGTCTGGCGGGCAACGCGATCGATCTGGCCCGCACGCGCAGCCGCTTGGGGCAACTGCAGGATCTGACCACAGCACCGCACCCTTTGTAGGCGCAGCCTTCGGCAGCGCCTACAGGGTTTCCTCTGCGCTGAGCAGGCATCTACCGCTATCATGTCGGCCATTCCTGCGACCCCTCTATTGCGAAGAACTTCATGCACACCCTTGCTCAATTGCGCGCCGGCGAGTTGTCGGGCATCACGCGGCTGGATCTGTCCTGCGGCCTGACCGAATTTCCGCCGGAGATCTTTGATCTGGCCGACTCTCTGGAGGTGCTCAACCTCAGCGGCAACAACTTGAACCGTCTGCCGGATGACCTGCATCGACTGACCCGAATGCGCGTACTGTTCTGCTCCGACAACCAGTTCAGCGAACTGCCCGCCTGCCTCGGCCAATGCGCCGCACTGACGATGGTCGGCTTCAAGGCCAACCGCATCGTCAATGTGCCCGGTGCCGCCCTGCCACCGCTGCTGCGCTGGCTGATTCTGACCGACAACTGCATCGAGACCCTGCCAGGCGAACTGGGCGAACGTCCTTACTTGCAGAAACTCATGCTGGCCGGCAATCGCCTGCAATCGCTGCCGCCATCGCTGGGCAACTGCAACCGGCTGGAACTGATCCGCATCGCCGCCAACCGCCTCACCGAACTGCCGCAACAGCTGCTGACGTTGCCGCGCCTGACGTGGCTGGCCTACGCCGGCAATCCGCTGGAAACCGAAGCCGACGCCGCCGCCCTTGAAGCCACGCCGCAGATCGACTGGTCGGCGTTGCACCTGGAGCAGCAACTGGGCGAAGGCGCTTCCGGGGTGATTTCCCGGGCGATCTGGCAGCGCGCCGATGGTTCACGGCAGCCAGTCGCGGTGAAGCTGTACAAAGGCGAGATGACCAGCGACGGCTCGCCGCTGCACGAAATGAACGCCTGCATCACCGCCGGGCTGCACCCGAACCTGATCCGGGTTGAAGGCCGCATCACTGGCCACCCCGACGGACAGCAGGGGCTGGTGATGCAACTGATTGATCCAAGCTTTCGCAACCTGGCGGGGTTGCCAAGCCTGGCCTCCTGCTCACGGGATGTGTACGCCGAGGATTGCCGCTTCAGCGCCGATGTGGTGCTGCGCATTGCCAAGGGCATCGCCTCGGCGGCCGAGCATCTGCATCAGCAAGGCATCACCCACGGCGATCTCTACGGGCACAACATTCTGTTGAATGATCAGGGGGACTGTTTGCTGGGGGATTTCGGCGCGGCGTCGTTCCATGCCACCACGGACAACGTCGAAACACGGGCGCTGCAACGCATTGAGGTGCGCGCGTTCGGGGTTTTGCTTGGGGAGTTGCTCGCGCGGATCGACTCAGGGTTGAGTGATGAGCGGCGTGGGGAGCTGGAGGAACTGCAGCGGCGTTGCTGTCAGGCGGATGTGCCGGGGCGACCGGGGTTCAGTGAAGTGGTTGCGGTACTGAAAAAGCCGTGACCGCTACGCGGTCAATCGCGGGCAAGCCCGCGATGACAGTGCTACAAATAAAACAAATCAGCCAGCCAGACCGACAAACATGTCCTGCACGTCGTCGTGGTTGTCGAGGCCTTCGAGGAACGCTTCAACTTCAGCCATTTGCTCGTCGCTCAGGCCGCTCACCGGGTTTTTCGGCTGGTAGCCGAGTTTCGCCGACAGCACGGTGAAGCCTTGCTCCGGTAGCGCTTTCTGCACGGCGTCGAGGTCCGTCGGATCGGTCAGGAACAGGGTCGCGCCGTCTTCGCCCGGCTCGAAATCCTGGGCACCGGCTTCGATCGCGGCCATTTCCGGATCGGCGTCCGGGGTGTCCGGCGAGGCTTCGATCATGCCCACATGGTTGAAGTCCCAGGCGACAGAGCCGGAAGCGCCCAGTTGGCCCTTGCGGAATGCCACGCGGATTTCCGCGACGGTGCGGTTGATGTTGTCGGTAACACACTCGACGATCAACGGAACCTGATGCGGTGCAAAACCTTCGTAGGTCACACGATGGTATTGCACGGTTTCGCCCAACAGACCCGCGCCTTTCTTGATCGCGCGGTCCAGGGTTTCCTTGGGCATCGAGGCTTTCTTGGCCTGATCGACCACCAGACGCAGGTGTGCGTTGGTGGCGGTATCGGCACCGTTGCGGGCAGCGATGGTGATTTCTTTCACCAGTTTGCCGAAGATCTTGCCCTTGGCGTTGGCTGCCGCTTCTTTGTGTTTAACCTTCCACTGTGCGCCCATTACTCACTCTCTTGATCTGTGGCGCCGAGACATCTATTGGCCGACGCGTGGCGCCAAGTTTATACGGCCTAAAGTCGGCAATCGACCAAAAAATCCAATGTGAAATCGACATCTTCGCCAGAGCTCGTAGGGCGATTCTGAAAAACCCTTTTGCGATGACTATTCAGCGCCGCGGTTTCGTACTCTCTGAGGCCCGTATTGCCTGACAGAGCCTGTGCGAATGCTCAATGACAAGGAAAGTCCGTTCACCCTGACCCTGATCGACAGCGGCTTGCGCCTGCCCGTGTTGCGTTTTGTCGGTGAAGAAGCGCTCAACCAGCCTTTTCGCTTCGACATCGAACTGATCGGCCTGGCCCCGGCCATGGCGACAGCTACGCTGTTGCAGCAGACGGCCTATGTGCAACTGGACGACCATCACGGGGTCCACGGCATGATCCACAGCGCCCGTTGCGAACACCGCGGGACGTATCGAATCGGCTACCGGCTGACGTTGGTGCCGTACCTGCAGACGTTGGCACAACCAGAAAGGCGACGGGTATTGGTGCAACTGAGCGTGCCACAGATTATTCAGCAATTGCTCGACGAAAACGCCTTGCCGGCGCACAGCTACCGCATTGAAATGACCGTGGGCCATTATCCCGCACGACCGTTTTGCATCCAGTACGAGGAAAGCGATCTGGCGCTGCTGCAACGGCTGTGCGAAGAAGAAGGCATCCACTACCACTTCGAGCATCACGCCAGCGGCCACACCGTTGTGTTCGCCGATGACAGCCTGAGTCTGCCGCAAACGCCGACACTGCTGCCATTCACGGTCGACGAACCAACACCCTCACCCAGCGTCAGCGCGCTGTACCAGCATCACCACGCCGCGCCCATCCCCACCCTGCACGTTGTGCGCAATCGAGGGCAAAAGGCGCCGGCCGAGGATGCGGCCAATCAGACCGCGTCAACGCCACGGCCGCCGATGCCGGCACCGGAACACCGCCATGACGAGCAACGCAGTCGTCGCCATCTGGAGCGACAACGTTGTCTGCATCGCTCATTCCATGGTCGCAGCGACTGCGTCGGTTTGCGCTGCGGGCATCTATTGCAGGTTTCGGAGCATCCGATCAGCCACTTCAATGAGCAATGGCGGATCACCTCATTACGCCACCATGGGCAACATCCATCGATTCTCGACCCGACGCCCACCGTGCATCGCTACTACAACGACTTCACCGCACAACCCTGGTCAACCGACTTTCGCCCCCCGCTCAAACAACTGCGCCCGAGCATCGCCGGGTATCACCTGGCGCAGGTCATCGGCGCGTCGGGGCAACCGGCGCGCCTTGACGAGCACGGGCGCATCGCTGTCCGGCTGTGGCCGTCGGAACACTCGCCAGCGGTCGAATCCGACGCAATCTGGCTGCCCATCGCCATGACCTGCGCCAATGGCCGAATGGCCGCCGCTGAACTGCCCTGCGCCGGCAGTGAAGTGTGGGTGAGCTTCCTCGACAGCGATCCTGACCGGCCGATTGTATGCCTGGGCCATTCGCGCAATCCGGCGCCGCGCGAAACACTGGCTGCGCGGGACAACGGCTTGCTGCTTGATTGGCTGCTCAACGGCACATAGTGTTGCCCCGCCTGAGGCATCGCCACACAGACTCACTGCTGATGGGACTCAACCCTTGTCGGCCTTGCCCGCCGCCGCGGCGAATTTCGCCAGGTGCACGTCCAGATGCCGGGGCCGTCGCCCATGGTCTTCGGCACGCTCCTTGCGGCGGATGGCGTTACGCACCATCAACGAGCCGAGATAGCGGATCGGTTCCGGCGGGAAGTAACCCAGCGGCCCATTGACCAGCGGCGAGCGCGTCCACGGGTTGTCCACTCCCTGCACCAGCGACGCGAGAATCTGCCCGCCCATGTGGCAAGGGCCAACGCCGCTGCCGGAATAACCGAATCCGTAAAACACATTGCCGCTGTTGCTCATCTGGCCAAAGAACGGCAAACCGGTCACCGAGCGATCGGACGGCCCGTTCCAGGTTGCGTCGACCTTGACGTCGGCGAACGCCGGGAAAAAATCGCCAAGGCTGCGCTTGAGCAACCCGGCATACGGTGATGGCTGATCGAACACCGGCAGCATCCGCCCGCCATAGGCGAAGGTGTTGCCGCCCTTGCCGAGCATGATCCGGCCGTCCGGGGTGTTGTGGTAATAGTGCACAAAAATCCGCGAATCGAGCACGGTGACGCCACTGGTCAAACCGATGTCCTGTAACAGGTCCGGGCGCGGTTCGGTGATCAGCATGTCGCTGGAAACGATTGCCACGCTGCGCTCGAACTGCGGGAAGGCGCGGGCCATCCACGCGTTCATCGCCAGCACCACACGGTCGGCGACAACGTTGCCGTTCGGCGTCTGGAGGCGCGCCGGACGGCCCTCCTGCAACCCTGTCATCGCCGTGTTCTCGTGGATCTTCACACCCAGTTGCAACGCCACCCGGCGCAGCCCGCGCACCAGTTTGCCCGGTTGCACACTGGCGGCGGCCGGCGAGAACCAACCTTCCAGATGCTTGCTCGAACCGGCCATGCGCTGCACGTCGGCGACCGGGCGCTGGCTGAACGAGTTGATGCCGTTGCGCTCCAGCGCCGCGATCACCGCGTCGGTCGAACCGACCTGCGCACGGTTGGTGGCGGTGTAAAGCGTGCCGTCGAGCCGATAATCGGCATCGACGCCGTATTGCTCGCAGAACTCACCGATGGCGTGGATGCTGCGCTCGGATTCCTTGACCAGTCGCACGGCTTCCTCGACGCCGAACAAGCGTTCAAGGGTGAAATATTTCGCCGACCACGACAGCGCACAACCGCCATTGCGCCCGCTGGCACCGGCGCCGCAGATGTCGGCCTCGATCAACAGCACATCCAGTTCCGGGTCCTGTTGCTTGAGCATGATCGCCGTCCACAACCCGGTGTAACCGCCGCCGACAATGCACACATCGCTGCGTACTTCGCCTTGCAGCGACGGGCAGGTTTCGGATGCGTCGGCCTGCAAGGCCTGCTCCAGCCAAAACGGTCTCATGGGATTCTCCAGTCAAATGGCCACGACTCAGCCTGCCGCGAACGTTGCAGCAGGCCGCGAGGCAAGGGGTTTCAAGAACGCAGAGGTTTGATCGTCAACGGGCTATTGGGGATGGACGCGCGCGGCTCCATCACGCCGACCGGACGGCTGTTCCAGTGCGGAATCAGCACCAGCGCCGAGAACAGCGCGCAACCGGCGAACACGATGAACACCGTCACCGTATCGAAATAACCCGGCAGCAAACCGCCGAGCACCGCACCGACCGAACCGCAACCGTTGACGAATCCAGCGGCGGTGGCGCCGGCCTTGGCTTTGCCGAAGTCGATGGCGGCCGCGCCGCTGATCATCGAGTCCGGGCCGTACAGGGTCAGGCCCATAACGAACAGCAACGCCACCACCAGCAACACACTGCCGGTCTGCAAGGCGCCCATGAACAGTGCCAGGGTGACGGTCAACGCCAGCAGACTCAAGACGCAGGCCGGCATGCGCCGGGCGCCGAACAGTTTGTCCGAGGCCAGGCCGATCATGATCGGCCCGAGCAACCCGGCCAGCTCAAACGAGGTCGGAATAATCGCCGCCCCCACCTTGCCGACACTGGGCATCTGCTCGAAGACGATCACCGGGCCCCACAATAAAATCGCGTAGCGCGCCGGTTTCAACATGAAATACGCCAGACCCAGCACCAACACCGTGCGGTTGCGCAGGATCTCCTTCAACGGCTCCCAAACGCTGAGTTTGCTGTTGGCTTCGGTCTCTTCAGCGCTCAGTTCCGGCTCTGGCTCCACTGCCGGCAAGCCGACGTCTTCCGGTTTGTTACGTTGAAAAATAAAGAACAACACCGCCACGACCGCGACCACCGCCGCACTGGAAATAAACGCCGCGTGCCAGCTACCGACCAGCGTATAGGCCCACCATCCGGCGAACGGCGAGGCAACCAGACCGCCAAACGCATAGCAGGAACTCCACAACCCGAGCACTCGCCCGCGCTGCTCGGAGGGGAAAAAACTGCCGAGGTTTTTACACAACCCCGACCATCCCGTGGACTGCGCCAACCCCTGGATCAACATGCAGGTGGCGAAGATCGGTAACGTCGCGAAACTGCCCATCACCAGCGCCGCCGCAGCGGAAATCAGCAAACCACCGAGCACCACGACCCTGGGCCCAAAGCGGTCGGCGAGCATGCCCCAAGTGAATTGGCCGATGGCATAAGCCGCCAGATAGATGGCATCCAGATTGGCCATCGTCATCTTGTCGAGCATGAAGGTCGGGTCTTCGCCGATGCCCAGTTTGGCCACCGAAAACGCTTTGCGGGTGAAGTAGAAAGCGGCATACGCGAGCCAGGTGATAGCGAAAATCTGCATGCGCCAACGCGCAATGGTGCCGATGTGCTTGTTCATTGTGGTTCTGACCTCAGGGTGTGAGTGTGCCGGCAGAATCGTTAAGTAAACGCCTGTGTTTTTTTATTGTTGAGCACTGCGATATCACCCCATCCCTATGGCGATACCGGTCAGATGAGTCCTGCTGTTGCACGCACAGGCTCATCGCCAGCGTTGCTGCACGAACGGGCAGTCAGCGATGGCGTGAGCGGATCAAAGCAATTACTGTTTAATAAATAAAATCGATTTATCGTATTTCACTCATAAGCTCAGCTTGTTACTGGAGGCCTCATGTCGGTGTCCCACGCCCAGCTCAAAGCCTTTCACGCCGTGGCCGTGCATGGAAGCTTCACCAGGGCCGCCGAGCGGCTTTTCCTCACGCAACCGGCGATTTCCGACCAGGTGCGCAAACTGGAAGAACGCTTCGGCGTTTTATTGTTTCATCGCAATAAACGTTCCGTGCGTTTGACTGACCTCGGCGAACGCTTGCTGACGATTACTCAGCGCCTGTTTGTGATTGAAGCCGAAGCCCAGGAACTGCTTCAGGAATCCCAGGCCTTGCAGACCGGCAGCCTGATTCTGGCGGTGGATGCGCCGGTGCATGTGTTGCCGCAGATCGCGCGGTTCTGCGAGCGCTATCCGGGGATCAGCGTGAAGATCGAGACGGGCAATACCGATGAATCGCTGTTTCGGTTGTTCAACTATCAGGCCGATCTGGCGCTACTGGGGCGTGATGTCAGTGATGAACGTTTGCTCAGCGTGCCATTGCGCAACGACCCGATGGTGGCGTTCGTTTCGCGCAATCATCCGTGGGCCGAGCGCGAGTCGATCTGCCTGGCGGATCTGGATGACACGCCGCTGGTCTTGCGCGAGCACGGCTCGGTGACGCGACAGACGCTGGAAGAGGAAATGGCCCGCGCCGGGTTTCGCATTCGTCCGGCGATTCAGGTCGAAGGCCGGGAAGCGGCGCGTGAGGCGGTGGTGGTGGGGATTGGCGTGGGGGTTGTTTCGGCTGCGGAGTTTGGTGCGGACTCGCGGGTCTGTGCGTTGCCGATTACCGATTGCACCCGGCGTTTGACCGAGACACTGGTGTGCTTGCGTGAGCAGAGTTCGCGACGGGTGGTGGCGACGTTTCTCGATATGGTTCGCGAAAGCCTTGTGAAACAGTGATGGCCCCTTCGCGAGCAGGCTCGCTCCCACAGGGGATTTGTGTATGCCGCAAGACCAGTGTGGGAGCGAGCCTGCTCGCGAATGAGGCGCCGCGGTGTCTCAGACTGGCGCCAAGTCGAAGAACGCCTGAATCAGCCGCAACTCCCGCCGCCGCTCCATGCAGCCAATCATGTGCCGGTTTACCAGCCCCTCGCCGACAATCGGAATCGCCACCACGCGCGGGTCGTGGCTGACTTCCACGGAGGACACCACGCCGACGCCCAGTTCTGCGGCGACCGCTTCCGTCACCGCTTCCCGGCTATCGAGTTCCAGCAACACTCGCGGATTAACCGCAGCCTGCGTACACGCCTGATCGAAGGTGCGCCGGGTGATCGAACTCGGCTCGCGCAGCACCATGATCACCTGATCCAGTTCCTTGAGCTTCACCTCTGAAGAGCGCACCGCCCACGGATGCCCGGCCGGCACCAAGGCGCAAATCCGCGACTCGCTCAGCGCTTGCAGGTGCAAGCCTTTGCGCGGCTCGACTTCGGTCAGCACGGCGACGTCCGCGTGCTCGGATAACAGCGCGGCAAGGGTTTCCTGCGCATTGCCCAGACGCAGATTGACCGTGATCCCTGGATACCGCGAACGCAGACTCGCCAGCATCGGCATGACCATGTGCGGGCCATCCGCCGCCACCTCCAGTCGCCCGGTGAGCAATTGTCGATTGGCTTCGAGCATCGCCTGCGCCTCTTCCGCCAGACCAAACATGGCCCGAGTGATCGCCGCCAGTTTGGTGCCCTCCTCGGTCAGTTCCACCCGTCGTGCGGTGCGCCGCAACAAGGTGATCTGGTAGTGCTCCTCCAGCGCCTTGATATGCCCGGTGACCGCAGGCTGACTGATGAACAAGCGGGCAGCAGCACGGGTGAAGCTGCCTTCACGGGCCACGGCATCGAACGCGCGGAGTTGAAACAGGTTCATGAATAACCCTCACTGATGGCTGGCATAACAACAAACAATTTGATTGATGCAACGGCGAATTGCAACGTATGCCCCGTAGCTTCATCCCACAGCGCTTCCCGAGGACACACGAATGAGTATCGCCGAACCCATCCTGCTCACTCCCGGCCCGTTGACCACTTCGGCCCGCACCCGCCAGGCGATGATGGTCGACTGGGGGTCATGGGATGACCGCTTCAATCAACTGACCGCCAGCCTTTGCGAGCAACTGCTGGCGATCCTCAACGGCGCCGCCACTCACCATTGCGTGCCGTTGCAGGGCAGCGGCACTTTTGCGGTCGAAGCGGCGATCGGTACATTGGTGCCACGCGACGGCAAAGTGCTGGTGCTGATCAACGGCGCCTACGGCAAGCGTCTGGCGAAAATCTGCGAAGTGCTCGGCCGCTCCTTCAGCACTTTCGAAACCGCTGAAGACGAACCGACCACTGCCGCCGACGTAGATCGTCTGCTGCGCGCCGATGGCGATATCACCCACGTCGCGCTGATCCACTGCGAAACCAGCACCGGCATCCTCAATCCGCTGGCGGAAATTGCCCAGGTTATCGAGCAACACGGCAAACGCCTGATCATCGATGCCATGAGCTCCTTCGGCGCGCTGCCGGTAGATGCGCAGACCGTGCCGTTCGATGCGCTGATCGCCGCCTCCGGCAAATGCCTGGAAGGTGTGCCGGGAATGGGCTTCGTCTTCGCTCGCAAAGAGTCGTTGGCCGCTGCAGCAGGCAATTCGCACTCGCTGGCGATGGATCTGTTTGACCAGCACGCCTACATGCAGAAAACCGGTCAATGGCGCTTCACCCCGCCAACCCATGTGGTCGCCGCGCTGCACGAAGCCTTGCTGCAATACAACGAAGAAGGTGGCCTGCCGGCGCGGCATGCGCGCTACGCGGCCAACTGTCAGGCGCTGATGGAAGAGATGGCCAAACTCGGTTTGCGCAGCTTCCTGCCAACAGCGATTCAGGCGCCGATCATCGCCACGTTCCATGCGCCGGAAGACCCGCGCTATCAGTTCAAGGACTTCTACGAACGGGTCAAGGCCAAGGGTTACATCCTCTACCCCGGCAAACTGACCCAGGTCGAAACCTTCCGCGTCGGCTGTATCGGCCACGTCAGCCCGGCGCAAATGCGCGAAGCAGTCGCGGCGGTAGGTGAAGTGCTGCGCGAGATGGAAGTGCTCGAGATCTAAGAACACCACCAATCCCTGTGGGAGCGAGCCTGCTCGCGAAAACGGTCGCACATTCAACATTGATGTCGACTGACACGACGCCTTCGCGAGCAGGCTCGCTCCCACAGTTTGAATTGCATTGCCAACTCAGGAATTTGATTGCCATGAACTACGCAAACCCAACCAAGCTGCAAGCCGCCATCCTCGACTGGGCCGGCACCGTGGTCGATTTCGGCTCTTTCGCACCCACCCAGATCTTCGTCGAAGCCTTCGCTGAATTCGACGTTCAGGTCTCCATCGAAGAAGCGCGCGGGCCTATGGGCATGGGCAAGTGGGATCACATCCGCACCCTGTGTGATCAGCCGCAGGTGGCGGAGCGTTATCGCAAGGCGTTTGGCCGCACCCCGACCGACGATGACGTCACCGCGATCTACAACCGCTTCATGCCGCTGCAGATCGAAAAAATCGCCGAGCATTCGGCGCTGATTCCCGGCGCCCTCGAAACCATCGCTAACCTGCGCCAGCAAGGGATCAAGATCGGTTCCTGCTCCGGCTACCCGAAACAGGTGATGGACAAAGTCGTCGAACTGGCCGCGACCAACGGCTATATCGCCGACCACGTCGTCGCCACCGACGAAGTGCCGAACGGCCGCCCATGGCCGGCGCAGGCACTGGCCAACGTGATTGCGCTGGGTATCGACGATGTGGCGGCCTGCGTGAAGATCGACGATACCGTGCCGGGCATCCTCGAGGGCCGCCGCGCCGGCATGTGGACTGTGGCGCTGATCTGCTCGGGTAATGCGCTGGGGCTCGATTACGAGGGTTTCCGTGCCTTGGGCAGCGACGAACTGGCCAGCGAACGCAAGCGTATCCACGCCCTGTTCGAAGGTTCGCGCCCGCACTACATGATTGACACCATCACCGACCTGCCGGAAGTGATTGCCGACATCAACAAGCGTCTGGCCAACGGTGAGATGCCACAAACTTTCTAACTGAAAAACAAGAAGCACCGCTGACTTGAGGACAAGTCCGCGGTGTTTCTTTTTTCTGCCGTGGTGCAAAAAATCACGAACTTTGACACATTAAAGAATATTTAAATTATTCCGAAATCAGATTACCTGCCGCATCGTAAGCCAAACCGTCCGTGTACCTGATACTGCCATCTGGAAGTTTTTCTGTTCCGTCTTTCCAAACAATACGCCCATCAGGATATTCGATCGTACTATCCGGCCAGACAATCCGTCCATCGGGAAATTCGACGCGTCCGTCCTGATGGTGAATAACGCCATCCGGGCCTTTCAGCGAATTTTGATCGGCATCGATCAGGCTGCCATCGGGCAGCGAAGTCGAGCCATCCGCATTAACAACGCCACCCAGGCTGATAATAAGTGTCGCCAGGGCAACCGGGTCGATATTGAAGTTAATGGTCGGCCAAGGCATTGGCGGCCGCTTCACTTCAACAGGTGGAGTAGTCTCGCCAGGCTTGGCAGGCCTGGTCGGCGTAACCGGTTTGACCGGTGGTTTGACTGGCGCAACGGGTTTGACTGGGGGCTTGACCGGCACAACAGGCTTGACTGGCGGTTTGACTGGCGGTTTGACTGGTGCAATGGGCTTGACCGGTGGCTTGATCGGAGCGACTGGCTTGACCGGTGGTTTGATCGGAGCGACTGGCTTGACCGGTGGTTTGATCGGAGCGACTGGCTTGGTCGGCGCAGGTTTGGTTACAGGGTTTGGCTTGACGACAGGTTTAGGCATGGTCACAGGCTTCTTGGCCATTGCCCTTTTTAGAGAGTGTCAGATTTTTTGTGTGCGGGCCGGTAATGGCCTGCCGTCAGGCAGGCCGGGTTTTACCAGGTCGGCCTGATAAATCGATCTCCGTACAGAATCGCAAATTGGTTCATCGCACTCTTCCAGTCATGAGCCGCCGAGCCCCAGTTTGCCGTGATGTTACGCAGCCCAAGCCAGATCAGCTTGGTCGCTGCGTCATCCGTCGGGAAGTGGCCCCGGGTCTTGATGATCTTGCGTAGCTGAGCGTTGATGCTTTCGATAGCGTTGGTCGTATAGATCACTTTTCGAATGGCAGGCGGGAAGACAAAAAATGGAATCACTCGATCCCAGGCTCGTCTCCAGGCCGCCACCACCGTTGGGTATTGCTTACCCCAAGGGCCATTTTCAAAGGCATCCAGTGCTTCCTCAGCCGCTTCTGCGTTGATGGCTTGATAGATCGGTTTTAGCGCCTTGGCCAGCTCACGGCGCTTGTCCCACGCCGCGTAATCGAGGCTGTTGCGGATCAAGTGGACGATGCATGTTTGCAGCGTTGTTGCCGGAAATACTGCGCTTAGCGCCTCTGGCATGCCTTTGAGACCGTCAGTCACGGCGATCAGCACGTCCTCTACGCCGCGGGTCTTGAGGTCGTTGAAGACCTTCATCCAGAACTTCGCACCCTCGGTGTTTTCGATCCAGATACCAAGAATATCGCGCGTTCCATCGGGTAAAACACCCAGCGCCAAGTAAATCGCCTTGTTGCGGACAAGGCCTTCTTCTCGGATCTTGACCCGCAGCGCATCGAAGAAAATGACTGGGTACATCGGCTCAAGCGGTCGCTGTTGCCACGCACCAATTTCCTCCATCACCTCGTGCGTGACTGAGCTGATGAAGTCATGGGAAACGTCCGTCCCGTATTGCTCAGAGAGGAAAGCGCGGATTTCTCGAACGGTCATGCCTCGGGCATACATGGCGATGATCTTGTCATCAAAACCGGTGTAACGCCGCTCATGCTTGGGGATCAGAATGGGGGCAAAACTGCCATCCCGATCACGGGGAATCTCCAGCCGCAGCGGGCCATCCCCCGTCAAAATCGTCTTGCCCGTTTTGCCATTGCGCTGGTTGGTTTCATCCTCTGGGCGCTGCGCGCCCGGCGGATACCCCAGGTGGTGACCGAGCTCGGCACTCAATGCTCGCTCAATCAAGGCCTTCTTGAAGGCCGCAGAAGCGTCTTCAATAGCCTCTGCGGTAATCAGCCCCTCACCGAACTCTTCGAGCAGCTCCTTGGGGATTTTTGGTAGGTCACGCAGGGGTTTCTTTTTGGTTGGCATACATGCACCTCTTACTCATGTTATGCCCGAACACAAAATTTCTGACACCCCCCCTTTTTACAATATATGCGTTCTGATTTTTTTTAGAAAACATTAGTACACCTGATTAAATATATAATTAAACGACATTAAAATTCCTTGAGAACCTACAACACCCCAGGACCTGTCCACACAATAACCAGACCACCAAAACCACTCAAGCCAAAGTAAACTACAGAATATAAACAACAAGCCGTTACACCACCCCCCAACTCAAAAGACCGCCCACAACAAATTAATACAAACTTAATAAACGCTCCAACCCGATACCTCACGTCCAAAAATATACAACTCACAGCACTCAAAAAATAAAAACACCGCTCAAGGCAAAAACAAGCCTTTGGGTTTACAGTTAAAGCATGCCGTCGCCAAGAACGGCCCGTTTCGACCCTGATCTGTGAGGAAACACCGTATGCCGTGGACAAGTTCCGAATCTCGCTACAGCACCGTATCGGTTCTGCTGCACTGGTTGATGCTGGTGTTGTTGGTGCTGGTGTACGCCAGCATGGAATTTCGCGGTATCTTCCCCAAAGGTAGCGGTGGGCGCACGCTGATCAAAGAAGCCCACTACATGCTCGGCCTGACCGTATTCGTATTGGTGTGGTTTCGCCTGCTGGCCCGCAGCGTCGGCCCGGCGCCAAAAATCTTCCCGGCCTCGCCGCAGTGGCAAACCCTGCTGGCGCGGCTGATGCACTGGGCGTTATACCTGTTCATGATCAGCATGCCGATTCTCGGCTGGCTGATCACCAGCGCCGAGGGCCATCAGGTGATGTTCTATGGCTTTGATCTGCCGTTGTTAGTGAGCGAGGACAAGGCGTTCGCCAAACAGGTAGAAGGCTGGCATGTGCTGATCGCCACGGCGGGTTACTGGCTGATCGGGCTGCATGCGCTGGCAGGGATTTATCATCATTACGTGGTGCGCGATAACACGTTGCTGCGGATGATGCCCAAACGCGGCTGACGCTCACGGGGTGGCCGCAAACCCGCGCCGCCCCTGCAAACCGCCGGTATGCACGAAGATCAGTCGCGTGCCGCTGGCGAACAGGCCCGCGTCGACCTGCTGCTTGAGCGCCAGTAACGCCTTGCCGGTGTACAACGGCTCCAGCGGCACTGCACTGGCTTGTTCGGTGCTGTCGATAAACCCGAGCAACGCGGGATCGACCTTCGCAAAACCACCCCGGCTGGCGTCGATCAGTTCGTAATCCACCGTGGCCAGCCCTGCTTCGCGAATGATCGCCTCGACCTGCGACGCCACGCCGTGATCGTCAGGCACAGCCAACGCGCCGTACACCGGATGCGCGCCGGCCTCGGCAAGGGCCAGCCCGGCCAAGGTCGTCCCCGTACCGCAAGCCAGCCACCAGCCGTGGTAATCGCTCCAGCCCAGATCGCTCAATTGCGCATCGACCTGCACCTTGAGCGCTGCGCAACCCAGGGCCCCGGGCAGTCCGCCGCCGCCCTCCGGTACCGCCTGCAGCGTCGGATATTGCGCCTGCCACGGCAGCCAGAAACCCGGCTCATGCCGCGCCCGATAGCCGCCATAACCCAGCCAATGCAGCTGCATGCCGAATGCTTGCAGATCCTTCACCGTGGGCGTTTCCTGCGGATGGCCGCGCAGCAGTCCCACGGTCTTGAACCCGAGACGCTTGCCCGCCGCGGCTAAAGCATGCAGGTGATTGGAATGCGCCCCGCCAAGGCTGATGATGCCTTCAGCGCCGGCACGGTCGGCAGCTTTCAGGTGTTCGATGAGTTTGAACCACTTGTTGCCGCTGATCAGCGGGTCGATCTGATCAAGGCGCAGGATCGCCACTTCGATGCCGGCGTTGGTGAGCCAGTCCAGATGAAGAAGGTTGAGAGGGGCTTGGGGAAGCCAGTCGCAGGAAGGGAAAAGCATGAATGGCAGTTCCGAAACATGAACCGCCATCTTAACAGCCAAAAACAGTGCCCTTGTGGGAGCGAGCCTGCTCGCGAAAGTAAATTGTCAGTCAATGCAAATGTTGACTGACACAACGCCTTCGCGAGCAGGCTCGCTCCCACAGGGGGATACCGTGGTGCTTACAATTCAGCAGCCAGACGCGAGCCCTGGTTGATTGCACGTTTGGCATCCAGCTCCGCCGCCACATCCGCGCCGCCGATCAGGTGGACGTTCTGCCCGGCTGCGACCAGCCCGTCCTGCAGTTCCCGCAGCGGATCCTGTCCTGCGCAGATCACAATGTTGTCCACCGCCAGCAGCTGCGGCTCGCCGGTTTCGCCGATGCGGATGTGCAGGCCTTCGTCGTCAATGCTCAGGTATTCGACGCTGTTGAGCATCTGCACTTGCTTGTTCTTCAAACCGGTACGGTGAATCCAGCCAGTGGTTTTGCCCAGGCCGTCGCCCACTTTGGTTTTCTTGCGTTGCAGCAGAAACACTTCACGGGCCGGCGCGTGCGGCTCAGCTTTGATTCCAGCCACACCACCGCGAGCCTCCAGTTGAGTATCAATGCCCCACTCTTTCCAGAACGCGGCGCGATCCAGACTGGTGGCCACGCCTTCATGGACGAGGAATTCCGAGACGTCGAAACCGATACCGCCGGCGCCGATCACCGCCACACGCTTGCCAACCGGTTTGCGTTCGAGGATCACGTCCAGATAGCTCAGCACTTTGGCGTTGTCGACGCCCGCAATCGCCGGCAGACGCGGCGCAATGCCGGTGGCAAGGATGATTTCGTCATAGCCGCCTTCAACCAGTTTCGCCACGTCGACGCGGGTGTTCAGGCACACCTCGACGTTAGTGGTCTGCAACTTGCGGTTGAAGTAACGCAGGGTCTCGAAAAACTCTTCCTTGCCCGGCACGCGCTTGGCGATGTTGAACTGGCCACCGATTTCGCTGGCCGAATCGAACAAGGTCACCTGATGCCCACGCTCGGCGGCCACAGTGGCAGCGGACAACCCGGCAGGCCCGGCGCCGACCACGGCGATTTTCTTGATCTGCTGCACCGGCAGGTAGTTGAGTTCGGTTTCGTGACAGGCGCGTGGGTTGACCAGGCAACTGGTGAGCTTGCCGCCGAAGGTATGGTCGAGGCACGCCTGGTTGCAGCCGATGCAGGTATTGATTTCGTCGGCACGACCTTCAGCAGCCTTGTTGACGAAGTCCGGGTCGGCAAGGAACGGCCGCGCCATCGAGACCATGTCGGCATCGCCCTCAGCCAGAATCTGCTCGGCGATTTCCGGAGTGTTGATGCGGTTGGTGGTGATCAGCGGAATACTCACCGACCCACGCAGTTTTGCCGTGACCTTGCTGAACGCCGCACGCGGCACCTTGGTGGCGATGGTCGGAATTCGCGCTTCGTGCCAGCCGATGCCGGTGTTGATGATGGTCGCACCGGCCTGCTCGATGGCTTTGGCCAGGGTGACGATCTCTTCCCAAGAGCTACCGCCCTCGACCAGATCGAGCATCGACAGGCGGAAGATGATGATGAAGTTCGGACCCACGGCTTCACGGACGCGGCGCACGATTTCCACCGGCAGGCGCATACGGTTTTCGTAGCTGCCACCCCAGCGGTCAGTGCGGTGGTTGGTGTGCGCGGCAAGGAACTGGTTAATGAAATACCCTTCCGAGCCCATGATCTCGACGCCGTCATACCCGGCGGTTTGTGCCAGCACCGAGCAGGTAACGAAATCGCTGATCTGCTTCTCGATGCCTTCCTCGTCCAGCTCTTTGGGCTTGAACGGGTTGATCGGCGCCTGAATCGCGCTTGGCGCTACCTGTTTCGGACTATAGGCATAACGCCCGGCGTGAAGAATCTGCATGCAGATCTTGCCGCCCGCCTCATGTACTGCACGGGTGACGATGCGGTGCTTGAGCGCTTCTTCCTCGGTGGTCAGTTTGGCCGCGCCGGAATACACACCGCCCTCGTCGTTCGGGCCGATACCGCCGGTGACCATCAGGCCGACACCGCCACGGGCACGCTCAGCGAAGTACGCCGCCATGCGCTCGAAACCACCTGGTTTCTCTTCAAGGCCGGTGTGCATCGAGCCCATCAGGGTGCGGTTGCGCAGTGTGGTGAATCCCAGGTCCAGCGGGGCCAACAGGTGCGGGTAATGAGCGGCGGTCATCGGTAACTCCACAACGAGCGATCACGGAAAATGCGGGAGCTCTGTGTCCCCCGTCAGTCATGCTCGACAGACTAAGAGTCGCATCGCTGTCACTCAATGACCGTAACTGACAACTTAATGATCAAAATGCGCAGCGCCCCTTGGCAAGCAAGACCATGGGCCCTACCCTAGGCATCACACCCTGTACCCGGTCGTTGTTGGTTTTCATGCGCAAACTTTTGTACCTGTTTTTTTCCATGGCCATCGTGGCTGCCCTCACCACCTACGCCATGTGGGCGGCGGACCGGCCGGCGGGGCATTATCTGTCGGACCTGCGTATCAAACTCGCGGTTGATGAAGGCACGCCCGGCGACCGGGGCAATCTGCTCGGCATCCAGCCAGAACTGTTTCCCACCGACTATCAAAGCTCCGAACGCCTGCACCGCAAACTCGCCGCGTATTTGCAGCAAGCGCAGGATCAGGGCTTGTTGAATGACAAAACCGTGGTGGTGTTGCCGGAACATGTCGGCACCTGGCTGATGATCAGCGGCGAGAAAGACGAGTTGTATCAGGCCCCGACTCTGGCCGAAGCGATGAACTGGCTGGCAGCCAGCAATCCGCTGCTCTTTGCCCGTGCCTGGCTCGGCGCAAAAGGCAGCAGCCGCCTGGATGACGCCCATCTGCGTATGAAATCCAAAGCCATGGCCAAGGATTATCAGGCGCTGTTCGGCGGACTGGCCAAGGAGTTTCACGTCACGCTGGTGGCGGGTTCCATCGTGCTGCCCGAGCCGAGCATCCGTGATGGCCAGCTCAAACCCGGCAGCGGTTCGCTGTTCAACAGCAGCGTGGTGTTCGGCCGTGATGGCTTGCCGCTCGGTCAACCACAGCGGCAGATGCATCCGATCTTCGAACAGCGTGACGTGATCGAAGCCGAAGATGAGCACGCGATCAACGTGGTCGACACACCGGCCGGGCGCCTTGGCGTGCTGATCGGCAGCGACAGCTGGTATCCGGACAACTATCGAAAACTCGACGAACAAGGCGCACAACTGGTCGCCGTGCCGGCGTTCGTGGTCGGCCACGGGGTGTGGAATAAACCGTGGGGGGGCTACAAAGGTTCCAGTACACCGAGTTCAGTCAGCCTGAAACCCGGTGAAATCAGCGAGGGCCAGGCCTGGCATCGCCTGACGCTGACCGCGCAACCGCCGAGCAGTCGGGCGATTGCCGGCATGAGTGTATTCCTGCGTGGGCAATTCTGGGACAAGCCCGGTTCGGGGCAAAGTTTCCTCAGCAGCAACGGTCAACAGTTCGCCGATGGCGATGCCCGTGGCGCGCGCTTGCTGAATATCTGGTTGTAAGCCATGAAGCCGTTGCCGATGCGCCTCGGGGATCTGTCGGTGGGCTTCGTCGATAGCCTCGCCGATGCCGTGCGCAGTCATGACAGCGATCCGCAACCGTTGCTGGAACAATATGGTCTGGACGCCGCCCGACTGACCGAGGCAGGGGCCCGGCTGTCGATTCCGCGTTATATGCGTTTGGGCCATGGCGCGATTCAACTGACGGCTGATCCGGCGCTGGGCCTGCGCATGGGTCTGCTCAGTCGCCTGAGTCAAGCGGGGCTGGCCGGCGTCACCGCATCACAGGCACCCACCGTGCGTGAAGCGGCTCGTTGCCTGATCCGTTTCGAGCCCCTCTACGGCTCCAACTACCGTGGCCAGTCGAGTTTCCATGAGGACACCAACGGCGCCTGGCTGCGCTTCTACTCGATCAGCCCGTATAACGCCTATAACCGCTTTGTAGTGGACTCGATCATCGCCGGTTGGCTGCATCAGTTGTCCAGCGTCAGCCGCGAACCGCTCAAGGCCGAGCGCATTGAAATCGAATTCGACGCACCCGATTACCGCGATGCTTACAGCGTGCTGGGTGACAGCCCGATCCAGTTTGGCGCCGAGCGCAATCAACTGCGCCTGAGCCTGAGCAGCCTGGCGCAGCGCAATCCCGAACATTGCCCAAGCACCTGGAAGCATTTACTCCAGTTGTGTGAACGGGAACTGGAGCAACTGACCCGCACCCGCAGCCTGCGCGAACGCATCACGCAGTTGCTCGGACCGCTATTGAATGGGGGCCGGGAACCCGACCTGGAAGAAGTGGCGGCACGCCTGAAGCTGCCAACCTGGACATTGCGGCGCAAACTGGCCGAGGAAGGCACGCAATTTCGCGCGATCCTCAATGACACTCGACGTGACCTGGCGATGACTTACATCCGCGACACCGAACTGGCGTTCGGCGAAATCGCCTACCTGCTGGGCTTTGCCTCAGCCGAAGCATTCCAGCGAGCCTTCAAACGCTGGAGCGGACAGACACCCGGCGAATTCCGCCGCAGCCATCGCAAAACCGCCTGAGGTTTTAAAGCTCGGTGGCGTCTTCGGCCGGCTCTGGTTGATCCAGTTCATACGCCTGGTACTCGAGCAGTTCTTCTTGATAGTCATCCATTGCGTAATCCCCCTACTGCTCTCTTCGATTTGTCCCGAGCATAACGTGCCCGTGTGAAGGAAAAATGAAATCCGGCCTTCATGGATAAAACGTAGCAGGCGGTCAGGAATTTATCGCGGGGATTTTTCGTAAGAAGATGTTTTGATCAGACACAAATCAATGTGGGAGCGAGCCTGCTCGCGAAAGCGTTCTTTCAACCACCTCAATATCGGATGGACTGACGCCTTCGCGAGCAGGCTCGCTCCCACACGGGGATTGGGTCTCTGGATTATTGGCCGGAGGCAGGCATCGCCGGAATCGGCTCGGACGGCGGCGGGATGTCCGTCGGATTGGCCGGTGGCGTGATGACTTCCGTGGCCGGCGCAGGTTCTGCACTCGGTGCAGGCGTGATCGGCGTCGATTCCGCGGGTGGCGCTACCGGCTCTGAGGTCACCGGAGCGGTCTCGACAGGTGCAGGTGCGGTGACCGCCGGGGCGGGAGCGGGCTCTGCAGCAGGCGTCAGGTTTGCCGGAGCCGCTTTCGGCTCAGGCATGCCAAGATCGGTCTTCGGCTTCTCTTCGATATGCGCCGCTTTTTTGGTTTCTGCCGGCAGGAACTGCTCGACCAGCGCAAAGAAGCGCTCATAGAACTTTTGCGCCGTCACCGTCTCGCTGGCAACCTTGACCATCGAGTCGTCGGAGGAGCCGATCGGCATCGACACCGAACCCAGCACACCAACACCCAGGCTGGCCGAGTTGTTGGTCTTCTTCAGCGCGTACCGATCCTGCAGGGCGTTGACGAACATCGTGGCATGGTGCCCGGCAGTGCCGTCATCGGCGCAGACCACGTTGAAGCTGATCTCCATGTGAGTATCGCCGGTCTGCTGGAAACTTTTGTGGCCGCTGATCACTTTCGGGTCGCTGCTGGTGATGATGTAACCCTGACTGAGCAATGCGCGACGGGCCGCTTCACAGCTGACCGAGTCGGTCACTGGATAATTGCGCGAGAACGTACCGGAGTCATCGAAGTTCTCATGCTCATACATCGGCTTGTCTTTCGAACAACCGGCAACAGCGGTCAACAACAGCGCCAACCCGACAACACGCAGGGGAGTGGAAATCAACATTGAACATCCTGAGGGAAAACAGTCCGGGGCGTATTGTGCAACAGATCGCGGCCCCGCGGCGTATGGATTAGTGTCTTGAAACAGTTACAACGCTATCGACCTTCAGTGTCGGGAAAAAGTCGCGCCGATAAATGATCGATGAAAACCCGCAACTTCACCGTCGCGTGGCGGCTCGAGGGCCATAACACCCAGAATTGACCGGTATGTTCCAGATACCCATCCAGTACCCGCTGCAGGCGCCCTTCAGCGACCGCGTCATGCGTCATGAAGTCCGGCAGGCAGGCAATGCCCATACCGGCCAATGCCGCATGACTGACGGCCTCGATGGACGTGCTGACAAGCCGCGCCGGCAATAATGGCTCCGCGGTAAACGGCTCCCGCCGCAAAGGCCAGGGCTCCAGTTTTCCGGTGGCATGGAAGGTGTGGCGCAGACAGGCGTGGTCAGCAAGATCGCCGGGCGTTTGCGGCACACCGCGCTCGCGCAGATAGGCGGGACTGGCCACCAGCACCATGTAAAACTTACCCAACGGTCGTGCCATCAGTCGCGAGTCACGCGGTGTACCGGTTCGGATAACCGCATCGAAGCCCTCTTCGACCACATCGACCATGCGATCAGTCAGATCCAGGTCCAGCTCGATCTGCGGATACAGGGCCATGAACTCGTTCATGACCGGCATCACCAACCCATGCACCTGCGGCAGACTGATCCGCAACTTGCCATGGGGTTTTGCAGCGGCGTCACACAACTCAAACTCCGCCGCCTCAACCTCGGCGAGGATCTTGCGGCAACGCTCAAGAAACAGCGCACCTTCGCTGGTGAGCGCGATACTGCGAGTGGTGCGATGAAACAGCCGTACGCCGAGCCGTGCTTCCAGCCGGGCAATACTTTTGCCCACCGCCGAGGACGATACTCCCAGCAGCCGACCCGCCTCGGTAAAACTGCGCGTTTCGGCAACCTGAACAAACACCGAAATACTGCCAAGGCTATCCATACCAACACTCCATTGACGACTTCCATGTCCGATATGTTCGGAACCATAACCTGTTTTTCCTGAATGTGCAGCGCTCTAACCTGTGTGCCTCGTCAACTCTGCACAAGGATGCTGGCTCATGAACGACGCACCACTCACCTGCCCCCCACTCCCCCCCCCGCTTGCAACCCGCGAACGCCTCCCCCTCGCAGCACTGCTGGCCCTGGCAACCGCCGGTTTCATCACGGTAATGACCGAAGCCATGCCCGCCGGCCTGCTACCGCAGATGAGCGACGGCCTGGGCGTCTCTCAGGCGCTGATCGGGCAACTGGTCACGTTGTATGCCATCGGTTCGATACTGGCCGCCATACCGCTGACCATCGCTACCCGCACCTGGCGTCGCCGCCCGCTGCTGCTATCCGCCATCTCCGGGTTTGCCATCGCCAACAGCATCACCGCCGTTTCAGACCTGTACTGGCTAACCCTGATTGCACGATTTATCGCCGGTGTATTCGCCGGCCTGCTCTGGGCCCTGCTCGCCGGGTACGCAAGCCGAATGGTCGCGCCGCACCTGCAAGGCCGTGCTATCACCGTGGCCATGCTGGGTGCACCGATTGCGCTGTCACTGGGAATCCCGGCAGGCACCTTGCTCGGCACCCTGATCGGCTGGCGCCTGAGCTTCGCGATCATGACCGCGTTAACCGTACTGCTGGTCATCTGGGTACGCTGGCAAGTGCCTGACTTTCCGGGTGATCGCGCAGGCAACCGCTTGCCGCTGCGTCAGGTCTTTACCCTGCCAGGCGTACGATCGGTGTTGTTCGTGACCTTGTCCTACGTGGTCGCACACAACCTTCTGTACACCTACATCGCACCGTTCCTGCAACCCTCAGGACTTGCCAGTGATATCGACCTCGTATTGCTCATGTTCGGCGTGGCCTCCGTGCTGAGTCTGTGGGTCGTCGGCAGCCTGATAGATCGCTGGCTGCGCGAACTGGTCATCATCAGCACGCTGCTGTTCATGCTTTCGGCCATAGCGCTCGGCCTGTGGCGCGAATCGCCGAACGTGATCTACATCGCCACGGCAATATGGGGACTGGCCTTCGGCGCCATGCCATCGCTGCTGCAAACCGCCTCGGCAAAAACCGCAAAAGACGCCGCCGACACCGCGCAATCCATGCTGGTCACCTTGTGGAATGTCGGCATCGCCGGAGGTGGACTGGCGGGTGGGCTGTTGCTGGACAGCGTGGGGGTTGGACACTTCCCATGGATTGTTGCAGCGCTGCTGGTCTCGACCTTGTACGCAGCTGTAAACGCCCGACATCATGGATTTCCGCGAGCGGGATGATCCAAAGGCGATCCCGACCCATGCCCAGAAGGCTGGATCGCGCCCACAAAAAAGCCCCGACCAATTGGCCGGGGCTCTCGTAGTAAAGCTCAGTCAACCATCAGAACTTCTTGATGTCTGCCTGTGCCTCCAGCTGCTTGCGATAAGCCGCAAAGTCCTGCTGCCCTTCACGGGACGCCAGGAAGCGACGGTACTGAACCTTCTCTTCCTCGGTCGGCGCAGCCGCCTCATTGATGCCGTTCAAACGCACGATCATCAGGCTACCGTCCGACAGCGTAACGCTGCTGAACGTCGGTTTGTCCTTGGCTGCCGGCTTGGGCATACGGAACAGCGCCTGCAGTACCGCCGGATCAACACCTTCCTGACCACGGGTGGCCGCTTGTGTGGCTTTCCAGCTCTGGCCATCAACAGCCTTGTCCAGCGGCGCCTTGCCATCGCGCAGATCAGCAATCAGCTTCTCGGCCTTGGTCTTGGCAGCCGCGCTGGCGTGCTCTTTGGTCAGTTGGGTGCGGATGGCCGCACTCACACTTTCCAGAGGCAGTTGCGCAGGTTTCAAGTGCTCCTTGGAACGCAGCACGATCACGGTTTCCGGATCCAGCTCGATGGCGGTGCTGTTGGCCCCCTCATCGATCACTTCAGTGCTGAACGCAGCAGTGACCACGGCACGGTTGGCCGCAACACCTTCGCCACCTTCACGGCCGAACGGCTTGGAGGTGTGCACGGTCAGTTTCAGATCCGACGCAGGCTGAGCCAGGTCAGACGCTTCGAACGCGGAGTCTTCCAGTTGCTTGGTCGCTTCAACGAAACGCTGCTCGACCTGCGCCGCTTTCAGCTCGCGGGTCAGCTTGTCCTTCAGGCTGGCCAGGGTTGGCACTTCAGGCGCTTCAACACCCAGCAGCTTGATCAGGTGGTAACCGAAGTCGGTGCGAACCGGTTCGGAAACCTGATCTTTAGCCAGCGAGTACAGGGCTTTTTCGAAGGCTGGGTCGTAGACACCAGGACCTGCATAACCGAGGTCACCGCCGTTGTTGGCCGAACCCGGGTCTTGCGAAAACTCTTTGGCCAGCGCTTCAAACTTCTCGCCCTTGGCCAGACGCGCCTGCACTTCTTCGATCTTCGCCTTGGCCTGAGCTTCGGTCGTCTTGTCGTTCACTTCGATCAGAATGTGCGCCGCACGACGCTGTTCCGACAGGTTGGCGATCTCTTTCTGATACGCCGCTTGCAAGTCTTCGTCCTTGACGGCGACCTGATCGAAGAACGAAGCCTTCTTCAGTTCCAGGTAATCGATGACCACTTGATCAGGGGTCATGAATTCCTTGGCGTGCTCGTCGTAGTAAGCCTTGACCTCATCATCGGTCAGCTTGACCGCCGCCGGGTCGGCCTTGACGTTCAAGGTCGCGAAATCGCGGGTCTGTTTTTCCAGACGGGCGAATGCCAGCACTTCGGCGTCGGTGACAAAACCGCTGCCCGCTACACCGGCGCGCAATTGGCCGATCAGCATTTCCTGAGCCAGCATCTGGCGGAATTGCATACGGCTGTAACCCAGTTGACGGATCACCTGGTCGAAACGCTCGGAGCTGAACTTGCCATCAACCTGAAACTCAGGCGTCTGCAGGATCACCTGATCCAAAGCGCCTTCGGAGAAAGCAAATTTCGATTGTTCAGCGCCTTGCAGCAGCAGCTTGCGATCAATCAGACCCTTGAGGGCCGATTCGCGGAGCATTTTTTCATCGAGCAAGGAAGCGTCGAAATCTTTGCCCAGCTGTTGCATCAGCTGACGGCGTTGCATATCAACGGCCTGGCTCAGCTCGTTCAGGCTGATTTCTTCACCATTGACCTTGGCCACCTCATTCTTGTGAGTGGCGGCCTGGAAAATGGCGTCGAAACCGGTCAAAGCCATCAGCAAAATGATGGCCCCGATAATGGTCTTGGCAATCCAGCCTTGTGAATTGTCCCTGATATTCTGCAGCATGCGTCCCCCAGAAACGGTTGAACTTCAATTTAGGCAACCGTGGAGCGTGGGTAGAATCCGGATAGAAGAAAGGCGCATCCGAGGATGCGCCTTCTCGTAACTGGCGGAGCGGACAGGGCTCGAACCCTCGATCCCGGCGTTACAGGCAGCTGTTTCAGCGACCTGCTCTACCGCTCCGCTGCCAAGTCAGGCATGACCCCGACCCGGATGGGTAAAAACCTGAAAACTTAGTTAACAGCTTCTTTCAGTGCTTTACCGGCTTTGAAACCTGGCTTCTTGGCAGCCGGGATTTCCAGAGACTTGCCGGTCTGAGGGTTACGACCGGTACGAGCCGGACGATCAGTCACGGAGAAAGTACCGAAACCGACCAGAACTACGGAGTCGCCAGCCTTGAGAGCGCCAGTGACGGATTCGATTACAGCGTCCAGCGCACGGCCAGCGGCAGCTTTCGGGATATCAGCGGATGCAGCGATAGCATCAATCAGTTCCGACTTGTTCACTCTAAGTCCCCTTATATCTATTTTGAGATGATTCTAAGTTTTTTGGTGAAAGCAAAAACGAGTGCTGAATGGCCTACAGACACTTAAGAGCCGCTTTATAACAAGGGCTCTAAAAAGCTGTCAAGGAAGCCCCCCAGGCAAAAACGTATTAATGCGTGCTAATTCTTTCCTTAGAGTCAGACTCGCGCTTTTCGTCCTTGGCAACTATCTCCGGAGCCACATCCGGCAAGGGCTCCGGCGCGTATTGCAGCGCAATTTGCAGGACCTCGTCAATCCATTTAACCGGTTTAATCTGAAGATCCTGCTTGATATTGTCAGGAATCTCCTTCAAATCACGCACGTTCTCTTCCGGAATAATCACAATCTTGATTCCGCCGCGATGCGCCGCCAGCAGTTTTTCCTTCAAACCGCCAATTGCCAGCACCTGACCACGCAGAGTGATTTCGCCGGTCATGGCGACATCGGCGCGTACCGGAATGCCGGTCAACGCCGACACCAGCGCGGTGCACATCCCTACACCGGCGCTAGGACCGTCTTTCGGAGTCGCGCCTTCCGGCATATGGATATGCGTGTCGCGCTTCTCGTGGAAGTCCAGAGGAATGCCCAGACTCTTCGCGCGACTGCGTACCACAGTCAGGGCGGCAGTGATCGATTCGACCATTACATCACCCAGCGAACCGGTCTTTATCAACTGACCCTTGCCCGGCACAACAGCGGCTTCGATGGTCAACAGTTCGCCGCCAACCTGAGTCCAGGCGAGTCCGGTCACTTGACCGATCTGATCCTGTTGCTCAGCCAGACCGTAGCGGAACTTGCGCACGCCGAGGAAGTGCTCCAGCAAGTCAGCTGTCACTTTCACCGAGAAGCGTTTTTCCAGCGCGTGTTCTTTGACCGCCTTGCGGCAGACCTTGGCGATCTGCCGTTCGAGGCCACGAACACCGGCTTCACGGGTGTAGTAACGGATGATGTCGCGGATCGCTTCTTCGTCGAATTCCAGCTCGCCTTTCTTCAGACCATTGGCGGCGATCTGTTTTGGCGACAGGTATTTGACCGCGATGTTGATCTTTTCGTCTTCGGTGTAACCCGGCAGACGGATGACTTCCATCCGGTCGAGCAGCGCCGGCGGAATGTTCATCGAGTTGGAGGTGCACAGGAACATCACATCGGAAAGGTCGTAATCGACTTCCAGATAGTGATCGTTGAAGTTGTGGTTTTGCTCAGGATCGAGCACTTCAAGCAACGCCGACGCCGGGTCGCCACGCATGTCGCTGCCCATTTTGTCGATTTCGTCGAGCAGGAACAGCGGGTTGCGCACGCCCACCTTTGTCATCTTTTGAATCAATCTTCCCGGCATCGAACCGATGTAAGTCCGGCGGTGACCACGAATTTCCGCTTCATCACGCACGCCACCGAGGGCCATGCGCACGAACTTGCGGTTGGTCGCATGGGCAATCGACTCAGCCAGCGAGGTTTTACCCACGCCCGGAGGACCCACCAGGCACAACACCGGGCCACGGATTTTCTTCACGCGCTTCTGCACGGCGAGGTACTCAAGGATACGCTCCTTGACCTCTTCCAGACCATAGTGATCGGCATCGAGAATGTCTTCCGCACGGGCCAGATCCAGGCGCACTTTGCTCTGTGCCTTCCACGGTACTTGCACCAGCCAGTCGATGTAGGAGCGCACTACCGTGGCTTCGGCGGACATCGGTGACATTTGCTTGAGCTTGTTCAACTCTGCGGTGGCTTTGGTCAGTGCATCTTTCGGCAGGCCGGCAGCATCGATGCGCTTTTTCAGCTCTTCGATTTCGTTGTGACCTTCGTCACCGTCACCCAGCTCTTTCTGAATGGCCTTCATCTGCTCATTCAGGTAGTACTCGCGCTGGCTGCGCTCCATTTGTTTTTTGACGCGACCGCGAATGCGTTTTTCGACTTGCAGCAGGTCGATCTCGGCGTCCAGCAATGCCAGAACATGCTCGACCCGCGCCGACAAATCGATGATTTCGAGGATTTCCTGTTTCTGCTCGATTTTCAGCGCCATGTGCGCGGCCATGGTATCGACCAGGCGGCCCGGCTCATCAATGCTGTTGAGCGATGACAGGACTTCAGCCGGGACTTTCTTGCCCAACTGCACATATTGTTCGAACTGCGACAGCAGCGTTCGCACGAACACTTCGGACTCGCGCTCGGCAGCGTCGACTTCTTCGATCAAGGAGACTTCGGCACGGCAGTGGCCGTCGACTTCGCTGAAGCGCTCAACGGTACCGCGCTGCTCACCCTCGACCAGCACCTTGACGGTGCCGTCGGGCAACTTGAGCAGTTGCAGCACAGTTGCGATGGTACCTACGCGATAGAGAGCGTCTTCACCGGGATCATCGTCAGCCGGGTTTCTCTGGGCCAGCAGCAGGATCTGCTTGTCACCCGTCATCGCTGCCTCGAGGGCTTCGATGGATTTCTCGCGCCCCACGAACAGCGGGATAACCATGTGCGGATAAACCACAACATCACGCAATGGCAGGAGAGGCAATTCGATGGTTGTCTTCATGATTTCGCCTCTACGGCGGCCATATGGCCGTAATCAGATGGAATTAAGCTTGAAACCAAGATGGGGGCTGCCTTGAAAAAAAACAAGCACAAAGCGGATGTAAAAAATGACATAAAAAAAAAGAGGCCCGAAGGCCCTAATGCCAGTCAGTTAAGCTGACTGGCATTTTTGTTTTTGATCGGATACTTCGGCGATTTGAGCCTGATTGCCCGAGGATAAATGCGCTCCTCGCGTCGATGTGGCAGGACATAATGCGGGGCTGAGGCATGCAACTCTGCGAGATATTTGGGGATGTTCCCCGAACGATCCGCAGAAACGCCGTTGATAAACCCCAAGATCGCCCAAGTGCACGCGGTGAAGCTCAGTTCGCATGGATGGATGCCTGGACAATGGCGGCTCATCTCCACCATCTGATAACGCAACAGGTTGTAGCCCAACAACACGCCCCACAGTTCCTGCTCAATCATTTCGGGCGTCTTGCTGCGCAGCGTATAGCTGCTGTTCAGCAGGGTCTGCTTCATTTCTCTAAACCCTAACTCGATCTCCCATCGCTGGCTGTAGAGATCGACGATTTCGTCGGACGGGAAGCGTAATGAGTCGGCCATCGACGTCAGTATCTGACAAACCTTGCCCTTGACGGTTTTGCTCAGAAGCCGCGCAGTCAGGCGCTCCGGCAATCCAGGCCATTGCTTGCGGGCCTGCGGCGAAGTACTCAACGAGACCACAGCATCGTGGCGCCCCAAACGCTGAAGCACTTCGTACTGCGAGCCTTTTTTCAGCGGCATCAACCAATGTCGCTCGATGCCTGCTTGCTGCCATTGATGCAGCAACCCCAAGGAATAAAAGCCGCGATCGAACAGCGTCAGCGAGTGATCGGGGGTGGTTTCGATCAGTTGCTCCGCCAGTTTCATCTCGTTGCTGCGATAGCCGTCAAACGCGCTGCCAATCAGTAAGTGACTGGTCAATTCCATTTGGCAAACCATGCGCACCTGAGGAAAACCAGTATCGCCATGCTGGTTGCTGGCGGAGTCGTAACGCGCACGGTTTTCCGGTGTATCGGGCGTACGCCAGACGACGCCGTCGACACCCAGCAAGCGCAACCCGGCCCAGGTCGGATGACTGGCCGCTTCATGCCAGCTTTTCTGAGTCAGATCGAAGACTTGTCGTACGGCCTCGCTGCCCAGCCGCTGACGGGCTTGGACTACGGCGCTGGGCGCGACCAGCGGACGTTGCCCAGGCAGCATGATGTTCATGCGACTGACCACATCCCACGCCGACATGCGTCGAAAAAACGCCATGGAGATGACGCACCAAAGCATCATTTCCAAAGGTAAGCGTCGCCTGCGCAAAGTGGCTACACCGGCCTGCTCCAATGCCTGTTCGACCAGAGATGGATCAAGCAACGAGTCCAACCCTTCGAGGGAGTTGGGAGTCGAGACGAAGTTGTGGGTGAGTTCCAGTGCCCGAGCCAGACGCATAAAAAAATCCGATGCCTATTCAGGCATCGGATTTTGATTTCTTGCGGCCAAAGGTCAAGCAAAAGGGCTTAACTGATCGGCATTACCCGAAGGCCCCTTCTTTATTCCGGCAGAGTGGACGCTTAAGCGTCCGGCGCTGCCTTGGCCGTCGGCTCACTGTTCTCGTAGATATACAGTGGCTTGGACTTGCCTTCAATCACACTCTCATCGATGACGACTTTGCTCACCTCGGACTGCGAGGGGATTTCGTACATCGTGTCGAGCAGCACACCTTCGAGAATCGAACGCAGGCCACGGGCACCGGTTTTACGCTCCAGGGCACGCTTGGCGACCGATTTCAGCGCGTCTGAGCGGAACTCCAGATCCACGCCTTCCATCTCGAACAGCTTGGCATACTGTTTGGTCAGAGCATTTTTCGGCTCGGTGAGGATCTGCATCAGCGCAGCCTCATCCAGCTCGTCCAGCGTCGCGAGGACAGGCAGACGACCGACGAACTCCGGGATCAGACCGAACTTGACCAGATCGTCAGGCTCGACTTCACGCAGGGACTCACCAACCTTCTTGCCTTCTTCCTTGCTGCGCACTTCTGCGTTGAAACCGATGCCACCTTTGGTGGAACGGTTCTGGATGACCTTCTCGAGACCCGAGAACGCACCACCGCAGATGAACAGGATGTTACGGGTGTCGACCTGCAGGAACTCCTGCTGCGGATGCTTGCGGCCACCTTGCGGCGGTACGGAAGCGACCGTGCCTTCGATCAACTTGAGCAAGGCCTGCTGCACGCCTTCAC